>NZ_JACJKS010000021.1 GCF_016901695.1 Mordavella massiliensis | reverse complement strand
GTGCGATCCGGGAATGCATCGGGGAGGGGATCCTGGCGGAGTTTCTGGAGAAGAACCGTGCGGAGGCGAGGAAGATGAGTATCTACGAATATGATCAGGAGAGACATATGAGGCAGGAGCGGGAGCAGTCCTATGAGAAGGGGCTTGCGGATGGTCATGCCCAGGGTTTCACAGATGGCCAGACGGAGGGCAAGCGCAGTATGGCGGTCAATCTGGCCCGGTCCGGGATGTCGGCGGAGGAGATCGCCCGGATAGCAGAGACGGACGTCGGGCTTATCCGGGAGTGGATCCGGGAATAAATGTTTTCTCTTTTGGATCAAGTGCAGGGCGGAGGTTGGAAAGAGGATGCGAAGTGCAAAAAATATACTTGTACTGGGGGTGGTCTTATGGATGGGGCTGATCTTCTGGTTCTCCGCCCAGCCGGCGGATGACTCTGCGCGGATGAGCCTGTCTGTGGGGCATGTTGCGGGACTTATCTTTATCCCGGATTATGAGTCGTGGCCGTCCTGGCGTCAGGACGTCTTTGAGGAGGGCATCGACTACAAAGTCAGGAAGACGGCGCATTTTACCGAGTATGCGGTTCTGGGCGCTCTTCTGGCGGCTATGTTCAGATCGCGTACGGGAGAGCGGCGTGAAGATCCAGGCCCGGATGGCGGCCGCCAGGGGCCGGGAGGCAGGGCGTTCTTCATGGCCCTTGGAACGGGCGCTTTCTACGCGGCGACGGATGAGGTCCACCAGCTTTTTGTGCCGGGGCGGAGCTGCCAGGTTACGGATGTACTGCTGGATAGCTGCGGGGTGGCCGCAGGCGCGGCGGTTCTTTATCTGGCTGTGAAGATCGCGGGTCGCAAGGCTGATGAAGTACTTTGAGAGGGCGGAGGCATGTCAGTATGCCTTCGCCTCTTCTCTTGTCAGCCAGAAGTGGATGCCCGTGGTGGAGTCCATCCACCGGTCCTCGTTGAAGTCCGGCACCTCCACCCACTGTCCCTTGCGGTAGACGAAGTTGTCGTCCACCAGGGACCAGGCCTCGTCGAACTCCTCCGTATAGTCGAAACTCTTGATGGAGAGCACCTTGGCCCTGCTGCAGCGGCAGGAATTCATGGTGGCGGAGGTGCGTTTGGCGTCCGCCGGGATGAGGAGCTGCACGAGCCGGTTGTTGAAGCATTTCTTGTACCCGAGGAAAGCGCCCTTCTCCGGGCAGTAGAGCCGGAAGAACTTCGTGTCCGCATCCGAGATAATGCCGGACAGATTGGCGTGCTCCAGTACGGCGCTGAAGAGATTGGCGCCGGAGATGTCGGCCCCGGACAGGTCATCGTAGCGCATGGCCGCGCCCTTTAAGTTCGCCCGGCGGAAATCCGTGCCCCGGAAGGAACAGTCGTCGAAGAGGGCGTTCTCCACCGCGCAGCCGTGCATGTCCGCGCGGTCAAAGCGGACGCGGTGGAAGCTGGACAGGGAGAAGTCCACCTCCGACAGGTCGGCTCCGGACAGGTCCGCGTCCGAGAGCTCGATGTCCCGCATGTCGAAAAGCTGCCCCGCCTGTTTCTCTTTTATCCGTTCCAGAAGTTCGTCCCGGGTGAGCGTGATCATATCGATTCACCTTCTTTTCCAAGCAGCTTCCCGTAGTATGAGTTTGCCGTGTAGAGCGCGGCGACCGGATTGTGGCCCAGCACCCGGTCTTTTGTCACCGCGGTGGTCACCAGGGCGTCCGAGTATTTGTAGAACAGGCTGTCGTGCCCCACGCACAGGCCCACCACTACGTTGAGGTCCGTCTTTGCCTCGTTCAGGACTTTGGCCTGCAGGATGGGGTTGCAGGCGGCTTTGCCGACGGCGCTGCATTTCTCATCGATCCCCAGCTCAGTCTTGGGCACGGCGCCGGCCTTGCAGCAGACGCCGAACACCTCAAAGCCGTGCTCCCGGAAGATGGCGGCCAGGGTGCGGCTCTCGGCAAGGAGGCCCACGCAGGTGGCGATGCCCAGCTTCTTCGCGCCGATCCGGCGGGCGAAATCCATGATCTCCTCCACCCGGGTGTACTGGCAGTAGTGCTCGTATTCCACGCTGGCGGCGGCCAGGGTGGCCCGGTGGTTCTCCTCCTCCTCATAGCAGGTCAGCGCGTCTTTCAGTGTCTGCGGATCCAGGTGGGTGGTCACGCAGAAGTCGGGATAGCGGCCGTCGCCCTTCTGGCAGCTCTTGACGGCGCAGTCGATGCAGGATAACTGTTTTTTCATGTCTGTGTCTCTCCTTCCTTATGATCCCAGTATAGCACATCCGGGGGAAAAGGCATAAACAATTTGCAGATGACATATACTTGTATTGTCTGAAAGCATGTGCTATAATGGCTTCAGGCAAAATGTATTGAATATCATGCAATTGTTTCAGAAAAGCCGGGGAGTGTCGATCCCCGGCTTTTCGCATAGGCTGCAGCTGTCTATTCATTCCTATCCAGCCATTTGCAGATGAGGTGGCAAATCACACCTGCTATGATAGAAATAAAAAATGTATTGAATATCTCTTGCAATTATTTCACCTCCTTCCAGCTGGAAAGAGTCGACAGCTAAGAAGAGTATAACATATGTAAATGAAAACAAAAAGACATAATGCGGAATTTACGTTAATTTTTAGAAAATAGCGCCGTCTTGACAATAAAAGACAGATTTTGTAAAATTAATGCATATTCATGCAAAATTTGCTTTATGAGGAGGGATAATCATGGCAGAAGTAACATCCATTCATCCGGCCGATCTGCGGAAGATCGAGAACAGTCTGGGAGCCATCCACAATGACCTGGAGGTCCTTGACTCAGGCGTGGGGACCGTGAATGATAACGTAAAGGTAGTCTATGACGAAGTAGGCAAACTGGCGAGAGATTTTTATGCGTTTGTATCGGCCCAGGTCCGCGCCAACAGGCTTGGCCAGGCGGAGACGCGCCTTGTAAAGATCAGGCAGGAGCTGGAAAAGAAGTACGGGCACTACGACCTGGTGAGAAGGACAACAACAGGTATCCTGCAGGCAGATGATCTCGGGATCGTCAAAAAGGATACGATCAGCTCGGCGACGGAGGAACTGATGATCTCGACGCCGGGGTACTGGCTTGCGCCCTGCCTTGTGGCGCTCGCAGCCTGGATCAACGACCAGCCGGAGCTGGCGGATAAGGCGCTCCGGGAAGGGATCAAGAGGAACGATGAGAAGACGTCTCTTTTCTTTGCGCTTGTATGCCGGAGGGCGGACCGCAAAGGGTCATGCCTGAAGTGGACCCAGCGGTATCTGGCCAATCAGGACGAGGAGAACCTGGACCGGAAGACGATCATTATCCTGGATGCGTTTGCCAGCGGGCTTCTGGGAGCGGACTCCGAGGGCGTTGTGTCCAGGCAGATGACGCAGTGGCTGGATCACCTGTCGGAGAAGCCGGGCTTTGTAGAGCAGCAGACCGTACAGTGGTCCGAGGCAATTAATCTCAAGAGAAAGCCGCTGGAGGATACGTCCTACACCTATCTGCAAAAGTACAGCAAGACATGGCCTGTACTTGAGGACATTATGGAGGGAGCCAATCTCCATGCGGATATCCTCGGCTATTTTACAGACATCTTTGACCAGGAAGCGTCCACGGACTCGCTGAAAGAGCAGCTGGATGACATTCTGGAGAGCCTTGTCACAGATTTTGATGACGAGGAGCTCCCGCTCCGCAAGGAGGAGAAGTTTGAACAGTTCGTTGTGGACTTTGAGGGGGATGAGGACCGGGCCCGCCAGAATATGACGGTGGAGCAGACTGCCTTTGAGACCCACAAAGATTTCACCCAGCTCCTCACAGATGCGGCCATGAAGCCGGAGTCCTCCCACGCCAGTGCATCCACGCAGAAATTTGCCATCGCGCTGTCCAGGGAATGGATCACCAACGCGTATAACGACGTGACGGCGCAGAACCGGATGAAGATTCCCAACGAGATAGAGATCAATGTAGACACGTTTAATGATAAGACGACAGACGGACAGAATGAGCAGGAACTGCTCGGCAGGTTCCAGGCGCTGGTAGACCGTGAGAAAGAGGCGGCACTTGCCCAGATGGTGCTTTCTACGTTTGATCAGTACTGCCTGTACGGAGGCGGCGTGATCGCTGCCATCGGACTTGGAATGATGGTGGCAGGCAGCATGTTCCTTGGGCTGATCGCCATCATAGCCGGCATCGGACTGATCCTGAATCATTTCTCAAAGAAGAAAAAGATTGAGGCGGGGCGTCAGAATATTGAGACGCAGTTTGAACAGAAGCGCACAAACGGGATGCAGATCATCCGGGCGACGCTGGCGGAAGTCGTTGACTTCCGGGCGGAATTTGCCGCCAAAGACGCGCAGAGCCAGCAGGTGATCGATTTCCTTGAGCAGATCACACCGGAGCAGTATGTGAGAAAGCTCGCGGATTCCAACAGACGTGTAAAGGTACAGTAGAGGGAGGAATGAATGATGGATGCAAAAACGAAAGCGGATTTTATCAATTCCGTGGCGGGAGGAGGAAACATCCCCTGCCCGAACTGCAATGGATTAAACGCGTCGAGCGCGAAATTCTGTAAATTCTGCGGGACAAAGCTGCCGCAGCCCATCCCTGAGCCGCAGCCCATCCCCGAGCCGCAGCCGGTTCCTGAACCGCAGCCGATCCCAGATCCGCAGCCGGTTCCTGAGCCGCAGCCGGTCCCCGAGCCGCAGCCCATCCCTGAACCGCAGCCCATCCCTGAGCCGCAGCCTGCGGTGGGAACGGACATGCCCTTTCAGGAGATAAAGGAGATCCGTCCGGAGAGCCCGGCAGAGGAAAAGAAAGCGGAGATCCCCTTTGCGCCGGCCAGTGCGCCGCAGCAGGAGCCGGTCAGCCCGTTCCACTATGAGGAGCCGGCCAGTGTGTTTGCCCAGGGGCTCCCGGAATGGAGCGTGGAACCGCCGGAGGTTATGGTCAGGAGGAAGAGAAAGAGATGATACAGGTACCACATACATATGCGGAATGGGCCTCTGTTCTGGATATGCTCAAAGAGAAGCAGGATGACGAGGCGGTCCTGGCTGCGATGCAGCAGGGTACGCTGGAATGGCAGTCCGGCGTGGCGGAGCGTTTTTCCAACCGGCTGATCGATGCAGTGAATGCCCGGCTGAACGCGGCATCCGACAAGTTCCGGAAGGACATGAGCAGAACAGGAGGTCAGGAGGGCGCGATCGTCCGCGCGCTGCGGGACCTCCGGAAGGAGATGGCGTTCCTGGCAAAAGCCATCGATGTGCCGGCGCTGCCGGATGAGGACAGGAAGCAATACCGGCAGCTGGTGCTGACGCAGGCGGACAGCATGCAGAAGTCGCTGGAAGATTCTGCGAAGGCGGACCGGAGCGGAAAGATGAGCAGCATTGTGCGAAATCATAAAGTGAACGTGTTTCAGGAAGGATGATTCATATGAGCGATACAGCAGAGGCTAAGAAACTGATCAAACGCTACTCGATCGCCAGGATACCGTTTATCGCGATCAATACGATCGAGAGGGGGAGGACCCTGGATATCCTGAAGGAGATATCGGAAGAACTCTCGCTGCCCTTCTATGTCCATACACTGTCCAAAGGCGTCTATGACATTGCGACGGACAAGGTGCTGGACGAGGATAAATCCGTGTACGGCGCGATCGATTTTATAACGGAGCAGATGAAGCGCAAGCAGTACCTGACGATCGTACTGACGGAAGTGCCGGATCTGAGTACGGATAATGCGGATTCCAAACAGATCCTTGCGCTGGTGAACCTGGCAAATGAGTCCGGCGGCGTTGTGATCGTGCTGACGAACAATCCTGTCTGGAACCAGCTGCAGAGACAGGGGCTTGTCCTTAAGATCGATCTCCCGAACGAGGACGAGATGTATGGGATCATCAAGGAATACATCGATGACTACCGCAATGAGATCCCGATCGAGTGGGATAATTCGGATATCCGGGAAGCGGCGTCCATGCTGGCTGGCGTGACGAGGATCGAGGCGGAGAATGTGATCGCCGCCCTGATCGCCAACAAGTGTGTCCGCAAGGCGGATCTGGATGAGATCCGCTATGCGAAGGACCGGCTTTTCTCAGATATCTCCGGGCTTGAGAAGATAGAAGTAGATGACAATGTGAAAGACGTGGGGGGCCTGGAAGGCCTGCGGAAATGGCTGGACGAGAAGAAGGAACTCCTCACGCCGGAAAAGAGGGACGAGCTGCGCGCCAAGGGGCTGCAGCCGCCCAGGGGCATTCTTCTTGTGGGCGTGCCGGGCTGCGGGAAATCTCTTTCTGCGAAGTCCATCTCCGCCAACTGGAAGCTCCCCCTCTACCGGCTTGACTTTGCCACTGTGCAGGGGAGCTATGTGGGACAGTCGGAGCAGCAGCTGAAAGATGCGCTGACAACAGCGGAGAATGTGGCTCCCTGTATCCTGTGGATCGATGAGATCGAGAAGGGACTGTCCGGAGCCGGAAGTTCCAACGACGGGGGCGTCTCTACAAGAATGGTGGGACAGTTCCTGTTCTGGATGCAGGAGTGCAAGAAGCAGGTGTTTGTTGTGGCGACGGCCAATGACGTCTCCATGCTTCCGTCAGAGCTCCTGCGGCGCGGACGTTTTGACGAACTGTTCTTTGTGGACCTTCCTACGGCGGACGAGAGGCGGGATATCCTGGCGCTGTATATGCGCAAGTACCTCGGCCTGGAATTTACGGGGCCGTTTGCGGACAAGATCGTGGAGATCAGCGACGGCTTTACGGGCGCGGATCTGGAATCCACGGTCCGGGATCTGGCTTACCGTGTGATCGCCAACGAGAATTTTGTTATGAATGCAGAGAATATCATCACCGCATTTGACAATGTGGTCCCGCTCTCCCAGACGAGTCCCGAGAAGATCGAGGCGATCCGGGAGTGGGGCAAGGAGCGTGCGGTTCCCGCCTCGGGCAAGCCCATCGGCGGCGAGGAGCTTTTGCAGAAAAAGAGCGGGCCGCGGACAAGGAAAGTGCTTGTTTAGTGTGCCGGAGCAGGCAATGAGGGAGGACGGAATGTATACATTGATCGTGGTACTTTTTCTTACGGGATGCTGTATGATCGCGGCAGGCCTGCTCGGACAGGCGGCTTCGGCCGGACAGAGGCAATGGGACGCGAGTGTGGCGTCCGCCATGGCGCTGATGGTTGTGTTTGCGCTGCTTCTTCTGGGGTGCTTGTCGGTTTCGGGCCTGACGGAAGCGTTCGGGGCGATCAACAACAGCCTGAAGATCCCGTTTCTGAGCGATCTGGCTGATTACGGGACCATGAGAAACCTGTTCAGCCAGGCGCCGCTGGATGCTGCGGCCGCTTTTCTTGACACGGTGTTTCTTGCGGCGATCATAAATATGCTGCTCCTTCTCTACCCGAACAGTCCGGACGTATCCGGCCTGGCGGTTGTGAAGATCCTGACGGCGGTCGTTGTGGCGGGGCTCGCGCTCGTCATCCTGAATTATGTGGTGAAGCAGTCGGGTGCGTACCAGTTTCTGATCGGGGCGCTCGGGGCGGTGATCGCCCTTGTCTCTGTGGGGACGGTCCCGCTGGCGGCATGGGGGCTGATAAAGAAGAACAGCCTGGCGGCAGCCGGGATCGCTGCGGCGCTGATCGTCTTCTCGGGAAGCCGTCTGGCAGGCTGCCTGCGCTCCGCGCTTTTTCAGGCGGTCGTCTATGTGGGCGGCGTGTATGTGATGGAGGAAAAGCTGGCTCAGGTGTCGGCAGGTGTATCCCGGTTTTCTGTGATCATCACCGCGTTCATGCCCGTGATCATCATGCTGGTCGCCATTGTGATCTTAGTGAAAAGTGTCTTTAAATAAGTTGTGTGACAGGAGGAATGGGAAATGCCAAGACCCATGTTGAGAACACCGGATCAGAAGACCCGGTCGGACAGTATTTTGAGCGCTGTGTCCCACGAGGATCAGCAGCAGAAACAGCAGGCGCAGCAGATGGACAAGATGAAACTGGACCGGCTGCTGCGGCGCCCCCGCTCCAGGGCATATATGGATGCGATCCGCAAGCTGGATGCGGGCGGACATGTGCATAACCAGCGCAAGGTGGATGAGATCCTGGATGCGATCTGCAATGAGTTTCCTGAAGTGGAGATAGCGGGGATCTTTCTCGGCTGCGTGGCTGTTTGCTGTCTGGGAGAGCCTTACGAGGTGCATACGCTGGATTTTGACCATGGCATCATCGAGCACTATAAATCGGGACAGCCCCTGCCCGGCGGCATGGAGAAGGCGCGCGGCATAGCGATGCGCGGCGGCTATGAATTTATCGAAGTGTATGTGGACTGCTGCAGGGCGGTAAGTTCCAACGGGATAGTGTCTGTTATTGCTTGTTGATCATATGTGGAACGAAGGGGGAAAAGAGGAATGAGATGTTCAAATTGCGGAAATGAGATACCGGATGATGCCCTGTTTTGCCCGGAGTGCGGGACGAAGGTAGCCCAGCCTGAGCCGCAGCCGCAGCCAACGCCGGCACCGCAGCCGACACCGGCGCCGCAGCCGCAGCCGACACCGGCGCCGCAGCCGCAGCCTGGTCCGGAGAAGAAGCCGGGCGGAAGCCGGCGGACGGTCCTCATCTTTGCTGTCATATTTGTTGTGGCAGCTGCAGTGGGATTTGGCGTGAGAGTGCTGGGAAGCAGGGATGCAGAAGATCCGGCCCCGGCGGAGGCGGAGACCTACACGGCTGATGCCGCGGAGGAGGATGAAGAAGAGCCGGAAGATGCGGATACGGATGATGCGGACGATGCCGCAGAGACGGAGAAGGAAGACAGGGATCTTTCGGATGAAAAAGAAGAGGAAGAAGTCTATGATGTGACCGAGGGAGGCATCCACCGGTACGGTTACTTTATTGATGACTGTACATGGTCTGCCGCCGGACAGAAGGCGAGGGATATGGGCGGATACCTTGTGAGGATCAACAGCCCGGAGGAGTATAACTATATCCTCGCTGAGATCAGTAACCACGGGTACAGTAATATCCAGTTCCGGATCGGAGGCCGGCGGGATCTGAATGGTTCGGATTATTACTGGGTAGACGAGAACAACCGGCTCTATGGCGAGAAGATCAATGACCCGGGCTACTGGTGCAGTTCAGAGTGGATGAGCGGGGAGCCGAGCCTGTACGACGCTTCCGTAGGCGTGGATGAGGCGTATCTGGACATTTACTATAACCAGCAGCTTGGCCGCTGGGTGTGGAACGATGTGCCGGACGACATCATCAGTGTCGTTCCCTATTTCAGCGGAAAGATAGGATATATCGTGGAGTACGAGGATTAGGTGTCCGGCGGGACCAGAAAGGCCGGATGTCATGACGCAGACCGTGTATATGCCGTTTTCGGCAGGTACAGCGGCTGCGTCTTTTTTTGACGGCTGCCGGTTATGAAAAACAAAAACACTTTTTCGCTTTACAGGGGCAAAATTTCGCTATATACTTGTGGAAATGAGTTTTGGAATGGAAGAGAGGAATACAGCCAATGGAACTGATACATACAATAGGCAATGCGCTTGTCAATCTGATCGAGGCGGTCTACGGCCTGCTCTGGGGGGATATCGTCACCCTGCCCCTCCCGGGCGGCGGGACGCTGGGGCTTTCGATCCTGGTCATCATCCTCGTGCCGGCGGGGGTCTACTTCACGATCCGCACCCGCTTCATGCCGTTTCGGATGCTCCCGGAAATGCTCCGTGTGACGATGGAGAAGCGGACCGGCCCGGATCACCAGGCGCTCTCCGGGGTGCAGGCGCTTGTGGTGTCCACCGCCACCCGCGTGGGCATGGGCAATCTGGTCGGCGTGGTGGCGGCCATCTCCGCAGGGGGCGCAGGCGCCGTGTTCTGGATGTGGTTTATCGCCCTGCTCGGCTCCTCCACTGCCTTTGCGGAGGCGACGCTGGCGCAGCTGTACAAGCAGAAGGATCCCCTCTATGGAGGATACCGGGGCGGCCCGGCCTACTATATCCATGATTTCTTTATCACGAGGCGGGGGAGCAGGAAAAAGAAATCCGTGATCGCGGTCCTTTTCGCCCTGTCCGGCCTTCTGTGCTGGTGCGGCGTCAGCCAGGTGATCGGGAACTCCATCTCCTCCGCGTTTGACAATGCGTTCCACATCCCGCCGCTCTACTCGACGATCGTGCTGGTGGCGCTGGCGGCCGTCATCGTGCTGCGCAAGAACGCAACGGTAAAAGTGCTGGATATCATGGTCCCGGTGATGGCGGGCCTCTATCTGCTGCTTACGGTCTATGTGATCGCCACCAACATCGGACATCTGCCGGCCGTGTTCCAGCGGATCTTCGAGGAGGCGTTCGGCCTGCGCCAGGCGGCGGCCGGCGGGTTCGGCGCGGTTCTCATGAACGGTGTCAAGAGAGGGCTTTTTTCCAATGAGGCCGGCTCTGGCTCCGCGCCCTGCGCGGCAGCGGCCGCCGATATCAGCCACCCGGCCAAGGCAGGTCTTCTGCAGGCGCTGGGCGTGTTCATCGACACGCTGGTGATCTGCAGCTGTACGGCCATGATCATGCTCCTCACCCCGGAGGAACTGACGGCCGGGCTGGAGGGCATGGATCTGCTCCAGACGTCCATGAGCTACCACCTGGGCGAGTTCGGGGTGATCTTTACGGCGGTGATCCTGTGGCTCTTCAGTTTTTCCACATTTATCGGGATCCTGTTTTACTCCAGGTCCAACATCGCCTACCTGTTTGGAGACAGCTGGTCCACCCAGACAGCCTACAAGATCCTGGCCCTTGTCATGCTGTTCATCGGAGGCCTGGCAGCCTACACGTTCGTCTGGGATATGGGCGACGTGGGCGTGGGCCTGATGACGGTCTTTAACATGATCGCCCTCATCCCCATGGCCGGGGAGGCGGTGCGCTCCCTGCGCGAATATGAAGCGATGAAAAAGAGCGGCGGGATATAACCGTACCCGCCTGCTTATTTGCATGCCTGTCTGCTTTCAGCCGCATGTCAGCCGCATGTATGGAAGCTACAGGATGACTTCCATTCCGACTTTCTGCTCTTTTAATCCGCAGGAGCGGTAGAACTGCATGGCGTTTTCGTTGCAGCTCCAGACGTTCAGGGTCACGTTGTAGCAGCCGTGCTTTCTGGCGAAGGCAAGGACTGCTTCGTAGAGCGTCTTTCCGATGTGCGCGCCCCGCATGGTCTCCTCCACGCAGAGATCGTCGATGTACAGGGTCCGGATGTCGGTCAGGATGTTGTTGTCCAGATGCTGCTGGAAGATGCAGAAAGCGTAGCCCTGCAGGACGTCGTTCTCATCAACGGCGGCGAGGATGGGGCGGTTTTTGTCTTTCAGGATCTCACGCAGCTCTTCGTCTGTGTACTTGCTTGTTCCATATTTGAAGAGATCTGGCCGGCCTTTGTGATGGACCATCGCCACCTGGGCGAGGAGGTCGTGGATCCTTCCGATGTCTTTTTCTTCTGCCATACGTACTTTCATGGTGTGTCACTCCTTCTGCTGAAATATCACTGGTAAAAGTGTAGCATATTTTTGCCTGGAATGCGAGCTCTGAAAAGGTTGCATAATGATATTTACTTTTTTGTTATGACAATCTATAATGTAAATGGATGGGTAAGCATGCCATAGAAAAAATGGCAGATAAAAATAAAAAAAGAATGGAAAAGAGAGATTCTCTTCTTCTGACGCGGGAGCAGAGAATCGAGGAAAATCGCAGATTCACTCTTATGAGTGATATCTTTCTTTCGGTGGCATTAGCAGATATTCCTGCATGTCAGCATGTTTTGCGTGTCCTGACCGGGAATCCAGGCTGGATGTATTGGCGGAAGATGACAGGGGAAAACCCTACCGGGACCTTCCGGAACTGTATGTTTTCTATCTTACAGAAGCAGATGTCTGGAACGGGGAGCAGACGGTATACGAAGTAACATCTTTGTTGGGAAATACAAGGATGATCCACAGTGACGGGAAACACGTGTTTTACGTGAATGCGCGAGTGGACGACGGCTCAAAGATCGCAAAGATGATGCAGTATTTCAGGACGGCGGATCCGGAGGACGGCAGTCAGGGCGCGCTGTCAAAACGAGTACATTTTTTGAAGTGTGAAGAAGGAGGAATTGAGATCATGTGCGAATTGTCAGAACGCATTCAAAAGCGCGGCGAAATGATAGGAGAAAGACGTGGGGAAAAGAGGGGAGAACGTCTGGCAAAGCAGATGACTGCACGTAATCTGTCCTGCATGGGAATGGCGGTAGACCAGATTGCTGGTGCGGTAGGTGAGAGGACTGCGGTTGTAGCGAAGTGGCTGGCCGGGGAAGCCGGGAAGAACTGACTGCGTCAGGCAGAAAAACAAAGAGAGGGCGGTGTGTTCCTGCCGGCAGGATTTGCCGGGAATGCACCGCCCTCCTGTCTATTTCAGCACCCGGCGGTTCAGAGCGTACACGGCGATCACTGCCGGCACAGTGAGAAGGAGGACCGGATAGAAGAGGCGGATGTCCAGGCTTCCGTACAGGACGCCGCCCGCCATGCCCATGAGGGCGGCGCCCGCGCCCAGCTCTTCACAGAAGCCGGTGATGAGGGGCGTCACCATCATGGGGCTTGCGAAGTAGAAAAAGCCTGCGGCCAGCAACAGTACCGTGTTTCGGGACAAAATAGATTGCTTCATGTGTGATTCCTCCAGTCTTTTATCAGACTACTCCCGCAAAAGCCGGTTTGTCAACGGTGTGCGCAGGTATCTGTTGAATATCCGTTGAAATACCGGCCGGAAGGGGGTACAATGTAAGGCAGAAAAAAGAGACGGGGAAAGACAGATGGATGCAAACAGAACAGACATCGATTACGGGCGGGCCAGGGAGGTCTTTGAGAGGTACCTGGACGGCTATGACAGAACAGATGGCAAGGTGAAGCTGAAGATCACCCACACCTACGGGGTGGTGGCGTGCAGCATGCAGCTTGCGGCGCGGATGCGTCTGTCCGGTGAGGACGCGCAGCTCGCGCGGGTCATCGCCCTGCTCCACGACATCGGCAGATTTGAGCAGCTAAAGCGGTTTGACAGCTTCCTGCCGGAGACGATGGACCATGCGGCCTACGGGGTGGAGATCCTCTTTGGGGAGGGGATGATCCGGCGGTTCCTGCCGGATGACAGGTGGGACGGGATCATACGGACCGCAATCGCAAAGCACAGCGATTACGCCCTCGAAGGCGTGGAGGACGGGCGCGCGCTGCTCCATGCAAGGCTCATCCGGGACGCGGACAAGCTGGATAACTGCCGGGTGAAGATTGCGGACCCGCCGGAGACCTTTGCGGGCGCGACGGCGGCGGAGATCGGGAGGACGGCCATCTCGCCCGGCGTGAAGCGGGATGCCATGGAGGGGCGCTGCATCCTGTCCGCGGACCGGAAGACGCAGATGGACTTCTGGGTGTCCTACCTGGCTTATTTTTATGACCTCAATTTCCGCGAGAGCCTGGATCTGGTGGAGGAGAACGACTATGTGCGAAGGATCGCGGGGCGTATCCCCTACACGAACCCGCAGACGGCGCGGGACATGGAGGAGATCGTCGGGAAGCTGACGGAATATGTCGGAACGCACGGAAAGGAACAGAAAAACGTATGAGAAAAAATATAAAAAAGGACATTCTGGTCACAGGCTTTGCCCTGTTCGCCATCTTCTTCGGATCGGGGAACCTGATCTTCCCGCCCCAGGTGGGGCTTTTGTCCGGGCAGTATGTGCCGGCGGCCATCGCCGGCATCGCGCTTACGGGGATCCTGTTCCCGATGCTGGCTGTCGTGTCGGTTGGAAATATGGGCGACGATCTGGAAGACATGATGCGTCACGTGACGCCGTGGTGGCACTACTTCTATATGGGGGTCGCCATCCTGGCCGTGATCTTCGGGACGATCCCGCGGTGCGGGGGCGTGGCTTACGAATCCGGTTTTGAGGGGATATTCGGAGATATGCCTGTGCAGGCAAGATTTTTGTTCCTCTTTGTCTTCTTCGCAGTGTCCTACTATTTTGCCATGAACCGGTCGCGGGTCATAGACCGGGTCGGCAGCTACCTGACCCCGGTCCTGCTCGTCACGCTTCTGATCGTGATCGCCCTGGCCTTTATCCGGCCGGTGGCGCCCGTGGAGGGGGGCGTGATGGAAAGCGGCGGGCAGGCGTTTGTCAATGCGTTCCTGACCGGGTACAACACGGCGGACGTGGGTACTGGCATCATCTGCGCGGGTATTTTCATCGAGGCGTTCCGGCAGAAGGGATACACAGACAGGCGTCAGTCCCGCAAAGCCATGGCGGGCATCGTCACAGTCGGATTTGTCCTTCTTTTTATCGTCTACGGGGGACTTGCATATCTGGGAGCCCAGGGGACGCGGATCTATGAGGCGGATGTGGACACGACCTTTCTTCTGACAGATCTGGTGCGCCGCCTGGCGGGCTACGGCGGCGGCGTAGTCCTGGCGCTGGCCGTGATCTTTGCCTGCCTGACAACGGCCATCGGCATGATCGCCACTACGGGAGAGTGGGTGGCGGACTGGACGAAGGAGAAGATCCCCTATCCGGTGGCGTCCCTGGTGATCACGGCGGCGATCTTCCTCGTGGCTTCCACGGGCGTGAGTAATGTGCTGGCTATCTCCGGACCGCTCTTCACCGTTCTGTTCCCCATGTCTGTTGTGATGGCTGCGCTGGGGCTTCTTGGCAGGCGGGTGCCCAACGACGGGATGTGGAAGGGGGCTGTGTTTACGGCGTTTTTCATGTCCCTGTTTGACGCCCTGAATGTGGCCGCCTCGTCCGGACTTCTGAAGGCGGACGTATCGGGGATCATGGATGTGATCTACGTGATCCCGCTGGCAAGAGAGGGATTTGCCTGGCTGATCCCTACCGTGATCGGCTGTATCGCCGGGGCTTTGCTTGGGCGCAGGAAGAAGGAGGAAGCGTGAAAATGACCGGAACACTTTACAGGAACGGAAAAATATTTACCGCAGACGACAACTGCCTTTATGCGGACGCCATGATCGTGGAGGACGGAGTGGTCCGCTGGGCGGGCCAGGAGGCGGATCTGGACCGGGGAGCGGCGGAGGGACTTGCGCAGACAGATCTGGGCGGGGCCTGCGTGATCCCCGGGTTTGTGGATGCCCACATGCATCCGGTGATGCTGGCGGATTTCGCCGCGCAGATATCGGCCCTGCCGCCGAAGGTGCACTCCATCGCCGAACTGACAGAAGAGATCCGCCGGGTGCGGGCGCAGCGGGAGAAAGAGGGCCGCGCCGGGGAGAACTGGGACGGGCGCTGGATCGAGGGCTGGGGCTATGATGAGGGAAAGTTTGCCGAGAAGAGAAGCCTGACCCGGTATGATCTGGACGCCGGCTGCAGCGACATTCCGGTGTGCATCCTGCGCACCTGCGGGCATATCCGCTGCGTCAACAGCAAGGCGCTGGAGATGGCCGGCATCGACCGGAACACGCCGGATCCGGAGGGGGGAGAGATCGAGAGGGACGCGGACGGGGAACCGACGGGCGTCCTGAAGGAGAACGCCAGAAATCTGGTGACGCCTTTTATGCCCGTGCAGGGAGAGGAGGAGAAGGCGGAACACCTGGCCGCCCTTGGCAGACTTCTTCTCTCCCAGGGGATCACCTCCATCACGGACATGGGCAATCTTGGCAAAGGCGACAACTATCCCCTGTATGAGCGGGCGGCGTCCCTTGGGTTCCGGCAGAGGGTCGGGATCTACTATATGTGGGACTTTTTCGCAGATGATCCGGCCTTTGCCCTGCCTGCGAGGAGGCGGGACAGGAGGAGCCAGTTCTTTGCGGCCGGCCTGAAACTGATTTCGGACGGCAGTGTGTCCGGCAGGACGGCCTGGATGGATCAGCCCTATCTGGGAAGCGGGGACTGCGGCATCAGCGTCTGTCCGGATCAGCTTCTTGAATCCGCCGTCGCCTTCTGCAAAAAGAACCGGTGCCAGCTCTCCGTCCATGCCATGGGCGGCCGGGCGGTCGCAAGGATCGTGGACCGGGTGTGCCGGGAGCAGAACTGGATGGCGGACGATGTGCCCTATGTCCGGGTTGAGCATATCACGGAACCGGGGGAGGAAAGCATCCGGAAGGCAGCCGGGAGCGGGATCGCATTTGCAACGCAGCCTGTGTTTATGTACGCGGAGATCGAGAGCTATCTTGCGAACCTGGGAGAGGAGCGCATGCGCCGCTGCTATCCGGTCCGGCACATGTTGGAGAGCGGGGTGCGGCTGTGCTTTTCCACAGACGCCCCGGCCACGTCCTGGGCGGACCCGTCCGATCCGTTTACCAATCTGAAGGCCGCTGTCACAAGGAAGGCGTGGGACGGTACGGACTGCGGGCAGCAGGAGGCAGTGGATATAGAGACGGCTGTAAAGCTGTACACGAGGGAGTCGGCGCGGATCGCCGGCTTCCCGGATACGGGGCAGCTCAAAGAAGGATACAGGGCTGATTTTGCCGTCCTGGACCGGGATCTGTTCACGATCCTGCCGGAGGAGATCGACAGGGTGAAGGTGAAGAGAGTCTATATGGACGGACAGGAAGTCTACGGGAGGTCTGGAAATGAAATTTGAACCAAAAGAAGATATCAAGAGGATCATTATCGTCTGTATCGCCGCGGTCATCATGGCGCTGAACATCAAGTCTTTCGTGCGCACCGGCGGCCTGTATCCGGGCGGGGCCACGGGGCTTGCTCTGCTCATCCAGCGGGCGGGGGATCTGTTTTTCCATGTGACGGTGCCCTACACCGTGGTCAACGTGGCGCTCAACGCGGTGCCGGTGTATATCGGTTTCCGGTATATCGGGAAGAAATTCACCCTGTACTCCTGCCTGATGATCGTGCTTACCAGTGTGCTGACCGATATGCTGCCCGGCTATGCGATCACCTATGACACGTTGCTGATCAGTATCTTCGGCGGCCTCATCAACGGCGTTGTCATCAGCCTGTGCCTTCTGATGAACGCCACGACGGGCGGGACGGACTTTATCGCCATTTTCCTGTCGGACCGGAAGGGGATCGACTCCTGGAATATCGTGCTGGGCCTCAATGTTGTGATCCTGGGCGCGGCCGGCATCCTCTTCGGATGGGACAAGGCGCTCTACTCCATCATCTTCCAGTACACGTCCACGCAGACGCTCCACGTGCTCTACAAGAAGTACCAGCAGGAGACGCTGTTCGTGGTGACCAACCATGCGGAGGAGATCTGCGACGCCATCTCCCGGGCCACGAACCACGGCGCCACCATTATAGAGGGGCAGGGGGCCTACAAGGAACAGGAGCGTAAGATCGTCTACTCCGTCGTGTCCGGCGCGGAGAGCAAGCGGGTGCTCCGGCTCATCCGCGAGGCGGACCCGAAGGCGTTCATCAACCTGATGAAGACCGAGCAGGTGGCCGGAAGATTTTACCAGAAGCCAAATGAATAACGATTGTGCAAATTAAGGGGGAAATCGGATAAAGATTTCCCCTTTTCTTTATATTACAATTGTCCTGTCAATGAGAAAGAACGAACTTCCAGGAGGGATAGGAATATGAAGGAAATCGCACAGGAGAGGCTTGCGGAGGCCATCGGGAATTTTAAATACGAAGGGAAACTGATCCAGTGCCGGCCCTACGGCAGCGGACATATCAACGACACCTTCCTTCTCGTGTATGAGATCGGGGAGATGGGCAGGCTGAAGGTGATCCTGCAGCGCATGAACACGGAAGTGTTTACAGCGCCCGAGGAGCTTATGGAGAACATCCTTCATGTCACCTCCTATCTGAAGGAGCGCATTGCCGAGAACAGCGGGGACCCGGAGCGGGAGACGCTGAACGTGATCCCGGCAAAGGACGGGAAGGCCTACTATAAGGACAGCGAGGGGAATTACTGGAGATCCTACAAGTTCATCACAGGCGCCACCAGCTACGACAAAGTGGAAAAGCCCGCTGATTTCTACGAGAGCGCCGTGGCCTTCGGCAATTTCCAGCGGCTGCTGGCGGATTTCCCGGCGGAGACGCTCCACGAGACGATCAAAGGGTTCCACGACACAAGGGCCCGCTTCGCCGTATTTGAGCAGGCGGTGAAGGAGGATGTGATGGGCCGCGCATCTTCCGTGGAGAAGGAGATCGAATTTGTCCGCGCCAGGGAGAAGTCCATCGCGAACTACTTCAGCGAACTGCTGGAGAAGGGCGAGCTTCCCCTCCGGGTTACCCACAACGATACAAAGCTCAACAACATCATGATCGACGACAAGACCGGCCGGGGCATCTGCGTGATCGACCTGGACACGGTTATGCCGGGCCTTGCCATGAATGATTTCGGCGACTCCATCCGCTTCGGCGCCAGCACGGCGTCTGAGGACGAGAGGGATTTAAGCCTTGTGTCCTGCAGCATGGAGCTGTTCGACATCTACGCGCGGGGCTACATCGAAGGGTGCGGCGGCAAGCTGACGGACCGGGAGATCCTGGAGCTGCCCATGGGCGCCAAGACCATGACATACGAATGCGGCATGCGCTTCCTGACAGATTACCTGCAGGGGGACACCTATTTCAAGATCCACAGGAAGGATCACAACCTGGACCGCTGCCGGACCCAGTTCAAGCTGGTGGCGGACATGGAGCAGAAGTGGCACACCATGCAGGCGATCGTGAAGAAATATATGTAATTAAAAAAGGTTGATTTTGTACCAGAGGAACTGCCGGGTAAACGGCAGTTCTTTTTTTATCCGCCTCGATGAAGGCGGGATATGTTTCGGGATTTTCTGGCAGGATCTGCCACAGGTTCCATTTGATGCAGAGAAAAATAAAAAGGAGGTACGCCTATGGGAAAGAGCAGTACGGCTGTCAATCACTGGATGAGGGACAGAGGCAGATTTGCGGATCTGTTCAATGGAGTCGTCTTTGACGGAGAGCGGGTTGTCTGCCCGGAGGATCTGGAGGAGGCAAGGGGAGAGTCGGATATCCTGGTGCCGGATCAGGACAAGAATGAGAGGCAGGTGCAGAGGTACCGGGACATAGTGATGCAGTGGAAGAAGGCCCTTACCTGGCCCTGCTGGCCTGTGAGAGCCAGTCCGGCGTCCACTACGCCATGCCTGTCCGCAATATGCTCTACGACAGCCTCTCCTACACGGAGCAGATCCGCAAAATGCTGAAAAACTATGTGCCCGATTACCGCATCAATCTGGTGGATGTGGGGAAGATACACGATCCTGAAAAGTTTACCAGCGATTTACAGCTTATCTTCGGTATGCTAAAATATAGGGGAGACATGAGAGAGCTTCAAAAGTATATGGACAGGCACAGAGAGTATTTTCAGAACGTAGACGCGGATACCTACCGCGCGGCAAGAGAGATGCTGCATGCAGGAGGCGTGATGGAGAGCATGAGAGAGGAAAAAGACCGAAAGGAGGGGACGGTGAATATGTGCAAGGCGTTGGAGGATCTGTACCAGTCGGGCGTTGACAGCGGGATGGAGATGGGCATACAGGCGCTTGTGGAGACATGCCGGGAGCTGGGCCACACAAGGGAAGTGACGGAGAAGAAAGTGGGCGAGAAGTTTACGGTTTCCCGGGAGAAGGTCCGGGAGTGCATGGAAAAGTACTGGGCATGAGAAAAGTCAGGGGCCTGCGGGACAAAAAAATCCCGCAGGCCCTTGACTTTTGGGGCCATCCATACTAAAATAGTCTGGCGTGCATTGAAATACGCTGTATTTCGTGCGCCTTAAACTTGCAAAAGTTTAAAACCCGTAACTTATTTTTAATCGTAGGAGGTGAAGAGAAATGCCAACATTCAACCAGTTAGTAAGAAAGGGACGTCAGACTTCTGCAAAGAAATCTACAGCTCCGGCTCTTCAGAAAGGGTATAACTCCCTGAAGAAGAGAACGACAGACACATCCGCTCCCCAGAAGAGAGGTGTGTGCACAGCCGTTAAGACAGCTACGCCGAAGAAGCCGAACTCAGCTCTTCGTAAGATCGCCAGAGTACGTCTTTCCAACGGAATCGAGGTAACAAGCTACATTCCGGGCGAGGGACACAACCTGCAGGAGCACAGCGTTGTCCTGATCCGCGGAGGCCGTGTTAAGGACCTTCCCGGTACAAGGTATCACATCGTAAGAGGAACACTGGATACGGCAGGCGTTGCCAAGAGAAGACAGGCCCGTTCCAAATACGGTGCAAAGAGACCGAAAGACGCTAAAAAATAAGCTCTTAGTGAGCGCAAGCAGAAGCGCAGCGCGAAGTTAGAGATTATTTTGTTCTTCGGAGCGAAGCGGAGAAGAACTTCTCTGATTGGCCCGGAGGACAGTATGACTGTAGTCACAAACAGAACTATGATGAAGTAAGTTACAGGTATTACAGATAGAAGATACGCTCTTCTCTCGTGTATGACCTGTGCACTGCACTGTATCATTAGAAAGACACATGTGAGTACCGATGAATTAATCAAAATGTTTAAGGAGGGAAGAACCGTGCCACGTAAAGGACATACGCAGAAAAGAGACGTATTAGCGGATCCGTTATACAACAGCAAAGTGGTGACAAAGCTTATCAATAACATCATGTTAGACGGTAAGAAGGGCATCGCGCAGAAGATCGTATACGGAGCATTTGACAGGATCGCGGCAAAGAGCGACAAGCCGGCCATCGAGGTGTTTGAAGAGGCCATGAACAACATCATGCCCGTACTTGAGGTAAAGGCAAGACGTATCGGCGGCGCCAACTACCAGGTGCCGATCGAGGTGAGAGCTGAGAGAAGACAGACTCTGGCTCTGCGCTGGCTGACCAACTTCTCCCGCGCAAGAGGCGAGAAGACGATGGAGGAGAGACTGGCAAATGAGATCATGGATGCAGCCAACAACACAGGCGCAGCCGTGAAGAGAAAAGAAGACATGCACAAGATGGCAGAAGCAAACAAAGCATTTGCTCACTATCGATTCTAATAGGAGGAGAAGACCTTGGCTGGAAGAGAATATCCATTGGAGAGAACCAGGAATATTGGTATCATGGCTCATATCGATGCCGGTAAGACGACACTGACAGAGCGTATCCTCTATTATACTGGTGTTAACTACAAAATCGGTGATACTCACGAAGGTACTGCTACCATGGACTGGATGGAGCAGGAGCAGGAGAGAGGTATCACGATTACTTCAGCCGCTACCACCTGCCACTGGACACTGGAGGAGAAGACGAAGCCGAAGAAGGGCGCTTTAGAGCACCGCATCAACATCATCGACACTCCGGGCCACGTGGACTTCACGGTAGAGGTTGAGCGTTCCCTTCGCGTGCTTGACGGCGCAGTGGGTGTGTTCTGTGCGAAGGGCGGCGTAGAGCCCCAGTCCGAGAACGTATGGCGCCAGGCGGACACATACAACGTACCGCGTATGGCGTTCATCAACAAGATGGACATCCTGGGCGCTGACTTCTACAATGCCGTAGAGCAGATCAAGACAAGGCTCGGCAAGAATGCCATCTGCCTCCAACTGCCGATCGGTAAGGAAGACGATTTCAAGGGGATCATCGACCTGTTCGAGATGCAGGCCTACATCTACAACGATGAGAAGGGCGACGACATCTCCGTGACAGAGATCCCGGACGATATGAAAGACGACGCAGAGCTCTACCACACAGAGCTTGTGGAGAAGATCTGCGAGCTGGACGACGATCTGATGATGGAGTACCTGGAGGGCGAGGAGCCGTCCGTGGAGGCCATGAAGGCAGTTCTTCGTAAAGCGACATGCGAGTGTACGGCAGTTCCGGTATGCTGCGGATCTGCTTACAGGAACAAAGGCGTCCAGAAGCTTCTGGATGCGATCCTTGAGTTCATGCCCGCCCCGACAGACATCCCGGCTATCAAGGGTGTCGATGAGGACGGCAACGAGGTGGAGAGACATTCCTCTGACGAGGAGCCCTTCTCCGCTCTTGTATTCAAGATCATGACAGACCCGTTCGTAGGTAAGCTCGCTTACTTCCGCGTTTACTCCGGAACCGTCAACTCCGGTTCCTACGTGCTGAACGCGACAAAGGACAAGAAGGAGCGTGTGGGACGTATCCTGCAGATGCACGCCAACAAGAGACAGGAGCTGGATAAGGTGTACTCCGGCGATATCGCCGCCGCCATCGGCTTCAAGTTCTCCACAACAGGCGACACGATCTGTGATGAGCAGCACCCGGTCATCCTTGAGTCCATGGAGTTCCCGGAGCCGGTTATCGAGCTGGCGATCGAGCCCAAGACAAAGGCATCTCAGGGCAAGCTGGGCGAGTCCCTTGCCAAGCTGGCAGAGGAGGACCCGACCTTCCGCGCACACACAGACCAGGAGACAGGCCAGACCATCATCGCAGGTATGGGCGAGCTCCATCTGGAGATCATCGTGGACCGTCTGCTCCGCGAGTTCAAGGTAGAAGCCAACGTAGGCGCCCCGCAGGTTGCTTACAAAGAGGCCTTCACCAAGGCTGTGGACGTGGACAGCAAGTACGCGAAGCAGTCCGGCGGACGTGGTCAGTACGGACACTGTAAGGTAAAATTCGAGCCCATGGATGTCAACGGCGAGGAGACATACAAGTTCGAGTCAACCGTAGTCGGCGGAGCGATCCCGAAGGAGTACATCCCGGCTGTCGGCGAAGGTATCGAGGAAGCCATGAAGTCCGGTATCCTTGGCGGATTCCCGGTTGTGGGCATCCATGCGAATGTGTACGACGGATCCTACCATGAGGTCGACTCCTCAGAGATGGCCTTCCACATCGCCGGATCCCTTGCCTTCAAGGACGCGATGAAGAAAGCCGCGCCGGTGCTTCTTGAGCCTATCATGAAGGTGGAAGTCACCATGCCGGAGGAGTACATGGGAGACATCATCGGCGACCTGAACTCCCGCCGCGGACAGATCGAGGGTATGGACGATCTGGGCGGAGGAAAGATCGTGCGCGCATTCGTGCCGCTTTCCGAGATGTTCGGATACTCCACAGACCTGCGTTCCAGAACACAGGGACGAGGCAACTACTCCATGTTCTTCAACAGCTACAAAGCTGTTCCGAAGTCCGTACAGGAGAAAGTATTATCCGGAAAAAATGATTAATATCCTCCCCCGTCAGGCCGGCCCCACATTTTTGCCTAAAAAAGTGTGAAAAAAGCTTGAAAAACGGGGGGATATGAAATATAATCAGAACTAGCCGAGTTTAACTGATCAAATCAAAAAATGCCCGAAAAAAGGGCGCTCGATTAAGGAGGATATTCAAAATGGCAAAAGCTAAATTTGAAAGAACAAAACCGCATTGCAATATTGGTACCATCGGCCACGTTGACCATGGTAAGACAACTCTGACAGCAGCCATCACAAAGGTTCTGGCTCACAGAGTAGCCGGTAACGCCGAGGTTGCCTTCGACAACATCGACAAGGCTCCCGAGGAGAGAGAGCGTGGAATCACGATCTCCACAGCTCACGTTGAGTACGAGACAGACAAGCGTCACTATGCACACGTTGACTGCCCGGGACATGCTGACTACGTTAAGAACATGATCACCGGTGCTGCTCAGATGGACGGCGCTATCCTCGTAGTTGCTGCTACAGACGGTGTTATGGCTCAGACAAGAGAGCACATCCTTCTGTCCCGTCAGGTAGGCGTTCCCTACATCGTTGTATTCATGAACAAGTGCGACATGGTTGACGATGAGGAGCTCCTTGAGCTGGTTGAGATGGAGATCCGTGAGCTGCTTGACGAGTACGAGTTCCCGGGCGATGACACACCGATCATCCAGGGTTCCGCTCTGAAGGCTCTGGAAGATCCGGACGGAGAGTGGGGCGACAAGATCATGGAGCTCATGGATGCAGTTGACTCCTACATCCCGGATCCGCAGCGTGACACAGACAAGCCGTTCCTTATGCCTGTAGAGGACGTATTCTCCATCACAGGTCGTGGAACAGTTGCTACTGGTAGAGTAGAGCGTGGTACACTTCACGTATCCGACGAGGTTGAGATCGTTGGTATCCACGAGGAGACAAAGAAGACAGTTGTAACTGGTGTTGAGATGTTCCGTAAGCTTCTTGACGAGGCTCAGGCTGGTGACAACATCGGCGCGCTGCTTCGTGGCGTTCAGAGAACAGAGATCGAGAGAGGACAGGTTCTTTGCAAACCCGGTTCTGTTACATGCCACCACAAGTTCACAGCTCAGGTATACGTTCTGACAAAGGACGAGGGTGGACGTCATACTCCGTTCTTCAACAACTACCGTCCGCAGTTCTACTTCAGAACAACAGACGTTACAGGTGTTTGCGAGCTTCCCGAGGGAACAGAGATGTGCATGCCTGGTGATAACGTAGAGATGACGATCGAGCTGATCCATCCGGTAGCTATGGAGCAGGGTCTCCGCTTCGCTATCCGTGAGGGTGGCCGTACAGTAGGATCCGGCCGTGTTGCTACGATCATCGAGTAATCTCTGATCTACAACAGAAGAAGCATATAATCAGGAGGGCATCTTGAAGGTTATGAAAATGACTGGAGGGGTGCCCTCTTTTTTATCATACGTACAGATCACATGCAGACAGTGCCTGACAGGAGAGGGGGTGCGCAGATGGACTGGAATCGTGAACTGGACAGGATCGTGGAGGAGGCGGAGCTGGAGAGCATGTACGGGCAGGTGAGCGAGATCGAGCCGGAGCTGGATTTCCAGCTGAAGCGGATCGCCGAGCACTACGGGGAGGGGGCGAACCCCTACCGCGCCGGGTGCGAGGAGACGGCCCGGAGCCTGCTGATCCGGATCCTGTCAGACGAGCGGCTAAAAGAGATCCACTCGGCCAAGTACCGGGTGAAGACTGCGGAGAGCCTGATCGGGAAGTGCATCCGGAAGAAGGCGGAACTCCCCCGGCTGCCGGGCGAAGACTGGGATGTGGAGAAATACCGGCCGCTTTGCGGGGACAACTACTACAAAGTCATCACGGACCTGGTGGGGATCCGGATCCTGATCCGCTACCCCCAGCAGTGGCGGATGGTCCACGAGTGGATCCTGGATGTGTTCGCCCCCTGGAAGCAGGACTGCGTGAAAGACTGGGAGGCGGCCTACCCGGAAGAGGGTGCGGGCAACTTCCTGGCGGAGCAGCCCCGGCTGTACGTCCGGTACGGGAATGAGATCTCCGCCTATCTGGTGGACGGGGAGCTCCCCTTCCGGCCCACCATCTCAAAGGAGGGCTACTGCAGCCTGCACTACCTTGTCTGGTACGAGGGGCACTATGCGGAGATCCAGGTGCGGACCATCTTTGACGAGGCCTGGGGCGAGTGCACCCACGACCTTGTGTACAACAGGCACAGGAACAGCGGGAACAGGCAGGAGCTGGAGCGGCTCTCCGTCTGCCTGGCAGCCCAGACCCAGTCCGCGGGGATGCTGGCTTCCCTCATGTATGACATGGCCTTCCCGGGGGAGGACCGGGAGGAGCCGGCGGCGGACGGCTATCTGGCGGGCCGGATCTTCAAGGGGCCGGCCCTGCAGGATGAGGAAAGGAGATGAGGCGTGTGAAGATCGCGCAGATCCAGTCCCACGTGTACGGGGACAAGGAGAAAAATCTGAAACAGGCGGAGGCGTATCTGGCGCAGATGGCGCCGGAGAAGCCGGACCTGGTGGCGCTGGGGGAGATGTTTGCCTGCCCCTACGACACAGCGAATTTCCCGGTGTACGCCGAGGCGGAGGGCGGCCCCATGTGGCGGGCGCTGCGGGACATGGCGGCGAAGTACAGCGTCTGGCTGGCGGCGGGCTCTGTGCCGGAGCGGGACGCGGACGGGAGGATCTACAACACGGCCTATGTGTTCGACCGGCAGGGGCGGCAGGCGGCGAAACACAGGAAAGTCCATCTGTTTGACATCCAGGTGGAGGGCGGCCAGCACTTCCGGGAGTCGGACACCCTGACGCCGGGACGCGCAAGCACGGTCTTTGACACGGAGTTCGGGAAGATCGGCCTGTGCGTCTGCTTTGACTTCCGCTTCCCGGAGCTGGCTCTTCGGATGGCCCGGGACGGGGCCAGGCTGATCCTCGTGCCGGCGGCCTTCAACATGACCACCGGCCCGGCCCACTGGGAGCTCATGTTCCGCAGCCGCGCCGTGGACGGCCAGTGCTTTGCGGCGGGCATATCCCCGGCCAGGGATGAGTCGGCCGGCTATGTGGCCTGGGGGCATTCGATCCTCGTCTCCCCCTGGGGCGACGTGATCCGGCAGATGGATGAGAAGCCGGGCTATATGCTGACCGAGATCGACCTTTCCATGGCGGACCGGGTGCGGGAGCAGCTGCCCCTTCTGTCCGCCAGGCGGGAGGAAGCGTATTAAACAGAGAAACGATATGCAGGAGGCGGAAGTCTGAAAAAGACTCCGCCTTTTTCATAAATTGTAGTTGTAAATACAACTAAGGCATTGTATAGTACAGTTATCAGTACAAGTTGAATAAAGGAGGGTACAACAGTGGAAGAGAAATAGTACAAATTTTGGTTCTGCACAGGTTCACAGGATCTGTACGGGGACGAGTGTCTGGCTCACGTGGCGGAGCATTCGCAGAAGATCGTGGAGGAGCTGAATGCATCCGGCAATCTGCCCTACGAGGTTGTCTGGAAGCCGACGCTCATCACCAACGAGCTGATCCGCAGGACGTTCAACGAGGCCAACACGGACGACACATGCGCGGGCGTCATCACCTGGATGCACACGTTCTCGCCGGCCAAGTCGTGGATCCTGGGTCTGCAGGAATTCCGCAAGCCCCTGCTGCATCTGCACACCCAGTTCAACAGGGAGATCCCCTACGACACCATTGACATGGATTTCATGAATGAGAACCAGGCGGCCCACGGCGACCGGGAGTACGGGCATATCTTCAGCCGCCTCGGCATGGAGCGCAAGGTGGTCATGGGCTACTGGGCGGACGCGGATGTCCAGAAGCGGATCGGCGCCTGGATGCGCACGGCGGTGGGTGTGATCGAGAGCAGCCATGTGCGCGTCATGCGGATCGCGGACAATATGCGGAACGTAGCTGTGACAGAGGGCGACAAGGTGGAGGCTCAGATCAAATTTGGCTGGGAGGTGGACACCTACCCGGTCAATGAGATCGCGGAAGCTGTGGCGGCTATATCCCAGGCGGATATTGACACGCTTGTGGAAGAGTATTACGATAAATATGAAATCCTGCCCGAGGGCAGGGAAGGCGTGCTGGAGGCCCACATGCTGGAAGTATGCCCGACCATCGCCACATCCCTGATCGATCTGGGCGACCGGTTCCGGCTCATCATCAACGATGTGAACTGCAAGAAGACAGAGAAGCCGATGCCGAAGCTCCCGGTTGCCACTGCGTTCTGGACGCCGGAGCCGAACCTGCAGACCGGCGCGGAGGCGTGGATCCTGGCCGGAGGCGCGCATCACACAGCCTTCTCCTACGACCTGACGGCGGAGCAGATGGGCGACTGGGCGGCGTACATGGGGATCGAGGCTGTCTTCATCGACAGAGATACGACGATCCGCCGGTTCCAGAATGAGCTGAAGTGGAATGCGCTCGTGTACAGGAAATAGGATCTTGCGGAAAGACAGGAGGAAAAAAAGATGCTGGAAGAACTGAAAAAAGAAGTGTATGAGGCGAATATGCTGCTCCCCAAGTACGGGCTCGTGACATTTACCTGGGGCAATGTAAGCGGCATTGACAGGGAGAAAGGACTCTTTGTCATCAAGCCCAGCGGCGTGGACTATGACAAGCTTACGCCGGACGACATGGTCGTGGTGGATCTGGAGGGCAACAAGGTGGAGGGACGCTACAACCCCTCCTCTGACACCCCAACCCACGTGGTGCTGTACAACCGCTTCCCGGAGGTGGGCGGCATTGTGCACACCCACTCCCCCTGGGCCACGAGCTGGGCGCAGGCAGGGCGGGACATCCCCTGCTACGGCACCACCCACGCGGACTATATCTACGGGGAGGTTCCGTGCGTGCGCAACCTGACAAAGGAAGAGATCGAGGAGGCCTACGAGAAGAATACGGGCGTGCTTATCGCAGATGAATTCGAGGCGAGAGGCAAGGATTACAACGCGGTTCCTGCTGTGCTTTGCAAGAACCACGGCCCCTTCACATGGGGCAAGGATGCCCACGAGGCGGTGCACAACGCGGTGGTCCTCGAGGAGGTGGCCAAGATGGCGGCCCGCTGCGAGATGATCCATCCGGGCAACGAGCCGGCGCCCCAGGAGCTCCAGGACAAGCATTATTACAGAAAACACGGAGCCAATGCGTATTACGGGCAGAAATAAGCTGAAAATCTGAAGTGTCTGAAAGACCGGCCCGCCTGGAGCTTGCATGGCGCAGCCTGGAGAAGAACGAAGTGGGCATCAACGAGTTTGCAAAGAGGGCAAAGAAGACCAACTCAGACGTGATGATGGCTGTCAACCTGGGCACGAGAGGCATCGCGGACGCCTGCAACCTGCTGGAGTACTGCAACCATCCGGGCGGGACAAAGTACAGCGACATGCGTATCGCCCACGGCGTGAAGGAGCCCCACAACATCAAGGTATGGTGCCTTGGCAATGAGATGGACGGACCCTGGCAGCTGGGCCACAAGACAATGGAGGAGTACGGCCGCGTGGCGGAGGAGACAGCCAAAGCCATGAAGCTCATCGACCCCACCATCGAGCTCGTTTCCTGCGGCAGCTCCAACCGGGAGATGCCTACCTTCCCGCAGTGGGAGGCCACCACGCTGGAGCGCACCTACGACTACGTAGACTATGTGTCCCTGCACCAGTACTACGGAAACGAGGCCAACGACACGGCGGACTTCCTGGCGAAATCCAACGATATGGAGGAGTTCATCAAGACCGTCATCGCTACATGTGACTATGTGAAGGCGAAAAAGCGCGGCACAAAGAATATCAACTTAAGCTTTGACGAGTGGAATGTATGGTTCCATTCCAAGGCGGAGGAGCTGGACATCACACAGAACAAGCCGTGGCAGGTGGCGCCGGCCCTCCTGGAGGACATCTACACCTTCGAGGACGCCCTTCTGGTAGGCCTGATGCTGATCACCTTCCTGAAGCACGCAGACCGGGTGAAGATGGCGTGCCTGGCGCAGCTGGTGAACGTGATCGCGCCCATCATGACGAGCACGCTGCACAAGGCTTCCTGGAATGTGATCCGTCTGGGAAAATAAGATAACGACTGCGAACGCGGGGGAAAGATATGGGACAGAAGCCAAAATACATGGAGATCTGCGACTGGATCAAAGCGCAGATAGACAGGCGTGAGCTCTGTCCGGGAGACAGGATCTACTCGGAGAATGAACTCATGCAGATCTTCTCCGTCAGCCGGCAGACCGTGAGGCACGCGATCTCACGGCTGGAGCTGGACCGCCTTGTGGTGCGCAGAAGGGGGAGCGGCACGTATATAAGTGGCTCCCCCGGCTTTGCCGGGCAGGGCGGCCACAGCAGGCAGCTGGCTGTGGTGACGACGTACATTGACGAGTACATTTTCCCGAAGATCATCAAAGCCATTGAGAAAGAGGTGTCCGGGGAGGGCTACTCCATCCAGGTCGCCTCGACCCGCAACTCCATCGAGACGGAGCGCATCATCCTGTCCAGGATGGCCGGGGAGAACCTGATCAGCGGTCTGATCGTCGAGTCGGTCAGAAGCGCGCTCCCGAACCCCAATATTTACCTGTACAAGGAACTGATCCGGCAGCAGATCCCGGTCGTCTTCCTGAACTCCTACTACCCGGACCTGCAGGCGCCCCATGTATCCATGGACGACCGGCAGGCGGGGAAGCGGGCGGCCAGGTTCCTGATCGAGAAGGGACACACGCAGCTGGGGGCGGTCTTCAAGGGGGATGACGGACAGGGACACCTCCGCTATCTGGGCTTTATCGAGGCGATGCTGGAAGCGGGCATCGAGATCCGGGAGGAGGACATCCTGTGGATCACCACAGGCTATGAAAAGGAGCTGGCAGACAGGAGGAACAGCTGGCTCAAAATGGCGGAGAGAGTGACCGCGTGCCTGTGTTATAATGACACGGTGGCCGGGCAGTTCATGGACATGTGCCTTGAGGCCGGCATGCGGGTCCCGGAGGACATCTCCATCATGGGGATCGACGACGCGGACACGTCAAAGGATCTGCCGGTGCCTCTGTCTACCGTGCACAACCCGCTGCGCAAGCTGGGGGAACTGAGCGCGCAGGTCGTCATGAAGATGGTGCAGGGGGAGCAGGTGGAACAGGCATATGAACTGAAGCCGGCGGTGGTAGAGCGGCTTTCGGTCTGCGAAAACGGGAAGTAAGAACATGGTTAAGGAGGAGGATACGATGGGCAAGGACGTACAGTCTGTAAAACAGATGATAGAGGAAGGAAAGGCCGTAGCCGGCATCGAGCTGGGCTCGACGAGGATCAAGACCGTGCTGATCGGCGAGGATCACGAGCCGGTCGCTTCGGGCAGCTACGACTGGGAGAACAAGCTGGACGGCCATATCTGGACCTACTCCCTGGAAGATATATGGAAGGGCCTGCAGGGGAGCTACAGCGACATGCTGCGGGACGTCAGGGAGACTTACGGGGCTGAGGTGACAAAGCTTGCTGGCCTTGGCTTCAGCGCCATGATGCACGGCTACATGGCATTTGACAAAGAGGGGACGCTTCTTGTGCCGTTCCGCACCTGGAGGAACACCATCACGGGGCAGGCGGCGGACGAGCTGACAGAGCTGTTCCGGTACAATATTCCCCAGAGATGGAGCATCGCCCATCTCTACCAGGCGGTCCTGAACGGGGAGGAGCACGTGAAGGACGTGGCCTACTTCACAACGCTGGCAGGCTACATCCACTGGAAGCTGACAGGGCGGAAGGTGCTTGGCATAGGCGACGCCTCCGGCATGTTCCCCATCGATACCGGGGCAAAGGATTTTGACGCCGGCATGATCGCGAAGTTTGACGATCTTGTAAAGGGAAAGGGATATCCGTGGAAGCTGCGCGACATCATGCCCCAGGTGCTGACAGCCGGGGAGGACGCGGGCGTGCTGACAGAGGAGGGGGCTGCCCTTCTTGACGCCTCCGGCGCCCTGCAGGCAGGCGTGCCGGTATGCCCGCCGGAGGGAGACGCCGGCACGGGCATGGCCGCCACGAACAGTGTGGCGGTCCGCACCGGGAATGTGTCCGCCGGCACGAGCGTGTTTGCCATGATCGTGTTGGAGAAGGAGCTCTCCAAAGTGCACACGGAGATCGACATGGTGACCACGCCAAGCGGAAGCCTGGTGGCCATGGCCCATGCCAACAACTGCACGTCAGACCTCAACGCCTGGGTATCGCTGTTCCGTGAGTTCGCGGAGGCGTCCGGCATGAAGGTGGACATGAACGCGCTGTTCTCAACTCTTTACAACAAGGCGCTTGAGGGGGATCCGGACTGCGGCGGGCTTCTGTCCTACGGCTACTACTCCGGGGAGAACATCATCCCCATCGACGAGGGGCGTCCGCTGTTCGTGCGCACGCCGGAGAGCCGGTTCAATCTGGCGAACTTTATGAGGACCCACCTCTACGCGGCCCTTGGCGCGCTGAAGATCGGCATGGATATCCTCGTGAAGGAGGAGAAGATCCGGATCGACAAGATCCTGGGCCACGGCGGCCTGTTCAAGACGCCGGGCGTGGGACAGCGGATCATGGCGGCGGCCATGCAGGCGCCCGTATCCGTGATGGAGACAGCCGGCGAAGGCGGCGCATGGGGCATCGCGCTTCTGGCGGCCTACGCGGTCCGCAAGGCGCCGGGCGAGACGCTGGAGTCCTACCTGGATGAGAAGGTGTTCGCCGGCAACGAGGGCGTGAGCATGGATCCGGATCCGAAGGATGTGGAAGGCTTTGAGGCGTTTATCGAGCGGTTCAAGACCGGCCTCTCCATTGAGCAGGAAGCCATCGCAAAAATATAGGCGCAGAAGATAAAGGCGCAGACGGCATACGAAAGAAACCCGCGCGGGAGAGTTCTCCTGCGCGGGTTCTTTTACATATCCAGGGAAGCGATGATGTCGTCCAGCACCTCGGGGACAGAGTCGGTCACGTAGGTGGAATAGAAGGCAATGCCGGGCGCTGCATTTGACATGGCGTAGCTTGTCCCTGCAAGCTGGAGCATCTCCACGTCGTTGTACTGGTCCCCGAAGACGACGCAGGCATCCGGGTCAATGTGCAGGTGCTGCAGAAGGGCCTGCAGGGCGGTCCCCTTGTTGGAGCCGGGGGCGATAAAATCCACCCAGATGTTGCCGGAGGTCACGACCTTGATCTCCTCTGAGAACAGGTCCTGCAGATAGCGCAGGCACTCCTTCGTGCCGTCAAAGTTGCAGACGGAGATCTTCAGGAAGGGCTCGCGGATCTCGTCGATGCTGCCCACCATGCACATGTCGTTCCCCACGACGTGGACCATGTGGTCGATGAAGGCCTGGCTGCGGGAGTCCGTATAGCAGACCCGCTCGCCGGAGATGATCAGGTCGCAGCCTGCGCACCGGTGGATGGCGTCCACGATCCGGACGCCGAGCCCCCGGGGGATCAGGCTTTTTGAGAGGGTCTCCCCGTTGTGTATGCACAGGGAGCCGTTTTCGGCGATGTAGGATATCTCGTCCTGCACCGGCTCAAAGAGGCGGCGCAGGTTCACGTACTGGCGTCCGCTGGCTGCGGCAAAGCGTATGCCGTGCTGCTTCAGGACCCGTATCTGGTCAAACACGGCGGGGTCAAGGGACTGCGCGCCGCCCTGCAGAAGCGTGCCGTCCAGATCGCTGGCGATCAGTTTTATCATAAGTTCTCGTCTCCTTTTCCGGCGCTGCCCGGGCAGCGCCGTCTCTATTATAGTACAACGGCGGCTCCGGGTCAAAAGGGAACAGGAGGGGATGATTTTTTTCCCGGGCCGGTGTATAATAGACTCTGACAGGGCGCAGAGGCGCCGGGAGAAAACGGAACAGAAACGGAGAAGACAAGCGTATGAAGAAGAAGTATGCGGCGGCGCTTATGCTGGCGGCGGCAACAGGACTGACGGCCTGCTCGGCGGGCGGGGCGTCAAACGATTACATCCGGATCGCAAAGTACAAGGGCGTGGAGGTCGAAGCGGTGGAGGGACTTCCCGACATCACGGATGAGTCTGTGGAGAACAACATCCAGACTGTGCTGGAGGGGTTTGCGCAGATCACGGAGGTGACGGACCGCCCCGCCAGGGAGGGCGACATTGCGGTGCTGGACTACACGGCATCCGCGGACGGACAGGAGATCGAGAACGGCGGGAACGAGGCGTACGAGCTGGAACTTGGCTCCAACACCTTTTTTGCCGAGTTTGAGGACGCGGTCATCGGCCACAGTGTCGGGGATTCCTTTGAGCTGGAGCACGCCTTCGCGGAGGACTACACCAATCAGAACTATGCGGGGAAGAACGTGACGTTCACGATCACCCTCACCGGCATCCGGGAGAAGGAGCTGCCGGACCTCACCGACGAGTTTGTGCAGACCATCTCGCAGAAGTCCGAGACGGTGGACGAGTACCGGGAGGAGATGCGGGAGCTCCTGGAGGAGAACAACGAGGAGTACGTCCAGAGCGAGCTGGAGGACAAGGTGTGGCAGAAGATCCTGGACGGCACGGAGGTCACCGAGTACCCGAAGGACAGGCTGGATGAGGAGAAGGAGGCCTTCTACACTTACTACCAGGCGGGAGCGGACTACTACGGGATGGAGTTCGCGGATTTCCTGGCCGCTATGGAAGTGACGGAGGAGGAGTTCGAGGAGCAGGTGACCGAGGCGGCGAAGTCCAACCTGAAAGAGAACCTGACCGCAGAGCTCATCGCGGAAAAAGAGGACATCAGCATGACGGACGAGGAGTACGGAAAGGCGAAGGAAGAGCTGGCCGACGAGATGTCCTACGAAGATGTGGAAGAGATGGAGGAGGAAGTGGAGGAGCACAATATCAAAAGCTACATCCTCCGGGATCAGGTGAAGGCCTGGGCGGCACAGAACTGCATCCAGGTGAAGGAATAGAGCGATTTTGACGATAAAGTCACGCACAGAAAAGGCCGGTTGGTGAAATCATACAGCCGGCCTTTTGTATTGATAAAAATGTAACAAACAAGCGGCTCATATGATGGCGAAAATCGGCGATTTTTCATATTTACCTTTTGGCGCGCAGATGCTATGATACTACCAGAAACAAGATAAACAAAAATTTAACAATCTATGAGGTGGTAAATATGATGACAGTACTTGCAACAATCGCGGCAGTGATCTTCGTGGCAGCAGGATGCTATATCCTTTTAAGAGATTTATACAACATCGTTGAGGCGCTTGCTTCAGGCGTGACATTTGCTCCCAGGACAGAGGCGCGCGGAGCCGGCAAGGTAGAGCTGAAGAACGTATACGCCGCCAGATAATCATACAGGATTGAAGAGAAAAAAAGCTCTCGGGATACAGGGTATTCCGGGAGCTTTTTTTGTATGTGAAAAATAAGACAAAAGTCAGAAACGGCGAAAAATGTAATTGCTATATCCGGATAAAAATACTATAATAAGGCTAGAAATGACCTATTGAATATACAGTTTAAAGGAGGGAACGATGAAGACAGTAAATGACTACCGGCTCGGCATCTATGAGAAGGCCATCCCGGCAGAGCTGAGCTGGAAGGAGCGGCTTCTGGCGGCGAAGGAGGCCGGCTTCGACTACATGGAGATGAGTATCGACGAGACGGACGCCAGAATGTCCAGGCTGGACTGGAGCGACGACCAGATCATGGAGCTCAGGGAGGTGCAGAAGGAGACAGGCTTCCCCATCGAGACGATCTGCTTCAGCGCGCAGCGGAAATACCCGCTCGGCAGCAAAAAGTGGGAGAGGGAGGCAAAGGAACTGCTGGAGAAGGGCGTCCTCTTTGCCAAGAAGATGGGGATCCGCATCATCCAGACACAGGGGTACGACTGCTACTATGAGGAGGTCAGCGACGAGACGACCAGGGAGCGGTTCTACCGGAACCTGGAGGAGGGCACCATGTTCGCGGCGGCCCACAGCGTGATGCTCGCCATGGAGACGATGGAGAACGATTTCATGAACACGGTGGAGAAGGCTATGTACAGCGTGAACCGGGTGGATTCCCCCTACCTGCAGGTGTACCCGGACATCGGGAACATCTCCAACGCGACCTCTGACGTGCCGGCGGATATCCGGACAGGGAAGGGGCATATCGCGGCGGCGCACCTGAAGGAGACCGTGCCGGGGAAATTCCGTGAGATCCCCTACGGCACAGGCCAGGTGGATTTCCCGGCGGCCATCGCGCAGCTCTACCGGCAGGGCGTCAGAAGGTACGTGGCGGAATTCTGGTACTGCGGGGAGGACAACTGGCGCGAGATCGCGGCCTGGAACCGGAAGTTCCTGGACGAGCAGTTCGCGAAAGCTGCAAAGCTCCTGTAGAAGATCCGCGTAGGTACAACGCGGCAGGAGGGAAAGGAGGAGACTCAGGAAATGGGACAGTATGTAATGGGCCTTGACAACGGCGGCACATCCACAAAGGCGGCTATCTTCGACCTGAACGGGAAGGAGATCGCCACAGCCGGCAGACAGACAAGCATGATCACCCCGAAGTCCGGCTACACAGAGCGGGACATGGAGGAGCTCTGGCTCGCCAACTGCGACTGCATCAGGCGGGCGCTTCAGAAGGCCGGCATAGATGGAAAGGATGTGCTCGGCATCGCTGTCTGCGGCCACGGGAAAGGACTGTATCCGTGGGGGAAAGACGGGAAACCCGCCTACAACGGCATCATCTCCACGGACAGCAGGGCCTGGAAATATCCGGAGAAATGGCATGAAAACGGGGTGTACGACGAGGTGCACGACCGGCTCTGCCAGGAGTTCATGGCATGCCAGCAGGTATCGCTCCTGGCGTGGCTGAAAGAACACGAGAGGGCGGTGTACGACAATATCCGGTACGCGTTCTCGGTGAAGGACTATGTGCGCTTCCGCCTCACCGGCGAAGCCTACAGCGAGGCCACGGACATATCCGGATCCGGCCTTATGAATGTGCGGGACGCGCGGTTTGACAAAGATATCCTGGAGAAGCTGGGGATCGGGGAGGCCTATGACATGCTCCCGCCGATCCGGTACTCCTACGACCTGTGCGGCCAAATCTCGGAGGAGGCCTCGAAGCTGACAGGGCTTCCGGCGGGCACGGCCGTGGCGGGCGGCATGTTCGACATAGACGCCTGCGCCGTCGCGGTGGACGTCACTTCGCCGGAGCGGATGTGCACCATCGCGGGCACATGGAGCATCAATGAGTACATATCGGAAAAACCGATCATGGACGGGAGCGTTGCCATGAATTCGCTGTTCGCCATGCCCGGATACTACCTGGTGGAAGAGTGCAGCGCCACCTCCTCGGGCAACCTGGAGTGGTATCTGGAGAACTGCATGGACCACGAGCCCATCCCGGAGGGGGAAAATATATACAGCATCGTGAACGACAAAGTGGCCTCCGTTAAGCCGGAGGAATGCGATGTCTACTTCCTGCCCTTCCTGTACGGCTCCAACGCCCACCCGCTTGGGAAAGGCGCGTTTATCGGCCTGACTACCTACCACAACAAGGGCCACATGCTCCGCGCCATCTACGAGGGGGTCGCGTACTCCCACAAGACGCACATTGAGAAGCTTCTGTCCACGCGGAAGCCGCCGGAGGCGATCCGGATGGCGGGCGGCGCCTGCAATTCCAAAGTGTGGGTGCAGATGTTCGCGGATATCCTGGGCTTCCCCATGGAGACGGTGGACGCCAAGGAGCTGGGCGCCCTCGGATGCGGCATGGCGGCTGCCATCGCGGCCGGCGTCTACAAAGACTACAGGGAGGCGGCCGAGCACATGGTGCATGTGTCCGGCAGGGTGGAGCCGAACCCGGCCATGCGCGAGATCTATGAGAAGAAGTACAAAAAATACCGGGCCGTCAGCGCGGCTCTGGACACTGTCTGGGGACAGTTTGAAGTATAGTGCAGTCATGGAAAAGAAAATATTTTAAATAAAGAAAGGTGGAAAGACACTATGGCACACAGAGGAAGTACTCCAAAAACAATGAAGGCACTTGTTGCCTACTCCAAGGATGACTATCGTTTTGAGCCGGCCTATCCGGCGCCGGAATGCGGACCGGACGATATCATCATCAAGACGGAAGCCTGCGGCATCTGCGCCGGCGACCTGAAGTGCAACCACGGGGCGGCGATGTTCTGGGGCGACGAGGTACAGCCGGCATGGGTAAAACCGCCCTTCATCCCGGGCCACGAGTTCTTCGGAAGAGTGGTGGAGATCGGTGAGAACGTGGAAGGATACGAGCTGGGCGACCGCATCATCGCGGACCAGATCGTTCCCTGCGGCAAATGCCGGTTCTGCAAGGACGGACATTACTGGATGTGCCAGCCCCACGACATGCTGGGATTCCAGTCTTACAACAACGGCGGCATGGCTGAGTATGTGCGCTACCCGAAGAACTGCGTGATCAGCCGCGTTCCCGAGGATATGAGCATCGAGCAGGCCCTTCTCGTCGAGCCCTACGGCTGCTCCAAGCACGCAGTGGACCGGGGGAGCATCACCAACGAGGACGTTGTGGTCATCTCCGGAGCGGGCACGCTTGGCCTTGGCATGATCACATATGCAAGAATGAAGAACCCGAAGCTCCTCATCGTGCTGGACATGAAGGACGAGCGCCTGGAGAAGGCGAAAGAGTTCGGCGCGGACCTTGTGTTCAACCCCGGCAAGTGCGACGTGGACAAGGAGATCAAGGCGCTGACAGACGATTATGGCTGCGACGTTTACATTGAGGCGACCGGACATCCCTCCAGCGTCATCCAGGGCCTGACGGTTACAAGGAAGCTGGGGCGCTTCGTGGAGTTCAGCGTATTCGGATCCGAGACATCCGTGGACTGGTCCATCATCGGCGACCGCAAGGAGCTGGATATCCTGGGATCCCACTTAAGCCCCTACGCATATCCCTTTGTGATCGAGAACATGATGAAGGGCAACCTGAAGACAGACGGGGTTGTGTCCAGTATGTTCAAGATCGAGGAGTGGGAGAAGGCGTTCGAGTATGCAACCGGAAAGTACGGGGATTTCAAAGTGGCGTTTAAATTCGACTGATCCTAAGATATAAGAAGGGGCTGTTGCAAAAGTAGATAGATAATCTACTGGAGCAACAGCTCCACTTTTTATACCTAAAAACAGAAAACAGGCCCCGAAGAGCCCGTAATCCGTGGTATAATT
>NZ_JACJKS010000003.1 GCF_016901695.1 Mordavella massiliensis | reverse complement strand
GCTGCTTTTTGTGGGGTATCTTTTTTCCTTGCCATAAAATAAACCTCCAAACTGGTAAGTCTATCTTACATCAGTTTGAAGGTTTACACAAACTTTGGGATACTCCCCACGATTCTGTCGTTTTCAACCGCCACAATGGTGTAATGTTCCAGAAACGAGCGGTTCCACTCCTGCAGATCCACTTTCCCGTTTGCCCATGCATTTAATTGCTCTGTGGAATAGTCTTTCCCATTGACACTGTGAACCGTCTGGTAAAACAATTCTGCCAACTGTTCCACATCAGAAGAAATATATTCCCGAAGCTGCATTTTCTCATAATCCTCTTTTGTTTCCAACGATCTCTCATCTACAAATTTTATCTATATAACCCCTGGCTTCTTCTTCTGTAAGTTCATAGGTGTCCTGAAGTTTTTGCAAAATCTGCTCCTTCGGAATATCGAATTCCTTTAAGGAACGGATCAACCCACAGATTCCCCGCTCAATTCCTTGCTCGATTCCATCCTGATATCCGCTCTTTTTCCCTTCCTGATATCCGTCTTCTTTTCCCTCCTGATAGCCATCTTCATAGCCCTCTTTTTTCATGGCTTTCTCGTATGCTTCCTGGTCAAATCCTTCCAGTACCATCTGTACCACCTCTGCTTTCTGCGCTCTCAGGATATCCGCCAGAACCCCGCCGGCAATACAGCTTTCCACCGACGCTTCCACTGCTTCCTGCAGGTCTTGCCCCTTCGCCTGATTCTTCCGGATGGTGTCCACGAAGATGGCGTATTCCTCCAGACGCCTGCATTTCTTCATCAATTCCCTGTTATGCCCGTAATTGATGTTCAACATCAACGTCTGACATTCCAGGCAGGGTTCTTTCTCCCCGTTTGGCCGCCGGAAAAGATCTGACAGTTTTAAAATCTTCCGGTCCGGTTCCTCCTGGGTCCCGTTGTAGAACACGATGTGCTGGGGAAAAGGAAACACTTTAGGTGAACTGCTGTAAATATTGATCTCACGGCTGGAAATATGTCTGTTGTAAACACCTGCGAAATACAGAAGCCCCCTCATAGGCATGTTGGGATTGTAAGTACTCTGGTGCTCATACAGGTTTAGCTCCGCGTCGATCAGGAAGGACAAATCATTCTTCATGGAAAGGTACAGAACATTTTCCAGGGTATTGACCTCCAGCTCTTCCGGATTGTCATAGTCCGTTCCGTTGATCGCATTATATAGATCCAGAAGATCCTTCTTGTTCTTAAACACAAAACGAAACAGGCGATCCTTGTAGTTGCGGTTCACAGCAGGATATTCCTGAGTATGAAATTGTTGCATCATTAATTTTCTCCTTTCATTATAGAAAACAAAACAAAGCGTTGCAACCTTTAAGTGAGCTCTAAAAAAGGTCTGGAAATAAATGGCGGAAACCGCCGGATAAAAATGGACAGCCGGAAGATCCGGCCCTTTGTGGGAAGAAGAACCTTCCCATTGATTGTCTGTTCATTATAGTGGATAAGCTCTTAAAAAACAAGATGGCAGAATAGACAAATCTACCCTCTGCCATCTTTCTTCTGCGCCATCTGCGCAAACGCCAGACAGGCCAGGCCGATCCCAAGCATGCGGATGGCACTGTCACTTTCAATCTCATTAAGAATGGAAAGAACCATAACCGCAACTCCCATTGCCAGGGCAACGCCTTTTAATGCAAGATTCACGATCTCAGCGGTTTTATGCTTCTCTTCTCCATTTCCTTTTGCATCCGTTTTCACCTGCATCAGTTCATCTACAGAGACATGAAAAATCTCCGCCAGCTTGGGAAGGCTGTTTATATCAGGGAAGGACAGATCCCGCTCCCATTTTGACACTGCCTTGTCCGTAACTCCCATTTTCTCCGCCAGCTCAAGCTGGGTCATTCCCTGTTCTTTGCGAAGCGCTGCGATCATCGTTCCAAATGTCTGTTGCCTCATATGTGTTCACTCCTTTGCTTTGATGACTGCATGTTAACATTCTCTGCTTACGGAACTCAACCGACTGCCGGTTTCCTTTCCCCGACCGATAGTTTACCTGCAGTTTAGCGCCGTCTGGTGATGATTTTTTCTGCATCCACATGCCGCAGAAGATAGGCATCCATGTCGTCGATCCCTTCCATTTCCCGGGTTATGGTGATCCGCCTGCTATCGGTATAAATCCGAATCTTTTTCACTTCCTCACATCCGCAGTCTCTCCTGGTCCTGCGGACGACCCGGGTGATCGCACTCACAGGAAAGCGATCTCTTCTTCCAAAAACAGGAGTAAACGTAACGTCGCAGCCCTCTGCCATAAGCCGGAACCTGCAGATCCGCAGCATCCAGATAAGAAACGGACTGGCAAACATCAGGGAGCCCACGCAAAATGCAAGATAAAACCCTGGACTTACCACATCCAGCGCCGCGATCAGCAGCGCAGAGAAAAACAAAGATAAAACGACCACCACTGGGAAAAGGAGCTGGCCTTTGAAAAAATTCACTTCAGTTTTCAACCTCAGCTCCGTCTCAAACATTACGCTGCCATCGACATCGAAAAAAAGAACTCTGGTATCCGTCTCTTTTCCATATCTGGTCGCCCGGTAGATCAGATCGATCCGGTCCCCGTCTGTTGCCTCGCCCCTGTGGCGGACCCACCGGATGGAGCTGGCATATGCATAAAATTCCCCCAGGCAGGCTTCCCCATCAAATCTGGCGATATTTCCATTTTCTTCTTCAATCTGTATGTAAGATTTTGTCCCTGTAATCTTCATTCAATTCCTGCTTTACAAATAGGATCTTGTTCTTTGCATGTCGGTAATCAATTCTGGATTATCTTCTCTCATTTTCTCAATCAAAAGCGGAAGATTTCCGTGATCTTCCCGTATCTTATCAAGTTCCGCCTCTGTTATTCCCACAAACTGGATAAATTCCACTCTTCCGTGGACCGTGTTCAGTGTCTGGGCGGAAGTGTCATTTACCGTAACAAGCGCAGTGATCAGGGAATCCGTCCCCATATGAAGGGACGTCCCGTTTCCGGGCACGCACTCCCCGGCTTCAAAGAACCGCTCGGTCGTATAGGTATACCGGGCAAGATTGGACAGCATATCCAGAGCCCAGAGACAATCTTCGGGCCTGCTTTCTTTCAGCTTTATAGTCATCTCATAGCCCCACCTGCTGTATTCCCCGCCAAAGGCCTCTTCATTCATATAAAGCTCACTCATTCCGTATGTAACAATATGCTGGTAGCCTTTTCCGGAATCGTAAAGCGAATAACCGTCAAGATAATTATCCACGCCAAACATGGCCCTTGCGTGGATTTCCGTGCCATAATGAGCAGGCTCTTTTCCTGGATATAACCGAGCAAATTCCTCCTCAACCGCATCCCAACCAGGCGCCCAGTCGTCCTCGGAATTCATTCTTGCCACATATTCTTCTCGCGTCATTGTCATATCTCCTCGCCCGCTTATTTCTTTTTGTGAATCATTTCGTCTATTGTACCAAGTCGCTGGCGCGACGGCTAGTGCAAGGTACATAATTCCGCTGCTTTTTCGAAAAAAATAGCAGTTTTTGTATTTATGTTGTATTGTTGAGTTACCACACACACCAATCTTCATAAACCGCCAACTGCTATGTTTAGTTTATCATGGATTTTTAGACTCAACAACTACATATCTTATCTTTTTCCAAGACCACCGCCTTGATAGATCCGTAACCTGACAATGATTACTACATCTTTTCAAGGAGGTTCTGTCATGGACTATTTAAATGTTTACCGGGAGATGATCTCCCTGCGTGGTCTTACCGATCATACCGTAACATCTTATTCTACTTACATCCGTTCTTATCTGGATTACCTGCACACGCTTCTTCACAAACAGCCGGAAGACGTTTCCTGGGATGAACTCAGGGATTTTATCCGCTGGCTGCAGAAAGAACGTTCCCTTTCTGACCGCACGATCAACCACTGTATCTCCACTGTATCTCACAGCTCCGTTTCTTCACCATGTTTGTCCTGCACAAACCATGGGATCCAACCCAGCTTCCTATGCGGAAATTCGATTCCTACCTTCCCTATGTCCCTACTCAAAAAGAAGCGGATATTTTTATTTCCTCTTTCTCAGACCTAAAACCGAAAGCTATGGTCTCCCTCATGTATTCTGCAGGTCTCAGGGTTGGCGAAGTCTGCCATCTGCGTTACTGTGATATCGAACGAAAAAATATGCGGATCCATATCGCACATTCAAAAAACCGTTCTGACCGCTATGCCCTCCTTTCACAGAAAGCACTGGATATCCTCACCCAATACTGGTTTGAATATGACCGCCCTTACCACTGGCTTTTTCCGAAGCAGACGGATCCTTCCCGGCCTATTGACACGTTTTATATCATGCGGCATATGCGGGCCCATGAAGAGTCCCTCGGCTGGGAACACCGGATTACCTGCCACTCTTTCCGCCATGCTTTCGGAACCCACCTTTACGAAAACGGGACGGATCTCCTGACAATTAAAAACCTGATGGGACACAAATCTCTGAATTCTACCCTGATCTATATTCATCTTGCCTCGTATCAGGCCCGAAATGTGCTGTCCCCTTTTGACCGGATCGGAGGTGGATCCATTGAGTAACTTCAGGATTCAGAAAATCTGGCAGGATTCCTATGAGGACTACTGCCAGTCCGGGAATTTCCAGTCAGAAGAACAGAAAAAAACCTCCCGTGCCATTCTGGCATGTAAGTCCGGCAGGCTCGGAGTCAATATCAGTGAGTGCATGGAATGCGGACATACAGAGTTCCACAATAATTCCTGCCGCAACCGGAATTGCCCCAACTGTCAGGCCGTCCTGAAAGAAATCTGGGTGGATAAACGCAGGGCGGAAGTCATTGATTCCCCTTACTTTCATGTGGTATTCACACTTCCGCACGAACTCAACTCTCTGATCCACTGTAATCAGAAGCTTCTCTACGGGCTGCTCCATAGATGCTGTGCCGAGACGCTTCTGGAACTGACTTCCGACAAAAAATACCTTGGTGCAAAGCCCGGGATCATTCAGGTGCTCCACACATGGAATCAGGAACTGGACTATCATGTCCATATGCACTGTATCATCTCCGGAGGCGGGCTTACTTCTGACCGCAGGATTCGGAAATCCTCCGCAAAATTTTTCATTCCGGTCAGAGTCCTGCGGGATAAGTTTAAGGGGAAATATCTCGCCCTTCTGGATGCGCTGCATCAGCAGAAGAAGCTTGTGTTTTCCGCTTCCTGCAAAGCATTGAGAGATCCCTTTGAATGGAAAACTTTCAAAAACCATCTTTATGAGAAAGACTGGTGTCCTTACATCAAAGAGACCTTTAACGGTTTTGGTAACGCCATCGAATATCTGGGGCGGTATACACATCGGATTGCAATCTCCAACAGCAGGATCCTTTCCGTCACGGAAACAGAAGTTACCTTCTCTGCACGGGGAAAGACCCCCGGGGATCCGAAACGGCAGATCACGCTCAGCCATGAAGAGTTTATCCGGCGGTTCCTGATGCATGTGCTCCCCACCGGTTTCCAGAAGATCCGCTATTATGGATTCCTCAATAACCGGATGAAGTCCAAAAATCTGAAACTGATCTTCCGGATCCAGGGAGGTCAGCGGTTCCGCCAGCGCTACGCAGGTTTATCCATGGCAGAACTGCTCAAAGCAGTATGGAACATCGATCTGGCCGTCTGTCCGGAATGCGGCTGCGCAGCCATGCAGCAGCTGGGGAGGAGCTATGCTCCTTTCCCATAAATCTGGATTCTTTTCATACCGATTTTTTAAGGCCTCCCTTCGGAAGGTCTGCGAAGCATACCCTAAAATCCATTTAACGTCAAAAAATCATTCCATGTACCGGATTTTCATATGGATTATGAAGTTTTTCGGCACTCCGGAAAGATACAATCCCCATAGGCTTTCCGGCTGATCATCCGCGAATTGGTACAATTGGAAAGGATCACATTCAGAGCAGTTCAGTTTTACTCAGAACTGCTCTTTTTCTCGCTCTGAATCTGATACTTTCCTGAAGAATTATACCATTCTGATGCCACCCTGTCATTTTCTTTTCCCACATGACAACGTACTATTTTTCATCGTCAAAATACCTATCACAGTATAATTTTCATACCTCTTAAGAAATAACCCCAAAATATTATCCTTGTAAGCAATCCGCGGTACAACCCGTCATTCTTGACTTGCCACCATCTTTGTGCTACACTGACACACATAAACAATAAGATAGGGGTGAAAAGATGATCAACTTTTCTTGCAGATAATTGAATGATACATGGATGCTGTGTTTTACAGTGCTATTGCGTCCATTTGCAAGAAAGTGAACCATCTATTTTCTCGATATATTGTAATTCTATCACTCTCGATACGGGTGATACTGTTATGCTATGACGGGTTGCAGGAAATAACTTTCTTGCAGCTCTTTTTTAATTTCTTTATCCATACAGCGAAGGAGGAATGCAATATGTCGATGATCCGGGTGGAAAACCTTACCTTTGCCTATCCATCCAGCTATGACAATATTTTTGAAAACGTCAGCTTTCAGATAGATACTGATTGGAAACTTGGATTTATTGGAAGAAATGGCAGAGGAAAAACTACTTTCCTGAATCTTCTGCTTGGAAAGTACGAATACCAGGGAAAAATACAGGCTTCTGTACAATTTGATTACTTCCCATATCCTGTCAGCAACAAGAACAGACTCACCACAGACATTCTCTCGGAAGTGTGCCCGCTGGCAGAAGAATGGGAACTTTTGAGAGAACTGTCCTATCTGGAAGTCCGTGAAGATGCACTTTGGAGGCCCTTTTTTACACTGTCAAACGGAGAGCAGACCAAGGTGCTGCTTGCCGCTCTGTTTCTGAATAGCGGCCACTTTTTACTGATCGATGAGCCGACAAACCATCTGGATATGAAAGCCAGGGAAACCGTTTCCGCATACCTGAAACGAAAAAAAGGATTCATCCTGGTCTCCCATGACCGCTGTTTTTTAGATGGCTGTGTTGACCATATCCTGTCCATCACCCGGTCAGACATAGAAGTGCAAAGGGGGAACTTTTCCACCTGGTTCACCAATTTCCAGCGCCAGCAGGAATTTGAACTCGCGCAAAATAAAAAACTAAAGAAAAGCATTGATACTATGCAAAAGTCCGCTCAAAGAACGTCCGCCTGGTCAGACCGGATGGAGGCTTCCAAATATGGAAACGGCCCGGTTGACCGCGGGTATATCGGCCACAAGTCCGCCAAAATGATGAAGCGCTCAAAGTCTGTCCAGATACGGCAGCAACGTGCAATTGAGGAAAAATCCCACCTTCTCAAAAATCTGGAGACTGCAGAAGATCTAAAGATCGTCCCGCTGCTCTATCATGCAGATACCTTAGTGACTTTCTCGGATGTTGTGCCGGTTTTTGACGGCAAAGATGTCTGCCTGCCCATTTCATTTTCCGTAAAACAAGGAGAACGCATTGCTCTGGACGGGAAAAACGGTTCCGGAAAAACAAGCCTTCTAAAACTTCTGACCGGACAGCAGACCGATCATCGCGGCACGATCACAATCGGTTCTGGAGTTATCCTGTCCTATGTCCCGCAGGATACTTCCATGCTGAACGGGTCTCTGACAGAATTTGCAAAAGCCAGCCAGATAGACGAAAGTTTATTTAAGGCGATCTTGCGGAAAATGGATTTCTCACGCATACAGTTTGAAAAGAAAATGGAGGATTTTTCAGCGGGTCAGAAGAAAAAAGTGCTGATCGCCAAAAGCCTTTGCGAGCAAGCGCACCTGTATGTCTGGGATGAACCGCTGAACTATATCGACATTTACTCCCGTATGCAGATCGAGAAGCTGATAGAAGAATTTTCTCCGACCATGATTTTTGTAGAACATGATCTCGCATTCAGGAAGAATATTGCAACCAGGAGCATACGGCTGGAAGATTCCTGATTCCATTTTATTCAAACCAGGCAACCGCCCGGACCTGGGCGCCGTCGCTTCCCTCGATCTTCAGAGGAAAGCAACTGAACCAGAACAGGTCGTCCCCGCACAGATCAAGGTTCTTCAGATTCTCAATATTCACGATGTCGCACGTCTGGAACAATTTCTTGTGGCGGGTCAGGTTCTCATCCGAAATGGGATCGATGCTGATCACATCAAATCCGATCCCTTTATAGTGTCCCTGCAGCACGAACGCCAGCGCTTCCTCATCCAAACACGGGAAATCCCCGAAATAGTCTTCTGTTCCCCAGCGCCTGTCCCAGCCCAGGTTGAACAGAAGAAACTCTGCTTCTCTTACCTTCTCTCCCGCTCTTTGGATACAGGCCATTGAAATGGCCTGCCCCTCCTTCAGATCCCGGCAGTCTATGACAAGCGCCTTCCCGATAAACTGCTCTGCCGGAAACTGATCCAGCGTAGTCCTGCCGGCCAATACATGCGCCGGCGGGTCCATATGGGTGCCTGTATGTGTGGAGATCTCAAGCAGTGTTTCTTTAAATCCGTCTTTTCCATATGTGTTTACCGGGATCAGCCTGACATTTTCCGTTCCGGGAAATACCGGCATATCCTCTCTGATCGTGTGGGTCAGGTCGATGACTCTCATGCTTCCTCCTTCGGCATACCTGTTTGCGTCTGCCAGAACATCTGATTATCTTCAAAGTAATACGTGATCTTATTTTCCTCATACAGGCAGGAAAGATAGGACCGGAGCGTACTTCCGATCAGCGCATACTGCTGGGCTGACATCCGGAGATGATACGCATCAAAAACCTGCTTCAGCAGCGCTTCAAAAGTGACCGGGACGCCGCACAGTTCCAGGATCTTCTCTTTGATCGCCATGATTTCATCTATGTTCTCGTCTGCGAGCCTGACTAGCTGCTCTTTCTCCGTCATAACAGGCGCGTGGGACGGCACGAAACATGCGGCATCCAGCATCTTAAGATAGGCCAGGGTCTCCAGCGTCATTTTCGGATCCCAGAGGTAACCGATCCCGCATTTGGCAAGGGTCTCTTCCGAGGACAGACTGTCTGCGATATATGCAGTCCCTTCCTTTGTCCTGAATCCGACCATGTCAAAACAGTGGCCAGGCAGGTCCAGAATCTCCATCCCCGCAGGGAGAACATCACTGGTCAGCGGAAGCACCCGGCTCTCCTTTGCCAGCAGGAATTTGTTTTTCAGTTCCTTAAAAGGACGGCCTCCGTACAGACCTGTGGGCTCCAGGAGGGGCGTGTTGGAATAGACGCATTCCATTCCTTTTGCGTAGATCTTACAGCCGGTCTTCTCCTGCAGGAAGTGATTGCCACCGATGTGGTCTGCATGGGAATGGGTGTTCAGGATGGCGTGGAGGTTCCATCCGTTCGACTCCAGTATGCGATACACCTTTTTCCCGGCATCCTTGTCATTCCCGCTGTCGATGAGGACTACTTCACTGCCGCCCACCCTGACCAGCCCAATCCTGGCCGGGCAGTCGATGTAATAGTCGTGATCCGACACCTGTATCAACTCATACATCCGCTTCACCTCTTATTCAAAACAGCTCTGGTACATTCTCGATTAAATCTTCTGCAAGGTACTTGTAATCCATATTTTCTATCCCATAAGTTCCCTGTTCAATCTGTTTTGCCAGTCTGCTCTGATAATAAATATCTATTGCCTGCCGCAATTCTAAATTCTTTTATCCTTAAAATATTCTTTTAATGCATCTTTTACTGCCCATTTTACAATATAATATAATCCTAATGCTCCGATGAAAATCGCTATTATCATAAGCGGTAGCCATTCCATATCTTTTCCCCTCCAATTTATAAAACCATTTCCTTCATTATACCATTCATTTATTTCCCTGTCATTTTAATTCTCACTTATACAAAAAGAGCGGGACATCATCCGTCCACGCTCTTTTAAAAGAAGTAAGTAAATCTATTCCTCCGCTTCTTGAGGTACGATTATTTCATTTTTCTCTTAAGGATAACTCCCGCCCCGCATGCGAATGCTGCAGCCATGCAGAAGGGCCACAACAGCGCTGCTGCCTCATCTCCTGTCTTTGGAACACCGGACTCTGTTTCATTGTACTTCCCGTCTTTTTTATCTGTACCCGTTTTGTCTCCGGAATCTCCTCCTGATGGTTTCTGCTGATCCTCCGGATCAGACGGATCTTCGATTTCCGTTTCTTCCACATATGCGGCATAATCAGAGAAATGCGTTGTAACAAACGTTACTTCCCCATTTCCATAAACTGCTTTCATATCCTCTGTTGTTCCGTCCTTGGCAATGTAAGCGACTTTTACGGCCTGTCCTTCCTGTAAATCTCCCGCGTCATACTCCGCGCTGATCTGCGCCTCCCCGCCAAGTTCATGGAGAACCGTCACTTCCTCATTTCCCGCTGCGTCGACGGACACAGCTTCCAGTGTCACGCGGATCAAAAGGGCGTCATCTGTCAGAGCCTTCAATGCCTCGCTCTGCTGCTCTGTAAGGCTGCTTTCCCCGATCACTTCTGCCTGGATCCGAAGATCTTCATATCCTTCTGCTTCTGCCTGCGCCGCCAGGGATTCCACTGCCTTTGCGCCAAGACTCAGACTAACGGACGAATCTGCTTCAAGCTGGAAGGAATGTTCTTCCTTACATACGCTACAGGTATAAGTCAGTTGATTCTCCTCTGTCTCTGAGATCCACTGATGTCCTTTCGCCGGGATTTCTTCCTCTTTCACAGTGCCGCACGCCTTACAGGTATACTTCATGACTCCCGGTTCTGTGCATGTCGCGTCTGTCTTTACCGTTCCCTCATCATATGTATGTTCTCCGGCAGGTCTTACTACCTCGCCGCAGACAATACAGAGGGTATCTTTCGTACAGTCTGTATTCGCATCAGGCGTATGCGGAAGTTTGTCTGTGAAATCGTCCTGTTTTGTAGAGCCGCAGATCGAACAGGTATAAGTTGTGTACCCCTCACTGCTGCAGGTCGGCGTCGTTGTCTCACCTTTTACCCACTGGTGATCGCAGTCCCAGCTCTTCCAGATCGTAATGGTATCATCCATATATCCCTTTGCGACCGCCTCTGTCTTCATGTCGTCAATCCACGGGTATTCATCGTCGACTGTAATCATGGAATCCAGATGGAGGACATCCCCTTCCATCGTCCCGTAGACCTTGATCGTTCCGGTTCCTGTGATCTTCCCGTTTGCTGACAGGAAATCAAGTGTTTTGTGTACATCCAGCACGCCGGTATCCGTGAGATTGATCGAAGCAGTTCCTTCTCTCAGAGAAGTATATCCGTCAACTGACAGGCAGCCGGATATATTTATATTTTTCTGCCCGGGACCAGCGAAATCAATGCCGTCATTTACCGCAAGATCTCCCTCTACACTCAAAACCGCTGTATCAGCCGCCTGATAGGGAGCCATTCTCAGATCATCGCATGTCACGCTGCTTCCTGCCGGAATGGTAAGCGTGCTGTCATGCTGCCAAATCTGGCTCACTGTCAAATCCCCGGAGAGCACGGCATTTGTTTCCCCGCTCATATAGCCGCCCTGGACGACGACCGGGATGCTTACTTCCGCCCCGGCTCCGCAGATCTCGCCGTCCAGTCTGAGGCTTCCGGTCCCGGTCACATTTGCTCCCGGCTCCAGCGTCAGTACATTATCCTGCCCAAAAGCGTAAGATTCATACCTGTTAATCTCCAGTGTGCCCCCGCTTTTTACCGTCATATTTTCAAACTGCTGGTGATCCGTATCACTGTCGATAATAAATTTTCCGCCGTCCCCTACCGTCAAAATCACATGGTCTGTGTACTGTTCGGAATAGGTTTCCTGGATCTTTGCCTGATTTCCGGAGTGCTGCCATGTGCCGTAGATCGTCAGGCTGGACGGGCGTATCTCTGTCGATGGCAGGATCACTCCTCCCGGACGCACCGGAACCTTTACAATAACGGTTACATTCGACGGGATCACCCAGTCTCCCGAGAACCTAAGTTCCCTGTCGACTACCAGGGTACATCCCTCTTCCGGCCATTGGAAACCGTCAGTAGCGTCTATAGACGGCCAGATCCCCTGCTCCCTCATCTGCAGCCACTCTTCCCAGGATGATGCCTCATAGCCGCCGTCCGCATTTGACACCTTTGCGGGGATCACGGTCAGCATCAGCATGATCGCGAGAAGAACGCTGAAAATTCCTCTCTTTTTCACAGATTTTTCCCTCCTTAAGGATATAATAACGATTTGTTTATGACATTTAGTGAATGTCATCATTTAATCAATATTAGCATGGAATAATACTATTTTCAATCGCACTGTAATTCTTAACCAATTACTGCGATACGACTAAGGAGGTATATTCTTGTATAAAAACAGATCGTCAAAGGGAACCAACAACATTTGCGGCTCGAAAATCCGGGAGTATTACCAAACTTTTAAATACAACAACCGATGAACTTCTCAGCGACTGAGAAGTTTAGATAAAATCTGCAGATCATAGGATCATTCATTTATGGAGATTGCCAAAGGACCTCGCTCACTTATGATATGGTTCTCCATTGATGATCCTGTAACTTCTGTACACCTGCTCAAGCAGGATGACCCGCATGAGCTGGTGGGGAAAGGTCATTTTTGAAAAACTGAGGGCAAAGTCTGACCGCGCCAGCACTTCTTTCCCAAGCCCGATGGAACCGCCGATCACGAATGCGATGCTGCTGTGTCCCTGAATCCCCAGTTTCTCTATCTTGTCCGCCAGTTCCTCGGATGAGAGCATCTTTCCGCCAATCTCCAGGGTGATCACGTACATGTCTTCCCGGATCTGCTTCAGGATCCGCTCCCCTTCCCTGTCGCGGATCTGCTCTTCCAGTGTCTCGCCCGCCTGATCCGGCGTCTTCTCGTCTGCCACCTCCACAAGTTCCAGTTTACAGTAGCGTGAAAGCCGCTTGCTGTATTCTGCGATGGCGTCCTTTAAGTATTTCTCCTTGATCTTTCCTACTGTGATGAGGGTGATCTTCACCTGTTTCCTCCTGTCTGAAAAGGGAGAAGGCCGGGCAAAAGCCCTCTCCTTCTCCCTGGTCATGTCACTTTTAACAGTCTTTTATTTCCTATTTCTGTGACAGAAGCTCATGGATTCCCTTTGCTCCTGCTTTTCCGGCTCCCATGGCAAGGATAACGGTCGCTGCGCCTGTCACGGCGTCTCCGCCGGCAAACACATATGCCTTGGATGTCTGACCGTTCTCCTCCTCGGCTACGATGCACTTTCTCCGGTTCGTCTCCAGTCCTTTCGTCGTGGAAGCGATCAGCGGGTTCGGGGAGGTGCCAAGGGACATGATGACCGTGTCGACCTCGATCTCAAACTCAGATCCAGGAATCTCCACCGGACGTCTTCTTCCGGATGCGTCGGGCTCGCCCAGCTCCATGCGGATCACGCGCATGCCCTTTACCCAGCCGTTCTCGTCCACAAGGATCTCCTTTGGATTGGTCAGCAGGTTGAAGATCACGCCTTCCTCTTTCGCGTGGTGTACTTCCTCCACACGGGCCGGAAGTTCCGCCTCGCTCCTGCGGTATACCACGTGCACTTCCGCTCCCAGACGGAGAGCCGTTCTTGCCGCGTCCATAGCCACGTTGCCGCCGCCTACGACGGCCACTTTCTTTCCTGCCGCGATGGGCGTATCATAAGAGTCGTCAAAAGCGCGCATCAGGTTGCTTCTTGTCAGATACTCATTGGCAGAGAACACGCCGTTGGCCGTCTCTCCCGGGATGCCCATGAACATGGGAAGTCCGGCGCCGGATCCGATAAATACGGCCTCAAAGCCTTCCTCTTCCATCAACTGGTCGATGGTGGTGGACTTGCCGATCACCACGTTTGTCTCAAACTTTACGCCCAGGCCTTTTACCTTCTCGATCTCTTTCTGTACCACCTTCTCCTTGGGAAGACGGAACTCCGGAATGCCGTACACGAGCACGCCGCCCAGCTTGTGAAGGGCTTCAAATACTGTCACCTCGTAGCCAAGCTTCGCCAGATCTCCGGCACAGGTAAGGCCGGACGGTCCGGAACCGATGACTGCCACTTTGTGGCCGTTCATCTTCTCTGCTTTCTGGGGCATGATATCATGCTCCAGCGCGTAATCCGCCACGAATCTCTCCAGCTTGCCGATGGAGACCGGCTCGCCTTTGATGCTGCGGATGCACTTGCACTCGCACTGGGACTCCTGGGGACATACGCGTCCGCAGATCGCCGGAAGGGCGGAAGACTCGCTGATCACCTGGTAGGCGCCCTCGATATCTCCCTCCTTGATCCTGGAGATAAATCCGGGTATATTGATGGCAACCGGGCAGCCCTGCATACATTTCGCGTTCTTGCAGTTCAAGCAGCGGGAGGCTTCCTCCATCGCTTCCTCCTGGTTGTATCCGTAACATACTTCGTCAAAATTTGTCGCTCTGACTTTTGGATCCTGCTCTCTTACAGGTACTCTCTTTAACACATCAGCCATTATTCGTCACCTCCGCAGTTTCCGCATCCGCCGTGATGGGTATCACCCTCCTGTAATTTCAGCAGCGCCCGGCCCTCCTGGGTCTTGTACATCTGCTGTCTCTTCATCGCCTCGTCAAAGTTCACAAGGTGTCCGTCAAACTCCGGCCCGTCCACGCAGGCGAACTTGATCTCATCGCCCACATGCAGACGGCAGGCCCCGCACATACCGGTTCCGTCCACCATGATGGGGTTCATGCTGACGATCGTCGGGATGCCCAGCTTCTTTGTGAGCAGGCAGGTGAATTTCATCATGATCACCGGGCCGATGGCCACGCACAGGTCGTATTTCTTGCCCCCGTTGACCAGCTCTTCCACCATGGTCGTGACCATGCCTGCATGGCCGTATGTACCGTCGTCCGTACACGGATAATAGTTGCCGGCAACCGCCTTCATCTCATCCTCCAGGATCAGCATATCCTTCGTCTTGGCGCCGATGATGACGTCCACGTCAACGCCGTGCTCTTTCAGCCATTTTACCTGCGGATATACAGGCGCGCTTCCCACGCCTCCGCCGACAAACAGGATCTTCTTCTGCTTCAGGCTCTCGATATCCTCATGGACGAACTCGGAGGGACATCCCAGCGGTCCTGTAAAGTCCTCAAAGGCATCGCCAGCCTTCAGGGCTGCGAACTTCTCCGTAGAGGCGCCCACCGTCTGGAACACGATCGTGATGGTGCCTGCCTCCCTGTCGTAGTCACAGATCGTCAGAGGAATCCTCTCGCCTGTCTCGTCCATCTTAACGATCACGAACTGCCCCGGTTCACAGTGGCGTGCAACGCGCGGCGCTTCCACATCCATAAGATAGATCTTGTCAGCCAGTTTTTCAGCCTTCAATATCTTGTACATCTTGCATCCTCCTAATATTCATACTGTTTTAATGATAATGCAAATAAGTCGAAATAGCAACATTTTGCGTCCACATTTTTTTGTAAAAAAGATGCCGGACGCACATTTTCCAGAAAAAGGCCGGCAGATTTTCTGCCGGCTGCTGTTACATACAATATACAATTTTCCACTTAGGAATGCCGGAGCATGCTCGGAGTGATCGTCCCCTCGATGCCTGCCTTGGCGGCATATCCTTTCAGGATCTTCCAGAATCCCTGACGGCTCATCTTCCGGCCGCTGATATTCGGGAACAGCACGTCTGAGCCGTGTCCCTTGAGAAGCGGTTCGCGTCCGTTCTTCAGATAAGCCCGCATGGCCTTCATAGCCTGCTTGTCGATCGGATATGCGTTCTGGTTTGTCGGGAAATGGCACTGCAGATACCCCATCTCCATATTCACATCCTGGATCTTCAGACTCACCAGTTCCTCCACCATGATGCCTGTCGAGTAGAGAAGCTCGATCATCGCCTTATCCCGGAGCAGCTTCGGCGTCTTGCCGTTCGGAACTGCAAGCACCTTTGCCACGTCCTCCTTGGATGCGCTCTTGGGCTCCCTGCGCTCGATCTTCGGGCTTGTGAGCCCTTCGGAGATATCCTCTCTGATATAATCCTTCTTGAAGAGATAGTTGAAAAATCCCCGGATCGAAGCGACATTTCTTGAGATCGTCGTGTTTGTAAGCTTCTGCTTCTCCATGTGAAGCATATAGGAATTAAGATTGGTCGCTGTGATCTGGCTGACCTCCCGGACACCCTGCTCGTCGAGATAGCGGACAAGCTTCAGCAGATCGCGCCGGTATGCCATCTCTGTATTCAGAGAAATCCCCTTCACTTCTTTTAAATACTCTACATACTCTAAAACTATTTTCTCCATATCTTTATCTCCCATCGTATAGTTTAAATTATACGAAGAAACATCGAAAAAATCAAATTGTTTTTAGAAAAATATTCAGAAAAATCGGATTTAAGTAACTTTCACATAAAATGCCCGTCCCGAGTGCCACGGCAACGCCCGCCGTCTTGGCAGAATTCCATCTTCCCTCCGGGCAGGAAAAGAAGTACCACAGGATGATCCCGTATCCGACAGCGTAAAAAAACGCCTGCGGCAGGAGGGCCGCCATACAGAACAGAATGCCTGCCGGCCCCAGTCTGATCAGAGCTGCCGTCATGAACAGTCCTCCGAGGAAGCCTGTCCACAGCAGCACAGCCCCCGCCGCAAAACGGCGCAGCCTTCTCGCCTGCCCGAGCAGGACAAGGCCGCCGAGCAGAGAAACCCGCACAGCCAGGATGTACAGGAGAAACCCGCCTGTGCGCTCCGCGTCCGCATACTGCTCCAGAAACGCATCGCTTAGGATCTCCATGGACAGGATATACTCCCTTGAGCCTGTATTCGCATAAATGATGCCGGGCAGGAAACCTGCCAGGCACAGTCCGAGAAACAGTTTCCCGCGGTTTCTCGCCGTCATCCCATCGCCTCCTCTGTCAGGATACTGCATTATATGCTGACAAAAGGCGTGGGTATGACTTCCCTATTTTGCGCCGTACTTGACCGCGTAGGCCAGGATGGCCGCCACCGTCTTGGAGTCTTCGATCTCCCCGGCGAATATCTTCTCCTTGAGTTCCGCAAGCGTGCAGGGCACCAGATCGATGGATTCGTCTGCATCCAGATGCTGCCGGGACGAGGTCAGCTCCCTTGCCGCGAACACCTCGATCCGCTCGTTGCAGAAGGCAACGGTCGTCCGGAGCACAAGCAGGGGTTCCAGATGGTCGCAGCGGTATCCGGACTCCTCCTCCAGCTCTCTTGACGCGCACACGATCCCTGCCTCCTTCGGATCGTCCAGTTTGCCGGCCGGAATCTCCAGCGTATACCGGTCAAGCGCCGGCCTGTACTGCCTGACCATCAGGATCCTGCCGTCCGGAAGGACCGGAAGCACGGCGGCGGCCCCGTCGTGGTGTATGAAATCCCACTGGGCCGTGTGCCCGTCCGCAAACTGCATCGTGTCCTGATACACATTGATCACTGCCCCCTTGTACGCGAGCTTTCTGTCAATCCTCTTTATCTCATCTGCCATATGTTCTCTCCCTCCTGCCTGTTCTGGTCATGAAAAAGGCCAGCCTCTAAATAGGCTGGCCATATGCTTTTTGGTTTACATTTATTTGGCGTAGTCCGTCACCCGGGATTCCCTGATGACATTAACCTTTATCTGTCCTGGATACTCCAGCTCGTACTCGATCTGCTTGGAAATATCTCGTGCCAGTAATACCATATCTGCATCAGATACTTGCTCTGGAACTACCATGATACGAATCTCTCTACCTGCCTGAATAGCAAAAGATTTATCAACACCCTTGAACTGGTTGCTGATATCCTCTAGTTGTTTTAATCTGTTTGTGTATGTTTCAATCGTCTCTCTTCTCGCACCCGGTCTGGCCGCTGAAATCGTATCAGCCGCCTGTACGATGCACGCGATCAGCGACTCCGGCTCCACATCGCCGTGGTGTGCTTCCACCGCGTTGATCACAAGCGGGGATTCTTTGTACTTTCTGCAAAGTTCCACACCGATCTGGATGTGGGATCCCTCTACATCGTGGTCGATGGATTTGCCGATGTCATGCAGGAGTCCGGCCCGCTTCGCAAGGCGGACATCCAGTCCGATCTCGCCGGCGAGAAGTCCTGCAAGCTGCGCCACCTCTATGGAGTGCTTCAATGCATTCTGACCATAGCTGGTCCGGAATTTCATTCTTCCCAGAAGCCGGATCAGTTCGGGATGGATGCCGTGTACGCCGACTTCAAGCGCTGCGGCTTCTCCTTCTTCCCGGATCACTGCTTCCACTTCCTTCTGGGCCTTTTCCACCATCTCCTCAATCCTTGCCGGATGGATACGGCCGTCCACGATCAGCTTCTCCAGAGCGATCCTGGCGACTTCGCGCCGGATGGGATCAAATCCGGATAAAACGACCGCCTCGGGCGTATCGTCAATGATCAGCTCCACGCCGGTGAGCGTCTCAAGGGTGCGGATATTGCGGCCTTCACGTCCGATGATCCTTCCCTTCATCTCATCGCTTGGAAGCTGTACGACTGAAATCGTAGTCTCTGCCACATGATCAGCGGCACATCTCTGGATGGCTGTGACAACATACTCTTTCGCTTTCTTGTCCGCCTCTTCCTTCGCCTGCGCCTCAAGTTCCTTGATCATCTTCGCAGTGTCATGCTTCACATCATCTTCAACAGTTTTCAACAGATATTCTTTTGCCTGTTCGGAGGTAAGTCCTGAGATTCTTTCTAGTTCCTGTACTCTTTGTCTGCTCAGCTCTTCCACTTTTGCCTCGCGGGACCTGAGCTGTTCTTCCTTTGCCGCAAACCCTGCTTCCCGTTTCTCCATCGCATCGGACCGTTTGTCCAAAGCTTCCTCCTTGGAGAGGACTCTCTTCTCATAACGCTGTAATTCCGCCCGTCTTTCTTTTGTTTCCTTCTCGAGCTCATTCTTTGTTCTGATCGATTCTTCCTTGATTTCCAAGAGGGATTCCTTTTTCTTGGCCTCTGCTGTCTTGACTGCGTCATCAATGATCTCTCTCGCCTTTGTCTCCGCGCTTCCGATCTTGGACTCAGCGTTCCTCTTCAGATTGGACACGGTCGCGAAATGACTGATGACTGCCGCCGCTATCACGAGAACAACTGCCACAGCAATGATCATAACATTCGGCACAGGAGCACCTCCTTATTAAATTTTCATTGTACAACTACAACAGTTAAATTTTATACTGTTTTCACAAAGATGTCAAGCATTCCAATCAGAAACTTGTATTACTTGACGGATGTCCTCATAGCGGAAGCCTTTCCGCGCCAGATAGGCGCAAAACCGCTGCTTTTCGGGTGCTGTCGCGCTGCCCGGATCAAAATGCCTTTTCCGCGCCAGACGCTGTATGGCTTCCCTGGCGTCGCTGCCTGTGTAGGACGCAGCAAGAGCCTCCTCTGTCTGCTCTTTTGACAGACCCTTTCCCATAAGCCATGCCTTGAGCTCTGCCCGGCTCTTCTGTCCTTTCCGGCTGTCCACGAGATTGGCGGCAAGCCGCCTGTCATCGATGTATCCGAAGGACTTCACATAGGAGACGGCGTCCTCCGCAATCTCCTCCGTGTACCCGGAGTCGGTCAGCTTTTTGCGGAGCGCGCTCTCGGAGCGGTCCGATATCTCCAGCAGCTTCATGGCGCGCAGACGCGCCCTTTTGATCACGAGCGCGCGGATCTCTTCCAGTTCCTTTGGCTCAAGTTCCCTGCCAGGCCGGATATGATAGCGGGACAGTTCGCCCTTGTAGAGCACAAAGGCGAACTGTCCGTCAAGGTACACTCTGTATCTGTTCCCGGTTCCGGCTGCTTCTGTCTGCGTCACCGTCATCCTACTCTTCCTCTTCCGTCCGGGCGCCGTCATCCCCGTCGCTTCCGTCAATGTGGTAGTAAGCTCTCACTTTGGCCTCCAGTTCCGCCATCACTTCCGGGTGCTCGGTCAGATAGCTCTTGGCGTTCTCCCGCCCCTGGCCGATCTTGTCGCCGTTGTAGGCGTACCAGGCGCCGCTCTTGTTCACCAGATTGATGCCGGCCGCAAGATCCAGGATATCCCCTTCCCGGGAGATGCCTTTGCCGAACATGATATCGAATTCCGCCTCCTTAAACGGGGGCGCGATCTTGTTCTTTACGATCTTGACGCGGACATGGTTCCCCACGATCTCCCCGCCCTGCTTCAGCGTCTCGGTCCGCCGCACATCCATGCGCACGGATGCGTAGAACTTAAGGGCGCGTCCACCCGTCGTCGTCTCCGGATTGCCGAACATGACGCCCACTTTCTCGCGGAGCTGGTTGATAAAGATCACCACGCAGTTGGATTTGCTGATGACCGGCGTCAGCTTGCGCAGCGCCTGGGACATGAGTCTCGCCTGCAAGCCCACGTGGCTGTCGCCCATATCTCCCTCGATCTCCTGCCGGGGCACGAGCGCAGCTACGGAGTCGATCACGATAATGTCCATGGCGCCGGAGCGCACCATCGTCTCCGCGATCTCCAGCGCCTGGTCACCGCTGTCCGGCTGGGAGATGTAGAGCTCCTCGATATCCACGCCGATATTCTTCGCGTAGACGGGGTCCAGCGCGTGCTCCGCATCGATGAAGCCGGCGATCCCGCCCCGCTTCTGCACCTCTGCGATCATGTGGAGCGCCACTGTCGTCTTACCGCTTGACTCAGGTCCGTACACCTCCACGATGCGGCCTCTCGGCACCCCGCCAAGCCCAAGGGCCAGATCCAGGCTCAGGGAGCCGGTTGGGATCGTCTCCACATGGACATGCGCCTTGGGGTCGCCAAGTTTCATGACGGTGCCCTTTCCGAAATCTTTCTCCAGTTTTGCGATGGCGGCGTCGAGCGCCTTCTTCTTATCTTCACTAGCCATTCTATCGTTCTCCTTATCCATCTCTGTCATAAACACGAACGAATGTTCGTTCCATGTACATTATAGTAGTATAGTTATGTGCAAATGTCAATCATAATTTGGAATTTTCTTTCCACTTTCTCTGCAGGGAAATCCAGAGCGGGATCCCGCGTGACAGACACAGGCTGCGCGCTGCCTGGTCAGAATGAACTTACAGCCGTTCGGGAGATCTCCCGCCTTCACTGCAGCCTGATTATAGCACGCCCGCAGCCATATGTCAACTGTGTTTTCTTCTACTGTCGGTTCAGCCAGGCCTGCCACGCCGATACTGTGGCCGGCCCCATACTGGCGTCCCGGGTCACTCCCAGGAACGCCTGCATGTGGAGCACCGTGTCCTTCCCGGCCCAGCCGTCCACGGTCGCGCCGAATTTTCTCTGCATGGCCCGGACCATATCGGAACCTGCCCCGTATCCTGCCTCCAGGAACTGCCAGCATCCCGCATAGGCGGAGTAGAGATACTGTCTGTTTGATGCGGGCTGGCAGCTGACGATGCCATCCACCGGCGTTCCGAAGTACGCCTGGGTGCGCCGCACGGTGGCCGGCCCGAAGGATCCGTCCACGGCGATCTGTGCGGGTCTGGCCGGCGGCTCTGGCTCCGGTGCGGAGGCATCTTTTCCGGGAGATGCATACTTATCCCAGGCTGCCCCGTCCATATAGGCCCTGTTCAGATCCAGGTTCCCGTCATAACCCTGCAGTCGCCCGCTGGAGCTGTACTGGTAGATCGCCGTCATGGGAAAGGCCCCGGTCCCGCCGTCGTCCGTCCAGGGGTCTGTCTGGTACCCTGTCGGACTGTCGCCTGCATACTGGGCGCACCAGAGACCGTAATCCCCGGCGGCCACGCTGCTCCAGTCCCACTCCCTGCAGACGCTCTTACTCATGTAGATGAGCGCCCGGACGCCTGTCAGTTCCCTGATGCGGTCCAGAAAGGCCTGTGCATAGGCCGGCCCCCTCTCCACTGTCCTGCCCTCCCAGTCGAGAGCCAGGAGGCATTTCCCGATATATCCTTTCGTATTCTCATAGAAATACTCCGCTTCCTCCCTCCCGGACGTCTGTCCGGTGGCGTAATGGTATACGCCGGTCTTCCTTCCCATGCTCTCAGCCGTCTGTATAAAACCGTCACAGTACCGGTCCACAAATCCGGTCCCTTCCGTCGCCTTGCAGATCACGAAATCAAAGGGCACGTCGGCAAGCCGGATGCCGGCCTGGTGGTTGCTGATATCAATGCCATTCATAGCCATGGCCCGGGATCATCCTTTCTGTTTCCTGTCCTCATCTTATCTTATGCCGGGGAGGGCGCACATGACAAAAGAGAGCCCCCGCAGGCGGTCCCTGCAGAGGCTCTCTTCTCTTTGTCTGTTATCCGAGCGTCAGCTCATAATTTCTCGTGGTCACACCGGTCAGGCGCCCTTTCCCGTTGACAAGGACAGCCTTGAAAATCGTATTGCCCTCCGGCATGTCAATGGGCCCTGTATACTGTGTGGATCTCTCTGTCGGATCAGATCTGTCCGTCGTGTAGTAGGCTGTGTACCCCTCCGGCACCTGGATCTCGATCTGGGTCGGCTCATCATACTGCCCTGTGGACGGCGTCACGGCCGGCGCGTCCTCGATGGGGAATTCCACCGTATACTCCCTGACAGCCGGCAGGCTGGGGATCCCTTCCTGATTGACAGAGATGGCGGAGACGGTGGTCGTCCCCTCCCCAATCTGGATTGGCTCCGTATATTTCTGGCTGGACGTAGTCGGATCGCTTCCGTCTGTCGTGTAATAGATGGCCTCTCCATCCGACTCCAGGGCAAGCTGCTGTACGTCCTCAAAGACTTCGCTGTCATCCAGGCTGAAGGACGGCGCCTCTGAAACATACGCGCTAAGCTCGCTCCTCACAGTCTCCGGCGCATCTTCCAGGATCACCGACACCTCCTGCGGCTGGTCTGTATCCCGGTAAAACTGAATGCACGCTTCATAGACAGGCACCTCATCCGGGTAGGACTTGATAGCGTCCAGGAAGAGTTCCTCCGCCGCGTCCTGCTGATCCTGCGCGAGGTAAACGCCTGCAAGACCTGTGTAGGCTTCCCCACGTCCCGGGTCTTTCTTCAGCGCCCGGTTAAAGCAGGATTCTGCCGTCTTATAATCCCGCTCCGCAGCAGCCCTGTTTCCCTTTGACACCTGGCCTGCGTATGAATTCTGGTACAGGAAAAAGACAGCGGCAGCTATCGCTGCTACCAGAAGGAAGAGCGCAAGCAGGATCCTCCTTCTCAGCTTCTTTTTCTTTTCCCTTTTCTTCTCGGCAAGCCGTCGCCGCCGCTCACGCTCCGGATCCATTGCCGCCGTTCTGCGGGTCGTGCGCCGCCCTGTCTGGGACGTCACCCGCCGGGTCCCCTGGCCCCTTGTCTTTCGGAGGCCGGAAGTTCCCGCATCTGTACGCGGTGTGGAGGGCTGCTCCTCTCCGTCTATACTTCCCTTCACCTGCGCCGCAAGAACATCGTCAAGCGGATTGTAATCAGGCACGATGCGGACCTCCCATCCGCACCGCCTGCAGTATAATTCTCCATCGGGTATCTCATAGCCGCATTTTCTGCACTTCATCTCGCGATACCCCCTGTTCCCATGCCTCTGTCACGCTGGGGCATACTCTATCTCTCCTTAAAACAGACCTGTGATCTTCCCGTCTTCCGTCACATCGATGCCATTGGCGGCCGGCACTCTCGGAAGGCCCGGCATCGTCATGATGGCGCCTGTGAGCGCTACGACAAACCCGGCGCCCGCGCTGACATACACTTCCCGGATATGGATATCGAAATCTTCCGGCCGGCCCAGTTTTGTCGCGTCATCAGACAGGGAGTACTGGTTCTTGGCCATACAGATCGGCATGTTGCCGAAGCCCATCCCCTCGATCTTGGCCAACTGCTTCTCCGCAGCAGGCTCGTAGAGGACACCTCTCGCGCCGTAGATCTCCCTGGCGATCGTCTCGATCTTATCCTTCAGGCTGAGTCCGTCCTCGTACAGCGGATGGAAATGACTCTCCTTTTCACGGAGTGTCTCCAGTACTTTCTGTGCAAGGGCCACGCCGCCCTCGCCGCCCTTCTCCCACACTTCGGAGAGGGCGAACTCGCAGCCCCGCTCCTCGCAGAAGCTGCGCACATAGGCAATCTCCGCCTCTGTGTCCGTCACGAACGAGTTGAGGGTTACCACAACGGGTACATCATATTTCTGTATATTTTCTATATGTTTCTCAAGATTGACAATTCCTTTTGCCAGGGCGTCCAGATTCTCTTCCGAAAGCTGGTCCTTGGCAACTCCTCCATTATACTTCAAAGCGCGCACAGTTGCAACTAAAACTACGGCATCCGGCTTAAATCCGGCCATGCGGCACTTGATGTCCATGAATTTCTCCGCTCCCAGATCCGCTCCGAAGCCAGCCTCCGTGATGGTGATATCGGCCAGCTTCAGCGCCATTCTCGTGGCGCGCACGCTGTTGCAGCCATGGGCGATATTGGCGAAGGGGCCGCCGTGCACGAGGGCCGGCGTGTGCTCAAGCGTCTGGATGAGATTGGGCTTGATCGCGTCTTTCAGAAGGGCCGTCATGGCTCCCGTGGCGTGCAGATCGTCTGCTGTCACAGGCTCGCCTTTGAAGTTGTAGGCCACGATGATGCGTCCCAGTCTTTCCTTCAGATCGCTGATATCATCCGCAAGGCAGAGGATCGCCATGATCTCGGAAGCCACCGTGATGACGAAATGATCCTCCCTCACCATTCCGTCCGCCTTTCTCCCAAGGCCGACCACGATATTGCGCAGGCTCCTGTCATTCATGTCAAGGCAGCGCTTCCACACAACCTGCCGGGGATCGATGCCGAGCTCATTTCCCTGCTGGATATGGTTGTCGAGGAGGGCCGCCAGCAGGTTGTTGGCGGAAGTGATGGCGTGGAAGTCCCCTGTAAAGTGCAGGTTCAGATCCTCCATGGGGACAACCTGCGCGTAGCCGCCGCCTGCGGCTCCGCCCTTGATGCCGAAGCAGGGGCCGAGGGAAGGCTCGCGGAGCGCGATGATGGCTTTCTGCCCCAGTTTTGCCATGGCCTGTCCGAGTCCGACCGTGGTGGTCGTCTTGCCCTCGCCGGCCGGCGTCGGGTTGATGGCTGTCACAAGGACCAGCTTCCCGTCCTTTCTGTCCCGGATCTTCTCCCAGAGTTCATCGGAGAGTTTTGCTTTGTACTTTCCGTAGAACTCCAGGTCCTCCTCCTGAATCCCTGCCGATGCGGCCACATCTCTGATATGGGCCATCTGTGCTTCCTGAGCGATCTGAATATCTGACTTCATGTTCATCCATTCCTTTCCTTTTTGTATTTATACAAAAGGCACGCCGGCCTTTTCTACACGTTTTCTTCCAGGTACTGCTGAAATTCCTCCATGGACATAAGGACCTTGCGCGGTTTTGTCCCCTCTTCCGGTCCCACGACTCCCGCCTCACAGAGCTGGTCCATGATGCGGGCCGCCCGGTTGAAACCAATCCGGAACATGCGCTGCAGCATTCCGATGGAGGCCTTCTCCTTCTCGATGATCAGCCTGCCTGCCTCGGCAAAATAGGCGTCCCTTCCCTCTGAGCCGGCCGCGCTGTCTGCCGGTGCGCCGCTGCCGGCCAGACCGGATGCGCTGGAGTTGACTTCATTGACGATCTCCTCGCTGTAGACTGCCTCTCCCCCGGCCTGCTTTTTCAGGTACTCAACGACAGCCTGCACTTCCTTGTCCGAGACAAAGGCGCCCTGGACACGGGCCGGCTTCTGGTAGCCGGAGGGATAAAAGAGCATGTCGCCCTTTCCAAGCAGCTTTTCCGCCCCGTTCATGTCGATGATCGTGCGGGAGTCCACGCCTGATGACACGGAGAATGCGATCCTGGACGGCATGTTAGCCTTGATCAGGCCCGTGATCACATTGACGGACGGTCTCTGGGTCGCAACGACAAGATGGATGCCGGCCGCCCTGGCAAGCTGTGCCAGACGGCAGATGGCCTCCTCCACTTCCCCGGGAGCCACCATCATGAGGTCTGCCAGCTCGTCCACAATGATGACGATCTGTGGAAGCTTACCCGGCTTCCCCTCCCGCTCCTGGGGCGTCATGCTCTCTGTCTTCTCGTTGAATCCCTTGATATCCCGGACGTTGTATGCCGCAAAAAGTTCGTAGCGCTTCATCATCTCCGCCACGGCCCAGTTGAGGGCGCCGGCCGCCTTCTTCGGATCCGTGACCACAGGGATCATCAGGTGCGGGATCCCGTTGTACACGCTCAGCTCCACCACCTTCGGATCGATCATGATCAGCTTGACCTCCTCCGGCGTGGCCTTGTAGAGGATACTGATGATCATGGTGTTGATGCAGACGGATTTACCGGATCCGGTAGCCCCCGCCACAAGAAGATGAGGCATCTTCGCAATGTCCGCCACCACCGGCTTCCCGGCGATGTCCCGCCCTGCCGCAAAGGCGATGGCGGAACGGCTCTCCTTGAATTCCGGGGCCTCCAGAAGATCCCGCAGATGGACGACCGCGTTCTCCTTGTTGGGCACCTCGATGCCCACGGCGGCCTTGCCGGGGATGGGCGCCTCGATCCGGATGTCCGCGGCGGCCAGATTCAGCTTGATATCATCGGTAAGGCCGACGATCTTGCTCACCTTTACGCCCTGCTCCGGCTGCAGTTCATATCTGGTGACAGAGGGGCCGCAGCTCACATTTGTAATCGTCACATTCACGCCGAAATTGTGCAGGGTCTCCTGCAGCTTCCGGGCTGTCTCCCTGAGGTGGGCGTCTGAATCCCCGCCTGCTTTCTTCCCCTTAGTGAGAAGGGACAGAGGCGGCGTCCGGTATGCCTTTTTCGGCTTTGTGTCCGCCTCGGCCGCCATCTTCTCCACCTGCGCTGTCTCTAAGGCCATTTCCTGGCCGCCCATCCTGCTCCGGCGCGGACTTACGTCCTGCTCCGGCTGTGCGGCCGGGATCTCCTCCTGCTCCGCCTCTGCCCACGTGCCGGCTGTATCCGTATCCGGCTCCTGCGCCCGGTTGATGGCAAAGGGAGGGATCTCCTCCGCCGGGTCTGTCTGCGCTTCCGCAAAAAGATCCTCCGCCGGCGGTTCGATCTCGTGCATCTCGGGTGAGCGGCTCTTCTCTCCCAGCGTTGTGTTAAAGGAGACGCCCGTCACCCGCCTGTCCTTGCGCCTGCGGCCGCGGCTGCCTCCTGCTTCCCCGTCCGCATCCTGCGCCTCCAGGCGGGCCTCCTCAAGCTCTCTTCTTGCCTCCTCCTCGCGGATCATCCGTCGCGTCCGGGCCAGCTCCCGCCTGCGCGCCGCGTCTTCCCTGGCGCGGTCATAGGCTCTGCCGCCCTGCTCCTTTACCCCTTTGAGGGCGGACCGCCCTGTGATGAGCACGATGCAGATGATCATCAGAATGAGGACGATCACGTAGGTGCCGGCCGTTCCCACCGCAGGTACGAGCAGCCCCGCAACAGACCAGCCCAGGAGGCCTCCCTCCTCGACGATCAGCTCCAGGAGCGTCGTCACAAGAATGAACAGCGCCACCGCAGCCCCTGTCTTTATGTAGGCGATCCCGTTCCCCCTGTTGGAGACCGCGAACGCCACGGCCCCGAACAGAAGGAAGGGAACGATATAGGTACTGTAGCCGAACAGGTCCCGGAGCAGGCCGGACACCGCCCCCCCCACGGCCCCGCCAAGTCCGAAGCAGCTCAAAAGCAGAAGGATGCTGACGGCCAGCGTCAGCCAGATCAGGATCTCATCTGCCACAAAACTGCGCTGTGTGTTCTTCTTTTTTCCTGCTGTCTTTTTTCTTCTTCCAGTCCCTGACTTTGATGCCATGTTGTTTCCCCCTTGGTCTTTCTTCCCCCGCGTAGCTTCCTAAAGCATTCTTAAATTATAGTATACCATTTTGAGGAAAAGCTGTCATCAGCTATTTTCATGGTTTTTCCTGCCCTTTGCGGCAGTTCTCTATCATTTCGTGCAGTTTTCCCAGCGCATCGGACAGTCCGCCCACCTCGTCGATGAGCCCTTCCCTGACCGCCTCCTCCCCCTCCAGCAGCGTCCCCACATCCTTGACAAGCTGGGTGGAGTTGAGCATCAGCTCCTCGATCCTCTCCCGGCTCATGCGGGAATGCCGGGACAGAAAGCCTGTGATCCGGTCCTGGGTCCTCTCCATGTTGCGGAAGCTCTGCATGACGCCGATGCACATGCCGCTGGAGCGCACGGGGTGGATGATCATTGTCCCGCTCGGCACGATATAGGAGTAGTCCGCAGACACGGCCAGGGGGCCGCCGATGGAGTGGCTGCCGCCCAGCACGAGCGAGACGGTGGGCTTGCTCATGGAGGCGATCACCTCCGCAATGGACAGCCCTGCCTCCACATCGCCTCCCAGCGTGTTGAGCAGGATCAGCAGGCCGTCCACCTGGGGGCTGTCCTCGATCTGCGCCAGCATGGGCAGCAGGTGTTCGTATTTTGTCGCCTTTGTGTTTCCGGAGACCGCCTCATGGCCCTCGATCTCCCCGATGATCGTGATCAGCTTGATCCGGTGTCCCGCCGGCGCACCCCCGTCAAGGTCCACGCTTCCCGTCTCTTTGATCTCCCCGGTTTTCTCTGTATCCTGTTCCTTCATCTCCATAAAAAAGCACCTCCATATGCATAGTATGGAAGTGCTTTTCCTGTTTTATACCTTAAATCTGTGCCAGCGCCTGCTCTACATCTGCAATGATGTCATCCGCGTTCTCAATGCCGACGCTGAAGCGGATCAGCTCGGGCTGTACTCCTGCTTCCCTGAGCTCCTGGTCGTTCATCTGCCGGTGGGTGTGGCTTGCCGGATGAAGCACGCATGTCCGGGCGTCCGCCACATGGGTCACGATGGCCGCCAGTTTGAGGTGATCCATCATCTTCTCCGCAGCAGCTCTTCCGCCCTTCAGGCCGAATGTGATCACGCCGCACGTGCCGCCCGGCATGTATTTCTTTGCCAGCTCATAGTAGGGATCCCCTTCCAGGGACGGGCAGTGTACCCAGTCTACCTTCTCATGGTCCTTCAGGTATGTGGCAACTTTCAGCGCGTTCTCGCAGTGCCGGGGCATCCGCAGGTGCAGCGTCTCCAGGCCGATATTCAAAAGGAACGCGTTCTGCGGGGACTGGATGGAGCCAAGGTCCCGCATCAACTGCGCCGTCGCTTTTGTGATGTAGGCTCCCTGCCCGAATTTCTGTGTGTAGACAATGCCGTGGTAGGTCTCATCCGGCGTTGTCAGTCCGGGGAATTTGTCCGCGTGGGCCTCCCAGTCAAATTTGCCGCTGTCAACGATGGCGCCGCCCACACAGGATGCATGCCCGTCCATGTATTTTGTGGTGGAATGGGTCACAATGTCCGCCCCCCACTCGAAAGGCCGGCAGTTGATGGGCGTCGCAAAGGTGTTGTCCACGATCAGCGGAACGCCGTGGGCATGTGCGGCGGCTGCAAATTTCTCAATGTCCAGCACTACAAGCGCCGGGTTGGCGATGGTCTCGCCGAACACTGCCTTTGTATTCTCCCGGAAAGCGGCGTTTAACTCCTCCACGCTGCAGTCCGGATCGACGAATGTGGCCTCCACGCCCATCTTGCGGATCGTGTGGGCAAAGAGATTGTACGTGCCGCCGTAGAGGGCCGACGCGCATACAATGTGATCCCCCTCCTGGGCAATATTCATAATCGCGTAGAAGTTGGCTGCCTGACCGGAAGAAGTGAGCATGCCTGCGACGCCGCCTTCCAGATCGCAGATCTTCGCCGCAACGGCATCGTTCGTCGGGTTCTGCAGGCGTGTGTAGAAGTAGCCTGACTCCTCCAGGTCGAAAAGCCGCCCCATCTGCTCGCTTGTCTCATACTTGAATGTCGTGCTCTGATAAATGGGAAGAACTCTGGGCTCCCCGTTCTTCGGTGTGTATCCGGACTGGATACATTTTGTCTCTAACCTGTAATTGCTCATCTTCTTCATGTTCCTTTCCTGTGTATTTCTGTCATTTGCTTTATGAGAAGAGATACTTTCTCTTAAGCTCTTCCACCATATCCGTGTAGACCTCCTGGCACGCGTCCGGCTGATCCTGTCCGATCAGGTCGATGCAGCGGCTCAGATATGTGCGGTAGATCTCCTCGTAGATCTCATCTGCGTCCTTCTGCCTGTTGATGCGGGACACAATGGTGGGAGCCACGTCATAGTATTCCTCCACCAGCCTCCTCCCCTCCGGGGTGGAGGCAAGGACATCGTCCCTGTACTGCCTGAGCATGCAAAGCTCCCGGCAGTCGTCCCCTCTGCCGCGGCTTTTGCACACGGCGGTCGTGATGTAGCACAGATGGGACCGGAAGCCGTTTTTGAGGCTCTCAAAATCCGACCTCTGGATCTGCATGGTCATGGGCGGCTGGTTCCACTTCTCAACCATCTGATCGATCATCCTGCTCAGGATCTTGCTGCCGCCGTATCCCAGCACAGGCATGACAAAGGTAACCATGGCCATGTTGTAGTCAATCATCCGGCCCTCCCGCCTGCTCTTCCCGCGGAGGGCTTCGATCTGGCCGTGGGCGTGATCCGGGATCGCGGCCGCCAGCTCCCCGATCAGGTCCTCCTCGTCCTCTGCCTGACTGCAGAGCGCGGTTATGTCTGCAAGGAGCTCTCTGTGCTCCTCATAACACTTCATAAATGTGTCTGCGTACACCTTTCTCTTGAAATACGGACGGTACGCAAGCATTTCTTCAAAGAAATCCACCAGCTCACGCTTTACCGTCTCAAGTGACTTCGTTTCCATCGCATCTGACCCCACCTACATATCCCAGTTGTGATAGACGTCCTGCACGTCATCGTCATCATCCAGAAGATCAAGCGTCTTCTGGATATTCTGGATATCCTTCTCATCGGAGAGCTCCACCCATGTCTGGGGGATCATGGTCACCTCGGCCTGCGCCATGGGGATGCCCGCCTCCTCAAGTGCCAGGCGGACTGCGCTGAACTCGTCGGGATCTGTGAGGATCTCGTAGCTGTCCTCCTCCTCGGCGAAGTCCTCGGCGCCCGCATCCAGGGCCTGCATCATCAGCTCGTCCGGGTCGCCCTCGTACTCTTCCTTGGCGACGAGGATCTGCCCCTTCCTGTCAAACATGAATGAAACGCAGCCGGGTGTCCCCACATTGCCGTTTCCTTTTGTAAATGCGCTCTTTACGTTGGAGGCCGTCCGGTTCTTATTATCTGTCAGCGTCTCCACGATGATGGCTGTGCCGCCCGGCCCGTAGCCCTCGTATGTAATGTGCTCGTAGTTGGAAGCATCCGCGTCGCCGGCCGCCTTCTTTATATTTCGCTCGATCGTGTCGTTGGGCATGTTGTTGGCTTTTGCCTTGGCGATCACGTCCCGGAGCCTGCTGTTGTTGGCAGGATCCGCGCTGCCGCCCTCCTTGATGGCCACCACCAGCTCCTTGCCGATCTTGGTAAAGATCTTGCCCTTCGCGGCATCGTTCTTTTCTTTCTTATGTTTGATGTTGGCAAACTTTGAATGTCCTGACATGTTCCTCTCTCCTTGTATCTTCTTTATTCACACTTTTTCTATTCTATCACTCTCCGTCTGTTTTTTCAATGCTGACTGACTGGATGGCGTTATTATCAACGGACAGCACGGTAAATCTGTACCCGCTGTAATCGATGACGCAGTGCTCGTCCTCCCCCGGGATCCGGTCCAGCTGCCCTGTCAGGAAGCCGTTCAGCGTCTCGTACTCTTCTGTCTCCATGGAGATGCCCAGCATCTCCTCCAGGTCCTCCAGCTCTGCGAATCCGCTGGCCTTGATGCTGCCGTCGGGCTGTCTGACAAGCAGTTCCTCCTCCTCGTCGTACTCGTCCAGGATGTTGCCCATGATCTCCTCCAGGATGTCCTCCATGGCCACAAGCCCGGATGTCTGCCCGTACTCGTCCAGGACGATCACCAGATGCTTTTTCTTTGCCTGCATTTCCTTAAAGAGCTTGTCAATGCTCTTGGATTCCGGTATGAAGGTGACCGGCCGTATGTACTCCTCCAGCTCACAGACGCGCCGGATACGCAGTTCCTCATTCATGTAGCACACCATGGCCTCCCGCAGGTGCATAGTGCCGATGATCTCGTCAATGTCCTCCCGGTAGATCGGGAAGCGGGAGTGCTTTTCCTCCAGCATGAACTTCAGCGCATCTTCCAGCGTCTCCTCCCCGTCAATGGCGACGATATCCCGCCGGTGGGTCATGATATCCCGCGCGTCCTTGTCCATGTAGCGGAAGATATTGCGGATCAGCTCCGTCGCCTCCTGTCCGAACTCTTCCTTTCCTTTCAGTTCTTCGTCTTCCTGGAATAACTGCTTCATCCTCTGAAACAAACTGCCTTCTTCCATAATCTCTTTCTTACCGCTCCTTTTCCTATGTATGAAGCTCGAAGCTGATCTTCAGGGCCTCATCTACTTTCTCCATCAGTTCCCGGTCCAGATGGCAGACCATCTCCTTCAGCCGCCGCTTGTCGATCGTGCGCACCTGTTCCAGCAGGATCACCGAATTTCTGACGATCCGGTACCTGCCTGCATCGATCTCCACGTGCGTCGGCAGCTTTGCCTTGTTCATGCGGGAGGTGATCGCCGCGCATATGACGGTGGGACTGTGTCTGTTTCCTATGTTGTTCTGTATGATCAGCACGGGACGGATCCCGCCCTGCTCTGAGCCCACGACGGGGCTTAAATCCGCGTAGTAGATATCGCCGCGCTTTACCTGCACTTCCGGTCACACTCCGATCCGATTAGATACCTCTAGTATTGCCATCTTTCTCGGATGTATTCCAAAAGCACGCCGGCCGCTATCCGAAATAGTCCATCTGCTCCACGATCTCCCCGTGCCGGATATACTCCCTTGGCACGCGCTTTCCGATGTTGCAGATAAATTCATAGCTGAACCGGCCGGACAGATCTGCCAGTGTATCCACAGACAGGTACTCGTCCCCGTCATGTCCGACAAGGGTCACCTCGTCGCCGAAGCGGACGTCCTCGATCCCGGTGGCATCCACCATGAACTGATCCATGCAGATCCGCCCGAGGATCGGCGCCTTTTTCCCGTGGATCAGCACCCATCCTCTGTTTGAGAGGCTCCTTGGATAGCCGTCCCCGTACCCCACCGGCACGGTCACGATCTTGGTCCTGCGCTCCGTCACAAAGGTTCCGCCGTAGCTGACCGGCGTCCCCGCGTCCACCCACTTGACGTGGGCCACATGGCTGATCAGGGCCATGGCCGGCCGCAGGGGAACGAGATCCTTCCTCACCTCGGCGGACGGATAGATGCCGTACATGGCGATGCCGGCCCGGGCCAGATCCATGGCCGCCTCCGGGATGTCGATGATGCCGGCGCTGTTGGAGCAGTGGCAGTACGGAAATGTCACGCCCCGCTTCTTAAGCTCCTCCTTCATCCACAGGTATGCTTTGATCTGCTTCTTCGTAAACGTCTTATCTTCCTCGTCCGCCTTGGAGAAATGTGTGAACATCCCTTCCAGCACAAGGCCCTGCAGCCCTGCGATCCTGGCGATCTCCCCGGCGCTCTCCTCACAGATGAGGAAGCCGAGCCTGGACATGCCGGTATCCAGTTTGATATGTATGTACGCGTCCTTTCCGATCCTCTGCGCCCGCTTCGCTATGTCCCACGCCATCTCCAGCGTGTAGCATGTCATGCGGATCTCCTGGCGGATCAGCTCATCCCGCTGTTCCGGGAAAGCGCAGCCAAGTACGAGGATCGGCTTCCTGACGCCCTTCTTCCGAAGGAGGATCGCCTCGTCCGGCGTGGCGGCCGCATAGCCCCAGATGTAGTCCGTCTCTTCTGTGACCCACTTTGCGATCTGGGCCGCGCCGTGGCCGTAGCCGTCCATCTTGACGACGGCGACCATGCGCCCCTTCGGGCTGATCCTCTCGTGCATCTTCTCAAGATTATATGCCACAGCGTCCAGGTCGATCCTGGCGCAGATCCTTGTATAGTGCTTCATGTCTTACTCCTCCAGTCTTTTCAGTACCGCGCCCACGGCGTCTGCCAGTTCCCGGGCCAGCACGCTGTAGCCGCCCTTCCCCCTGCGCGCCGCATCGCCGGCGAGCCCGTGCAGGTACACGCCGAGGACCGCCCCGTCAAAGCAGTCCATGCCCTGGGCGATCAGACCGGTGATCACGCCGGCCAGGACATCCCCGCTCCCGGCTTTCGCCATGGCGGCGTTGCCGGACAGGTTGACAAAGGGATGCTCTCCCTGCTTTCCGATGCAGGTGCGCGCGTCTTTGAGCACGCAGGTGATCCGGTGGGAACCGGTAAACTGCATCAGTTCCTCCAGGCGGCTTTTCCGGAGCTCCTCCACCGGCTTCTTTGTGATCCGGCTCATCTCGCCCATATGCGGGGTGAACACGAAATTCTCATGGGGAAGCCTGGACAGGTAGCGGCTGTGCTCTGCCAGCAGGTTCAGTCCGTCCGCATCCACAACACAGGGCACCTGCACATTCTCCAGGGTGGTCTGCAGGATGCGCCTGGACTTGTCGCTCGTTCCCAGTCCGGATCCGATGCTCACCACGTCCGCCCACTCGAGGAGGCGCAGAAGCTCCCTCTCGTCAAAGAAATCATAGCAGCGCACGATGGCTTCCGGCAGCAGTGTCTGCAGGATGGTCCTGTTTTCCTCGGGTGTATAGATCTGTACAAGGCCGGCTCCTGTCCGGTAGGCGGCCAAAGCCGAGAGATACGCGGCGCCCGCCATGCCGCGGCTTCCGGCTATGATAAGCGCTCTGCCGTAATCCCCTTTGTGGGAGTCAGCCCTCCTGCCCGGCAGCATGGCGCGCACATCCTGCTCCTCCAGCGCGTAGGCCACATCCCTGTCGCCCTCCAGGCCGTCTGTGTCCACGCCGATGTCGGCTACTTTTACTTCCCCTGCATAGGCCCTGCCCGGGTCGAGCATGCAGCCCAGTTTGGCGCACTGGAAGCTGACGGTCAGATCTGCCTTAAATGCGCTTGTGGCCACCTCGCCGCTGGAAGTGGACACACCGGAGGGCACATCCACTGCAAGCTTCACACCGCCGGACCGGTTCATGGCCTCGATGCACGCCAGGTAGGAGCCCTCCACCCGCCTGCTCAGGCCCGCACCGAACACGGCGTCGATCAGTATACTATATTCACCTTCCTCAAAAGAGTTGCAGACAGTTCCGCCCGCTTCCCTGAAAAGCCCGATCTGCCGGAGCGTCTCCTCCGTACAGTGGTCCGGATTGCCGGCCATCACAGCTGTCACCTCAGCTCCCTTTTCCAGCAGGAGCCTCGCTATGGCGAAACCGTCCCCTCCGTTGTTGCCGGAGCCGCACACCACGCACACGCGGGACAGATCGTATCCCCTCTCTGTCACCGTGTCCACGAACGCGCGGGCCGCCCGCTCCATCAGGATGAGGGACGGGATCTTCTTCTCCCGTATGGTGTAGCTGTCCGCTGTCTTCATCTGTCTTCCGTCTGGCAGAAAGATCATACTGTCACCCTCCTTCTTTCCTGCAGGCAGCAGCGATATGAAAAGGACGTATAAAGAAGGCCTGTCTTCCATACGCCGCCTTTACACGCCCTTCAAACGCTGCTATTTTTCTGCTTTTTTCTGTTCCTCATTATACCGGCTGATGTTGTAAGAAAGCCGCATCAGGCTCTCTGACAGATGTACGTTCTCAACGATCACATCCTCCGGGAGATTCAGATCCGTGTGTGCGAAATTCCAGATCGCCTTCACGCCGTATGATACAAGCTGATTGGCGACCTCGATCGCCTTTGCCTTCGGGATCGTAAGGATGCCGATCTCTATGTCGTTTTTCTTTACGAAATCCTCCAGCTCGTCCATCATGTGGATGGGCACGCCGCGGATCGTCATGCCCTTCAGCGTGGGGTTCACGTCAAAAATCCCCTTCAGGACAAATCCACGCTTCTCAAACGCCGCATAGTTGGCAAGCGCATGTCCGAGATTACCGGCTCCGATGATGACCATGTCATGGTCCTCCTCGAGTCCGAGTATCTTGCCGATCTCCGTGTAGAGATACTTTACATTATATCCATACCCCTGCTGGCCGAAGCCGCCGAAGTTGTTCAGATCCTGCCGTATCTGGGAAGCTGTCACGTGCATCCTCTTGCTGAGATCATTGGAGGAGATCCTCTCCACGCCGTTCTCCAGCAGTTCCCCTAAATAGCGGTAATATCTTGGAAGTCTACGTATGACTGCCTGTGAAATTTCTCTGCCTTCCACTTATATTCACCTTCCATTTCAGTTTCTCAGACCTATTATATAGAATTGTCCGTACAAAGTCAATTTTTTGTTCTGAAAAGTTCCCCGGAAATTGACACGTCCCCCCATCCCCTTTATAATAGATAAGGCCGCTGAATACGCGGCTTTCTCACAGGAGGTACACCATGATCTTAGCATGTCATAATATAGAAAAGTCATTCGGGGAGGACGTCATTGTCAGGGACGGCTCCTTCCATATTGAGGACCACGAAAAAGCCGCCCTTGTAGGGATCAATGGCGCCGGAAAGTCCACGATCTTAAAGATGATCGTAGGGGAGCTGCCCGCCGACGGCGGCACCGTCACGCTGGCAAAGGGCCGGACGCTCGGGTATCTTGCCCAGCATCAGGATCTCGGCAGCGGAAACACGATCTACGGGGAGGTCCGCACGGCAAAGGCAGAGATCCTGGCCATTGAGGCGGAGATCCGCCGGATCGAGGAGGAACTGCCCTCCCTGTCCGGCGAGGCTCTCACAGAGCGGCTGAACACCTATCACCGTCTGACGGAACGGTTTGACCGCGAAAACGGCTACGCCTGCGAAAGCGAGATCACAGGCGTCCTGAAGGGACTCGGCTTTGGCGAGGAGGACTTTGACCGGGAGGTCGGCACCCTCTCCGGCGGTCAGAAGACCCGCGTATCTCTCGGCAAACTGCTCCTGACGCGCCCGGACATCCTTCTGCTGGACGAGCCCACCAACCATCTGGATCTGCACTCGATCACCTGGCTGGAGACCTATCTTCTGAATTATCCCGGCGCTGTTCTCATCGTGTCCCACGACCGGTATTTCCTGAACCGGGTCGTGACCAAGGTGATCGAGATCGAGCAGGGCTCGCTCACGACATACATGGGCAACTACGCTGACTATGCGCAGAAAAAGCAGCAGATCCGGGAAGCACGACTGAAGGAATACCTGAACCAGCAGCAGGAGATCCGCCACCAGGAGGCTGTCATTGAGAAGCTGCGCTCCTTCAACCGTGAGAAGTCCATCAAGCGGGCGGAGAGCCGGGAAAAGATGCTGGATAAAATGGAGAGGATCGAGAAGCCGGCAGAGCTGCGCACAGATATCCGCCTCACGCTGGAGCCCTCCTGCGTCAGCGGGAACGACGTCCTGTCGGTGGAGCATCTGTCCAAATCCTTTCCGGACCAGACGCTTTTCACAGATGTGAGCTTCTCCATCCGCCGCGGCGAGCACGTGGCTGTCATCGGTGACAACGGGACCGGCAAGACAACGCTTCTTAAGATCCTCAACGACGTGATCCGTGCAGACAGCGGTTCCTTTACCCTGGGCGCCAACGTGCATGTGGGCTACTACGACCAGGAGCATCATGTGCTCCACATGGATAAGACGGTGTTTGACGAGATCTCGGACGACTACCCCTCTCTCACGCACACGCAGATCCGCAATATGCTGGCCGCCTTCCTTTTTACAGGGGACGACGTGTTCAAGCGGATCGGCGACCTGAGCGGCGGGGAGCGGGGCCGTGTGTCCCTGGCAAAGCTGATGCTCTCCGAGGCCAATTTCCTGATCCTGGACGAGCCCACCAACCATCTGGATATCGCCTCCAAGGAAATCCTGGAAAATGCCCTCAACAACTACACCGGCACTGTGCTCTATGTCTCCCATGACCGGTACTTTATCAACCAGACAGCCACGCGGATCCTGGAGCTTGTGAACCAGACATTTGTAAATTATATCGGCAATTACGACTATTACCTGGAAAAGAAAGAGGAGCTGACCGCCGCCTGCGCGCCGTCTTCCTCCTCCAGCCTCCCAAACACAGGATCCGGCGCAGAGCGCGGGGCTGTCTCGGAGGCGAAACTGAGCTGGCAGGAGCAGAAAGAGGCGCAGGCCAGGGAGCGAAAGCGGGCCAGCGATCTGAAGAAGACCGAGGAGCGGATCACCCTGCTGGAGGAGCGGGACTCACAGATCGACGCGCTCATGGCAGAGGAGGAGGTCTATACCAACTCCGTGAAATGCCAGGAGCTTGCAAAGGAGAAGGCGGACATCGCCTCGGAACTGGAAGTATTATACGAAAAATGGGAGGAGCTTGCCTGAGGCAGGTCTCCTCCCGTTTCTTACAGAATTTTTTTCTTCTTAAATATAACGATGCATCCGATGATGACAGTCAGGCTGAGGGCGATCACCCCCGGATATCCGTTTTCCAGCTCCGGCATATCCTGGAAGTTCATCCCGTACCACCCGGTTATCAGGGTCAGAGGAAAAAAGATTGTGGACAGGACGGTCAGGAACTGCATGTTGCTGTTCTGCCGCGCGTCCACCTGGGCCTGGTACACGTCGCGCACCTGCTGGGCATACTCGAGAAGATGGGACGTGCGGCTCATCAGCCGGTCCGCCCGGTCGGTCAGTGTCCCAAAATACTTGAGCTGTTTTCTGGCGAAAAAACCGTTCTCATTTTCCTCAAGCTCCCTGCCCATATCCATCATCTCATCGTAGTAGCTGCGCAGGTTCAGAAGTTTGCGCCGGATGGGCATCAGCTCCTGCTGGAACTTCTCTATCTTTCCCTGCATGGCGTCCTCTTCCATGTGCATCAGCGTCTTTTCATACTGCAGGAGAAGCTCCTGGTCCCGGCTCATAAACTCTGCGATGTAATTATAGATAAAACGCTCTTTTGTCTCCCCCTGATGAGCCTTGCGCCGCTTGATCCTGCGGATTAGCCGCATGGAGAAATCTTCGTCATCCACGAGAACCACATGGTCCTGGTTGATGAAAAAATAGATCCTGTACCGGCTGCCCAGTACGTCCAGCAGCTTGGGAATGCACAGCGTTCCCGCCAGACATTCCTGCTGGGTTTCCAGCTTGCAGAAGCCAATCTGCCCAAGCTGGATATCATTTTCATACTGGATCCCTGCCATATCAAGGACTTTTCTGGCATTCCGGGAGTCTGTCAGGAAGACGGACGGGGCGGGCAATGCCCGCCACTCTTCCTCTTCTGTCTTTTCCAGGCAATCGCCAAGTCTCCATATCATTCTCTCAACACCTTTTCTTACGCCTTCGCAGCTTTGTCATACGCCTCCTGATAGAAATACTCCTGGGAATTCAGAAGTTCCCCGTCCGGCTGGGCGCTCACGTGTCTGTAAATCCCGTCGCTGCAGGCCTCGCGCGCTTTCTGGTTGTCGCAAAGCATAGTGTCAAAGACAGCCTGCAGGCGTGCTTTTAAGTCCTCCTGCAGGACAGGCGCTGCTACTTCCACACGGCGGACTGTGTTTCTCGTCATAAAGTCTGCGGAAGCGATATAGTACTTTGCCCGCTCCCCGCGCCCGAAAATATAGATCCGGGAATGCTCCAGGAATCTCCCGACTATGCTGATGATGCGGATGTTCTCTGTCTTTCCCTCTATGCCCGGCACGAGGCAGGCGATGCCGCGGATGACCATGTCGATCTTCACACCTGCGCAGGACGCCTCGATGAGTTTATCAATGATCTTCTTATCGGTCAGGGAGTTCAGCTTCAGCCCGATGTAGGCGTCCTCCCCGTCCCGGGCCCGCGCGATCTCGTCGTCGATCATCTCCAGCACCCGGTTCTGCAGGCATTTGGGCGCTACCAGCAGCTTTTCGGAGTGCTCCACCACTTCGCCCTTGGCCAGAGCCTGGAACACAGCGGCGGCTTCCAGACCAATGTCCACATTTGCAGTCATAAGAGACAGGTCTGTATAAAGCCTGGATGTCTTTTCGTTATAGTTGCCTGTGCCGATCTGTGTGATGTACTCGATCCTGCCCTCTGTCTTTCTTGTGATCAGGCAGAGTTTGGAATGGACTTTGTATCCCTCCAGCCCGTAGATCACCTGGCAGCCGGCTTCCTCGAGACGGCGGGACCATTCGATGTTGTTCTCCTCATCAAACCTGGCCCGCAGTTCCACGAGGACCACGACTTCCTTCCCGTTCTCTGCAGCCTCCACAAGGGCCTCCACGACTTTGCTCTGCTTTGCCAGACGGTAGAGGGTCATCTTGATGGAGATGACATTGTCGTCTTCCGCCGCCTCATTGAGAAGACGAAGGAAAGGCCGGATGGACTCGTACGGGTAGGAAAGCATCTTGTCTTCTTCCTTGATCTGCTCGATGATGCTTCTCCCCTCCCGGAAGGACGGGGATTTCTGGGGCACCCGCTTCTCGTAGAACAGATCCGCCTTTTTCCGCAGGATGTCCTGGATCTGGAACACGAAAGACAGATCCAGGGGCGTCTGGCTGCGGAACACATGTGTTGCATCCAGATCCAGATACTTGCAGAGCGTCTCCACCACATCGCCGTCCATCTCCCTGGAAAGTTCCAGCCGTACGGGGGAAAGTTTTTTCCTCCGCCGGATCAGGTCTGCCATGAACTCGCGGTAATCCAGATCCTCGTCATAGAGCGCGTCTGCGTCGATGTCCGCGTTCCGCGTCACCCGGATCAGTGATTTTGCCCTGATCTGATAGCCGCTGAACACACGCGGCATATAGTGAAGGATCAGTTCCTCCGAGAGCATGTAGCAGCCGTCCTGCCCAAGCACGGGGATCAGACGCTCCACCATGTTATTGGTGCAGGGGATGATGCCAAGTCGCTCTTTGCCACTCTTTGTCGCCAGAACGGCAACTGCGTAGATCTCCTTGTTGCGGAGGAAGGGGAACGGCTGCCGTTTTCCTATGACAGTGGGCGAGATCAGGGGCTCGATCTCAAGCTGGAAAAATTTTGAGAGATTGTCTTTTTCCTCCTCGCCAAGTTTTCCGAAATCCGTGAGCCGCACGCCATGGGGCTCGAGGCTCTTCATCAGCTCCTGGTACGCCCTGTCGCGCCGGCTGCTTAATTTTCTTACTTTCTTCAAGATCCCGTCGATCTGCTCCGCAGGCGTCATATGCGTTTTGTTGTCCCGGATCTTTTTCCCAAGCAGCATCTGATCTTCCAGGGAGCCCACCCTGACCATAAAAAACTCATCCAGGTTGCTCTGGTAGATGGCAGCAAAGCTGAGGCGCTCGCACAGCGGCACGCTCTCATCTTCGGCCTCCTCCAAAACGCGCTCATTGAATTTTAGCCAGGACAGCTCCCGGTTCATGAACAACTGCTCTTCGATTCTGTCTTTCTCCATTGTATCTTTCTCCTCTTATTTTTCGTTTGTTTCTGCCCATTCTGTTATATCGCCGCTGTAAATTCCTTTTAACGCATCCATTGATATTCCCTCCAGCGGATTGTCTGCATGGACAAGGATGCGGATGCCGTCTTTCGCCACCGGGACGGCTGTGAGAAGGTCTGCCTCATAGGCATACAGCTCCCTGGACACCATAGCCATGTCGCATGCGCCGGTGAGTGTATCCGTGATCCCCTGGGTGGAGTCAGATGCTTCCACATCGATTTCCGCCGCCGGATTGATTTCCTCGTATTCCTCTGCCAGCGCCTCCATCAGCGGGGCCAGGCTGGTGGAGCCGTGAATGCGCAGGGTCCCGGACGGCTGTCCGGACAGGAACACATCCTTGCCGTCCGCAGCGGGCACCAGAAATTTCTCCACTGTCTCCTGCCCTTTGCCTGTGACAAATGTCAGGAAATCCTCCTTCAGCGCATTCCCGTCGTCCTGGCTTGCAAGGCAGAGCGTGCGGCTGAGCGGGTACTCTCCGCTTTCGATAGCGGCAGCATCAGGGGTTACGCCGTCCACCGCCAGCGCCCTGACCTCGCTGTCCTCATTTTCTCCGGTCCCGAGACTCACATAGCCAAGCGCGCCTTCCGACCGGGCGACTGCCCCGATCATCTCCTCGCCGGATGCCGCCACCTGCGCTGTATCTGTGATGTGATCCCTGTCGTCCACACCTTCCTCATCAAGGCCAAGAGCCTGCGCGAGACTGCTGCGCGTGCCGGATCCGCTCTCCCTCGTGATCACCTGGATCTGCCCCAGCTTCTCCAGCGCCTCCCGCTCCCGGCTGTCCTGCGTGCCGCTGTTCTGGCATCCCCCGAGTAGGACGGTTGCTCCCAGCAGTACCGTCATGTATCTGCATACGTTACTTTTCATAGACATTCCCTTTTCATTTTATTCTATTGATTGATATTCTTCACTATTATAATCGGTTTTTACGGATTTGTACGTGAATTTTACGTTAAATCTACGTAAAGTTTCTGCTCGCAGACACAATTACACACCAGTTACATTAATTGAGGACGTAACACTTTTAAAAAGTGTTACGTCCTCAATTAACTTACGCGAGCTTTTCTGCAATTGCCAGAATAAACTCTTCACTATTGAGAACTGTCGGATTGCTCAGTGTTGTGATAAGGGCCAGATCCTTTGTCATCTTTCCTTCCTCGATCGTGTCGATGGTGGCTTTCTCCAGCCTGTCTGCAAACTCCACCAGTGCCTCATTGCCGTCGAATTCCCCGCGCTTGCGAAGTGCGCCTGTCCACGCGAAGATGGTGGCGACTGAATTGGTGGAAGTTTCCTCTCCTTTCAGATGTTTGTAGTAATGGCGCTGCACGGTGCCGTGAGCAGCCTCGTACTCATAGTATCCCTCCGGGGACACGAGAACGGAGGTCATCATGGCAAGGGAGCCGAATGCGGAGGAAACCATATCGCTCATAACATCGCCGTCATAGTTCTTGCAGGCCCAGATATAGCCGCCCTCAGACTTCATGACGCGGGCCACCGCATCGTCGATCAGCGTGTAGAAATACTCGATCCCTGCCTCTTTGAATTTCTGTGCATACTCACTGTCGTAAATCTCCTGGAAGATATCCTTGAACGTGTGGTCATACTTTTTGGAGATCGTGTCCTTGGTGGCGAACCAGAGGTCCTGCTTCGTATCAAGGGCATAGTTGAAGCAGCTCCGGGCGAAACTCTCAATGGAGGCATTGACATTGTGCATGCCCTGTACGATGCCGGGCCCGTCAAATGTATGGACCAGCTCCCGCGCCTCGGATCCGTCCTGCGCCGTGTAGACAAGTTCCACCTTCCCGGCGGAGGGAACCTTCATCTCCACGCCCTTGTACACATCCCCGTAAGCGTGTCTCGCGATGGTGATCGGTTTCTTCCAGTTCTTCACACAGGGTTCGATCCCCTTGACTACGATGGGCGCCCGGAACACCGTCCCGTCCAGGATCGCGCGGATCGTGCCGTTAGGGCTCTTCCACATCTCCTTCAGATCGTACTCTGTCATGCGCGCCGCATTGGGCGTGATGGTGGCGCACTTGACTGCCACTTTATATTTCTTCGTGGCGTTGGCCGCGTCGACCGTCACCTGATTGTCCGTCTCATTGCGGTGCTCGAGCCCCAGGTCATAGTATTCGGTGTTAAGCTCAATAAACGGCTCGAGCAGATGATCCTTGATCATCTTCCAGAGGATCCTTGTCATCTCATCTCCGTCCATCTCAACGATCGGGTTGGTCATTTTGATCTTTTCCATTTTTGTATTCTCCTTCTTTCTAAAATTATTCCTCTATGTGAAGATTTTTCATCACCTTCATGACATGCTCATTGGCCAGCCGCTCGGCCAGATCCTCGTCCCTGCTCCGGATCGCGTCCAGGATCGCCCGGTGCTCCTCAATAGACTTCTCCGCCCGGGACGACTCTTCCACAGACATGGTCCGCGCCATCTTGACATACTTGTGAAAATCCGACAGCACATGCTCCAGTATACGGCTGTTTGAGGCGTGATACAGGACCTGATGGAATTTCCCGTCCAGCTCCGACACCTGCTGCGCCTTTTCAGCCACATCCCGGTCCCCTGTTTTCTGCAGATGAAACTCCGCCAGAAGGATCGCTTCCTCCAGCTCCCCGATCTGCTCCTTCGTGATATACCGCGTGGCCCACCTTGCGCACAGCCCCTCCAGCATGGAGCGTATCTTGTAGATATCCTGCACATCCTTGGACGAGATCCCCGTCACATAGGCCCCCTTGTTCGGGATGATGGAGACAAGGCCTTCCAGTTCCAGTTGCCGCAGCGCCTCCCGGACCGGCGTCCTGCTGACGCCGAGTTCCTCGCCGATGGTGGTCTCGCGCAGCTCGTCATGCTCCTTGTACACGCCGGACAAAATATCTTCCCTGAGCCGGCGGAACACTTTTCCCCGCAGGGAATTATCCTGATACTCTTCCATTTCTCAGACCTCCTGCGCTGTCAGGGAAATGCCGAGCCGGCCGCACGCGTCGTCTATGACTTTCAAAAGCTCCCCGTCTGTGAGCACCGTGACGCGGCCGCTCTCGTATTCCTCATCCACCCAGGCCTTGACCATGGCCACAAGCTCGGAGTTCTTGTCCACCTGCCTTGCCTCCGGCAGATGGAAGTAGGTGTTGATCCAGTGGGCAATGCCTGCCAGCCCCGACGTGTTGGACACCGCCACGAGCGGCGGCCTTTTCAGGAATTTGTCCGTGTCAAAAATATTATAGATCTCCTCGTTCTTTAACAGGCCGTCCGCGTGGATGCCTGCACGGGTCACATTGAAATTACGCCCCACAAACGGCGTCCTCTCGGGGATGTGGTACCCGATCTCCCTCTCATAGTAGTCCGCCAGTTCCGTGATCACCGTCGTGTCCATGCCGTCCAGCGTGCCCCGCAGCTGCGCGTACTCAAACACCATGGCCTCCAGCGGCGTGTTCCCGGTCCTCTCGCCGATGCCGAACAGGGAGCAGTTCACGCCGCTTGCGCCGTAGAGCCAGGCCGTGGTGGAATTGCTGACCGCCTTGTAAAAATCGTTGTGCCCGTGAAATTCAATGAGCTCGCTCGGCACGCCCGCGTGCACCCGCAGGCCGTAGATGATGCCGGGGATCGAGCGCGGGATCACGGCGCCCGGATAATTGACCCCGTACCCCATCGTGTCGCAGACGCGGATCTTCACCGGGATCTGATACTCCTTCATCAGGTTCATAAGTTCCAGGCAGAAGGGGATGACGAACCCGTAAATATCCGACCTGGTGATGTCCTCCAGATGGCATCTCGGGCTGACCCCTGTCTCCAGGCACTCCCGGATCACAGACAGATAGTGCTCCAGCGCCTGGCGCCTTGTCATCTTCAGCTTATAAAAAATATGATAGTCCGAGCAACTGACCAGAATGCCGGTCTCCTTCATCCCGATCTCCTTCACCAGCTCAAAATCCTTCTTGCTGGCGCGGATCCAGCTCGTGATCTCCGGAAACGAATACCCCTTCTCCATGCACCGGTACACGGCGTCCCGGTCCTTTTTGCTGTACAGGAAGAACTCGCACTGCCGGATCTTCCCGTTCGGTCCCCCCAGCCTGTGCATATAATCATAGATATCCACGATCTGCTCTGTGCTGTAGGGAGCCCGTGACTGCTGTCCGTCGCGGAATGTCGTGTCCGTGATCCAGATCTCGTCCGGCATGCTGTGGGGCACGATCCTGTCGTTGAACGCGATCTTCGGTATCTCGTCATAGTGAAACAGATTCCTGAATACGTTTGGCTCCTTTACATCCGCCAGAGGATACATGTGCTCCTCAAGCTGAAGCAGATTGGTATGTTTGTCAAGGTACACCTTCCTGTCCTGCATGTCTCATCTCTCCTTTAAATCCAATACCCCGTCCGTGCGCGTCCCGCTGCCCGGAGCTCTTGTATAATTGTATACAATTATACAACTCGTGTCAACCAAAATATAGAACAAAAAAAACCATACTGCAAAAGCAGGATCTCCTCTTCTGCAGTATGGCCTGTGTATGTTTTGCAGCTTCTCTTTTTAATACAGCTTGGCGCCGATCTCCCTTGGCTTGTATCCCTCTTTCTCCAGAGCCGCCATGATCTGGTGTTTGTGCTCGGTTCCAAAAGCCTCCAGCGTGATGCGCAGCTCCACGGCCGCGTTGCGGTTGATGCTGACAAACTGGTTGTGCTCCAGCTTGATGACATTGCCCTGGGCATTGGCCACAGCGCTCGCCACCCGCACAAGCTCGCCCGGCTTGTCCGGCAGAAGGACAGACAGGGAGAAGATCCTGTCCCTCTGGATCAGGCCGTGCTGCACAACGGAGGACATGGTGATCACGTCCATATTGCCGCCGCTCAGGATGCAGACGATCTTCTTGTTCTTCACATCCAGCTGCTTGAGGGCCGCCACTGTGAGGAGACCGGAATTTTCCACGATCATCTTGTGGTTCTCCACCATATCAAGGAAGACGCCCACAAGGTCGTCATCCTCCACCGTGATGATGTCGTCCACATTCTCCTGCACATAGGGGAACACCTTATCTCCCACCCGTTTTACGGCCGTGCCGTCGGCGATGGTGTTGGCGCTTGGAAGCGTGACAGGCTCGCCTGCCTCCAGGGCCGCCTTCATGCTGGCAGCTGCGGCGGGCTCCACGCCGATGACTTTGATCTTCGGGTTGAGCATTTTCGCAAGGGTTGCGACGCCTGTGATCAGGCCGCCCCCGCCGATGGGCGCCAGAATGTAGTCCACCGTGGGCAGTTCCTGCACGATCTCCATAGCGATCGTCCCCTGTCCGGTCGCCACCTCCAGGTCATTAAAGGGATGTACAAAGGTGAGGCCCTGCTCCTTGGCTAGCTCCATCGCGTAAGCGCAGGCATCGTCATACACATCCCCGTGAAGGACTACCTCCGCGCCGTAGCTCTTTGTCCGGTTCACCTTGATAAGAGGCGTGACCGTCGGCATGACGATCGTTGCCCTGCAGCCGAACTTCTGCGCCGCGAACGCCACGCCCTGGGCATGGTTGCCGGCAGAAGCTGTGATGAGGCCCCTCTCGCGCTCCTCGTCCGTGAGGGTGCTGATCTTGTAGTACGCGCCCCGGATCTTGTAAGCGCCTGTATACTGCATGTTCTCCGGTTTGAGATACACTTTGCAGCCCGTCTGTGAACTGAAATACTCACTGTACATGAGATCTGTAGGGAGTGTTACTCTCTTCACCAGTTCGCTTGCCTCTTCAAAATGTTCCAGCGTCAGTTTCTCCATCATGTCTTCTGCCTCTCTTTCTATTCTTTTTCTTCCGGAACTGCAAAAAGCGCGTCCACAAACGTATCCGCGTCGAATTTCTGCAGATCCTCGATCGTCTCTCCCACGCCGATGTACTTCACCGGGATCCCAAGCTCGGCCTGGATCGCCACCGCGATGCCGCCCTTGGCGGTCCCGTCCATCTTGGTCAGGATGATGCCCGTGATGTCAGCCACATCTTTGAATTCCTTCGCCTGCTGCAGGGCGTTCTGCCCGGTGGTTGCATCCAGGACCACCAGCGTCTCGCGGAAAGCCTCCGGGTACTCCCTGTCAATGATGCGGTTCATCTTGCGCAGCTCTTCCATCAGGTTCTTCTTGTTGTGGAGCCGCCCGGCCGTATCGCAGAGGAGCACATCCGCATGCCGCGCCTTCGCGGCCTGGACCGCGTCGTAGACAACGGCCGCCGGATCCGATCCCTCCTGTCCGCCAATGAGCTCCGCCTGGGCCCGGTTCGCCCACTCCTTAAGCTGCTCGCCCGCAGCCGCCCGGAAGGTGTCCGCGGCAGCCAGAATGACTTTCTTGTTCTGTGCCCGGAGCTTCCCGGCCAGTTTCCCGATGGTCGTCGTTTTTCCGACACCGTTGACGCCGACCACCATCACGACGGAAGTCCTGTCCTCGAACTCGTAGGCCGTCTCGCCCACATCCATCTGCTCCTTGATGCTGTCGATCAGGATCTGCCGGCAGTCAGCCGGCTCCTTGATATGTCTCTCCTTCACCTTGCCGCGCAGGTCGTCAAGGATCTCCTCCGTCGCCTGCACGCCTAAGTCTCCCATGATCAGGACTTCTTCAAGTTCCTCGTAGAAGTCCTCATCTATGTTGCTGAACCCGTGAAAAATGCTGTCCATGCCGGACACGATATTATCCCGGGTCTTTGTAAGTCCCGATACAAGTCTTTTAAAAAAACCTTTTTCCTCTGCCATCATTCTCCTCCTATCCGGCCGTGTGCTGCTTTTCCATCTCGTCCAGTTCATGTTCCAGCAGGCTGACAGACACCATCGTGGATACGCCCTTCTCCTGCATGGTGATGCCGTACAGGCGGTCGGCTGCCGTCATGGTGCCGCGCCTGTGGGTGATCACGATAAACTGCGTATTCTTTGTCAGTTTGTGCAGGTACTGGGCAAACCGGGTCACATTGGAATCATCCAGCGCCGCCTCGATCTCATCGAGAAGACAGAAGGGGGACGGCTTCAGGTTCTGGATGGCAAACAGAAGGGAAATGGCCGTCAGCGCCTTCTCTCCTCCCGAGAGCTGCATCATGTTCTGCAGCTTCTTGCCCGGCGGCTGCGCGATAATGCGGATGCCGGCCTCCAGGATATCCTCGTCTTCCATCAGTTCCAGCGTGCCCTTCCCGCCGCCGAAGAGCTCCTTGAACACCTTGTCAAACTCGGCCGCTATCCTGCCGAACTGCTCTGTGAACTGCCGGCGCATGGCCTCATCCAGCTCCGCGATGATCTTCTCAAGGGTGGCTTCCGCCTCCACGAGATCCGCGTGCTGCCCGTGCAGGAATTCGTAGCGCTCCGAGACTTCTTTATAATCGTCGATCGCATTGACGTTGACAGAGCCGAGTCCCCGGATCTCATTTTTGAGGGTCTGGATCTGCTTTCTCATATAGGCAAGATCCGTCAGGTTCTTATCCCGCAGTTCAAGGGCGTGGCTGTACGTGATCTCGTACTCCTCCCACATGTAGTTGATCTGCTTCTCCGAGGCTTCCTCACAGCTCTCCTTCCGGCTCTCCAGGCGGAAGATCTCCTTGTCCAGATCGGCCATGTGGCGGGAAAGCTCCTCCCGCTTGCCGAGGAACGCCTTGTGCTGCCTTCCCAGCTCCTCTTTCTTCTGCGTCCCCTCCCGGATCTGCTCCTCGATCTCCGCGAACACCTCCCGGGAATCCTCGATCGTCAGGCGGATCTTCCCGATCTGCTCTTCCTTCTCCTGGATCTCTCTGGAAGCATCCTCCTTGCTGGCGTCAAGGCCGGCCATCTCCTCCTCGAATTTGGCGATCTCCTCTCTGATACGCTCCTCGTTCTCGAGAAGGAACGCCTGCTTCTGCTCAAGTCCCGCGCAGGCAAGCTGGGCCTCCTCCGAGGCCTTCTGGCACCCGGCCTCCGCCGCCTTCTCCTTCTCCAGGAGCGCCTGCGCCTCCTCGGAGTTCCTGGCTATCTCCTGCTCCAGGGCGGTGGATGTATCCAGCTCCACTGTAATGGACTCCTGGTTGTTGCTGATATCCGTGATCTGCTGGTCCAGCTCCTGGTTTTCCTTCCGGATGGCCTCTGTCGTCTCCAGGGAAAGGCGGATCCTCTCCTTTGCCTGGTCAAGATTCATCTTCGCCGTGTTCTGGACAACATATGCCTTCTGCAACTTCTGCTGGATCCCGTCGATCGCCTCATAGCAGGCGGAGCGCTCCTGGCGGAGCGCGTCAGCTTCCTGCTCTGTTTTTTCCATCTCCTGCTTCAGGCAGCGGACAGTCTTCTCAAACTCCTCGATCTCCCGCCTTCTGCTGAGAAGATTGCTGGAGTTTTTGAAGGCGCCGCCGGTCATGGAACCGCCCGGGTTGAGCAGCTCCCCTTCCAGGGTCACAAGACGCAGCGTCTGCCTGTATTTCCTCGCGATGGCGATCCCGTTGTCGATGTGGTCCACAACAATCGTCCTGCCGAGCAGGTTCTCCGCCAGGCCCTTGTACTTTTCGTCCGCCCGCACGAGCGTGCTGGCCAGTCCGACCACGCCTTTTTCCCGCAGCGCTTCCGGTCTGGCCGGGCCTTTGCCCCCCGTGATGCCGGTGAGGGGGAGAAAAGTGGCGCGCCCGTACCGGTTCCGCTTCAGGAAATCGATCATGCGCTTGGCCGTCTCCTCGGTATCTGTGACAATATTCTGGATGCTGCCGCCCAGCGCCGTCTCGATCGCCACCTCATAGGCCTTGTCCACCTTGATGATGTCCGCCACCACGCCGAGGATGCCTTTTTCCTTTTCTTTCTGCTCCATGACGCGGCGGATGCTGCCGCCGTACCCGTCGTACCGCTCTGTGATGTTCTTGAGTGACTCCAGCCGGGACGCCTCCCTGTGGTAGGCACTCTGCCCTACCCGCAACTGTTCCGTCTTCCCGGCAAGCTCTTTCTGGAGCGCTTCGATCTTCTCCTCAAAGCGGCTGTTCTCCTCCGTCAGTTCCCGGATCGAGGCAGAGATCTCCTCCAGCTTCGCCCGGTGTTCCTCCTGGTGCTCCTGCTCCTCCTGGGCCTCGCTCTGCGCCTTGATCAGCCGCTGGTTCATCTGGGAGCGGCGGACCTGGATCTGCTCCATCATGGTGTCGTACCGCTGGATCTTTGCCTGGGTGGAAGCCCGGTTGTTCAAGATCTCGATGATGTCGTTTTTGTTCTTCTCAATCTGGTCTGTCAGGGAGGCGATGCGGCTCTGCACCTCCACAAGGCGCGCAGCCGCCTCTTCCCGCGCCTGTATCTTCTCCCGCAGGCCGCCTTCCAGCTCATCCTTCTCCTTCCCGAACTGAGCAAGATTTTCTTTTCTCTGCGCGATCTCCTGCTCGATGGCCTGCCACCGCTGACCGAAGTGCTCGTCCGTCATGCGGGCGCTGTTGATCTGCTCCTTCAGAAGCTCGATCTGGTTCTCCAACTGCTGTTTCAGAAGGTTCGTCTCGCTGCGCTGGCTCTTCGCCCGCTCGATCGCGTCATCGATCTCATCCATCTGCTCCTCGATGGACTCGTACTCCTCCTTCATCGCGCTGTAGGAGGCGTCCGCCTCCTCCATCTCAGCCTTCGCGCCGGTAAGTTTCTCCTCCGCGTCCCGGATCTGCTCCTTCAGCCGCTCGGTCTCCAGAAGGAACATATTGATGTCGAAGGTCCGCAGCCGCTCCTTCTTATTTAAATATTCCCTGGCTGTCTCCGCCTGCTTCTTCAGCGGCCCCAACTGCCTCTCCAGCTCGGCCAGGATGTCGTTGACACGCAGCAGATTCTGCCTCTCGTCCTCCAGTTTCTTTACGGACATGCTCTTGCGCCGCTTAAACTTCACAATGCCGGCCGCCTCGTCAAAAAGCTCCCTGCGCTCCTCCGGCTTGCCGCTTAAGATCCGGTCGATCTGCCCCTGGCCGATGATGGAGTATCCTTCCTTTCCGATTCCGGTGTCATAGAAAAGCTCGTTGATATCCTTGAGCCTGCAGGCACTTCCATTCAGCAGATACTCACTCTCGCCGGAACGGTAGAGCTTCCTTGTCACGGTCACTTCCCCGTAATCCACCGCAAGCTGGCGGTCCGAGTTGTCCAGCGTGATGGCCACAGAAGCGTAGCTCAGGGGGCGCCGGCTCTCCGTGCCGGAAAAGATGACGTCCTGCATGCTGCCGCCCCGGAGCTGCTTGACCCGCTGCTCGCCCAGAACCCAGCGCACGGCGTCCGCCACGTTGCTCTTTCCGCTTCCGTTCGGTCCGACGATGCCCGTGATCCCGTTATGAAAATCGAATACGATCTTGTTTGCAAAGGACTTGAATCCCTGTATCTCGATACTCTTTAAATACATGTGTCACCTGCTTTATCTTCTTTTTCGCGAAGGAGGAGGATCGTCCGGTAGGCGGCGTCCTGCTCTGCCGCCTTCTTCGTCCTCCCGCTCCCGGATCCGTATGCCTTCTCCCCTATATGGACGGCCACATGGAAGGTCTTGTCGTGGTCCGGGCCCTCCTCCCCGGTAAGTTCATAGACGACCGGCTGTTCAAATTCTGCCTGCACGATCTCCTGCAGGATAGTCTTGCTATCATAAAAGAGCTTCTTGTGCTCCAGGTCATTCAAGACAAACCCGAGGACAAACTCTTTTGCACTAGCAAAACCACCATCCAGATAAATAGCACCGATCAGCGCCTCCATGGCGTCGGATGTGACGGAATCCCTCTTCCGTCCCCCTGTCATATCCTCTCCCTTTCCAAGCAGGAGATAGTCGCCCAGGCAGATCGATCTGGCGCAGTACGCAAGCGCCGGCTCGCACACCATGCTCGCCCTCGTCTTTGTCAGCTCCCCCTCCGGCATCTTTTCATCCTCATGGAACAGGAACTCACTGGACACCAGTTCCAGCACCGCGTCGCCCAGAAATTCCAGTCTCTCGTTGCACGCATACTTGGGAAGGTGCTTTTCATTCACATAGGAGCTGTGCATCATAGCACGCTCAAGGAGCGCCCGGTCCCGGAAGGAATACCGGATCTCCCTCTCCAGTTCACTCAGCTTTCGACTCATTGTATACCTCATAAAAGAAAAAGCCCGCACCCGGGCTTTTTCTCCTTTCTGCCTAGTTTGTTGCGTTTTTGATCTGCTCCACGGCGTCGCCTACTGTTACGATCTTCTCCGCGTCATCATTGTCGATCTCTATATCGAAGGCCTCCTCGATTCCCATGATGATCTGGAAGATATCCAGCGAGTCCGCCCCGAGATCGTCCACAAATTTTGTCTCCATCGTGACCTCGTCTGCGTTCACATTGAGAACGTCAGCTATAATTTCCTGCAGTTTTTCAAATTCCATTCCTTCATCTCCTTTTTCTTGCTTTCTATCTATTCATCGGACAAGTCCGCCTGAATACACTCCTGGATCTTCTCATTGATCCTCTGTTCCCGGAAGGTCAGGCACTGGAGGATGGAATTGGATACCTCCCTGGCCTTGGAACTTCCATGCGTCTTCACGACAAGCCCCCGAAGCCCCAGAAGCGGCGCGCCTCCGTGCTCGCTCGTGTCAAAGCTCTTCAGCGTCTCCTTCAGGGCCGGCTTCACGAGAAGCGCCCCGATCTTGCTGCGCAGGCTGCTCATCATGCCCTGCTTCACCTTGCTGATCAGGACAGCGCCCACACCCTCGAAGAGCTTCAGGATGATATTGCCCGCAAACGCCTCGCACACGATGACATCCGCCTGGCCGTGGGGAATCTCCCTGGCCTCAATGCTGCCGGTGAAATTGATCCCCTTCTCCGCCTTCAAAAGCGGGAACGTCTCCTTGACAAGGGCATTGCCCTTCTCCTCCTCGGCGCCGATATTCACGATCGCCACCTTCGGGTTCTTCACGCCCATCACGTGCTCCATGTAAATGGACCCCATCTTCGCGAACTGCACCAGATGGGACGGCCTTGCGTCCACATTGGCGCCGCAGTCGATCAGAAGGGACACGCCTTTCTCTGTGGGGATGAGCGGCGCGAGAGGCGGCCTCTCCACCCCTTTGATCCTGCCCACGATCGTCTGGCCGCCCACGAGGACAGCCCCGGAGCTTCCGGCTGATACGAAGGCGTCCGCCTCGCCTGCGCGGACCATCTTCATGCCCACCACGATGGATGAGTCCTTCTTCCTGCGGATGGCGTTGACCGGCGGCTCCGCCGTCTCAATGACCTCCGTGGCATTTACCACCTCGAGGCGCTCTGCATCGTAGGTGTAGTTCTTAAGTTCTCTTTTGACAACTTCCTCCTGTCCCACGAGGAACACCTTGATGTTCTTCTCCCTGGAGACAGCGTCAACCGCGCCTTTGACCATCTCCACAGGGGCGTTGTCGCCGCCCATGGCATCCAGCGCAATCTTCGTAAGTTCTGCCATAATCTCTTTCCTCCATCACTACTAGAGATTATTCTACTAAACATTACTTCAAAAATCAATATTTTGTTTTGTGAACTCTTACAGCTCTTCCCGCCCGAAGGGATCCTCCACGCGGATCCTGACAAGGCGTCCTGCGGCTCTCGATAGCTGCTCCTTGTATGCCTTCTTCCTGTACCGGTTTACATGGGTCTTCGTGATCCCCATATGCGCGGCTACCTGCCGGGCGCCCGCCTCGTAGGAAAAGAGGTTGTAAGCGCAGGCGCTTCGCAGCTTTCTGGCGCTGCAGGGGGGAATGCCGGCAAGTTCACTGTATCTGCGCAGCATCCTGGATATGTACATGGGATTGAGCGGATCGCCCCGCCGGTTGTAAAAAAGGGTCGGGTGCTCCCCGGCGCCCTCCAGATAGCTCTCCAGCACCTGCAGTGCGTCCTCCGGCACATAGACCCCCTCCTGCCTTCCTTCCGGCGCAAGATAGGCGCCGTTCTCATACAGCCCGATATCCTCCCGCTTCAGGGCACAGATCTCGGTGGAGGAAAGGCCCACCCGGTAGAGGAGCGTGATGACCGTGTATGCCTGGCGGTCGCCCTGCGCCGCTTCAAGCAGCCGGTCAATCTCCTCCACCGGCGCCACATCCGCGTATCTGTCCTGGCCGGCCAGACCGGGCAGATACGGGTAAAATAAGTCCTGGAACGAGGAAGGCAGCCCGTATGCGTCCGTCCTCCTGCACATGAAATCAGCCAGGGAATGCAGTTCCCGGAACTTCTTGGCGAGCGTCCCCTGTTGGATCTCCCCTCCTTCGCACCTCTCTGTCATGATCCGGTAGTATGCCTGCACATCCTGCTCACGCGCCTGCGTCAGGTCCGCCCCCGTGATCTGCGCAAACTCACACAGATCGCTCCAGTATGAGGCCGCGCTCGCCGCGCTCCTGAAATGCGCGCGAAATTCCGGCCAGATGACGTTTTTCATTTTTTCAGACAGATGATCTGCAGCCATGGCTGTCCCTCCCGCCTTGTCTGTATTTCCGCGAAGCGGAACTCTCTCTTTTGTTATTAGTATAACTCATACTATAACATTTTGCAATCAAAAAAGGAAGATCCCGCACTGCGGGACCCTCCGGATTACTCTTCAACCACAAATCCGTCAAAACTCAGGTCGCAGCCCCCGCCGATCCTGCGGCAGATGTTTACAGTCCGGTTCATGACCGCGCCGTACTCGTTATCCTCTGTGCCGATCGCAAGCTGAGACAGGTCCTCTGAGAAGGAAGCGCTCTTTACATTCTCAAGCTGCTGTACCTCTTTTAAGATCTCCTGCGCCATCTCCTCTTCTATCTTCTTTGTCAGCCGGTATTTTCTGACCATACTGGTTCCCCCTTTTCTTCCTAGTAAAATGAAGGAGACCATAGCTGATCTCCTCCATCTCGTTTTGTCAATTCAATTAGTCCTGAGCGATGATCTCCCTCTTGTTGTAGGAGCCGCAGGATTTGCATACCCTGTGGGGCATCATCAGCTCACCGCACTTGCTGCACTTTACCAGATTTGGTGCGCTCATTTTCCAGTTTGCTCTTCTTTTATCTCTTCTGGCTTTGGATGTTTTATTCTTTGGACAGATGGACATACTTTACACCTCCTTAAACTTGCTGAATATATCCTGAAAGGCTGCCATCCGCGGGTCTAATACCTCTCTGTCACAGCCACATTCACCATGATTGAGATTAGCACCACAAATGCTGCACAGCCCTTTGCAGTCTTCCCTGCACAGCACCCGAATTGGCCAGTTGACCAGGAGTTCGTTTTGCACCAGTACGTCTGTGTCAAGGCATGTCCCGTCCATGAAGTTGTACTCTTCCTCGGACTGTCTTCGCTCTTCCTCGTCAAGCTTCATGTCGATCTCCCTCTCAAAGGACAGATCGAATATCTGCTCCACGTCCTCCAGACATCTGTCGCATGGGACGACGGTCTTTATCTTCGCGCTCCCCTTCACCTGCACCTGCTTCTTCCCGAGATTGGTGATCTCAAACAGAGCCGGCTCCAGTTCGCTGAGCCTGTAATCCTTTCCGGCCACCCGGATCGTATCCTGCTCAAGGTGCGCTTCCTGGCGGATGACCTTGTCATCCTGTTCCAAAACCTTCGTCAGTTCTATCAGCATAACGCTCTCCTAACCACACTTTATAAAGTATATCTTTTCAGTCACTATTTGTCAAGATTTTTCTTTACCAGTTCTACAGTTTCTTCGCAGATGGCAATCTCCTCGTTTGTCGGGATCACGCATGCCATGATGCTGGATTCCGGTTTCGTGATGATGACCTCTTTGCCGCGGCAGTTGTTGGCCTCATCGTCGAACTGAAGACCCATGAATCCGAACGCCTCGCAGATCTCCTTGCGCAGCGGGATGGCGTTCTCGCCGAGTCCTGCGGTAAAGGTGATCACGTCCACGCCGCCCATGGCTGCAATGTAGGAGCCGATGTACTTGACGATGCGGTATGCATACGCCTCCAGGCAGTTGATGGCATCCTGGTTGCCTGCCTCCGCAGCCGCGGACACATCGCGGTAGTCGCTGGAGATTCCTGTCATGCCGAGCATGCCGGACTTCTTGTTGAGGATGTTCAGCACCTCAGACACAGTCAGGTTCTCTTTGTTGCAGAGGTACTCCACAAAGGCGGGATCGATATCGCCGGAGCGGGTGCCCATGATCACGCCCTCAAGTGGTGTAAGTCCCATGGATGTATCCACGCATTTGCCGTTCTTTACAGCGGACAGGGACGCGCCGTTGCCCATGTGGCATACGATGATCTTCAGATCCCTGATGTCCTTTCCGAGGAAAGCCGCCGTGCGGGCGGAAACGTACTTGTGGGATGTGCCGTGGAAGCCGTACTTGCGGATCGCGTACTTCTCATAGTACTCCTTCGGGATCCCGTACATATATGCCTTCGGGGGCATGGTCTGATGGAACGCCGTGTCAAATACAGCCACGTTGGGAACGCCGGGCATGAGCTTCATGCAGGCATTGATGCCCATCAGGTTGGCCGGGTTGTGGAGCGGTCCTAAGTCCGCGCACTCCTCGATCACCTTGATGACCTCGTCGTCGATGATGACGGAGTTGGTGATCTTCATGCCGCCGTGAAGGACGCGGTGGCCGATGGCGTCGATCTCCTCCAGGGATCCGATGACGCCCGTCTTCTCATTGACAAGGGCGTCCAGCACCATCTGGATCGCGGTTGTGTGATCCGGCATGGCGGCCTCGGTCACTTCCTTTTCCCCTCCCTTGGGCTCATACACAAGGCGTCCGTCGATGCCGATGCGCTCGCAGATGCCCTTTGCCATCACGTCTCTGTTATCGTAATTGATCAACTGGAATTTCAGGGATGAACTTCCACAGTTTACTACTAATACATTCATTTTCTCAATCTCCTCCGGATTTTCCGTATGCTATTCTCTCATCCTTACTGGTTCTGCGCCTGCACTGCCGTGATGGCTACCACGCCCACGATGTCCTCCGCGGAGCAGCCTCTGGACAGGTCGTTGACAGGAGCGGCGATGCCCTGTGTCATCGGGCCGTACGCCTCCGCCTTCGCAAGTCTCTGCACAAGCTTGTAGCCGATGTTGCCGGCGTCGAGATCCGGGAACACGAGCACGTTCGCATGGCCTGCCACCGGGCTTCCGGGAGCCTTGGACTCTCCCACGCTGGGAACGATGGCCGCGTCAAGCTGCAGCTCCCCATCCAGCATCAGGTCCGGGGCCGCTTCCCTTGCGATCCGGACAGCCTCTGTCACCTTGTCCACATCCGCGTGCTTGGCGCTTCCCTTGGAGGAGTGGCTGAGCATGGCAACCTTCGGCTCCGCGCCGACCAGCATCTTAAAGGACTGGGCGGAAGACTCTGCGATAGCCGCCAGCTCTTCGGATGTGGGATTCTGGTTCAGGCCGCAGTCCGCAAACACGAACACGCCCTTCTCACCGTACTCGCAGTCCGGAACGCACATCACAAAGAAAGCGGATACGAGCTTTGTGCCAGGCTTTGTCTTGAGGATCTGGAGGCAGGGGCGCAGCGTGTCCGCTGTGGAGTGGCAGGCGCCGGAAACCATGCCGTCCGCATCCTTCATCTTGACCATCATAACGCCGTAGTACAGGTAATTGGTAAGAAGGATCTCACGCGCCTGCTCCGGCGTCATCCCCTTCTTCTGGCGGAGCTCCACGAGCTTGTCGATATAGGCGGCTGTCCTGTCGCTCGTGGCGGGATCCACAATCCGGGCGCCGCTGATGTCGTAGCTGCCCTTATTCTTTGCGACTTCCTCCTCGCTGCCGACGATGACCACGTTGGCGATCCCTTCCCTGAGCACCGTCTCAGCGGCTTTGTAGGTGCGCTCGTCCTCGGACTCCGGGAGAACGATCGTCTTTTTGTCTGCTCTTGCTTTTGCTTTCATCTCATCTATAAATCCCATGACTGAAAGACTCCTTTCCATTTTTTCTCACTGTTTTCATTATAATACAAAGAACCCCTGCAAACAAGGGTTCTTTTGGCAATCTGATGTCTCTTTTGGCGTACAATTCCTGTCAAATTTTTATCAGGCAAAGCCGGCCGGATCAGAGCGCAAACACGGCGCTGACGATGGCGAAATAGACGCTGATCGTGCTGATATCCACCAGCGTGGAGATGAGCGGCGTGGCCATGATGGCCGGGTCCAGGCCGATCTTCTCCGCCACCAGGGGCAGGGTGCAGCCCACCACCTTGGCGATCACGATGGTGCAGGCCATGGTAAGCCCGATGGTGAGGGCCACCAGCACATCCCCCTGTCCCATGACAAGGATGCGGATCCCGTTCACAACAGACAGGATCAGGCTGATCAGGACCGCCACCCGGATCTCCTTAAAGATCACCCGGAACAGGTCGCCGAACTCGATCTCCCCCACTGAAAGTCCGCGGATCACCAGGGTGGAACTCTGGGAGCCGCAGTTTCCGCCCGTGCCGGTCAGCATGGGGATGAACCCGGCAAGCTGCGGCATGACGGCCAGCGCGCTCTCATAGTGGTTCATGATCATCTGGGTCACCGTGGCGGAGAGCATGAGGAACAGAAGCCAGGGAAGACGGCTTTTGACGTGCTCCACCACCGTAGTCTCAAAGTAGGAGTCGTCGCTGGGGTTTACGCCGGCCATGATGCTGATATCCTCCGTCGTCTCCTCCTGCAGGACGTCCATGGCGTCGTCTACGGTGACAATACCCACCATGCACATCTCGTGGTCCACGATGGGGAGGGCGATCAGACCGTACTTGTTGATGATCTGGGCCACTTCCTCCTGGTCGTCCGTCGTGTGGGCATAGAGCACGTTGGTGTCCATGATCTCTTCGATGGTTCTGGATTCACCTGTTGTGAGGAGCTCCTTTACATCCACCATGCCGATGAGCTTGCGCTTCTCCGTCACGTAGCAGGTGTAGATGGTCTCCTTGTTGAGTCCGACCTGCCGGATCTTCAGGATGGAATCCGCCACCGTCATCTCCCTTCGCAGGGCGATGTAGTCCACGTTCATGACGCTTCCGGCGCTGTCCTCCGGGTACTGGAGCAACTGGTTGATCTGCTGGCGCGTCTCCTCGTCCGTCGCCATGAGAAGACGGTCCACTACGTTGGCCGGCATCTCCTCCAGCACGTCCACCGTATCGTCCAGATACATCTCCTCCATGACTTCCTCCAGCTCCGAGTCCGTCAGGCCGCCGATCAGCATCTCCCGCATGTCGCTGTCCATCTCGGTGAAGGTCTCAGCCGCCTCCTCCTTCGCCAGGAGACGGAATACCATGACGAGCTGCTTCTGGGAGAAATCCTCCATCAGTTCCGCCAGATCCACCGGATACATGTTCTCCAGCTCTTCTTTGAGCTCCTTGTATTTTCTCTCGTCCAGCATCTGGAGGATACGTTCTTCCGTCAGCTTTTCCTTCTCTTCCGTCTCATATGCAAGCTCTTCATTCCTGTCCCGGTTCTCCATATGTATCCTCCTTCCGCCTGTTGTCCATGTGCGGGAAAATCCCGGATCTTCCCGCAGTTGCCGTAAATGTCCTCATATAGTATAATCAATTTCAAAAAGATATACAAGGAGATTTCCATGAAAATTGTCGGAGTGATCGCAGAGTACAACCCGTTTCACAGGGGACATCTGTACCATATCGGGAAGGCAAAAGAACAGACCGGGGCGGACGCGGTGATCGCCGTCATGAGCGGGGACTTCGTCCAGCGGGGGGCTCCCGCCCTCCTGCCCAAGCACCTGCGGGCCGCCATGGCGCTGGAAGCCGGCGTCTCCCTTGTGCTGGAGCTTCCCGTCTGGTGCGCCTGCGGGAGCGCGGAGTATTTCGCCTCCGGCGCCGTATCTGTCTTAGACCAGCTCGGCTGCGTGGACAGCCTCTGCTTTGGGAGCGAGTGCGGGGATCTGCCTTCCCTCTCCCGGGCCGCCCGCATCCTGGAGGAGGAGCCGGAAGACTTCCGGGCCGCCTTGAAAGCCGCTCTTAGCCGCGGGCTCTCCTTCCCCCGGGCCAGGCAGGAGGCCCTGGTATCCTGCGCAGGCAGCGCGGACGCCGGAGCTGTCATGGAGGAGCCGAACAACATCCTGGGGGTGGAGTACATCCGGGCCATCCTGCGCCGGGGCAGCCGGCTTGAGCCGGCAACTGTCCGCCGGGAGGGGAGCGGGTATCACGACCAGGCGCCGGATCCATCCTACAGTTCCGCCACCGCCATCCGCCGCCTGATCCTGGAGGCCGGCAAGGACGGCCTTCCCGCGGCCCTCCGGGATCAGGTTCCCGCCCCGTCAGCGCGGATCCTTGCGGAGTCGTACGGTTCCCGCTATCCCGTGTATGCGGACGACTTTTCCCTTCTTCTCAAATACCGACTCCTTACAGAGAGCGCCGCCGGCCTGGCCTCCTTCGCGGACGTCACAGAGGACCTGGCGAACCGGATCGCGGGCCGGCTTAACGGATACCTCTCCTTTGCGCAGTTCTGCTCCCTGTTAAAGACAAAGGAGATGACCTACGCTCGCATCAGCCGCTGCCTCCTCCACATCCTTCTCGGCATCCGGGGGACGGACATGGACGCCTTCCGGGCGGCCGGCGGCTGCGGTTACGCCCGCGTGCTCGGCTTTCGCAGGGATGCGGCGCCTCTTCTTAATCTTCTCAAGAAGACAAGCGCCATCCCCCTTGTCACGAAGCCGTCCCGGGCCTCCCTCTCCGGCTGCGCCCGGCGCATGTTCGAGAGCGACCTCTACGCCGCCAACCTGTATGAATCCGTCGTAACGGATAAGTTCCGGACTCCTTTTATCCACGAATGCAGACAGCAGGTCGTCATCGTCTGACGGCCTGCTGCCTTTTTCTGCCCTCTTATCTTCTCTTACCTGTCTTCCAGTTCTTCCACCTGCCGGCTGCACGCCACGGCGAGGGCGCCGGGCCCGATGTGGCAGGCCACGCTCAGGGAGAGTGCGTCCATGTGGATGTCATAGCCGGGGAAGTATGCCTCCAGCTCCTCCTTCCACGCCTGCGCTTCCTCCTCCGGGCAGGTGTGGGCGATCTCCAGGTGGACCTTCCTGCCTGCAAACCGGGTGTCCAGGTCCTTCTTCATGGCTTCCTTCATCACCTTTTTGGCGGATTTCATGCCCCGCACCTTCGCGAAGGCATCCAGCTTCTCGCCCTGGATGGTGAGGACCGGCTTTAAGTTGAGGACTGTGCCGAGCGCTGCTGCAGCAGGCGTCACGCGCCCTCCCTTCTTCAGGTATTTCAGTGTGTCCACCGTAATGTAGATGCTGGCCTCCAGCTTCTCCCGCATGAGGATGTCGCAGATCTCCTGCCCGGTGCGCCCCTGCCCCGCCAGTGCAAGCGCATCCAGCACGGACTGGCGCTGGGTGACTGAGATCCTCTGGTTGTTCACCACATGCACTTTCCCGTCAAAATCCCGGGCCAGCGCCATGGCCGTCTCACAGGAGTTGGACAGGCCGCTGGACATGGGGATGTGCACCACCTCGTCGTACGTGTCAAGGAGCTCCTCCCAGATCTCCATCACATCCCCGGGGGATGGCTGGGACGTGGAGATATCCGCCTCGCCGGAGAGATGCCCGTAAAACTCCTCCTGCGTCAGGGTGATATCCTCGTAATACAGCTCCCCGTCAATATAGAACGGCATGGGAACGACCCGGATGCCGAGCCGCTGCGCCTCCTTCTGGGTGATGCCGCTGTTGCTGTCTGTCATGACTGCCACTTTACTCATATCTCTTTCTTTCCTCTCTGTCCTCTTTTTCTATACGGTGACCGCCTCTGACACGCTGTCCCTGGCAGCCACCATCATGGGGATGTCCTCCCCCCTGTACGGGTTGTCCCCCACTGTCACCTCAAGCTTCACCGTCTCGTAGGCCAGCTCTGCGTAGTTGTTCTCCCTGCTCAGGTGCCCCAGGATCACATGCCTGAGCCCGTCGTGGAGAATGTCGCACAGAAGTCTTCCGGAGGACTCGTTGGAGAGATGCCCTTTCTCCCCCATGACGCGCCGCTTCAGCGGATACGGGTAGGGCCCCACCTCCAGCATATGTATGTCGTGGTTCGCCTCCAGAAGGACGGCGTCCAGCCCCTTCAGGTTCTCCACCGTGTAGTCGTCATACACGCCCAGGTCCGTAGCCACCGCCACCGACCGCTGCCCGCAGGCAATCCTGTACCCGGACGGCTCGTAGGCATCGTGGGAGATGGAGAAGGGACGGATCTTCAGATCCCCCAGGTCAAACTCCGTGTCCGTGTGGATCTCCCTGAGCAGCCCCTCCGGCATCCTGCCAAGGCTCCGGTACTCCGTAATGCCCCGCAGGGTCCCTTTCGTGGCGTACACCGGGATGCCGTACTTCCGGCTGAACACGCCCAGTCCCTGGATGTGGTCCGAGTGCTCATGGGTGATGAGGATCCCTGCCAGTTCCTCCCCTTTTATGCCCAGCGTGTGAAGCCCCTCGTCGATCCGCTTCCGGCTGATCCCCGTATCCACCAGAAGGTGGGTGCGGTCGCTTCCCACATAAATACAGTTTCCGCTGCTGCCGCTCGCTATGCTGCACAGTCTCATCGTCTGTCATCTCTCCTGCCTGTTAATTTCTCGTTTTCCCTATATGGAGCTGCGCCATGATCCCGTCGATCTCGCCGCATGTCTCCTGGAAGGAATTGCAGTTGTCGACAGCTCTATCGCAGTATGTAAAGAAGTCGGAGGAAGACATCTGGGAGGCGAAGATGCCTTTTATCTTCTCCTCACTGTAGCCCCTTGAGGCCATGAGACGCTTCTTCCTCGTCTCCTCATCCGCATAAATATACCACACTTCATCGCACAGCGCATCATATTTTTCTTCTATGAAGAGCGCCGCCTCCAGGACGAACACGGCTGTCCCTTTCTTTTCCTCCCTGCGGATCGTCTCCCGGATCTTCTCCTTCACCGCCGGGTGCACGATCTCGTTGAGAACGCGAAGCTGCGCCTGGTTGGAGAACACGATGTTCGCCAGCTTTGCCCGGTCCAGCCTGCCCGTCTCATCCAGGATCCCCGTCCCGAAGTGCTCGGTGATCCTTCTGTGACACCTTGTCCCTTTTTTCTGCAGCCGCTTTGCCACCTGGTCTGCCTGGCAGACAACGGCGCCGTACTCTTCTTTCAGATAGGAGAGCACCTGGCTCTTCCCTGCTCCGATCCCGCCTGTAATCCCTATGATCTTCATCCTGCGTCACCTCTATTTCGCTTCATACCAGTTCCTGCCGGTATGCATGTCTATCTCCAGCGGCACCTCCAGGGACGCCGCGTGCTCCATCTCGTCTCTTACGATCTCCTTCACCTGCTCCACTTCGCTCTCATGGGCTTCCACCAGCAGTTCGTCGTGGACCTGCAGCACGAGGCGCGAGCGCATGCCGCCCTCCTTGAGCCGCCGCTCCACGCCGATCATGGCGATCTTCATGATGTCAGCCGCCGTCCCCTGGATCGGCGAGTTCATGGCCACCCGCTCGCCGAAGGAGCGCTGCATGAAATTGCTGGAGGAGAGCTCCGGCACCGGCCTTCTCCTGCCGAAGAGGGTCGTCACATACCCCTGCTCCTTTGCCTGCGCCACCGCCCGGTCCAGGAATGCCTTGATGCCCGGGTAGGTCCTGAAGTACTGCTCGATATACTGAGCCGCCTCTTTTCTCGTGATGCTTAAGTCCTGGCTGAGGCCGAAGGAGCTGATGCCGTAGACGATGCCGAAGTTGACCGCCTTGGCATTGCTCCTCTGCAGGTCCGTCACCTCGTCGAAGGGGGTGTGGAAGACCTGGGAGGCCGTGATCCGGTGGATGTCCTTCTCCTCCCGGTAGGCCCCGATCAACTGCCGGTCTCCGGAACAGTGGGCCAGCACCCGCAGTTCGATCTGGGAGTAGTCCGCATCCACGAACAGGTAGCCCTCCTCCGGGACAAACACCTTGCGGATCAGCCTGCCAAGCTCCATCCGCACCGGAATGTTCTGCAGGTTCGGCTCCGCGCTGCTGATCCGCCCCGTGGCGGTGACCGTCTGGTGGAACTTGCCGTGGATCCGCCCGTCTTCGCCGATAAACGCGGCCAGGCCGTCCGCATAGGTGGATTTCAGCTTCGCAAGCTGCCGGTACTCCAGGATCTTCGTCACAAAGGGGGACTCCGGCGCCAGCTTCTCCAGCACATCCGCCGCTGTAGAGTAGCCTGTCTTCGTCTTCTTCCCGCCTTTGAGGCCCATCTTCTCAAAGAGGATCACGCCGAGCTGCTTCGGGGAATTGATGTTGAACACCTCGCCGGACTCCCCGTAGATCTCCTGCTCCAGCCTGCCGATCTGCACGGCAAGCTGGTCCCCGTAAGCCTTCAGGGCGCCCGCCTCCACTTTCACCCCGTTTTGCTCCATCTCATAGAGAGTGAAGGCAAGCGGCATCTCGATCTTTTGAAACAGCGGGAGCATGCCCGCCCCGTCCAGCTTTTCTTCCAGGATGGGCATGGCCTTCCAGGCTGTGTAGGCCTCGAAGCAGGCCCGCTTCTCATCTTCCATCCTGTCGTCCAGGAGAAGATCCAACTGCTCTCTCGCCACATCCTCAAAGCGGTAGTCGCTCTTCAGAGGATTGAGAAGGTACGCGGCGATGATCCCGTCAAAGCAGCGCTTTGGCGCCTGCGGCGTCACAAAATCCATCTTCTCCTTCAGCGAGAACATGGAAAAACAACCGGTTTTCCCGGACAGCTCCTCCAGATGGCAGAGGATCTCTTCCGGCTTAAGACCTGCGCCCGCACGGATGCAGAAGATCTCTTCCTCCCCGAAGCACAGGGCCGCGCCCGACACGCCCGCCTGCTTCGCAAAGAGGGGGAGCACTTCTTTTGTATCCCGCAGGATGGCGGCCCCCACCCTGTCAGATGCGGCTGCCCGCGCGAAGACCTCAAGGGCCCGGTCTTTGTCCTCCACCGTGCAGAACGAGTCCTCCACCCCGCTCCCCGGGGCCTGCACCTCAAATCTGCCAAGCAGGTTTTTGAACTCCAGCCGCTGGAACAGGGTGTATGCCTCCTCCGTAAAGAGGTTGCCAAGCTTTGCCCCGCTCACCTCATAGTCGATATCCGCATCCACCCGGATCGTCGCCAGCTCCTTGCTCATGACCGCCAGATCCCAGTGCTCGGTGATGGCTTTGGACGCCCGCGGCGGCCGGATCTCCTCCGCGTGGGCGTGGGCCTCTTCGATGGAATGGTACGCGGCGATGATCTTGGCCGCCGTCTTCTCGCCGATGCCCGGCACACCCGGGATATTGTCGGATGCGTCTCCCATGAGGGCCTTCATATCGATAAACTCAAGGGGTGTGACCCCGTACTTTTCCTTCACATCCGCCGCATAGTAGTCTTCGATCTGCGTCCCGCCCCGCTTTGTCTTGGGGATCCGGATCTGCGTGTGTTCCGTGGCAAGCTGCAGGAGGTCCCTGTCCCCGCTGATGACGGACACCTCCATCCCGGCGGCCTCACACCGCCTTGCGATGGTTCCGATCAGGTCGTCCGCCTCAAGCCCGGCCTGCTCGATCACCCGGACCCCCATGGCTGTCAGCACGTCCTTCATGACCGGCACCTGCTGGCGCAGCTCCTCCGCCATGGGCTTTCGCGTCCCCTTGTACTGGTCGTACATTTCGTGCCGGAAGGTAGGCGCATGCACATCGAACGCCACGGTCAGGTACTGGGGCTTCTCCTCCTCCAGGATCTTCAGCATGATATTCAGGAAGCCGTAGACAGCGTTCGTGTGGAGTCCCTCTGCGTTCGTCAGGTCCGGCAGCCCGAAGAAGGCCCTGTTTAAGATACTGTGTCCGTCTATCAAAACTATCTTTTCCGCCATATGTTCTCTCCATTCAGATCAGTTGGTTGCATGACAATACTTCTATTTACTATACAACAAAGCCGGCTTTTTTTAAAGGTATAAATGCGAATGCAGGCAAAAAAAGATTGTCACGGGAGTTCCCGTGTGCTATAATTTATTCCAGTCTCGGTCAGAGGCCGGACCACCTGCCGCTGTGGCGGAACTGGCAGACGCATACGACTCAAAATCGTACGGGAAACCATATGGGTTCGAGTCCCATCAGCGGCATGAAAAAAGCGCTCCTTTCGGGGCGCTTTTTTCGTGTCGCTGCTTTGTCTACTTCTTCTGCTTTGCCGCGTCGTGGAAGAACATGATCGCGCAGATCACCATGACAACGCAGACAAGGTATGTAAGTACGGTGAGGGGCAGGCTTGTCACGATGAATCCGGCGATGAGGACGCCGATGGAGCCGGTGATGATCATGGGGATCGTGGACGCCCTGTTGTACTTGCCCTCCCTGATGAACGTGATGCCGCAGGCAGGACACAGGTACGCGCAGGATCCCATCATAACCGGGAAGGCCACGTCCGCGCTCATGCCGAGCAGCAGGACGATCGCCATACAGGGCGCATACAGGCCGATGCCGGCTGTCATGAGGATGCCGAGGATAAAGTTGGCGATCACGCCCAGTGCCAGCATGCCGCCCTCCAGTCCCCTGGCTGTACCGAGGATGCCGAAAGGTCCGACTGCATTGATCTTGCACAGAGTGATCAGAGCCACGATGATGAGGGCCACGCCCATCACCACCCGGATCTTCATAATGTCCATCCTGGAGATGATCTTGGCGCCGAGGATGGATCCGATGATGGCCGCCGCGATCATCAGGACAAGGGTCAGGGAATCCATCTCGATCCTCGTCATGGTGATGGTCGCCTCCACGCAGATCGGAATGCCGAAAGCGACATTCAGGGTGCCGGGGATCAGGTCGTCGTGTACGGACTTGTTGAACTTCCACGCCGAGGTGGCGATGGCATAGCTGCCGATTCCCAGCGTATCAAAGAAGTTTGCGATCATACTGATCAGGGAATTGTAGCCGAGCTTGGTCTTATCCAGCTCGTCTTTGTGGGCTCTGACGTCTCTGATAAGCACGACGAAGGCTTGCTCGCTTCCTTATTTATGCATTTATCAGACATATGTCTGTATTGTTCCTCGATCACGCACAAAGGAGGCAGAACCGATTGTTCTGCCTCCGCATATCTTTTCACTTAGAAATTATCTGACGGGAAAAGGATCCCATCCAGCGCTGTCAGGTCATCCTCATTGACCGAGTAGACATTGTCTGCAAGCTCCACATGCAGTTCCACAGTCTGCGCTTCCCCGTAGGCCGGGTTTTCCATGCGCTCCACGAGGATGTCGTACATCATCTGGAACACCATCTCATTGATCTCCTCATCGCTGGGGAACTGGGAGATATCCGTGATATTTGCAAACTCAGCCTCCACGGCGGCCATCACCTCGTCCTCAAGCCCGTCAAATCCGGCGAAGGGCTCCGCGCTCACCTGCACGGTGAAATTGCCGTCCTCATCTTCCGCTGCCTCCCCCACTTCATACTTTGCCTTGGCAAGCATGTCCTGGAAAAGCTGCCGGTAATTCGCTGTCAGTTCCTCCGACAGCCCCGCGTCGTTAAAGCCGCCCATCTCCATGATATTGTCCATGTTCTCATCGTAGAGCGCCCGGGCCTCCTCCTCTGTGGAGTCGGTCTGTTTTGTGTACTCGGCGAAATCCGCCTTGTAGCTTGCGTCCAGCACAGACTGTACGTAGGTTTTCGCGTCGTCCGGCGTCAGGCCTTTGCAGGCGGACATGGCCAGCATCGCGGCCGCAAGGAGCAGGACAAGCAGTTTCTTTTTCCTTTTCATAAAAAATCCCTCCTCGGTAAAGTAAAATGAATTATATACATTTTAACTCACTAGGAGGGAATTGTCTATTTATTTTACAAGTTTTTTACCGATTTCAAAACAATCAAACGTTGCAAAGTAGTCTTTCGGCGTCTCCGCGCGCCGGATGAGCTGCGTGCTTCCGTCCTCTTTCAGGAGCACTTCCGCAGACCGGAGCTTTCCGTTGTAGTTGTATCCCATGGAAAATCCGTGGGCGCCGGTATCGTGGATGACAAGGAGATCCCCGATATCGATCTTCGGCAGGTGCCGGTCCACCGCAAACTTGTCGCTGTTCTCGCACAGGGATCCGGTCACATCGTAGAGGTGGTCGCAGGGCGCGTCCTCCTTCCCCATCACCGTGATGTGGTGGTAGGCGCCGTAGATGGCGGGCCGCATCAGGTTGGCGGCGCAGGCATCCACGCCGATGTACTCCTTGTAGGTATGCTTCTCGTGCACGGCTCTCGTCACAAGGCAGCCGTAAGGGCCGAGCATGAATCTTCCCAGCTCCGTGTAGATCGCCACATCCCCCATGCCTGCCGGCACAAGGACTTCCTCATACACCTGCCGGACGCCCTCCCCGATGACGCGGATGTCATTGGGCTCCTGGTCCGGTTTGTAGGGAATGCCGATGCCGCCTGACAGGTTGATGAATTTGATGTGCGCGCCTGTCTCTTCGTGGAGTTTTACCGCCAGCTCAAAGAGCACTTTGGCGAGCAGCGGGTAGTAGTCGTTCGTCACCGTGTTGCTGGCCAGGAAGGCATGGATGCCGAACTCCTTCGCCCCCTTCGCCTTCAGGATCTTAAACGCCTCAAAGATCTGCTCCGTGGTCATCCCGTACTTGGCGTCCCCCGGATTGTCCATAATGTCGTTGCTGATCTTGAAGATCCCGCCCGGGTTGTACCGGCAGCTTATGGTCTCCGGGATGCGGCCGATGGCCTTCTCCAGAAACTCAATGTGGGTGATGTCATCCAGGTTGATGATGGCCCCCAGCCGGTCCGCAAGCTGGAAGTCCTCCGCCGGTGTATCGTTGGAGGAGAACATGATTCCCTCCCCGGAAATGCCGACCGCGTCGGAGAGCATCAGCTCCGTGTAGGAGGAGCAGTCGCTGCCGCAGCCGTACTCCTTCAGGATCTCCATGAGGAACGGGTTCGGTGTCGCCTTCACTGCAAAGTATTCCCTGTACCCCTTGTTCCAGGCGAAGGCCTCCTTCAGCGCCTGCGCGTTCCTGCGGATCCCCTTCTCATCATAGAGGTGGAAAGGCGTGGGATACTCCTTCACGATCTCTTCCAGTTGTTCCTTTGTCACAAATGGTCTCTTCGTCATGTACTCTCTCTCCTGTTCTGTCTGCTGCTGTTTTACTCAATGACTGCGATGCGCATCATGTTGCTGGCGCCTTCCCTGCCTTTGTCCGCATTGCGGGACGGCAGTCCTGCCGTGAGGATCACGATGTCCCCTGTCTCCGCATATTCCTTTGCGCATACGAGCTCAATGGCGCTGGAGCAGATATCCTCCGTGGAGTTGAACTGGATGGACTTCATGGGAAGCACACCCCAGTAGATCTGCATCCGGCGCAGCGTGCGCTCATCCGGCGTCACGCCGATCACCATTGTCTTCGGCTTGAACTTGGACACAACCCTGGCTGTCGCGCCGGACACAGACGGCGTGATGATGCACTTCGCGCCCAGGTTGTAGGCTGTCGTCACAGAGGCGTGCCCGATGGCGGTGGAAATGCCTTTCATGCGGTGCTCCTCCGCCTTCTTAAGGAGCATGTCATAGTCCAGATGCTCCTCTGTGCTGCGGACGATATGCACCATCATCCGCAGCGCCTCCAGCGGGTACTTGCCCTGCGCCGTCTCGCCGGAGAGCATGACTGCGTCCGTGCCGTCGTAGACCGCGTTGGCCACATCCGTCACCTCCGCTCTTGTGGGGCGGGGATTGCGGATCATGGAATCCAGCATCTGGGTCGCCGTGATGACCGGCTTGTAGTAGTAGTTGCACTTCTGGATGATCATCTTCTGCAGGTACGGCACCTCCTCGGCCGGGATCTCCACGCCCAGGTCGCCTCTCGCGACCATGATGCCGTCCGCGCAGCGGATGATCTCATCGATATTCTTAATGCCCTCCGCATTCTCGATCTTGGCGATGATCGGGATGTAGGGCGCGTTGCATGTCTTTAAGAAAGCGCGGATCTCCATGATGCACTCCGCGTTGCGCACAAAGGAGGCGGCGATAAAGTCAATGCCCTGCTCCACGCCGAACTTCAGATCCTCCCTGTCCTTGTCCGTGATGGCCGGGAGACGCACCGGAACGTTGGGCACATTGACGCCCTTTCTCTCGCCCAGCTCCCCGCCGTTCACGACCCGGCAGGCGATCTCCCTGTCCGTCTTGCCCGTCACCTCAAGTCCGATCAGGCCGTCGTCAATGAGGATCGTGCTGCCCACGGTCACATCGTCCACAAGGCCGGTGTAGCTGATGGACACTCTCGTCTCATCCCCCTCGATCTCCTCTGTCGTGAGCGTGAACTTCTCTCCGGTCAGGATCTGGACCTTCTTCCCGCCCTTCAGGACGCCGGTGCGGATCTCCGGCCCCTTCGTGTCGAGAAGGATGGCTGTCGGCCTGTTCTCCTCCTCCCGCACCTTCTTGAGCATGTCCATGCGCATCTTCTGCTCCGCATGGTCTCCGTGGGAGAAGTTGAAGCGGGCGATATCCATGCCGCTTCGGATCAGCTCCCGCATCACATTCTCATCGTTGGTCGCAGGCCCCATCGTACAGATGATCTTTGTTTTTTTCATACTCATTTCTCTCTTTTCCTTTCTCCACTTCTCATTTCATGTATGTTGCCGGGCGCGCGAAATGCCCGTAAATGTCCGTTTTATTTCACATGGATATGTGAAAACAGGTGATCCTGGCAGTACTCGTAGTTGCCGTTGCACTTGGAACAGTACCGGAACTCAAGCGTCGGATCGTCCAGTTCTGTCCGCCCGCAGACCGCGCAGCGGTGCCTGGCGCCGCCGGCGTAGTGCTGCTCCGGGCGCATCTTCTTCTGGAACTGCTGCTTTCTCCTCTGCTGCTTCGGGGCAAACTGCCGCATATTCCTGGACCCGAGGAAAAAGATCACAAAGTTCAGGATCGAGACAGCCGCCGCAATGGCGTTGGATTTGTAGACAAAGCCGAACACGCTTCCCCCGTAAGCCGGGAGGAACGCCTGGGCGATGGTGTAAAGAAAATACAGGCCGTCCAGCCATCCCAGCCACTTCGCCTTCACCGGGATCATGAAGAACAGGTAGAACTCCATGTCCGGATAGATGGCCGCAAAGGCGAGGAAGAGGGACATATTCAGATACCAGGTTCCTAAGGGGAAGGACACCCCAGTGATAAAGTAGGCCGCAAAGGCCGCGATCACATGGAAGAACATACCCGCAAAGAAATACAGGTTGAAGCGGAACGCCCCCCACGTGTTCTCCAGCGTCCTGCCGAGCATATAATAGAGATACAGGGCAAAGATCATAAAGATATAACTGGACTGGGGCGGCTGGATGATGAAGGTCACGATCCGCCAGATCTGTCCGTGGAGGATGGCGTTCACATCCAGGCACAGATACTGATAGTAGAAATTGGGCACAAGGAGCTGCAGCGCCAGCCCCACAACGTACAGAATAATAACATAATACATCAGGTTATGGATGGCGTAGCGTCCGAACCTGCGCTCCAGTCTGTCCAACCAGCTCATATTAATTAAGGCCTCCCCGTTGTCTCTGAATTTGGCAAATAGCTGTTTTCATTCTACCGTCTCGGTATAGGTTTGTCAATTATAGCACCTAAGTTTTACTCTAATTTCATTTTTCTATTACATTTGTTAATTGTCATTTCAAATATTTTGTCGTATAATGTTACAGGCTGAAAAGCCCTTTTGCTTTTTAATAAGAAAAGAACCGATTTTCATTTCAGAAATAAGGAGTACATAATATGAGTCAACAGGAATTATTCACACTGGGGATCGACATCGGATCCACGACGGTCAAGATCGCGATCCTGGACGACCAGAACGACGTCGTCTTCTCCGACTACGAGCGGCATTTTGCCAACATCCAGGAGACCCTCTCCGACCTGCTCGGCAGGGCCATCTACAAGCTTGGCTCCATCCATGTGTCGCCGGTCATCACCGGATCCGGCGGCCTGACGCTGGCCAAGCACCTGGGCGTTCCTTTTGTCCAGGAAGTAGTCGCCGTGTCCACTGCCCTGCAGGACTACGCCCCCCAGACGGACGTGGCCATCGAACTGGGCGGCGAGGACGCCAAGATCATCTACTTCGAGGGCGGCAGCATCGAGCAGCGCATGAACGGGGTGTGCGCCGGCGGCACCGGCTCCTTCATCGACCAGATGGCCTCCCTTCTGCAGACGGACGCGGCCGGCCTCAACGAATATGCAAAGAACTACAAGGCGCTCTACTCCATCGCGGCCCGCTGCGGTGTGTTTGCCAAGTCTGACATCCAGCCCCTCATCAACGAGGGCGCGTCCAAGGAGGATCTGGCAGCCTCCATCTTCCAGGCTGTTGTGAACCAGACCATCAGCGGACTCGCCTGCGGCAAGCCGATCCGGGGACATGTGGCCTTCCTGGGCGGCCCCTTACACTTCCTCTCCGAATTGCGGGAGGCTTTCGTGCGCACTCTGAAGCTGGATGACGAGCACACCATCGCGCCGAACCACTCCCACCTTTTTGCGGCGGTGGGCTCTGCCCTCAACTCCACAAAGGAGCCGGTAGTCCCCATCCGCGAACTGCAGGAGCGGCTGGCAAGAAGGATCCAGATGGAGTTTGAGGTGGAGCGCATGGAGCCCCTCTTCGCAACCGAGGCGGACTACAACGCTTTCATCTCCCGCCATGCGAAGCACCAGGTTCCGGTCCGGGATCTGGCCTCCTATAAGGGGAAGGCTTTCCTCGGCATCGACGCCGGCTCCACGACGACAAAGGCGGCGCTCGTGGGCGAGGACGGCACCCTCCTCTACTCCTTCTACCACAACAACGAGGGAGACCCGCTTGGGACAACCATCTCCGCCATCCGCGACATCTACAGCCAGCTCCCGGAGGAAGTGGAGATCGTACACTCCTGCTCCACCGGTTACGGGGAGGCCCTCATCAAGGCCGCCCTCATGCTGGACGAGGGGGAGGTGGAGACGGTGGCGCACTACTACGCCGCCTCCTTCTTTGAGCCCGACGTGGACTGCATCCTGGACATCGGCGGGCAGGATATGAAGTGCATCAAGATCAAGAACCAGACCGTGGACAGCGTGCAGCTCAACGAGGCCTGCTCATCCGGGTGCGGTTCCTTCATCGAGACCTTTGCCAAATCCCTGAACTATACTGTGGAGGATTTTGCCCAGGAGGCGCTCTTTGCCCACAATCCCATCGATCTGGGGACCCGGTGCACCGTGTTCATGAACTCCAAGGTGAAGCAGGCGCAGAAAGAGGGAGCCGAAGTGTCCGACATCTCCGCCGGCCTGGCCTACTCTGTCATCAAGAACGCACTTTTCAAAGTCATTAAGGTGTCCGACGCCTCCGAGCTGGGGAAACATATCGTCGTACAGGGCGGCACCTTCTACAATAACGCGGTGCTTCGCAGCTTTGAGAAGATCGCCGGCTGCGAGGCGATCCGCCCGGACATCGCCGGCATCATGGGCGCCTTCGGCGCGGCCCTCATCGCCAGGGAGCGGTATGTGGACTGCGAGGGCACGACCATGCTCTCCATCGAAGACATCGAGAGCCTGGAGTACCGCACCACGATGACAAAGTGCAAAGGCTGCACCAACAACTGCCGCCTGACCATCAACCATTTCAGCGGCGGGCGGAAGTTCATCACCGGCAACCGCTGTGAGCGCGGCCTCGGGAAAGAGAAGAAGGAAAACACCCTCCCCAACCTCTTTGCCTACAAGAGCCAGCGCTACCTCGGCTACCTGCCCCTGTCAGAGGAGGCCGCATCGCGCGGCGTCATCGGCATTCCCAGGGTGCTGAACATGTACGACAACTATCCCTTCTGGTACACGTTCTTCACCACCCTCGGCTTCCGGGTGATCCTCTCCCCCGCTTCCACGCGGAAGATCTATGAACTGGGGATCGAATCCATCCCGAGCGAGTCGGAGTGCTACCCGGCCAAGCTGGCCCACGGACACGTGCAGTGGCTCATAAACCAGGGGATCCGGCACATTTTTTATCCGTCCGTCCCCTACGAGCGCAACGAGTTCACAGAGGCAAACAACCACTACAACTGCCCCATCGTGACCTCCTACCCGGAGAACATCAAGAACAATATGGATCCCATCGTCCACGGCGAGGTGGATTTCATCCATCCCTTCCTCTCCTTCGCCAGCGAGGAGACACTCTGCGCAAGGCTCACAGAGGAGCTGGGTGAGAAATTCTCCATCACGGCAGCCGAGATCAAAGATGCGGTGCACCGTGGCTGGGTCGAGCTGGAGGAGTGCCGGGACGATATGCGCAGGAAAGGCGAGGAGACCGTCGCCTACCTGGACCGGACCGGCAACCGGGGCATTGTCCTGGCAGGGCGCCCCTACCACATCGATCCGGAGGTCAACCACGGCATCCCGGAGCTCATCAACTCCTACAACATCGCCGTGCTGACCGAGGACTCCGTCTCCCACCTTCACCAGGTGGAGCGGCCCTTAAACGTCATGGACCAGTGGATGTACCACTCCCGCCTCTATGCGGCGGCCAATTTCGTGAAGACAAAGGACAATCTGGACCTCATCCAGCTCAACTCCTTCGGCTGCGGCCTGGACGCCGTGACGACGGACCAGGTGGCGGACATCCTCACCGGCTCCGACAAGATCTACACCTCCCTGAAGATCGACGAGGTCAACAACCTGGGCGCTGCCCGGATCCGCATCCGCTCCCTGCTGGCGGCCATCCGCGTGCGGGAGCAGAGGGAGCAGAAGCGGGACATCCACTCTTCCGCCATCGACAAGGTGCCCTTCACAAAAGAGATGCGCAGGGATTACACGATCCTTTGCCCGCAGATGTCCCCCATCCACTTTGAGCTGCTGGAGCCGGCCTTCAGAGCCTCCGGCTACCATGTGGAGGTCCTGCCCAACGACAACAAGCAGGCCGTGGATGTAGGGCTTAAATATGTAAATAACGACGCCTGCTATCCGTCCCTCATGGTGGTGGGACAGATCATGGAGGCCATCCTGTCCGGCAGGTATGACACAGACAAGATCGCCGTCATCATCAGCCAGACCGGCGGCGGCTGCCGCGCCTCCAACTACATCGGCTTCATACGCCGGGCGCTGAAAAAGGCCGGCTATGAGCACATCCCGGTGATCTCCATCAACCTGAGCGGACTGGAGGGGAATCCCGGCTTCAAGATCACGCCCATGCTCGCCCTGCGCGGCATCTACGCGGCGGTGTTCGGCGATATCTTCATGAAATGCGTGTACCGGCTCCGCCCCTACGAGGCGCAGCCAGGCTCCGTGGAGGCGATGCACCGCAAATGGGTAAAGGTGTGCGCGGACTTTGTGTCCCAGGGCTATCCGTCCAGGCGCCAGTTTAAGAAGCTTTGCCGGGACATCATCCAGGATTTTGACAACAACATCGAGCTTCTGGACATCAAAAAACCCCGGGTAGGCGTAGTGGGCGAGATCCTCGTCAAGTTCCTCCCGGCCGCCAACAACCATCTGGTGGATCTGCTGGAGAGCGAGGGAGCCGAGGCGGTCGTGCCCGACCTTCTGGACTTCCTGCTGTACTGCTTCTACAACCAGAACTTTAAGGTGAAAAACCTGGGCTTTGCAAAGTCCAAAGCCGTCCTGGCCAACCTGGGCATCCGGGCCCTGGAGTGGTTCCGCTCCCCGGCCAGCGAGGCCTTTGCCCAGAGCAAACACTTTGCCCCGCCGGCCCACATCGAGGATCTTGGCCGGATGGCCTCCGAGATCGTCTCCCTGGGCAACCAGACCGGCGAGGGCTGGTTCCTCACCGGCGAGATGCTGGAACTCATCCACAGCGGCGCCACGAACATCGTGTGCACGCAGCCCTTCGCCTGCCTGCCGAACCACGTGGTCGGCAAGGGCGTCATCAAGGAGCTGCGCCGCCGCTACCCGCTTGCCAACATTGTGGCCATTGACTACGATCCCGGCGCCAGCGAGGTAAACCAGCTCAACCGCATCAAGCTAATGCTGTCTACGGCAAACAAAAACCTCGGGAAAGACGCGGAAAGCGAAAAGGAAGAGATGGCCGGCTAGAGGGGGCGCAGGCCAGAGAGGAAGTCTTATGTTTGAAAAGAAATATGTCATGTCCCAGGAAGAAAATATCTTCTGGGCAAAGAGAAACCTTGTAGACTATATATGGAAGAGCGCCAATCTGGAAGGGATTGGCGTCACCTTCCCGGAGACGCAGACGATCGTTGAGGGCATCAGCATCCAGGGAAAGAGCATAGACGACATCAACAGCATCGTACAGCTCAAACACGGGTGGCAGATGGTCTTTGAATCCATCAACGAGGAACTGGATCTGGCCTATATCAAAAAGCTTCATCTCATCATAGGAAAGATGACCGTGATCAATTCGGGTACGCTTCGAATGGATGAGGTCCGGATCGCCGGGAGCAGCTACATCCCTCCGATTCCCACAGAAGCTCTTGCAGAAAAGAAAATTCGGGAAATCCTTTCCTCCGGCCGGGAGTGGACGGAAATAGCCCTGAACCTCATGCTGTATCTGACAAAGAGCCAGCTTTTTTACGATGGGAACAAGCGGATCGCCATGCTCGCTGCCAACAAGCTGCTCATCCAGCACGGCTGCGGCGTCCTGTCTGTCTCACAGGACCAGCTTGAAAAGTTTTTCACTCTCCTTATCTCCTACTACGAAGATGAGGCGCAGGCTGACGCATTGAAAAAATTTTTATACGAGAATTGTCTGGACGGCTTCAGGGGTAAAGTCTCAGACTGATCCCGCCTGTCCCCCAGCGCTTCAGCGCCAGGGCCAGGGCAGCGGACAGCACTCCTTTCTTCCTATTCCATCTCCGCCCCTCATGAAAGTCTGTGTCTTCTTCTACACAGAATACACAAGACAGAACTCTTCGGGTGCATAGTTTATTACTTTCCACTGATTTTTTCAAAGAAATTTCCCGGCAGGAAGTTCTGCCGGGAATTTTCTTTCATTTATTTATTTTCTGTTCCTACTTTACGATCAAAGATTTTCCTGTCATCTCTTTCGGCTGCTCCATGCCCATCATCTCGATCAGCGTCGGAGCAATATCCGCCAGGCAGCCTCCCTCTCTAAGCTTGTAGGAGGGATCTGCGTTGACAAGGATAAACGGCACCGGATTCGTGGTGTGGGCCGTGAAGGGCTCCCCTGTCTCCTCGTCGATGAGCTGCTCCGCGTTTCCGTGGTCCGCGCAGATGAACATCTGGCCGTCCACCTCTTTGATCGCGTCCACAGCTCTGCCGACGCACTCGTCCACAGCCTCGATGGCCTTGATGGCGGCTGCCTCCACGCCTGTGTGGCCCACCATGTCCGGGTTGGCAAAATTGATGATGATTACATCGTATTTGCCGGACTTAATGGCCTCCACAAGCCGGTCGCACACCTCGTAAGCGCTCATCTCCGGCTTCAGGTCGTACGTTGCGACCTTCGGGGATTTCACGAGGATGCGGTCCTCCCCCTCGTTGGGCTCCTCCACGCCGCCGTTGAAGAAGAATGTCACATGGGCGTACTTCTCCGTCTCGGCGATGCGGGCCTGCTTCAGGCCGTTTGCCGCCAGGAACTCGCCGAAGGTGTTGGTGATCTCCTCTTTCACAAAGGCCACCAGTTTATTGCCGATGGTCACATCGTAATCTGTAAAGCACACGTAGGTTGTCCGGATGCGCTCTCCTCTGTCAAAGCCTGTAAACTCGTCGTCGCAGAAGGTCCGTGTGATCTCTCTTGCGCGGTCCGGGCGGAAGTTAAAGAAAATGATGGAGTCGCCGCTCTTGATGGTGGCTGTCGGCGCACCGTCCTTCTCCACGATGGTGGGCAGGACGAACTCATCAGTCGTCTCCCTGTCGTAGGATGTCTGGATCCCTGCAGGTCCGGAGACTGCCTTCTCCCCCTCGCCGTACACGAGAGCTCTGTAGGCCTTCTCCACACGGTCCCAGCGGTTGTCGCGGTCCATGGCGTAGTAGCGTCCCATCACGGTTGCCACCTCGCCAACGCCGATCTCCTTCATCTTTGCCTCAAGCTCTTCTACGTATTCCCTGCCGGACTCCGGCGGTGTGTCACGGCCGTCCAGGAAGCAGTGCACGTACACCTTCTCAATCCCCTGGCGCTTTGCCAGCTCCAGAAGCCCGTAGATATGGGTGTTGTGGCTGTGCACGCCGCCGTCGGACACAAGTCCCATCAGGTGGAGGGCAGAGTCATGCTCCTTCACATTCGCGCACGCTGCAAGGAGCGCCTTGTTCTCAAAAAAGTCCCCATCCTGGATCGCCTTTGTGATCTTGGTCAGATCCTGGTACACGATGCGGCCGGCGCCCATATTGAGGTGACCCACCTCGGAGTTGCCCATCTGGCCCTCCGGCAGTCCCACCGCCATGCCGCTGGCGTTGCCCTTCACAAAGGGGCACTCAGCCATCAGCCTGTCCATGACAGGGGTTTTCCCTTCCGCCACCGCGTTGCCGTCTTTCTTATCTCTAAGCCCGTAGCCATCCAGGATCATAAGCACTGTTGGTTTTTTACTCATCTTCCATTCTCCTTCTAATTCATAATTCTGTGGTCGTCAAAAAGCCGTCCTGACGCCGGATCTGTTCCATCCAGCGGCATGCCAGCTTTGTCCAGCACTGGCACTCTGGTTCCACGCCGCTTCCATCCTGTCTTCTGGAAAGTTCGTCCGCCGCTCCCAGCCCATGCACTCCCTCCTGGAACACATGGAGCTCTGTCCGCACGCGGGCGCAGTGAAGCGCCTGCGCCATGACAAGGGAATTTTCCACCGGCACGGTGCCGTCCGCAAACGTGTGCCAGAGGAAGGCAGGCACCGTCGTCTCCTTCACCCGCTTTTCAAGCGAGAGGGGCTCCCATGCCTCTTCCCTGTCCGTGCCAAGCAGCGCGCGGAAACTGTCTTTGTGGGCCGTCCCCCTGACAGAAGAGATGACCGGGTAACAGAGGATCATCCCCTCCGGCCGCAGAAGATTCGGCTCTGTCTGCAGGGCCTCTGCGAGAAACGGCTCATCCCACATGGTGCCAAGGCACCCTGCCAGATGGCCCCCCGCCGAGCACCCCTGCACGAAGATCTGAGAGGGATCCGCCTTCCACTCCTCTGCATGGGCGCGGATCAGAAGCACTGTCCTCCCCAGCTCAAGAAGAGCTGCCGGAAATACGGCTGGGGCTGTGGAGTAACGCAGGACCGCTACATGGTACCCCCGCCGCAGGAACTGCATGGCGATGGGCTCCCCCTCGCGGAAACTCGTCCTCTCATAGCCGCCGCCGGGACAGAGGATCACAAAGGGTCTGCTCTGTATGTGCAGCTTCTCCCCCGGCGTGTCCAGAATATAGAAGACCACATGGGCGTCCGGCAGGGATCCATGTTCTTTCAGATTTATTGTTTTCAGTATCATTTTTTTGCCTCCCGGAACCCAAAATCCCGCAGGGACTGGTATTTCAAGCCCTCTGCGGGTGATTTTGCACTCTGTCTTATTTGTAGTTTACGATCTTGCCGAAGTCAGCCTTCAGGGAAGCGCCTCCCACAAGTCCGCCGTCGATGTCCGCCTGTGCGAACAGCTCTGCCGCGTTGCCTGCGTTTACGGATCCGCCGTACTGGATGCGGATGGCCTCCGCTGTCGCCTCATCATAGATCTCAGCGATGCATGCGCGGATGCCTGCGCAGACCTCCTCGGCCTGCTCGGTCGTAGCTGTCTTGCCGGTTCCGATGGCCCAGATCGGCTCGTAGGCAATGACTGCCGTCTTCGCCTGCTCTGCTGTCACGTTCTGGAAGCCAACCTTCACCTGCTGGCGGATGAAGTCCATGGTCACGCCCTGCTCTCTCTGCTCCAGCGTCTCGCCGCAGCACATGATCGGTGTGATGCCGTGCTCGAATGCCTTCAGCACCTTCTTGTTCACGTCCTCGTTCGTCTCGCCAAAGTAGTCTCTTCTCTCAGAGTGTCCGAGTACGACATACTTTACGCCCGCGTCTGTGAGCATAGCCGGGGAGATCTCTCCTGTGTAGGCGCCGCTCTCCTCAAAGTACATGTTCTCGGCGCCGACCTGGATGTTTGTTCCCTTGCAGGCTTCAACAACCGGGATGATGTCGATGGCCGGCACGCAGAATACAACGTCCGCGTCCTCTGTGGCTACCAGCGGCTTCAGCTCCTCTACAAGAGCGACCGCCTCGCTGGGAGTCTTGTTCATTTTCCAGTTTCCTGCGATAATCTTTCTTCTTGCCATTTTATTTCACTCTTTCTTTCAAATATTATAAATGGGGGGGGTGTTCACCTTACCAGGCTCGGCCTGCGCCCTGGCGGGCTTGCCCTCACTAAGTGCGGTGAACCAGGTGCGCACTGGAATTCGCCCGGCGTCCTGCGGACTTGGGCTCATTAAGCGGGATGTTCACCTTACTAGGCTCAGCCTGCGCCCTGGCGGACTTGCCCTCGCCAAGTGCGGTGAACTAAGTGCGCACTGGAATTCGCCCGGCGTCCTGCGGACTTGGGCTCATTAAGTGCTTACTTATCATTAGCGGCTGCTACGCCCGGAAGCTCTTTGCCTTCCAGGAACTCAAGGGATGCACCGCCGCCTGTGGAGATGTGGGTCATCTTGTCGCCGTATCCGAGCTGGTTTACAGCCGCAGCGGAATCGCCGCCGCCGATGATCGTCACAGCGTCTGTCTCAGCCAGCGCCTGTGCAACGGCCTCTGTGCCGTGGGCGAAGTTGGGCATCTCAAAGCAGCCCATCGGTCCGTTCCAGACAACTGTCTTGGCATCCTTCACTGCGTCTGCAAAGATCTTCTCTGTCTCGGGTCCGATATCCATGCCTTCCCATCCGTCCGGGATCTCGCCGGTGGGAACGATCTTGATGTTGGCGTCGTTGGAGAACTCATCGCCGATGCGGTTGTCAACGGGAAGCAGAAGCTTTACGCCCTTCTCCTGCGCCTTTTTCAGCATGTTTGCCGCATACTCGAGGTAGTCGTCCTCGCAGAGGGATACGCCGATCTTGCCGCCCTGGGACTTGGCAAATGTGTAAGCCATGCCGCCGCCGATGATGAGCGTGTCCACCTTGTCAAGCAGGTTCTCGATCACGGAGATCTTGCTGGACACTTTCGCGCCTCCTAAGATGGCCACGAAGGGTCTTGTCGGGTTGTTGACCGCGTTTCCGAGGAAATCGATCTCTTTCTGCATCAGGTATCCGACAACAGCCGTATCCACATATTTTGTCACGCCCACGTTGGAGCAGTGCGCTCTGTGGGCTGTTCCGAACGCGTCGTTTACAAACACGTCGCACAGGGAGGCAAGCTCCTTTGAGAAGTTGTCCTCATTCTTTGTCTCCTCTGCTCTGTAGCGCGTATTCTCAAGAAGGATCACATCTCCGTCCTGCATGGCCTCCACAGCCGCCCTTGCGTTTGCGCCAACGACCTCGGGGTCCGCCGCAAACTTCACTTCCTGTCCGAGAAGCTCGGAGAGGCGCACTGCCACAGGGGCAAGGGAGAGCTCCGGCACCGGTTTTCCCTTCGGCTTTCCGAGGTGAGAGCACAGGATGATCTTTCCGCCGTCTGCGATCAGCTTCTTGATCGTGGGCAGCGCAGCCACGAGACGGTTCTCGTCCGTGATCTTCCCGTCGATGAGCGGTACGTTGAAGTCACATCTTACGAGCACTCTCTGGCCTTTTACATTGATATCGTCTACTGATTTTTTGTTGAGCATATCGATGCCTCCTTAAAATAAATCTTGTAAAAAAAAGGGTCCGGCCCAACAAGACCGGACCCTTTCGTGAGTCTGAATTATGCTAATTCTGCAAAGTATTTGATTGTCCTTACCATCTGGCTTGTGTAGGAGTTCTCGTTGTCGTACCAGGAAACAACCTGTACCTCTGTTGTGCCGTTCTCAAGCGGAAGCACCATGGTCTGTGTAGCGTCGAACAGAGAACCATATCTCATGCCTACGATATCGCTGGATACGATCTCGTCTGTGTTGTATCCGAAGGACTCTGTGGAAGCAGCCTTCATGGCAGCGTTGATCTGATCAACTGTCACGTTGCCCTCTACAACTGCTGTCAGGATCGTGGTGGATCCTGTCGGGGTCGGAACACGCTGTGCAGCGCCGATGAGCTTGCCGTTCAGCTCGGGGATAACAAGGCCGATCGCCTTGGCAGCGCCTGTGCTGTTGGGAACGATGTTGATGGCAGCCGCGCGGGATCTTCTCAGATCACCCTTTCTCTGCGGTCCGTCCAGAGTCATCTGGTCGCCTGTGTAAGCGTGGATCGTGCACATGATACCGGATTTGATCGGTGCAAGATCGTTCAGGGCCTTAGCCATCGGAGCCAGGCAGTTTGTCGTACAGGAAGCTGCAGAGATAACGGTGTCCTCAGCTTTCAGTGTCTCGTGGTTTACATTATATACGATAGTCGGCAGATCGTTTCCGGCCGGTGCGGAAATAACAACCTTTCTTGCGCCTGCCTTGATGTGGGCAGATGCTTTTGCTTTGGATGTATAGAAACCTGTACACTCCAGAACAACGTCTACGCCGATCTCGCCCCACGGAAGCTCCTCCGCGTTTGCCATAGCGTAGATCTTGATCTCTTTTCCATCAACGATGATGGAATCATCTGTAGCCTCTACCTTGTCAGCCAGAGCGTATTTGCCCTGAGAAGAATCATACTTTAACAGGTGAGCTAACATTTTCGGGCTTGTCAGGTCGTTGATGGCAACTACCTCATATCCCTCTGCGCCGAACATCTGTCTGAAAGCGAGACGTCCGATACGTCCAAATCCGTTGATTGCTACTTTTACTGCCATGATTACATTCCTCCTAAAGTCAATTTACTGTTTCACAGCTCTTTCGTCCTTCAACTTTGTTAAAGAACTCTCAACCATTAACAATTGTACTAAATCTGGTACAAAAATTCAAGAGCATTTTCCATTTTCATGCAAGGAGTTTGAAAACAGGCTTCCTCTCCTTAAATTCCGTGTAATATCGGAATCCGCAGGACTTCAGGATCTCATCCGCCCTGCCGAATTCCCAGGCGATGTGTTCCGGCCGGTGTCCGTCCGCCCCCACGGTGATGATCTCCCCGCCCAGTTCCCGGTAGCGCCGCAGCACATCCGGATGGGGATGGGCGAAGGGAAGCCCGTATTTGAGGCCGGCCATGTTGAGCTCGATGCCCTTCCCGCGCTCAATGACCGCCCGCAGGATGGCGTCGATCTCATCCTGGTACTTCCGGTAGGAATAGTCCGCCGCGCCGCGCCTTCCGTAGCGCACCACATAGTCGATATGGCCCAGCACATCGAAGTCCGGCGTGTTCTCTATGTCCGCGAGCATTTCCCGGAAGGCCTGCCTGTAAACCTCCTCGTCCGTCCTTCCCTCAAAGACCGTGCCCAGGGCCGGATCGTCCCCGTCCACCACATGGAGGGAGCCGATCACGAAATCAAACGGATACTTTGCCGTGAACTCCGTGAAAAAGCCACCCAGCCGGGGCTGCATCCCCAGCTCCACGCCGATGCGGATATCGATCCGGCCCCTGTACTCCTCCTGCAGCGGCCGGAGGGTCTCAAAATACCGGTCCGCATCGAAGATACTCTCATCCCCCCAGCCCATGTAATCCTTGTCGTAGTGGTCTGTAAAACAGATCACTTCCAGTCCTTTCCGGATCGCGCCCTCGATCATCTCCCGCGGCTGTGCCTCCGAGTCGTGGGAGAAGGAAGTGTGCATGTGCACGTCTGCTCTCATCTGTCTGTCACCCTTTCCAATATAAAGCTACCTGCTGCCTGTGATCGTTCCCCCGCCCAGGACGCAGCCGTCCTCGTAGAGGACCACCGCCTGCCCCGGCGCGGCGGCCTGCACCGGCTCGTCGAAGGTGCACAGGATCCTGTCCTGCCCCGTCTTTTCCACCGTACACCAGGCGCCCCTGTGGTTGTAGCGTATCTTGGCGAACGCCCGCACCGGCTCCGCGATATCCTCCACCGCCATGAAGTTTACACGCTCCGCCTGCACGAAACGGGAGAGGGATTCCTCGCCGCCCCCTACCACGATCTCGTTTGTCTCTGGCCGGATCTCCTGCACAAAGACCGGGCGGCCCAGCGACAGGCCCAGCCCTTTTCTCTGTCCGACGGTGTAGTGCACGATCCCTCTGTGGCGCCCCACCACCGTGCCGTCGGAGAGGACGAAATTCCCCGGCGGGAACGTCTTTCCGGTCGTCTCCTCAATAAAGGAGGCGTAGTCTCCGTCCGGCACAAAGCAGATGTCCTGGCTGTCCGGCTTGGACGCCACCGGCAGTCCCAGATCCTGCGCCATGCGGCGTATCTCCTCCTTTGCGTAGGCTCCCACCGGCATGAGCGTCCGGGCCAGCTGCTCCTGGGTCAGGCTGTAGAGGGCGTAGGTCTGGTCTTTGATCCCGGCCGCGCAGGTGCGCAGCGTATACCGCCCGTTCGGGAGACGGCAGACCCTGGCGTAATGTCCGGTGGCGATGCCGTCCGCCCCGATGGCCATGCTGCGGTCAAGGAGCGCCTCCCACTTCACATACCGGTTGCAGGCGATGCAGGGATTCGGCGTCCTGCCGCATGTATATTCCTCTATGAAATAATCGATGACGGAATGCCGGAACTGGGGTTTGAAATTCATCACATAGTAGGGGATGTCCAGCATGGCCGCCACTCTCCTGGCATCGTCCACCGCCTGGAGGCCGCAGCAGCCCCCGTTCTCCTCCAGGGCCGTCTCCTCCTCATCCTGCCAGATCTGCATGGTGACGCCGATCACATCATATCCCTGCTCTTTTAAAAGCCAGGCTGCCACGGAGGAATCCACGCCCCCCGACATGCCCACCACAATCTTCTTCATCTCCATCTTTCCGCCCCTTCGGATCAATACTCCTCTTCTTCCTCTTCCTCGCCCTCATGGATGTCTGACTTGGGCTTTTCCAGGCCGTCGATCACAATGCCGTTCTTCTGGGCGTAGTCCCAGAGGGCCGCATGGATCGCCTCCTCCGCCAGGAGGGAGCAGTGCACCTTCACCGGCGGCAGTCCGTCCAGCGCCTCCATGACCGCCTTGTTGGTCACTTCCATGGCCTCCTGTATATTTTTCCCTTTCACAAGCTCTGTGGCCATACTGCTTGTCGCCACCGCGGCGCCGCAGCCGAATGTCTTGAATTTCACATCCCGGATGATCTGGTTCTCGTCGATGTCCAGATAGATGCGCATGATATCGCCGCACTTCGCGTTGCCCACCGTGCCTACGCCGCTGGCGTTCTCGATCTCTCCCATGTTTCTCGGATGCTGAAAATGATCCATCACTTTCTCTGTGTACATTGTCTGTTCCTCCTTGCAGATACTTCTATTGCCTGTTCTTCTTTACAAAATCCTCATAGAGCGGGGACATGTCCCTTAGCCGCGCCACGATCTCCTTCAGGGCGTCCACCACATAGTCGATGTCCTCCCTTGTCGTCTCCTCCCCGAGGGTCAGCCGCAGGGAGCCGTGGGCGATCTCATGGGGCAGCCCGATGGCCAGGAGCACATGGGACGGATCCAGGGATCCGGATGTGCAGGCCGAGCCGCTGGATGCGCAGATACCCTTCATATCCAGCATGATGAGGAGGGATTCCCCTTCTATGAACCGGAAGCTGAAGTTGGCATTGTTGGGCAGCCGGTCCGTCGGATGGCCGTTGAGCCGGCTGTAGGGGATCTCCGCAAGGACGCGCCCAATCAGGTGATCCCGCAGTTCCCGCTCCTTTGCAGTCCGCTCTTCCATACTCCGGGCGGCCCGCTGCGCCGCCGCTCCAAGGCCGATGATGCCCGGCACATTCTCCGTGCCTGCCCGGCGCTTCCTCTCCTGCGCGCCCCCGTGGATAAAGGAGCGGATCTTCACGCCCTTGCGGATATAGAGGAACCCGATCCCCTTGGGGCCGTTCAGTTTGTGGCCGCTGGCGCTGAGCATGTCGATGCAGCAGTCGTCCACCCGGATCGGGATCTGCCCGAAGGCCTGCACCGCATCCGTGTGGAACAGCACCCCGTGGGCCCGCGCGATCTGTCCGATCTCCCGGATGGGCTCGATGGTGCCGATCTCATTGTTGGCAAACATGACGGAGATGAGGATGGTGTCCGGCCGGATGGCCGCCTCCACTGCAGCCGGGCTCACGACCCCGTTCTCATCCACATCCAGGTAGGTCACCTCATACCCTCTCTTTTCCAGGTACGCCCCGGTGTGGAGGATGGCATGGTGCTCGATCTTTGTGGTGATGATGTGTTTCCCTTTGGAGGCATAGGCCTCCGCCGCGGCCTTGAGAGCCCAGTTGTCGCTCTCCGTCCCCCCGGCTGTAAAGTAGATCTCGCTTGTGTCCGCTCCCAGGATCTTCGCGATGGTCTCCCTCGTCCCTGTCACCGCGTCCTTGTTCTTTGCGGCAAAGCTGTAGACGCTGGATGGGTTCCCGTAGCTCTCGCTGAAGTACGGGAGCATGGCCTCCACCACCTCCGGCGCTGTCCTCGTCGTCGCCGCATTGTCCAGGTATATCAGTCTGTCCATTTATTCTTCCTCCTTCTATCTGCTGCTGCAGGCTTTCCCGCAGTCTGTCTTGCCGGGCCCGAGCTGCCTGCTCTTCTCCACGAGCGCGTCCAGCATGATCCCGTTGACTGTATCGTTGATGCTGTCGTTGATCTTCTTCCAGACATATTTTGTCACGCAGCTCTCCGCCGCCTCGCATCCCTCCTCGGGATGGAAGGCCGCGCATTCGGCCGGCTCCAGCTTTCCCTCCAGGGCCCGCAGGACGTCCCCCACAGAGATCTCCCCCGCCGGGCGGGCCAGCACGTAGCCGCCGGCAGCGCCCCGGATGCTCTTTACAAGGCCGGCTTTTCTAAGGAGCGACATTAGCTGCTCCAGGTATCTCTCGGATATATCCTCCCTGGCGGAGATGCTGCTGATAGAGACCGGCTCCTCCCCGCAGTACCTCGCCAGATCCACAAGGGCGCGAAGCCCGTATCTTCCTTTTGTGGATAGCTTCATTGGTATTCTCCTCTCCCAAATCCCTAGTGTTTTACTGGGATTTCTGTTAGTAGGATAGCATCCCCATCTTTTCCTGTCAAGTTCTTTTAAAAAAACAAGGCAGGCATAGGCCGGGCCCCCGGCGCATACACTCTAGCAAATCCTTCCGGGAGCGAGCCATGCTGCGAAACCATGCCCTGATACGGGGCGCTTTCATCCTCACCCTGTCCGGTGCGGCCACCCGCTTCATCGGCTTTTTTTACCGCATGTTCCTGGGCCGCGCCTTCGGCGGGGAAAGTGTCGGGCTCTACCAGCTTGCCTTCCCCGTCTACGCCCTCTGCTTTTCCGTCTGCGCCGCCGGCGTGGAGACAGCTATATCCCGCAGTACGGCTGCGGGCCTTGCCGTGAGAGATCCCCTCCGGGTCCGGGCCGCCTTCCAAAGCGGCCTTTCCCTCTCCGTGCTCCTGTCCTTTGCCGCCCTGTTTTTTGTCCAGGGGAACGCCGGTTTCCTGGCAGGGCAGCTCCTGGGGGACCCCCGCTGCGCGCCCCTGCTTTGCGTACTCATCCTCGCCCTCCCTTTTGCATGCGTGCACGCCTGCATATGCGGCCACTGCCTCGGCAGGAAGAGCACGCGCCTCCCCGCCCTCTCCCAGCTTCTGGAGCAGGCGGTGCGGGTGGGCAGCGTTGTCCTCCTCTTTCACATCCTGGACAGCCGGGGCATCCGGCCCGGCATTGCACTGGCAGCCGGCGGCATCGTCGCCGCCGAGGCGTCCGCCGCCTTCTACTGCCTTGTCAGGATGCGCGGCAAAGGCTCCGGTTCCCGCGGCATCCTCTCCTTCACGGCATACAAAAAGGGACTGGGGGAGATCCTCTCCACCGCAGTCCCTCTCACGGGGAACCGTGTGCTTCTCAATATCCTGCAGAGCGTGGAAGCCGTGTCCATTCCGCTCAAACTCCAGGCGGCCGGCCTCACGGCCGGGGGCGCCCTGACCGTCTACGGGGCGCTGACAGGCATGGCCCTGCCCTGCATCCTGTTTCCCTCTGCCCTGACCAGCTCCGTCTCTGCCATGCTCCTGCCGGCCGCGGCGCAGATACAGGCTTCCGGGGACAGGCGCGCCATGCAGGAGATCGTCCGGAACGTATTTTTCTCCTGCTTTTCCCTCGGCCTCTTTTTCGGTCTTCTCATGGCCGCGGGCGGGAACATGCTCGGGCAGCTCTTGTTCCACAGCAGGATGGCCGGTCGCCTCATCGCCACCCTGGCCTGGATGTGCCCGTTCCTCTACACGAACAGTTGCCTCCTGAGCATCCTGAACGGCCTGGGGAAGACGCATCTTACCTTCCTCTTCAACGCAGCCGGCCTGCTGCTGCGCATCGGGAGCGTCTTCCTTCTTGTCCCTGCCTTCGGGATCCGGGGCTATCTGTGGGGGCTTCTGGCCGGGCAGGGCGCTGTCTTTGCCCTGTGCTTTTTCACGCTGTACCCGAAGCTGCCCTTCTTCCGCCCCAGCTCCAGGTACTCGCCGTGAGAGTAGGCCACAAGGGCGGCATCGTTGAGACGGAAACGGCCGCTGTCGTCCATGTAGGCCGTGTCCGCCTGGACCGCCTCCACCTTCGCAAGAAACATATGGTGGCTTCCCAGTTCCTTGATCTCCGTCACCCGGCACTCGATATTGACGGGCGCCTCCTGGATGAGGGGCGCGTACGCAAGGGCGGACGCCCTGCCCCGTGTCAGGTGCATGGCTTCCCACTTGTCCACATCCCGGCCGGAGCGGACGCCGCACCAGTCGGCAGCCCGGAGCAGCCTGTTCGTGGTCAGGTTGATGACGAACTCGCCGCTGTCCCTAAGAAGGCCGTAACTGTAGCGCCCCGGCCGCACGGAGATGTAGACCATGGCCGGGTTCGTGCAGACGGTCCCCGTCCAGGCCACGGTGATGATATTCGTATGTCCCTGCCGGTCCCCGCAGCTCACCATCACGGCAGGCAGGGGGTAGAGCATGTTGCCCGGCTTCCAGATCTGTTTTCCCATCGTATCCCTCCTACTGCTGCAGCACGCCCATGAGGGCGGGGATCAGTTGTTTCTTCCGGGACACGACGCCCTTTAACCGGATGGGTCCCTCGTCGTCCGGCAGTTCAAAGGCGTCCTGGGCCGTCTGTCTGGCCTGGGACCCGCTGCACAGAAGCTCCGTGGACTCATCCAGGATGTGGGTCAGCATGAAATAGATCATGTCCAGATTGTGGCCTTTGCGCGCCTCCTCCAGATAGGGGACGAGCTTTTTCCGGATCTCCGCAAGCTCGCTGCTGCTCATGGAGTTGATCTGCCCGACCCCGAACACCACGCCGTTGACGGTGAACTGCTTGAAGTCCTGGAAGCAGATATCCTGCGCGCTCTTCCCTTTCAGGTTGCTGCCCGCGTTGAACATCTCCGCTGCCAGCTTCTCCGGCTCCACGCCTGCGATAGCCGCCAGCTTCTCGGCGGTCGCCGTATCCAGCGCCGTGCAGGTGGGCGAGCGGAACAGCAGGGTGTCCGAGATGATGGCGGAGCACAGAAGCCCTGCCACAGAGGGGGTAATCTCCACGCCGTTCTCCTCGTACATCTGTGTGACGATGGTCGCCGTGCAGCCCACCGGCTGGTTGCGGAAGTAGACCGGTCCCATGGTCTCTATGCTGCCCAGCCTGTGGTGATCGATGATCTCCAGGATGTCCGCCTCCTCGATGCCGTCCACCGCCTGGGACTTCTCGTTGTGGTCCACCAGGATCACCTGCTTCTTCCGGGCGTCCAGGAAGCGCCTCCGGGAGATAAAGCCCTTGAAGTTGCCGTGCCTGTCCAGGATGGGGAAATCACGGAACTTTTTCTTCGTCATCTCGTCCTTGATATCGTCCACATAGTCGTCCATGTGGAACACGGTGAGGGTTCCCTCCGTCATGAAATACTTGACCGGGATGCTCTGGTTGATAAGCCTGGCCGCCGTGAACGTATCGTGGGGGGTCCGGATGATCACGATGCTCTGCTCCTCCGCTTTGCGCAGCAGCTCCTCCGGTATGTCCGCGTCGTTGCAGATCACGAGACAGCTTGCATTGATATCCACCGCGCACTCCTGGCTCTCGTAGCGGTCTCCCAGGATGACCAGGTCGTCCTGCTCGATGAATTCTTCCATGGACTCCGTCGTGGAGGCTCCCACCGCCACCTTCCCGCGCACAAAGTAGCCGTGCTCGTTCCCGGTGATCAGCTCCCCGTCCAGCGTCCGCACAATGTTGCGGTACTGGGTCCTGGCTTTGGCCAGGATCGTATTGTCATATACATCCATGTAGGACTTCGCCACGTCGCCGGTGGAGATCAGTCCCACCAGCTCCCCGTCCTTGAGGACCGGGATGGACTTGACGGCCTGGGATTTCATGAGTTCCCACGTCTCCTTGATGGAGACGCCCGGCTCCACGCCCTCGATCCTGTGGATGTCCAGGTCCTTCACCTGCAGCTTCACGTCCGCCAGAAGCCGCGGCGCGTCCACCTTGAACCTGCGCAGCACGTACTGCGTCTCCTCGTTGATCTGGCCGGCCCGCCTTGCCACGTACTCCTTCCCTGTGATCTCACGCTTCAGGTTCGCGTAGGCGATGGCGGAACAGATGGAGTCTGTATCCGGGTTCTTGTGCCCTACCACATAGACTTTTCTCATTATAATCAACTCCTGTATGTACATCTTCTTTCTCTCAGATTAAGATTGCCATCTTTTTTATCCCCAGTCAACCAAAAAAATCCACTTCTTTGCTTTTTTCTTTGAACAAAAGCCCGGTTTCGTGCTATACTGATAACAGTATGTGGAAACACATAAATACGGTGATGAGAAAGGACAGACAGTATGAGCGAAGAATTATTACAAGAGGAAAACAGACCGGAAGAGACAATGGCAGACTACGAAGAACATCTGGACGACGCCAATCCGTGGAACGTGGTACAGCGCTACATGGAGAACAGGACCGTCCTCCCGGTCAAGGTGGAGGGAATCGTGAACGGCGGCGCGATCGCCATGGTGGAGGGCCTGCGCGGCTTCATCCCTGCATCCCGGTTATCCTTATCCTATATCGAGGATCTGGAGACATATCTCCTGAAAGACATTGAGGTGCGCGTCATCGAGGTCAACCAGGCCGAGAACCGCCTGATCCTCTCCGCCCGGGAGATCCTCCGCGAGAAGGAAAAGAAGGCCATGGAGGAAAGGATCGCCAATGTGAAGATCGGCAGCGTTGTCACCGGCAAAGTGGAAAGCCTGCAGAATTACGGCGCTTTCGTGCGCCTTGAGGACGGCCTCTCCGGCCTGGTGCACGTATCCCAGATCAGCCGGAAGCGGGTCAAATCCCCCAAGGACGTTCTCTCTGTCGGCGACGAGGTGAAGGTGAAGATCATCGGCCTCAAGGACGGCAAGATCAGCCTCAGCATGAAGGCTCTCGAGGAGAAGGAAGAGGAGGCGGACATCAAAGTCGACATCCCCAAGTCTGAGAGCATCGGCACAAACCTGGGCGATCTGTTCAAAAACATCAAACTCTAGGCTGTTACAGTTCAAAATGAAGAGAGGATGCAGGCTGACCTGCATCCTCTCTTTTACTGTTCTTTGTTTTCCAGCACGATCCTGTACATCTTTGACAGATTTTTCGCGTACGCCGTGAGGAAGTAGGACAGCTCCATTTCCCCTTCCGCCCCGCGTCTGTACGTGATCCTCTCTGCAGGCGGAAGGTTTTTCTCCCCTTTAAACCCGAGCACATCCTGGATCTGGGCCAGCACATACCGGGCGTGGGCGGTATAATTCTCCATCTCCCGTCTCCCGCTCTCCCCCAGATGCCCCGAATTGACAAAGAGGAGGATCTGTTCGATCTCGGAAACCATGTCCCAGGATATGCCCATCAGTTGCCGGTACATCTCCCACGGCGGTCCGTTCCTCTTCCCCAGGTATTCCATCACCTGGCCGTGGATCAGATGGTACTCTGTCTGGGCGTCGCAGATGGTCCCGTAGTCCGTCTGTACGTCCAGGGCCTCTTCCAGCATCTGCAGGTACAGGTGATGCATGCGCAGCACTTCCGACAGGTTAAAGCGGAACTGCTGTCCCGCGCTTGTCGGAAAAAAGAACCGGTTGATCACAAGTACAAGCACCACCGCCGCCATCACATAGATCATGCGGAGTTCAACAGCCGTCTCCTCCTGCATGGCCAGCGTCACCACCGAGAGCGCGAAACAGGTGACAAAAGAGGCGTGGACGCAGGTCCCGGGCGTGGCGGTATACATGCAGGCCGCCATAAGACCGGCCATGAGGAAGTGCCCCTCCATCCCGCCGAGGAACGGCAGGAGCGCGCTCATGATCACGCATCCGGCCGCTGTGCCGATAAAGCGCGTCAGCATCCTGTACCGGCTGTCCTCGTACATGGGCCGCAGGAGGAGGAAAGCGTTCAGCGGCAGCCAGTACGCCCGGTCCGCCCCGCTCACATGCACGAACAGGAAGGACAGGGTAAGCACCGCGCTCATGCGCAGGGCAAACCGCATCTCAAACCCGTCCGGCTTCATCTGGAACCTCAGTTTGCCAAGCGGTCTCTGGTGGCGCGGCATGAGCCATTCCGCGCCCTGCTCGGCCGCATCCCGCTCATCAAATTTCCGCAGGATGATGAGGAAGGGGATGAGGAAGCTGCTGACAGAATGGTGCAGTTCATCCTCCGAGGCCTCCGCCATCTCAAGGATCCCCTCCCCCTCCTCCCTGAGGGCTGCCCTTGCTTCTCTCTCCCAGAAGCGCGCCTGCGCCGCCTGCGCAAGGCACACAGCCGTGCGCTCCAGGAGCTCCCTCGTGCCGGAGTCCTCCAGCATGGACGGTTCAAACCTGCAGCTGATAAAGTAGGAAGCACGCTGGAACAAAAGCGCGAACATGTAGGCGATCTTTCCCTCCCGGGTCGCGATCTGACGGCTTCCCCGCTTCGCGTAAGTCTCCTGGTACTGGAGCTGCTGCAGCCTGTAGATGTCCCGCAGCATCTCCGGGGACTTCTCCTGCCCGTCCAGCTGCTGGCGCAGGCAGTCCGCCAGGAGGCGCAGTCCTTCCTGCTGCCGGCTGTAGTCTGACCGGGCCGGATACATCTTCTGATAGAGCTTCACCAGCACAAAAAACCAGACAAGGCTGTACACGAAAGCCCCTGTCTGGATCAGGAAACCGCGGAAGTCAAGGGGGATGAGCTGCAGGAATGTAAACGTCATAAGACCGGAGAAATACCCCATCTTGTTAAAACGGCTTGTCCGGAGGAACACAAGACCAAATGGCAGAACAAGATTAAGTCCCACAGACAGCGGGAAAGAAAGCGTGGCCAGATAGGCCGCCACACTGATGGCAAGCTGCACAAGCGCCATGTGCACAAGGCTGTCCCAGGACTTCCTCTGCCGGTAGTTTGTCTGGAACAGCAGCGTGGCAAGGGACACCACCATCGTGTACTGTGCCCCGAAGATCAGGATGACCGTATAAAACAGGAACAGGAAAAAACAGATCACAGGAAGGGCGCTTACAAAATTGGCCCGCACGATCCGGGCCTGCCCGGCAAGCCGGCTTTTGTATCCTTTTCCCTTCTTCAGCATATCCGTATCCTCCTGTGACCATGTATATGCCGCCGTTTCTCCTTTTATGACAAAATTATGGCAGAAGATCCCATTTTTTCAGAAGATCTTCCAGGATCTGCGCCGCTTCCTCCACGCAGGCCATGCAGCACGGCAGGGGCTGGGGCCCGTCCTGCGTCTTTAAGTCCCGGCAGTAGAGGGACCCTCTTCTCTCCTCAAAAAGGCGGGCTGCCTCCTGGAATTTGGCGTATGTATCCAGCTTCGTGCGGGTGGGATCCCCCATGTCCCCGGCGCTGTTGGCCAGGCTGATGACAAGGAACATGCCCATGACCGCGCCGCATGTGTCCTTCAGGCCTCCGATCCCGGACCCGAACCCCTCCGTCATGCGGAACATGTCCTCCCGGCTCACCCCGTACCGTTCGCAGGCTGTGCAGGCCACAGCCTGACAGCAGTTGTATATCTTGTTAAAGTTGGCCCTCGCCTTCTCCTGAAGCTTCAGTTCCTCCATCCTTCTTCTCTCCTTCCTTCTCCCTGTCATCCGGTACTGGCTGCGGGCCAGGCTGATGCTCTGCCTGTACCGCTTCCTCCGGATGCAGGTATCTTCTCGCATCCCGCACAAACATCAGGCGGTTTCCGTGGGCCTCCACATATGCGTAGGCGCTCCGGGCCGCCGTATCGCTGCCGCTCTCCTCCTCCAGGAGGCCCGCCTGCCAGGCCCTGCTCACCTTGGCCCACTGCTCCTGGCTGCCCCGGTCTGCCAGGGCAAGATACTCCCAGAAGAATTTCCACGCGAATTCCAGGTCCCCGTTCTCCCTGGCCCGCTTTAAGTTGTTCACTGCGCAGAGGATCCGCATGTTCTTCTGATCCTCCCTGCCGCTGATCCTTCTCTGAAACTCATTTTCCAGCCCGCTCACCTGCTCCTTCTCCCCGAAGCGGAAGAAAAGCGCGCTCTTTATGATATAGTAGTTCAGCCGGTTGGTCTTCTTAAAGGAGGATGGATCTGTGTGCATGACCGTATCCATGGCCTGCCGGAAGCTGCCCTGATAGTACTGGGCGACCGCCAGGTTCAACTGCTTCAGGTTGCTGTTGCCGCAAAAACCCATGTGGTAGACACAGGCCTCAAAAAGGAACGGGTCGCAGGCTGTCTGCAGCGCGCTGTAGATCCACCGGTCCGCTCCCCTGGCCGTGAGAGCCAGCACAAGGAGCAGGGCAAAGTGGGCGATCAGAAGGCAGATATCCGTCATCGTCCGCCCGTAAAATCCCACCCAGTAGTACAGGGGCGCCACGGCCAGCAGCATGTACAGAAGATGCGCCGCCACGAGGGCGAATCCCGCCCATCCCAGATATTTCTGCAGACGGTAGTTCCGCACCCGCCGGTCCACTTCCCTTTGATCCACCTGGTCCATTTCTTCGATCGTCATTCTGTCATCTCTCCTTCCGGTCTATTCTGTCTCTTACTCTTCCTCTGCCGCCTTCTCAAGATCCGCAAGCCAGGCAGCCGCGCAAGCGTCGCTCGGCATGCGCCAGTCCCCTCTCGGGGAGAGGGCCACCGTCCCCACCTTCGGGCCGTCCGGCAGGCAGGAGCGCTTGAACTGCTGGCTGAAGAACCGCCGGCAGAACGTCTGAAGCCACTTCAGGATCGTCCCGCTGTCGTACTCGCCCGCAAAGGCCAGCTTCGCGATCCGGTAGATCTTGGACGGCTCGTACCCGAAGCGCAGGAAATAGTAAAGGTAAAAATCATGCAGCTCATAGGGGCCTACCAGATCCTCCGTCTTCTGGGCGATCTGCCCGTCTTTGGGAGGAAGGAGCTCCGGGCTCACCGGCGTGTCCAGCACGTCGCACAGCACCTCCCCAAGCTCCCTGTCCTCCTCCGTGTCAGCGCAGTACTGCACCAGATGGCGCACCAGCGTCTTTGGCACGGAGGCGTTGACGCCGTACATGGACATGTGATCCCCGTTGTAGGTGGCCCAGCCGAGGGCCAGCTCCGACATGTCCCCGGTGCCGATGACCAGGCCGCCGGTCTGGTTGGAGATGTCCATGAGCACCTGGGTCCGCTCCCTTGCCTGGGCGTTCTCGTACGTCACGCTGTGATCCTCCATGTCATGTCCGATATCCCGGAAATGAGCGGCCACGGAGTCCGCGATCCGCACCTCGCGCAGGCTGGCTCCCAGCTTCACAGCCATCTTGCAGGCGTTGCTGTAAGTCCGGTCCGTCGTTCCGAAGCAGGGCATGGTGACAGCCACGATCTGCTTTCTGTCCATCCCGAGCATGTCAAAGGCCCGGGCCGTCACAAGGAGGGCCAGCGTGGAATCCAGGCCGCCGGATATCCCCACCACCGCGCTCTTTGCATGGGTGTGGGCCAGCCGTTTCTTAAGCCCCATGGCCTGGATGGTGAGGATCTCCTCGCACCGTCTGTCCCTCTCCTCCCGCTCATCCGGGACAAAGGGCCTGGACGGGAAGGCTCTTGTCAGCGCCGTCTCCCCGATCTCCACCTGGAAGGGGACGCGGAGCAGGCATCTGCCGGATGCCGTCTTAAAAGTCGTATTCTTCCTGCGCTCGCCAAGGAGGCGCTTCACATCAATATCCGCAAAGACAGCGCCGTTCCGGAACCTCCTGGCCTGTGCAAGCACCGTCCCGTTCTCCGCGATGAGGTTGTGGCCGCCGAACACGAGATCCGTGGTGGACTCGCCCTCGCCTGCATTGGCATAGATATAGGCGCAGATCAGGCGGGCGGACTGCCCCCCGATCAGGCTTTGCCGGTAGGCCGCCTTCCCGATGGTCTCATCGCTGGCAGAGCAGTTGACGATGACGGTGGCTCCCTCCCGGGCCGCACGGATGCTGGGCGGCACCGGGGACCACACATCCTCGCAGATCTCTGCAGAGACGACGAGTTCCGGCATGCCGCACGCCTCAAAGAGGATCTGCGGGCCAAAGGGCACGGACTCTGCGCCAAAGCGGATCTGGCGCACCGTCTCCGGGCCCTCCCGGAACTGCCGCATCTCATAGAACTCCCCGTAGTTGGGGAGGAATGTCTTCGTTGTAAATCCGAGGATCCTGCCCCGATTCAGGGCCGCCGCCACATTGTAGAGCTCCCCGTCCACCGCCAGGGGAAGCCCGACGAAGAACAGGGCATCCAGCGTCTCCGACAGCCTGGCGAGAGCACTTACGGCCTCCCCGGCCTTCGCAAGGAGCACATCCTGGGTAAAAAGATCCCCGCACGTGTACCCTGTGAGGGCCAGCTCCGGGAAGACAACGATCTTCGCCCCCTGCGCCGCCGTCTCCTCCATCAGACGGCCGATCTGCTCCTGATTGTATGCCACATCCGCCACGCGGATGTCCGGCGTGGCCGCAGCCACCTTCACAAAACCATGTCTCACGATCTGCTTCCTCCTTTATCTTCTGCTTCTTTTCAAGATCTCCTGCAGTTCCTCCACCGTGTATGTGTACGCGGTGTTGCAGAAGTGGCATTTCACCTCAATGTCCTTCCCGTCCGCGATCATCTCCCGGATCTCCTTCTCCCCGATGCTGGCCACTGCCCGCTCCACCCGTTTCTTGGAACAGTTGCAGTAAAACCGGGCCGGCATCGTGTCCGTGATCTCCAGATCCAGCCCTTCCGTCAGATCCGCAAGGAGCTGCTCCGGCGTGTATCCCGCCTCCAGAAGCTTCGTAACGGACGTGATCTTCCCCACGTTCTCCTCCAGGCGGCTGATGACGGACTCCCGGGCAAAGGGCATCAGCTGCACGATGAAGCCGCCGGCGCATTTCACCGTGTTGTCCTTCTCCATGAGAACCCCAAGTCCCACGGAGGAGGGCACCTGCTCCGAGTTGGCGAAATAGTATGTCAGGTCCTCCGCGATCTCGCTCGTCACAAGGATCGTCTGTCCCGAGTAGGGCTCCTTGAGGCCCATGTCCTTGATGACCGTGAGAAGGCCGATCCCCACGGCGCCTCCCACATCCAGCTTGCCGTTCTTCGGCGGCAGGATCACGTCCGGGTTCTGCACATAGCCCTTCACATCCCCTTTGCTGTCCGCCGTCACGGTGATGCCGCCGATGGGGCCGTCCCCGTTGATCTGCAATGTCAGCACATCGGTGTCGTTCTTCATCATGCTCCCCATCATCACGCCTGCCGTGAGAAGCCGGCCCAGGGCCGCCGTGGCCACCGGGCTTGTGGCATGGCGGCTCCTTGCCTCCTCCACCAGGTCTCTCGTGGTGGCCGCAAAGGCTCTGATCTGGCCGTCAGCCGCCGTGGCTCTTACTATATAATCTGTCATAAATCCATGATTCCTTTCTGCTTTTCTCTTGCAATATTGTAACTTTTTTCCCTACATTTGACAAGGGAGCGCGGCTCATTTTCCGCGCTCCCTCAAAACCATCGTTATTCTTTCCGTCTCCGGCCCGGGCGGCGCATCCGTGTACGCCTCGAAGGCCCCATCGACCAGCATGCCGGCCCGCTCTGCCAGATCCCGCATCTCCTCCAGGGTGTACGCCCGCTGGAAATGCTGCTCCTGGTATTTCCGGTAGAGCCCCTGCTCCTCCCGGATAAACAGCGTCAGCTCATACTCGTTGATCCGGTCTTTCGGATCATAGTAGTTGTCCCAGATGAAACTGCAGTCCTCCCGGTCCTCGGCAATGGTCTGCTCCCCCAGCACGTCCCGGTACTTGTACTCCGTGTTGAAGTCAAAGATGAAGAGGCCGTCCGGGTCCAGGTAGTTGTTGACCAGCCGGAACACCTGCACGAGCTCCTCCGGGTCTGTCACATAGTTCAGGCAGTCGCAGACGCTCACCACGGCCCGCACCGTACCGTAGAGTTCAAACGCGCGCATATCCTGCATCAGGTACAGGATGTCATGCCCGCTCCTCTCCCGCTTCTCAAGGGCCTGCTCCAGCATCTCCGGGGATCCGTCCACGCCGATCATGTCGTAGCCGGCATCCGCCAGCTCTTCCGTCATGCCGCCTGTGCCGCAGCCCAGATCCAGGACAAGGCCGTCCCCGATCCCGTGCTCCCACAGTTTTTTTCTGATATACGCGGCCCACTCCCCGTAGGGCACATTGTCCATGAAGGTGTCGTAGACAGCCGCAAAACTTCCGTACGCTTCCGCCACTTATTTCATCCTCTCCACACGCTGCTGGATCGTCAGGTTAAAGTTCTCGATCTTCCTCGCGTAAGGCTCGGACATGAACCGTGAATGGAGCATGAAATCCGCCGTGGCCAGGTTGTTGGCGATGGGGATGTCGTAGACCACCGCAATGCGGAGCAGCGCCTTCACGTCCGGATCGTGGGGCTGCGCCTCAAGCGGGTCCCACAGAAAGATCATAAAATCGATCTGCCCCTCCACGATCTTAGCTCCGATCTGCTGGTCTCCTCCCAGCGGGCCGCTGCAGAACCCTTTGACCGGGAGTCCGGTCTTCTCGGCGATGAGCTTGGCCGTCGTGCCGGTCCCGCAGAGGAAATGCCCTTTCAGTATCTCCTTGTTCCGGTCACACCAGTCCACCAGCTCCTGCTTTTTCCCGTCGTGAGCCACCAGGGCGATATGCTTCGTCTTGCCGATCTCCATCGTGACAAATTCCTGCTCCAACATCTGTTCGTCCTCCTTGCATGTTGTCCGTCTTCTCTACTCCCACTGCTCCATACACTCGAATCTCGGGACTGTAAGCGCAGCGATCAGCACTGTAATTATCATACTATAAACCGGCGCGATTAAAAAGACCAAATTTGCATTTATCAGCAGGGAAGCCGGGATACACGCCAGGGCGCCGATCCCCAGGATCCCGCCCTGCACGCCCAGCAGGAAGAACTGCTTCCCCGTGATCCCCAGCGTATTTCCGAGAAGGCTGTCCCCCAGCACTTTGATGTAGAGACGGTTTGCCTGCAAAGCCACATAGGTCAGGATAATGCTCAGGATCTGCCAGGGCGCGGTCCCCCAGGCGATGCCCACGGGCACGAAGAAGATCACTGCGTCCACAAGCGCCTTGAGATGCTCCGTGCAGGTGGCGTACCAGAGTTTCCGGGCCGCGCTCTCCGGAATGAGGAAAATGTACGGGAGATCCAGCTCCTTGCCCCATTTCCCCATGTAGCCCGTACCCACGAACACCATGTACACGGCGATCCCCATCAGGACCATCCGGGGCGGGAATTCCTCCGGCCGGCCCACAAAGGCAATGCAGACGACGGCCCCGACGAGGGCTGCCAGGGTAAAGCCTGTAAAGATAAAGAACCGTTCCTTTTTGTATTCCAGCATCTGGCGGCTGAAGATGGCGCGCGCCCCGCTGCCCCAGCCGGACAGGGAGACCTTCTTCAGCTTTTTTCTGCCAAATCCGATCGTGTTTTCCCCCTTCCTGCTCCTCCTGCGGATCTCCGCGTAGTCGTCCGCGAATTTTGCCGCATCTTCATAGTAGGCGCCCGTGCAGCGGATCTTTGCCGCCACAAGGCACAGGCCGCCGCAGGCGAGGACGAACAGCACCGTTCCGGTGACATTCCACGGATCCGGTCCCATCACGAGAAGGCTCACCGCCGAGACTTCCCAGCCTGCCACCGGCAGAAGCTTCAGCGCCGGCGAGCGGAAGAAATCCACCACAGCGTCCCCGCTGATGCCCCGGCTCATGAAATACCAGGCGATCACAGCAAGGACCGCGCCCACCATGGCAAAGATCACAAGGCGCAGGAGCCGGATCAGCCACCGGAACCTCTCCTCCCCGGAATACAGGAAGACCATCAGGCTCGTCTCCAGCGCCGTCTCCATCACGAAACTGCACACAAAGAGGAGCACCGCCCGGAGCGGTTCCACATGGAAGATCACAGCAGCCGCCACGGAAAAAAGCAGGCTGCCGCAAAGCGCCATCAGGTAATTGAGGGAGGCTGCGTGGAGCAGCACCAGCTTGGAGCTGACAGGCGCCGTAAAGACAAAATGGGCGTGTCCGGGACGGAAGATCACGCCTTTTAGCTTCGCGTAGGACAGAAAGTTGGCGCAGAACAGAAAGTAGATCCACACGGTCATGACATAGACGATCCCCTCCCTGTACGCGATGCCGCCGGCGACGGCCAGGGAGCCGAAGGCGACCAGGATGCTCACGATATAGAAGACAGCCAGCGCAAGATACAGGTAGGTCGCCGGTCTGCGCACCGCCTTCTTCACCCGGTTGATCAGGGTTCTCTTTGTCAGATAGAAAAGCGCCCTCATCTCTTCTCACCGCCTGTCACTTCAAAGAACAGGTCGTCCAGGTCCCTGTCGCCTGCATCCTCCTTACGCAGGGATGCCTTGATCCGTCCCCTCTCCATCACAAACATCACATCCCACAGTTCCTCTACCATCTCCAGCATGTGGGTGCTTATGAGGACTGTCACCCCCTGTTCCCGCAGCTCCAGGATGACTGCCTTGAGCTCCCGGATCGCCTGCGGATCCAGCCCTACCATGGGCTCGTCAAAGAGGATGACGCGGGGCTTCACCGCCAGGGCGCAGAGGATGCTCACTTTCTGCATCATGCCCTTGGACAGCTCGCTGCCCAGCTTGTCCGCCTTGTCCGTCATATCGAACCGGGCGAGAAGCTCCTCCACTTCCCCGTCTGTGATGCTGCTTCTGTAGGCCATGCGGATGTAGGTGATATGCTCCCGCACGGTCAGCGCCTCGAACATGGCCGGGATCTCCGGGACATAGCCGAAGATCCGCTTCGCCTCCAGCTCCCGGGACGGGATCCCCTGGATCCGTATCATCCCCTCATACCGCAGCAGCCCTGCGATGCTCTTGATGATCGTGGATTTCCCCGCGCCGTTTGGCCCCAGCAGGATGCCGATCTGCCCGTCCGGCACAAAAAAGCTGACCTGGTCCACCGCCAGGTTCTTTCCGTACATTTTCCGAAGTCCCTGCACTTCCAACATAGGCTGTCCCTCTCCTCGCTTGTATTAATATTATAATACAAGTATAGTCAAAGGAGCCTCCTGTGTCAACAGCGGTTTCTTCAAAAGAGGAGTCTCCCGGATATCTCCCGGAAATCTATCCCGGGACAGCCTCCGAAGATCCCTACAGGCACTTTGTCCTGAAAGGTATACATGGAGATGCACGGACTGTCCTCCCCCTCAAACCGATACGTAAGGACCGCCTTCTTGTCCGGATCTACGATCCAGTATTCCCGCACGCCTGCGTTCATATATTTCTGCACTTTCAGCGTACAGTCCTTCTTCCTGGTGGAGGGCGACAGGACCTCCACGCACAGATCCGGCGCGCCGCAGATCCCTTTCCTCACAATCTTCTTCTCGTCGCAGATCACCACCAGATCCGGCTGCACCATTGTCCTGTCGTCACAGTCAAGCTGCACATCCAGAGGGGACAAGGCAACCCGGCAGGTCCCTTTGTTCGCCCTGATACAGTTCACAAACGCAACGGACAGCTCCATGATCAGCTCCTGATGCATATAGTCTGGCGCTTCCATATAGATCAGCTCCCCGTCGATGAGCTCGGCCCTCACCTCATCCGGCAGTCTGCGGTAATCATCCACCGTAAACTCCCCCTGTCTTTTTGCCGCGTATAAGGCGAACTCTTCCCGGGCCATTCCCAGTTCTTTTGCTCTTTCTTTCAGTTTTTCATAAAACAACGGCATCTTCACCCCCCCCTCATATGTTTACTGTTTATGTAATATATTATAGGAAGGTTTATGCTTATTGTCAATTTTTTTCATCCCATATACCGCTCCGTCAGCTATGTCTGCCTGTCATGATAAATAATCTTTGCTATTTTCTTGCCTGCAGACAGATACCCTCTCTGCCTGGCACCATCCTGAACGATTTGATCCAGCTTCGCCTTTGGCATCCGGAAAACCGTATCGTCCTCCAGGATGATCTCGCATCCATCTTCATTCTCACATTCTTCCCCGCATGCGACCCGGTACATGTTCTTCCGGCTGATCGCCCCGATTTCCTCCAGCGCATTGATCATCCGGTAGACAGTCGCGACACCGATCTTTTTGTCCTCCCGCGATGCTTTATAAAAGATGTCTTTACAGCTTGTGCAGTCGTTTTCCAGGATAATATCGATCAGGATCTTCCTCTGCTTTGTAATCCTGCATCCGTTTTCTTTTAATCTCTCAATGATCGCATCTTTCCTGCTCACGTTATCCCCGCCTTATTCCTGCAAAATACCGTCCACTTTAAAACCCGCTCTTTCCACCGCCCGCTTCAGGTCAGCTACATCCACCGGCCGGTCATAGGAAACTTCCGCACTGTTATCTTTCAGGTTTACTTTTGCGGAAACCCCGTCTATCGCGTTAAGCGCACTGGTCACGCTGTTCACACAGTTCTGGCAGTGCATGCCTGAAATGCGGATCGTGCGGCGTCCGATCACAGGACCGTCAAGCGTTTTCTTTTTCGGCTTTTTCGGTTTCACGCTGCCGGATCCGCCACCGCAGCATGCCCCCTCTCCTTTGAAATGCTTCCATGACCCCTTCACCGCAAAGATGAGAACGATCAGGATCACGATCATGATAATCACGTCACTCATCACTATCCCTCCGTCCTGTTCCTTTTATTCCATTGATTAGTATACGCTAACTATAGTTAGCATTCAATAACCCTTCGCAAATTTTATTGATATTTTTTCTCAAAAGCAAAAAACTGATGTTTTCTGCAACAAATCGTCACGGAAAACATCAGTCAAAAATTTTTAACCGGCCCGCTATTCTTCTGTCAGAAGATTCCTCATGCTTCTTAAACTGATCAGCAGAGTGGATGTGTTGTGGAGCAGCGCCGAAGTCGTCGGCTGGAGCACGCCGGCAATGCCAGACACGATCAGTCCTGCGTTGATCCCGATGATCTGGTGATAATTTTTCCCGATCCGTTTCATCATCCCGTTAGCAAGACGCTTCAGCACGACCAGTTCCGCCAGATCTTCTGCCGCAATGGTGATGTCGGCGATCTCTCTTGCAAGCTCTGCGCCGTCGCTGATGGCAATGCCGGCGTCAGCGGCAGACAGGGCAGGCGAATCATTGATCCCGTCCCCGATCATGATGACCTTGTGTCCCAGCGCTTTCTCCCGCTCCACAAATCCTGCCTTTTCTTCCGGCAGCACCTCCGCATAATACTCGTCCACGCCGACCCGGCGGGCGACAGCGGCCGCGGTCTTCTCACTGTCCCCGGTCATCATGACCGTTTTCTGTACCCCGTGGGCTCTCAGCGCAAGGATCATATCCGCCGCCTCTTCCCGCAGCGGATCTTCGATGCAGATCACCGCGACAAGTTCCTTTTCAATGGCGAGATACAGGTGGGAGTACTCTTCCGGCAGCGCCTCAAATCGCTCCCGGTATTCCGGGCGGACTGTGCAGCCTTCGTCTTCAAAGACAAAGTGACTGCTTCCGATCACCACTTTTTTCCCGTCAATATACGAGGAGATCCCATGCGCCACCACATACTCTACTTTTGAATGCATTTCCTCATGGGCGAGCCGCCGCTTCTTCGCAGCATCCACCACGGCCTTTGCCATGGAATGTGGGAAATGTTCCTCCAGGCACGCTGCGATCCGCAGGCATTCTTCCTCCGGTTCGTCTCCGAACGGGATCACTTCTTTCACCGTGGGCTTCGCCTTGGTAAGCGTCCCGGTCTTATCAAAGACTACAGTGTCCGCTTCCGCGACCGCTTCCAGGAATTTCCCGCCTTTCACGGTGATCCCGTACCCGCCGGCCTCCCGGATCGCCGAGAGCACAGTCAGGGGCATGGCAAGCTTCAGGGCGCAGGAGAAGTCCACCATAAGTACAGACAACGCCTTTGTCACATTTCTGGTCAGGAGTCCTGCTGCTGCCGTGCCAAGCAGAGTGTACGGCACCAGCCGGTCGGCCAGATGCTCTGCCCTGCTCTCCATGGAAGACTTCAGCTTCTCCGAATCTTCGATCATGGCCACGATCTTTTCAAATCTGGTGGAACCGGAAACCGCCTTCACCCGGACGTCCAGTTCTCCTTCCTCCACCACGGTTCCCGCATAGACGGACTGCCCTGGCACCCTGCGCACGGGCATGGACTCCCCTGTAAGGGAGACCTGGTTTACCATGCCTTCCCCGCCGGCAACCTCTCCGTCAAAGGGGATCACATTTCCCATATGTACGGTCACCACGTCGCCTTTCCGGATCTGATCCGCCTTTACCAGGATCTCCTGCCCGTCCCGTTTCAGCCAGACCTTTTTAATATTAAGGGACATGCTCCGCGCCAGATCTCCCACGGACTTTTTATGGGTCCACTCTTCCAGGAGTTCTCCCACTCCCAGCAGGAACATGACTGAACCGGCGGTATTAAAGTCCCGCCGCAGGACGGAGACCCCGATGGCAGTCGCATCCAGAAGCGGGACTTCGATCTTCCTCTCCCGGATGCAGCGCAGCCCCGCCGCAAGATATCGAAGCGACCTGATCGTCACGATCCCTGCGCGCAGGGTCGCAGGCACCAGAAGCCTTCCGCCGTAGTGCAGCAGCACTTTCGCGATCAGTTTTTCCTTATAAGATGCGTTCAGCTCTCTACCGGAATTGCGGACAACGGTCTCCGGAACCGCTGCATCTTCATACCGGAAGTTCTTCAGCAGACAAAGCAGCGCGGCGCGCTCCCCGGTATAACAGATGACAGCGTCTGCGGTGCGCTCATACACTTTCACATCCGTTATATTACTCTGTCTGTCCAGGTACCAGAAAAGAGTATCCGCCTCCGCACATGTCATTTTCTCCTGAACGACATGGATGCGGAGACGGCCCCTGATCTCATGTTTTATGATAAATTTCATAACCGCTCGTCTTCCTCTGTCTCCGGCACAGCCGCCGCTTCCTGAGCCGCCCTTTCTTCATTGATCTGCTGCGCCTCAGCGAGGATATCCTCCGCGTTCTCCTGCACAGTCGTGACGGTTTTCATCACGCAGTCCTTTGCCCGCAGCGCCGCTGCCGTACACTCTGTATAAACCTTCTTCGCATCTTTGCTGGATAAGATCTTTACCCCGGCTGTCCCGAAGAGGACTCCTCCTGCAAATAATCCGATCTTTTTCATTAATGACTCACTGAACATATACTTCTACCTCCTGATAATACTTTTTACTGCTCTGCCGCCGGCTGATCACTTGTGTCTGTATCCGGTATAAAATACCATTATGAAACAGAACACGGCAGCCCATGCCCAGAATCTGTGCTGTTTCATGCGCCATCACTTCCTTCTGTTTTACTAGATTACAATAAGAATACTATATCAGCATAGCAACACTCTCCCAGGGTAGTCAAAGCTAATCGGCCTTGTCGATAAAACTTCTCACTATCCTACATAATCCCTGAAACCCACTTGACAGCAGCGAATTACTTTCATAATATAACATTGTTATATATCACTGTTATATGGAGGTCGTTATGGATGAAAAAACAGTATCTACATTAGAACGGATCCAGCAGGCCGCATTGGACGAATTTGCAGAGAAGGGATTCCTGGGCGCTTCCCTGCGCCAGATCGTGAAAAACGCAGGTGTGACCACCGGCGCCTTCTACGGCTACTTTTCCAGCAAGGAAGCCCTGTTCGCCTCCATCGTGGAGCCTCATGCTGCTGCCCTTATGGGAAAGTTTATGGAGGCCCAGACTTCCTTCGCGGAACTGCCCGAAGAACAGCAGCCGGATCACATGGGCGTAGAATCCTCGGACTGCGTCCACTGGATGGTGGATTATATCTGTCGGAACCGGGAACCGGTAAAGCTGCTGCTTTGCCGGTCAGAAGGCACCAGCTATGAACATTTTGTCCATAACATGGTTGAGGTGGAAGTGGAATATACACTGAAATACATGAACGTCCTCCGCCGCCTCGGGCGGGAGATCCCCGAACTGGATGAACAGATGTGCCATATCATTGCCAGCGGCATGTTTAACGGGATCTTTGAGATCGTGATCCACGATATGCCGGAAGGCAGGGCACTGCGCTATGTAGATCAGCTCAGGGACTTTTATACAGCCGGATGGCTGAAACTGATGGGGCCGTAGCCCCCATCTTTTTTGCATGATGGTTAGTCATTTCTAACTTCATGATACATATTTTAAACAAAAGGGAGGTAATCATTTGAAGCAGAAAAAGCAAAGCAGCCTTGCCCGCATCCTGGGTTATGCGGGCGGGCACAGAAATCTCACCCTGCTGGGCTGTGTCCTCTCCGCCCTGTCCGCAGTACTGGGGCTGATCCCCTATGTGTGCGTATGGCTTGCGGCAAGGGACGTACTGGAAACCTGGCCAGCGCTCACCGGAGTATCCGGCTCTGCACGCTGGGGCTGGACGGCGGTATGGACCGCTGTCATAAGTATCGCTCTGTATTTTGCGGCGCTCATGTCCACTCATATCGCGGCCTTCCGCACGGCCCGGAATATCCGGCGCTCTGCCATGGCGCACGTGCTGAAGCTGCCGCTTGGATTCTTCACAGGCAGTCAGTCCGGACGGCTCAGGAAACTGATCGACGACAACGCCGGTCTCACGGAGGATCTGCTGGCACACAAGCTGCCTGACCTGGCGGGAACGATCGTCACTCCTGTTGCCGCCGTCCTGATGCTGTTCCTCTTTGACTGGAAAATGGGGCTTCTGTGCCTGCTCACCATGGTGCTGGCACTGCTGTCCATGTGCCTGATGATGGGCGGAAAGAACGCCGGCTTTTTCCACCGCTATCAGAAGGAGATCGAGCGCATGAGCGGCGAGGCGGTGGAATATGTCCGGGGCATCCCCGTGGTAAAAATGTTCCAGCAGACTGTGTACTCTTTCAAAGCTTTCTATGCAGCCATCAGGGACTACAGCGACCTGGCCAGCCAGTACGCCATGAGCTGCCGTGTGGGCCAGACCTGTTTCCTGACGTTTATCAACGGAGCTTTCGCCCTGCTGATCCCGGCGGCTCTGCTGCTGGCCTCCGGCGGGGACGTGCGCGCGGTGCTTGTCAACTTTATCTTCTATGCCCTGTTCGCTCCTGCCTGCGGCCAGATGATCAACCGCATCATGTACATGAGCGAGGCTGTCATGGAGGCGGATGAAGCCGTGGGACGCCTGGATGAGATCCTGAGCCAGAAACCGATGGAAAACACAGACATAGAGAAACAGCCGGCAGACGCCGCTGTATCCTTTGACCATGTGACCTTTACCTACCCCGGCGCGGACCGCCCGGCTCTTTCCGACGTATCGTTTGCTGTCCGGCCCGGTCAGGTGACGGCGCTGGTAGGGCCCTCCGGGGGCGGCAAGACGACAGCAGCAAGCCTGATCCCCCGCTTCTGGGATGCAGACAGCGGCGCCGTCTCCATCGGGGGCGTCAATGTCAAAGAAATGGATACGGAAGACCTGATGAAACAGACAGCCTTTGTGTTTCAGGATACCCGGCTGTTTAAGGAGAGCCTTCTGGAAAATATCCGGGCAGCCCGGCCGGACGCTTCCAGAGAGGAGGTCCTGTCCGCCGCACACGCTGCCCAGTGCGATGACATTCTGGATAAACTTCCCCAGGGTCTGGATACTGTGGCGGGCGCCAGGGGCGTGTACCTCTCCGGCGGCGAACAGCAGCGGATCGCTCTTGCCCGCGCCATTTTAAAAGACGCGCCCATCGTGGTGCTGGACGAGGCCACCGCTTTTGCCGACCCGGAAAATAAGCACCAGATCCAGAAGGCGTTTGAAGCGCTGATCCGGAATAAAACCGTATTGATGATCGCCCACCGGCTGTCCACCGTGCAGGATGCAGATCACATCATTGTCTTAAGCGGCGGGAAGATCGCAGAACAGGGCAGCCACGAGAGCCTGCTCGAACAGCACGGCGTGTACGCCGCTATGTGGGAAGACTATCAGCAAAGCGCCCGGTGGAAAGTCGGGCGAACAGATCCGAAAAGCGGAAAGGGGGAAAAGACCGTATGACAAAGAAATTACAGCACGTATTCGCGCTCAGTGAGAAAGGAGCAAAAGATCTTGTAAAAGCCGTTATCTGGTGTTTTGTGTGCAACTTAAGTCTGATGCTTCCGGTGGGAGCCGTCCTGTTTACGGCACAGCACCTTTTGGATGCCATGGAAACTGGCGGCAGTCCCATGGAGGGCTTCTGGATCTACACAGGCTTTGCCCTGGCGGTCCTGGTCCTTTTGTTTGTCCTCCACTGGTTCCAGTATGCTTCCCTGTATCTGGCCACTTATAAAGAGAGCGCCAGCCGGCGGGTGAGCCTGGCGGAAACCCTGCGGCGGCTTCCCTTAAGCTTTTTCGGAAACCGGGACTTAAGCGACCTGACCTCCACCATGATCGCAGACTGCTCCAGTCTGGACCAGATGTTCTCCCACTATGTGCCGCAGCTGTTTGCGTCCGTCTTCTCCACGCTGGTGATCGGCGTCGCCATGTTCGTTTGCGACTGGCGGATGGCGCTGGCCATCTTATGGGTCGTGCCTGCTGCGGTCCTTCTGACGGCAGGGAGCAGGAAGATCCAGGACTCCTTCGGCACAAAGAATATTTTAAATAAACGGGCGGTCGCCGACTGTATCCAGGAAGGACTGGAAACCATCCGGGATATCAAGGCATGCAGCCGGCAGGACGCGTACATGGAAAAACTGGAGAAGAAACTTGCAGCCATGGAGAAAGGCTCCATCCACTCGGAGCTGGCAACCGGCGTGTTCGTCTGCTCCGCCCAGGCGTTTCTCCGGCTGGGTCTGGCAACCACCATCCTGACCGGCGGAGCTCTTCTGGCGGCCGGAAAACTTTCTTTCCTCTATTTCCTCGGGTTCCTCTTTGCCGCCGCCAGGCTGTACGACCCGCTGGGGCTTGTGCTCCAGAATATCGCCGCCACCTTCAACGCCAAACTGCAGATCGAGCGGATGCGCTCCATTCTGGAACAGCCGGTGCAGGAGGGGACAGTTGAATTTACACCGAAGAACTATGACATCACCTTTGACCATGTCTCCTTCGCCTACCGGGAGGGGGACGGCGTACTTGAGGATGTGAGCTTCACTGCAAAGCAGGGCGAAGTGACCGCCCTGATCGGCCCCTCCGGCGGTGGGAAATCCACTGCCTGCAAATTGGCCGCCCGGTTCTGGGACGTTACCGGCGGGAAGGTTCTCTTAGGCGGAACAGATGTATCCACGGTGGATCCGGAAACGCTTCTTCGCTCCTATTCCATGGTATTCCAGGATGTGGTGCTGTTCCGGGATACGGTGATGGAAAATATCCGCCTTGGACGCCGGAACGCTTCGGACGAGGAAGTGATCGCAGCCGCCAGAGCCGCCCGGTGTGATGAATTTATCCGGGAACTGCCCCGGGGCTATCAGACCATGATCGGCGAGAACGGCTCCACCCTCTCCGGCGGCGAGCGCCAGCGGATCTCCATCGCCCGCGCGCTTCTGAAAGATGCGCCGGTCATCCTTCTGGATGAGGCAACAGCCAGCCTGGACGTGGAAAATGAGAGCGCTGTTCAGGAAGCCCTCTCCCGCCTCCTCGCAGGCAAGACGGTTCTGGTCATCGCCCACCGGATGCGCACCGTGGAAGCGGCGGACAAGATCGTTGTCCTCTCTGAGGGCAGGGTGACAGAGCAGGGGACTCCTTCGGAACTGATGAAACAAAACGGCCTCTTCCGCCATATGGTGGAGCTGCAGAGACAGAGCGCCGGGTGGAGGCTGAAATAGCAGGTACGGCTACGGCGTAAGAGACGCGGGCAGGATCGTATCCCGTATGATCCGCCCGTCCTCCATATATAAGATACGGTCGCACTGCCTTGCCAGCTCTTCATCGTGGGTCACCATCAGGATGGTCACCTGGTAAATATCATTCAGCCGCCGGAAGAGTTCCATCACCCCGTTCCGGTTGGCCTTATCCAGGTTCCCGGTGGGCTCGTCGGCCAGCAGGACCGAAGGGGACATGACGAGCGCCCTGGCAATAGCGGCCCGCTGCTGCTGCCCGCCGGAGAGCTGGCTGGGAAGGGCTTCCCGTTTTGCTTCCAGTCCGGTCTCCCGCAATAGCCCCAGCAACTGTTTCTCCTTTGCTCTGCGCCCGTCCAGAAGCAGGGGCAGGATGACATTTTCCTCAATGTTCAGCGCGGGAAGGAGGAAAATGGACTGGTACACCATCCCGATGCTGCGCCTGCGAAAGACCGCCCGTTTGCTCCGCTCCATCTGGTACAGATCCTTCCCTTTGATCCACACGCTTCCTCCGTCCGGCTCCTCTATGCCGCCCAGCACGTGGAGCAGGGTGGATTTCCCGCACCCGGAGGGTCCAAGGATGGCCGCGAACTGGCCTTTTGGGATCTGGAAGCTGGTCTCCTTCAAAGCGTAGACCGGATTCTCCCGGGTCCCGTATGTCTTACAGATCTTCTGCGCCCGCAGCCCTTCCTGTTCCAGACCGCTCTTTCCCGACTTTGCCATTTTCTTTCTCACTGGTTCTGTCATCATCTATTCCTCCCTCCGTATGGTCTCCACCAGATCCAGGTTCTTCATCTCCCGCAGCAGGAAGAGAAGAGGCAGGATCACTACGCACGCCGTCATCACCGCCTGGCCTGCCACCAGGTCCCAGGGCACATCCATAGATGACGTCATCTGGGGCGCGCCCCCATCGCTGTATAAGCCGGTCAGGATGAACAGGCTGACCGGGATCCCAAACCCAAGCCCTGCCAGGGCATATAAGAAATGCTCCAGGATCAGCATTTTCAAAACTCTTCTCCTGGTCATGCCAATGGTCTGCAGAAGGGCAAATTCCCTGCGCCGTCTCCGGAGAGAAGCTGCGTCTTTTTGCAGCACCACCAGAAACGCCGCCAGAGAGCAGGCGCTCACCAGGGCCGCCACCAGCATAAGATGAAGGCCTTTGCCGCCTACGAAGAAGGACTGCTGGTATTCCTCCGCAAAGCTTACAACTTCCAGTCCGCCAAGTCCCATCTCCTGCGCCAGCGCCTCGATCTCCTCCCGGATCTTCCCTTCCTCTCCTGCCCGCCTGGGGGCATTCCCGGGATATACCACTTCATTTAGATCCGCCCGCCGGACCTCCCCGGTTTTCGTCACATCCCGGTCAAGGGCGATCTCCAGGCAGACCGTTTGCTTCTGCTCCGCCCCAAACAGCCGGTCAAAGGTGTCCATGGGCACATAGAGGATACTGTCCCCCTCCGTATAGTAAAAATCCAAGGTGTCTCCTGCCTGCGCCGCCGTCTTAAGATACTCTGAGCGCAGCATTTCCTCATGCTCGCCGGGCAGGAGAATGAGGGCCAGCGGAAGTTGCTTTAATTCCCCCTGGATCATCAGCGGAAATGTGTTCTCCTCATAGGGAGCTCTCTCCGCTCCCACCAGGATCCCCAGGTCTTCTGCCCTCGCCCCGGACCGGGCCAGCTTCCCCTGTTCCTCCCCATACCTGAGATACCGCCGGAAGGTGGCTTCATCCACCCCCACGATCCGCACCAGATAGTGAAGGGCCATCTGCGCGTTCAGTTCCTTCTCCCGGGCGTCAAACCGATCCGACTCATAGAGATCCACATTCCGCCAGACATGAAGTTCCTCCAGATAGGCTTTGATCTCTGCAAAAGACAATCCCTCTGTTGCATTGTAGTCCTCCGCCTCTTTCACCACGGACACCTGGGCCACTCCCTCCAGGTCTTCAATCCTCCCAGCCAGTTCTTCCAGAGTCTCTCCCTTTGCAGCCCCGCCGTCTGTACCGGCGCCGCCCGTCTCCGCCTTCGCCCACAGGGAGACCCTGGGATAATCCTGCCCCTCCTCATAGGGTGCCGCCAGCCCCCGGACGTACATCATCCCGTTCAGGAACACGCACAGGGAAATCACCAGCAAAGCACAGGACACCCCGTAATTTCTGTGGTTCAGGATCACATTCTTGGCCGCCAGCAGAGTCTCCGCCTTGAAGAAATGCCGTTTCGCCCGCAAAAGCACCGTGGTCCGGTTCACTTCCTCCTCCCGGTCATAACCGCTGACAAGATCCAGGATCCGCTCCTTCCTCGCCCTGGCGTAGAGGCCGGAGGCGGAGCAGAGGATCACCGCCCCGCTTCCTGCCAGAACCGCCCCCAGCCACAGCGGGCTGACGGCAAGCTCCAGGTCATAAGAAGGCAGGAACCGCTCATTTAACTCCCGGCAGGAGAGAAAAAGCGCCAGCAGTCCAAGGCCCATCCCCAGGGGAACCGCCAGCGCCCCGGCCAGCAGATTCTCCCCGTAGATATAGAGGCGCTTCTGCCCGTCCGAGATCCCGATCCCGTCCAGAAGCCCCACTGTCTTAAGCTTCTCCTCCATGCCGGAGATCACCACGTAATAGAGGATCACCGCCGCGAAAATGGTGATCACAAAATCGATCATCCCAATCGCCCAGGCGGATCCCGCCTTCACCTCAGAGGCATTGAGCCCGTAATAGGCCAGCAGCTTATTGTTGAAGGTAATATCATAACTGGAAATGACCGTAAGGTTTCTCCGGGAGAACACGATCTCCCGCTCTTCCTCCGGAAGCGGATCCATGTCGATCTCCGCCCCCAGTTCATTTACTTCTTTAAAAATTCCGTGGGTCCGGTGGCGGTAAGTCACCCCGCAGCACACCCGCCCCTGCAGGTCCTCTCCTTCTTTCCCATCGCCTGCGTTTCCAAAATCCCGGGGACATTCTGCAAGCCTCCACATCTTACGGATCCGCCCGTTTTCCTCCAGCCTTTGCGCCTGCTCCCCTGTCAGGTTGTGGAACACCGCCTCATAAGGCCCGTTTTCCTCGATCTCCTGCCGGATCATGGCCTGCAGGCAGGAGGTGGAGAAGATGGTCATCACCGTGATGAGAAAGACCGCCGCCGTCATCCCCAGCACCAGCACTGCGAACCGGGCCGGTTTCTGCCGGATCTCTTTTTGGATCAGCTTCCAAAAAACTGCCATGCCATTTCCCTCCTTTACCTGATCTTGCCTTCCCGGAGTGTGAGGATCCGGTCGCAGATCTGTGCCAGATCCAGATCATGTGTTGCCATCAGCACCGTGCGCCCCCAAAGGCCGGCGCACCGCTTCAATAACCCCATCGTCTCCAGGGACTGCCGCCGGTCCAGCCGGGCACAGGGCTCGTCCGCCAGGATGATCTCCGCATCTGAAAAGAGAGCCCTGCCAAATACAGCCCGCTGGCGCTCTCCGCCGGAAAGCTGCGCCGGATACCGGTTCCATACCCCTCCAAGAGCAAGGTCCCTGCGTATCGCTTCCAGTTTTTCCCTGTCCACCAGTTTTCCCGTATCCATGATCACGGGAAGCACCAGATTCTCCTCCACTGTCAGACTCGGAAGAAGCGCTGCTTCCTGGAGCACCAGACTGACATGTCTCCGGCGGAACAGGATGCGCTCCTTTTCATTCATACCGCCCATGTCCCGGCCCAGGAGGAGCATCCTGCCGCTGTCCGGTTCCTGCAGGCCGGCCAGCAGATGAAGAAGGGTCGTCTTTCCGGAACCGGAGATGCCGGCAAGAGCCGTAAAACTTCCCTCTTCCAGGGAGAACGTCACATCGAGCAGGACCGGGGCGCTCCCGGATCCGGCTCTGTAACTTTTCCGCAGTTCCTGTACACGGACAGCCTCCATATGCAATCCTCCTTTGTTGTTCCTGATACTGTGATTGTACCATACTCTTCTGACAGGCTCATGACAATCCGGGCGGTAAATCCTTACAATTCTGTCATATATCCGGCCTTTCCCTTTTGCGGCAGACTTACGGACACGAAGAGGGCCGGCTGCTTTTCTCACAGCCGGCCCTCTTCGTGTCGGTTTCACCTGATACGGTTCTGCTAAAAGGAGACGGGCAGAAACACAGAGAATATATTCCCGCCCCCGGGAACGGCATCCACCTTCACATAGCCCTGCTCCTGTTCCAGGATAAGCCTGGCAAGGTAAAGGCCCACGCCCCATCCCTCCTGCTCCCCGGCGTTTTTGCCCCGGTAGAACTTCTGAAAAATGCAGGGATATTCCTCCGGCGGGACACACGGCGCCGCGTCCCGGATATGCACGGCCCCGTATGTCTCAAATTTGTCATAGGAAATGCGGATCACCGACCCTTCCGGGCTGTACTTGACCGCATTATCCAGAAGATTGAAGAAGACCTCCTCCGTCCACTTCGGATCGTGCAAAAGAAGCAGCCCGTCAGACGGTTCCTGCCCGATCCGGATGTGCTTTGCGTCCGCTCTCGGCCTGACCTGGGCGAGAGCTCGCTTTACAGTTTCAGCCGCATCTGCCGGCTCTGCCTCCAGATTTCCCTGCCCCCGCTCCAGATCCACCATCCGGAACAGGGCCTCCAGAAGCCATTCCAACTTGTCCGTCTGCTCCTCCAGCCGCTGCTCCAGCTTCTCCCGCTGCTTAAGTGAGATTTCCCGGTTCTTAAGAAGATCCTGATAAAGCCGGATATTGGCAAGGGGCGTCTTTAACTGGTGGGACAGATCGCTGATCAGCCCCTGCACCGCCTCCCGGTCCCTTTGCAGGCTTTCTGCCTCCCGGTCGTACTTCTTCTGGATCCGCAGGAAGGCATCCCGGATCACATCCTCCGCCGCCTCTGTGTCCGGCCCCGGCCAGACGGCCTGTCCTTCCAGGATCTGCTTCTGGAACTGCTGCACTGCCTCATACAGCCGCATGTACCGTCTGCGGAAATAGAAAAGGCCAAAAAGTGCTGCCGCCAGAAGTACGATGCCTACGCTCATCATCGCTGTCATACGCCCCGTCCTTTCTCCTGCCAGCGGTATCCCCGGCCGTGAACGGTCCGGATCCTCTCCGGATTCCCGGGATCTTCCTCCACCTTCACCCGGAGGCGGCGGATCGCCACTGCCAGCGTATTCTCATCCACATAGTTCCCGTCTGTATCCCAGATGTGCCCGAGAAGCTGCTCCTTTGTGAGGATCTGTCCCGGATGCGCAAGGAAGCAGGAAAGGAGTTTTTGCTCCGTACCGCTTAAGAGCAGCTTCTCCTTTCCCCGTCTTGCCTCCCCCTTCCGCAGATCCACCGTGATATCACCGGACGACAAAACGAGCGGTTCCTCCCTCTTTTTCAGCATTTTCCGCACCCGCGCCTGGAGCACCGCCAGGGAGAACGGTTTGCTCATAAAATCATCCACACCCAGTTCCAGTCCTTTTACCTCGTCCAGTTCGGAGCTGCGGGCCGTCAGCATAAGCACCGGCAGGTCCGATGTCCCGCGCAGCATCCTTACCAGATCAAACCCGCTGCCGCCCGGCAGGTTGCAGTCCAGTATGACAGCGTCCAGCCCTCCTGTCTCAAGGAGCGTTTGCCCCTCCCGGAAGGACCCGGCAGACGCGGTTTCATACCCCTCCAGTTCAAACGCCATGACAAGGCCTTCCCGCAGGGCCGCGTCATCTTCGATGATTCCAATCTTAACTGACATATCCTCTTCTCCTTCTGTTAGATCATACCGGTATTCGTGGAAATACATATCTTCATCATATCACGAAATCGCAAAATGTTTTACCCGCATTTTACACGAAATCACGAAATGTTTTCAATGATCATAAAAAGTGCCGCACATCCCCACTCCCCGTGAACATGTGCGGCGCGCGCCGGCCGCCTGCTAGATGATAATGCAGACCATGCCGCCGTTGCTGTCGTTGACAACTTTCTGCATGGTATCCTGCAGCTTCACCTGGCTCTCGTCCCCGATCATGGATATCTTGGCGTTCATGCCGTCCATGACCAGCTCCTCCACCGTCTTGCCGAAGATGTTCGTCTCCCAGATGCCGCCCTCTCTTTCTTTCGTCTCCCCGATGTAGCGGATCAGGTCCTCCGCCTGCTGCTCGTTCCCGACAATGGGCGCGATCTCTGTCTCGATGCTGGCCCGGATCAGGTGGATGGACGGAGCATGGGAGCGGATCTTCACCCCGTACTTGTTCCCCTGCTTTATGATCTCCGGCTCATCCAGGGTGATCTCCTCCCGGCCCGGCTTCACCACGCCGTACCCCTTCATCCGCACGCTGTCGAACGCCCCTTTCACGCCCTCGTACTCCCGCTTCATGGCGGAGAGGCTCTTCAGCTCCCGGATCAGTTCATACTCGCCGTCTATATCCGCGCCGGTCATCTCGCTGAGCACCTCATAGTAGAATGCCTCCCCGATCCCGATCCGGATCTGCACGCAGCCGGTGTCCATGCTGATCTTCTCCAGGCGCATCTCGTCTATATAGGGACTCTCCGGCGTCTCCACGCCCCCGACGGCGTCCCGGATCTCACAGATCCCGTCCAGCACTCTGCGCACATGGAAGAGAAGATCCTGCCGGATCCGGTGATCTGCCGGCAGCATCTCCGCCCAGCGGGGAATATAGAACCGGATCTCTGAGACAGGGAACTCAAAGAGCACCGCCTCCATGATCCGGTGGATATCGGCTTCCTGCATCTGCGCGCAGTTCACCGGGACCGCCTGCACCCCGTATGTGTCCCGGATCTGCCCCGCCGTGCGCTCTGCCTCGCCGGACTGTGGATGCCGGCTGTTCACCAGCACGACAAAGGGCTTCCCGATCTCCTGGAGTTCCCGGATCGTCCGGCCTTCCGCCGCCTCGTAGCTCTCTCGTGGGATCTCCCCGATGCTGCCGTCCGTAGTCACCACAACGCCGATGGTGGAGTGCTCATGGATCACCTTTTCCGTCCCGATGGCCGCCGCCTTCGTGAAGGGGATCTCATAGTCGTACCAAGGCGTCTTCACCTTCCGCTCCTCCCCGTCCTCCTGGTGTCCGGAGGCGCCCTCCACCATGTAGCCCACACAGTCGATCAGGCGGATCTTCACGGACGTCCCCTCCGCCAGCTCCACCACGGCCGCCTCCTTGGGCACGAATTTGGGTTCCGTCGTCATGATCGTCCGCCCCGAGGCCGACTGGGGCAGTTCATCCACTGTCTGCGCCTTCGCGTGTTCATCCTCCATGTGCGGGAGGACGAGCACATCCATAAACCGCTTGATAAAGGTGGATTTGCCGGTGCGCACCGGCCCCACCACGCCTATGTAGATCTCCCCGTTCGTCCTGGCCTGTATATCCCTGTATAATTCATACTGCTCCATCTTCTCTTCCCCTTCCGCATGTGCTGTTAGAATATATGCGGATGCCGGTCCGTTTAGACTACGGAACATTCGATAGATTTTGTCTATCGTTTTAAAGAACAATATGTATTTGATTGCGGAAATCCGTTTTGTTAAAATATAGACAGATAAAAGTTTTCTATAGAAAAAGGAGAGATGCATTATGGAAAGACACCAGATCACCGGGCATACAGAACTGATCGGACTAATGGCATACCCGATCCGCCATTCCCAGTCCCCCGCCACCCACAACGCAGCCTACGAGAAGTTGGGCGTGGACATCGTCAATCTCGCGTTCGAGGTGGATGCGGACGATCTCGAGGACGCCATCAAAGGCCTCCGCGCCCTGAAGCTGCGCGGTTCCAATATTTCCATGCCGAACAAGACTATCGTACACAAGTACCTGGACGAGGTGTCCCCCGCCGCTCAGCTCTGCGGCGCTGTCAACACCATCGTAAATAAGGACGGCTACCTGATCGGGCACAACACGGACGGCATCGGATACGTACAGTCCCTGAAGGACAACGGCATCGATCCCACCGGCAAAAAGGTGACCATCGTCGGATCCGGCGGGGCGGCCACTGCCGTACAGATCCAGTCCGCCCTGGACGGCGTGGCCGAGATGTCCATCTTCGCAAGAGATGACAAGTTCAAAGACAACGCTATCGAGACCGTGAAAAAGATCAATGAGAACACAAACTGCAAGGCCACCTTCTACCCTCTGGAGGACCTGGACCGCCTGAAAGCAGAGATGGCGGACAGCTACCTGTTCACCAACGCCACCGGCGTGGGCATGAAGCCGCTGGAGGGGATCACCTATATTCCGGACGCCTCCTTCTTCCGCCCGGACCTCATTGTGACCGATGTGGTGTACTCCCCCCACGAGACAGCCATGCTGAAGATGGCCAGAAAAGCCGGCTGCAAGACCATGAACGGCCAGGGCATGATGCTCTTCCAGGCGATCGCGGCCATCGAGCTGATGCTGGGACAGCGGGTGGACAGCGAATATATGAAGGAGAAGCTCGGCATCTCCTACGTGTACACAGATGACGACGAGAACTAGGCGGGAGGCAGGATCATGAATACAGTGAAAGTAAGAAACCTGGAGCTTGGAAGCGGCATTCCTGCCATCTGCATCCCCAATATGGGAAAGACGAAGGAGGAGATCCTCTCCCTCACAGAGCAGTACAAGTCCATGCCCATGGATCTGATGGAATGGCGCGTGGACTGGTTTGAGGGCGTGGAGGACACACAGGCCGTGCTGGATGTCCTCGCCGGCGTCCGGGAGAAGCTGGGCGACACGCCTCTGCTTTTCACCTTCCGGACAAAAAAAGAAGGCGGCGTCCACGAGATGGACACAGCCGCCTATGTGGCTCTCAACAAAGCGGTGGCTGCCACCAAAATGGCTGATCTCATCGATGTGGAGATCTTCACCGGCGATGCGGTCGTCTCCGACCTGATCGCGGCAATTCATGAGAGCGGCACAAAAGTCGTCGCCTCCAACCACGATTTTGACAGGACGCCCGCCCAGTCGGATATTGTCTACCGCCTGCGCAAGATGCAGGATATGGGCGCCGACATCCCCAAGGTGGCAGTCATGCCCCAGAGCAAAAAGGATGTGCTGACCCTTCTTGCCGCCACAGAGGAGATGGCCACCGACTACGCGGACCGGCCCATCATCACCATGTCCATGGCAGGGCTCGGCAGCATCAGCCGCCTCTCCTGCGAGGTCTTCGGCTCCTGCCTGACCTTCGGCTCCGGCTCCATGGCGTCCGCCCCGGGACAGATCGGTGCCCAGGAACTGAGCCGGGTGCTCGCCTCCGTGCACGGCGCGCTGGGGGTATAGGAGTCACATATATGCGCAATATGAAAAGACACAGAAAATGCAGCCTCACTTGCTGTTTCTGTGTCTTTTTTTAGTCCGTTTGCTATCTGTTTATATCCAGTTTGCCAATGAGTGCTTCCTGAAGAACCTGCGAGAAATTAATGCCTCTGGCCATCGCCTCCTCATTCAGCCATTCCGGGATCGTAAGCGTCTTTTTTACTGCCCTGGAATGATGCTTTCTCAGATATTCCTGCATATCAAATTCCACGATCACCGGAATACCGTCCTGTATATCCAGTTCCTCCGGCAGTGATGCGGCAGGAATGTCATCTCCCTCTTCTTTCCTGCATGTAATGGCAAGCCCAAGCGCTTCTACCGCCATCTCATAGGCGTGATCCATGTCATCTCCCTCTGTGAGGCATTCCGGAAAATCCGGAAAGGAAACCCAAAACCCTTCATCTTCCCTGTGGAAGATGGCTGGATAAAATAATTTATTCATACTAGATTCCTCCAAATATATTGCTTCATCTCAGTCCAGCCTGTCTTAATATGGCCTGTTCCAATCCTTTTTTCATTTCCCCTTTATGGCAGGGTACTATAGTCTGTCTTCCGGTCTGTATATTTTTCATTTTGACATGAGACCCATTCTGGCTGACTTCTCTAAACCCATGTTTCTTGAGATATCGGATCATCTCTCTTGGCGTCATCGGCATCTGTAATATCCTCCTACATATTACTCTTGAATTTTAACACGTGTTTACACGTATGTCAATACTGTTACTATTTTGATGCCGACTTATTCTGTTACTCTATCTGTTACTCTATATAGTAAACCCAGTTCTCTTTTCTCTTCGCCGCATCCGGATACTCCCCGTCCACATAGCCGAGCACGCAGTGGCCGATCCCTTCATAGTCCCCCTCTATACCAAGGGAGCGAAGAAGCTCTTTCCCCTCTTCCGTCTCAAACTCCTCCTTTGCCCGGTGGATCCAGCAGCTGCCAATCCCGAGCGCATGGGCAGCCAGCATGAGATTGCCCATCACCAGGCTTCCGTCGTACACGCAGGTGGGACGGCTCTTGTCTGCCAGGACAACAAGCACGACCGGAGCGCCGTAAAAGGGATCCATGTCCACGCCCATGATCTGCGCGTTCATCTCCGAGAGTCGGTCCCGCAGCCTGCGGTTCGTCACCGCCAGGATGACGGGGGACTGCCCGTTCTTTCCGGTCGCAGCGTATGTTCCTGCCTCCACGATCTGTCCGATCACATCCCGGGGCACCATATCCGGCTTAAAACTGCGGATGCTCCTTCTTGTCCGGATCACTTCCAGTGTATCTGTCATGGTTCTCTTCCTCCTGTCTTTCCTCTTTATCTTCTCTCCTCGCTCCACTTCAGGAAACTGCCGCTCTGTGCGTCGATCTCAAACTCGTACTCCCTCTGCTCGTAGATGATGTCTCCCTCGTAGATGTAGTAACCGTCGTCAAATTCCAGCTCCATGCGGATATCTGCATCGGTCGCGCCGGGCACCCGGTCCAGGGCCGCTTTCCTGGCATCCGCCTCGCTCACCGCCACATTGGCCGCTGTGCCTGTCCCTGCGCCGCCGTTTGTCTGGGGCTGCGTGTTTCCTGTATTGCCGGTAGTTCCTGCCGCATCGCCTGTTCCTGCCGCAGTCCCGTCATCCTGCGCCCCTCCGGCGTTCTGACCGCCCTGCAGGGCGTTGCCTGTCGTCTCCACATCGGTGCTCAGGATATCCCCGTTGCTGCCGTTGATATCGTAGCTGTACTCCTTCTCCGCCACACTGAACTGCACTTCATACTGGAGCATGCCGTCGTCCCTGTCCTTCTCCACTTTCAGGCGGGATGTGTCCGACTCGCTCACGCCTGCATCCTCGAAAGCGATCCGCTTCGCCTCGTCCTGCCCGATATCTTTGCCTGCTGCCCCGCATCCTGTAAGTACGCCCGCTGTTGCCGCCGCTGCCAGGATCACTGCCGTTATCTTTCTGCTTCTCTTTCTCATTTTTCTGTTCCTTTCCCGGCCGGAGCCGGTGCCTTTCTTTTTTATTTTGTTTTCCTGTTGTGACCAATATACATGAGAAAGATTAAAAAGAAATTAAAAGCCACAGATTTTTTATCTTTTATGAGTTTCCATGCCGGCCATGTCCGTGCTGCCCTTCTGACCTGTGATGTGTCCCGGCCTCATTGTCTGCCGGCGGGGAGGACGCGGCCGCGTCCGGATCGGCTCCGGCCTCTTCCAGAAGATCCCGGATCTGGCGCATAGTCATGTCCTGCACTTCCTCCTGCGTCAGATCCAGGCCGGCCTCACGAAGGGCGAGCCAGGCCCTGTATTTCCCGACGGACATGCCGGCGTGATGGGCATCCTCCATCTCCCCGGCCGTGCCGGCGTGACAGTAGGTGTTCGCATGCCCCTCTGTGCAGCGCTCCACATGGCCAAGGATCCGGCTGCTCTGCTCGGTGTCCCTGCCGGCCACGGTAAAGGTCACCGCCGCATCGTCCGTTAAATAGGCGGCAAACTCCCCGCTCTCCAGGACCGCGTCCACCGCCTCCTCGTACGGCATATACCGGATATCCAGCGCCTCTGCGATCGCCTCGCCCTCCTCGTTGTATCCCTTCACGGAGATGATCCGGTCAAACCGGTTGATCCCAAGTTCAAGAGAGGGGTTTACATCAATGCTGATGCAGGCGGTCGGTGTGAAGAACATCCAGCCCCCGCAGACGCCGGCCGCAAGAAGCACGCAGGCCGCCGCTGCCGCCGGGAGAAGACGCCGGGCGGGCCGGCTCCTGTGCGCGCGCTTCCCGCTGTACACTTCCCTGGCAAGGTAGTCCCGCGTATGTTGCTTCAGGGATTCCTCTGCATGGATCTGGTCAAAGGCTTCTTTCAACTTCTCATTCATCATCCGTCACCCCTTCCAGCTTCACCCGCAGCATCTGTCTTGCCCGCGCAAGAAGCGTGTAGACTGTGTTTGTCTTTTTCCCCAGGATGCCGCCGATCTCCTCCGCGCTGTACCCTTCATAATAGTAGAGGTACACGGCGTCCTTATATTTTTCCGGGAGGGATAGGACCGCCTCCAGCACCTCGCTGTGGTCGGCTTCCTCCTCCCCTGGCTTCTCTTTCACCTTCTCCAGCGGGACCGTCTTTTTGCGGAATACACTGCGCAGAAGATCCCGGCAGGCGTTGACCGTCACCGTGATGATCCATGCCTTCTCGTGTGCCGGGCTTGCAAAGGCATCCGTGTGAAGGACATATTTCAGAAATACGGTCTGAAATATGTCCTCTGTGTCCGCCTCGTTCTTTACATGTACCATGCAGATCCTCTTTACCGTGTCCGCATAGAGGTCAATGGCTCTGGCTGCTTCCGCCTCACTGCGCATGTCTTGCGATCCCCCGTTTTCCTATGTCCTTCTACCGCAGGCAGCGCCCGTGGTGCCCGCTGCCGCCGCCATGATGCGCGCCTCCCTGTCCGGCGCTGCCTGCCATTCCTGCTGTTCCGGTTCCATAGTTATCGCAGATGCCGTCCCCGTCCTCGTCCACGAAACCGGCTCCTCTCTCCTGACACCAGTCGCAGACTGCCTGTGTGTCCTGCCTGCACAGCGCCGCGGCGCCAGCTCCGTTTCCCGCCGCGAGGGCGCCTGTCCCGCCAAGCGCTGCCGCTGCGGCTCCGATTGCCAGTCCTGCTATGATTTTTCTCATGATGATCCCTCCGTTTTTTTCTCTTTTTTTACTGTTTCACTTATAATACGGATGAGATCCCTGTTTCCTTTCACAGCCCGGACGCTTTTATCCTTCTTCCGCCGGGAACCGGCAGGCAAAGACCGTTCCTTTTCCTTTTTCACTCTCCACGCCAATGGTCCCACCGTGCTCTTTCACGATCCACTTCACCATGGAGAGGCCAAGTCCCGCATGATTGCCGTCGCTGCGGGCCGCGTCCGCCCGGTAGAACCTGTCCCAGATCCGGGGCAGGTCCTCGCCGCTGATGCCGATGCCGTCGTCCGCGACCTCCAGGACAGCCAGGTCGTTTTCCCGGTAGAGGGACACTTCCGTGTGGCCGCCCTCCCTGCCGTACGCAAGGGAATTGGAGATGAGGTTGATCAGAAGCCGGATAAAAAAGCTCTCGTCCGCCTGCATGCAGATATCCGGCTCGATCCGCGCCGTGACAGTGATGCGCTTCTCCTGCGCCAGCATCTGCTGCTCCTCCACGACCATCTCCGTCAGCTCACTGATATCAAGCCGCTCCTTCTGGAGCACCTGCCGTCCCTGGTCAGCCCTTGACAGGAGAAGGAGCTGGGAGATCAGGGCGGACATCTCCTTTGCCTTCCTCTGGATCACCTCCACCTGGGCGCGCACATCTGCCGAAAGATCCGGATCCCGCAGGATCTCTTCGCACTGGAGCAGGATCACGGCCGCCGGCGTGCGAAGCTCGTGGGAGACATCGGATGTAAACTGCTGCTCCCTGGCAAAAGCCTGCTCCAGATCCGCCAGGAGCTGGTCGAATGTCCCGGCCAGACGGTGGATCTCATCCTGCCCTGCCGGGAGCCCCACCCGCTTGGACAGATCCTCCTCTTTCTGGATCTCCTGCACCGTGTCCGTGATCCGCCGCACCGGGAGAAGGGCGCGCCGCACGAACCGGTAGGATAAAAAGATCATGACCGCAGCCAGCATGGGAAGAAGGGCAAGGGCAAACCGCAGCGTGACGGTGAAGCTGTTCTCCGCCCGGGTGACAGAGGCTGTCCCTCGGATCCACACGTCGCCGTATCCCTCCACCTTCTGTTCCAGGTCAAAGACGTAGAACCTCTGGGAGCGATCCTGCACTGTGCGCAGGCTGTCGTTTTCAAAGGCAGGCTGCCCGGGGAAACCGGCCGGGACCCGGCCGTACAGGAACTCGCCGTCCGTACTGTACACAGACAGGTAGACCCCGTTCTCCATGGAGTAGAAATCTGCATCCACCCGCAGCCGTCCCTCCTCCGCCTCCAGCTCGTCCACGCTCTCCTGCACCTGCTCCCGCAGGTCCGCCTGCACCGAGGAGAGGATCTCCTGGCTGCTCAGGGAAAAGAGGATCGCCAGCGCCGCGCAGGTGAGCAGCACCATGAATCCCCCGTAGAGACAGGTTAATTTTGCTTTGATCGACCACTTTCTTCCCATCTATTCAGCCCTCAGCACATACCCGGCGCCCCGCACCGTGTGGATCAGTTTCTTCTCATATCCGTCGTCGATCTTCCGCCGCAGATACCGGATGTACACGTCGATCACGTTGGAACCGCCGGAGAAATCGTAGTTCCAGATGTGCTGCTCCAGCTTGTCCCTTGTAAGCACGATGCCCTGATTCTGCATCATGTAGCGGAGCAGCGCATACTCTTTCCCAGAGAGGCGGATCTGCCTGCCCGAGCGGGTCACCTCGTGGGTGTCGGTGCAAAGGCGCAGATCCCCCGCCTGGAGGCAGGTTCCCTCCCCGGCCGCCTCCGGCCTTCGCAGCAGGACACGGACCCGGGCCAGCAGCTCCTCCACGGCAAAGGGCTTCACCAGATAGTCGTTGGCCCCCGCGTCCAGCCCGGCCACCCGGTCTTCGATGCTGTCCCGGGCGGTGAGAAGGAGCACGGGGAGCGCCTGGTTCCCGGCTGCGCCCGAACGGATCCGGCGCAGAACGGCCAGGCCGTCCAGCACCGGCATCATGATGTCCAGGATCACCGCGTCGTACTCGGCGCCCGCCAGATAGTCCAGCGCCTCCTGCCCGTCAAAGCAGGCGTCCACGCTGTAGTGCTCGGCCGCCAGCGCCGAGGCGATGAGCCGGTTCATATTTTTTTCATCTTCCGCAACAAGGATCCGCATATTCTCTTCCCTCCGCCTGTGCCGCAATCTTTTTTATACAGTTAACCTTACACGACAAAAGGGGATCCGTCAAGAAGACGGATCCCCTGTCAGTTCCGGAGCGTTTGCCGCGCTTATTTGAGCGGGCTCTTTCCAAAGATCTTTTTATACTGCGCTACAAGGAAGAGCATCATCAGGATCGCGATGACTGCTGCTGCCAGAAGCAGTCCCATCATCGTGTACACAGCCGCCGCCTCGCCGATGGAGGTGGTCATGGCAGACACGATGTAGGGGAGGAAGCAGCTGGCAAGTCCCATCCATGTGTAGTAGATACCGGTGTTTCTCCCCTTCGGTCCCGGGCACATCTCCTGGCGGATGCCAAGTCCTGTCTGGAGCGCGCCGCCGGCTGCGAAGAAGCCGAGCAGGGCGATGGCCACGTAGATGACGGCCACGTTGCTCACAAGGAGCACGATGGCAAGCGCCACGGCCGTGAAGACAGAGTCGATGAGCACGACCTTCAGCGGGTTCCACTGCAGCTTGCCCATCATGACCGCCCAGAACACGACCGCGATCACGGAACCGGCTGTGTAGATGGAAGTCATGCCGGCCGCCTGGGCCTCAGTCAGGCCGCAGTTGCTCATGCCGAATGCCTTTGTGTACTGCTGCGCGCCGTACATGATGAACATGCAGACGAAGCCGTAGAACATGGTGAAGAAGTTCACAAGTCCGCTTGGTTTTACGAGCATCCTGGCTCTTGCGGCCTCGATCTCAGCCTGTGCGGCATTCTCGGTCTTGCCGTCTGCAGTCTTCACATTCTCCTTCATCTGATCGTCATAGGCAAACGGTGCGATCACGGCAAGGACAACCGCCACGACGGACATCACAAGCGGGATCCACACATTGATGTGCCAGTTGCCTGCTGCAGAGAACTGCACGGCCAGCAGCGGGTAGATGATACCGGACAGGGATACGAAGAACTTGATGCCGATGAGGGCGCTCCCTGCGTATCTGGGCTGTACGGACTCCTGGGCCGCCGGGTACAGGGACGCATCCCAGAAGCCGGATGTGGCCACGCCTGCCAGGAACGCGCACACGCACGCTACCGGGAAGCTTGTGGAGAACAGAAGGCCTGCAAAGCAGAGGATATACAGGATGCCCCCTGCCATAGCCATTTTTTTACGTCCGATGCGGTCGGAGAACTCGCCGCCGATCCACACGGTGAGCATCTTGCCAAAGCCGGTCGCCGTGATGGCGAGGGATACGGCTGCCGCCCCTTCCACAGCGTCGGCGTACCCCCACTGGGTGTAGAAGTTCACCTGATTCTGGGAGAGGATGATCGCCTGGATGCCATGGGTAAAGTACGCCATGTACACCATTGCGAGGGATAAAATGTACTTTTTCGCTTTCACTTCTCTCTTACTCCTTTTCTCTTGCTGTTATTTCGCCTGTGCAGCCTGGAATTTGTTGTACTCGTCCAGGGGCATCTTCTTTCCTACGAACAGCTCGTAGTTCACAACGCCCTGCTGCTGGAGCATGCCAACGCCGCCGATGGCCTTGCAGCCGGCCTCCTCGGCCTCCAGGATCATCTTTGTCTTCTCCGGGTTGTAGACCGTGTCGGCCACAACAAGATCCTTGCGGAAAAGGGACTTGTCGATGAGCGTCACGTCGTCGTAGGGTTTCATGCCCATGATGGTGGCATTGATCACGATGTCGCAGTCGTTTACTGCAGCGGCAAGCTTTTCCCTGTCGTCCAGATCATCCACTGTCACAACGCAGTCCGGACATTTCTCAGCAAGTTTTGCCTTTGTGCCCTCTGCCCTTTCGTAGAACTCGTCCTTGATGTTGAAGATATGTACTTCTTTCGCGCCGTCCAGGGCGAACTGTACCTGGATCGCCGTGGCGGCTCCGCCTGCCCCGAGGACGACTGCCTTTTTGCCCTTCACATCAAAGCCGTGGAGCGCCAGGTTGTTCACAAAGCCGATGCCGTCTGTGATGTGGCCGGTGATCACGCCGTCGTCATTGACAAACGTGTTGCAGGCGCCGATGATCTCCGCCGCCGGGGACAGCTTGTCCACCAGCTCCGCAGCGATGTTCTTGCAGGGCATGGTAAAGTTGCCGCCCCGCATTTTAAAGAGGCGGATCGCCTCAAATACTTTCGGCATCTGCTCTACCGTCACGTCAAACGCCAGGTAGGCATAGTCCAGCCCGTCGTGCTGGAAACTGAAGTTGTACATAGCCGGGGAACCGGAATGTCCCACCGGGCTTCCAAATAAGGCCATCAGGCCTGTGTGGCCGGAAATTCTTTTTTCCATGATCTGAAACCTCCCTTTTTACTAGATCTGTACGGCTGCCGCGTACGCCTCTCTTGTGGCGTCAAGCGCTCTTCTTGCTCTTGTAGCGTCGCCGATCACATACACTTCCTGTCCGAGCTCCTCAAGCTGCTCTGCAAACGGGTTGTAGTTCTTAAAGCCCATGGACAGAACGACAGAGTCAAAGCCTCTCACCTCATGCATGGAGCCGTCCGGGGACTCGTAGGCCACGCCGTCCTCGTAGAACCTGCACACTTTTGCGCTTGTGATCTGCTTGATGTCGTAGTTCTTGAAATCCTCCATCAGGAAGACCCTGTGCTCGTGGATCACGTCTGCTCCCACGGTGTCGCGGAACTCGATGACTGTCACATCGTGCTCCTGCTCGCCCAGGAATGCGGCTGTCTCGCAGCCGACCATACCGCCGCCCACGACAAGCACTTTCTTTCCTGCAGCTCTCCTGCCGTCCAGCAGGTCGGAGCCGTGGATGATGGCCGGGTTGTCAATGCCCTCGATGGGGAGTATCAGGGTGCGGGAGCCGGTTGCCACGATCACGGCGTCCGGTTTCTCCGCCTTTACAAAGTCAAGATCAACCGTTGTATTCATGTGGATCTTCACGCCCGCTTTCTCACATCTTACGATGTAGCTGCGGATCATGTTCGTGATGTCGCCTTTTCCAGGCGGGTAAGCGGCCAGCCGCATGTTGCCGCCCAGGCGGTCCGTGCCCTCATAGAGGGATACGTCATGGCCTCTCTCCGCCGCGATGAACGCCGCGCACATGCCGGCCACGCCGCCGCCGATGACCATAACTTTTTTGGGAGTCTCCGCCTTCTTAAGGCCCTCCGCCTCATGGCCCAGGAAGGGGTTCACAAGACAGCAGATGGGCTCGCCCTTGTACATGTTAGCCACGCAGCCCTGGAGACAGGCGATGCAGGGGAGCATGTCCTCCAGGTGATCGTTCATGGCCTTCTCCGGCATATGGGGATCCGCCAGGGACTGGCGTCCGAAGGCAACCAGATCCGCCCGGCCCTCTCTCACGAGAAGCTCTGCGTAGTAGGGTTCTGTGTAGCGTCCGACTGTGATCACGGGGATGGATACCGCACGCTTGATCTCTGTCACGAGCTCAGCGGAAAATCCTGCGTGCACGGCTGTGGGCGCCCACATGTACTCGTCCTTGATGTGCACGGCGCGGGATACGTGCAGTCCCTCCACGCCGCAGTCCTCCAGGTATGCTGCGATGGCTGCGCTGTCGTGCACGTCATCGCCGCCTTCCACCTCGTCGGAGCTGTTGATGCGGGCCAGGATGGCAACTTTGCCGCCCACTCTTCTCTTTACTTCCTCCACGATCAGGCGGGGGAAGCGCATCCGGTTCTCAAAGTTTCCGCCAAACTCATCGGTCCGCTTGTTTGTCCGGGGTGAAATGAAGGAATTCACCAGGTAGCCGTGAGCCATGTGGATCTCCACCGCGTCCGCGCCGCCTTTCATGGCGCGCTCCGCCGCGTCGCCGTAACCTTTTACAAGCTCATAGACCCGCTCCGTGGGGACTTCCACCGGGATGTCTCTCCCGAACACGGCCGGGATGGCACTGGCAGCCACGATGGGGGCGCCGGCATTCACCGCATTTCCCTCCGGGCCTGCGTTCTGCAACTGGATGGATACTTTTGCGCCCTGCGCGTGGCAGGCGTCTGTGATCTTCTTCAGGCTCTCGATGCTGGCGTCGCTGTAAAGGCAGGGCTTTCTCGGGCCGCCTTTTGCATCGTTGTGTACGACGGTCGCCTCGATGGTGATGAGTCCGAACTGTCCCTTCGCGCGCTCTGCGTAGTAGGCAACAGACTGATCGCTCCATGTGCCGTCTGTGTTTGCAAAGTTATTTCCCATCGGAGGAACCACGAAACGGTTCTTCACAGTCATGGGCCCGATCTGGACCGGGGAGAACATTGTCTTAAATCTCATGTTTTTTTCCTCACTCTCAGCTTTTTGTCGCGGTTTTTAGGCTTCTACCATCTCAGGCCATGCTTCTTTTAACACTTTTTCTGTGTTCTCGTATGTATAAGCAGCCGCCTCTTTCAGACCTCTTCCGAGGATCTCATCGGAGATGACCTCCACGCCGATCACCTTCGGATCCACGCCGGCGTCCCTGATCATCTTTACAAAGCCTGCTGTATCCTTCGCGCCTGTTCCGGGGGCAAGGCGGTCATGCATGGACTCGTCTCTTAAGATGGATTTCGCGTACGGTCTGTCATAGGCGTCGTTGATCTGGATGGAGATCACCTTCTCAGCCATCTCTTTTGTCAGGATGTCGTACGGCTGGTCCGCTCTTACCCAGTGCCATGTATCCAGGATCATGTAGGCGTTCTCTGCGCCGGAGGCCTTCACAACGTCCCAGGCTTTCTTGAGATCCGGGATTCCGCTGTAGGGCATGGGCTCCACGCCGATGATCCGCTTGCCGGCTCTGTGGCAGAGCTCTTTCAGCTTCTGTGCCGTGTGCTCTACGGAGTAGTTTTCCATCAGGCCGCAGTTGATGTGGCCGACGCCGAACAGGTCGCACATGTGGAAGCACATCTGCTCTTTGTACTTCTGCTCATAGGAGCGGTTGTCCTCAGCCCACTGCACGATGTACTCGACTTCCGTCACTTTCATGCCGTGCTTGTCAAGGATCGCCAGGATATCCTCGTCGTACAGCCCCTCGTTTAAGGCGTCCACGTACGTCTCCGCGCGAAGGCCGATCCCCTCGTATCCCGCCTCTTTGGCGGCGATCACACGGTCCTCAAATTTGCACTGGTCTCCCAGAGTCCAGGAGCTGATGGTGATTGGATTTTTCTTTGACATAGTTCTTTCTCCTTCCATTGTGAAAATTGAACATCTTTCCATTTGTCTGGCGGTTCAATCCTGTGATATTTTCTATGTCTCAATTATATTGTATTGTTAAATTAAAAACAAATTCGTAATATTGTACGAATTCATAGAAATCATTTATGGTTTATGCTAAAATATATGCATTATAACAATTAATTTCATGAAGGGGAATCGCTATGAATCTGTATCATCTGAGATATTTTGTGACACTTGCCCATCTGGAGCACTACACGAAAGCGGCAGAGCTTCTGTCCATCACGCAGCCAAGCCTGAGCCATGCCATCTCCTCTCTTGAGAAGGAGCTGGGCGTAAAACTTTTTGAAAAGGAAGGGCGCAATGTGGTCCTCACCAAGTGCGGGCAGGTCTTTCTGGAGGATGTACAGCAGGCCCTCAGCATCCTGGATTCCAGCGTCAGCAAGCTGCAGATGACCGGGAGCGGCGAGGGGCAGATCGACATTGCCGTGCTGCGCACCCTGAGCACGCAGTTCGTGCCCGGCCTTGTGCGTGACTATCTGAAGGAGCATCCCCGGCAGAACATCGAGTTCCGCTTCCACAATTCCACCGGTCTTACACCGGATATGATCGAGGGGCTCAAAAGCAGGAAATATGACATCGCGTTCTGCTCAAAGATGGAAAATGAGCCGACCGTGGAGTTTATCCCAGTGGCAAAAGAAGAGCTTGTCCTGATCGTCCCCAACGGCCATCCGCTCTGTGCCAGGGAGGAGATCGACCTGTCAGAGACACTGCCCTACCCGCAGATCGCCTTCTCCAGGCGCAGCGGGCTGCGCCCCATCATCGACAGACTGTTCCATGGCTGCGGTGGACAGCCTGAGATCGCCTACGAAGTGGAGGAGGATCAGGCCGTTGCCGGTCTTGTGGCGGCGGGATTCGGGATCGCCGTCGTCCCCCACATGGCCCTGTTGCAGTATATGCCCGTCCAGATCATCCGGATCGCCAACCCGACGTGGGAGCGCAAATTCTACATGTGTACACTGAAGGATGTGTACCAGGCTCCGGCCATCAACGACTTCAAAGAGTTCGTCAAGCAACATTCCATGGTTTGATTTGTAATTAATTTGGCACGTAATACTTTTCAAAAGTATTACGTGCCAAATTAAATTAACTGGTGTGCTATTGTGTATTCCTGTCCCACTATTTTCAATCAATTTCTTCTATTATTTCATGATTCATCTACAAAAACAGCGAGGACTTTTCTCCTGAACCCGGGAAAATCCTCGCTTTTCTATAAAAGTCATCCGATCAATGAACTGGCGCCGAGACACAATTACACACCAGTTCGTGTAATTCCGGACGTAACCATTTTGAAAAGTATTACGTCCGTAATGATACGTAATGGCAGCTAGTTCCACGGCTTGGCGTTGTGCTCTGCCTTGCCCTCGCGCATCATCAGGTCGTAAACGGCCTCCTTCGCGTTCTTCCCCTCAAAAAGGATCGCGTTCACCTGCTCGATGATCGGCAGATCCACGCCGTACTTCTTTCCGAGAGCCACAGCGGCCTTCGTGGAGTAAACGCCCTCAACGACCATCTTCACCTCGTCCATGGCCTCCTGCATGGTCTTGCCCTGACCCATGAGATAGCCGGCTTTGCGGTTGCGGCTGTGCACGCTCGCGCATGTCACGATCAGGTCGCCGATGCCGGTCAGGCCCATGAAGCTCTCCTTCGCGCCGCCCATCTTCACGCCCAGCTTCGCGATCTCATGGATGCCCCGCGTGATGAGCGCCGCCTTCGTGTTGTCGCCGTATCCGAGGCCGTCCGCCATGCCTGCTGCCAGGGCGATGACGTTCTTGAGGGAGCCGCCCAGCTCCATGCCGAGAATATCCGGGCTTGTGTACACGCGGAACACCTCGTTCATGAACATCTTCTGCAGATACTCGGCCGTCTCCTTTGTCCGGGCTCCCACGACCACGCTTGTGGGCAGCTTTCTTCCCACCTCCTCGGCGTGACTCGGGCCGGACAGGACCGCCACGTCAGCCTGGGGGATCTCCTCCTCGATCTGCTCGGAGAGGGTCATCAGCGTTGTCTCCTCAATCCCCTTCGCCACATTGACAAGGATCTGTCCCTTCTCCACAAAGGGGCTCATCTTCTTTGCCGTGCTCCTCGTGAATGTGGAAGGAACAGCCAGGATGACAAAATCCTTCCCCCTTACGGTCTCCTCCATGTCCGTGGTAAACCGCATATCCTCCGGGATCTTCACGCCGGGAAGCTTGCTCTTGTGCTCCCTCTCCCGGGAGAGCATCTCCACTTCCTCCCCGCTGATGGACCACACGGTCACCTCGTGGCCGTTGCTGTAAAGCAGGAGCGACAGGGCCGTCCCCCAGCTTCCGGCTCCCATGATTCCAACTTTTGCCATAATCTTCCTCCTCCTTTTCTATTTGCTCTTTCCCACGCTCAGCTTGTTCTCCGTGCCGTTCATAAGCCTCTTTATATTGGCCGCATGCTTGTAAAACGCCGACACGACTACAAGCGCCGCGAGTATATACATCTCATACAGGTGGCTGCCGTCCACATGGAAGCCGCCCATCTGGCCGTACACCACCACGCAGATAAAATATGTAAGGACCACAGTCAGCGATCCCACCGACACATACTTCGTGGCCGCCACCGCGATCAGGAACACCGCCAGACAGATGAGCATGATCCAGATATTCCATGTGGTGATGATGATGCCCGCTGTGACAGCGATCCCCTTGCCGCCTTTAAACTTCATGTAAAACGGATAATTGTGCCCCAGGATCGCCCCCAGGCCCGCGTACTGGGACAGGACCGGGAGGATGTCCCCGTGCGCCCCGCCGAAAATGAGCCGCACCGCCAGGACCGCAAACACACACTTCAGGCAGTCGCCCAGAAGCGTGACAACGCCGGCCTTCACCCCCATGGTGCGCAGCGCGTTTGTCGTGCCCGCGTTGCCGCTCCCTTTTGTCCTTATATCAATATGTTTTGTCCTGCCGTACAGGTAGCCTGTCTGGATCAGACCAAAGGCGTACCCGATCAGCAAACAGATGACTCGTTCCATGTCCCCCTACTGCTCCTTTTCCTTCCGCTGCCGGATGAAGAATCTAAGGGACGTCCCCTTAAACCCGAAGGCCTCGCGGATCTTGTTCTCCAGATACCTGGTGTATGAAAAATGCATCAGTTCCCTGTCGTTGACAAAAATGACGAACGTCGGCGGCTTCACCGCCACCTGCGTGATATAGAAAAGCTTCAGCCTCTTTCCCTTGTCAGACGGCGGCTGCTGCATGGCGACCGCCTCCATCATGATCTCGTTGAGCACGCCGGTGGCCACCCGCAGATTCTGGTTCTGGATCACCATGTCGATCTTGTCAAACAGCTTCGGCAGGCGCTGCCCGCTCACCGCGGACACGTACATGATCTCCGCGTAGGGCATGAAGGAGAGGACCTGGCGCACCTTGCTCTCGTACTCCCGCATGGTCTTGTCATTCTTCTCGATCGCATCCCATTTGTTCACCACAATGATGACGCCCTTGCCCCGCTCGTGGGCAATGCCGGCGATCTTGGCGTCCTGCTCCGTGACGCCCTCCGTGGCGTCGATGACAACGAGGACCACATCCGCCCGCTCCACCGCGGTCACGGTCCGGATGATGCTGTAGCGCTCCAGCTCCTCCTTGATCTTGTTCTTCCTGCGAAGGCCCGCCGTGTCAATAAACACATACTCTTTCCCGTTGTGGACGATCTCTGTGTCGATGGCGTCCCGGGTCGTGCCTGCGATGTCAGAGACGATGACCCTCTGCTCGCCCAGCAGCCGGTTCACAATGGAGGACTTGCCCACATTCGGCTTCCCTACAATGGCGATCCTCGGCCTCTCGTCTTCGCCTTCCTCCCCCGCATGCTCCGGGAAATGCGCGACCAGGGCGTCCAGCATATCTCCCAGCCCGAGCCTTGAGGAGGCGGAAATGGGGATGGGATCCCCGATGCCGAGATTGTAAAACTCATACACATCCGGCATGTACTTGTCAAAATTGTCCACTTTGTTCACCACAAGGAGCACCGGCTTCCCGGACCGGCGCAGCATGTCCGCCACTTTCGAGTCCGCGTCCTGCAGCCCCTGGCGCACATCCGTGAGAAACAGGATGACATCCGCCGTGTCGATGGCGATCTGCGCCTGCTCCCGCATCTGCGACAAAATAATATCCTTACTCTCCGGCTCGATCCCCCCTGTGTCGATCAGCGTAAATTCCCGGTCCAGCCATGACACCTCCGCGTAAATGCGGTCGCGCGTCACGCCCGGCGTATCCTTCACGATGGAGATCTTCTCCCCGGCGAGCACATTAAACAGTGTGGATTTCCCCACATTCGGCCGCCCCACGACGGCCACTACCGGTTTGCTCATACTGTTCTCCTTCTATCTCAATCTCTTATCTTTAATACAGCGTCAATAAAATCCTGCCCGCTTGATTTTACAATATCTATTTCGGATTGTAAAGCGTCTTTGAGCTGTCCCACCGTCATATCATCCAGAAAGACGTCCTCCTGGCTGCGCAGCATGTTGCAGGGAAGGAGAAGGGCGTCCCCCAGCTCTCTGCCCGCCAGCTGCTCCTTAAGATCCTGCCCGGTGACGAGCCCCGCCACCGTGATCCGCTCCCCGAAAAACCGGTTCTCGATCTCGTAGACATGGATCACCGTATTGGGGTACCGGCTCCGGATCTTCTCCGCCAGGGTGCGCATGAGCGGATATGCCAGCCTGCCCGTGGCCAGGGACACCTCCCTGCGGAGCGCATCCCCCGGAAGCTCCAGGAACACCTCCTCAAACTCGTCTTCCAGAAGGCGCATCATGCCCACGCCGTTCTCCAGCTGCAGGTACCCGTCGTACTGCTCCTTTGGCGGCATCTCTTCGCCTGCCAGCAGGTACCACTCATCCCCCGCGTGGATGAAATGCAGCCCCCACGTCTCAAACAGTTCGTCCTGCCAGCGGCGCACCGTCTCCAGCACCTGCCTGGCGTCCTCCTGCGTAAAAGGCTTAAGCGGGTACAGGCCGTCCCTGTACTTTGTAAGTCCCACCGGCACCACGGAGACACTGCGCAGATATGGCAGATACCCCGTCAGGTCCCGGATCGTCCTCTCCAGCTCCTCCCCGTCGTTGATCCCCTTGCAAAGGACGATCTGCCCGTTCATCTCAATGCCGGCCTCGAACAGCTTCTGCACATGCCGCAGCGCATCCCCGGCAAAGCGGTTGTGGAGCATCCGGCACCGGAGATCCGGGTTCGTCGTGTGAAAGGAAATATTGATGGGCTCCAGGTGGTACCGGATGATCCGGTCAATGTCGTGGTCGCTCATGTTGGTCAGCGTCACATAGTTCCCCTGCAGGAAGGAGAGGCGGGAGTCATCGTCCTTAAAATAGAGCGTATCCCGCATGCCTCCCGGCATCTGGTCGATAAAGCAGAAAATGCATTTGTTCCGGCAGGACCGGTACTCGTCCATCAGGCCCTGCCCGAAGCTGATCCCCAAATCCTCCTCGTAATCCTTTTCAATCTCCAGCTCCCACTCCTCGCCGTCCGGCTTCTCGATCAGGAGTGTCAGCTCCTCGTCGTTTATATAAAAATGGTAGTCAAAGACGTCTTCGATCTCCTGCCCGTCGATGGAAAGGAGGACGTCCCCTCTCTCAATGCCCAGCTCATCCGCGATGCTGCCGGGCTCCACGCTCTCTATCAAATGCCTGTGTGCCATATTTGGATCCCTCTGCTGTTTCTTCTAAAGTATATTGACCATTTTACCACAAAAGTGCTATAAATAATAGGTGAAAAAACAGATGACAAGTTATGACCAGGAGGCACATATGTCAGATTTAAAAGTACTGGAGCAGGCTCTGCCTGTCGCGCCCCTGAAGATCGCGGCCCTGGAGGGCTGCCGGGAGCTGGGGCAGAAAGTCAACGATTACATTGTCAGTTTTCGCCGGGACACCTCTGTAGAGACGCTGGATTCCCCGCTCTACTCCAACTATCAGCTTGACAATTACCTGATCGAATGCCGCTGCCCGCGGTTCGGGAGCGGCGAGGCCAAGGGCATGCTCAAGGAGACGGTCCGCGGCAAGGACCTGTTCGTCATGGTGGATGTGTGCAACTACAGCCTCACCTACTCTGTGAACGGACATGAGAACCATATGTCACCGGACGACCACTACCAGGATCTGAAGCGCATCATCTCCGCCGCCAACGGCAAGGCGCACCGGGTCAATGTACTGATGCCCTTCCTGTACGAGAGCCGCCAGCACAAGCGGACCCGGCGCGAGTCCCTGGACTGCGCCATGGCGCTGGAGGAGCTGGTCGACATGGGCGTGTCCAACATCCTGACCTTTGACGCCCACGACCCGCGGGTGCAGAACGCCATCCCGCTCATCGGCTTTGACAACTTCAACCCGCCCTACCAGTTCATGAAGGCCCTCCTGCGCGCGGAGCCTGCGCTAAGGATCGACAAGGAGCACCTGATGATCGTGAGCCCGGACGAGGGCGCCATGCACCGGGCTGTCTACTTCTCCAACGTCCTCGGCGTGGAGATGGGCATGTTCTACAAGCGCAGGGACTACTCCACCATCGTGAACGGCAAGAACCCCATCGTCGCCCATGAATTCCTTGGCTCCGATGTGCGGGGCAAGGACCTCATCGTGGTGGATGACATGATCTCCTCCGGCGAGAGTATGCTGGATGTGGCCCGCCAGCTCAAGGAACGGGGCGCCGCCCGCGTCTTCGTGTGCGCCACCTTCGGCCTCTTCACAAACGGCATGCAGATCTTCGACGACTATTACGAAAAAGGATATATCGACCGGCTGATCACCACAAACCTTACGTACCTGCCGCCGGAGACGCTGAGCCGCCCCTACTTCGCGGCGGCGGATATGAGCAAGTTCATCGCTCTTATCATCGACTCCATGAACCACGACATCTCCATCAAGGCTGTCCTGGATCCCACCCAGCGGATCCACGCCCTGCTGGAGCGGCACAGAAAAGAACTGGCCGCAGAGCACATCTGACACGGCCTTCCTGCAAAAAATCCCGGGTATGCCACATCGGCAGCCCCGGGATTTTTCCGTATCCGTATATCTTTATCTCTCTTCCATCCGCTCCCGCACCGCCTCATAGGCGCGGTCGAACTCCGCGTCCGGCCCGCCGGCGGTCCGGGCGATCTCGCAGCGCACGCCGCGCCGGTCCGTGAGAAACAGGGCCTTCTCACCCGCGGTCCCGATCCCCACTTCCACCTTCTCCATATCCGCAAAGCGGTAGAGATACACATCCGCGCGAAAGACGAGGACATAGTCCCTTGTCACGAGCAGCCGGAAGGACGGGATCTCCACCGTCTCCGGCGCGATGAGCTGATTGAAGAAATCCGCCCTGTCCTCCACGACGGCGAGCTTGTCTTTCAGCGCCTTCTGATTCCGGATGTTGAGCACACCGAGGAAAATGCCGGCAAGCGCCAGCAGACCTCCGATGAGAAGGCTGTTGAAAGACGCGATGAGAGCCGCGGCGAGAAGGCTGATCCACACGATCATGCCTGTGCGCAGCTTCCGGGCCCTCTCCTCGATGAAATCATAGTATTTCTGTTCTCCTGCCGTCTGAATCGCCATCCAACGTCTCCTTTACCGCACCCGCTCCGGGAAGCCTACCTTCTTCTGTACCTTCCGCAGCGTCTTGTTCGCATAGTATCCGGCCTTCTCCGCATTCGCCCTGATCACGCCGTCAATGTAGGCCTTGTCCCTCTCCAGTCTGGCGGCCTCCTCCTGCAGGGGCCGCAGCACGGAGATGACGGACTCTCCGACAGCCATCTTGAAATCCCCGTACCCTTTGCCGTCGAACTCCTTCACCACCTCCTCGGGCGTATGTCCCGTGCAGGCGCTGTAGATATTGATCAGGTTCTTCACGCCGGGCTGCTCGTCCCGGTAGAGGACCGCGCTCTCTGAATCCGTCACGGCCCGCTTGCACTTGCGCATGATCGTGTCCGGATCGTCCATCAGGTAGATGCTGGCGTTGGGATTCTCGTCCGATTTGGACATCTTCTTCTCCGGATCCTGCAGGCTCATGATCTTTGCGCCCACCTTCCCGATGTAGGGCTCCGGGATCGTGAAGACAGGCCCGTACAGGTTGTTGAACCGCTCGGCAATGTCCCTTGTGATCTCCAGGTGCTGCTTCTGGTCCACCCCGACCGGCACTACGTCCGCCTGGTACAGAAGGATGTCAGCCGCCATCAGGACCGGGTAGGTAAACAGGCCGGCGTTGATATTGTCCGCATGCCTGGCCGCCTTGTCCTTGAACTGGGTCATCCGGTTCAGTTCGCCCATGTAGGTGAAGCAGTTCAGGATCCAGGCGAGCTCCGCATGCCCGGACACGTGAGACTGGTAGTAGATGCAGTTCTTCTCCGGGTCAAGGCCGGCCGCGATATAGAGGATGAGAAGGGCCCTGGCCCGCTTTCTCAGAGTCGCCGGATCCTGCCGGACCGTGATGGAATGCATGTCCACCACGCTGTAAAAACACTCGTATTCATCACTTAAGGTCACCCAGTTCTTCAGCGCCCCCAGATAGTTACCAAGGGTCAGGTTCCCGGTTGCCTGCATGCCGCTGAACAGCACTTTCTTGTCTTGTATCATCTCATATCTCCTTCTCTTTGTCTCTTCTCATTCTATTTCGCCCAGGGATCCACTTTGTCCTTATAGTACACCACATTCTCGGACAGGATCCGGAAGCTGCCGTCTTTTGCCTCTACCTCCGTGACCGCACAGTTTTTGTGTACGCCCACGCCCCAGTAGTCCGCAAGGGGCGCCCTGCGTATGTAGCAGAGAAGTCCCGCCAGCGCAGCGCCGTGTGTGGCGAGGAGGATCTGCCCGTCCGCATACTCCGGCCGGCGCGCCAGTTCCTCCAGGAAAGCGCCCGTCCTGTCCCGCACCTGCCCGAAGCTCTCGCCGCCCTCCGGCGCCTCGTAGCGGTCCGGCCCGTCAAAAAAGCGGTGGAAATTCTCCGGCAGCTCCCAGTTGTCGCCTGCGCAGCACTTCCCCTCATACACGCCAAAGGACATCTCCTCCAGCCGGGGCTCGTCGATGACCGGCACATCCCGGCCGGCCAGGATGATCTGCGCCGTCTCCTTCGCCCGGGACAGCGGGCTTGTGAAGCAGGCGTCAAACCGCACGTCCCGAAGCCCTCTGGCCGTCTCCCTTGCCAGGTGCCTTCCGAACTCGTTGAGCGGGATGTCCACCTGTCCCTGGATCCTGCGCGCTTTATTCCAGTCTGTCTGTCCGTGGCGGACGATGTATATCTTCATATGCCACACCTCCGTTTTGCACTTCTATACTATAGCATTTTTAGGCATGCAATTCAACTTCCTTTGCGCACGGCCCGGAATTCATGGTATAATTGGACAGATCGAAAGTACAGAAAGGATGGAATATCGTATGGAAAAAATCACAAGCTTCACCATCGACCATATAAAACTGGTCCCCGGCGTGTATGTCTCCAGAAAGGATATGGCGGGGGACTGCGTGGTGACCACCTTTGACCTGCGGATGACGAGCCCCAACGACGAGCCTGTCATGAACACCGCGGAGGTCCATGCCATCGAGCACCTGGGCGCCACCTTTCTAAGGAACGACCCGGCGTTTAAGGACAAGGTCCTCTACTTCGGCCCCATGGGCTGCCGCACCGGCTTCTATCTTTTGCTTGCCGGGGATTACAGCTCCGCTGACATCGTGCCCCTGCTGCGCAGCATGTTCGCCTTTATCGCCGGCTACGAGGGGGAAATCCCCGGCGCCTCCGCAAGGGACTGCGGCAACTACCTGGACATGAACCTTCCCATGGCAAGGTACCTGGCCAGAAGATACGTAAAGAACGTGCTGGAGAACATCACAAAGGAGCAGATGGTCTATCCGAAGTAGGCCTCGCACGCAAAAGAAGGGCAGCCGCAGCCGCCCTTCTTTCTTTTTTATCTTTGTCCTTTTCTACTCTCCCGGCCTGTATTTCCGGTTGTAGGGGAAGTCTTTTTTCAGCACCACATTCCGGATGTAGGCATACGTCGCATCCTCCCCGTCCCGGGCCAGACGCTTTAAAAGATCGTGGAGCAACTGCGCCGTCTCCGGGTGGATCATGTTGCCCAGCTTCGCAGCCCCCCGCTCGTAGTACTCCAGAGGATGGGTGTCCCGGTAATTCTCCTTCTGGTACGTCCTGGAGGCCGAGACGCGGTCCACAAACATCTCCGCCACATACCGGGCCGGCATCTTCATGCCGATGATGCCCTCGTCCTTCTCCATGCCATAGTCGATCCAGTACTCATAGTGGTGCTTGTTCCGCCCCTTGTGGTGGAGCCAGGCGGCCGAGTATCCCTTCGCCTCCCGCTCCGCGTTGTTGGGGCTCCTCGTCCCCTGATAGTACCGGCACCCCACAAGGAACTCCGTGGGGGAATACTTCGACATGTCATGGAGGAGGCCCTGCCTGTAGAGGCCCAGTTTGAAGCACCCCTTCATGACAAGGATCTTATGATGTGTGATCGTACAAAAATGTTCCCACGCCTTCATATCTGCTCTCTCATACTTCCTTCACTCGATCTTTTCTCTCACCGGAGCAGCCTGCCTGCCGCATACAGCACAAGGAGATGCGCCGGATAAAATACATAGAAAAAATATTTCATGCTCCTGCCCCGCTTCCCGCTGTACAGGGCAAGCGGGAACATGGCAAGGGCGCCGAACCGCTGGACGGGCACCGGCCAGAGAAAATTCCACAGCGCCCCGAGAAGGAGCCCTGCCGGCGGCCGCGACCTGCCTATATAGAAGAACAGGACGAGCAGCACGCCCCGGAAGCCGTAATCCGCCCCCAGCGCCTCCGCGAACCACATGGCGAGGAAGACCTCCAGCATGCGCTCCGGCCATCCGCTGCTCCTCTCCAGCGCCAGGAGGAGCAGGAGGCTGATAAAGAGGGTAAAAAACACATTCTGCCGCTGGGGGTTCCACCATGTCCCGGACAGCGCCAGGTCATAGGGAATCTCCGACAGGAGCGCGAAAACGCCCAGCCTGGCCAGGTATCTGTACAGGTCCGCCGTGTGGAAAAAGCCTTCCGTCAGAAGGAACGCAAAGATGGGAAAGGCAAGCCTCCCGACACAGATAAAGGCCTCCTCGCCGGGAAACAGGACCCGGCCGGTATGGTCGGCCGACATGCAGAGGATGGCGAGCCACTTCAGCCAAAAGGAATCCATCCCCTATTTCCCCACAAAGACAGCGATCGTCCGCTCGGAGAGGAACGCTCCCCGCTGGTCATCCAGGAGTTCTTCCCCGCTGCGGATCCCCTCCTTCGTGTCCGCTGCCAGGTACCACTTCTTCCCCTTCGGCAACGCCGGGAGGGCAAAGCTGTGATCCAGCCAGTGCATGTTGTAGGCGACGAAGCAGTCCGCATCCCCGGCCATCTTCCCGCAGTAGTAGACGCCCAGCTGCCGGCTGGACACCTCGGACGGCGTCTGCCACGCGTACGTCCCGTGGTAGGACACATCCGGCACCCCGCAGCTTAGCTGGTCCATGCCCAGGAGCTCTTTTTCTTGGGCAAGCACCGGGTGCGCCTTCCGGAACGCGATCAGGTCCCGCACAAACCTGAAGAGCTTCCTCTCCTTCTCCAGCCGGCTCCAGTCCAGCCAGCCCGTCGGATTGTCCTGGCAGTAGGCATTGTTGTTGCCCTTCTGGGTGTTCCCGAACTCATCCCCCGCCAGGAGGCAGGGCGTTCCCTGGGCCAGGAGCACGAGGAAGAAGGCATTGCGCCTCTGTCCCTCCCGCAGCGCCGTGACCGCCTTCTTCCTGCTGGGACCCTCCGCCCCGCAGTTCCAGCTATAGTTGTAGTCCGGCCCGTCCTGGTTGTTCTCCCCGTTCGCCTCATTGTGCTTGGCGTCGTAGGAGATCAGGTCGTTCAGGGTAAACCCGTTCTGATTTGTAATATAGTTGTAAAAGCCTTCCGCACCTGCCTGACGGCGCAGCCAGTAGATCACATCGCCCACCATGCCCTCGTCGCCCTTCAGGAAGCGGCGCATCACATTCTGGAATCCCGTCTGGTGCTTCAGAAGCTTCATCCCCGCCAGGAGCGGATCCCGGTAGACGCCGTCCGCCGGCGTCACATCCGGATTCAGGATGAACCCGTCCACATGGTACTCGGTCATGTAGTGGCGCAGGCAGCTCTCCATGAGGATGCGGGGCGTATCCCCCTCAAAGGGCATCTCAAGGACCACCTCGATCCCCGCCCGGTGGCAGGCCTTCACCATGTCCTTCAGCTCCGTGACCGGATCGCCGGCCGCGTAGGACGCCCGGGGCGCAAAGTAGTACCCGGGCCCGTACCCCCAGTAATTCAGATACTTGGGAGAAGGTTCAAACTCATAGACCGGCATGCACTGGATCTGGTTGATCCCCAGTTCCGTCAGGTAGGGGATCTTCTCCGTCAGCCCGGCAAATGTGCCCCTGTGTCTGACACGGGAGGACGCATGCTTCGTAAAGCCGCGCACATGGAGGCTGTAGGCCACCGTCCGGTGCATGGGGACAGCGGGTCTTGCGTCCTCCTCCCAGTCGTAGTCGTCCAGATAGAGGGCGCCGCGCACCCCGCCGTCCTCTGCATCTTCCCACCTGTCAAACTGCCTGGTCCCGGACAGCTTCTTCGCGTAGGGATCGGTGACGATCTCCCCGCCGATCCGGTAATTGTACTCGTACTCCTGCGCCGGCAGGTCCGCAAGGGCGAGGAACCGCACGTCGCCGGTCTCCCGGCAGGCCGGCATGTCAAAGCAGGCCGCCGGCTCCTTCTCCCCCTTCCTGTAAAGAAGAAGCTCGCACGTCTTTCCCCGCGGCGCCTCCACTGCAAAATTCACTCCGTCCTTCCTCACATCCGCTCCCAGCGGCAGAGGCCTGCCCTCTCTTCTGGTCATAGTCCTTCCTTCCTGCTGCTCCTACTGCCAGCCGTCTGCTCCATACATGTCCACGTTTTCCGTGGTGATCATATCAATGATGTCCACATAGTTTTCCTTTTCATAGTCCCCGCCGTCCAGGACCGCCAGCGCGATCTCCACGGCCTCCTTGCCCATGTTGATGGGGGACTGGGCCGCCGTGCCGGCAATCTGGGTCCCGGTCTTTAAAAGCTCCTTCTTGATGTCCGGCGATCCGTCCACCCCGTAGATGACCACGTCGTCCAGCCCGAGCAGGTTGACCGCGGTCTGGGCCCCCACCGCGATCTGGTCGTTGCCGCACATGATGGCCGTCACGTCCGGATGCTCCTCCAGGGCTGCTCTGGCCAGCTCCAGCGACTTTTCAAACATCCCGTCCGTATTCTCCCGGGCCACGATCTCAAACCCCGGATCCGCGCCGGAGATGGCCTCCTCAAACCCGGTGATGCGGTCGTTGATGGAATTCTGGGTGGGGCACTCCAGGAGAAGCACCTTTCCCCCCTGGGGGCACCGCTCCACAAGCGCCTCGCCGCACATGCGCCCCGCCTCCTGGTTGTCGGAACCCACGTAGGCGTCCACATAGTCCATCTCCTTCACCTGGGTGTCCACGTTGATGATCTTCACCCCGGCCTCCTTTAACTCCTCCAGGGAGGGGGTGATGGACTCCCAGTTGACCGGACTTAGGAAAATGGCGTCGATGCCGTCCCCGATCATCTGGGTGATCTGGGACCGCTGGGTCTGGGCGTCCGTCCCCGGATCCATGGTGATCAGGCTGTCGCCGTTCTCCGTCACCGCCTCCCGGATGGAGTTCTCCAGGGTGATAAAATACGGATTTTCCATGTCAATGGCGCTGAAGCCGAAGGTGTAGCCGGTGTCCTCTTCCTGGTCCTCCCCGTCAGTCTCCTCCTCATCTTCCTCCACGACAGGGTTGTCCTCCGGACTTCCCACATTTTTCTTGCTGCATCCGGCCGCCGCCAGTGCAACCACGAGAAGCACGGCGAGAAATGCCGCGAACTTTCGGTTTTTCATATGTTGAATCCTCCTTGACCGTCCTTGTGACTTCCATGCATTTTACTCATACTTAATTCATATTTTACTACATTTTCCGCTGTTTGACCAGACCGGCTTGCTTTTGCCGCCACTCTTATGGTAGAGTAAGGGCAGAGGAACTCTCTGAAACATATCATAAAAGGAGAAGAACTATGAAAGAGCAGCAGAACGAAGAGATCACCGTAACACTGACACTGGATAATGACGAAGTGCTCGAGTGCGCCGTTCTCACCATCTTCGAGGCGGGCGGCCGCCAGTATATCGCTCTCCTTCCGCTGGATGAAAACGGCGAGGAAGAGGGGGATGTATACATCTACCGCTACATTGATACAGACCCGGAGAACCCGGATCTCGAGAACATTGAAGACGACGATGAGTACGAGATTGCCGCCGACGCCTTCGACGAGTGGCTTGACGAGCAGGAATTTGAGGAGGACCTGGACGCCTTCTAGACGCCCTGCCTCTTTCGGAGGAGAAGCTCCTCCACAAAACGGGAAGGATCCGCATCCTTTCCGTTTTTTTCTTTCACATAGCTGATGACCAGCCGCTCCTTCGCCCGCGTCATGGCCACGTAGAACATCCGTCTCTCCTCCTCGATCTCCTCCTTGAGCGATGCCTTCCTGTGGGGCGTGACGCCCTCGTTGGCGCCCAGGATAAAGACTGTGTCGAACTCGAGTCCCTTGGCGCTGTGCATGGTCATAAGCCTGACGCCCTCTGTGTGCTGCTGCGCCGTCTTCTGCTGCTCGCGCAGACGTCTCCCGTACTCGTCCGTGTACCGGAACCACTCCTCCATCGTCTGAAACCGCTTTGTGCTCTCTTCGATCTGCTCCAGGATCTCGAAAAGGTCTTCCTCCCCGGTCCGGTGGATCTTCGCCCACTCCCGCAGATAGTCGTCGTAACCGATCCGCCTGCGTATATACTGGACGGCGGCGTAGGGCGTCTTGTTCTCCATCATCTTTATGTCCCACTCAAACTGGTCGATGCGGTCCTGCATCCACTCCTTATCGCAGTAGAACCGGCGCAGGTCCTCAAAGGATACTTCCCGGTTCTCCATGCTCTCCCGGCTTATGTACCGCTTCGGGCAGTTGGCAATATCCAGGAAATGCTTCCGGCTGCGGCTGCCTGAAGCAAGCTCCATGTAGCTTCGCATATTCCTGCCTATAAAGTGCTCGAACACATTGCGGATGTGCTCCCGCATGGCAAAGGGCATGTGCTGCTCCATCATCCGCCCGGCCAGGATCCCCGCGTCCAGATTGGTCCGGAAGAGGACAGCCATATCCTCCGGCTTAACCCCCTCCTCCATCCGGCTGCGGATGGCCCCGATGATGTAGTCCGCCTCCTGGGTTGGGCCTTGCACTTCCTGGACATGGACAGGCGCCCCCTTCCCCTTGACCGTGCGGAGCTTCTTCGGATAGCGGTCCCGGTTGTGTCCGATGACCCGCAGGGCGCCGCCCAGGATAAAGGAGGTGCACCGGTAGTTCACATCCAGGAGGATCCGGCGTGCATCCGGATAATCCTTCGGGAACCCGAGCATGATGCCTGGCCTTGCGCCCCGGAACTGGTAGATGGACTGGTCGTCGTCCCCCACCACAAAGAGATTGTTCTCCGGCAGGGCCAGCATCCGGAGCACCTCGTACTGGACCCGGTTCACGTCCTGAAACTCATCCACCAGGATGTAGCGGAACTTCTTCTGCCACATTTCCAGGATGTCCGGCCTTGTCCGGAACAGCTTCCAGCAAAGAAGGAGCATGTCGTCGAAATCGATCCAGCGCATCTCCTTCTTCTTTTTCTCGTACAACTGGCAGATCTGATGAAAATGCCCGGGGCATACCTGGGACTCATACCCGGCCAGGGAGAGGCCACTGCTCTTTACCTTCCCGATCTCAGACAGGATCCGGTCCACATAGTCCTTCTCATCCTCCACCTCCAGGTCCATGCCAAGCTGCGGCAGGGCCAGGATCTGCCGGATCATGTCCCGCTTTTCCTCCTCCGGGAGGATGTTGGCAGAGGTAAGGCCGTAGGCCCACTTCAGGATCCCGTAGTAGATCCCGTGAAACGTGCCGAAGGTGACCGGCGCCGGAGCGCCGTCGGACAGGGCGCGGAACCGCTTCTGCATCTGGGCCGCCGCGTGCCGGGTAAAAGTAATGACCAGAATTTCTTCTGGTCTTACTTCATACCTCTCTGTCAGATATTTGATCCTCGCGGCGATGGTGAGCGTCTTCCCGGATCCCGGGCCCGCCAGGACCATGCAGGGTCCTGTATGGTGACAGGCAGCGCTCTGCTGCGCCTTATTCAGATGCATCCCCTACCTCTCTTCCAGTCTGACGATCCCCTGGCGGATCCGGCGCAGGGACTCCTCTTTGCCCAGCACCTCCATGATCTCCGTGGCGCCGCCCGGCGTGTTCTGCCTGCCGGACAGGGCGGTGCGCAGGGGCCACATCACGTATCCCACCTTGAAGCCCTTCTCGTCCACATAGGACTTCAGCGTCTCATAGAGGGCGTCGTTGCTGTAATCTTCCTGCGCCTCTAGAAGCGGCAGCGTCTCCTTTAACACGTCCAGCGCCTTCTCCTCCGTCACTTTCATCTTCTTGTGGCAGTACAGGGAGAGGTCGTACTCCGGAAGTTCCTCAAAGAAATCGATCTGCTCCCGGATGTCCGGAAAGATCTCGATCCTCGTCTTCACCAGGGCTGCGATCTTCTTCAGATCCTGCCCCTTCGTCACCACGTCCCGGATGTACGGCTCCGCCATCTCGTAGAACGTGTCAAAGTCCATGGCCTTCAGGTACTCCCCATTCATCCATTTCAGCTTCTGTACGTCAAATACCGCGGGGGATTTGCTCATGTGGTGGTAGTCGAAGGCCTTCACCAGTTCCTCCAGGGAAAAGATCTCCTGGTTCCCCTCCGGGCACCAGCCAAGGAGCGCCACATAGTTGACAATGGCCTCGGATACAAAGCCCTGGTCCAGCAGATCCTCGTAGGAGGAGTGGCCGCAGCGCTTGCTCAGCTTCTTGTGGTTCTCGTCCGTGATCAGCGGGCAGTGCACGTAGACCGGCACATCCCAGCCGAAGGCCTCATAGATGCGGTTGTACTTCGGCGCGGAGGACAGGTACTCATTGCCACGCACCACATGGGTGATCCCCATGAGATGATCGTCGATGACGTTGGCGAAATTGTAGGTCGGGTATCCGTCAGACTTGATGAGGATCATGTCGTCCAGCTCCTCGTTGGGCACGGTGATGTCCCCGTAAATGTCGTCGTGGAAGGTCGTGGTCCCCTCTGCCGGCATATTGATCCGGATCACGTAGGGCTTCCCGGCCGCCAGGTTGGCCTCGATCTCCTCCCTGCTCAGATGCAGGCAGTGCTTGTCGTAGACGACGATCTGCGTGCCGTCCTCGGACACCCTGCTGCGCAGGGACTCCAGCCTCTCCTTGTCACAGAAACAGTAGTAGGCGTCGCCCTGCTCGATGAGCTGCTTCGCGTACTTAAGGTAAACGCCGGTCGCGTTCCGCTCGCTCTGCACGTAAGGCCCCACGCCCCCGTCCTTGTCCGGCCCCTCGTCGTGGACGAGGCCCGTCTTCTGCAGGGTCCTGTAGATGATATCCAGCGCGCCCTCCACGTAGCGCTCCTGGTCCGTGTCCTCGATGCGGAGGATGAAATCCCCGCCCTCGTGCTTTGCGATCAGGTACGCGTAGAGCGCTGTCCTTAAGTTGCCCACATGCATCCGGCCTGTCGGGCTGGGTGCGAATCTTGTTCTTACTTTACTCATTTTCTGTCTTTCTCCATTTCTGTAATAATCTCTGCCAGCGCGTCGTCCACCCGGCTCTGCCAGAAGATATCCGCGCCAGCGTTGGAGAAGTGGTCTTCTCCGTCTATGACGATCAGCTTGTTCCCCTCGTAGTAGCCCGTCAACTGGCTGCAGAGGAAGGACTTCAGGTTCGTCCCGAGCACGAGGAGCACATCCGCCTTCTGCATCTCGGTGGCCGCCCGCGTGATCACCTGGTTGTCCACCATCTCCCCGAAGAGGATAACGCCCGGCCGCACCGGCTGCCCGCACGTCTCGCACAGGGGGATCTTCTCTGTGTTCCTTATGTATTCGACCGGATACTCCCGGCCGCAGTGGGCGCAGTAATTCCGGAAGATGCTGCCGTGAAGCTCGATGACGTTCCTGCACCCGGCCCGGGTCGGCAGATGAAAGAGCCGCCTCGTGATGATCGTATGGAAGACACCCTCCTGCTCCAGCCGGGCCATCTCCAGATAGCCCTTCCCCGGCGGGATATCCACTGCAGAGAGGAGTTCATTCCTGTAGAAATCATAGAACTGCTGCTTGCGGGTGGAAAAAAAGGCGCTGGAAAAGATCTCCTCCGCGGAGTACCCGTACTTCTCCTCGATCCCGTAGGACTCCCCGCCGTCCCGCACCACCGGGTATCCGTTCTCCTCCAGCATGCCCCGGCCGCTGAGGACCACCGTGTACCTGCTCTCCTTTAGCATCCCGCAGATCGTCTGTGCAATGTTTGACATAAGCTCCGCCCCCTTTGCCTCTTTTTTGTTGTAGTCTATTGTACCACATTCAATTTATGACACTCAAGCCCCTTTGGCATTTCTGCGCATAAACCAGCGTTTTTTCCAGTACCTGGGCTGGAAGAACTCGCGGGGGATGGACACGATGAACACGATGCCCAGCACGATGGCAAAGGCCACCTTCAGCGCCCCCAGCCCTCTCTGGGCCGCCTCCCCAAGCTGGTTCGTCACAAGGTAGTAGGCGGTGTAGTAGACCCCTGCCCCCGGCACGAGGGGGAAGATCCCCGAGATCATGAAGATGGTGATCGGGCACTTCATCTTCACCGTCAGGATCCTGGACAGAAGGACCACAACAAGAGAGCCCGCAAACGAGGCCACCGCCGCGGAGGACCGGGCGGAAACAAGGCAGTACGTCACCCACCCCATGGCCCCGACAAACCCGCAGCTTACGTAGAACCGCTTCGGCACGTTGAAGAGGACGGAGAACGCCACCGTCCCCAGAAACGGGCAGATAAAATTGATCACAAAATTCCGTGCTATCTCTCCGATCACAGGCTGATCCCTCCCATCGTATTGGAATACACGCCAAGGGTAAAGCCGACGCCGATGGCGATATAGACAAACACAAGCAGCGCGTCGATCATGCGCACCGTGCCGGACAGAAAGTCGCTGTCCGCGATATCCCGGATCGCGTTGGTGAACGCCATGCCGGGGACCAGGGGCATGATGGCCCCGATGATCATGCCGTCCAGCTTAAGGGGCATGGGGAACAGGCGCTGGATCAGCAGGGCCTGGGCCGTGATAAAGGCGCCGCCGGCAATGTTCACCAGGATCTTGGACATGCGGTGCCGCTTCGCCAGCAGGACCCACAGGTAGAGGATGCAGCCGATGACGAAAGCCATGACGCTCTCCAGAACGCCCGCCTGCAGAAGGAAGCCAAAGCAGCCGCTGCCCATGCCGGCGGCCAGCACCTGGAGATACCACTTCTTGGGCGGGATCTTCTCGATCTCCTCCAGCCGCTCAAAGGCCTCGTCCACCCCCACCTTCCCGGCTGAGATCTCCCGGGACAGTGTGTTCACCGCGTCCACGACCTCCAGGTGGGAGCTGGACAGCGGGATGTGCTTCACCCGCGTGTAGGTGTCCCCATCCGGCAGCTTCACGCTGATGATGATGCCGTGGCTGAGGGTGAACGTGTCCACATTCTCCACGTGGAACCGCCGGCAGATGTGGCAGATGGTCTCCTCCACGCGGAAGATCTCGCCGCCGTTTCGCAGCAGGATCCGGCCCGCCTCCAGCGCCAGGTCCGCCGCCCGCTTCGGGTCCGTCGCCTTCGTGAGGTCCTTTTTCAGGTACACCATATCCGTCAGGCGCACGCCCCCGTCGTAAAGGGGCTCCCGGTAATTCTCCGTGAAAAACCCCGCCGCGATGTGGGAGTGGACAAACCCGCAGCGCTCGTAAAAGCCCACGGTCCCCGGCACGTTCCCGGTCCCCACATACATGGTGCGGCACCGGTAACTGTACTTCTCACACACGTACTTAAGAAGCCTGGATCCGTACCCCTTCCCCCGGGACTCCTCCCGGACGGCCAGGTTCTTCAGCTCGCACCTGCCGTCTCCGGACCGGACGACCACGCAGACAGCCTGCGCCTCGTCCTCGTCGTCATATAACGCAAACATATCCCCAGCGTCCAGATAGCGTTCTATCATGTCCTCCTGGGGATCTGCTTCCAACAATAATTCAAGATAGTATCTCTTATGCTCTGTGATCTGGTATATCTTCATGCCGCTGCGCTCCGCCCTGTCATCCTGTACATTTACATCAGCTTATTATAACACCAACCATCCGGAAATTACAGAGCTTTTTCTCCGGTTTTTGTGTACAAAATTCCGTTCACACTCATGTACGCCGGATTTTCCGGATGGACTTCCACGTAGACCTCCTCTCCCAGGTCCCCGAAGGCGCCCGGCTCAATGCAGGTGATGCCGGCCGGTATGTAGATCTCCCAGACGCCGGCAAGACCGGCAAGCGCGCCGCTTCTCACACCCGTGCAGCCCGCATCGGACGGGAGGACCAGCAGCCCGTCGTTCAGCCGCAGGTCCGTGTACCCGGTGATACAGCCCTCCGCGTCGCAGGCAAAGCCCGGGAAGTCCGTCCATCCCGCGTAAAGTTCCAGACAGAGTTCCCCGGGCGCCGCGCTCTCAAAGGGCACAGTGCAGGCGGGATCCCGGTACCAGCCCGCGAAATCCTTGCCGGGACGCACCGGCTCCGCCATCTCAGGCAGGCGGTAATCCCTGAGGGAGACCGTCCCGGCGGACAGTGCGCCTCCGTTCCCGTTCAGGTGCGCGCTGTACTCCGCCACCCCGTAAGGGACGCGGATCTTCTCTTCCCCGACCGTCACGGTCAGGAACTTCTCACCCGCCGACGAGGTGTCCCAGCCTTCCACCAGGCAGTCTGCAAGCGCCGTCTCCGCCCCTGCAGCCGACACGGACACGCCGCTGTAATCCGGCAGGCTGCCGACGCAGTAGTCCGTGCGCAGGCTCCCCGTAAGGACAGGTCCCTCCGGCGCAGGCGCCGCCGGGGATGCGTCCGTTTCCTCCGTATGCGCAGACTCTTCCGCCGGGCCTGCCGCTGCGGGAGAGGCGCTCTGCACCATCGCCGGTTCCAGTGCCTGTTCTAAAGACCCGGGATCGCTGGCCGCGCTGCCGGCAGGGACCGCCGGATCATCTTCCATCCTGCTTATCAGGACTGTTCCCGCTGCTTCCGGGATCTCTGTCGCATCTGTGAGCGCACTGTCTGGTGAGACAGAATACAGCGCCGGGGCTGTTTCCGCTCTGCCCGCCTCCTCCCAGGGCAGTACAGACAATGCCGCTGCCGTCACAAATACGGCCAGCACCACCGCAAGCATCCGCCTCGCCGCAAGTTTCACATCCTCCCGGCGGGGCGTCTCCATCATCATGATCATTGCATATGCTTCCATGAGGATTATTATAGAGTCGCCTGTTTCCCCGCACAATATCCGCGCATGAAAAGAGAGGTGACGAATCAGCACCTGATCTGTCACCTCTCCATATACAGCATAGATCTGCCGGTTTTTTTGGCCGCCCGTTAGCCGATGTAGCCTGCTTTCTTCAGCTCCTCCTGCGCCTTCTCAAAGTTCGCGTCAGACACAAGGATGATGGGCCCGGTGCAGCCCATGCCGCTCTCCGCGTAGATGCCCTGCTTCCAGAGCGCCTTCACGCCGTCCTCCAGATCCATGATCTCGATCCCTGCGATCTGGGATGTAACCGGCTCCTTCGCCGGGGCCTTGACGTCCTCCTCAGCAGCCTGCGCCGGCTTCGCCGCCGCTTTGCGCTCCTCGAGGAGCTCCTTTAAGCCGGCCTTGTTGGCCGCCTCAAACTCCGCCTTCGCGATGTCGAAGACTTTGCCCTCCAGGAGCTGCTTCGCATAGCGCAGCGCCCCTGTGATAAGGGGAGCGCCGGAAGCCCGGGAGATGATCAGCACGAGCTGGTCGTACCCTTCGCCGATGCCGGGGCCGTAGCCGTAGCCTGTGGCCTCAAAGCTGCCTCCTGTCGTGAAGGAGGAGAGCATCTTGATGAGGATGTTGCCGGACAGGGAGTCGCACACCATGATGTCCGGGGATCCCTGCAACACATCGTTGCCTCTCATGACGCAGCCGCCGTCCGCCCTCGCGGATTCTGCGAACGTGATGTCATACCCGTTGTCTTTGAGCTGCTTTAACGCCTTCTCCGTCTGGCGGGCGCCGTCCACGTTGAGGATGCCCACGGTCGGGTTGGCTTTGCCGCACGCCTTGGCGGCGATGATGCCGTACACGGCGTTCTTGATCATGCCCTCGATGCGGTCCGAACTGGATGTGCCTGTCGTCGTCGCGACAAACATCTCCCTGCCCTTCGCCGGGGTCACGGCGCGGCCCACAGTGGACACGCCGATGGGGAACGGGAAATGCATGGTGACAGCGGCGTCCACTTCCTTATTCTTCAGAAGCTCCTCCATCTTCCTGTGGCCTTCCTCTTCGTCCGCCACTTTGACGGTGGTCACGCCCTCTGCCTCCAGCGTGCCGATGTAGTACACATCAATCCCCTCTTTTGCGGCAGCCACAGCGGCCTCCATGGAGTTCTCCTCCCCGTGCTCGCTGCCCATGCCCGTGAGGGCGATCTTCGGCTTTCTTCCGAAATGTCCGCTCTCCAGTCCCTCTGCCATGTCCATAAAGGTGGAGGCGATCATTTTCTCAATACTGTTTGCCATGATCCACCCCTCCTTTACTCTGCCAGCAGGGAGGCTGCGAATTCCTTCATTGCCTTCGCGATCAGGCCCTTTACTTCCTCTTCCGACACGCCGGCCTGCGCCTTCTGCTCCTTAGCTGTGTTGCCGTGGATCACAAAGGAAACGCCGTCGAACAGGTTCGTCATACGGCCAAGGAACAGGCTGCCCTTGCCGATGATCATCGCGTTTTTGATGGTGCCGGCCAGGATGTCCTCTCTGGCAACGCCGATGTAGGGCACGCCTGAGGGGATATGTCCCTGGGTGGGAGCCCAGCCTGTCAGGCCGTGCTTCGTCGTGAACTCAGCCAGCTCTTTTCTGTCCAGCTCGCCTCTCTTCACTGCCAGGGCGCCGATCATCTTGTAGTTCGCAAGCGGGACATCGCCTGCGCCCGCCGGCTTTGTGATATCCGGATTCTGCATCTCCGGTGAGTACTTGTCGATATCCGGGATCTTCATGCCCGCCCGGTCAAGGGGATCTGCCACAAGGCTTCCGATCACGGCCTGCGGCGCGGATCCTGTGCCGACTGTGTGGCGTCCCAGCAGGTCGAGGTCGATCTCCGGGTTCACGCCGTCGTTCTCAGAGATGACGACAGCGAAGCCTCCCAGGCAGTCCTCCAGGATGGGGAGCCCCTTCTTCACATGGTCCTTGCCGTTCATGCCAAGCTTGGCCGTGCAGCCGCCGCTTGTCACGACAACCGTCTTGTACGCGCCGGACTTCACCAGCGCCGCCGCCTCGATCACCGCGTGGGTGGGGGCTGCGCAGAAGCCTCTGGCATCGGATCCGGTGGCGTTCACAAGTCCTGCCACCTCGGCCGCCGCCTTGGCAAAGTTGCCGCCGCCTCTCTGGTTCATGTCGCCGCACGCCTCCTCGGCACAGTCGATGACATACTCCACGTCCGCCTTGTCGATGCCGGCGTTGCGGATCGCATAGAGAAGGGCCAGCACGCTGGACGCCTTGCTCATCAGGTTCTCGTGCATCACATGGGCGGAGAGGTTCTGGTCGATGTCGTGCGCCGCCTTCACGCAGCCCACAAGCTGCCCGTCAAAGTAGAGTCCCTCTGCGTGCTCGTCATTCACGAAATGCTCGATCTCAGAGAGCTCCACACCCTCGTGCACTCTCTCCACGATGTCGCTGCTGATGACCGGATCCGCCGCAAACGCATCTCTGTGCGCTGCCACAAACCCCTTCTCCAGCCGTACGACCTCAAACATGTCGCTTGCCTGCACAAGGAGAAGGAACTCCTCCTCCGGCATGATCTCGCCGAACTTGCCGTAGCGCTGCGCCCCTTCCATCTTCTTGTCATACCAGGGGAACTCTACCTTGGCCAGCTCCTCCGGATGGACGTTTCCGATGTAGGTCTGGTTCGGCCAGTAGGCAACCGCATCCTCGTAGGAGCGGAGCTTTTCCGGCACCTCTTTGAGATATTCAGACTCGGGGTTCACGATGCGCTCCGTCGTCTGTGTCGTTCCGTTGTACAGCACCATATCCGGCGTATGTACTAAAATATAACTTGCCCCTTTGATCACACTGTTCATGGGTCTTTCCCCTTTCCTTCATAAAAAATTTGGTAAAAAAACGAGGCGGCGGGGTAACACCGCCCCGCCCACCTAGAATTTACAATATTCGTCTCTGATCGCTGTCATCTCGGAAATGATATCGTCTACATCGAGAACCATCTCCATCATGCTGATCTGCTCATCATAGACAGCCTCATCGAACTCCTCTTTCATCTCGGGTTCACATACGTGATATACCTGAAGTCCAAGCTGGACTCCTGTCAACGGACCTGCGAAAGTCGGATCGCCTGCCGTAACGGTCTCAGCTGCAAGACCTGCAGCCTCGCCCTCAGCCGCACCGAGAACAACTACGATGTTCTCCGGGCCGTACTCCTCGGCAAACTCCTTCACTCTCTTCTGGTTTTCCAGATCCATTGCGCCTGCGCTCGTTCAGACGAAGCACTCCGTGGATGCGAATACGATGTCGCCGCCGGCTGTCTTCACGCACTCAGCGATCGCCGGTCCGGGTATTCCATCACGGTCTCCGATAATTATCACTTTTTTGTCTTTCAAAATAGCCATAATTATGCGTTTCTCCTTTCATTTCGTTTTGTTGCTTTTTGTTTTGGGGCAGATGCCCCGCTTATGATTAAAGATATTTCTTAATCATCGCTTCAATGCTCTCCGGTGTGCAGTCGTCTTTTACGAGCTCCTCCACTTTCTCTCCATCCTTATAGATAGCCATAACCGGGAGGCCCAGAACCTTCTGGGCGATAGCAAGGCGGCGCGCCTTTGTCGTGTTCAGGGATGTGAATTTGATCTTGTCCCCGTATGTGTCTGCGAACTCATGCACCTTCGGCATCAGTGCCTGGCAGGGTACGCAGCCGTCCCCGTAGAAATCTACGAACACGTAGCCGTCTGCTTTCAGTACTTCTTCTTCAAATGTGGTCTTATCTACATCGATCATTGGTCTTCAACTCTCCTTTTCTTTACTTTCTAGAAATAATCGGACAGGCTTCTCTCCACCTGCACAGCTGCGATGGCGCCGTCTGCGGCCGCCGTCACGACCTGGCGAAGGCTCTTGATGCGGACGTCGCCCACCGCGTAGACATTGGGAACATTCGTGTGCATGTTCTCATCCGTCCGGATGTAGCCTCTCTCGTCCATGTCAATGACGCCCTCGAAGAGTTTGGAGTTCGGAACGGTCCCGATAAATCCGAACACGCCGAACATGCCGTCTTCCTCGTCCGCCTCGACAGTCTTTATCTCGCCTGTCTTTACGTTCTTCACTTTCATCCACTGGAGGATGTCGTCTCCTCCAAGCTCCTCCACAACGCTATCCCAGAAGAACTCGATCTTGGGGTTCTTGAACGCTTTCTCCTGAATGGACTTGGCTGCGCGCAGCTCGTCCCTTCTGTGGATGATCGTAACCTTTCTGGCGAACTTGGTCAGGTACATGGCCTCCTCTACAGCGGAGTCGCCCCCGCCCACCACGAAGACTTCCATGTCCTCGAAGAAGTTGGCGTCGCAGGTCGCGCAGTAGGATACGCCCTTGCCGCGGAACTCCGCCTCGCCCTTGCAGCCGATCGGCCGGGCGTAAGCGCCCGTGGCGATGATGACATTTTTGGCCTGATACTCGTTCTTCGCGCTGCGCAGGATCTTGATCTCCCCGCTGAAATCAACGGAGTTGATCGTGTCGGACACGCGCTCTGCGCCGAACTTCTCGACCTGCTGTGTCATTCTGGCGATCAGGGAGGGACCTGACTCGCCCTCCACGATCTGTCCCGGGTAGTTCTCGATGTCGTCCGTGATGGCGATCTGTCCGCCGTCCTGGCCCTTCTCGATGACCAGTGTGGACAGACGGCTCCTGCCGGCATAGAGCCCTGCAGCCAGCCCGCCGGGGCCGGCGCCCAGGATGATCACGTCATAAACTTTGCTCATCGGTAACATCTCCTTTTCTCTTTTTCTTTTATTCTAATCGAAAATTGTCTGACCGTCCACCTCTGTTGTGAGGGCGTCCAGAGCTTTCTCCACGATATGGCGGCGGAGTTTCTTTTCCTCCTCGTGGTCAAGCGCCGGATTTCCGAGAGGATGGGGGATGGCGATCGCGGGAACGATCCTGTTCGCGCCCACCGTCATGGAGATCGGGGTTACTGTACAGATATGTACAACCGGGATCCCTGCTCTCTCGATCTCTTTCACCATCGTTGCACCGCAACGAGTACAGGTGCCTCAGGTGGAGGTCAGGATAACAGCGTCAACTCCGTCTGCCAGAAGCTTCTGGGAGAACTCGGCTGCGAATGCCTTTGCGGAGGCGACAGCCGTGCCGTTTCCTGTCGTTGTGTAGAAAAGATGATGGAGCTCACCGATCTTTCCTTCTTTCTCCATATCTCTTAAAACGTCTACCGGCAGAACGCGGTCCGCATCTTCGTTGGCGTAAACCGGGTCATATCCGCCGTGAGCCGTCTCGTATGTCTCGCTTGTCAGGTCCATAACGCCCGCAATGTCGTACTCGCCGTAGTGGGAAGCACTGGAGCTCTCGATGTGGTCCGGATTTCCCTTGGGAACGATGCCGCCGCTTGTCACGAGGGCGATCTTTGCATGGGCCAGATCCTTGACTGCCGGGTTCGGAGCCACCTTGTCAAAGCTGGGCATCGGATACTCGGTCTCGAAGGGCTTGTCGGCCAGCTTCTTGAGGAGCATCTTCACCGCACGCTGGGAGCCTCTCTCCTGTTCAAAGAAGTTCACACGCACGCCGTTGGGGATGTACCCCTCCTCGCAGGATGCGCCGATCTTCTCGCCTTTGGCCAGCTTCAGGGCCAGGGGCGCCATCTTGGAGACAGCCCCTCTCATGCCTGCCGCGCTGTTCTTTGTGGACACCATGTACACCTTGTCCTTGAACATGTCCGCGCCGGGGTTCTCCACATACATGCCGGTCACAGCCGGGATGCCAAGCTCCTCCTGCACAGCCGCCGCGATGGTACCGCAGGCCACGCCGTAACGGCCGGCGTTGAAGGCCGGTCCGGCGATGAATACATCCGGAGCCTGCTCTTTGACCATAGCCAGGATGTCCGCCTTGGCCTTGTCCAGGTTCTCATTGAAGTAGGAGTCGCCGCAGACGATCGTAGCCACGATCTCCGCTTCGTCCCCAAAGTTCATCTTGAGCGCCATACCCGGTCCGACTACCTCTCCTACGCGGAGCTCTGCCGGGTAATCCGCCTTCTCCTCCCCGCCGATGTTGGCGAAGAACTGATTGATATAATGTACGACTTTGATCTTACTCATTTCTCGTATATCCTCCCTTCTACCTTGCGCTCAGCTTGCCGAAGCCTGTCTCGTTGGTCGCGCCTGTGATGACCTGGAGCTCCACTTCGAGGGATCCGTCCTCGCGGAGGGTCTCCTCGCTGGCGCCGGCGATCTTTGTCACATAGTCCAGTGTTCCGATCACCTTGTCGAGTTTCGGCAGGATGATGACCTCGTTCGCGTTTCCGCCTGTTACCACTGCGTCTGCAGCCGCGTCCGCGTCCGCCAGGGACTGGGACTTGCCGTCGCGGCCGGCGTACTCGTCTGTGATGATGACCGTCTTCACGCCCTCAGCCTCGATCTTCTTGCAGTTCATGATCAGGTCTGTATCCGGGTTGCCGAAGCCTTCCTGGGATACGATCACGCCGTCCAGATCCAGCATCTTGCAAAGCTTTGCGGTCCAGTCGGAGGAGCGCTGCTTGTCAGCCAGGTACACGTTCTCGTTTGTGATGATCTGGCATACGAAGTTGATCGTCTTGCCGTGCTCCTCAAACAGGTCGTGTACGACCGGATTGTTCTGGTGTACGTATGTGGGATTCTTGTCACAGGCGGACACACAGTTGCCGGATACGATGGCGCCGTCCATGATCTCCGTCGGGGAGAGGATCGTGGGAACGATCCGCTTAGCGTCCACGCCGTATACGTATGTATCATGGAGAAGTCCCTGGCTCTGCAGCATCTGCACGTAAGCGACGCGCGGCAGATCCGGATATTTCTCCAGGCCTTCCTTGATCGTACATGTCTCATATACCTTCGTCTCATCCGGAGTCAGGTCTCTTGCCAGCTCTCCGATGTAGGTGGCTACACGGAAGCCTGCGAACCGGACAGCTCTCTCATAGTCGTGCGGCTCGATCCCGTCGATGGGCTCGCAGACCATAACAAGGTTGAGCGTCTTGGAGAAGGGGGTGTAGTCTGCTCCCGGACCGGTCATGTCGATGATGCCTTCCTGGAATCCTACGATGCGGCCTGCCGTGACAACGGCCATGCCCTTGAGGGCGTAGGTCTTGCCGCTTCCCACTGTGTCAACCTTGGAGATGACGCCCGGGAATACGCCGCCCTTTCCTTCTACCTTCACCCTGGGCTCGATCACGTCCTTCACCGGTGTGATGCGGACAGACTCGCCCGGGCGCGCGATGTCAAATGACACGCTCTTGATCTTCTCGTCTTCCAACGCAACTTTCTTCAACTCTTCTGCTGATACATAAAGGGTTCCGTCTTCGATCTTGCAGGTGTCTGCAAACTGGATCTCCTTAATGTATATGTGCCCCATTTCTAATCTCACTGTTGTTTCCCTCCTTGTGATACATGATATTTTGTTTTCAGCTTAAGCCTCCCAATGACATTTACCAGGCATCCGCTGACGCAAATGCGCTCTCGAGCAGTGTCCAGTCGATCATCTGAAAGTCCTTCCTGACGTCCGGCCCGTAGCTGTCCCGCCGGTCCGTGAACTTTCCGCAGGCCATGACGGCCTCCTCGATGATCCGCACTGACTGCGCCTCCACCTCCTCCTTTCTTGTACTGACCATAATGGATTTATATGGCGTTTCTTTTGGTTTAACACTCCCGGACAGCGGGTGTGATAAAAGCTTGTACCCCTGGTAGACCCGGTCCCTGGCCATCTTCAGTATCTCCTCGTAGGAGACCGGGACGTACTCTACCGTCTTCTTTCCTTTTAATTTATCTGCAACAAGAGGATTGTTTGTCAAAATACTGTATGACGCCATCTCGTCTGTCCTTCCTATAGCAAGATGTAAAAAGAGCGACAAGACACGTTCTTTTGTGTCCGTCGCTCTCTTCTGTCTTTTGTCTGTCGCTCCGACAGGACATCATGCACTGCCGTCTTTGCAAGATTCAGAATTCAGTCCTTTTCCCAATCCTTTTGCCTGAAAGTTTCACGTGAAGACCAGCGCAGCCTCTCCCGCTTGCCTCTTCGGCGGCCGCTCATTTGCAGCTCTCTCGTGGGAAAAATCAACCCTTATTCAGTTATATGTTTTATCGAAAAAATCTATAGCTTTTCAAAATTTATAAGGGATATCTATTTCACGTTTATAGTACCTTAACCGCCCTGTTTTTTCAAGTCTTTTGTCTATTTTTTTGAAGATTTTTTCTGTGCGGGCAGGAAATTTGTGAAATAGTCATCATGCACTTTCTTCACCATGCCGGTGAGCGCCAGCAGACCGATGATGTTCGGGATGACCATCATACTGTTGAAGCAGTCCGCCATGTTCCACACAAGGTCCACCTGGGCCAGGGAGCCGAGGAACACGCACACGCACACCAGGGCGGAGTAGATGGGCACCGCCTTGGAGCCGAACAGGTACTTGATGTTGGCCTGCCCGAAGAAGTACCAGCCCACGATCGTGGAGAAGGCGAAGAAGAACATGCACACAGCGATGAAGATCTCGCCGCCTTTCCCGTACAAGGTGGAGTAGGCGAACTGGCTCAGCTCCGCTCCCGTGTAGCCGCCGTCCACCACGTCATAGGACAGGGGAAGGGCACGGCTCGTCACGATGACGAGGGCCGTCATGGTCAGCACGATAAAGGTGTCGATGAACACGCCGATCATGGCCGCGTGGCCCTGGATGACCGGATGCTCTACCTTGGCAACCGCGTGGGCGTGGGGTGTGGAGCCCATGCCCGCCTCGTTGGAGAAAAGGCCTCTCGCCACGCCCTTTGTGAGGGCCAGCTTGATGGTCGCTCCCACCGCGCCGCCTGCGATGGACTGGGGTGCGAAGGCGCCCACAAAGATCTCATAGAACGCCAGCGGGATGTTTCTCCAGTTGTAGATGATCACGATCAGGGAACCGATGATGTAGAGGGCCGCCATCAGAGGCACCATCGTCTCGGTCACCTTGGCGATCCGCTTCATGCCGCCCGAGAAGATAAACAGGGCCAGCACTGCCACCACAAGGCCCATGATCCACTGGGGGATGCCGAAGGCTGTGTGGAAGGATACCGCGATGGAGTTGGACTGCACCGCGTTGCCCATGAAGCCAAGGGCAAAGATGAGCAGCACCGCGAAGATGCCGGCCAGGATCTTGCCGAAGGCGCCCTGGAAGGCTGCCCGGATGTAGTACACCGGTCCGCCGGTCACCACGCCGTCCGCTCCCACTCTCTTGTACTTCTGGGCCATCAGCGCCTCGGAGTAGATGGTCGCCATGCCGAGGAAGGCGGCAACCCACATCCAGAAGATGGCGCCCGGTCCGCCCAGAGCGATGGCCGTCGCCGCGCCGGCGATATTGCCCGTTCCGACCTGCGCCGCGATGGCGGTGGCCAGGGCCTGGAAGGAGCTCATGCCGTCATTGCCGGCATCTCCCTTCTTGCTGAAAAGTCCGCCGAACACCTGCTTGATGCCGCGCTTGAAGCCGCGCACCTGGATGAACTTCGTCTGGATGGAAAACCAGATGCCCGCGCAGAAGAGCGCCACGATCAGGATGTAGTCGGCCAGGTAGTGCTGGATGGTCAGCACAATGTTGTTTAAAGTATCCACAATCTCTCCTCCTTACTCATAGATAACATCTATTGATTGTTATGAATTTATCAATAGGATTGTACTCCCCCATTGTCGAAATTGCAATATATATTTCATATTTTCTGAACTATTTTGCACTATTTTTGACATGAAAAGGGCGCCCCCCCGGGCGCCCTGCTTCCCTGCTGTATTTTTTATACGTTGATCTCTGCCTTCTCGCCGAGGATCTCCCTGTTCTCCTCCAGCACAGGCTGCACCACATCGCCGAGGAACCGGTCCACCTGCACGGCGGCCCTGCCGGTATACCTGGCCGGGTCCATGGTCTTCTTTAAATCCTCCAGGCTGAGGCCGAAGGCGGGATCTGCGGCGATCAGCTCCAGGAGGTTGTTCTCCAGGCCTTTCTCCTTCACGTTCTTCCCGGCCTCCATGGAGAGCTCCCGGATGCGCTCGTGAAGCTCCTGCCGGTCCCCGCCGGCCTTCACGGCGTCCATCATGATATTCTCCGTGGCCATGAAGGGGAGCTCAGAGAGCAGGTGCTTCTCGATCACCTTCGGATACACCACCAGGCCGTCCACCACGTTCAGGCACAGGTCCAGGATGCCGTCGATGGCCAGGAATCCCTCCGGCACGCTGAGCCGCTTGTTGGCCGAGTCGTCCAGCGTCCGCTCGAACCACTGGGTGGCGGACGTGATGGCCGGGTTCAGGGCGTCCACCATGACATACCGGGAGAGGGAGGCGATGCGCTCGCTGCGCATGGGATTCCGCTTGTAGGCCATGGCCGAGGAACCGATCTGGTTCTTCTCAAAGGGCTCCTCCACCTCTTTTAAGTGCTGCAGAAGGCGGATGTCGTTGGACATCTTGTGGGCGCTGGCCGCGATGCCTGCCAGGATGTTCAGCACCCTCGTATCCACCTTGCGGGAGTAGGTCTGCCCGGACACCGGATAGCAGGCTTTAAATCCCATCTTCTGCGCGATCATGGGATCGATCCTGTCAATGGTCTCCTGGTCCCCGTCAAAGAGCTCCAGGAAGCTGGCCTGGGTCCCGGTCGTGCCCTTGGATCCCAGCAGCTTCAGGCTGCCCTGCACGTACTCCAGATCCTCCAGGTCCATCAGGAACTCCTGCAGCCACAGGGTCGCCCTCTTGCCCACCGTGGTGGGCTGGGCGGGCTGGAAGTGGGTGAAAGCCAGGGTCGGCTGCGCCTTGTATCTGTCCGCAAAGCCGGCCAGCTCGCTGATCACGTTGATCAGCTTCCGGCGCACCAGCTTCAGCGCCTCGGACATGATGATGATGTCCGTGTTGTCCCCCACATAGCAGGACGTGGCTCCCAGGTGGATGATGCCCTTCGCCTTCGGGCACTGCTGGCCGTAGGCGTACACATGGCTCATGACGTCATGGCGCACCAGCTTCTCCCTCTCCTTCGCCACCTCGTAGTTGATATCCTCTGCATGGCTTTTGAGCTCCTCGATCTGCTCGTCCGTAATGGGAAGGCCCAGCTCCTTCTCCGTCTCCGCCAGGGCGATCCACAGCTTCCGCCAGGTGCGGAACTTCATGTCCGGCGAGAAGATGTACTGCATCTCTTTGCTTGCGTACCGCTCAGAGAGCGGGCTTACATACCTGTCTTGATTCATAGGTCCTGTTTCCTTTCTCTTCTATAAAGTATTCGTTTACACAAGTACTGCTCTTTGTATTGTAACACAGCCGCTATTCAAATGCCAGAGAGACATCCTCCCCCGGCACCTCCATGGGGTAATTTCCGGTGAAGCAGGCGTCGCAGTACGCCAGGTCCCCCACCATCTCCTTCAGCTTCGGGATCTCCATGTAGCCCAGGGAGTCAGCCCCGATCATCTCCCGGATCTGCTCCGTCGTGTGGGAGTGGGCGATGAGCTGCTCGTTGGAGGGCACGTCTGTCCCGAAGTAGCACGGGTACAGGAAGGGCGGGGAACTGATCCGCACATGCACCTCCGTCGCGCCCGCGTGCTTGAGCATGCGGATGATGTTGGCGCAGGTGGTGCCGCGGACAATGGAGTCGTCCACCATGACGACACGCTTGCCCTTCACCACCTCGGGGATCACGTTCAGCTTGATGCGCACGCTGGACTCCCGCTCGCTCTGCTTCGGCTTGATGAAGGTCCGCCCCACGTAGCTGTTCTTGTGGAAGGCCATGCCGTAGGGGATGCCGGACTCCTGCGCGTAGCCCCTGGCAGCCACCAGCCCTGAATCCGGGACGCCCACCACCAGGTCCGCCTCCACCGGGTAGGAGGCCGCCAGCGCCCGGCCCGCTGTGATGCGGGCGTGGTACACATCGACGCCGTCCAGGGTGCTGTCCATCCTGGCAAAATAGATGTACTCAAAGATGCATCTGGCCTGCCGGGCCGGATCGATGGCCATGCTCCGGTCCGAGGCGATGCCGTCCTTTGTGATGGTCACGATCTCCCCCGGCTCCACATCCCGGACAAAGGCCGCGTCCACCGCCGCCAGGGCGCAGCTCTCGGAGGCGAGGAAGTAGGTGTTGTCCCGCTTCCCGATGCACAGGGGCTTCAGGCCGAAGGGATCCCTGGCCCCGATCATCTTGCGCGGGGAGATCACCACCAGGGCGTAGGCGCCCCGGATCTTCCCCATGGCGTTCTTCACAGCCCCCTCCACACTGGGCGCCTGTAAGCGCTCCCGCGCGATGTGGTAGGCGATCACCTCGGAGTCGATGGTCGTCTGGAAGATGGCGCCCGTCTGCTCCAGCTCCCGGCGCAGCTCCACCGCGTTGGTCAGGTTGCCGTTGTGGGCGATGCCAAGGACCCCTTTCACATAGTTGATGACAAGCGGCATGGCGTTCTCGGCCCGGGTGCCGCCCGCCGTGGAATAGCGCACATGCCCCACGCCCAGGTTCCCGTGGAGGGCGTGAAGCGCCTCCTCGTCAAACACTTCGTTCACGAGCCCCAGTCCCTTCTTCGCCCGGACCTTCCGCTCGCCCCTTGTGTCCGTCACCGCGATGCCGCAGCTCTCCTGTCCCCTGTGCTGCAGGGCAAAGAGGCCGTAATAGACAGTGGGGGCCACATCGCCCCCATCCATGTCATAGGCCCCGAAGACGCCGCACTCCTCGCCAAGACCTGTCGTTATCTTTTCAAAGTTCTCCATCCAGTCTCACCTTCTCCTTATCCTGCCGTTCCTGTTTGAAAAAAATACTTTAAAAGTATAATACAGGGCAGCGGGAAAAGCAAGAATCCCACTGCCCTTTTGTCTGTCTTTATGCGTTTTCACCGAATTTTCCGAGGAACTCCTTCATTCTTTCGTTGGAAGAGCCAAAGACCTCCTCCGGCGTCCCCTGCTCCGCGATCACGCCCTTGTCCATGAAGATGATGTGGTCCGCCACATTCCTGGCGAAATTCATCTCGTGGGTGACGATGACCATGGTCATATGCTCCGCCGCCAGATCCCGGATGACCTTCAGGATCTCCCCGGTCAGCTCCGGGTCGAGGGCCGAGGTGGGCTCGTCAAAGAACAGGATGTCCGGGTTCATGGCCAGCGCCCTGGCGATGGAGATGCGCTGCTGCTGCCCGCCGGAGAGCTGGTACGGGTACGCGTTCTCCTTGTCGGAGAGCCCCATCTTCGCAAGAAGGGCGCGGGACTCCGCGTACACTTCCTCCTTCGGCCGCTTCTGCACCTTGATGGGCGCGTCCGTGATGTTCTTCATCACGCTGTAATGTGGGAAGAGGTTGAAGTTCTGGAACACGAGCCCGAACGTGCCCTCATACCGGATTTCGCCCGCGTCCGGCGTCTCCAGGCCGGTGGCGCACCGCAGAAGCGTGGACTTGCCGGAGCCGGAAGGCCCGATGATCCCCAGCACCTGCCCCTGGTTCACCTGGAGGGAGATGTCTCTTAGGACCTCCAGGCCGTCAAAACTTTTTTTCAGATTGTGAATTTCCAACAGACTCATAGCTGCCTCCTTGTCTCTACCGGTAATAACTCATCTTCTTCTCCACCCGCTCCATGATGAAAGCGACGAGCAGGCAGAACACGTAGTAGATCAGCGCCGCCAGGGCGTAGGGGATCATATTCGCCTCCCGGGACGCCAGCGCCTTGGCCTGGGTAAAGAGCTCCGCGATCGTGATCGTGAACGCCAGGGACGTATCCTTTACCAGGGTGATGGCCTCGTTGGTGACGGACGGCATGACCCGCTTGATGACCTGCGGCAGGATGATCCGCATGAAAGTCTGGGACTTGCTGTAGCCCAGGATCTTAGCCGCCTCGTACTGCCCCTGGGGCATGGACTCGATGCCGCCCCGGTAGATCTCCGCAAAGTACGCCGCGTAGTTCAGGGAAAAGCCCAGGATCCAGGCCATCTGCTTCCAGGTGTCCGACAGCTGCATGCCGAACAGGTAAAACGGCCCGAAGTAGAACACCATGAGCTGCAGCACAAGGGGCGTACCCCGCATGACAGATATGTAAAACTTAAAAACGGAACGGACAAGGATGTTCTTTGACATCCGCCCGAAGCAGACGAGCATGCCCACCGGCAGGGAAAGCGCCAGCGTCACAAAGAAGATCAGCGCCGTGATCCCCGTCCCTTCCAGCAGCAGCCCGATCATTACCGAAAATTCCATGAAAAAACTCCTCTCCGCCAAAAACGGGCCGCCCAAAAGGACAGCCCTTTTTGTATCCTGCTTTTATTTATTTCCCGATGGTCGTGATGTCCTCACCAAACCACTTGGTGGAGATCTCCGCCATCGTCCCGTCTGCAGCCAGCTCCTCCAGCGCAGTCTGGACCTGATCCCGCAGGGCCTCGTTGCCCTTCGCAAAGCCAACGCCGTACTCCTCTGTGGCGATGACGTCGTCCAGGATCACGAAGTCTGCATCCCTGGATTCGATCTGATAGCCCGCCACCACGATGTCCATGGCCACCGCATCCACGGCGCCGGACTCAAGCTCCATAAAGCCTGTGTTGTAATCCGGGATCACCTGCAGGTTGCCGAACGTGCCGGAGAGCTCCGGGTTGTCCTCCAGCGCCGCCTGGGCGGAGGAGTCCGTCTGCACGTCCACCGTCTTGCCCGCCAGATCCGCCGCTGACGCGATGCCGGAATCGGCTCTCACAACAAACACCTGCGTATTGTCAAGGTAGGGCTCAGACCATGTGTAGTCGTCCTCCCTTCCGTTCATGGTAAATCCGTTCCAGATACAGTCGATGGTGCCGGACTCAAGCATGGCGTCCTTGGCATCCCATGCGATGGGTTCGGGCTCGAACTCCCATCCCATCTTGTCGCAGACAGCCTGGGCAAGCTCCAGGTCAAAGCCGGTGAACCCGCCATCCTCGCCCACGAATCCCATGGGCGGGAAATCCTGGTCAAATCCGACGGTAAACGTATCCCCTTCCGCCTTCTCGGCGAACTCGGCTGTTCCCTCGTCCGCATCGGAGCTGCTCTGCGTGCTCTCCGTATTCTCTTCCGCCTCGTCCGCGGTCCCGCCGCAGCCCGCAAGCACAGCGGCCGCTGTCATCGTAAGTGCCATGATAAGTGCGATCCTCTTTTTCATCTTTGTCTGTCCTCCCTTGTGGCTTTATCATAGTAGTAATTTATCAATTGATTACTCTACCACGCTAAATTGCTCTGTCATAATAACACACTTACCCGCAGTCTGTCAACCGCAGATAAGTGTTTCCGTTCGTCAGAGGTTTCCCCTGCGGTAGTCCCTCTTCCATGTCTTGAGCTGTTCCGCCGACGTGTCCGCGTGCACGCTCTCCTTTGCCTGCCGGATCTCTTCCTTCAGCACAGAGCCGATGCTCAGGTAGACCGGCTCGTTGGAGAGCATCTTCACGTACTCCGCCTCCGGCAGGTACCGATAGCAGCAGTACAGGTACGCCTTCAGCATCTTCGTGTCCTGGCACACCTGGAATCCCTTCTCGTACATGGCCGCCGCCTCCTCGTAGAGAAGGAGCCGCCCGTAGGCGGATCCAAGGCAGCCGTAGATCTGTCCGTAGAAGTCCCGTCCCATGGAGTCGTCCCACTCCTTGTTCACGATGGACTGGTACACGAGGATGGCGGAAGCCACCTCCCCCGCCTTCAGAAGGTTGTCCGCCTTGTACTTCTCCCGCTCCACCTCGTTCTGGTTCTTCAGATGCTCCAGCACGTTGTGGATCTGGGTGATCTCCGAGGCGGAGTAGATGGACGCATGGCTTAGGACGGTCAGGAGGAACTGCTCCGCCGGCCCGTTCTGGTCCAGGATGGCCCGCAGCTCGTCGGCCAGGCTGTACAGTTCCAGCTCCTCATCCAGCCAGTCGCAGAGCTGCCGGTTGATGATGGTATAGTCCACCAGATACAGGTTGTTGCAGAAATAATAGCACAGCTCCTCGATGGTGTAGATCCGCATATGGATCCTGGATATCTCATATGGATGTTTCGCCTTCTTCTTATGACAGAGAATTAAACTGCCCATTGCTTCCTCCTAAGTGTATCGTCTTCTCTACATGGAAATCCGTGGCCGGGAAGAACTCGCCGAACCCTGCGTCCCGGAAGGTGATCCTGCATGTGTACTCGTCCAGGAACATGACCTCAATGGTGAGGCGCAGCGCATAGTCCCGCCTGTCCGGCAGGCCGGCCAGGGACACGGTCTCCGCCTCCAGTTCGCCTGTTCCCAGCGACTCGATGTGGATCTCGATGTCGGAGGTGTCCTCCAGGAGCACGTCCCACTGCCCGTCCGCCTCATACCAGTGGGAGCCCCACTGCACGATGGGATACCAGCCCTCCTTGCCCCCCACCCGCATGCGCAGGCAGATCTGGTCCGTCATCTTTGTGTTGTCCAGGTAGATGGGGCTGTCCTCAAAGTCCCGGCACTTGCGGTATGCGGTGTAGCAGGCGCCGCGGCTGTACAGGTTGTTCCCGAGGAAGGCCCTGCGCCCGTTGCAGAGCACTTTCAGGGAAGCCGGATACCAGTTGTTCTCAAAGCCCTCCCCCGTCAGATAGACCGAGGAGACCACCTTCTTGTCAAACACACTCTGTATGAAGGACTTGAACCGCTCGTCCGCATCCTTCGCCTTGTCTACATTCAGCACCGGGTAGACGGCGGCCAGCTCCTTCATGTGGGCGCTCGCCACCTCGTCCACCGCCACGAAGAGCTCATCCCCCCGCCCCCGGATCCCCCGCAGGCGGCGCAGCATGTAGGCCCGGATCTCATTGCGGTCGCAGTAGAACAGGGCCGCCTCGTACTGCCACAGCTCCTTGGGCTGGTAGAACATGTAGTGACAGAAACTCTCCTTGTAGTCCTGCACATAGACCGACTCCTTCGGCACGCCCACGAACTGTCCCACGCCTTTGAGCATCTTGCTGACGTCGATGTCCGTGTGGGGCACGGAGAAGGTCAGGTACTCGATCTTCGGAAAGGACGCGAGGGCAAGCTGGAAGAATTTGGCAAGGAGCCACACGGCGTCGTGGTTTCTGGCCCCCATCCGCACTTTCTCCTGGCGTCTGGCCCTCGCAAAGAGGTTAGCGGCCGTACAGCCCTCGTTGATGGTGGCCAGCCGCTTCGCCTCTTTCCCGTAGACCCACTGCTCCTGATGATACCCGAGGATCAGCGGGATCTGGAAGTTGTCCACCGAGACCTCCAGGGTCTCCGGCTCGCTTGTCTCCTCGTTGTAATAACTGATCTGGCAATACTCGTCATTCAGTTCAATTCCTACTATGCTTCCGCCTCTCACGGATGTATTCCTCCTTATGACTCCTCAAAGATCCTGTCCGCCAGCCAGATCTCCTGCTGGTAAGCCTCCATGGCCTCCCGCCTCTCATCCGGCTCCATCCCGGACATGGCGTTCAGTTTCCCGTAACGTCCGACGGGCGGCACGTCTCTTGTCTGCCCCAGCACATTTTCCTCCTGGGTGATCTGCTTTTTGCCTCTCGTCTCCTGGAAATAGTACCGGACAAGATCCCCTTTATACAGGATGAAATCCTTCACATATATATCCTCGTACATGGGCGTCAGGCTCTCGCTCTGGTAACCGAGATCGTCCACGCCGTCCTGCCGCATCTTGTAGACGATGCGCACCTTGCCTCCCCTGGACGCCCGGTAGGACACCATGGTCCGGTCGTAGAGCTGCGCCTCCCTGAGCCAGCTCTCCGGATACGACAGATAGAACGGGAAAATGATCTGCCTCTCGCACATGCGCCCCAGCACCCTGTGCAGCACTTCCTCCGTCTCCTTCCCGTACTCCCGGTCAGAATAGTAATGGAGGAGCGCGATCCTGCACACATCTGCCAGTTCTTCCTCCTGGCGGTGCTCGTTGACGATGATCTCAAAGATCCGGCTGTCTGTCTGCCTGCCGTACACCAGGTACTCCCTGGAGACGTAGGCCAGGTACGCCTGTTTCAGCCGGAAATAGGCGTTTCCGGTCAGATAGTACTCGATGAAGATCTCCTCCCCGCCGAACATATCCTCGGAGAAGAGCATCTGCGTGATGATCCGCTCGCCCAGCTTCCCGGTCTGGACGCCGTACTCCCTGGCCGTGCGCCACAGCCGCTTCATGTCCCCCGTCGCCCCGCAGTAGTAGCCCGCCAGGTAGGTGAGGGTCACCTTGTCGTACTGCTGCCGCTTGAACAGCTCATAGCAAAGGTACAGGAGGAACTCGTCCTCCTCGTAGTTGTCCTCGCGGATCCGCCTGCTGCACATCTGGAAGACTTCCTTCTCGTCAAAGGCGTCGATGTCCTTCCGGCGCAGGTTTTCAAAGGACACTTCCTCCTTCGGCCCCTCGCCGCTCCAGTTCGTCATGTGGGACATGTATTTTTTGCACATCTCAAGGTAGCGGGGCTCGTAGAACAGCCGCCGCGTCTCGAAGACGATGGAGTCGGTGTAGTACCGGCCGTCCATCCCCTCCCAGATGATCCGCGCCTCCTTGTCGTACAGGTAGACGATGGCGCCATCCTCCCGGTAGGGCACCCTCTGCTTGATGGACCCGTCCTTCTCGATGACGAGGACGCATTTAAGCCCCTGCACCTTCGTCGTCACCCCGTAGGCGTAGCAGATGTCCCGCATGGCCTCCAGCCGCTCGCCCGTCATCTCCTCCTCCGTGCAGAACCGGCGGTAGATGATCTTAAGGGACTCGTTGATGTGGCGCTTCAAAAGCTGGTCCCACGCGAACTCCACCATCTGCTCCCGGTAGCTGATATACAGGTCGCTGGCATACTGCTCGTAGGTGATGAGGTTGGCGTACAGAAGCGCCGCCTTCTTGTAGTCCAGGTTGTTGCCGTGCATGAAGTACAGGAAGATGGACCTGGGCAGGGCCTCCCGCACCTTGTCCTCCTCGATGGTCTCCATGTAGTACTCGTAGAGCTGGGCGATCTTCAGCTCCGCCTCCACCGCCCGCTGGTACCAGATGAAGTACCGCTGCTGCATCTTGTTCCCCTTGATGAGGAGGGTGCAGATGGTGTTCAGGATCATGGGCTCCTGATACATATCGTAGATCTGCTCCAGGATGTGGAACAGAAGGTCGTCATAGGTCTTCTGCTGGCTCGCCAGGTTCGCCACATAGAGGGCCAGATCCTTTGTGAGCAGCCTGTATTTCACGGCGAAATTCAGCACGTGCAGCTCGAATCTGCCGAGTTTTTTCAACAGGTTTGACCTCTCCTGGAAGCACTGGTACGCCGCCTGGTAAAAGAGGACCTGGTTTACCCCGAACTCGTAGAACTGCTGCTCCAGCACACGGATCCTGCGGTAGGCGTCCCGGTACTGGGGATCCAGGTAGAGGAGCATCATGAGGAGCTGCCAGGAGTCCTGGTGGCGCAGGTACGTCCTGCCGATCTCATCCAGCACCCGCTCCGCGTGGCTGCCTTCCGGCCGGATGAGGGCCGTCAGGAACAGGTAGTAGGCGTTCGTGGTGGGATCCTTTCCGATGGCAAAGCGGTTGTAATTGTAGTTCTCCAGGATCCACTTCGCCTCCTCCATCCGGCCGCCCCGGATGTAGATGTGGGCCTGGAAGAGCTGCAGCCCGTCATCGAGAGGCGCATACTGGCGCATTCTCTTGGACTTCTCCACCGCGCTGTCGGTCCACGTGTTGAGGTCGATCCTGCCCGCCTCGCAGGCGATATGCTCCTTCAGGATCTGGGCCGCCAGGAACTCGATCTCCCCGTGGTTCTCGTCCCGCTCCCCGCCCTGGAACACCTCCACGTCGTAGCTCAGCGTCTCGTAGGGCGTGACAAGGCTGATCCTGCCGAAATTGCGCCCCGCATGGAGATGCTCCGTGCCGACGACAAATTCCAGCTCGTACACATTGCCCACGAAATCATCCGTGGTGATCTCCGGGCGGGCCACGGTGATAAAGCCGCCCTCCGCCTTTATATGGATGGGCATAAAGCCCCATGTATTCTTGATCACGGTGAAGCTGCCCTTCGTGGCCTCCTTTAAGTCCTCAAAGAGCATGCCCTCCCCCTGCAGGGTGAGGAAGATGCACTCCTTCTGCTTGATCCCGACGAGGAACTCCTCCATGGCCTGCTCGTCCAGGGACCACTTGCGCATGTTGTCGTACAGATGGAAGGTCCGCGGGTTCTCGTACTTGAGAACCTCGTAGAACTCCCGGGAGCGGAACAGCTTCTGGGCCTCCGAGTAGTCCTTGATGGCGAGCCTCTTGAAGTCGTCCGTGCTCTGCACCTTGCCGTAGGCCGTCATGACATAGGGCTTCTCGATGATCGCCGTGAAGTTGATCTCGTACTCCCCGCCGCTGCACACGATGGAGAACTTGCCCTGCTCCACGTGCCCCGGGCGCAGGTTCCGCCCGTCGTACTCAAAGCGGACCGTGACCGGGTTCCCCTCAAATCCCTGCTCAATGCAGCGCATGCGAAAAGAAGACGGATACACGATCCCGCGGATCGCCCCGTCTGTCTGGCTTCTGATGGTAAAACTTCCCCGGTACACTTCCCCCTCGCCGATGGTGAGGATCAGGCATGTCTCGTCAAAGATGATATCGGGACAGGTCATCTGAAAGTCGCCCTTTGAGAATTTTTTGATCTTATTTTTCAAGCCATCCACCTCTTCTTGCATTGCTGCTGTATTTAGACATACTATAGTAGATTATAGCACCCCTGCGATCGGTATGGCAATGCCGAATATGTATATTTAGGAGAAAACTCCCCTGTCCCCTTAGAACGGCGTTCCGATCATATTGTAGGGGGTCACCTGGTATACATAGTAGTTGAGCCAGTTCGTATAGAGGTTGTTCCCGTGGGCCCGCCAGGTCAGGAGCGGTTTTTGCTGCGGGTCATCGTCCGGGTAATAGTTCTCCGGCATCTCAATGGGCAGCCCCTTGGCCAGGTCCCTCTTGTACTCCCCGTCCAGCGTGATCCTGTCATACTCGGGATGTCCCATGACAAAGATCTGCCGTCCGTCCTCCGCCATGGAGAGGAAGGCGCCCGCCTTCTCCGACTCCGCCAGAAGCGTGATCCGTCCGTCCGCCCGGATCTTCTCCACCGGCACGTCCGTGTGGCGGGAGTGAGGCGCCAGGAACACATCGTCAAAGCCACGCACAAGGGGGATCTTGCGGTTCAGCACCCGGTGCCTAAAGACGCCGAACAGCTTCTTCTCCAGGGGCACCTTGTCGATCCCGTAGTGGTAGTAGAGGGCCGCCTGCGCGCCCCAGCACAGGTGCAGGGTGGAGGTCACATGGGTCTTCGTCCACTCCATGATCTCCGTGAGCTCCTCCCAGTAGTCCACCTCCTCGAAGGGCATCTGCTCCACCGGCGCGCCGGTGATGATGAAGCCGTCAAACTTCTGGTCCCGGACATCCCGGAAGGGGAGATAGAATTTGTTGAGATGGCTTGTGGACGTGTTCTTGGACACATGGCTTGACACATTGATGAACACCACGTCGATCTGCAGCGGTGTGTTGGACATGGACCGCAGGATCTGCAGCTCCGTGTCCTCCTTTAAGGGCATCAGGTTCAGAAGCCCGATACGGATGGGCCGGATGTCCTGATGGGTGGCCCTGTGCTCGTCCATCACAAATATATTTTCCTGCTCCAGGATCTCCTTGGCCGGCAGGTCATTCTGTACTCGAATTGGCATAGCTGTTCTCCTCTTTTATCTGCATTTTCAATGAAAATTATAGCAATCTCCGCCCGAAAAAGCAAATAAAAAGGAAGGGGCATCCCCCTTCCCGTCCCGCTCAGTCTCAGCAGGTAAATGTGGCGCACTCTGTCTCGCTGCTCTGGCAGGCATTGCCGCCCTCCACGCTGATCTTGCCCGCATGGCAGTGGCAGTTGTCGTTGTACCTGCACTCCACGGCCTGGCAGTCCACGCAGCTGCAGGCGGACGCGCTGCCCGCGCTGTCCGTGTAGGCGCCGTATGCCGCGTTGCTGTAGGACGCGCCGCCCGCGCCTCCCCGCTCCGCAAAACTGTCGCAGCATGTCTCCTCCGGCTTCTTGGCCGCATTGCCGCCCACCTGGATCTTGTCCAGTGTGCAGTAGTAGTTCTGGTTGTGCTTACAGGTCTGCACCGTGCATTTTAATTCCGGCATAGATACTACCTCCTTTTCCTGTTCATCAGGAGCAGTATCTGCCGTTTTCTTAAAAATTATGCATCTGTCTGTTTTTTTGCAGGCTGCCCGGCCGCCTCAAGAAACATGGCGTGGATATCCGGGAAGTCCCTCTTGAGGGACACCGGCCTTCCCCTGGTGCCGAGGAAGCAGTGCTTCGTCAGCCCCCGGCAGTGCACCATGCCGGTCTTTTCATCTGTGACTTCATACTTCAGGGTCAGCTTGATGCCGTTGTACTCCTCCATCTTTGTGCGGATGGACACCGTATCCCCGAAGTGGACCATGCGCAGGTAGTCCGCCTCCACGGCCAGGACCGGACTTCCGATCCCCAGCGCCTCCATCCGGTCGTAGCCCATGCCAAGCTGCTCCATCAGGTCCGTCCGCGCCTCCTCGAACCAGCGGATATAGTTGGAGTGATGCACGATCCCCATCTGGTCCGTCTCATAGTACTGTACCTTGTGTCTGTATTCCTGTATTTCTCTCATCCTTCCTGTTCCCCGTTTCTTCCGGCCTCATCTGCCGGAGACTTGTTTCCTTGCGATCCACATTTTCCACACCGCGAAGAACTCTCTTGTCATGTAGTTCAAAAAGAGCACCCTGCCGCAGGGCGCGGGAAGGCCCCGCGGATCCCGGTACCCGGCTCTCCTTGCGTACGCCTTCGCCCGGTACATGTGAAAGTTGTTTGTCACGATGCCCACCGGCCCGTCCGCGTCTTCGATATATCTTTTTGAAAACAGGAGATTCTCCCACGTGGTGGTGGATGCGTCCTCCAGAAGGATCCTCTCCCGGTCGATCCCGCGCTCCTCCAGATAGGCCGCCATGGCGGCTGCTTCCGTGATCTCCTCCCCTTTTCCCCGGCCGCCGGAGACGATCACCCGGCCGCCGGGATGTCGCTCAAGCCACGCTGCCGCCCGGTCCAGCCTGCGCCGCAGGGACACTGTCACAGCGCGCCCCCGGATCTGGGCGCCCAGCACGAGGATGACCGGGCAGTCGTCCCCGCCCTCCTCCCGCATGCCGGTGAGGATCAGAAGCTCCACGGCCGCAAATACAAAAAGGGCAATGAGAAAGAGGCACCACACCGTCAGGGCCAGCCGGCGGGGCCCCCATGTGACGGCCATGTGCCCCGCAAGGCACACAGCCCCGGCCCCGGGCCAGAACCCGGCAAAGGTGGAATTCCACTTTCTCATCGCCGCAGAGATGAGCAGGTAGTAGAGCAGGCAAAGCGCCGCCGCTGCCAGCATGACCATCCCCGTCCTACCTGCCGCAGCAGTGCTTGTATTTCTTTCCGCTTCCGCAGGGGCAGGGATCGTTGCGCCCGATCTTCTTCGGCTTGCGGATCGTGCCGGACTCCTTCTGCTCCTTGTAGAGGGCCTTGCGCTCCTCCTCCGTAAAGATGCTGTCCCACTGGGGAAGGTTGTAGAGCCAGTCCGCCTTTGCAGCGACCATGTTCTTGTACAGGAGGGCCTTGTCATAGACCAGGTTCACCTGCGTGTCCTCGTCCATCGTCTCCAGGGGATTGGCAACCTTCAGGCTCTCGTCGATGCCGTCCAGGAAGCCCACCATGGTCATCACGCTGTGGCCGAATCTGTCTGCCAGCTCTTTCACAGTCCCGCGCACTCCCTCGTCCGGGTTGGACAGAAGCTGCTCGTAGATCTCCTTCTCGATCTGGAAGTAGGAACTCCAGAATTTCTGCAGCTGTCCCCTGTCTGCCTTCTCATTGTAAGCGGTGGCGCGCCACTGTTCCAGTAATGTACTCATATTCTATACTCCTTTGTGTCCCCCGCATCCGCGGGTGTTTTTTCTGTGCAAGCCCTATTATATACTATTTTCCTCCATTTTCAAAGAGGATGGATTTGATTTTTTCCCGTCCGCCGTTTATAATTTCCCTGAAAGGGGATGATCTCATGAAAAAGATCCGGCGGATCCTGGCTGCCTGCGGAGCCCTCCTGCTCCTCGCCATGTACGGCAGCACTTTGTTTTTCGCGCTCACAGACCACTCGCAGACGGCGGGGCTTCTCAAGGCCTCCCTCGTGTGCACCGTCGTCATCCCTGTCCTTCTGTATGCCTACACCCTCGTGTACAGGAACCTGCAGAATGGCAGACCCCGGGAGGAGGAAGAAGGCGGGACAGAAGATCCGGGGAACACTCAGACGTAGAGTCCGGCCCACATCCAGGCCGGGCTCTTTTCTTTATTCCGGCTGCTCCTCTTCCTCTGGCCCTCCTTCATCTTCTGACGCCTGGTCAGGTACTCCTCCATGGAGATGGATTCCGGGGTCCTCTCTTCTCTCAAGCCGTGTCTCATGCCGCATACCTCCACTTCTATTTATACTCCTCAGGTCCGTTTTCCCGGCTCTATCATTATATGGCCGGCGGCTTCCTTTTATGACATGTTTTCTCTGTACACCATACAGGATACACGGTAAATGTGTACGGCTGATGGAGAGAAGCTAAAATAAAAGTAAGGGTTTTCTTAAATCTTTCTTTATTTTTCCTCCAGCGAATGCTTCTTGCTGATCACCACCGTCTCCTCGTAGCAGGCGAAGATCCGGTCTGTCTGCCCGGCCGGGGGCGCCGGCGTGAGAAGGCTCACCACCGGCACCACCACCATGCCCGCCACCATGGCGGCGGCTCCCGCGTTGATGGAGGACTCAAAGAAGCCGAGGAACATGTTGGACACGGTCATGCCCACGCCTGTGGCAAAGCTGGCCCACACGGCGGCCTTCGTCGTCCGCTTCCAGTACAGGCCGTACAGGAAGGGCGCCAGGAACGCGCCGGCCAGCGCGCCCCAGGAGATGCCCATGAGCTGGGCGATGAAAGCCGGGGGATCCAGCGCCAGCACCACGGAGAGGGCGATGAAGAACACGATCAGAAGCTGCATCACGATGATCTGCCTGCGCTCGCTCATCTTCTTCATCACTGTGTCCTTCAGGAAATCCAGCGTCAGGGTGGAGCTGGACGTGAGGACCAGGGAGGACAGGGTGGACATGGACGCCGACAGCACGAGGATCACCACAATGCCCACCAGGATGTCCGGCAGGCCGGACAGCATGAAGGGGATGATGCTGTCGTATACCACGGAGCCGTCCGCGCCGTAGATATCCGGCGCGTCAAAGAGCCGTCCGAAGCCGCCCAGGAAGTAGCACCCGCCTGACACCACGATGGCGAACACCGTGGAGATGACCGTTCCCGTATGGATGGATTTCTCATCCCGGATGGTGTAGAACTTGTGGATCATCTGCGGCAGGCCCCAGGTGCCCAGGGACGTGAGGATCACCACGCCGAGCAGGTTGAGAGGATCCGGCCCGAAGAAGGAGGTGAAGGCTCCCGGCTGGCCGAGGGTCACATCCACGTCGCTTGGGATCTGCGCCATCTTCCCCACCGCCTCCATGAAACCGCCCTGCCCGGAGAGCACCGCCGCGATGACCGCCACGATCCCGGCCAGCATGATGATGCCCTGGATAAAGTCATTGATGGCCGTGGCCATGTAGCCGCCCAGGATGACGTACACCGCCGTGATGACTGCCATGAGGATGACGCACCAGGCGTAGGGGATGTGAAAGGCCATCCCGAACAGCCTGGACAGGCCGTTGTAGATGGATGCCGTGTAGGGCACAAGGAAGATGAACACGATGGCCGAGGCGGCGATCTTCAGCCCCCGGCTTTCGTACCTCTCCCCGAAGAAATCCGGCATGGTGCGGGACCCCAGGTGCTGGCTCATGACCCGCGTGCGCCTTCCTAAGACAACCCAGGCGAGCAGGCTTCCGATGACCGCGTTCCCGATGCCGATCCAGGTGGATGAAAGGCCGTACTTCCAGCCGAACTGCCCCGCGTACCCGACAAACACGACCGCAGAGAAATAGGAGGTTCCGTAGGCGAAGGCTGTCAGCCACGGTCCCACCGACCGGCCGCCCAGCACAAATCCGTCTACACTGTTTGCATGTCTCCTCGCATAGATCCCCACTGCCACCATCACGATAAAGAATAACAGCAGGATCACAAGCTTGCTTACCATTTCTATTTCCTCCTTTTTTCTCTGACGCTTTAAACCGCAACACTTTAAAGCATTAAATTATTTCCCTGCAAGGATACCACAGGCAGGGATGTCCTGTCAACAAAAAAATGAGGCAGAGTGCAAAGACTCTGCCCCATGGCGTTGTGACCGCTTATTTCGTTCTGTAGATGATGTCCTTTCTGCCCGGTCCGTTGGAGATCATGGTGATCGGGTAGCCGATCTCCCTCTCGATGAACTCGATGTAATTCCGGCAGTTCTCCGGCAGGTCCTCATACTTCCGGATGCCGCGGATATCGCACTTCCAGCCCGGCAGCTTTTTAAGGACCGGCTTTGCCTTCTCAAGCAGGTGCGTGGTGGGGAACTCTGTCGTCACTTCCCCGTCGATCTCGTATCCCACGCAGACCGGGATCTCGTCCAGGTAGCCCAGGACGTCCAGCACCGTGAAGGCCACGTCTGTGGTACCCTGCAGGCGGCATCCGTACTTGGAGGCCACGCAGTCAAACCAGCCCATGCGCCTCGGCCGGCCCGTCGTCGCGCCGAACTCGCCGCCGTCCCCGCCGCGTCTGCGGAGCTCGTCCGCCTCGTCGCCGAAGATCTCGCTCACAAAGGCGCCCGCGCCCACCGCGCTGGAGTAGGCCTTGCAGACCGTGATGATCTGCCGGATCTCATAGGGCGGGATGCCGGCCCCGATGGCGCCGTATCCGGCCAGCGTGGAGGAGGAGGTGACCATGGGGTAGATCCCGTGGTCCGGATCCTTCAGGGAGCCGAGCTGTCCCTCCAGAAGGATCTCCTTGCCCTCCTTCAGGGCATTGTAAAGGAAGAGAGATACATTGCACACATAGGGCTCGATCATCTCTTTGTACTCTTTTAATTCTCTATATAAGTCAGCAGGGTCGATCAATGGTTTGTGGTACAGGTGCTCCAGCAGCACGTTCTTCTGCTCTGCCACCCGCACGGTCTTCTCCCTGAGCAGCTCGTCGTCGAAGAGCTCGCTCACCTGGAAGCCGATCTTGGCGTACTTGTCTGAGTAGAACGGCGCGATCCCGGACTTGGTGGATCCGAAGGACCTGCCTCCCAGTCTCTCCTCCTCGTACGCGTCAAAATTCTTGTGGTAGGACATAACGATCTGGGCCCTGTCCGACACGAGGATCTTCGGCATCGGAACGCCCTTCTCCACGATCGACTGGATCTCGCCGAAGAGGCGGGGGATATCCAGCGCCACGCCGTTCCCGATGATGCTCGTCGTGTGGCTGTAGAACACGCCGGACGGCAGGGTGTGAAGTGCGAACTTCCCGTAATCATTGATGATCGTGTGACCTGCGTTGGCGCCGCCCTGGAACCGGACGATGATGTCCGCGTTCTCTCCCAGCATATCGGTAATCTTACCTTTGCCTTCATCGCCCCAGTTGGCGCCCACTACTGCTTTTACCATTTCCATTCCTCCTGCATATCATTTGCATACATTAGACGGCTGAAAAACAGCCATAAGCATTATACTATATTTCACAGTTTTTGTACAATAGATTTTTTCCCGTCCCCGGGCCGGCCTACATCAGCGGCGCCACCAGGCGCAGCACCTGGCCGGAGATCTTGGTGAACAGGCTCTGGCTCCGCACCTCCAGGAGGGTCACCTTGTGGCATTTCGCCAGCGTCTGCTGGAAATCCCGCTCGATCCTATCCACCACGGAGTTGTTGTAGATGAACACGCCGTTCTCAAAGTGCAGGTAGAGGCTCCGGTAGTCCAGGTTGATGCTGCCCACGGTAGCCGTGTCGTCGTCGGACACGAACACCTTGGCGTGGACGAAGCCCGGCGTGTACTCGTAGATCTGCACGCCCGCCCGGATGAGTTCGCCGTAGTACGTCTTGGCCACGGCAAAAGCGTACCACTTGTCCGGGATGTGGGGCATGATGATGATGACCTCCACATCGCTCTTCGCCGCCCGGGTGAGGGTGGTGATCATCTCATTGTCCAGGATGAGGTACGGTGTCATGATGTGGACGTACTTCTTGGCGTGGTTCAGGATGTGGAAGTACACCTCCTCGCCCACGTTCTCGTTGTCAAAGGGGCTGTCCCCGTAGGGGAGCACGTACCCCAGCTCCCGCCGAAGCTCCCTGCGCCTGGGCGTGAGGTAGCGCCGGTAGTCCTCGCTCTCCTGCTCGTCCACGTTCCACATCTGCAGGAACAGCATGGTCAGGCTCTGCACCGCGTCGCCCCGCAGCATCACGGCCGTATCCTTCCAGTGCCCGAACCGCTCCTTGCGGTTGATGTACTCATCCGCCAGGTTGACGCCGCCTGTGAAGCCCACTTTCCCGTCGATGACGCAGATCTTCCGGTGATCCCGGTTGTTCTGCACCGTGGAGAGGAACGGCTTGATGGGGTTGGACATCTTGCACCGGATCCCCTTCCGCTCCAGCATCTGCGGGTAGTCGTAGGGGAGCAGGGAGATGGCGCAGGTGCCGTCATACAGGAACCGGACTTCCACGCCCTCCCGCACTTTCTTTATGAGGATCTTCAGGATGGTGTCCCACATGTATCCGCGCTCCACGATGAAGTACTCCATAAAAATGTATTTGCGCGCTTTCTCAAGCTCTGTGACCATGGCCTCAAACTTGTCCTCCCCCAGGGGGAAGTACTTCACCTCCGTGTTCCGGTACACCGGGAAGCCCACGTGGTGGGACATGTAGCTGGCCAGGTTCCCGTAGGACGGCCTGCTGGCCCGCAGGGCGTCCAGCACGTCGATATCCTGGATCATGTAGGGGTCCGTCTCGATCCGCAGGGTGGCGAGACGCTTGCCCATCCAGCGGGTGCCGGCCTGCGTCTTCACATAGATGTAGAACATCGTGGCCACGGCCGGGAAGGCCATGACGCAGAGCATCCAGGTCATCTTGAAGGCAGGGTTGTCCTCCGAGTTGATGATGTAGATGAGCACGACCACGCCGAGCACGGTGAGGCCGCCATGTATAAAGAACGCATATCCCTGCAGGATGTTCGTCGTCACAACGAAGAGTCCAAGCTGCAGCAGGATCAGAAGAAGAATAAAGCCTGTACGGCTGAATACGATCCTGAACAGTCCTGATTTCGCTTTTCCCGGTTTGTTTATCTTCATATAGTCCTCCTTATCTTGTCTGGCACAGTATACAGTGTACCACACTTTCCCGGCAGCCACAACCGGACCTGCATGCGGAATTTCGTCAGTATTTGCATATCCCCTCTTCCCTTTTTTGTGAAAAAGTATTACAATATAATTTATCATATATGCAGTCCGCAGAAAGGAGTCATAGTTATGGCAAAATGGATCAAACGTGTGCTCGGCCTGGCCGCTGTCGGAAGCGCCGCCGCCGGACTTTTCTATTATCTGAAAAAATCCTCTTCAGATGATGTGGATGACGATATGGATGCATTCGAGGATGAGGATTTCGACCTCGACAACGATTTAAAACCTGTAGGCGACCGGGAGTATGTCCCCCTCAACACCCCTGCAAAGGACGAAGAAGAAGCTGACTTAGCTGACTCTGCCGCAGAGGAAGCGCCCCAGGAGGCTGCCGCCGAAGAGGAGGCAAACGCGCAGGATCCCGCTGCCGGGGAGGCAGACGCGCAGGATCCCGCTGCCGAAGAGGCAGACGCGCAGGACTAGAAAGCCGCACAAAACAGACACGAACAGGGCGCCGGAATGGCCTTTCAGCCTTTCCGGTGCCTTCTTTCGGAAAGGAGTGAACCATTACTTTGGACTTTGCCAATCTATTTCAATTCGCCATACTGCTCGTTCTTCTCATGCTCTCAGCCTTCTTTTCATCGAACGAGACAGCTCTGACGACAGCCAACAAGATCCGGCTGCGCGCCCTCGCCGACGACGGGAACAAGCGGGCCGCCATGGTGCTGGATGTGACAGAGAACCACACTTCCAAGATGCTGAGCGCGATCCTGATCGGGAACAACATCGTCAACATCTCCGCTTCCTCCCTGTCAGCCACCCTCGCCTACGCCTTCGGCGGATACATGGTCAGCATCGCCACCGCGATCCTCACTGTTGCGATCCTCGTCTTCGGGGAGATCACGCCGAAGAATTACGCCACCATCAACGCGGAGAAGATCTCCCTTCGGTACATCGGCGTCATCCGGTTCTTCATGACCATCATGACGCCCGTGATCTTCATCATCAATCTCTTCTCCCGCGGGATCATGCGGCTGCTGCGCGTCGATCCGGACGCCGCCCGCAAGGGGATGACGGAGGAGGAGCTGCGCACCATCGTGGATGTGAGCCACGAGAGCGGCGTCATCGAATCCGGGGAAAAAGAGATGATCAACAATGTGTTCGATCTCGGGGACGCCAACGCGAAGGATATCATGGTGCCCCGGGTCCACGTGACCTTTGCCTCCGTGGACAGTTCCTACGAGGAGCTGATCCGCATTTTCCGGGAAGACAAGTTCACGCGCCTGCCCGTCTATGAGGACTCCCAGGACAACATCGTCGGCATCCTGAACATGAAAGACCTGCTCCTCTACGACCGGGATGCATCCTTCAACGTCCGCGACATCATGCGCACCCCGCACTTTACATACGAGTACAAGAGCATCTCGGAGCTGCTTGTGGAGATGCGCGAGTCCACCTTCAACATCGCCATCGTGCTGGATGAGTACGGCGAGCTGGCCGGCATCATCACGCTGGAGGACATTCTGGAGGAGATCGTGGGCGAGATCCACGACGAGTACGACGAGGCGGAGGACGAGCCGCTGCTTTGCATCTCCGACCGGGAGTACGTCATCGAGGGATCCATGAACCTGGACGACGTCAACGAGCGGCTTGGCACGGATCTTGCCTCCGAGGACTACGATTCCCTGGGCGGGTTTATCATCGGGCGGCTGGACCGCCTGCCCGAGGCCGGCGACGAGGTCGTCACGGAAGACGGCATCCGCCTCGTGGTGGATGCGCTGGAAAAGAACCGCATCGAAAAAGTACATGTATATCTTCCGGAAAAATAAAAAAAGAGCCGGGAAGAGAGAACGCCGCATGAGCCTCTCTCTTCTCAGCTCTTTTTCCATATCTTCTCCAGGATGGCGCATGCCTCCCGGATCTTCTCCTCCGGCATGTTGGCGTATCCCAGCAGGATGACCGCCTCCTTCTGCCTCTCCCCCACAACATAGTCGGACAGGCCGTACACACGTATGCCGTGGGCGGCTGCTGTCCCGATCAGCTCCTGCTCCGTCCTGCCGTCGGCGAAATGCAGAAGGAGGTGCACGCCCGCATTCTCCCCGGAGATGCGGCACTCCCCCGCCAGCCCCTTCAGTCCCGCGATGAGCTGGTCGTGCCTGCCCCGGTAGAGGGCGCGTGTCTTGTTGAGGTGGCGCTCGTAGTACCCCTCCTCGATGAAGCGGCACATGATGAGCTGGTCCACCTTGGACACGGTGGAACTGATGAAGCCCAGCTTCCTGTCGAAGGCCTCGCACAGCGGTTCCGGCAGGACCATGTAGCTCAGGCGGATAGCCGGCGCGATGGACTTGGAAAAGGTGCCGAGGTAGATGACCTTCCCCTTCGCGTCATATCCCTGCAGGGCCGGGATGGGTTTCCCCCTGTAGCGGAACTCGCTGTCATAGTCGTCCTCCACGATGTACCGGTCCTCCCTCTCCTGCGCCCAGCCAAGCAGCTCCATCCGCCTGCGGATCGGCATGACGATGCCGGTTGGATACTGGTGGGACGGGGTCACATAGGCGGTATCGGCCCCGGATGCGCGCAGGAGTTCCACCGCCATGCCCTTCCCGTCCATGGCGATGGGGCGCACGTCGCAGGACTGGCTGCGGAACAGGCGGTACGCCTGCTTGTAGGTGGGGTCTTCCACCGCGATCACCCGCCCCCGCCCCAGAAGCGAGCACAGAAGCATCAGAAGGTAATCGCTCCCTGCCCCCACGACCACCTGGTCCGGGCTGCAGTTTACGCCTCTGGCCTGGTAGAGGTAGCGGCAGATGGCGCTGCGGAACGCGTACTCCCCCTTCGGATCCCCCAGCCGGAAGAGCTCCGTCCTGTCGTCCGATAGCACCTCCCGGGAGAGCCTGCGCCACGCGTTGTAGGGGAAGCTGCGCAGATCCACGCCGCTTGGCGAGAAGTCGTACCGGAAGGCCGGCTTCCCTTTCTTCTCCTCTTTTCTCTCTTTGCTCCTGGCGGGAGCCGCCTCCAGATGCAGAAGGTCGTCCACCTGCGCCACAAAAAACCCCCGGCACGGCACCGACTCGATGTATCCCTCGGACAGGAGCTGCCCGTAGGCCAGCTCCACCGTGCTTCTGCTCACTTCCAGGTAACTGCAAAGAGACCGTGTGGAGGGAAGCTTTTCCCCGCACACGATCTTTCCTTCCCGTATATTCTCTTTGATGTAACTGTAGATCTGCTCGTACAGCGGCGTCCCGCTGTGCGTCTTCAGATGGATCGTCAGTTCATGCATCGCCTGTCATCCTCTACTTTGGAAGCTTAAAAGAACTCTTCAGGGAGACGATCCGGTTGAACACAAGCGCCTCCGGGCTGGAATCCTTCGCGTCAATGCAGAAGTACCCGTTCCGCACGAACTGGAAGCTGTCGTACGGCTTCGCGTCCCGGAAGCCCGGCTCCACATAGCAGTCTGTGCGGATCTCAAGGGAGTTCGGGTTCAGGTTCAGGGAACCGTCCTCCTTATTATATACGCCCTTCTCCTCATCGATCAGGTTCTCATAGAGGCGGACCTCCGCTTTCTGCGCGCAGGAGGCGGGCACCCAGTGGATCGTCCCCTTCACCTTTCTGCCGGTGAAGCCGGACCCCGCTTTTGTCTCCGGATCGTACGTGCAGTGCACCACCGTCACCCTGCCGTCCCCGTCGGTCTCATACCCTGTGCACTTGACAAAGTACGCATGCATCAGGCGCACCTCATTGCCCGGGAAGAGGCGGAAGTATTTCTTCGGCGGCTCGATCATGAAGTCGTCTCTCTCGATGTACAGCTCCCGCTCAAAGGGAAGCGTCCTGCTGCCAAGCTCCTCGTTCTCCAGGTTGTTGGCCACGTCAAGCTCCTCGCTCTCCCCCTCCGGGTAGTTGTCGATCACCAGCTTGATGGGATCCAGGACCGCCATCATGCGGGGCCGCTTCATCTTCAGATCCTCCCGGATGCAGTACTCCAGCATGGCGTAGTCCACAGAGCTCTGGCTCTTGGACACGCCGCACATGTCAACGAACATCTTGATGGATTCCGGCGTAAACCCTCTCCTTCTTAAGGCTGCGATGGACACAAGACGGGGGTCGTCCCACCCGTCCACGATCCCCTCCTGGACAAGCTTCTTGATGTAGCGCTTCCCTGTCACCACGTTGGTCAGGTACAGTTTGGCAAACTCGATCTGCCGGGGCGCGGGGTCAAATTCACACTCCCGCACAACCCAGTCGTAGAGGGGTCTGTGATCCTCAAATTCCAGCGTGCAGATGGAGTGGGTGATCTTCTCCACCGCATCTTCGATGGGATGGGCAAAATCGTACATCGGGTAGATGCACCATTTGTCGCCTGTATTGTGATGGGTCATGTGGGCCACCCGGTAGAGGATGGGATCCCGCATGTTGATGTTGGGGGACGCCATGTCGATCCTGGCGCGCAGGACCTTCTCCCCGTCCTTGTACAGCCCGTTCTTCATGCCCTCAAAGAGCGCCAGGTTCTCCTCCACGGACCGGTCCCTGTAAGGGCTGTTCCTGCCCGGCTCCGTAAGGGTGCCCCGGTACTCCCGGATCTGGTCCGGGCTTAAGTCGCAGACGTAGGCCTTGCCCTTGCGGATGAGCTTCAGGGCGCACTCGTACATGATGTCAAAATAATCGGACGCAAAGTAGAGATGCTCGCCGTACTCTGCGCCAAGCCACTCCACATCCGCCTTGATGGACTCCACGAACTCCGTGTCCTCCTTGGTGGGGTTCGTATCGTCAAAACGCAGGTGGAAGGTGCCGCCGTACTTCTGTGCAAGCCCGTAATTTAAAAGGATGGACTTGGCGTGGCCGATGTGCAGATAGCCGTTCGGCTCCGGCGGGAACCGGGTGCACACCCGGTCGTACACGCCCTCGCGCAGGTCCTTATCTATCTCCTGTTCGATAAAATTTTTAGAAACCGTCTCTTCTCCCATAACAACCTCCTGATATTCTCTGGTCATAAAAAATATCTTACCACACTTCCCGGCGGCCGGCAATCAGAAATCCGTGTAGCTCTTCCCGTTCGCCAGGGTCACATTCTTCGCCGCCGCCAGCTCCGACACAGTCACAAGCTGATACCCTGCCTCCTGCAGTTTCGGGATGAGGGCAATCGCCGCGTCCACGGACTCCGTATGTATGTCGTGCATGAGGATGATATCTCCGTCGCTCACGGAATTCATGACCGTGTCGATGGTCTTCTGGGCGTTCCTCGTCTTCCAGTCCAGCGTGTCGATATTCCACAGGATCATGGGCAGGCCGACGTTTTCCGACACGGCGCTGTTGATGGCGCCGTAGGGCGGCCGCATGACCGTGGCGCCGTTCCCCGCCGCCGCCCGGATGGCGTCGTTGGTCTTCTGGATCTGGGAGGAGATGCCGGCCCCGTCCAGCCGGGTCAGCTCCGGGTGATCGAAGGAGTGGTTCCCCAGCTCACAGCCGATCTCCTTCATCCGGCGCACCGTGTCCGGATAGGAGGGCACCTTCTGCCCCAGCATGAAAAAGGTGGCGTGGGCCTGATGCTTCTCCAGCTGGTCCAGAAGCTCCCCTGTCCGGCTTCCGGGCCCGTCGTCAAAGGTGAGGGCCACCATGGGACGGGACGGATCTACCTGGCTCTCCTTCACGGACACAAGCCGTCCCTCCCCGTCAAAGGAGTACAGGGAAAGGCCCATGTACACATCCCCGGTGGCCATACGCCCGCTCCCGTCAAAGTAGTACCTGTTCCCGTCCATATCCTGCCAGCCTGTGACCGCGCGTCCGTCTGCGCCAAGGTAATAGCGGCCGTCGGTCCCGTCCTTCCACAGGCCGGTCTCCATGGCCCCGCTCTCGTCAAAGCAGTACTTCCCGTCCGCCAGGTCGCGCCAGCCCACGGCCTTGTTCCCCTCCGCGTCAAAATAGTACTTTTTCTGCCTGTATGTGACAAAGTCATCCGTCACATAGCTTCCGTCGTATCTGCGGAACCGGTCCCCGTCCCAGTCTCCCGTGCGGTTCTTCACTGTGACCTGGCCGTCCCGGATCACAAGATCCACCTTCCCGGCCCATTTCCCCTGCAGCTTGTCCGCCAGCTCCCCGGTAAGCCGGATCTCGACAGGGTATGTGCCCTCCATGCGGCTGTCCGCCTCGCAGTGCAGGGTGATCCCCTCCCCGCTTCGCAGGCGCCGCACCAGATCCGCAGCCGTCGTCTTATCCCCGCCATCCAGCCGGATCCTCCCGTTGCGGTCCTCCGTCCCGGAACTGACATCCACAAGAAGCGGCGGGAGCGCATCTCCCTCGTAGATCTCGTGGTTTCCCGTGGCGATCTCGATCCTCGCCTTCTGCCCGAAGCCGGTCAGATAGAGGAAGGATGCCGCCGCCCCGGCGCAGACCGCCAGCACGGCAAACGCAAGGCCGATCCACAGCCCGGCCCTTCTTTTTCCGCTCTTCTTTCTCCCCCGTCTCCTGTGCGCTTTTTCTCCCCGTTTCATGGTCTTTCTCCCCTTGCTTTTCTCTTCCGACAAAGTATACCCTATTTCGACAGTGGAGACAAGGAGTGTAAAAGACTCTTAAGAATTATAAACAAATTCTTAACATACTTTTTCGTATTCCGGGCATCTGCCTTTTTCCGAAAAAAACATTGACAAACACATCATTATATTGTATATTAATCACGTTGCATACAAAAAGCACATTTTTCATATGCTGCCTTGGCTCAGTCGGTAGAGCGTCGCCTTGGTAAGGCGGAGGTCGGCGGTTCAAGTCCGCTAGGCAGCTTTTTCATGGGGCATTAGCGCAGTTGGGAGCGCGCCACACTGGCAGTGTGGAGGTCACGGGTTCAAGTCCCGTATGCTCCATTTTTTTGACCAATTTAATCGTAGCAATTCTACATTTAAGAAAAGACGATAAGTAAGCCGCCCTGCATCCTGGCAGATAGGGCGGCTTACATTCTGTAACTGTTCTGTTGTTATTCCTTCTCTTCCTCCGGCGTCTCCTTCTTCCGGACAAAAGCCTCCAGGATCCTGTGGTTCTCCACGCCTGTCACGCGGATCTCCAGATCTTCCGTGTCGCAGATGAAGCTCTCGCCATCCTCCGGGATGCGGTCGATCACACTGCAGATATAACCGCCAAACGTATCGTAGTCCTGCGCCGGGAGTTCCACTTTCAGTTCCTCGGCCACGTCCTCCACGCCCGCGCCTCCCTGGATCAGCCACTGTCCGTCTTCCAGACGCACGATGTCCTCCGGCTCCTCCTCTTCGTCCGCGTCGTAGAGATCGCCCACCAGCGACTCGATCAGGTCGTGAAGAGTGATCAGGCCGCTGACGCCGCCGTACTCGTCCACGAGCACCGCGAAGTAGATCCTCTTCTCCTTCATGCTCTGGAACAGGGTGTTCGCCTTCATGCTCTCAGGCACAAAGTATGCCTTCTCCACGGCGTGTGCCAGGATGTTGTCCCGGCTTCTGTCCTCCAGGCGGAAGTAGTCCTTCGTGTCCAGGATCCCCACAATGTCCTCCTGGTTCTCATTGCAGATCGGGTAGTGGGTGTGCCTTGTCTTGTGGATCGTCTCCTCCCAGTCCTTCATACCGTCTTCCAGGTACAGGCAGTCCATATCCACCCTGTGGGTGCAGATCTGCTCTACCGAGATGTCGTCGAACTCAAAGACGTTGCGGATCATCTCGCTCTCCTCCGCATCGATGTTGCCCTGGGCATTCCCCTCCATGAGGAGCATGCGGATCTCCTCCTCCGTCACCTGCTCGTCCTCTTCCTCCGGGTTGATGCCCATGAGGCGCAGCACCCCGTTGGTGGACTTGGTGAGCAGGAACACGAGAGGCGCAAACACCTTGGATACGCCGTACAGAAGGCCTGACAGAAGCAGGGAGAGTTCCTCCGACTTCTTCATGGCGATCCGCTTCGGAACGAGCTCGCCGAACACCAGGCTGAAGTACGCCAGGATCATCGTGATGAGCACAAGGGCTGCGGTCTTGACAACCCGCTCCGGCACAGGCACGCCCATGCTGACGATCCAGCCGGCCAGCGGGCCGGAAAAGCTGTCCGCCGCAAAGGCGCTCCCCAACTGCCCGGCCAGGGTGATGGCCACCTGGATGGTGGAGAGAAATTTCGCCGGCTGCTCTGTCAGCGTATAGAGGTGGCGGGCCCTCCGGTCCCCGTCCTCCGCCATTTTCCTGAGTTTCGTCTCGTTCATGGAGATCACGGCGATCTCCGCGCTTGCAAATACTGCGTTCAAAAAGATCAGTACTACCTGTAAGATCAATGGTCCTACCATTTCTGTTTTATCCTCCTGCTAATTCTTATTCCGTAATATCGACAAAAGGGTATAGACCGCAGGCCATGCGCTTCTACGCGCACGCCCGCAGCCTATACCCTTATCTATTCATGATATTACATGGAGTCACTTCAAGCTGTGCACCCTCTGCCGCACATACGGATATCCTGTCGTATGTACAGGTTTCAGTGTCACTGTCATCGTCCATGTATATGATCACACCTTTCTCTTTTAACTGCCTCAGTTATGTTCCTTAAAGACAACTGATTGCTAAATAAAATATCACACTTTCGATGATCTGTCAATCTCTGTTGTTCTCATCCTGCAGGATCTTCTCCGCCTTGGCCCGGATCCTCTGGATGGCGTTGTCCACCGTCTTCGGGCTCCGGTCAAGGAGGCTGGCGATCGTCCGGTAGTCCGTCCCCCTCAGGTGAAGGTAGAGCACCCGCTTCTCCAGGCTGCTCAGGCTCTCCTCCAGCTCTTCCTCCATCCGCCTTGCATTGTCCTTGCTGAGGAATGCCTGCTCCGGGTCGCTCTCGCACCCCGCTTCCATCGTATCCAGCAGGCTGCCTCCCCCCTCCCGGTCCTCCTTCTCATAAAAGGAGACATAGGAGTTTAAGGGGCTGTGCTTTTTCCTCCGGGACGCCTCAATGGCGCTGTAGAGCTGCCTTGTGACGCAGAGCCTGGCAAACGTGCCGAAGGAAGCCTCCTGGGCGGCATCGTAGTCCCGGACCGCCTTAAAGAGGCCGATCATCCCCTCCTGGATCAGGTCGTCGTTCTCCCCGCCGAGAAGGTACATGGCTTTGGCTTCCTTCCGGACCATCCCCTTGTACTTCTCCATCAGGTAGTCCGTGATATCCTCCTCGCCCGCGCGGAGCTGGCGGATCAGTTGTTCATCTGTCATCTGCGCATAGTCTGCCACAATCCTTCTCCTCCCGCTCCGGTTCCTACTTCTGTTTCCCCAGCCTCTGGCGCACGATCTCGTAAGAGAGGACGCCGGCCGCCACAGAGGCGTTCAGGGAGTCGATATCCCCGCGCATGGGGATGGATGCCGTAAAGTCGCAGTTCTCCTTCACAAGCCTTCCCACGCCCTCTCCCTCGTTTCCGATCACAAGCCCGATGGGGCCTGTCAGGTTCAGGTCATACATCACTTTCCCGCCCATGTCCGCGCACACGAACCAGAGTCCCTTTTCTTTCAGGTCCTGCATGGTCTTCACCAGGTTCGTCACCCGGGCTACCGGCGTGTAGCTGAGGGCGCCCGCCGAGGTGCGGGCCACGGTGGCTGTCAGCCCCACCGCCCGCCGCTTGGGGATGATGACGCCGTGCGCGCCCGCCAGGTTGGCTGTGCGGATGATGGCCCCCAGGTTGTGGGGATCCTCCACATTGTCCAAAAGGAGCAGGAACGGGTCCTCCCCCTTCTGCCTGGCCAGCTCCAGCATATCCTCCACCTGGGCGTACTCCCAGGCCGCCGCCTGCGCGATGACGCCCTGGTGATGGCCTGTCTGGCTCATCTGGTTCAGGCGCTCCCTGGCAACGAACTGGATGAGCGTGTCATGCTTCCCGGCCTCCCTTATGATGGTCTGCACCGGTCCGTCCTTGCAGCCGTCCTGCACATAGAGCCTGTCCACCGGGCGCCCGGCGCGCAGGGCCTCCAGCACTGCGTTCCGGCCCTCGATCACTGTCTCGTTTCTTTCTATATCTGCACTCATTCTTCTTCCTCTTCCTTCTCCGGGGCGCCTTCTTCCAGGCTGGCAAGCCCCGTCTTTATAAGGAACAGCATCCGCTCCCACTGTCTCTCCAGGTAGAGATACCCCATCAGGGCCTCGAATCCGGTGGCCCGGCGGTAGTCTGTCACGGACTGGTTCCTGGCCGGCGACACGCTCTTGGCATTTCTGCCCCTTTTGTAGACCGCGTGTTCCTCCTCGGTCAGCATCTCCTGCAGCGTGCGCATCATCCGGGACTGGGCGGATGCCTGCACGAGGGAGCTGGTCATCCGGTGCAGCGCGTTCACCGGACGGTTCCCCTGATTGATGACCAGCGTCTTGATGACCAGGTCATAGATACTGTCTCCGATATAGGCGAGCGTGAGGGGGGAATACTCCCTCGCATCCGCCTGCCGCAGCCCGAGCACGCGCTCCATGCACTCCTCAAACCGGGCCCCGGAGTCTTTTTCCTCTATGCTCTTTTCCATTTTACTCCTTCCCTTGTATCCTCAAGGATGATGCCCCTGGCTGCGAGTTCGTCCCGGATCTCGTCCGCGCGGGCAAAATTCTTCGCCTTTCTGGCTGCCTGCCGCTCTTCGATCAGGGCCTCGATATCCGCATCCAGCATCTCCTCTTCCTTCACAACGATAAGCCCAAGCACGTCGCAGAGCTTCTCGAGCACTGCCAGAAGGCCGCCCGCATACCGGGCGGAGCTCTTTGCTCCGGCGGTGGTGTTGCAGTATTTCACAAGCTCAAAGACTGCCGCGATGGCGTCCGCTGTGTTGAAGTCGTCGTCCATGGCCGCCTCGAAGGCTTTCACATACTCCTCCGTTTTAGCCAGATCCTCCGTCTCCTGCGCGGACATCTCTTCTGTCTTTGCATTTTCCTGCAGGAATTTCAGGTTCTGGGCCGCGTTTACGATCCGCTCCAGCCCGTTCCTGGAAGCCTCCATCAGGTCTGCGCTGAAGTTCAGCGGGCTTCTGTAGTGGGCGCTGAGCATGAAGAAGCGCAGCACCTGCAGGTCGTACTGCTCGCTGATCTCCCGCACGGTGCGGAAGTTCCCGAGGGATTTGCTCATCTTGTGGTTGTCAATGTTAAGGAATGCATTGTGCATCCAGTACTTTGCAAACTCTTTGCCGTTGGCCGCCTCGCTCTGGGCGATCTCATTCTCGTGGTGGGGGAACACAAGGTCCTCGCCGCCGGCGTGGATGTCGATCTGCTCGCCCAGGTACTTCCTGGACATGACGGAGCACTCGATGTGCCAGCCCGGCCGGCCGTCGCTCCAGGGTGATTTCCAGGAGGGCTCCCCTTCTTTCCTGGGCTTCCAGAGCACGAAATCCAGCGGATCCTCCTTCTCGTCCTCGCCGCTTACAAGGAGCGCCCGGTTGCCGGAGCGCAGGTCGTCCAGATTTTTGTGGGACAGTTTGCCGTAGTCCTTAAACTGTCTTGTGCGGAAGTAGACAGTGCCGTTCTTCTCATAGGCATAGCCCTTGTCGATGAGCGTCTGGATCATCTCCACCATGCCGCAGATCTCCTCCGTGGCGAGCGGGTGCTTTGTGGCCGGCTTTACATTCATGCCCTCCATATCCTTCTTGCACTCGGCGATGTAGCGCCTGGAGATCTCGTCGGCGGAGACGCCCTCCTCGATGGCCTTGCGGATGATCTTGTCGTCCACGTCCGTGAAGTTGGACACATAGTTCACATCGTAGCCTTTGTACTCAAAATATCTGCGCACCGTGTCGAACACGATCATGGGCCTCGCGTTGCCGATGTGGATCAGGTTGTAGACCGTGGGGCCGCAGACATACATCTTTACCTTGCCAGGCTCCAGGGGTACGAATTCTTCTTTTCTCTTTGACATTGTGTTAAACAGTTTCATGTTGCTCCTCCTTATTCTCTTCGATCTCTATCGTATCTTCCTTCTCCATGCACTTCATGTGCCTCTCCAGCTCTTTGATCTCCCGGCGGAGACGGAGATTGTCGTTTTGCAGCTGACGGATGTCGTTGCTCACCGGATCCGGCAGGTGCACCTGGTCCAGCTCCTCCCTCGGGATCCGCTGGTCGCCCATCTTCACGATGCGCCCCGGCACGCCCACCACGGTACAGTTGGGCGGCACGGGCCTGAGCACGACGGCGCCGGCCCCGATCTTGGCGTTCTCCCCGATGGTAAAGGAGCCGAGGATCTTGGCTCCTGCGCTCACCATGACATTATCTTTCAGCGTGGGGTGCCGCTTTCCTTTTTCCTTGCCCGTTCCTCCCAGCGTCACGCCCTGGTAGAGGGTCACGTTGTTGCCGATCACGGTCGTCTCGCCGATGATGACCCCGGTTCCGTGATCGATGAAAAGCCCCCTGCCGATCCGGGCGCCGGGATGGATCTCTATGCCGGTCTTCCTGGCGGCCCGCTGGGACACCCACCTGGCCAGGAAGTAGTGCTTCTTCCGGTACAGCCTGTGGGCCACCCGGTAGCTTAAGATCACCCGGAAGCTCGGGTAGAGGAACACCTCCAGATTGGATTTGATGGCCGGGTCACGCTCCCGGATCACCTGGATCTCCTCGCGGATATAGCTGACGATTCCCATACCTGTCTTTCCTTTCCTTACAATAAAAAACGCCCCTTACTTCTGTAAGAGACGAATCTGATCCGTGGTTCCACTCCTGTTGAAAACCGCCCGCGGCGTCCAAAAAACGCGCGGCAGCTTCCCGCTTTCCGGCATATAACGCCTGCCGATCCGCGTACCCGGCTACCTGGGAAGACGCGCCGCCCTCCTTTCGCCGGATCAACTCCCGGATGCACTTCGCACGGGTTTCGCCCGGGACCGCTTGCAGCCGGTGACGGTCCCTCTCTGGTGGCTCCTTCCTGTGTTACTCTCTCCGTTCACTGTCTTTGACTATAGACTATATACTATGTGAAAAAGAAAGATTTGTCAACCTTCATTTACACGATCTCATTGAGACAGACGGGCGACAGGGGCACGATCTTCTTCAGCTCCCCCATCATCCTCTCCGTCATGGAGACGCCCTCCTCGCCGGCGATCTCCTCCGGGGATGCCGCACCGAACACAAGCCTTGCAAGAGCCTGCACGGTCAGCGTGCCCTCGCTGTTCTCCGGGCGCCCCTCCATGAGCATGACGCCGGAGTACTCGGTCCCTGTCAGCAGGAACACCTGGTTGTTCTCCGGGATCAGGGGGTCTGTCACCCGGAAGCAGACCGCCGTGAGATAACTGAGCTTCAGGAGCAAAAGGAGGTGTTTTACATCCACCGGGCGGACCATGATCTTCGGTCTCTCCTTCGGGATCTCGTCCACGGCAGGCAGGCAGTCCGCGATCCGTCCGCCGTCCCGGCAGACCATGAGGCAGCCCCCGTCGCTTTCATACTCCTTTATCAGGCGCTCATAGTAGGCCTGATCCCGCCTGGCAAACACGCAGAACCGCGCCCTGAGCGCCTCCTGCGCGGCGCCGGCAATGGCCGCCGCATCCTCCGGCAAAGCCCTGCGCGCGCTCCACCCTTCCGGGAGGGCTGCTCCGTCGTAAAACCGCTGCTCCTGCTCGTACACCGTGGCGAAACCGTGGGGCAGGTAAATGGCCTCTGCAGCCGGCATCAGGAAAGTGAAGGGCTCACCTGCCCGGTGCATATCCGCGAGAGCCCGCTTAAGAAGCGCGGCCATATACCCCCGCTTCCGGTACGCCTCCCGGGTGGCCACGGCCACGATGTAGTGGGCCGGCTCCTCCTTCCCGTTCACAAGCAGCGTGTAGGGATTGAGGTGGAGCATGGCCTGGATGGCGCCGTCCTCCTCTGCCGCATAGATGGTGTTGTCCTTTGTCTTCTCTGTATAGTAGTAGTCCACGAAAGAGGCGCTGTCCTCCGGGAAGACCTCCTCGTACAGCTGCCTTGTCTCCTTCTTTTCCCCGTCTTCCAGTTTCCTGATCTGCATAGCTCTCCTTCTTCCCGCGCCCTTATCTGTCTCCGCCGCAGCCGGCGCATCCGCCGCAGCCGCCCCCTGCCATCGGGTCGTAGCTTACGTTGGCGATGGTCTCCAGGCAGGCGGCCGCCTGGGCTGCAATGCCCTCGCCGCTTCCGGTGAAGCCAAGCCCCTCCTCCGTAGTCGCCTTGATGTTGACCTGGTTCCTCTCAAGATGGAGGGTGTCCGCCACATGGTCCCGCATGGCGTCGATGTAGGGCGCCAGCTTCGGGCGCTGGGCGATGATGGTGGCGTCGATGTTGCTGATCACATACAGTTCCTTCTCGATCAGCTCCCCGACCTTCTCAAGGAGCTTTAAGCTGGACGCGCCCCGGTACGCCTCGTCCGTATCCGGAAAATGCCGGCCGATGTCCCCCAGGGCCGCGGCTCCCAGAAGGGCGTCCATGATGGCGTGGAGCAGCACGTCCGCGTCCGAATGGCCAAGGAGCCCCTTCTCATAGGGGATCTCCACGCCGCCCAGTATCAGCTTCCTCCCCTCTGTCAGTCTGTGTACGTCATACCCTGTCCCGATCCGCATCGCCTTCTCCTTTCTCCTCCTGGCCTTCTCTGTCTTCCGCAGCAGGGCTGTCCTGCTCCTTCGCCCCTTCCTCTGCGTCAGCTTCCTCCTCATCTTCCTCCTGATCTGCCTCCGTCTCTTCCACCGGCTTTGTCAGGTCCCGGATGGCATAGATGACAAGGCCGATGCCAAAGGCCACAAAGAGAACGCCTGCCACGACAAATCCGATATAGCCCTCCGGCTTCTCTCTCAGGACGTCCATGATGAGCTGTCCCCCCGTGTAAGCCAGGTATGCGCCCACAACGATCCAGAGCCCGTCTCTTGTCTTTCCGTTCATATCGTATCTCCTCCGTCTTTCCATATGTAAAATCTATGTACCAGTATATAATTTCCGCCCGTCTGTTGTCAACGGAATGAAAAGCGGCACCGGAAAATCCGATGCCGTGTGCTTTCAAGTAGCGGGAACTGGATTCGAACCAGCGACACTACGGGTATGAACCGTATGCTCTAGCCAACTGAGCTATCCCGCCATATGGTTATTTTGTATGGGGCCTATAGGGCTCGAACCTATGACCCTCTGCTTGTAAGGCAGATGCTCTCCCAGCTGAGCTAAGACCCCATATCTTGTGTGTTGCAGGCTGCTTTTTTGCAACCCGCTTTGCTATTATACAATTGTGGGAGAACAAATGTCAACACTTTTTTTACATTTTTTTCAGAGCCTTTTTTCAGAGAAGCTCCGGGCTGCTCCTGCGGTCCCGCCCTCGTGCCGCTTCCATTATAACAGAAAAACGGCGCAGCCGCGCCGTTTTTTACTGTTTCTATCTCGCATCTTCCTAGACGATGCCCTGCGCCTCCATGGCGTTCACAACCTTCTCAAAGCCTGCGATGTTGGCTCCGATCACGTAGTTGCCCTCGTGTCCGTATCTCTTTGCCGCGTCAGCCATGTTGTGGCAGATGTTGACCATGATGCCCTTCAGCTTGCTGTCCACTTCCTCGAACGTCCAGCTCAGGCGCTCGCTGTTCTGGGACATCTCAAGGGCGGATGTGGCTACGCCGCCTGCGTTGGCCGCCTTGCCGGGTGCGAAGAGGACGCCGTTCTCCTGCAGGTACTCTGTCGCCTCCAGTGTTGTGGGCATGTTAGCTCCCTCTGCTACTGCGAAGCATCCGTTTGCCACGAGCGCCTTCGCATCCTCCAGATGCAGCTCGTTCTGTGTCGCGCAGGGAAGGGCGATATCCACCTTCACGCTCCACACGCCTCTGCCCTCATGGTACTCGGCGTTCGGGCGGTACTTCTTATACTCGGAGAGTCTTCCCCTGTTGACTTCCTTGATCTCTTTTACAGCCGCCAGGTCAATGCCCTCCGCATCGTATACCCAGCCTGTGGAGTCGCTCATGGTCACGACCTTCGCGCCCATCTGCTGCGCCTTCTGGGTCGCGTAGATGGCCACATTGCCGGAGCCGGATACAGCGATCGTCTTGCCCTCGATATCCTTGCCGTTCATCTTCAGCATCTCCTCTGTCAGGTACAGAAGGCCGTATCCTGTCGCCTCTGTCCTGGCAAGAGATCCGCCGTAGGAGAGTCCCTTTCCTGTGAGGACGCCCTCGTACAGGCCGCGGATCCTCTTGTACTGGCCGAACATGTAGCCGATCTCTCTTGCGCCTGTTCCGATGTCGCCGGCCGGAACGTCTGTGTCGGCGCCGATATATTTGCAAAGCTCTGTCATGAAGCTCTGGCAGAATGCCATCACTTCCCTGTCTGACTTGCCCTTGGGATCAAAATCAGAACCGCCCTTGCCGCCGCCGATCGGCAGGCCTGTCAGGGAGTTCTTGAAGATCTGCTCAAATCCGAGGAATTTGATGATACCAAGGTTTACAGACGGATGAAGACGAAGTCCGCCCTTGTAGGGTCCGATCGCGCTGTTGAACTGCACGCGGTATCCTGTGTTGACCTGTACCTGTCCCTTGTCGTCCACCCACGGAACACGGAACTTGAACTGTCTCTCAGGCTCTACAAGTCTCTCGAGAAGCGCTTCTTTTCTGTACTTCTCCTCATTTGCCTCGATCACGGGGCGGAGGGACTCGAGCACTTCCTTCACAGCCTGGTGAAACTCCGGCTCGGCCGGGTTCTTCGCAACAACTTTTTCAATCACTTCATCAACATATGACATCCTTTTCTTCCTCCTTGCTTCGTTCTGTCTGAGTCCGGCGGATGCGTAACAAGAAGAGGGGCAGGCAAAACACCTGTCCCTCTGACCGCTTTGCCTCTTTAACAGAATAAAATATCCCGGGGCAAAACACAAGTATTTTTTTTGTATTTTTGCATTTTTTTGCAACTTTACACTTTCATTCCTGCATTTTATACAGTTTTTAGTAGTTTTTTACATACAGTCTGCAACATCTGTCCGGCAGGAATGCATTTTCACGACGTCCGGCCTACCTAAAGTACGCCACGCCGGACTCGAAGATCTTCAGATCCTGCTCCCCGTAGATGTTGACTGCCACGCTGCGGCCGCGGCGCTCCACGTGAGCCATCTTTCCGAGCACCCTGCCGTCCGGGCTTGTGATGCCCTCGACGGCAAAGTAGGAACCGTTCACATTCCACTCCTCGTCATTCGTGATGTTTCCTTCCGGATCGCAGTATCTCGTGGCCACCTGCCCGTTGGCAAAAAGCTGCGCGATCGTCTCCGCGGGAGCGACGAACCGTCCCTCGCCGTGGGAGGCGGGCGTCACATACACGCCGCCAAGCTGCGCCTTGGCAAGCCAGGGCGACTTGTCAGTCACAACCTTTGTGTAGACCATCTTGGAAATATGCCGGCCGATGGTGTTGTATGTCAGCGTCGGCGAATCCTCCGTCTGTCCCGTGATCCTGCCGCTTGGCACAAGCCCCAGCTTGATGAGGGCCTGGAAGCCGTTGCAGATGCCCAGGGCCAGGCCGTCCCGCTCCTGCAAAAGCTTCTCCACCGCCTCTTTCAGCTTGGCGTTCTGGAAGGCCGTGGCAAAGAACTTGGCGGAGCCGTCCGGCTCGTCGCCCGCGCTGAATCCGCCCGGGAACATGATGATCTGAGCCTGGCTGATGGCCTTCTCAAAGGCGTCCACCGAGTCAACGATATCCGCTGCGTCCAGATTCCGGAACACCTTGGTGATCACCTTCGCGCCGGCTCTCTCAAAGGCTTTCGCGCTGTCGTACTCGCAGTTGGTGCCGGGGAAGACCGGGATGAACACGGTGGGCTGGGCGATCTTATGGCTGCAGATGTGCACGCCGGATGCGTGGAAGCAGCCGTCTTCCTTAAGCTCTCCGCCCTCTTTCTTCTCAGGCCGGATGAACCAGCTTGCAGGGCCGTCCTGGGCGCCGGAGCGGGTGGCGAACACTTTCTCCAGCGTGCCCGTCCACGCCTTTGCAGCCTCGTCAAGGCCGATCCGGGTATCGCCGTAGGAGAAGGCGTGGTCATCCGTCACTTCGCCGATCACCGTGTAGCTGATCTGCAGCTCGCCCACTTTGCCGTCCGGCACTTCCGCCACGAGGTCGCCGAAGGCGGGGGCAAAGAGCTCCCGCGGATCCATGCTGTGCTCGATCTTCACGCCCATGCCGTTTCCGAATGCCATCCTGCTGACCGCGGCGATGACGCCGTGGCGGTCCGGCACATAGGCGGAGAGGATCCGGCCGGCTTTGATGTCCTCCGCAAATTTTCCGTACTGCTCCATCACTTTTTCATAGACCGGCAGATCGTAGGCATCTTTCGGGATGCGCAGCCATACAAGCCTGCTGCCCGCCTTTTTCAGCTCCGGCGTGATGATGTCCTTCTCCTTTGCCACGTCCACCGCGAAGGAGACGAGGGTGGGCGGCACGTCGATGTCCTCAAAGGTGCCGGACATGCTGTCCTTTCCGCCGATGGAGGGAAGGCCGAAGCCGAGCTGGGCCGCGTAGGCGCCCAGAAGCGCCGCGAAGGGCTGGCTCCAGCGGTGCGGATCCTCCGTCATGCGGCGGAAGTACTCCTGGAAGGTGAAGCGGATCTTCCGGTAGTCGCCGCCCGCAGCCACGATCTTGGCGACGGACTCTGTCACAGCGTAGACCGCGCCGTGGTAGGGGCTCCAGCTTGACAGATAGGGATCAAACCCGTAGCTCATCATGGTCACGGTGTCGCAGTCCCCTGTGAGGACAGGCAGCTTGGCTACCATGGCCTGGGTCTCTGTCATCTGGTATTTGCCGCCGTGGGGCATGAACACGGAGCCGGCACCGATGGACCCGTCGAACATCTCCACCAGGCCCTTCTGGGAGCAGACATTGAGGTCCGCCAGCGTCTCCAGCCATTTTGCTTTCACATCCGTCACTTCCACTTTATCCGTCAGCACCTTGCCTGCGCGGTCCGGGATGTCCACGGCCACGCTTGTCTCCTGGTGGGCGCCGTTTGTGTCAAGGAAGGCTCTGGAGATGTTCACGATCTCCTTACCTCTCCACACAAGGACAAGCCTCGGCTCCTCTGTCACCACAGCCACCTGCACGGCCTCCAGGTTCTCCTCTTTGGCGTAGCCCATAAAGGTCTCCACATCGGCCGGGTCAAGGACCACAGCCATGCGCTCCTGGGACTCGGAGATGGCGATCTCTGTCCCGTCCAGTCCCGCGTATTTCTTGGGCACCTTGTCAAGGTCCACCCTGAGTCCGTCTGCCAGCTCTCCGATGGCCACGGACACGCCGCCTGCGCCAAAGTCGTTGCACTTCTTGATGAGACGGCTCACCTCCTCCCTGCGGAAGAGGCGCTGGATCTTCCTCTCTGTGGGGGGATTTCCCTTCTGCACCTCCGCGCCGCAGGTCTCGATGGACTCCTCTGTGTGCACCTTGGAGGAGCCTGTGGCGCCGCCGCAGCCGTCACGGCCGGTGCGCCCGCCAAGGAGGATGATGATGTCTCCCGGGTCGGAGGTCTCACGGATCACCGCACGTCTGGGAGCCGCTCCCATGACAGCCCCGATCTCCATTCGCTTGGCCACGTAGCCGGGGTGGTAGATTTCCTTTACCGCACCGGTGGCAAGGCCGATCTGGTTGCCGTAGGAGCTGTAGCCGTGGGCCGCCTCACGGACAAGCTTCTTCTGGGGAAGCTTTCCTTTCATGGTGTCCTTCACGGAGACAGTGGGGTCCGCCGCTCCCGTGACGCGCATAGCCTGGTACACGTAGGTACGGCCTGAGAGGGGATCTCTGATAGCGCCGCCAAGACAGGTGGCAGCTCCTCCGAAGGGCTCGATCTCTGTAGGGTGGTTGTGAGTCTCATTCTTGAAGTTCACGAGCCACTCCTCCTCCACGCCATCCACGGTCACCGGCACGACGATGCTGCAGGCGTTGATCTCGTCGGACTCCTCCTGGTCCGCAAGCTTCCCTTCCTTCTTCAGCTTGCGCATGGCCATGAGAGCCAGGTCCATCAGACAGATGAACTTGTCGTCCCTGCCCTTGAATATCTCCCTGTGGTCCGCCGCATACTGGCAGTAGGTGTCCTCGATGGGCTTTCTGTAATCTCCCTCTCCAAAGGTAATGTCTTTCAGCTCTGTGGAGAAGGTGGTGTGGCGGCAGTGGTCGGACCAGTAGGTGTCCAGCACCCGGATCTCCGTCATGGACGGGTCCCTGTCCTCCTCTCCCCTGAAATAGTTCTGGATATGCTGGAAATCCTTGAAGGTCATGGCAAGCCCGAGAGAGTCGTAGAGCTCCCGCAGCTTCTCCTCCTCCAGGTCCTTAAAGCCGTCGAAGATGACGATGTTGGCCGGCTCGTCAAACTTTGTCACCAGCGTCTCCGGCTTCTCCATGCCTGTCTCCCTTGAGTCCACAGGGTTGATGCAGTGGTGCTTCACAGCCTCAAACTGCTCGTCCGTCAGCTCTCCCTCTATCACATAGGTGGTGGCGGTGCGGATGACCGGCTTCTCGTCCTCCTTTATAAACTGCACGCACTGCACGGCAGAGTCCGCCCTCTGGTCAAACTGACCGGGAAGGAACTCCACGGAGAAGACCCTGGCCCCCTCCGCCGCCGGAAATGCCTCTTTATACAAAACATCAACCGGAGGCTCCGCGAAGACGCCCCTGCAGGCCTTCTCAAAGGTCTCCTCCGAGATGTTCTCCACGTCGTAGCGGATGAGCACCCGCACACCGGTGAGGGCGCTTATGCCCAGATAGCTCCTGATCTCGTGGAAGAGGTCCTTTGCCTGGACCGCATACTCCGGTTTTTTCTCCACATACACTCGTTTTACATTGCCCATAAAATTTCCTCCATTTTATATGTGATTTTATGATACGCTGGTTTTATCATAACATGGGGTTTCTTATTAGTAAAGTTAATAAAATTAAATATTTTTATAAGTATTTCTTATTTGTATTTTTCATTTTTTGTCTGCCTGCGTCCTTTGCCGAGAAAATGGCGCCACACAAAGAAGATGACCAGAAGGACCGCAAGGGAGCCGAGGAAACATCCTCCGATGCGCATCACCATGTCGTAGAAAAATCCCTCCGGCAGCATCCGGATCATATAGTCTGTAGCCGGGTCAAAGAGCCACAGGTCGTTGGTGAAAAAGATTTCGTGAAAGATGGTAAAATATTTTGTAAAATCCGAGGCAAAGAGAGCTCCAAGCAGGACCGTCACCGCCAGGAAGATGCCAAGGGCGATAAAGTAGGCCCTGGGGATGATGCGCCTCCAGTCCCCCTTCAGGAGTACGAGCAGGGCGATGAGCACAGCCGCGGCGGCAAGGAGTACCCAGCGCAGAGTCAGCCCGCCCAGGAACAGGTTCTTTACGTCCGCCATGTGGAGGCGGTCCTGCTCGTTAAAGAAATCCTGGGTCTGTCCGTCCACATCCGTGATGACAGAGAGCTCCGGCCTCCTCCCGATGAGGTAATCCATCATTTTCTCCGTCACATCCATGACGTCCTCCATCTCCATATCGAGACTTTCCGTGACATTGTACTTCGCATATTCCCTCTCGTAAAACCTGTAGTCCGGGTCACCGTATATGGCCAGCTGGAAGCTGGTGAGCAGAAGAGCCAGGACAAGCAGGAGCATAGCTGCCACGGCCAGTACATGATGCAGTTTTTTCATAAAGCAATCCTTCTTTCTGTTGTCTCATTTTTGTGATTGTAATTTCCCTGATCTTCCCTTATAATACAAATGATTTTTATTAGGAGGACTTATCATGGATATTAACTATGAATTATATAAGGTGTTTTACTATGTGGCCTCGACCCTGAGCTTTTCCGAGGCCTCCAAGCAGCTCTTCATCTCCCAGTCAGCGGTGAGCCAGTCCATCAAGACGCTGGAGAGAAAGCTGGACCAGGTTCTCTTCATCCGGAGCACAAAGAGGGTCCAGCTGACGCCGGAGGGAGAGATCCTGCTGCGCCACGTGGAGCCGGCCATGAACCTGATACAGCGGGGGGAGGCCCAGCTCATGGAGTCCGCCTCCACCGGGGGACAGATACGCATCGGCGCCAGCGACACCATCTGCCGGTATTTTCTCGTGCCCTACATCAAGCGGTTCCACGAGGCATTTCCCGGGGCCCACATCAAGGTGACCAACGCCACCTCCATCCAGAGCGTGGAGCTCCTGAAATCAGGGCAGGTGGACTTTATCGTGGTCAACTCCCCCAACGCCTACCTGGGGAGCGCCGCCACTGTAAAGCGGATCAAGCTGTTCCAGGACGTCTTTCTGGCCAACCGGGATTTCGCTGACCTGAAGGGGCGCCGGCTCTCCTTTGCGGAGCTTTTGGAGTACCCCATCCTGATGCTGGACAAGAAGAGCACCACAAGCGAGTTTCTCCACAGCCAGTTCCAGCAGCACCACCTGGACCTGGTGCCGGAGGTGGAGCTTAGCAGCAACGACCTGCTCATCGACCTGGCCAGGATCGGCCTTGGCATCGCCTTTCTTCCGGACTACTGCATTCCCCGGGAGGACGACAATCTCTTCATCGTACAGACAGAGGAAGAGCTGCCTCCGAGGGAGCTGCTGGCTGTCCGGAGCACCCGCATCCCCCTCTCCAGGGCTGCGGCCGCCTTCCTCGACTACTTCGAGGAGGTCTGATCCCAGAAAGCCCGCATCTTTTCGCCGGCGTTTTTCACATTGCAGATTTCCAGACCTTCCCACTCCCGCGGGAAGGTCTCTTTGTATCTGCCCTCCCGGAAGCGGTCGTCCAGAAGGAGGATCACGCCTCTGTCCTCCTCCGTGCGGATGACCCGGCCCGCGGACTGGAGGACCTTGTTCATGCCCGGGTAGACGTAGGCGTAGTCAAAGCCCCGGAGTCCCTTTTTGTCAAAGTACTCCCTAAGGAGCTCTCTCTCCCGGCACACCTGGGGCAGGCCGGTGCCCACCACGGCGGCGCCGATGAGACGGTCTCTGGACAGGTCGATGCCCTCGGAGAAGATGCCCCCCATGACGCAGAAGCCAAGGAGGCTCTCCTCCCTCTCCTCCTCGAATTCCTCCAGAAAGATCTCTCTTGCCTCCTCCGACATGTAGGGGGCCTGGATCACGCACCGGGCGCTGCTCCCCTCCTTTTCGGCCAGGAGGAGGAACTGGTCGTAGACCTCCTCCATGAACTTGTAGGAGGGAAAAAAGGCCATGTAGTTTCCTTTTTTCCCCTGCACCATCTCCAGCAGATAGGAGGCGTATTTCCGGTAGGTGGCCTCCCCTCTCGCGGTGTACCGGGTGCTCACGTCATTTCCAAGGAGAAGGAGCCGGTTCTCCCTGGCAAAGGTGGACTGGGCGTAGACCGCGTAGTCGTCCGTCTTTGTGCTGAGGAGCTGTCTGTAATAGCGGATGGGAAGGAGGGTGGCGGAGAAAAAGATGGTGCTCACCCCTTTTTCCAGAGCTTCGTTCAGATTGACCGCCGGGTTGACACAGAACAGGCGGACAAAGAATTTTCCCTCCCCGTCAATTTCGGAATAGATCATGTAGTTCTCGTCCAGCTTTTCATAGATGGTCTCAAACATCCGCACTTCAAAGTAGAGGCTCAACACCTCCTCCCGGACGTCCTCCTCCTTGCACTCCTCCAGATACCGCTCCATCTCAGCCATGACAGACAGAAGCTTCAGGTAGATGCCCCCGGCGCTCTCCAGCACCTGGCAGCCGTCGCACTCCCGCTTCAGGGCCAGCATCTGGCGGTTGCACTCCTCCAGCTGCCGGGCAAGCCGGACGTCCCTCGTCTTCACAAGGCGGCGGACCTTCATCACGTCCTCCTTGCAGAGTCTGGCGCTGAACATCTCCCGCCCCCGCTCCACCAGGTTGTGGGCCTCGTCAATGAGGAAGATGTAGTCCCCCTTCACCCCCTCGCCGAAAAACCGCTTCAGCTTCGCGTTGGGGTCAAAGACATAGTTGTAGTCGCAGATGACTGCGTCCGCCCACAGGGACAGGTCCAGACCCAGCTCGAAGGGGCACACCTGCCATTTCTTCGCCTGCTCCTCCACCGCCTGACGGCTCATGTCGTCAGAGGTGGTGATCATGTCATAGACCGCATCGTTGATACGGTCAAAATGTCCCTTGGCGTAAGGACAGTAGTCCGGATTGCACTCCGGCTTCTCGCAGAAGCATATCTTCTCCTTTGCCGTCAGGGTGATGACCTTGTACTGGAGAGCCGTATCCCCCTCCTCCACTGCAGCGGGCCCCACTGCGGCGGGCCCATCCGGGCCGGGCTGCTTCAGTATGTCAAAGGCCTGCTGGGCCACAGTCCTGGTGATGGTCTTGGCGGTCAGGTAGAAGAGCTTGTCCACCAGTCCCTCCCCCACTGCCTTCACAGCCGGAAAGACAGTGGCCATAGTTTTTCCCACCCCTGTGGGAGCCTGGATGAACAGCTTTTTCTGTCTCTCAATGGTCCTGTAGACAGCGGCCGCCAGCTTCTTCTGCCCGTCCCGGTACTGGTAGGGAAACTCCACCTTTTTTATGGAAGCGTTCCGCTTCTCCTTCCACTCCACCTGGAAGAGAGCCCACTTTTCGTAGGCGTCCGTGATGCCGTAAAACCACTCTCTCAGCTCCTCTGTGGTGTACTCCTGCCGGAACCGGCGTATCTCCTCTGTCTCCAGATGACAGTAGGTCATCTGCACGCCCATCTTCTCCTGCTCATGCTGGTCCCCGTAGATAAAGGCGTAGCATTTGGCCTGGGCCAGGTGCACCGGCACAGGCTCCTCCAAGGCGTTCACATCCCGGAATATCCCCTTGATCTCGTCGATGACCAGCCCCTCCTCCGTGTCCATGACGCCGTCCGCCCGCCCCTCCACCTGGAGGATGAACTTCTCGTAGGGCACCTGGCATTTCATGGACACCTCCGGCGTGTACATGCTCCCCATCTGCCGCTGGATCTTCCGGTGGAGCCGGGCCCCCATCTGCATGGCCTCCTTGTCCGCCGAGGCAGTTCGATTGTCAAGATCCCCGCTCTGGAGGATGAACTCCACCAGGGCCCGGACCGAAATTTTGATCAGTTGCTTTTCCATAGGTCTATTATAAGTGGGGACGTAATACTTTTCAATAATGTTACGTCCGAAATAAAACCAACTGGCGGGGTATTGTGTATGGCGCGGAAATATTATCTGACTATTTTGCAAAATTGTCTGCCTCACACTATCCTGCAAATTCTGTCATATCAGGCCGGTAACGGAGCGGAAGGTGAGTCCTCTGGCACTTGGGATTTAACCTCTCCTTGATGGCAATAGTGTCACAGAACTCCCTCCACAGCGCCTGCATTTTCTCCTCCTGGCCGGAGAGATGCAGCAGCTGCTCGTCCATCCTCCCCTCCGGGTCCTCCTCCTGTACAAGGACCCACCGTTTTCCTGCCTCATGGACCACAAACATACTGCGGTTTTTGTCCCGGATCATCCAGTTCTCCAGAGGAAAACGCTCCTGAAAATGAGCCCCCAGACAGGGAAGCACCTGGTTTTTCGGTGTGATGTCCGCAAAGAGTATCCCATTCTCCAGCTCCCGGAAGCGCACAAAGCCTGTCAGAAGATGGGCCTCATTTCCCACGCTGCGGCTCAGCTCAAACACCTTTTCCACGGCAGGGTTCCCCAGATGCTCCATAATATTCCGGGGCTGCCCAAGCTTGCGGGCCGCCAGCAGTGTCCCAAGGATTGCCTCCCCTTTTTCATCATCCCGGGAGAGGGCCGCATAGTAAATATGATGGTAGACGTCCCTCCCCAGGTTGGTGAGGATCATCCTCACCACTGCCTCCGCCCTGCTCTCATTTTCCGGTATCTCCCTGTACTCACAGAACAGCTGCGGCTCCACACTGCCCCGGATGGCGATCCCACTGGCACCCTCCCGGCGGCGCTCCTTCCACGCCTCGTACACGGCAGAAAAAATCCCTGTGACGCTGTCTGTACAGATGTAAATGGTTTTCATATGGTGCCTCCTTTTTCCGACATGCTGCCAAATCTCGCATCGTCAAAAAGAGAGAGTTGTCTGTAGGTCATGCCATCCGCCCCCTCGGGCAGTCTCTCCTTTACGTTCAGAAGGTTGCGCGCAATATAATCCTCCTCGAGCTTTACCGGATACATCATCTTCCCGCCGCAGGTCAGGAAGTACAGCGCCCGCTTGAGGACCACACCCATTTTCTTCAGGTCCCCAAAGTCCAGCTTCCCGTAACGCCTGGCCTTCACGATCCTGGCAGCCGACCTGTATCCGATGCCCGGCACCCGGAGAAGGAGCTCATATCCCGCAGTGTTTACCTCCACTGGAAAAACCTCCAGATGACGCAGGGCCCAGTTACATTTCGGGTCCAGGAACACACTAAAATTGGGGTCTTTCTCCGTCAGGAGCTCCCCAGCCTGAAACTGGTAGTACCGGAGCAGGAAATCCGCCTGGTACAGCCGGTGTTCCCGAAGGAGGGGCGGCCCCTCCCCTGTTCTGGCCGGCAGGGAGGTGTCCTCATTTACGGGTACAAAAGCAGAATAGAACACCCGCTTTAACCCGAACTTCTTATAGAGAGCCTCTGCCACATGGATGATCTGAAAATCCGTCTCCGGCGTGGCGCCTATGATCATCTGGGTGCTCTGCCCGGCGGGCACAAATCTCTGGGCATTCCGGTACAGCTGGATCTCCTGCCTGTTTTCCTCCATTCTGTTCTGCACAAGCCGCATGGGCGCAAGGATCCTCTCTCTTGTCTTGTGGGGCGCAAGGAGACGCAGTCCCTCTGCTGTAGGCAGTTCCAGATTGACGCTCATCCTGTCCGCCAGAAATCCCAGCCTCTCCAGCAGCTCCTGACTGGTGCCGGGAATAGCCTTCACATGGATGTAGCCCTGAAAGCGGTACGTTGTCCGCAGCTTATAGAGTGCCGCGTAGATAAGCTCCATTGTATGATCCGGACTTTTCAGCACACCAGAGCTCAGAAACAGGCCTTCTATGTAATTGCGCCGGTAAAACTCCATCGTCAGCGTACAGATCTCATCCGGGGTAAAGGAGGCCCTGGGCACATCGTTGCTCCTTCGGTTAATGCAGTATTTGCAGTCATAGATGCACTCATTTGTAAACAGGATCTTCAGCAGGGAGATACATCTCCCGTCCGCGGAGAAGCTGTGGCATATCCCCGCCTGGGCGCAGCTCCCTATGCCAGTGCCGTCATTGGTGCGCTGGGTCCCGCTGGACGTGCAGGCCACGTCATATTTGGCCGCGTCAGTCAGTATTTTCAGTTTATCAGCTATGGACATAGACTGCTGGAGTTCCATGATCATACATCTCCTCTTAATAACGTAGAACATATGTTCTTATTTCAGTATACAAACATATGTTCTATATGTCAAGAGGCGATAAATATGACTGTCCTTTTCTTTCGGTCCTCTCTTACTGCCATTATTTATTTTATGTGATACACAATTTCACACCAGTTTGTTCATTTTTCCGCAGGGGATGATACAAAATTACACACCAACAAACGTAAATGGGGACGTAACCCTTTTAAAAAGGGTTACGTCCCCATTTACACATTTATGCTATAACTTATTCACCACGTCCGCCAGGTACTGGTTGTCCGCCTCGTAGAACCGTTCTTCTTCCACGGACTCCGCCAGCTTCGGATCAATAGGCATTTTCCCGAGGACCGGCACGCCCAGCTCCCGGGCTGTCTCCTCGATGTGGCTCTCGCCGAACACGGAGATCTTCTTCCCGCAGTCCGGGCATACGAGATAACTGTAATTTTCCACAATGCCCAGCACCGGGATGTTCATCTGCCTGGCCATGTTGCAGGCCTTGTCCACGATCATCTGTACCAGATCCTGGGGAGATGTGACAATGACGATACCGTCCACCGGCAGGGACTGGAACACCGTGAGAGGCACGTCCCCGGTTCCGGGGGGCATGTCCACGAAAAGGTAATCCAGCTCCCCCCACATAACATCGGTCCAGAACTGCTTCACCACTCCCGCGATGATGGGACCTCTCCAGATCACCGGGTCAGACTCATGCTCCAGGAGCAGGTTGACGGACATGACCTTCGTGCCGTCCTTTGCCACGCTGGGGAAGATTCCCTCGTCGCTCCCCTTTGCCGTCTCGTGTATACCATACATCTTCGGGATGGACGGCCCTGTAATATCCGCATCCAGGATCCCCACAGAAAATCCCTGCTCCCGCATGATCCTTGCCAGGGAGGCCGTCACCATGGACTTGCCCACGCCGCCTTTTCCGCTGACCACGGCGATCACTTTATTCACATGAGAAAACGGGTTCGCCGGTTCCCTCATATCCTGGGGCTTGCTGCCGCAGGAGTCTGCATGGGCGCACCCCGCACAGTCGGAGGGGGAGCACCCGTTTTGCTGCTCTGCCATTTTTCACTCTACCTCTTTTCTTACTCTTCTGCCTTCCAGGGCTTTTGTTCTTACTCTTCCACTGCCGCGATGACTTCGATCTCACACAGCACATTCTTTGGAAGTGTCTTTACAGCCACACAGCTTCTGGCTGGTTTGGATGTGAAATATTTTGCATACACCTCGTTAAACGCACCAAAGTCTCCCATGTCTGCCAGGAAGCAGGTTGTCTTGATGACTTTGTCGTAGGTTGTGCCTGCTGCCGCCAGGAGCTCGCCGATGTTCTTGCACACCTGCTCTGTCTGTCCCTCGATGGTATCTGCCTCAACTGCGTCTGTTTCCGGGTTGATGGCGATCTGTCCTGCCGCGTAGAACACGCCGTTGTAAATGTATCCCTGTGAATACGGTCCAAGTGCTTTTGGTGCTTTCTCTGTCGCTACTAATTTCATTTCTTATCTCTCCTTTGCTTTCTCCAGTAATTTCTGTGCCACACACACGTCAAAAAGACCCATGCCCACAGATTTAAAATATGTGGTTTTCTTTGCGATCTCATCTTCGTCAGCCCCGGATGCCAGGAACTTATCCATAAGAACCACTCTGTCCATGGTGAGTCTTCCCTCGGCAAGCGGCTGGCTCAGATCGCCGCTCTCCTCACAGGCATAGGGAAGCTCGATGTACACGTTGTCCACCAGATCCCAGATCACATCCGGTATCTCCCGCATCTGCGGAGTATAGGACCCAATGGCGATGATGCATTTTCCTTCCAGCAGCTCCCTGTCATTGGGAAGTACCGGCTCCTCCGACGGGGTGGCGGTGCAGATGATATCGCTGGCCTTCACCAGTTCTTCCACTGTCTTACATTGTACTACTTCCACCGCCGGATCCGCAATAGTCTTCTTCAGTCTTGCCATGAAATCCGTCAGATCACGGTTGCTGTGGTTCCAGATGTAGACGGTCTCAATGTTCCTGGCCGCGCAGGCGTACACAGCCTGGTGGAAGCCCTGTGCTCCAGCGCCTACAATACCTACTGTGCGGGCATCCTTTCTGGACAGATGGCGGATCCCCACGCCGCCTACAGCCCCTGTCCTCCATGCCGTCACAGCCTGGCCATCCATGATGGCCAACGGCGCGCCTGTTGTCCTGTCGTTCAGGATCACAAGCCCGTCCAGGGAGGGAAGCCCCAGCTTTGCGTTCTCCGGGAAGATGGTCAGCATCTTGGTGCCGATGATGTCTTCCGTGAAGCATGGCATGTAGATGAGCGTCTTGTTCTCGTGCTCGATCACCGGGCGGGGCGGCATATAGTAGGCATCCGCCCCGAAGATCCGGTAAGCCTCCTCAATCTGGTCCATGATCTCATTTGGGTCCACCAGCTTCTCAACTTCTTCTTTTCCTAAAAAAATCATACCGTTTCACCTCTCGTATCTTTCTCAGTCATGGTTTGCCGCCCTGTAAATCTGGTAGGCGTCCTCCGCATTTATCTTCTTGAATGAGCCCAGCAGGATGGTATCCCCATTTGTGGCGCTGTCCGCCAGCTTCCGCAGCACCTCGTCCGACTGCACGCCTATCTCCAGCTCCCCGATGCAGACGGGCATATGGAGAGACCGAAAGAAATCTTCTGTCGCCTCAATAGCCGCCAGGGCCGCCTTCTCCTCATCATCCTCAACAATGCCCCATACTTTCTCTCCATACCGGGCAAATCTGGCCGGATCGATCCTGTACACATACCTGGCCCAGCTTCCCCAGATAGCGGACAGGGTAGCCCCGTGAGCCACATCGAACATGCCCCCTATCTCATGTCCCAGCTTGTGGCAGAGGAAATCCTTGGGACGCCCAAGTCCGGTCAGATTGTTGTGGGAAATGCTGCCGCACCACATGATCTCGCTCATGGCATCGTAGTCTGTCTGGTCTTCATATGCCTTTTTCCCACAGGTGATCATGGTCCTTAAGAGTCCCTCTGCGATCTCATCGGTGAGCATATTGCCGTTCACAGGCGTGAAATACCGCTCCAGCGTGTGCATCATGATATCCACGATACCGCAGGTGAGCTGGTATTTCGGCAGGGTGTATGTAAGCTCCGGGTTCATGATGGCAAACTTCGGTCTGTTAAAATCCGTGTTGACTCCCGCCTTCTTGCCGGTCTCCTCGTTGGTGATGACAGCGGAGTCACTTGTCTCGCTGCCTGCCGCCGAGATGGTGAGGACTGCTCCCACCGGCAGGGCCGCCTGCACCTGTCTCTCCCCAGCCCAGTAACTCCACACGTCCACAGAAGGATCCGCGGCACCGATGGCCACAGCCTTGGCTGTGTCGATGACGCTTCCGCCTCCCAGAGCCAGGATCAGGTCCGCGCCAAAGTCCGCCGCCTTCTTCACGCCCTCTCTCACCAGACCGAGGCGGGGATTGGGCCTGACGCCGCCCAGCTCCTCATAGGCCACGCCCTCGGCTGTCAGCTCCTCCTTCACCTTGTCCAGAAGGCCGCTCCTTACCACGCTTCCGCCGCCGTAGACGATGAGGACCTTATCCCCGCCCCACTTCCTGGCAAGCCGCCCGGCTTCCTTCTCCGCATCCTTTCCAAATACGATCTCCGTGGGTGCGTACTGCACAAAATTTTTCATAAAAAAGACCTCCTTACGCTGCAATCGTACTCTAAAGATTGTAACATAAGGAGGTCTCAAATTCAATCGGTCTCCCGGTATCTGCTCACTGCCATCCCCACGCCGAAGATGGCCGCCGCAAAGAGAAGCTGGAGCCCCAGTCCCTGCAGCACCTCCGCCCTCTGGCCGGCCGTGAGGGAGGCGTGGTCCGACAGGATCCCGTTCACAGTCTCGTACCAGTACACAGGCAGGAACGCTGCCGCCCGCCTCACCCCCTCGGCCAGGACATCCATAGACACGAAGACACCGCAGAGGAAGCACATGCCCAGGGTCACCACATTGACCACACCGTTCACTATGTCCGCGTTTTTCACCAGCATGCCGATCACATAGGCGATGGAGAGGCTGACCAGGACCAGGGCGGTCACATTTGCCATATAATAGGGAAGATTTCCGTCTGACAGGAAGTCACCTCTGTAGAGGGTGACCGGCAGGATCAGGGAGATCACCCACACAGCCTCCCCCAGGACCAGATATCCGGCCATCAGCCCCAGGTTCTGACGCAGCCTGGGCACAGGGGATACAAGGAGCCTTCGCCTCACCTCCTCCTTCCTGAAGGCGATCATGATAAAGGCCGCCCCGTAGCACAGGATAGAGAGGACCATGTAGGGCAGATACTGAAAGAGAAAGGCGTGGGGCGCCGGCTCTCCCCCGTACCCGCTCTCGTCCAGCATCCGGACAGAGCCGGCCCCGCTCTGGGCCTGCAGCACAAGGGCGCAGGCCTCCTGGGTCCCGTATCCCGCTGCCAGCATGGCCTTCATCTCCCGAAGCCAGGCGCTGATCTGGCTGTCCACATAGTAAGCGCTGGTCGTCCCCGGGATTTTGGTCACCTCCAGCTTCTCCTGCCCCGCAAGGCAGGCAGCCTCAAAGTTCTCCGGTATCCTCACCAAATAGTAGATGTCCCTGTAAAACATTTTTTCCTGCAGACCCGTCAGGTCCCCCTCCCACTCCGTCACACGGTGGATCTGTCCCAGGTATTCCTTCAGCCCCTCTGCCGCCGCTCCCCCGTCCCGGTCCTCCACGGCCACAGGCAGAGAGGTCATCTCAAAGGTATCCGTTCCCTCCTCTCTCAGGGAGAGCTGGACAATAACAGCTATAGTCACAAAGACAGCCACATACAGGAGCAGCATGTGGAGCTGACGGAGCGCCAGCTTGATAAATCCTCTAAATACTGTCATACTGTTCCCTCCTCACTGCGGCGAAGGCCAGGAGGATGCAGAGGATGCTCATGCCTCCCAGGATCGCCATATCCTCCAGCAGTCTGTCATAGTCCTCGTACACCGCCAGGCAGTAGAAGGCGTCGCTCAGCACTGCCGCAGGGTTGATCCGGTCAAGGACCGGGCAGCGGGTCTCTATGACATATTTCATGTTCCCGAACATAAGCCCTGCCAGGAAGGAGGGAAACAGGGTCGCACAGACACAAAGCCCCATCTTGATGGAGAAGGAAAAACGGCTGATGCTCCCTGTCAGGATGCCAATGCCCACCCCGATCAGGGTCCCCGCAAGGTCCACAAGAAGGACCCATCCCGGGCTGCTGCCAAGGTCCACTCCCAGCACAAGCCATATAAATCCGGTCAGCACCAGCACATTTGCATAGTGGAGAAGGATCAGCACGGCAAAATCCGCCAGGATCCCCTTCAGCTTGTGCATGGGAGAGACGCTCCGGCGGGCTCCCAGGGCAGACAGGTTGGCCTGCCCGTCGCAGCACGTCTTGATGCCAAGATAGGCGCCGGACAGGCAGGAGAAGGCGATGAGGGCAAAGAAATACTGCACCCCTGTATTGGTGGTCCTTCCTCCAAGGCTCACCTCCCGCACCCCGCTCTCCTCGGACGCTTCCAGTGCGGCCGCAGCGGCTCGTTCCACTCCCTCCGGGTGGTCTTTGGCTGCCCGGGCAAGGAGATACGCCTGCTGCTCGTACCCCTCCATGAGTTCCCCAAGGATGCTCTGTGCAAGCCCGGAGCCGTCCACTGTCAGCTCCGGCTCTTCCTTTACGGTGAAGACGCCTGTCACATCTCCTTCCCGCAGCGCAGCGAAAGCCTCCTGGCTGTCTTCATACTCTTTTATTTCTATCACGTCCCCGTCCAGGGCTTCAAGGAAGGCAGAGAAAGGAGGGTTTTCCTCCGTGACCACCACGCCGGCCGGCACGGACTGCATCTTCTCTCCCATGCCATCCCCTGCCGGGTTGCCGAAGGACACGTAGAAGAGGACTGCCAGGATCAGCGGAAAGGCAAGGGCCCAGAACATAAAGGACTTCTCCCGCACAAGGGTGAGAAATCTGTATTTCAGATAGGTTCCCATTTTATCCCTCCTCCTCTTCCTTTCTGTCCCTGAGCCTCTTTCCCGTGATCTCCAGGAACACATCGTTCAGCGTGGGTGGCTGGGACCAGACCCTTCCGAAGGGAATGTCCGCCTCCTCCAGCCTGTGCAGAAGCCCTGTCAGGTTGCCCGCCCCCTGGGTGCACTGCACCCGCAGGACTCCCTCCTGGCAGTCTGCCGACACCACGCCCGGGAGCAGCCTGACCTCCTCCACCTGCTCCCCTGTCATTCCGCCTGTCTCCACCGTGATGGTCTCCCCGGTGCCGATCATGGCCTTCAGCTCCTCCTTTGTGCCTGTGGCCAGAATGCGGCCCCGGTCCATGATGGATATCCTGGTGCAGATCTTCTCCACCTCCTCCATGTAATGGGAGGTGTAGATGATGGTGGAGCCCTGCTCATTGAGCTTTCTTATCCCCTCCAGGATGTGATTGCGGCTCTGGGGGTCTACCGCCACCGTGGGCTCATCCATGAGGATCAGCTCCGGCCGGTGCGCGATGCCGCAGGCGATGTTCAGCCTGCGCAGAAGTCCCCCGGAGAGCTTTTTGGGATATTTTTTCAGATGGTCCTCCAGCCCGGTAAAGCGGACCGCCTCCTCCACAAGCTGCCTGCGCCGCTTTTTGTCCTTCACATACAGGCTGCAGAAATAGTCGATGTTCTCCCGCACGGTCAGCTCCTCGAAGACGGCCACATTCTGCATGACCACGCCGATCCTCCTCTTGCTCTCATAGCTGTCCGGCTCCATCTTTTCTCCGAAGACCCGGATGCTCCCCTTGTCATATCCAAGGAGAGCCAGCAGGCAGTTGATGGCCGTGGTCTTCCCCGACCCGTTTGGCCCCAAAAGGCCGTATATCTCCCCTCTCTTTATTTCCAGATCCAGATGGTCAAGAGCCAGCACATCCCCGTATCTCTTCACCAGATTGTGTATACTGACAATGGTTTTCTCCTCCATACTGACCTCCCTCTCTCATTTTTGATTTCACTTGTAGTATAAAAGTTTCCGTCCTATAATGATAGTGTCACCTGTCAGCAGACCGAATGACAATTGTCATTTTTTATCCATCAAAAAGAAAGGAGGCCTCTGATGAAACGACTGAGCGACTGCCTTCTCCTGTTTGTCTGTTCCCTGTCCCTGACCCTCTTCTGTCAGGACCTGCCCCAGGCCGTCACCGGCTTCCTGGTAACCCTGATCTGCCTTTCCGCCGTCCTCCTCTTTCCGCGGAAATCCGTATATATCCCCGCCTTTCTCTGCTGGACTATTTCCGCTCTCCTTACGCCCTGGCAGCTTATCTTCCTGCCCCCTGTGCTGTACACCGTCTGCACCTGCAAAAGCCCCCTTCTCTTTGCCCTGTGCCTCCTGCCCGCAGCCTTCCACGTCCCCGCTGCCAGCCCCAGGCCCGCCGCTTTTCTTTTGTGCTTCTGCCTGGCCGCCCTGCTCCTTGCCAGGCGGACGCAGGAGGGGCTGCGCCTGGAAAAAGAGGTCCATGCGGCCAGAGACACAGGCATGGAGAGAAATCTTCTCCTGGAAGAAAAAAACAGAGCCCTGTTGGAAAACCAGGACTACCAGATGTTCACCGCGACACTGAAAGAGCGGAACCGGATCTCCAGGGAAATCCACGACAATGTGGGACATATGCTCTCCCGCTCCATCCTCATGACAGGGGCTATCCGCACGGTAAGCCAGGACAGGGCTCTGGACAGACCGCTGGAGGAGCTGGAGGACACCCTCCACACCGCCATGACAAGCATCCGGCGCAGCGTCCACGACCTGCGGGATGACTCTGTCAGCCTGAAGGAGGCGATGGAGGACCTGATCCGGGATTTTCAGTTCTGCAGCGCCTCCCTCTCCTACGAGGCAGGGCTGCCCATCCCGAGGGAGGTGAAGTACAGCGTGATCATGATCTGCAAGGAGGCCCTGAGCAATGTGATACGTCACAGCGACGCCTCCAGGGTCACCGTCTCCTTCCGGGAGCACCCCGGCTTCTACCGACTGTGCATCCAGGACAACGGCACCTCCGCCCCTCTGTCTCTCACGGACGGCATGGGGCTCTCAAATATGAAGGAGCGGATCCGCTGCCTGGGCGGCGTCATCCAGTTTAACACAGAGCAGGGATTTTCCATCCACGCCTCTGTCCCAAAGGCAACGGCAAAAGACATAACAGAAAGGAAATCTATATGAATATAGTGATCATCGACGACGATGCGCTCGTGACAACAGCGCTGAAGACCATACTGGAGGCAGACCCGCATGTCACGGTCACAGGGACAGGGAGCGACGGCCGGGAGGCCCTTCCCCTCTACAGGTCCCTGCGGCCGGACGTGCTCCTCATGGATATCCGAATGGAGGGAATGAGCGGCCTGGAGGCCTCAAAGGCTGTCCTCGCGGAGGATCCGGGAGCCCGCATCCTCCTTCTCACCACATTTTCAGACGACGAGTACATCATCCAGGCCCTCCGCTGCGGGGTCAAAGGATATCTCCTGAAAGCCGACTACAGCAGTATCCTGCCCGCCCTGCGGGCCGTGCAGACAGGCCAGACCGTGTTCGGCACGGAGATCATGTCCCGCATCCCGGGGCTTCTCCAGAAAGAGAAAGCTTTTCCGCGTGAGGAGTACGGTCTCACAGACAGGGAGTATCAGCTCATCAGTCTGGTGGCGGAAGGGCTCAGCAACCGTGAGATTGCCTCCCGCATGTTCCTGGGGGAGGGGACCGTGCGCAATTACCTGAGTGTTCTGCTGGAAAAGCTCTCTCTCAGAGACCGAACGCAGCTGGCCGTCTTTTTTTACCAGCATCTGCAGTAACCCGTCTATTCTCCCCATCAGACAAAGGAGGCAGCTATGATCCAAGAAACATTGCCATCTCACATGAAACCTCTTGCCACTATCAACGGCTTTCCCGTCCGTCCCGGCCTTTACGAGTATTTTGGCGCCTGGGCCATCCCAGGAGGAGTCAGCTTTACTGTCCATTCCCAGAATGCCACGTCCTGTGAGATCCTTCTCTATCACCGGGAGTCGGAGGAGCCCTATGCGGTCCTCCCCATTCCCGACAGCTATAAGATAGGAAACGTTTTCTCTATGATCGTGTTTGGCCTGGATGTGGAAGAATTCGAGTACGCTTTCCGCCTGGACGGCCCCTGGGACCCGGAGAAAGGCCTTCTCTTCAGCAAAAAGAACATTCTCATTGATCCTTACGCCAAAGCCATCACCGGGCAGAGCACCTGGGGCAAAAAGGTCCTGGAAAAGGGGTACCGCGCAAGGGTCGTCAAAAATAATTTCTACTGGGGCGTGGCTCCCCAGCTCTGTACTCCCATCGAGGACCTGGTCATCTATGAGCTCCATGTCAGAGGCTTCACCAAGATGGCAAAGGATGTGTCCGCCCCCGGCACCTTCCTGGGCCTAAAAGAAAAGATCCCCTATCTGAAGGCCCTGGGCGTCAATGCGGTGGAGCTGATGCCTGTCTTTGAGTTCGACGAGCTCATGGACAAGCGCACTCACAACGGGAGGGAGCTCCTCAACTACTGGGGCTACAGTACGGTCAGCTTTTTTGCCCCCAACACCAGCTACGCCGCTGACGTGGAGTACAACCGGGAGGGGCTGGAGCTGAAAGAGCTGGTAAAGGAGCTCCACGACAACGGCATTGAGATCATCCTGGACGTGGTCTTCAACCATACGGCGGAGGGCAACGAAAACGGACCCATTTTCTCATTCAAGGGCTTTGACAACAATGTGTACTATCTGCTCACTCCGGAAGGCTGCTACTACAACTTCAGCGGCTGCGGCAATACGATGAACTGCAACCACCCGGTTGTACAGCAGATGATACTCACCTGTCTGCGCTACTGGGTGACCTCCTACCGCATCGATGGCTTCCGCTTCGACCTGGCCTCCATCCTGGGGCGCAACGAGGACGGCTCCCCCATGGAGCATCCGCCCCTGCTCAAAAGCCTGGCATTCGATCCCCTCCTCGGGAACACAAAGCTGATCGCTGAGGCCTGGGACGCCGGAGGACTCTACCAGGTGGGAAACTTTCCGTCCTTCAGCCGCTGGAGCGAGTGGAACGGGCGTTACCGGGACGACATGCGGGATTTCCTGAAGGGCGGCATCTCCCACACCAGCGCCGCCCTGCAGCGGATCAGCGGCTCACCGGACATCTACGACCCGAAGATCCGGGGCACCCACGCCTCCGTCAATTTCCTCACCTGTCATGACGGCTTCACCCTCTATGACCTGTACTCCTACAACGAGAAGCACAACGAGGCCAACGGCTGGGAAAATACAGACGGGGCATGTGACAACCGCAGCTGGAACTGCGGTGTGGAGGGCGAGACCGATGACCCGGATGTCCTCTCCCTTCGCATGAGGATGATACGCAACGCCTGCGCCGTCCTCCTGTGCAGCCGGGGTACTCCCATGTTCTTTGCAGGAGACGAGTTCTGCAACACCCAGTTCGGGAACAACAACCCCTACTGCCAGGACAACGAGATCTCCTGGCTGGACTGGACCCTTCTGGAAGAGCATCAGGACATCTTCCGGTTCTTCCAGTACATGATCCACTTCCGCAGGGAACACCCTGTCCTGCGGGGCTCTTCCCAGAGCTGCCGGTACTCGCTTCCGGACATCAGCTTTCACTCCGGCGAGCCCTGGCAGGCGCCGCGGGACGATGGGGAGGGTGTGGCAGGCATCCTCTTCGCCGGTTACGATGCAGTACAGGCCCGGGACGATATCATCTACCTGGGCATCAACGTACACTGGGAGGCCCACAGCCTGACCCTGCCCCACCTCCCCGGCGGCCTCCACTGGCACATCGCGGTCAACACCGGAGACGAGGAGCATATCCTCTTTGAGGCTCCCCTCCCCATGCTGGCAGAGGACAGTTTGCTCATCGGAGCGCGGTCTGTCATTGTCCTTGTTGGCCGATGATCACACAGGAAAAGGAGGGTGTCGCAAAATCATCAAGTTAGATGATTGAGCGGCGCCCTCGCTCCGTTTATGGAAAAATCAGGAGAAAATCCTTTTGTTTGTGGACATTCTCCTGATTTTTAG
>NZ_JACJKS010000020.1 GCF_016901695.1 Mordavella massiliensis | reverse complement strand
AAAATCAGGAGAATGTCCACAAACAAAAGGATTTTCTCCTGATTTTTCCATAAACGGAGCGAGGGCGCCGCTCAATCATCTAACTTGATGATTTTGCGACACCCTCTTTCTGTATAAGTCACATTTTTTCTGCTGTGATTACTTTCTCTGTGCGATTGCAGCCTGTGCAGCAGCCAGACGTGCGATCGGTACACGGAACGGTGAGCAGGATACATAGTCCAGGCCAAGCTCGTTGCAGAACTCTACAGAGCTCGGATCTCCGCCGTGCTCGCCGCAGATACCTACGTGGAGCTTCGGATTCACCGGTTTTCCAAGATCGATAGCCATCTTCATCAGCTTGCCAACGCCAACCTGATCCAGTTTTGCGAACGGATCGTTCTCGAAGATCTTGGCGTCATAGTAAGCCTCAAGGAACTTACCTGCATCGTCACGGGAGAAGCCGTATGTCATCTGTGTCAGGTCGTTTGTACCGAAGCAGAAGAAGTCAGCCTCTGCAGCGATCTCGTCGGCTGTAAGGGCAGCTCTCGGGATCTCGATCATGGTGCCAACCTCGTACTCAAGGTCGCTTCCGGCAGCCTCAATCTCAGCGTCTGCTGTCTCAACAACGAACTTCTTCACGTATTTCAGCTCTTTGATGTCGCCAACAAGCGGGATCATGATCTCCGGCTGAACCTTCCAGCCCGGATGAGCCTTCTGTACGTTGATAGCCGCGCGGATAACAGCCTTTGTCTGCATCTTCGCGATCTCCGGATATGTTACGGCCAGACGGCATCCGCGGTGACCCATCATCGGGTTGAACTCGTGCAGGCTGTCGATGATCTCTTTGATCCTCTCAACAGTCTTGCCCTGAGCCTCGGCCAGCTTCTTGATGTCCTCTTCCTCTGTGGGAACGAACTCGTGAAGCGGGGGATCCAGGAAGCGGATCGTTACCGGGTTGCCTTCCAGAGCCTCGTACAGCTTCTCGAAGTCGCTCTGCTGATAGGGAAGAACCTTCTCAAGAGCTTTCTCTCTCTCTTCCTCTGTCTCAGCACAGATCATCTCACGGAATGCATCGATCCTGCCCTCGCCAAAGAACATATGCTCTGTACGGCAAAGACCGATACCCTCAGCGCCAAGCTCTGCAGCTTTTCTTGCATCCTCGGGTGTATCTGCATTTGTGCGGACCTTCATGGTTCTGTACTTGTCAGCCCAGTCCATGATGCGTCCGAACTCGCCGGCGATCGTAGCGTCTACAGTCGGGATGATGCCGTCGTAGATGTTACCTGTGGAACCGTCGATGGAGATGCAGTCTCCCTCGTGGAACTCTTTTCCGCCGAGTGTGAATTTCTTGTTTGCCTCGTCCATAACGATGTCGCCGCATCCGGATACGCAGCACTCGCCCATACCACGTGCAACAACGGCAGCGTGGGATGTCATACCGCCGCGTACTGTCAGGATACCCTGTGCAGACTTCATGCCTGTGATATCCTCAGGGGATGTCTCAAGACGTACAAGGATAACCTTCTCGCCTCTCTCAGCCCACTCTACAGCGTCGTCAGCCGTGAAGACAACCTTACCGCAGGCAGCTCCCGGAGAAGCTCCAAGACCTTTGCCCATCGGAGTTGCAGCCTTCAGGGCAGCAGCGTCGAACTGCGGGTGAAGCAGTGTGTCAAGGTTACGCGGATCGATCATGGCAACAGCCTCTTCCTCTGTTCTCATGCCCTCGTCCACGAGGTCGCATGCGATCTTGAGGGCAGCCTGCGCTGTTCTCTTACCGTTACGTGTCTGCAGCATGTACAGTTTGCCGTGCTCTACAGTAAACTCCATGTCCTGCATATCTCTGTAGTGAGTCTCCAGAGTCTTGCACACATCCTTGAACTGTGCAAATGCCTCCGGGAATTTCTGCTCCATCTCTGCGATGTGCATCGGTGTGCGCACGCCGGCAACAACGTCCTCGCCCTGTGCGTTCGTCAGGAACTCACCGAACAGGCCGTTCTCTCCTGTAGCAGGATCACGTGTGAAAGCAACGCCTGTACCGCAGTCATCGCCCATGTTGCCGAATGCCATCATCTGTACGTTGACAGCCGTTCCCCAGGAATACGGGATATCATTGTCACGACGGTATACGTTTGCTCTCGGGTTGTCCCAGGAACGGAATACAGCCTTAACAGCACCTACAAGCTGCTCCTTGGCGTCGGACGGGAAGTCGGAACCGATCTTCTCCTTGTACTCAGCCTTGAACTGTCCTGCCAGAGTCTTCAGATCCTCTGCTGTCAGCTCAACGTCCTGCTTAACGCCCTTCTCCTCTTTCATCTTGTCGATGAGCTCTTCAAAGTACTTCTTGCCTACTTCCATAACTACGTCGGAATACATCTGGATGAATCTTCTGTAGCAGTCCCAGGCCCAGCGCTCGTTACCGGACGCTGTAGCAAGAGCCTCGACAACTTCCTCGTTCAGGCCGAGGTTCAGGATCGTGTCCATCATACCAGGCATGGAAGCTCTCGCACCGGAACGTACGGAAACGAGAAGCGGATTCGTCTTGTCTCCGAATTTCTTTCCTGTGATCTCCTCCAGCTTGGCCATAGCTTCCATGATCTGACTCATGATCTCGTCGTTGATCTGTCTGCCGTCCTCGTAGTACTGTGTACAAGCCTCTGTCGTAACAGTGAATCCCTGCGGAACGGGGAGTCCCAGGCCTGTCATCTCAGCAAGGTTGGCGCCTTTACCACCGAGAAGGTTTCTCATGGTAGCATTGCCTTCTGTGAACATATAAACCCATTTTGTTGCCATGTTCCAATGACCTCCTAATTTTTTCTTTCTAGTAAACTCTAGTAATTTGCACATATATTTTACTGGTTTTGCCAGGGTTCGTCAAGCCTAAAAGCCGCAACTTCTCAAATAGTTCCTCTACGCGCTGACCGGATCCTTCTCCTTTTTCCGGTTCACGTTCATCACCAGCATCTGGAGACGGTTCTCAATGTTCGCAAAGCTGACGTCCGGATCGTAGTCAAGGGGCAGGATCTGCGCGTCCGGGGATCTGCGACTGCGATCTTCGTTGTCGTGGATCCCACATCGATCCCGGCCAGCAGTGTCCGGCCGGGCTGTCCATCTTTCTTTTCGTCCTCCATCCTGTTCTTCCCTGCCTTCTCTTATGTCTCTTCTCCCGCCTGCGCCGTTACATGCCGAATCATCCCACGGACGGAGGCATTTGCATTCACTACGGTCAGTGTGATATCCGGGTGACAGTGCTGGAATACGCGGAACACTTCATCTGCAAAACCCTGTCCCATGAAATCAATCCCCCGAAAATCAAAGACAATCTCTCTGAACTCCTCCAGTCTGCGCAAAATGCGCCTGGCCTGGGACCGGGCCACCGGATCACCCAGCGGACACATCTCCCGCAGGGGAATCTCTGTTTTCACAAATCCCTCCTCCAGCGGGGCATACATGTCAAACACCTCTCTGGATGTGCGCTTTGTATCATTGTCGAGCATCATTACAGCCATCGTCCCTATCCCCTCCAGTCTTGTATAATAGGAAATCAGATGAGACTGGACAAATCTGTGCCGGTCGCCGCACCGATATGCGTAGATCGTATTGTCCGACCATATGGCAAACTGAGCCAGCATCTTTGACACAAAAAAGATTCCCTCTCCTGAATGTCCTTCCGGATTTGTCGTAAGTTTCCCTTTATACAGCTCCAGCGCCGCCTGTACGCTGTCCAATGCAACTTCCTTTTTCTCCTGCATGTATTTCTGTATATTCCGAAAAATCCCGGTTCCATTATCTGTAATAGAAATCTCTGTATACAAAGGATCCTGCTGCAGAGAAAAAAGGATCCTGCTGCCTTTGGAATGTTCGATTGCATTGTTCATGATCTCCGTAAACGCATAGTACCAGATATCCCTCACATTGTCAGGCAGATCACGCAGATATGGATAAATATACTCCCAGAAAAGGCTGTCTTCCTCCAGTTGCTCTGCGGTGTCCAGTTCCCAGTTCTCAGAAACCGTGCGCAGCTTCCATCCTGTCGGCTGATCCGCATCTCTTTCCAGAATTCCCCCTCTGTCGCACTCCCGGACATAGCGGCGAACAGAAGTCTCTGAAATTTCGAAGTTATCCGCAGTCTTCTTCAGAAAATCACTTTCTCCATTTCGAATCTTATCCAGCATATACTTCCGGATCGCGTTTCGCTTCTCTTCTTTAAAAGACATATGCCATACTTTATCTCCGTATTTAAGAACTTTATTTCCTGTTTATTGTACTATAACATATTTTATGTCGATAATCAAGATATTATTTCAACTTCCCGTCCTTCTTGTTCCACACCCCCGCCACTTCATTGACTGTAGATACAGTCACAAACGCCTGCGGGTCCGTCTCCTGGATATAGTGCCTCAGCATTGCATACTCATTCCGGGTCAGGATCGACACCAGCTCCGTGCGCGTCACACCCTCATAGCTTCCCTTTGCCTGGTAGAGGGTTGCCCCGCGCTTCAGCTCCGTGTGGATGTATGCCGTCAGTTCCTCGTAGTGATCGGACAGGATGCACACCCTCTTTTTCCGCAGGAAACCGCCGATATACTCGTCCACCAGCATGCCGTTCATGTACGTTCCAAGGAGACCTGCCACCACGGTCCTCCCGTCATAGAAGATCGCCGAACTCAGCACGATGACGATGCCGGCCGCAGAGACGGCTTTCCCGATCTCCACGTGGAGATATTTATTTAAGATCTTGGCCACGATATCCAGACCGCCTGAGGACGCCTGCACCTGGAACAGGATCGCCTGCCCGATGCTGACGATCACCAGCATGGCCAGCGTATCCAGGATCAGATCCCCCGTGATGGATTTCTGGTCGGGAAATACGGTTTCAAAAATGGCCAGGAACAGCGGCTGGAGCAGGGAGGCATACACCGTCTTTACGCCAAACTCCTTGCCCACCAGAAGAAAACCGGCCACAAGACAGAACACATTCAGGATCAGGGTCATGGCCGAGATGGGAAGCGGAAAGACCTGCACGAGCACCAGCGCCAGACCGCTGATGCTGCCCATGACGACGTGCAGCGGCAGCATAAAGAAGTAGACAGCCACCGTGACGATCACCATCCCCAGCGTGATATACAGATATTCTCCGGCAACTTTTTTCATAGGAACCTCCTTGTATTTGCAATTGCTCATATCACCGTCTGCGTACGTAAAAAGAATATCGGTTCCCGCGCCATTTTTCAAGACATTTTTTCCGCTTCAGATTTCCCGCAGGAACTGCGTCACCAGCCCCTCGAACTTTTCCTTCACCCGGTCCGCCGTCTCCTGCACTTCCCGGTGATCCAGCGGCTGATCCAGAATGCCGGCGGCCATGTTCGTAATGCAGGAGATACCGCACACCTCCATGCCCATATGCCGGGCCGCCATGGCCTCGCACACGGTGCTCATGCCCACTGCGTCCGCCCCGAGAGCCCGCAGCATACGGATCTCCGCCGGCGTCTCGTAGTTGGGCCCGGAGAGCTGGGCGTACACGCCCTCCTTCAGATCCACGCCGGCGGCGTCCGCCGCTGTACGCAGCTTGTCCGCCAGCGCCGGGCTGTACACGTGGCTCATATCCGGGAACCGGGGTCCCAGCTCATCGATGTTGGCGCCCCGCAGCGGGCTCGGCACAAAGGAGGAGATATGATCCGTAAGCAGCATCAGGTCCCCCGGATGAAAGGACGTATTGATGCCGCCCGCCGCGTTGGTGAGGACAAGGATCTGCGCTCCCAGCATGCCCATAAGCCGGGCGGGGAGGACTACCTCCTGCATGTCGTACCCTTCATAGTAATGCACTCTCCCCTGCATCAGCACCACCGGCACCCCCTGGGCCGTGCCGAACAGGAACCGCCCTTTATGGCCCGCCACGGTGGACACCGGGAACCCCTCCAGCTCGCTGTATGGGATCTCCGCCTCCGCCTCGATCTGTTCGCCGTATGCCCCAAGGCCCGATCCGAGCACAATGGCGGCCCTGGGCACAAGGTCCGTCTTCCTGCGGATCGTCTCCACATATCCTTTCAGTCTCCCGTACATCCTATGTTCCTCCTTATACCAGTTCTGCAAGTCTGGATGTGCCGATGGTCCCCTCCGGCATCTCCAGCCCGAAATTATCCGCAACTGTCGCCCCGATGTCTGCAAATGTCTGTGCATCCGGGAGCGGTCCGCCTTCCTGCATGGAGGGCGACCAGGCGATAAAAGGCACGTACTCCCTCGTATGGTCTGTTCCCGTGTAAGTGGGGTCGTTGCCATGATCCGCAGTCAGGATGACCAGATCGTCCTGCCGCAGAAGCTCCATGAGCTTTCCAAGGCCGGCGTCAAACTTCTCGATCTCGCGGGCATACCCGTCCGGGTTTCTCCGGTGCCCCCACAGGGCGTCGAAGTCCACCAGGTTCGTGAAGCAAAGGCCCCGGAAGTCTTCCCGGCAGATCTGGCAGGTCTGCTCCATGCCGTGGACAGAGCTGTCTGAATGGAGGGATCTCGTGATGCCCTCCCCCGAAAAGATGTCGTGGATCTTGCCGACGGCGATCACATCATAGCCGGCGTCTTTCAGCGCGTCCATAGCCGTTCTTCCAAAAGGCTTCAGGGCGTAGTCCCGGCGGTTGCTCGTCCGGACGAACTCCCCCTTCTTCCTGCCCACATAGGGCCTTGCGATGACCCGGCCCACTTTCCACTCATCCTTTAAGGTGAGTTCCCGGGCGATCTCGCAGCAGCGGTACAGGTTTTCAAGGTCGAAGGTCTCCTCATTGCCGGCGATCTGCAGCACAGAGTCGGCAGAGGTGTAGACGATCATGGACCCGTCCCGGATCTCCTCCTCCCCCAGCTCATCCAGGATCTTCGTCCCGCTCTCGCTGCGGTTGCCGATCACCTTCTTCCCGCACCGCCTCTCCAGCTCCTGGATGAGTTCCGGCGGGAACCCGTGCTCTGTGAAGGTGCGGAATGGTTTCTCCACCTTCAGACCCATCATCTCCCAGTGCCCGGTCATCGTATCCTTGCTGTGGCTGGCCTCCGCCATCCGCATGTATCTTCCCGCAGGGGCCTGGTCCGGCTTTATCCCCTCCACCGGGTGGAGATGCAGCATGCCAAGCCGGGTGAGATGGGGGATCAAAAGGGGCCCGGCGGCCTGCGCGATATGTCCGAACGTGTCCACATCCGTGTCCCCGTACTCCGGCGAATCCGGCATGGCGCCGATGCCGAGGGAATCCAGCACGATCACAAAAATCCTCTTATATCTGTCCATCATCTTCCCTCCTTCCAGTCTGCAAGCTCCCTGTAAAGTTTCTGTTTGACGCTGTCATCCGCGAACGACACATCCACTGCATTTTTTAAAAGAAGGAAGATCTCCTCCTCACGGATGCCGTACATCTCCTGCACGAAAGCAAGTTCCCCGGACAGGGTGCTGCCGCTGACCGTGCGGTTGTCCGTGTTGACCGTGACCTTCAGCCCGGCGTCCAGGAACTCCCGCAGGGGATAGTCTTCCGGCCTCTCCACCGCCCTTGTCTGCAGGTTGCTCACCGGGCACATCTCGATGCCGGTGCCCCTCTCCCGGCACAGGGCTTTCAGCGCATCCTGCCCCCGCATGGCGATGCCGTGGCCGATCCTGGCCGCCCCCGCATCCAGCGCGTCCCGGATATTCGCGGCGCTGCCGCACTCCCCGGCGTGGATAGTGAAAGGCATGCCCATCTTCCGCGCCTCCGCAAAAAGCTCCCGGTACTCCGACATAGGCCAGGCGGCCTCGTTGCCGGCCAGGTCCGCGGCGCACACTCCCTGCCCCAGGAACTCCCGGGCCGCGCGCAGCATGGACAGATTCTGCTCAAAGGCCTGGCCCCGCATGGCGCAGACGATGACATTGTACTCTGTTCCAAAGTCCTGCCGGCCTCTCTCCAGTCCTTCCAGCACAGCCCGGATCACCCGGCCGCATGTCAGATCCCCGTGGGCCGAGAGGGAGGGCGCAAACCGCACCTCCGCATAGCGCACATGTTCCCCGGACACAGACCGGATGAAATCATAGCCGGCGCCCTGAAGTCCCTCCTCATCCTGCAGGCAGGCGAGGGGCAGATCAAACTTTTCCAGATATTGGGGAAGGCTCCGGCAGTCCGGCTCCACCTGCAGTTCCCGGATGGGCACCGCTCTTCCCAGCCGGCTTTCCACGAACGCCCGGCTCAGGGATCCGTCCAGGTGGCAGTGGAGTTCCACTTTCGGAGCAGACTGCCAGCGGCTGCCCTTCAGTTCTTTTCTTTTCAGATCCTTCTCTTCCCGCTCCACAGCTGCAGCCTCCTTTCTCTTACCACTTTACCTGCTGCATGCGGATGCATCCAGCCGTTCCAGGGCCTCTATAAACAATCCCGCAAACCTGTCTCTGTCCACATCCTCCAGCACAAGCACGTTTTTCTGCTCATTTCCGGCAAGCCGCTTATCCGCATAGGTCAGTCCCCTTGCGGGGCCGTCCTCTGTGGACACCTCCACATGCCAGCGCTCCCCGCGGAACATGCCTGGCTCCAGAAGGTACGCCACTGCGCACAGATCATGGATGGGACTGTCCACAAAGCCGAACTGTTTTCCCGACTCGTGGTAGAACGTCAGCAGTTCCCCGGCCATACGGCTGATCCTGCCTTTTGTCTTCAGGCTTTCGATCTCCTCCGCCGTAACGGCCGCCTTCTCCGTCACATCCAGCCCCGCCATCACGATGGGGATGCCGGAGGTAAAGACGATCTGAGCCGCCTCGGGATCCACGTAGATATTGAACTCAGTCAGTTCCGTGCAGTTGCCGTGGCTGATGCCGCCGCCCATCATACTGATGCAGCTGATCTTCTCCTTCACCTCCGGAAACACCTTCAGAAGCAGCGCCAGGTTCGTAAGCGGCGCCAGCGCGGCGATGGTCACCTTCTCCGGGCAGGCCATGATCTTCTCATAGAGGAATGTCACCGCATGTTCGGATGCCAGCGGATAATCTCCCGTGCCAAAATCAAATCCGTCCATCCCGCTGTCCCCGTGGGCCTCGGGGGCCGCCTGAAGCCGCCTCACGAGGGGGCCCTCCTGGCCGGATGCCAACGGAATATCTGCACAGAGAAAACGGAGGATATTTTTTGCATTCTCTGTCACCCTTTTAAGCGTCTGGTTTCCTCCCACCGTAGTGATGCCGAGTATCTTCAGCTCCTCCGGATGGGCGCAGGCCGTCAGGATCGCCATGGCGTCATCGTGGCCCGGGTCGCAGTCGATCAGAAGATATCTCATACTGTCACCTCCAGCAGTTCCCCGATGGTCAGGATATCCCGGTGCCCCAGCAGGTTGGCGAGCTGGCACAGGTAGGGCTGCTTCAGGCTGCTGAATCTGAGAAGTTCCTCGTCCCAGAAGATTTCCCGGGGCGAAGCGTCTCTTCTCTTTTTCTTCTCAGCCATGACGATCACCCTCTTAAAATATTTTACAACAAATTCCATGTCATGGGTGATGGTAATCACAATTTTTCCTTTTTTTGCAAGACCGGCTCCGATCGCGCCGAGAAGTTCCGTGGACTTCCTGTCCTGCCCGGCCGTCGGCTCATCCAGCGTTCTCCTCTTCACTTCCTCCGGCGCCATCTTCTGCTTTACAAGGCCGTATGAGATCTCCTTGTAGATGGATTCCTGGAAGATCTGGTCGTCCGGATTCTGGAACACATACCCCACCTTCCTGGCGATGGTGGCTGTCGTCTTGTCCGCCGTGGACTGCCCTTCGATCAGAACCTCCCCCTTTGTCGGGCGCAGAAGCCCGTTCATCAGCTTGACCGTCGTCGTCTTGCCCGCGCCGTTCTGTCCGATAATGGCCACAGCCTCCCCTTTTTCAAACGCCATGCTCACATCCTCCACGGCTGTGTAGCCGTTTGGATAAGCAAAGCTCACGTTCTGTACCGTGAGCGGGATTTTGTTCTTTTTCCCTGTGCGCTTTTCCCTCTCCAGAAAATACAGGACCACCTGGGGGAGCTGGCCGCCGCATACAAGCACCTGCGGATCCGTCAGGATCTCCTCCGTCTTCCCCTGCATGGCCACCTGGCCATCCGCAAGAAGCAGGATGTGGTCGCAGTACTCTGCCACCAGGTCCACCTTGTGCTCCACCAGGATGATCGTCTTGCCCTGCTCCTTCAAAAGCTTCACGATCTCAAAAATGTCCTCTGTGCTCTTTGGATCCAGTTGGGATGTGGGTTCGTCCAGGATCACGATCTCCGGATCCAGTGCCAGCATGGACGCCAGGGCCACCCGCTGCTTCTGCCCGCCGGAGAGCTCATATGGGTTTTTATCCCTCAGCTTTTCCAGATGGAAGATCCGGATCAGTTCCTCCACCTTCTCCTTCATCTTCTCCCGCGGGACGCCCGTATTCTCCATCCCGTAAGCCAGTTCCTCATAGACCGTCTCCTTGACGCCGGAGATCTGGGTGAATGGATTCTGGAAAGAATATCCCACGATGGAAGCCCGTTCCCCGGGCCCGTACTCTTCTATCTTCTTCCCTTTGATGAGCACGTCCCCCTCCAGCGTGCCCCGGTAGATCTCCGGGATAAACCCGCGGATGATATTGCAGACGCTTGTCTTGCCGGACTCGTTTGCGCCGATCAGCCCCCACACCTGTCCTTTTTCAATTTCAAAAGAAATATCTCTGATTACTTTGTGGTCTTCCAGCGGATACTGGTAGCTCACATGTTTCAATGAAATGACTGCCATTACATCACCCTCCATGCAATATAGGCGATCAGTCCTGCCACGCACAGGATATCCAGGACATAATCTGCCGGTTTTTTACGGATCTCATAGATTGACGTCTTTTTCGCCTTTGACGAAAATGCTCTCGACTCCAGGGCCAGCATCCTCTCCTCTGTCTGCTGGATGGAAGACAGCACCAGGGGGCCCAGCATGGGCACAAACGCTTTCGCCCGGATGAGAAGACTTCCTTCCGTCTCAATCCCCCTGGACTTCTGCGCGTCCGTGATCGTTTTGGAGAGAGCAGACATCTGCGGGATCAACTGGATCGTGGAGGAGATGAGGAACGTCACCTTTCTGGGCGTGCCTGATTTCTCCAGCGCGAATGTGATATCCTTGATATCTGTCACCTGGAAAAAACAGATGACGAGGGAGCTGATCGCCACGATCTTGGACGTCATGCTCAGGCTGTCGTTCAGCCCGGTCTGGGAGAAATGGATGAACGCCCAGATCGGCTGCGCATCTTCATTGCTGATGATGAAGACCTGGATGGCAAATATGAAAATAATAATGATGAAGATGGATTTGAAAAATGTCCCTAGGAACTGTCTGGCCGTCCCCGCGCAGAGACTGAAGAGAAGCACCACCAGGAACATGAGATACTGGAGCATGTACCCGGGCGTAAATACGCTTAGGATCACCAGCAGGAGCAATACTGCAAATTTAGTCGAAGGATACAGTTTTCCGATTGCGCTGTTCATTTATCTTACCCCCTTCTTTTTGATGTAAGGCATTCCGTAGTTGAGCTTTACAAGAAACCGGTCCGGGATCCGCTTCACGATAATATAGCTTACGGCAAAATTGATGATCGTGTTGAAGGTTCCCGTGAGCAGGTTTGCGGAGAGCACAGAGGTCCAGAGCGCCTGTCCGGTTGCAAGGAAGGCCGCTGTCACCAGGTCTGTGCCGGAACCTGTCACGCCCCCGAACATGAAGGTGGACACGACGCCGGAGACCATGGCCGTCACCACATTGATGATGGCACAGCCGATGACAATGCCGAAAATGTTGGTGAACCATCTCCACCTGGACATAAAGCCGCACACCAGGCCCAGCGCCATAGATACAAACGCAAACCCAAAGGAGACCGGGTTCAGCATCCCGTTCACTACATTGCCAAGCATGCCGGCCACAAGGCCCACCCAGGGGCCGGCGATCATGGACACCAGCATGATGCCGATCTGGTCTACAAACACCGGCAGCTTCAGGATCGTTGACAGCTGATACCCCACCACGCTCAATGATACACCTACCGGTATCAGCAGAAGCGCCAGCAGAGAGAAATCATATTTTATTCCTCGTTTCATATTCTCAATTCCTTTCCTGTTCATCTAATACTTCCCGCAGATACGGGATCGCCGCTGCAGCCCCCCGCCTTGACACCGTGATGGCTGCAACCTGTGAGGCTGTCCGCAGAGCCTGCTCTTCTGTCCTGCCCCGCAGGATCTCCGCAAAGAAATACCCTGTAAATGTATCCCCCGCCGCCGTGGTATCCACAGCCCTGGTGCGGACGCAGGGAGCGGACAGACACAGCCCGCTGCTCTGGCACATGGATCCGTCCTCCCCAAGCGTGAGTACGATCTTCATATCCGGATACATCCGTCTGAACTGATCCAGCACTGCCTCCGGCTCCTGCTCCCCTGTCATCTGAAAGGCCTCCACCTCGTTCAGGATCAGCCAGGAGACCTGCTCCAGCCCGCAGCTTCGCAGCGACTCCTCCCACGGCGACGGGTTCAGCACGATCTCCATCCCGCGTTCATGCGCTCTTTGGATCAGATATGGAAGATTGTTGATCTCGTTTTGCAGGATCAGAAAATCTCCCCCGTCAAACTGTTCCAGCACACGGCTGATCTCTTCCTCCGTCTGCATCCGGTTTGTACCGCCGAAGATGATGATCGAGTTCTGTCCCTGCGCATCCACCTGGATGACCGCGTGTCCGCCCGGCTCGCTGCAGGATTTGAGATAGTCGGTATGCACGCCGTACTCCCGGCATGTGTCCCGGAGCAGATCCCCGCCGCTGCCGGTCTTGCCCGCCAGATAGGTCTGTGCTCCTGCCTTGGCAAATGCAACCGCCTGGTTCAGACCTTTTCCGCCGCAGGAGACCTTCATGTCTCTTGCCGGAATGGTTTCTCCCGGCCCTGCAAAATGATCCACACTGTAGACGTGATCCAGATTGAGAGAACCGTAGACAAGCACTTTTTTCTCTGTCATATTGTACAGTTTTCCTCCTTTCCCTCTTTTTTAGGCATTTCAGACAAAAAACCAGGGCGGAAGCAACAGTTTCCGCCCTGGTTTTTATGCACTTTTCTTACAGATAGAGGTTCTCCAGCATCTGCCTGTACTGCTCCTGCGACACCGTCGTCTTCTTGTGCCAGGATCCTATCTCGCCGGTCTCCTTGAGTTTCTGCAGATTCCGCCCCACCGTGCGCACACTGACTCCGATGCTGCTGGCAATGTCCTGGTATTCCGCATGGACCGTGACCTTGCCTTTTTCCGCCTCCGCCTGGTGTCTCTCATAGTAACTGGTCAGATAGTATCTCACCCGGTCGATCCCCTGGAAATAATAGAGGATCCCGTCATTGCCGGACCGCTTATAGAGATCGTCTGCCAGAAGCGCTGTGCATCGTCTTAAAAGAGAGACATCCTGCATCGCCGCCTCATAGATCAGCGCTGCATCTATCCTCACCATCTCAACTCTTGTGATGCTGACAATAGTGGCGATATAGCTCTCCTTTCTGGCAAAAATCTCCAGAAGTCCTATATTCCCATTCTGCCGGTCCAGTTGAAAATAACTGTATTCATTTCCGTCCGCATACTCCCGCACGCCGGCAGCCACACCGTCCAGTATGAAATAGATGCTGCCGGGAAATTCTCCCCGGGAGACGATGAGTGTCTGCGGCTCCACGACCAGATGCTCTCCATGCTTTTTCAAATGTTCCGGCAAAACAGAGTAATTAAATACCGTTTCCTCCCTGTACTTCTCCCACAGTCCTTGTAAATCCATCATTCTACAGTTTCCTGGATTTCTCCGCGCCTGCGTTGATGCAGTCGATGACAGCCGCCCGCATGCCGCCTCTCTCCAGCGCTTCGCACCCCTCGATGGTCGTGCCGCCCGGGGAGGTCACCATGTCTTTGAGCTGGCCCGGATGGATCCCCATGTCAAGGATCATCTTCGCCGTCCCGAGACAGGTCTGCGCTGCCAGTCGGTAAGCCGTCGCCCTGGGAAGCCCCTGCTTCACACCTCCGTCCGCCATGGCCTCAATGAACATGGCCACGTAGGCCGGACCGCCGCCGCTTAAGCCGCAGACTGCATCGATGAGGTGCTCCGGCACTTTCTCCACCACGCCGATGGCTGCAAAGAGTTCTGTAGCTGCCGCCATCTCCTCCTCCGTGAGGTCATTGTCTGAGCAGAGGGCAAACGCGCCTTCAAACACCATAGCCGGTGTGTTTGGCATGGTCCTGAGGATCCGGGGCGCCCCCTTGATCATCCCGCGCAGGCGCTCTGCCGTGACGCCCGCCACGATGGAGATCACCGCCTTGCCGTCCAGGGCGTCCCCGCACTGGGCCAGCGTCTGCTCCACGTACTGGGGTTTTACAGCCAGCAGGACCAGATCGCTTGCGCGGCACAGCTCCCCGCAGCCTGCCGCAGTACTTACGCCCCACTCTTTTGCCTTCTCCATGGCTGCCGCGCTGACGTCGTACACCGCTGCGTTCTCCTTTGGCAGCACGCCGCTCTCCAGCGCGCCGTGGAGGATGGCTCCTCCCATATTCCCGCATCCGATCCAGCCGATTTTCTTTGTGATCATTGTTTTGTTCCTCCCTTTATTTTCTTTCTGTTTTTTTCTTCTGTCCGTATCTCTCCATCCAGAGCTGTGTGCCCTCCGCCATGCACCGGGCTGCGTACAGCATTCCCTTGTGGCCGATGCTCATGCCGGCCTGTTTTGCGGCGGCCCAGTGGTGGAGGGGGGTTCCCCTGCACATGGTGGCAGCGCTCAGGGTGATGAGGGGCACCGTGTGGCTCACCTCAGAGGCGTCTGTTCCGATGGAGATGGGCACCGGCTCATCCTCCAGCGGCTCCAGGCCCCGGAAATATTCCCCGCCGTTGTCAAAGCCCGCCTCCCGGCTTACCTGCTCCGCAAAGTCCAGCTCCTCCTGCGTGTACACGGGCGTCGGGATCTTCGTCATGGCCTCATAGTAGAGCTCCGTCAGCTCCCGGTCGATCTTCATCTCTTTGCAGCTTGACACAAGCTCGATGTCTACTGTCGTCCCCGTCATGATGGCGGCGCCCCTGGCGCAGTCATCCACCCTCCTGGAGGCATCCTCCGTCCTTGCCCGCAGGCTGGAGCGGATATAGTAGTTTGTCTTTGCCAGATCCGGCACCACGTTGGCCGGCTGGCCGTTGTCCATGTAGGCGTAGTGCATCCGCACATCTCCCGCCACATGTTCCCGCAGGTAGTTGACCCCTACGTTCATGAGCTCTGCGGCGTCCAGGGCGCTGCGGCCCTGCTCCGGCGACCGGGAGGCATGGGCGCTGACCCCGTGGAACGTATAGTTCTTAATATCCTGCGCCTGCCAGATATCATTGCTGACCCGGTTCCGGTCAAAGGGATGCCAGGTCACGGCAATGTCCAGGTCGTCAAAGACATGCGCCCTGTTCATGACGATCTTGCCGGACATAGTCTCCTCCGCCGGGCAGCCGTAGACCCGAAGTGTCCCCTGCATCCCCTTCTTCTCCATCTGTGCCTTCAGCGCGCAGGCCGCGGCCGCGGCTCCGGTCCCCAGGAGATTGTGGCCGCAGGCATGGCCCAGTCCCGGCAGGGCATCGTACTCGGCCAGGAAGCCGATGACAGGGCTTCCCTCTCCCCACGCGGCTGTGAAGGCCGTCCCGATCCCGGCGGTTCCGCCGCTTACCTGAAAGCCGTTTTCTTTGAGGAAGGCAGCCAGGCAGGCCGCGGATCTCTCCTCCCTGTAGGCGGTCTCCGGGTGATGGAATATAAAGTCCGCCGTGCGGATCATTTCGTCCTCATGCTCCTCCAGCCAGGAGGTGATCCCATTTTTCAATTCCGCCGATGCACTCTTTTCCAGTGTGTCACCCGGATAGAGCTCCTCCGGCGGGATCGTATCCAGCACATCCAGGTACGCCCGGCCGAATGTCTCCGCAAAGTCTTCCAGGGCAAGGGCCGCCGCCTTTTCACCGTCCTTCCCCAGGTCCTCTGCAAGCACCCGGCTGATGGTGGATTTTAAGTGGGCTGTGTGGAAATTGAAATCCTTCATGCAGGATGTCCCGAGTTCTTTTTTCTTTGCCGCCAGCGCCTCGTTTTCCTCCGGCGTCAGCGGGCAGCCCCAGTCGAACTCACAGCGCTTCCCGCCCCAGCTCATGGGTTCTGTGATCTGGGTGCAGACATAGGCGTCCTGGTAACCCTGGTAAACGGCATCATCTACATGGACACAATAAAGTTTCCCGTATTCTGTCAATCCGTGCTTCTTCCAGGCATCGCACCAGGCGCATCTGGCTATGTAGGTGCGAAGCGACGGCTCTGTGCAGATCTGCCCGAATTCCATCTGCCCGTCATAGTCCGGTTTCCACTCCCCGTACGCCTGGTTTGTCAGTGTATTCAGTTGTTCCCCGCGGGCGAGGGCGTTCAGCGCCATCCGCCGGCCCCTCTCCTTCCCATAGAGGATCATGCCGTGCAGAATGGCCTTTTCCCCGTCCTCCCCGCACAGTTCCACCGCCCGCTTCGCCAGCAGGGCAAAGAGGACTGCATGGTGTTCGATGTTACAGCTTACAGCCGTCTCTGCCATATTTATTCCTCCTCTGCCTGCTTTTCATACAGGAACCGCTCCGGCAGCGTCACATGGAATGCTTCTGCCAGATCCCGGAAATTCCGGGCCGTGATCGTCTGCCGCTTGACCGGGGACACAGAGAGGACTTTGAGCAGGATCTGCGCAGACTTCTCCACCGTGTGCATCAGCCCGAAGGTTGTGTCAAAATCTTCACCGGAGCAGAACATCCCGTGATGGGCCCAGACAGCCACGTCGTACTTTTTCATCAGCTCGCTGGTCACCACCGCGATCTCTCTCCCGCCCGGCACCATCCAGTCGACAACGCCGATGCCGTCCGGGAAAATGACCGGACACTCTGTCATCATCTCCCAGATTTCCCTTGTGAAGACCTCGTCTTTCAGCGGCAGCACAAAGGTCAGGGCGATCGTATTCGGCGTGTGCGCGTGGTAAATGACTCTGTGTCTTCCGCCGGAAATCTCTTTCTTTACCTCGTGGTTCATCAGGTGGCTCGGCAGCTCGCTTGTCGGCCGTCCGCCGTTTACAAGCCCCCAGCAGATCCTGTAATTCTTTCCGCTGTCGTCGATCTCAATGATCGCCGTTGTGTCCGCGGGATCCAAAACCGCGTTCCGGAAAAATTTCCCGCTTCCGGTTACCATGAAAAATTCGCCTGCCAGACCGGGCACGTCCGCTCCGATCGGCTGCCACGGCCGGGTCCTGTCAAGCAGCGGCATGACCTCCTGCGCCTCCTCCGGCTTCATGCGGTATGTGAGATTCCCGCCGTTTCTCTCATGCCAGCCCTGCTCCCATCCGTCGCTGCACATCCTGACAAATCCCTGTACAAATTTTGCGTCTGTTACGTTCATGTTTCTGCTCCTTTCTCCTGTATATGTATTTTATCTTATGGTTCAAACGTCCTGATCGGAAACGACTCTCTGACGCAGGCACGCGCTTCCGCAAGATCCCGGAATATCCCTGCTGCCGTCATCTGCACTGTCAGGTTGCCGATGGCTGTCGCCTCTGTCGGGCCGGCCGACACCGTGCGCCCTGAGGCGGATGCAGTGATCCTGCTCAGATAATCTGCATTGGCTCCCCCGCCGATGATATGGATACAGGCAAAGCGCCGGCCCGAGACCGCCTCGATCTCCTCCGCTGTCTTTGCGTAGCACACTGCCAGGCTCTGGTAGATGACGGCCGCCAGTTCCCCCGTCGTCTCCGGCACCGGCTGTCCGGTCCTGCGGCAGTACAGCTTCACGGCCTCCTTCATGCTCTCAGGTGCAAGGAAGATATCGTCGTTGACATCCACCCGCGAGGGGAAGTCCCGGTTCTTTTCCGCTTCCCTGCACACCCAGGCGAAATCATAGACATCCCCGTCCTCATGGCGCAGGGACTGGATCATCCAGAGTCCCATGATATTTTTCAGCAGACGGAACCTCCCGTCATAGCCTCCCTCGTTGGTCAGATTGGCCTTCCTGGCCTCCTCTGTCAGCACGGCCTCGCGGACTTCCGTCCCCATGAGGGACCATGTCCCGGAGCTGATGTACAGGCCCGTCTCCTCCCGGCAGGGCATGGCAAGGACCGCGGAGCCGGTATCGTGCGTGGCCGGCAGCACGATCTGGCAGTCGAACCCGACCTCCCTGCGTATCTCCTCCTGCAGCGGGCCCAGCACGGTGCCCGGCCTGCATATCTCCTGGAACATGGTTTCCGGATAGCCCAGCATGGCGATGAGCTCCCTGTCCCAGTCCCCGCTTGGCGCATCCAGCAGCTGCGTGGTCGTTGCGTTCGTGTACTCGGTGGCTTTCCTTCCTGTCAGCAGGAAATGAAGATAGTCCGGGATGAGGAGCAGCGCCTCCGCCTTCTCCAGCAGGCCCGGCTCCTGTTCCTTTACTGCCATCAGCTGGTAGATCGTGTTGAACGGCTGTCTCTGGATGCCGGTGCGCCGGTAAAGAGCTTCCTCCGGTATAGTCTGATATACCTTCTCCTCCATGCCTTTTGTGCGGCTGTCCCGGTATCCCACAGCCGGACCCAGGCGCCGGCTGCTGCCGTCCAGGAGTACAAAGTCAACACCCCACGTGTCGATCCCCATCGTATCTGGCGTGTATCCCTGTTCCCTGCACTTTTTCATCCCTGCCAGGACTTCCCGGAACAGGCCGTCTATGTCCCAGCACAGCCTGCCGTCCTGCATCTTCATACCATTGGGAAACCGGTAGATCTCCTGCATCTTCATCCGTCCGTTTTCCACATATCCGACGATGTGGCGGCCGCTTGAAGCGCCGATATCTACGGCAAGAAAACATTTCATCTTCCACACGCTCCTCTCCTTTTCATCTGCTTTTCAGTTTACCTCATTTTTCTCCGAAATGACAGGGCTGCCGGAAATTTTCCCGGCGGTATCTACGGCTGTGCCTCGAGCTGCATAATGTGCAGCGCCACCATGATCCGCATCCGGTTCTCATTGCTCAGGATGTCGCAGCCGAGCAGTTCCCGGATGTGGTTCAGCTTGTAGGCCAGCGTGTTTTTGTGGCAGTACAGTGCTTTTGCCGTGCTGACGGCGCTGCAGTCATGCTCAAAGTAGACCCGCAGGATCTTCATGTAGGAAGTCCCGTGCTCCCTGTCATACCGGAGCAGTGCGCCCAGCACTTCCTCCACAAAGTCCGGACAGATCGACGCATCTTTCACGTCCGTGAGGATCTTGAAGATGCCCAGCTCATCATAGGCAAGGTAGTTTGTCGGGATCGTCGTCTTCGTGAGCTGGTAGGCGGTGTAGGCAGTCTCGTAGGATCTGTGGATATCCTGCAGCCGCGACACAGTCGTGCCGGCGCCGATATACAGATGCGGATCCTCCCTGCACATATTCCGGAAGTACTTCTGCAGGGATCCGCAGCCGCCCCCGGCGGCCAGAAGGATGAGTCTTCCCTCCTCCTCGTAGAGGATCGATTTGTCCAGGCAGAAATGCAGCTTTCTTTGGATCGCTTCCAGCTGTTCATTCCCTTTCTCTGTGTCGTAGGTGTGGCAGCTTAAGATGACCACCGTGTAGGACAGATCCCGCGGGAACCCGTTCCGCTCCAGGTGACTCAGATACATCTCCTCATTGCGCGGGTAGAAGATCGCGTTTTTCAGCGACGCGATCAGATTGGTCTCCCTCTGCTCGTTTTTCAGCAGGATCTCGGAAAACTTCCGCATGATATCGATATACGGCGTCTTCCAGGAGGCCGAAAAAAGCGGCAGCCTCCTGGCGTTGCACCAGTCCACCGCTTCCTCCGGAAAGCGCTTTCCCTCCCTGAGTGCGATGATGACGCCGCCGGCCCCTGCGCCGTCCATAGCCTGCAGGTAGTCCATGAGCCACGCCTGCGAATCGTAGCTCAGGCCCGAATTAAACACAAGCTCGTCCCCGTAGAGAAATTTTGCCAGTTCGCTCCCCTCCACCGAGTGGATCCAGCTGATCTTTCGGTCGAAACAGGACTCTGTGTGAAGCCTGACCTCATACTCTGTCGGTATTTCCTGATACAGATATTTCAATTCAACTGCCATTTTCATCTGCTCCTTGTAAGAATCTAAGTTCAATATATCATTTTTGTGCTTCTGGCACAATTATTTTACCAATATCTGTAACAAAAGAATATATCCCTCTATAACAAGCTGTGCTATATTGTATTCGAAATACAAAACATACTTTTAGCCCCCTATTTGTATTTCCATCACAATCTCCAGATGAAAGAGGCAGCGTGCATGTGATCTGCACGCTGCTTTTGTTTATGTCATTTCTAAAGAAACTGTAAACTTTCCCTCTTTGCTTGACCCGCCCGATGCGGCCATATTATGATGGCCTGGGGCCTTTCCCGGGTCCCGCTGGAAAGGAGTTTCTTTATGGAATATACATGGATGCAGCTTTGCTGGCTTTTCCTGATCTACTCTCTCATAGGCTGGGGAATGGAAGCGGTTGTGGGGACAGTGAAAAACAAGCGGTTTACCAACAGAGGTTTCTCCACCGGCCCCTTCTGCCTTGTCTACGGTTTTGCAGCCGTGCTCATGACAGTCACGCTGGATGAGCTGACCGGGCGGCCTGTATTTCTCTTTCTCGGCTGCGCGGTGCTCGCCACGGCGGTGGAGTGGATCACGGGCAAGACGCTGGAGAGGCTGAACCGGCACAAATGGTGGGACTATTCAGATAAGAAGTGGAACTTTGACGGCTACATCTGCCCCCAGTACACATTCCTGTGGGGCATCCTCGGGGCGGCCGCGCTCGCATACGGGAACCGGATTTTCCTGGATCTGTACACGGCCCTTCCGGAACCGGTGAACCTTATCACCGTGTGGGTGATCACGGGCTATGTGTTCATGGACCTCCTTGTTTCCATAACAGCAGTTCTCCACCTCCGCAGCCATGAGATCCTCACAGCCGAGCGGATCAGAAACAGCGACAGATACAAAAACCAGCCCTTCCGGGCCGGCGCTTCCCTCATCGGATTCGCAGAGCGGCGTATGGCCGCCGTATACCCTGTCATCGAGGAGCGGACACAGGAACTGTTTAAGACAGGTACATTTGCCGAGGGCTGCGGTTTCTACAAGCTCTTCTGGCTCTTTCTCACCGGCGCCCTGCTGGGAGATATGACGGAGACGCTCTACTGCCGGGCGGTTGGCGGCGTGTGGATGAGCCGCAGCAGCCTTGTATGGGGGCCTTTCAGCATCGTGTGGGGCTTTGCCATTGTTCTGGCAACAGCCCTCCTGTACAAAGACCGCCATCGGCCGGACCGGCACATTTTCCTTGTAGGCGCCTTTCTGGGCGGCGCCTACGAATACATATGCAGCGTCCTCTCCGAGCTCGTACTCGGCCAGGTCTTCTGGGACTACAGCGGCATCCCCTTCAATCTGGGCGGCAGGATCAATCTGCTCTACTGCTTCTTCTGGGGCATCGCCGCCGTCGTTTGGATCAAAGGGCTCTACCCCCACTTTTCCCGCTGGATCGAGAAGATCCCGAAGATCGCCGGATACATCGCCACCTGGATCCTGGTCGTCTTCATGTGCGCCAACATGCTCGTCTCCGCAGCCGCCCTCATCCGGTACAGTGAGCGGGACGGCAGCCCTGCAGCCAAAAATGGCTGGGAACATGTCATAGATACCCATTTTGATGACGCCAGAATGAAGGAAATATATCCCAACGCACAAATCCGCTAGGGAAATTGTATGGATGTGATACACAATAACACACCAGTTCGTGTAATTCCGGACGTAACACTTTTAAAAAGTATTACGTGACCTGTTAAAGTATTCACAGCAAAACATTTCCTCTGCATACCGGCTCACCTTCTCCTCCAACTGCCTGTACCGCCGGACCACATCCATGCCGTCCTCCGTGACCAGGCAACTTCCACCGCTGGCCCCGCCGTGCCGGCGGGTGATCAGGCTGTACCCCAGCTCCCGTTCCGCCCTGTCTATGATCTTCCAGCCCTTGCTGTAAGACATGCCCATCCGTCCGCAGGCCTCCTTCATGGAGCCCGTCTGCTGCAGCAGCTCAAGAAGCTGCGCCACGCCGGGTCCGATCACCGGCTCGTCTGTGCAGATCTGCAGCTTCACCCTGGTGTGCAGCCTCTTCTCTTCGGGTTTTATCATTTTTCCTGTTCCTCCCATCCATCTTACTCCTCCAGCAGGAGGATCTTCGCCGGATCTACAGTCACTGCCTCCGGCACCTGCATATCGCCGCGCTCCCGCTTCATCCAGATCCCCGCCCCCGGCTCCTCCAGATTCTGAAAAACGAGGGTCCACTCAAAGGGCGAATACACCTTCTCTTTTACCAGTACCCGGATCCGGTTCGGCACGTCCTCCCCCTCCGGCGCGGGCAGGATGTCGTGGGCCCGGATCCCGACATGCGTGATCCGGCTCGTCACAGGCTCCTTTGTCTGAAGTGTCACATGCCAGTCCAGGGCGTGCACCTGAAAGTCCCCCGCCCTGCGGATCCGCGACAGGTTCTTGCAGCCGGTGAGACGGGCGGCGGCCACCCTGCGGGGCCTGGCAAAAAGTTCCCTCGTCCCGCCGCAGACCACGCTTTTCCCGTTCTCCATGATCAGCGTCCGGTCGCACAGACGGTAGATCTCGTCCCGGTCATGGCTCACAAGGACCATACAGCCTTCAAACTCCCGGATGATCTGCGCCAGCCCGATCTGCATCTCCTCCCGGAGGTAGCTGTCCATGGCGGAAAACGGTTCATCCAGCAGAAGGCACTGCGCATCCGAGGCAAAGATCCTCGCCAGGGCAGTCCGCTGCTGCTGGCCGCCGGAGAGCTGCCCCGGATACCGGCCCTCCAGCCCCTCCAGGTGGAAACGGCGCACAAGTTCCGCCAGGTTTTTGCCGGCCGCCGGACCTTTGCGCATCCCGGCCCGGATATTCTCCGCCACGGTCATGTTGGGAAACAGGGCGTAATTCTGGAAAAGATAGCCCACTTTCCTTTTCTGCACAGAAAGATCCACCCGCTTTCCACTGTCAAACAGGATTCTTCCGTCCAGACAGATCCGCCCCCGGTCCGGCCGCACAAGCCCTGCCACCGCCCGCAGCGTCATGCTCTTCCCGCAGCCCGATGGCCCCAGTATGCCGAGACATCCGTCTGCCTGGGAAAACGCCGCGTCCAGCTCAAAATTCTTCAGTTTTTTCCCAATCTCTGCTTCCAGCCCTCTCAACGCGTCTCCCTCCGCTCAAATCCCTGAAACAGATACGTAGCACAACTCATCCCGGTGACTGCGATAAAAGAAATAAGCACCAGGATCAGGACGTACTTTCCGGCTCCCTCCATATTTCCGGCAGACACGTCCGAGTAGACAGCCAGCGGCAGCGTCCGCGTCTCCCCTGCAATGTTTCCCGCGATCATAGCCGTGGCGCCGAACTCCCCCAGCCCCCGGGCAAATGCCAGGATCCCCCCTGAGAGGAGTCCGTGCAGGGCGTTCGGCAGAAGGATCTTCCGGAAGATCCGCCACTCGGACATGCCAAGCGTCCGTCCGGCATCCAGAAGGTCCCGGTCCACCTGCTCAAACGCGCCCCGGGCGCAGCGGTACATGAGCGGAAACGAGATCACCGACGCGGCCAGCACAGTGGCGCCCCAGGAAAACGCGATCTTCACCCCGAAAAACTCCAGGAAGAACGCGCCGACCGGCCGGTGGACGCCGAAGAGAAAGAGCAGGAAAAACCCTGCCACTGTGGGAGGCAGCACGAGCGGGAGCGTCAGCACCCCGTCCCAGAAGATCTTCCGCCTCCCGCTTCGCATGCGGAACACGAAAAACGCGGCGGCCACCCCAGCAAAAAAGGTAAGTACGACAGACACCGACGCTGTCTTTGCTGATATCAGTACTGGTGAAAGATCCATACCGCTTTACTCCTTTTCCTCATGTACCGTAAACCCATACGACTCGAAGACTTCCACTGCCTCCCCGCTCCGGAGGAACTTAAGAAAGGCCTGCGCCTCCTTTGGGTGCGCGCTGTCCGCAACCAGCCCCGCCGGGTAGACGGCCGGTTCCTCAAGGCTCCCCTCCGGCGCCGGGGCGATCACCTTTACCCGGTCTGTTGTGGCCGCGTCCGTGGCGTAGACGATCCCCGCCTGGGCGCTGCCCTCAGCCACCCAGTTCAGAACCTCCGTCACATTTGTACCAAGGCTCGCCTTTGCCAGCACCTGATCCCAGAGCCCCAGATCCGTGAGCGCCTCACGGGCATACTGACCCGCCGGGACGCTGGCCGGGTCCCCCACCGCAATGGTGTCCGCCTTTGTAAGATCCGTAAACGATGCAAGACCCGCCTCATTGTCCGCAGGTGTGATCAGCACGATCTGATTGTCCAGAAGGTCCGCCACCGAGTCCCCGTCCACAAATCCTTCCTCCGCCAGGCTGTCCATCTGCTGTCTGGCCGCCGACATGAAAACGTCCGCCTCCATGCCCTCCTCGATCTGGGTCTGCAGCTTGCCGGAGCTGTCATAGGTCCCACGGACTGTCACCCCCGGATGGGCCTCCTCAAACAGGGGGATCAGCTCCTCCTCAAAAGCATATTCCAGGCTGGCTGCAGCCGCCACCAGAATCTCTGTCTGTTCTCCGCCGGTTTTTCCCCCGCTCTGTGTGTCTCCTCCCCCGGAAGCACAGCCGGCCAGGACGACCGCAGCCGCCGTTACACTGACAGACGCTGCCCGCAGATATCCTGCATGTACTTTCTTCATTTTCAGTTCCTCCTCTTGCTCAGTCACACACGTTCCTCTCCCAGTATATATCAAGTTGTTTTCAAAAACAACTCGCTTGCAAAAAGAAACCTGCGCGCAGCCAATCCACGCGCAGCTCCCTATATGCCCCATCGCCTCTCCCAGATCTCTTCCAGGTCCTCCCTGCGGTCGATATCCCGCAGCTCCGTCTCCCGGGCCTCTACGATCTCGACCTGATCCATATGGCGCGCCAGCACTGCCCGGCCCCCCACGTCGCCTGTGAGCGACATCAGCTCCGGGAAAAACGCCGCCGGCCAGAGCACCGGATTCCCGGCCTCCTGCTTCTGCCCGGCGCAGATGATCCGCCCCGGCTTCACCGCAGCCCGGTTCCAGATCCGCTGGATCGTGGAAATGCGAAGTCCCGGCTGGTCGCAGACCGCGAAGAGCACCCCTTCGATCCGGGGCCGGCTCTGAAGCGCCGCGCGGAGCCCCAACTGCAGGGAATGGGAGATCCCAAGCTCCGCTTCCCGGTTGCTCACCGGCGTCACGCCCATCCTGCCGGCCTCTTCCATGATCGCCTCATTGCCCGTGACTATGAACGACTCCACCCCGGGAAACGCAGCCGCCTTCTCCAGCATGTACTGGTAGACGGCCCTGCCCCGCACCTGGCAGGACAGCTTGTCTGCGCCGAACCGGCTGCCCAGACCGGCCGCCAGGATCACAAGGCTGTACCTGCCCCGCACGGCCCGGTACGTCTCCGCGGCCTCCAGGACGCCGCCGCCCACAGCCAGCGCCTTCTCTGAGATCGTATAGCAGGCAGCGTTCTCACAGCGGGCGTCAATGTCCCCGATCTTCATGCCTTCCTGCACAGACGCCCCCTCCTGGAGCATGCCCCGGACCAGGCCGGACATGGCCGCATACACCGGCACGTCCCCTGTGTAGGCCGCGATCTGCCCCTTCTCCACCCGGTCGCCTATGGACACCATCGGGTGGATCCGGCCGTCCGCAGAGGCGCGCAGCAGACGCTCCTTCGTGTAGCCGCCCACATTGCCCGGCACGCCTGTATTGGGGATGGCGCAGCCCTCCCAGATCACCCTGCCAAGGGTGTGCCCCCGCTTGGTCTCCACCACGCAGTGGCAGTCCTCACCGGCTGTAAAACCCGGTCCCACCCCGACGACCAGCGGGGCGTCCGTGATCTTTGTCCCCAGATTCCGCTTGGCGATGACAGCGTCCACCAGTACATCCGGGCGGAACTGCTCCCGCACCCGGGCCGCCTCGTCGACCAGCACCGGGATGTCCCCCTGCTTCAGGATCCGCTGCGCCTCCTCATAATCCCCTGCCAGGACAGCCTCCATCTCTTCCACCCGGGCCCTGCCTTCACAGACAGCCCGCGAAAAGGCCACCGTCCGCCTCACAGTCAGCGGCTGCGGGATCTCCGTCATGAGCACCGCATGGCCGCAGCGGTACAGTCTGGCCGCGATCCCCGTCGCCAGGTCTCCTGCTCCTCTGATCAGTATCTTCATAGTCTGTCCTCCATCCTGCCGCTAAGCAGCACCTCGCCGGGCACCGTCCGCCCGATCCGCTCTGCCGCCGCCATCCGTCCGGGAAGGTCCGCCTGGGCCAGCACCGTGATACACGCCGCTCTCTCCGGCACAGCCTTTCTTCCCCCTTCCGGGTGCGCGGCCAGCAGGGCAATGTCCTCCTCCCGCACCGGATCTTCCGGGCGTCTGCCCAGAAGCCCGGCCGCCAGATCCGCCCGGAAGCAGACATCCTGCATCCGGCCGCCCAGCGCCTGCATCCCGTACACCGACAGGACATGGGTCGCACAGGCCGGGATCACCGGCTCCCGCCCGCCCGGCGCCTTCAGGGGAAGCATCCTGGCTCCGTCCCCCTCGATCAGTACCGGGAAGGGCAGCGCGAGGATCTCCTGCATCCACGCTTCGTCCGGTGCGCGCATCTTGCCGTCCCGGTCCGGACGCCCGAGAAAAACGACCCCCTCCCGCGACAGGATCTCCGCAGCCTTCTCCCGGCTCTGCTCCAGAAGAAACCACGGCTTTTCCTCCGCATACATATGGGTCGTAGTGGTCACCGCAACAGGTATGCCTCTTTGCCTGTACTCCGAGGCCAGGCATTTCAGAAGAGACGTCTTTCCTCCCGCCCCCACCGCGCACACCCGCACATCCCGGCGCTTTGCAAGCCCCAGGGCGTCCAGCAGGCTTTCATATTCTCTGTAAATTCCCGCTTCTTTTTTCCGGATCATAGTCTCTCCAACAGGACGCGGATGTGCCCGCCGCACACCATGCCCTCCTCCTCTGCCTCCCGGGCTGTCATATCCACCTCTGCCAACGCAAAGCCGGATTCATCTGAAAACCGCATCATCTGCAGCGCCCTGTGCATGACCGCGCTCTCGGCGCAGCCGCCGCCGATGGTGCCCACCGTTGTCCCGTCTGCCCGGACCAGCATTTTCGTCCCCACACTGCGGGGCGCCGAGCCCTGCCTGGCAATGATCGTGGCCAGGACCGCCTGCTGCGCGCCGCTTTCAGACCCGCACCCGCCAGGCACCGCTGCAAGCAGCTCACCAGAATAGCCCTCCGACAGGCCTTTCCCGCTCTTCACCTGAATGATCTCGCCAAAGACGGACACGGCAATCTCCTCCGGCGTCTCCGCCCCGATCGGAAGGCCGATGGGGGCATGGACGCGGTCCAACTGCGCCCGGTCGATGCCAAGCTCTGCCATGTGCTCCCGCACCATGGCTGTCCGGCGCCTGCTGCCCATCATCCCGATATAGGCGAAGGCCAGCCCCTTCTCCCTCTCCATGGAAAGGAGCCCGTACAGGCAGTCCTCGTCATAGCGGTGCCCTCTCGTCACAATGACCGCGTAGGTGTCCTGATCCGGTTCCACCTGCCTTAGCCCCTCCCGGAAAGACTCGCAGATCACCAGGTCCGCCCCGGCGCGGCGCGCATCATCCGCGAACTTCGGCCGGTCCTCCAGCACAGTCACGGAAAAGCCCAGCATTTTCCCGATCCGGATGATGGGCCGGGACACGTGGCCCGCGCCGAAGACAAGCAGCCGGGGCGTCCGCCCGAGACGCTCTTCAAAACAGCGCAGCCCGGCATGCTCCTGCCGGAACTTCTCCGCCTCTTTTTCTCCCTCCAGGAGATATTTTGTTCCCGCCGCCGGACCTTCCAGCACAGTCACGGCCGTCAGATCCGGGCAGCCGGCGGCCAGTTTCTCCCGGACCGCCTGATAAAATTCCCTTTGTCGCATACACAATCCTTTTATACTTACATATGATCTACTTTCCAAACCCGCAGTTCGGGAACGTGCACACCGGACAGTTCAGGCACAGGCCGCCTTCCCCCATGCCCGTGAAATCCTCCCGGCTCAGCCGCTCTCCGGCCACCAGCCGGGGAAGCACCAGGTCGAAGATCGTCCGCCCGGCGTACATGACGCAGCCCGGCAGTCCGAGCACCGGGATATCCGGCCCGCCTCCAGGCCGCCTCCGGTAGGCGAGCATAAACATCGCCCCCGGCAGGACCGGCGCCCCGTAGGTGATGACCTCATCCGCGCAGCTTCGGATGGCGAGGGGCGTCCGGTCGTCAGGATCCACGCTCATGCCGCCGGTGCAGACTACCATGTCCGCTCCCTCGCGGATCCATTTCCCGATCGCATCCTGCTCCATGGACACGTCATCGCTGCAAAGGATATTGCCCAGGATCTGTGCGTCCCACTCCCGAAGCTTCGCCTCCACGACCGGCGTGAACTGATCCCGGATCCGCCCATGGTACACCTCGCTCCCCGTGGTCACGATCCCCACTTTGATCTGCCGGAAAGGAAGGATGGAAAAGACTGCCTCTTCGCCGCAGAGCTCCCTGACCTGCTCCATCTTTTCCTCTTCGATCACAAGTGGCACGACCCGCATACCTGCCACCTTGTCCCCCTTCTTCACAGGGAAATCCCCGTGCCGGGAGGCGATGACGATCTCCCCCAGCGCATTGACCCGGTTCAGCTTCTCCCGGTCTGTTTTGAGAAGGCCGTCCATCCCGGCCGTCAGCTCGATCTTTCCCTCCCTGGCTTCCGACGGGGACAGATGCGCCCCCTGGCAGACCTGCCGCAGGATCTCTGCCGCATCGTTCTCGTGGAGCAGCCCCTCCCTGGCCTCCCACACGTAGAGATGCTCCTTCCCCACGGACAGGAGCACCGGGATATCTTCCTCCGTCACGATATGCCCCTTGCGGAACACCGCGTCCTTGACCTTCCCCGGGATGATCTGGGTGATGTCATGGCAGAGCACGGTACCCACGGCGTCCTGCGTCCGGATCTGCTTCATTTCTACTCCCATGTCTTCAGTTCCTTTCCGCCCTGCCGGGTATTGTGCACTTCGCCGCTCTTGCCCCCGGTCTTGCGGACCAGATAGATCTCCGTGATCTCCATGGACTTATCCAGCGCCTTGCACATGTCATAGATGGTGAGGAGCGCCACGCTGACTCCTGTGAGGGCCTCCATCTCCACGCCGGTCTTTCCTGTGATCTTCACCGTGCAGGCGCAGTGGACCGCACAGGCAGCCTCATCCATGTCAAAGGTGATCCGGCAGCCCGTGATGGGCAGGATGTGGCACATGGGGATCAGGTCCGACGTGCGCTTGGCCCCCATGATCCCGGCCGTCTGGGCCACCCCCAGCACATCTCCCTTCCCCACGGTTCCGCGCCGGATCGCCTCAAAGACCTCCCGGTTTACCAGGATGGTCCCCCTGGCCTCGGCTTCCCGCTGCGTCTCATCCTTGCGGGTCACATCCACCATGACCGCTCTTCCGTTCTCTTCAAAATGACTCAGTTCCATGCTGCTCCTCCTGCTCTTTTGCTCTGATCTGCTGTCCCTCTATTTTAACATGCCGGCCGGTGGTTGTAAATCTGCGTAAAATCACGGACTTCCTGTGTTCTTCTCTCCTCATCCGTGCTATACTTAACGGTAGAACGTAAAACCGCCCCGCAAAGATGCGGGGTTTGCAGGAACAGGAGGAATACGCGATGCTCGAGACACTTCTCACCCTGCCGGGCTTCATCTACCAGGCCGGCGGGAACTATTATTTTCTTGGAAAATGGATCTGCAGGGAATGCACGGATGTGGACGCCACCGACTCGGTGGCCATGTACCAGATGTGCCGGGATGCAAAGGAGGAGAAAAACGCCGCCCTCTATTTCCAGAAGATCCGCGCCTACAGCGACTTTGCGCTGGAGATCCCCTATGATCCGGAGAAGATCAGAACAGACATGGCCGCTCTTCTTGCCAGTCTCTCCGACGCGGACAGGGCGTCTCTGGAAAAGCAGATCCGCCAGGTGCAGGAAGACATGTAAGGAAAAACTTCCTCTTGACTTTTCCCGGAAGGGTGTTATAGTAAAAATTACTTATATGACTGACGGAAGTGGAATCGACCACAGGGAGTATAAGGATCCAAATCAGCCGACCGTCTGGGCACAGAAACTTGTGCCCGGAAGGTCGTTTTTTTATACGCCGGGCACCATATGAAGGAGGAAGATCATATGATGCACATGGAACAGTGGAATGGATTTGCGGGAAGACTGTGGCGGGAGGAGATCAATGTCCGCGATTTCATCCAGCACAACTACACCCCTTATGACGGAGACGCCTCGTTTCTGCGCGGGCCCTCCGAGGCGACGGACCTCCTCTGGGGGGAACTGAAACGGCTCCAGAAGGAAGAGCGGGCAAAGGGCGGCGTCCTCGCCATGGACACGGACATCGTCTCCACCATCACCTCCCACGCGCCCGGCTATATCAGCCCGGAACTCAGGGACAGGGAAAAGGTGGTTGGCCTACAGACAGACAGGCCGCTGAAACGGGCGTTCATGCCTTTCGGCGGCATCCGCATGGCGGAGGAGGCATGCACCACCTACGGCTACACGCCGGATCCGGCCCTGCACAAATTTTTCACGGAATACCACACCACCCACAACCAGGGCGTCTTTGACACCTACACGCCGGAGATCAAGAAGGCCCGCCACAACAAGATCATCACCGGGCTCCCGGACACCTACGGCCGGGGCCGCATCGTGGGGGACTACCGGCGGGTGGCACTCTACGGCATTGACCTTCTCATCCGGGACAAGAAGGAAGACTTTGACCACTGCGGCTACGGCTCCATGCGGGACGACATCATCCGCCAGCGGGAGGAGCTTGCCAAGCAGATCCGGGCGCTGGGACAGATGAAGGAGATGGCCGCCTCCTACGGCTTTGATATCTCCCGCCCGGCCGGCAATGCCAGGGAGGCTGTGCAGTGGCTCTACTTCGGCTACCTGGCCGCCGTCAAGACCCAGAACGGCGCCGCCATGAGCGTAGGCCGCATCTCCACCTTCCTGGACATCTACATCCAGCGCGATCTGGCCGCCGGGACCCTGACAGAAGAGGAGGCCCAGGAGCTCATCGACCATCTGGCCATGAAGCTTCGCATGGTGAAATTTGCCCGCATCCCCTCCTACAACCAGCTCTTCTCCGGCGATCCGGTGTGGGCCACCCTGGAGGTGGCCGGCATGGGACAGGACGGCCGCTCCATGGTGACAAAGACGGACTACCGGTTCCTCCACACGCTGGAGAACATGGGGCCGTCCCCGGAGCCCAACCTGACGGTGCTCTACTCCACCAGGCTGCCGGCGCCTTTCAAGGCCTACGCCTCCCACATCTCCATCCGGACCAGCTCCATCCAGTACGAGAACGACGATGTGATGCGGCCTGTCTGGGGCGACGACTACTCCATCTGCTGCTGCGTGTCCGCCACCCAGACCGGGAAAGAGATGCAGTTCTTCGGCGCCAGGGCCAACCTGGCAAAATGCCTCCTCTACGCCATCAACGGGGGCGTGGACGAGAAGACAAAGGAGCAGGTAGGCCCGGAGAGCAGGCCCATCACATCCGAATACCTGGATTACGATGAAGTCATGCACCGCTTTGACGCCATGATGGGCTGGCTGGCAGGGCTCTACGTCAACACCCTGAACCTGATCCAGTACATGCATGACAAGTACTACTATGAATCCGCCCTCATGGCCCTCATCGACACGGACGTGCGGCGGACCTTCGCCACCGGGATCGCCGGCTTCTCCCACGTGGTGGACTCCTTAAGCGCCATCCGATATGCGAAAGTCCGGACCATCCGGGACGGGGACGGCATTGTGACGGACTATGAGACAACAGGGGATTTCCCCCGGTACGGCAACGACGACGACCGGGCGGACGACATTGCGGTCTGGCTTTTGAAAACCTTTATGCAGAAGATCCGGCAGCACCACACCTACCGGGATTCCGAGCCTACCACATCCATCCTCACCATCACATCCAATGTCGTGTACGGCAAGGCTACCGGCTCCCTGCCGGACGGGCGCAGGGCAGGCGAACCTCTGTCTCCCGGCGCCAACCCCAGTTACGGCGCAGAGCGAAGCGGGCTCCTCGCCTCCCTGAATTCCCTGGCCAAACTTCCCTATGAGTGGGCTCTGGACGGCATTTCCAACACCCAGACCATCCACCCGGATGCCCTGGGCCACACAGAGGAGGAGCGGATCCGCAATCTCATCCTCGTCCTGGACGGCTACTTCTGCCAGGGCGCGCACCATCTGAATGTCAATGTGTTCGGCGTGGAGAAGCTCATCGACGCCATGGAGCATCCGGAGAAGGAGGAGTACGCCAACTTTACCATCCGCGTCTCCGGCTACGCGGTGAAATTCATCGACCTCACCCGGGAGCAGCAGATGGATGTCATCGCCAGAACCTGCCACAAGACCATATAGACCTATACAGGAGGTATGTTCAACATGCAGCATCCCGCAGATCCTCTCTTCCTGCAGAGGGACGGCCAGCCCTCTGCCGCCGGCCTTGTCCACTCCACGGAGAGCTTCGGCTCCGTGGACGGGCCGGGCATCCGTTTCGTCATCTTTCTCCAGGGCTGTCCCCTGCGGTGCCGCTTCTGTCACAACCCGGACACCTGGGCCCCCGCCTCTGACCATGCCGTGCGAAAGACTGCCGATGAGCTTCTCCGGCAGGCGCTCCGGTACCGCCCCTACTGGGGCGAAGAGGGCGGGATCACCGTAAGCGGCGGGGAACCCCTTCTGCAGACCGGATTTCTGACGGAGCTGTTCCGGAAGGCAAAAGAAAAAGGCATCCACACGGCCATCGACACAGCCGGGGCGCCCTTTACGCGGGAGGAACCTTTTTACAGCCGCTTCCTTGCGCTGATGGAGTACACAGACCTTGTGCTCCTTGACCTGAAGATGATGGATCCGGCCGGACATGTCAGGCTGACCGGGCGCGGGAATGACAATATCCTTGCCATGGCCCGGCTCCTGGATACGCTGCGCATCCCGGTCTGGATCCGCCACGTCCTCGTCCCCGGACTCACAGACGACGAGACGGATCTTCGCGAGATGGATGTCTTCATCCGCTCCCTCTCCAACGTGGAGCGGGTGGAGGTCCTGCCCTACCACACACTTGGCGTTTTTAAATGGAAGGACCTGGGGATCCCCTATACGCTTGGGGATGTGCCGCCTCCTTCCGAAGAGGAAACAGAAAAGGCAAAGCGCCTTCTGCACATTAATTAGCAGAAGGCGCTTTGCCTTTTTCCCGCCGGGCCGCCCTACGGCACGGCCTTCCGGTAGTAATCCGTATCCACGATCAGCTCCCCGAGGCGGAGCCTGCAGCTCACGGTCTCGTTTATCTTCTCCACATACGCAGCCTTTTCCTCCTCCGTCATGCTGACGCCCTGAGCGGGCAGGAACTCCTGCGTATACCTGCTGTAGGATCCCTGATCGGAGATCCAGGACTGGGAGAAAAAGACCGCCAGTCCCTCCCGGTCCGAGAGCGCGTCCGTCCCGGCCAGCATCCGGGAATCATACTCCGCGCCGAGAAGATTGAGGAGGGTGGGAAGGATGTCCACCTGGGAGCAGACCTTGTCCACCTTCACCGGCTCCTCCATGGAAGCCGACCAGAGGATCCACGTGTTCCTGTAGACGTCTGTATCCACATCCGACTCGTCCAGCGTCTCCACGGAGTCGGAGCCAAACTCCCTGCCTGCCAGTTCCTCCAGGATGTCCAGGTCCGAGTAGGGGATGTGATCCGGCGCCATGACAAGGAGGGTGTGGTCCGCGATGCCGGCTTCTTCCAGGCGGTCCACCAGCTCTGCCAGCCCCTTCTCCAGTTCCAGCCCGGAGGCGATGTACGCCTTCGTCTTGTCGGAGTACGGAAGATCCGCCACTTTCTCCCAGTTCCTGCGGGACATCTCGTTGCTGTCATACCCGTAGGGAAGATGCATGCTGATGGTCAGATAATAGACGTTGAATGGCTCCTTTTCCATGTAGTCGTCAAAGGTCTGCTCCACCATGTAGGCGTCCGACTGGGGCCAGAAGGCATGACCGCTTTCGTCTGTCTCCTTTGTCACGGGCCGCCCGCATTTGTCCGTCTGGCGCCACTCATACCCCAGGTTCGGATGGGACAGCTCCCGGCCGTACATGTTCTGGTTAAAATGGTAGCCGATGGAGGTATACCCGTCCTCCTGCAGCGCGTTCGCCAGCGTGAAGGGAAGCCAGGTGCCGCGCTCCCCGCTCTCCGTCAGGCTGACCGGGAAGCCCGCCTTCGGGTAGAGTCCGGTCAGGTTCTGGAACTCCCCGCCCGATGTGCTTGTAAAATGAAGCGGTGAGTAAAAGTTTTCAAAGACAAACCCTTCGGTAGACAGCCTGTACAGGACAGGCGTCAGCTCCGGGTCGATCATATAGCCGCTGAACCCCTCAGCGGTGATAAAAATGACGTTGTACCCCTCAAACATGCCTGTGTACGCATTCTGACGCACCGGCTGCAGGCTTCCGAAGTAGGAGGAAAGCCATTTTTCCTCCTCCGAGGACGCCGACGCCTCCAGCGCCTCAAAGTCAACATCCAGCATGTTCGGCTCATACGTTTCCTCCGGCTCTTCCTCCTCTTCCTGCGCCTGCCCGATCTCCGGCATGGCTGTCTCTGGCACGCCGAACAGACTGTGGCGGATGTCGTTGAAAAGCATGATCCCAAACCCAAGCTGCTCCACCTGGTCGTCGGTGTACAGATCTGTCCGGTACAGATAGGCAGGCGTCATCGCCCCCTTCCACGGGAAGAGGAAGATACACGCCAGATTTACGCAAAAGAACAGGATCGCTCCGGCAAAGACAGGGATGCACCCTTTCTTTCCCTGGTCTTTCTCTGCCTCTTTCCACGGCAGACCTGTCACAAAAAAATAGAGGGCGCCGGGCAGGAGGACAAGCAGAAAGAACCCCGGGACATGGCCCCTCAGCGCCTCCCACAGGGCGCTTTTATAATCCCCGAGGTGATTCCCTGCCGCCGTGTCCAGTCCCCCCACGACCTGGAAGTACTGCTGAAAGATCGTCCGGACGATGCACTCCGCCATACAGACGACCGACATCAGCAGAGTGACAAAAGCCCCCGCCGCCCGCTGCGCCCGCCTCGGCAGGAGCGACACGACGGCGGCGGCAAAAAGGCCGCCGGCGGCCGCCGCCGTCAGGAACACGGGCGCATACCGCATGTCCAGCCCCATATACAGATGGAACGCAAGCTCCATATAGACAGCAAGCGCTGCCAGTATCAGTCCTCTCATCTCACACATTCCTCATTCGTATCTCTTTCGCGTCAGTGTACAAGGGGACAATACGGTCGTTGCCCCTTGTACACTGACGCTATGCAGGACTATTATACACCAGCAGCGCTCTATATGCCAGCAGGTCTGTCTTCCGGCCGGCAGCGGCAGTCTATTTTCTGATAAATACCGGCATCAGCACCTAATTATGGCATCCGTGGTGGCCGCCGCATCCCTGGTGACCCTCCCCGTGGTGCCCGCACTCGTGTCCCTCACCATGTCCGTGGTGATCACAGTTTGCCTCTGCGTTGGGGACGATCTCCCCGGCCAGCAGCGCTTCCACCGCCCGGTCTGCATCTCCTGTCACCCCTGCGTAAAGCCGGATGCCCGCAGCCTGCAGCGCCTGCACAGCTCCGCCTCCGATGCCGCCGCAGATCAGCGTGTCCGCTTTCAGTCCTCCCAGCACACCTGCCAGGGCGCCGTGGCCCTGCCCGTTTGTGTCTACTACCTCGGAGGCGATCACCTTTCCGTTCTCCACATCATAGATCTTAAACTGCTCCGTGTGCCCAAAATGCTGGAACACCTGTCCATTTTCATACGTAACTGCGATTCTCATCACATTCTCTCCTTTCGCTTTCTGATACTGCTGTCCGAGCGCATATTTGTAACAGTCCTGCCGCCGCCCGCAGGTCTCCTCCCCGCAGCAGAGCTGGTAACTTCCTCCCCCGATCTTTAAGGGGCGGCCTTCCACCAGCGCACTGGCCAGCTTCTTCCTGGCCGAGGCGTATACAAGCTGTACGGCGGTGCGGGAGATCTGCATCTGCTCCCCGCACTGCTCCTGGGAGAGTTCTTCCCCGTCGATGAGGCGGATCGTCTCGTATTCATCCACCGTCATGTACACGGCCTCTGTTCCTGCTTCCGCACATCCGTACTCTGTCTCCTGTCCGCTCTCCGCCGGCAGGAAGACCGGAAACGGCGGATAATCACACACCCGCCTGCACTTCTTCGGCCTTGGCATTGTCCTCTCTCCTTTCGCATCCGCTGCCCGTTCAGCTTTCTCCCATACAGTATAGAACTGTAACGGGCATATGTCAATAATCTTTTCTGACATATGCCCGTTATTTATTCTATCGCTTCCATCTGCGCCCAGTCAACCGGCTCTGTCAGATGGTAGAGCCGGGGCTGTTTCCCCCATATCCTGACCTCCAGATACCTGTCCGTGAGCCGGAAGGATCCCTTTTGCGGGAGGAGCCCGGTCAGCACAGGTCCTGGAAGCTCCGGGAGCGCTGTGTACTTCCACAGCATCTCCTCCGCCTCAAACTCCGCCATACAGGCCGTCAGTTTCTCTGTGTCCCCGACATCTTTCTCTCCTTTGTCCCCCGCTGCCACGGACACATCCGACAGACCGCTCTCCTCCAGGTCCAGTATCTCGGCCACAGAGGCTCTGCTGCTGGAGACTGCGATCCATCCCGTACTGAATACGCTCAGAAACATGATTGCAAACAAAAGCCCGGTCCCAAGCCGCCGTCCTTCTGCCCGGATCGTGGCGCGCATCCGGTACCGCAGCGACCTGGCCGAGGCAGACAGACAGGTCGTAAATCCCCGGCTGTCGCCAGCCGTGGCAAGCAAGAGTTCCGCATACTTCCGGCGCGTTTCCGCGTCCGCATCTTTCAGGACGATCTCATCACAGGACAGTTCCAGATCATCCTCCGCCCTGCGGACCGCCGTCCACACAAAAGGATGGATCCAGCCGAAGGCGCGGCAGAAGCACAGGAAAAATTTCGTGTGGGTGTCATTTCTCTGGATATGATGCAGCTCATGGGCGAAGACAAGCTCCGCCTCCAGCGGCGTGTACGTCCGCTCCGGCAGGTAGGTGACCCGGTTCTTTTTCCGCATGCCGGCTGTGAGAGGCGTGCGGATCAGGGGACTGCGCCGCAGCCTGACTGGCAGATCCACCTCCAGGTCTCTTCGGATCTTCTCCCACAGTTCCTTCTCTTCGTCCAGAGCCGGAACGGAGTGCCGCTTCAGCATCCTTGAAAAGCGAAGGTGCGTAAGGACCTGAAGACCAAACAGGAGCACAAAACCTGCAATCCAGACAAGGAGCGCTGCCTTCATGATCTGTCCGGGGATATAGAGCACGGCCAGGGGCGGGCCGGTGCGCAGGTTGTAAAGCAGGTTCGGCTGATAGAAGAGGAAGACCGGGATCAGCCAGAGAGTCGCGCAGGTCCGGGCCGTATAGTATCTGCGAAGGAGCGGCAGCGCCGCAAGGAGCAGGGTGAAATACAGGCTGATAAAAACCAGGATATCGATGGACATACTGAGCATGTATTCGATCCCGTACGAAATTCCAAAAAAGCAGACATACAGAACCATATAGAGGGCCAGTATGACCGGGAAAACGACCGGGTCCATCCACACTGCCGTGTCTGGCCGGTTCATCGCCCAGCCTCTCTTGCCCCCGTGCTCCACATTCCAGGACTGCCGGAAGCCGGCGCTTAAAAGGCATCCGAGAAATACTCCCCAGATAGCCCGTACCGTGACAACAAGGATCGTCTCTGTCATCCTACAGCCCTCCCTTCTCAAGGAGCTCACGCAGTTCCTCCAGATCCTCCTTCCGGACACCGCTGTCACAGAGCGCCGCCGCAAACCCGGCTACAGACCCGTGGAACACCCGGTCAAGGAAGGAGCGGCTCTCCAGCGCCAGATACTCCTTCTCTGTGATAAGCGGCCTGTACAGGTTTGTCCTCCCCTCTTTTTCTATGGAGAGAAATCCCTTCTCACAAAGCCGGGTCAGCAAAGTGAGTATAGTGGTCGGCGCCAGGGGATGGGTGTTTTCCAGCGCTTCCTCGACTGCGGCCCGGGAGACAGGCGGCGTCTCCTTCCATATGATCTGCATGATCTCCAGTTCACTCTCCGGAAGCCGTTTGATCTCATTCATAAAACTCACTCCTCTCCCAGCAAAAAAGTTCTACATCTGTAGAATTATTATATTCTACAGATGTAGAAAAGTCAATAGAAAAAGCACCTGAAAGATGACTCTCTCAGGTGCTTTCCTCTCATTCCAATGCGATTATTTATGTACCTTCAAAACCACATACAAGAAATCTTCATCCGTCTCCCTGAACCTTCTGCGGTTATGCCCTCGACCGATTAGTAACAGTCAGCTCCATGTGTTACCACACTTCCACCTCTGCCCTATCTACCTCGTCGTCTTCAAGGGGTCTTACTAC
>NZ_JACJKS010000019.1 GCF_016901695.1 Mordavella massiliensis | reverse complement strand
AATACAAGCAAGGGCAGAACCTCAAAAAAACAGCTCTGCCCAAGAGTAACTAATGACATATCTTATATCAGTTTTTTGAATTTACACAAAACTTGAAACGGTCTCTGGGGGAAGCTCTGGAAGCCCTCCTGTTTTAAGGCCGCAGCCTCGTCCTGATCAACAAACCTTGCTGATATGTTTAACATCGGGCCGCCTCATGTGCTGCACACGTGGGGCGAGATGAGGATGTTTTCTTTCCGGTGCTCCCGCATGTAATCGGTCAGACGCGCATCAAGATGAAACTTCATAGCCACTGCTCCTTTCTCTGCTTTGTTGTGACTTCAGTATAACCCGGACCGGAGAAATGTTCCGTGACAGAGTCACAAAGAGGAAGGGCGGACAGCTCTGTGGATGCTGCCCGCCCTTCCCGTATATAAAAGCCTGATACTGCAGATCTACAGCTTCTCGCCTGTCAGCATCTCGTAGCCCTGGAGGTATTTGTCGATGGTCTTCTGCACGATGTCCTCCGGCAGCGTCCAGTCGTTGCCCGGGTTGGCCTTGAGCCAGTCGCGGGCAAACTGCTTGTCAAAGGAGGGCTGTCCGTGTCCCGGCTCATAGCCGTCTGCCGGCCAGAATCTGGAGCTGTCAGGTGTGAGCATCTCGTCGCCGAGCACGATGTTGCCATCTTCGTCGAGTCCGAACTCAAACTTGGTGTCCGCGATGATGATGCCTTTTGTCAGCGCGTAGTCCGCGCACTTCTTGTAGAGTGCGATGGTGTAGTCCCGCAGCTTCTGCGCGTACTCCTCACCTTTGCCGGGGAAGTATTTCTCGAGGTGCGCGATGCTCTGCTCGTAGGAGATATTTTCATCGTGATCGCCGATCTCCGCCTTGGTGGACGGGGTGTAGATGGGCTCCGGCAGCTTGTCGGACTCCTTCAGGCCCTCGGGCAGCCTGATGCCGCAGACCGTGCCGTCCTTCTGGTAGCTGGCCCAGCCGCTCCCTGTGATGTAGCCGCGGACGATGCACTCGATGGGGAGCATCTCAAGCTTGCGGCACAGCATGCTGTTGCCGTCGAACTTCGGCTGGCGGAAGAACTCGGGCATGTCGTTCACATCTGTGGAGATCATGTGGTTCGGAAGGATGTCCTTTGTCATGTTGAACCAGAACTTGGACATCTGCGTCAGGACAGCGCCCTTCTTCGTCACTTCATTTTTCAGGATCACATCAAAGCAACTGATGCGGTCTGTGGCGACCATGATCAGGCTGTCGCCGTTGTCGTAGATCTCACGTACCTTACCTTCTTTGATTGGCTTCATGTTTTATACCTCACTTTGCTTTTTGACTTGTTTTGTTCATCTATTATATCATAAAAATTATAATTTTCCCTAATTTTCATGTATTCTTTTATTAGCTTTTGTTATAAGCGGTTATCATCCGGCGCCTCATGTGCAAAGAGTCGGAAACAGATATCGAAAAAGGCCGGACAGTGTGTTACTATATAGGCAGACCTATTTTTTGAAAGGAAGGTGTTCTTGTATGACACAGGAAGTCAGGGAGTATGTAAAGGAAAAGACACAGGAGCTGATCGGGGCTGCGACCTGCAGCCGGGAGGCGAGGGAGGCCGCGCAGGCATGGCTGGATGCGGCGGGAACGGACCGAGAGGCTGAGGAGACAAAGAAATATATCGCCGAGCTGGAGGAGGACATCGTGACAGTGGACGGCCTTGCGGCGTTTGCGAGATCCGAGGCCGGCGCGAAGGTGTTCGGCGGCGCCGAGGCGGCCGCGGGCGTTGCGAAGCATGCGGAGGAGATCAAGGCGGCCGGCGCGAAATACTGCGACTGCCCTGCCTGCGCAGCGGTGGAAGCGATCCTCGCAAAGAAAGAGGAGATGCTGTAGATGCCGGCACAGGGAAAGTCTGCCGGCAGTTGTGAGAGCTGTACGTATTACAGCTACGATGAAGAGTACGACTGCTATGTCTGCGATGTGGACATGGATGAGGACGAGTATGTCCGTTTCCTGTCGGACAGCCACTATGTATGCCCCTATTACCGCAATGGGGACGAATATAAGATTGTGAGAAAACAGATGTAGGAGGAGTAGAAGCGATGAAGAAGAGACGGGGCGGACGGAGGGCAGAGTCGTCCGGGAAGGGCCTGCTGGCTGTGCTGTGCGTGGTGCTTGTGCTGGCGCTGGGAACGCTGGCGTACATGATCCTGCGGGACACAGGCCGGGAGGAGCCGGCGGATACGCAGGCATCTGAGGAGGACAGCCAGGCGGGCAGCGCACAGGAGACGCAGGAAGAAGAAAAGGAAGAACCCTCCCCTGAGGAACTGCTGGCGCAGAAGGTGCAGGAGACGCTGGATGGCATGACGCTGGAGCAGAAGGTGAACCAGCTCTTCATGCTCACGCCGGAGCAGCTCACGGGCGTGGAGACTGCCGTGCAGGCGGGGGACGCGACGAGGAGCGCCTACGAGGCCCATCCGGTGGGCGGGCTGATCTACTTTGCGAAGAACCTGCAAAACCCGGATCAGACGAGGCAGATGCTCTCCAACACGAGCCAGTATGCCAGACAGATCAGTGGTCTTCCCGTGTTCCTGTCCGTGGACGAGGAGGGAGGCCAGGTGTCCAGGATCGCTTCCAACTCCGCGTTCCAGGTGCCGGTCTTTGAGTATTTGAACCAGGTGGGGCAGCGGGGTGACACCCAGGAGGCGCACGATATCGGAAGCCAGATCGGCGCCTATCTGAAAGATCTCGGGTTCAATATGGATGCGGCGCCGGATACGGACGTGCTGACCAACCCGGCCAACGAAGTGGTGAAGTACCGCTCCTTCGGCTCGGATCCCCAGCTTGTGGCCTCCATGGCGCAGGCGGAGCTGCAGGGTCTGAACGAGCAGGGCATCATCGGCATGTACAAGCATTTCCCGGGGCACGGGGGAACGACGGCGGACTCCCACGAGGGCTATGTCTATGTGGAAGAGAATCTGGACCAGTTAAAGAGCGGCGCCCTTGTGCCGTTCCAGAGCGGAATCGACAACGGGATACGCGTGATCATGGTGAGCCATATCGCCTGCCCGAACGTGACGGGGGACAATACACCTGCCACACTCTCGCAGATGCTGATCACGGATGTGCTGAGAGAGCAGATGGGATTTGACGGGATGGTCATCACGGACGCCCTGAATATGGGCGCCATCACGGAGCAGTACGGCTCCGGCGACGCGGCGGTGAAGGCCCTGCAGGCCGGGGCGGACATGCTGCTCATGCCGGAAGATTTCGGCAGCGCCTACCAGGGCGTGATCGACGCGGTGAACGCGGGGACGCTGACGGAAGAGAGGATCAACGAATCCGTCAGCCGGATCCTGAAGATCAAGCTTGAGATGGAATAAAAAAGGACAAAAGAAAAATCCACTGTATCTTTTGATTTTTAAAGGTACAGTGGATTTTCAGCTTATTCCATCCATTGGAATTTACCTCCTTATTCATTTGATATCTATTTGAAACTATTTTTTCAAATAGTGAATTTTCGTTTTAAAATATCGTTCCCATTGGTCTTTACCTCTTTCTGTTAGTTTCGTTTAAAATTTGGGGTTAAGATTAAGTCTTCGGTGGTCCGTCCTCCTTTTCTTTTGATGTCATTATAATACCGCATGCCAGAGGAAATGTCAATATAAAAATCAGAAAAAATAAAAATATTTTTTGATATAACTGACATATAAGATGTATATACACAATAAAATTTTTAACTTAATCAAAAAGAATAATAAATTCTGAAAATATAAGACAAAATAAGGGCCGGCGCATACTTTTGTGCGCCGGCCGTGATCCGTGCCGGAAAGGATCCTATTCTGTTTCCAGGGCGTCCTTCAGTCTGGCGATCAGCTCTGCCAGCTCCTTTTCGTCCATTCCCACAAAACTCTTGAAGGAGCGTAAGGGGGAGTTCTCCAGCATCTTAAGAGACATCTCTTTCGTGATGGCCTCTGCCGCGGCCTCCGAGGAGTTCTCTGCGTCCCCGCTGATATTCGCGGCCAGGGCATCGGTCATGGAGCTGATGACAGCTGCCGTCTTCGGGTTGGCCAGAAGTTCCGCCACCGTGGTGTTCCGGTGGATCGCAAGGGGCAGCCGGGTCCTGGTCGTCAGACGCACGGCTGCCCGCAGCCGGATGTCGCGGGAGGAGGCGCAGGCCAGGATCTCGTACTCGCCCGGCGCGGCGTACCAGTCGTGGAGGTCTGTGTTGTACCAGGCGAAACTGCGCTTGTCCAGCTCCATGGATACCGTCTTTTCCTCCCCCGGTTCCAGGAAGACTTTCACAAAGTTCTTCAGCTCTTTGGCGGGGCGGAAGATGCAGCCTGTGTGATCTGCCACGTAGAGCTGCACGATCTCTTTGCCGGCCATGTTCCCGTTGTTCTTCACTTTCAGCGACACGCGCAGCGTGTCCGTATCCTTGATCTGATCCGCGGACAGAGTCAGATCGCTGTAGGAGAAGGTGGTGTAGGACAGGCCGTGGCCGAAGGGATAGCGGACAGCCATCTCTTTTGTGTCATAGTAGCGGTAGCCGACGAACACGCCCTCCTGGTACCCGACGGTGTGTCCGTCCCCGGGGAAGTTCAGGTAGGACGGATTGTCCTGCAGTTTGAAGGGGATGGTCTCCGCCAGTTTCCCGCAGGGGTTCGCCAGACCGAAGAGGAGGCGCACCTGGGCCTCTCCCACGGCCTGGCCGCACAGATAGGACTCCAGGATGGCGGGCGCATCGTCCGCCCAGGGCATCTCCACCGGGGAACCGTTGTGGAGGACGACCACGGTGTTGGGCTGTACCTTGAGGATCTCCCGGATCAGCTCGTTCTGGCAGTCCGGCATCCGCATGTGGCTGCGGTCGTATCCCTCGGACTCAAAGGAGTCCGGGAGTCCCGCGAAGATCACCGCCGCGTCCGCCGCCGCCGCCGTCTGAACCGCCTGCGCAAGAAGCGCCGCGTCCGTCCGGTCTTCCTTCACATCATACCCCTGTGCGTAGCGGATGTCGCACGTGATCTGGGGCATGTTCTCTGCTGCTTCCAGCGCGCCGGTGATCCGGAAGGGGTTGATGTGGGAGCTGCCGCCGCCCTGGAAGCGGGGCTTCTCGGCAAAGGAGCCGATAAAGGCGATCTGTCTGCCCTCTCTTGGAAGGGGCAGGACGCCGTCATTTTTAAGAAGGACCATGGATTCCTCGGCGATCCGCTCCGCCAGGCGGTTATGTTTTTCCAGGTCAAAGTCGCCGGCGCGGCGTCCGTCCGTGTATTTGAAGATGATGCGCAGGATCCGCTCCACCGCCGTGTCGAGGACGGACTCATCCAGGGTGCCGTCTTTTACGGCAGAGACGATCTCCGCATCTGTGGCGCCGCCGCTTGCGGGCATCTCCAGATCCAGGCCGGCGGCCAGTCCCGGCACGCGCCGGTTGACGGCGCCCCAGTCCGACATCACGTAGCCTTCAAAGCCCCAGTCATCCCGCAGGACTTCCGTGAGGAGCCAGTGGCTTTCGGAGGCGAACTCGCCGTTGATCTGGTTGTAGGAGCACATGACGGTGTCAGGTTTCCCTTCCCTGACAGCCGTCTCAAAGGCGGCCAGGTAGATCTCCCGCAGTGTCCGCTCGTCGATCCTTTCGTCTACAGACAGACGGCGGAATTCCTGGTTGTTGGCCGCGAAATGCTTGAGGGAGGTGCCGATGTTCTTCGACTGCACGCCCTTTACATGGGCGGCCGCCATCTGGGATGCCAGGTAGGGATCTTCGGAGAAGTACTCAAAGTTGCGCCCGCAAAGGGGGGAGCGCTTGATGTTTACAGCGGGGCCCAGGATGACAGACACGTCCTCTGCCTGGCACTCGTCGCCCAGCGCCTCGCCCAGTTCCTGCAGAAGGTCCCGGTCAAAAGAGCAGGCGGTGGCGCAGGCGGTCGGGAAGCAGACGGCTTTGATGCTCTCATTTACGCCCAGGTGGTCCGCCTTGTCGTTCTGTTTGCGCAGGCCGTGAGGGCCGTCGCTCACCATCACCTCCGGGATGCCAAGGCGCTTTACGCCTTTTAAGTGCCAGAAGTCACTGCCGGAGCACATGCCGGCTTTTTCTTCCAGCGTCATCTGTTTTACGATGGATCTGATGTCTCGTTCCATAGTGTTTCCCTATCCTTTCTTTTAAACGGTTGCCGGCATGGCCGGCGCTGCTTCTAACATAGCACAAAGCGGTGAAATTGGGTAGAGGCTGCGCCGGAGGTTGTCAGGATTTTTTTTATCGTATACAATGGTGGGGAAAGGGGCGGGGTGATTCCGCCCGGGAGCAGGAGGAACGAAGGTATGATCAGATGGAACAACGACTATAACCGGGGCGCGCACCCGGCGATCTTGCAGGCGTTTGCCGACACGAACGAGGAGAGCTTTGAGGGGTACGGACTGGATGAGTGGTGCGCGAAAGCGGCGGATGAGATCCGGAAATATCTGGGCGGCGCGGACGCGGACATCCATTTCATGCTGGGCGGCACCCAGGTAAACTACACGATGATCGCGGCGGCGCTGCGGCCCTACCAGGGGATCATCTGCGCCGATTCCGGGCATATCCAGGTGCACGAGACAGGGGCGGTGGAAAATACCGGGCACAAGATCCATGTGGTGCCTGGTGTGGACGGCAAGATCACGGCGGAGGCTGTGAGAAAAGAAGCGGAGGGATACCGGACAAGCGACGTGCCGGAGCACGTGACCCAGCCCAAGATGGTCTTTCTGTCGTTCCCCTCGGAGTTCGGGACAGTCTACACGAAGCGGGAGCTGGAGGAGATCCGTGCAGTCTGCCGGGAGTACGACCTGTATCTTATGGTGGACGGCGCCAGGCTGGGATACGGCCTTGGCTGCGGGGCCACGGATGTGACGCTGGCGGATATCGCAGCGGCGGCGGACATCTTCTACATCGGCGGCACCAAGTGCGGCGCCATGATGGGGGAGGCAGTGGTCATTGTCAATGACGGGCTGAAGGACCATTTCCGCAATTATATGAAGCAGAACGGCGGCCTGCTGGCCAAGGGCTGGGTGCTGGGGCTGCAGTTCTACACGCTCTTTCAGGATGGGCTGTACTTTGCCATCACCAGGCAGGCGGACATATACGCCATGCGGATCCGGGAAGCCTTTGAGAGGAAGGGGATCCAGGCGTATATCGAGAGCCCCACGAACCAGCAGTTTGTGCTTCTCACAGAAGAGCAGATGGAGAAGCTGGCTGTGAACCATATCTATGAGAAGCAGTTCCGGACAAAGGACGGGCGGTTCTGCGTGCGCTTCTGCGCGAGCTGGGCTACGCGGGAGGAGGATGTGGAGGCGCTGATCCGGGATATCGGGGCGCTGTAGATATGAAGATCACAAGTATTGCCCTGGATCTGGACGGCACGGCGCTGAACAGCAGGGGGGAACTGAGCATAGGGACAAGGCGGGCTGTCGCGGAGGCGCTGGAGAGGGGGATCTGTGTGATCCCGGCCAGCGGGCGGCCGCTTGGCTCCCTGCCGGAGGAGATCCTTGCAATCCCGGGGATCCGCTACGCCATCACATCCAACGGGACCGCCGTGGTGGATCTGTATACAGGCAGATACCTGCGCAAATATACACTGCCGGAGCCGGCGTGCGAAGCGGTCCTTGGGCTGACAGGGCCGGAGAATGTGGCCTACGAGGCGTTTGTCGACGGGAAGGCCTACGCACAGAAAGCATATGTGGAGGATCCGGTCCGGTTCGGCGCCATGCCGGCGGCAGTCGGCTATATCAGGCGGACGAGAACGCCGGTGGACGATATGGAGTCCTTTATACGGGAACATGCCGGGGCAGACGAACTGGACTGCCTGGATGTGGTGGTCAGGGGCGAGGAGAAGAAGAAACGGCTCTGGAGGCTCCTTGAAAAGGAGGTGCCGGGCATCTATGTGACGTCCTCCGTGCCCCAGCTTCTGGAAGTGTCCCACAGCGAGGCAGGCAAGGGACCGGCTCTTGGCTTTCTCCTGGAGCATCTGGGACTGAAGCTGCAGGGTGCGGCCGCCTTCGGGGACGGGGACAATGACAGCGGGATGCTGGGGCTGGCCGGGATCGGGATCGCCATGGCCAATGCCTCTGAGGCGTGCATCCGCGCGGCGGACCACATGGCCGGATCCAACGATGAAGACGGCGTCGCGGAGGGGATCAGATGGCTTTTGGAGCTGTAAGAGCGCAGAAGGCAAAGACGGAGGGGTGAGCGTATGGATTTCTATGAGCGGGCAGCGATCGTATGCCGGAGCATCCCCGTGGGACGCGTGGCCTCCTACGGACAGATCGCGCTCCTTTGCGGGAAGCCGAAGCATGCCAGACAGGTGGGGTATGCGCTGAACAAGGGGAAACTGGGCGCGGATATCCCCGCCCACCGGGTGGTGAACGGACAGGGGTTCTTAAGCGGCGCGGCGGCATTTGAGACTTTTGACATGCAAAAGACCCTCCTGCAGGGGGAGGGCGTAGAGGTGCGGCAGACCGGAAAAGGCTGGCAGACGGATATGGGTCGGTACGGCTGGAAGACCACCCTGGCGGACGCGGAGGGGTTTCGCGCCCGCTTTGAAGAGAGGGGGATCTAGGGCCCGTCAGGGCAGATCTGCCTTTTGGATGACGCCGAACCCGATGGAGGTGGGGCCGGCGTGGACGCCGATGGTGGCGCCGATCTGGAACAGCGGAAGGTCGGCCGTCCCGCCAAACTCCTCCGAGAGCCGGGAGACGGTCATGTCGCGGAAGCGCACGCCCTCCGCCCGGTCATATCCGTAGCCGGCCAGGATGCGGCAGTCGGAAGGGGTGAGATGATTGTCTTTCAGGTAGGAGACGAGGAGCCCGATCACTCCTTCTATGGAGCGGCGCCGGCCCCGTTTGATGCCGGAGGAGTGGATCTCGCCGTCCTGCAGGGTGATGAGGGGCTTGATCTGCAGCAGTTCGCCGGCCAGGCCCGTCATCCGGCCGATGCGCCCGCCGTGCTGGATATAGTCAAGGCTGCCCACCGTGAAGAGGATGCGGGCGGTCCTTTGCAGTCCGGCCAGGGTGTCCGCCGCTTCCTGCAGGGTGCAGCCGGCATCCCGCAGGCGGCAGGCTTCCAGTACGTACGCGCTCTGCATGAGGGTGGCGCACAGGGAGTCCTGGACGATGACGCGGGTGTCCGGATAGTCGTCCGCCAGCATCTTCGCGGCGATCTGCGCGGACTGCATGGAGGAACTGAGTTTGGTGGAGATGCAGATGCACAGGATATCCAGGCCCTCTGCGGCGCGCGCCCTGAAAACTTCGCAGAAATCCTCCGGGGACGGCGCGGCGGTCTTCGGGTAATGCCCGGGCTCATCCACCATTTTCTGATAAAATGCCTCCAGCGGGATCTCCAGTCCTTCCCGGCGGTAGTCCTGACCGTCAAAGGAGACGAGGAAGTGCACGACGTCAATGTTATTTTTCCCGGCCTCTGCTGCGGGAAGATCGCAGGAGCCGTCGCTTACGACTGCAAATGCTGCATGCATATGAAAGCCCCCTTTTTCAAAATCTTGTATATATCTATCATAGCACAAAATGCCCGCTCTATTTTCATAAAAATTTGTCTTGCATTTTCGGAAAGGCTATGTTAACTTTATCTGTACAGAAAGCAGTTCTGCTATTCTTGATTTTTCATTTTTTCTTTATTCAGATCAGGCGTATCGCCAGAGAATTACCGGAAATTGTGTTCTGTAATACGTGGTCGGGAGGTGGTCGTTCAAAACGTTTTTGTTGCTTCAGGTGTCTTTTATTACGAAAATGGAGGTAAACATAATTGAAACGGAAATTGTTTGTACGGATGGGGGCAGCGTGTATGCTGGCAGTGTTTTTTTGCGTGGCGGCGCTCCGGATTCAGGCCGCAGACCCTGCGGGAAAGGATGACGCGGTCCATATGTTTGGGAAAGACAGCGTGACGACGGGGACGGACCGTATTGGCGTGGCGGAGGGAGGTATCGTGCCCCGTTCTGCGGTAGGATCCATGTGCACGATCTCCTACGGGGCAAGTCACAGCTATGGGAGCTGGTTTACAAGGGAGTTCTATGTGGCGGCAGAGACGGGGAATTATACCGGATACTGTGTGCAGCCTTTGAGTCCGCCTCCTTCGGGGAGTTATCAGGTCTCAAAACTGGACAATGATCTGATCAAAGCGCTTCTTATGATGGCTCCGGGATATCCCTATTTTGATTCCTACGGCAGGATCATCTACGACGAGGCCCGCAATAACACATACGCCTATGCGCACGCGGCTCTGAGCTACGCCTATGAAGGCAGCCTGACAGGGCTGAGCGAGAGTATGCAGGCGGGGATCAAGAATATGATCATGTTTGCCAACGCGGCGGTTGAAGGGTCCTGGGCGCCGGAAGTCCATGCCAATCTGGACCGTTACGAAGTGTATATCGCTTATAATGACCAGCAGGATATCGTCTGGCTTGAGGAGCAGCAGGAGGGGGACGTGTGGCTGCAGAAAGTGTCCGCGCAGACGGAGGTGACGGACGGGAACAACTGCTACAGTCTGGAAGGCGCGGTGTACGGCGTGTATACGGACCCGGAATGCGGGGATCAGATCGGCGAGCTGGTGACCGGAGAGGATGGAAGTACCGGTACTCTTTCCGTGAAAGCAGGGACCTATTACGTAAAGGAAAAGACGGCTTCCAGGGGATATGCCCTGGACGGTACGGTCTATACCGTAAATGCGCTGAGCGGTCAGACCGCGCAGGTAACTGCAAGGGAAGTGCCGCAGACCGACCGGACCGGCGTGCTTTTAAAGAAATATGACGGTGAACTGGAAGCCGGAGAGAACGGAAACCGGCCGCAGGGAGCCGCCTCTCTTGCCGGCGCGGAATTTACATTCCGTTTTTATGCGGGAGATTACGACAGCCTGGATAAGCTGGAAGGAGTCCGGCCGGCCCGGTCCTGGGTTTTCCGGTCTGATGAGAAAGGCATTGTCTCGACAGAGGATGCATACTTTGTGAGCGGCGACCCTGTGTGGAGGAATCAGGAAGGCGCTTTTGTGCTGCCCCTCGGCACCCTGACGATCGAGGAGACAAAAGCGCCGGAAGGGTACAACTTAAGCGGGGAGGTGCAGCTTTGCCGGATCACGGGAGAGGGAGAGGCAGAGTATGTGGAAACGTATGCCGCTCCGGATTTTCCGGAGGATATTATCCGGGGAGATCTGGAAATCATCAAAGTCTACCAGAACGAGGATGAGAAGGAGGATGTGCTGGACGGCATCTGCGGTGTGGAGTTTACGATCACATCCAGGACGACGGGGGAGGAAGTCCTAAAGATCGTGACGGACAGGGAAGGAAAAGCCACCACGAAAAGCAAAGAACAGCCAAGGGGCGCGCTTGTGTACGATACATACATTGTATCCGAGACAAAGACGCCGGAAGGGTATAATCCGATCGAGCCCTTTGAGGTGACGATCGCAGAGGAACAGGTGACGCTGGGCGGCATATACAGGCAGGATACGCTGCTTACAAGTCCGATCCAGGTGCTGAAGGTGGATGCGTCCACCGGGAAAGTGATCCCTGTGGCGGGAGCGAGGTTTCAGCTCCTTGACGCGGATAAGCAGGTCGTGACCATGACGGCGCATTATCCGGAGAACCAGGAATACGAGACTTTTACTACAAATGAAGAAGGGCGTTTCACATTCCCGGAGAAGCTGCAATACGGGACTTATTATCTGCGGGAAGTAAAAGCGCCGGAAGGATATCTGTTAAACGGCGAAGATCTGCCGTTTACGGTGGAAGAGGACAGGGACTGGAGCAGTCCGCTTGTGGTGCGGTTTGCCGATGAGAACGCCATGGGCAGGTTCAGCCTTGCAAAATACGAAGAAGGCGGGGAGGAACTCCTTGCAGGCGCGGTTTTTGAGATACGCGCGGCGGAGGATATCACAACGCCCGACGGAACAGTCCGTCTGAGGAAAGGGGAACTTGCAGATACGCTGACGACCGGACAGGAGCCGGTTCTCTCGAAGGAACTGTTTCTCGGGACGTACGCCGTGACGGAGGTGAAGCAGGTGCCCGGATTTGCCCTGGCGGAGGAACCGGTGGAGGTGGAGCTTGCATACAGGGATCAGGAGACGCCCCTTGTGACGCAAGATCTCACGGTATACAATGAGCCGACCAGGCTGCGCATCCTCAAATATGAAAAAGGAACGCAGGATGAGAAGCCTCTTGCCGGCGTGACGTTCCGCGTGTGGCTGAAACAGGATGAAAAGGATCCGGATCCCACCTATACCATGGAGGAGGTGTATGAAACGGATGAGGACGGCTGCATTGAAATTCCGTATCTGCTTCCAGGCAGTACCTACTGCGTTCAGGAAGAGGATACGCTTCAAGGATACATACGGGATGAAACAGTGCATGAAATACAGGTCGACGAAAAAGGACATATTGACGGGGAAGCAGTCGCTGTGCTGAAGTGTGTGAATGACTACACAAAGCTGCGCATTGTCAAACTGGATGCGGGGGACCACAGTCTTCTGGCGGGGGCAAAACTCAGGCTGGAGCGGAAAACGGAGGACGGCGGCACAGAACTCATCGAACGATGGATATCAGACGAAAAAGAAAAACGGTTTGACCGTCTTGCGCCGGGAGAATACATCCTCACAGAAGAGGCGCCGCCGGATGGATATGAAACAGCGCAGCCGGTTTCCTTTACTCTTCGGGAGACAGGCGAAGAACAGAAGATAGAGATGGAAGACAAACCGGAAGTGCGGATCCCGAAGACCGGCGATCTGTCCGCGCCTTCCGTTCCGGCTCTGACTGCCGTTCTTTCTGCGGCTGTTGTATGTCTGGCTGCGGCCGGCAGGATCAGAAAGAAAAGGAAGTGATGCCATGGATTACTGTGTTATGTGCGGCGAGATGATTCCCGAGGGCACGCACGTCTGTTTGAACTGCAGACGCGCGGTACTGGCAAAACCGCCGGAAGAAACGGCAGGGGGCGTTGTCAGGGAAGAAAAAAGCGGTTATAATGGAACAAGATCAAAACGACAGGAGAGAACGCCATGGAGATATATAAAGGACGTCCCGTTTCAGAGGAGGGAAGAGCGGAAAAAGAGATGAGAGTGTACGACCTGCTGGACAGACTCGGGATTCCGTACGAGCGGGTGGATCACGAGGCTGTGATGACGATAGAGGCGTGCCGGGAGGTTGACGAAGCGTTGCAGATCGAGATCTGTAAAAATCTCTTCCTCTGCAACCGGCAGAAGACGGACTACTATCTGCTTGTCATGCCCGGGAACAAGAGCCTGCAGACAAAGGAACTCTCTCCTCAGATCCCCTCTTCCCGGCTCTCTTTTGCATCCGGTGAGGATATGGAGAAGTATCTGAATGTCACGCCGGGCTCCGCTACGATCATGGGGCTGATCTTCGATCCGGACAACAAAGTGCAGCTTCTTGTGGACGAGGAGCTCTTCGGACAGGAGTACTATGCCTGCCATCCCTGCGTCAACACATCCAGCATCAAGCTGAGGACAGCAGATGTGTTCGGCGGATTTCTGGAGGCTGTGCACCACGGGTATATCGCGGTGAAACTAAGCCGGTCATGACGGTATATCTTTCCGCTGTTCGGTATAGACTGTAAAGCAGAGACGGTCGTAAGGACAGGGGAAGGAGGAACTGCAGGTGGGAAAGACAGGCCGCCGTACAGGCGCAGGCTGCAGGGGGCGGAGAAAAAAAGATGTTCTGGAGCGGTGCGTGCTCTGCGGCCGGCTTACGCCGGTGAAACGGGACAGCCATATTGCCGGAAGGAGATACTATGTGGAAGGGGCCGGACAGCTCTGCGGGCGCTGCTATTACGATGTGTATCAGACCGGATAAGCCGGCAGACGGATCTGTGTGACGGGCGGGAGAAGAAAAAAATCTCCCGTCCGTTTTTTCTTGACATTCTCTTGTGGATGCGATACTATGATGATATCAAAATGATATCAATAAAATATCTGATTCCAAATGATCAAAAGGGGGAAAAGAGAATGAACAGAGAGAAGATCACAGAAGAAAAAGTACTGCATCCCATCAGCGGCTATCTGATGCTGCTCGCAGGCCTCCTGGGCCTGGCGGCAGGGATCGGGCTGGCCGTCGGCGGATTTGTCCTGGGCGAGAGCGGCGGCGCTGCAGCGGCAGGTCTCATCGCCGGGATCATTGTCTTTATCGCGGCTGTCATTGTACTGTGCGGACTGAAAGTCCTCAATCCCAATGAGGCCTATGTCTTTACCGTGTTCGGTAATTACTACGGCACGTTGAAAAAGGCCGGTTTCTACTGGGTCAACCCGTTCTGCTCCGCCATCAATCCGACGGTGAAGGCGGCGCCGGTAGTGGCGGCATCGGGAGGCGGACGGTCTGTCTCCGTATCCATGGGCGAGAAGGAGAAGAAGGTGTCCATGCGGACGATGACGCTGGATAACAAGCTGCAGAAAGTCAACGATCAGTTGGGCAACCCGGTGGAGATCGGCGCAGTGGTGATCTGGAAAGTGGTCAATCCCACCAAGGCAGTCATCAATGTGGAGAACTATAAGAACTACCTTTCTATCCAGTGCGATTCCATCATCCGGAACACGGCCCGCCAGTATCCGTATGATATGAACGAGGGCGACGGCGCGGATGAGAAGTCCCTGCGTGGCAGCAGCCAGGAGATCGCAGCCATCATGAGCCGGGAGCTGCAGGAGAGGACGGAGGATGCGGGGATCCGGATCCTGGATGTCCGGATCACCCATCTGGCCTACGCGCCGGAGATCGCATCCGCCATGCTGCAGAGGCAGCAGGCGGCGGCCATCATCGATGCGAGGCAGAAGATCGTGGAAGGCGCGGTCGGCATGGTGGAGATGGCGCTTCACAAGCTCAATGAGAACGACATCGTGGAGCTGGACGAAGAGAGGAAGGCGGCCATGGTCAGCAACCTCCTTGTGGTCCTGTGCGGAAATAAAGACGCGCAGCCTATTGTGAACAGCGGAAGTTTGTATTAAACTGACTGAAAAGAGAGAAACGCGAAAGGAGGGGAGCCTGTGGAAAAGGAAAGCAAAGCGGCCGACAAGTCAAAGGCGAAAAAACAGGTGCCCCTCCGCCTGTCAAAAAAGCTGTACGATGAGATCGCCCAGTGGGCGGAGGACGACTTCCGCTCCATGAACGGGCAGATCGAATATCTGCTGACAGAGTGTGTGAAGCACAGAAAGGGGAAAAAGGACTGAGGAAGAGTATAAGGGGATAAAAAATTAATTTCTTATTGCGGCTGAAAGTAAATTATGTTATTCTAAATATGCTAGGGCGGCACATCTGCCGTCCGGCATACATATCAAGCGCGCTGCTAAATCTATGCGGCGGCATCTGTCTATTCGGAGCCTGATTTCCAGGCATGACCCGATTGTTACACAACTGAACAGAGCAGGAAATGCGGGCCGTGCCTCCGATATCCGGACCAGGTATGCAAAAAAAAGACAGACATGCCCCTTTCCTGCACAGCTTTACAGGAAAGGAGAAGACTGTGGCAAAGAGAAACAATAATTTTATCATGCTTCCCACCGTAGACGTATGTTTCAAGGGACTGATGTACAACCCAAAGGTGAGAAAGGGCTTCATCGCAGCACTGTTGAAGACGGATCCAAAGGATGTGCGGGAGACGGTCCTGCTCCCAACGGCGCTGAGGCAGGAATATCCGGATGACAAGCTGGGGATACTGGATGTCCGGGCCATGATGGAGGACGGGGCACAGGTTAACATGGAGATGCAGGTGGACTCATTTGAGCAGTGGGACGCCAGATCCCTGTTCTACCTGAGCAAAATGTACACAGAGCAGATCGGAAAGGGAGATCCATACACGAAGCTGAAAAAGTGTATCCATGTAAGCATATTGAACTTTATCCGATTTGCGGATGATGAGAGATGCTATCGGACGATCCGCCTTTGCGATGAGCAGACAGGAAAGAAGTACACAGACCTTCTTGAGCTGCAGATCCTGGAGTTGATGAAGCTGCCGAGGGATCTGCGGGAGGATGACGAGGTCATCCGCTGGATGCGTTTTCTGGCCGGGAAGACGCGGGAGGAGTTTGAGGACATGGCAGGCAGAAGTGAATATATAGAAGAAGCCTACAGGGAATCGGAGAGGATGAGCGCGGACGAGAGAGCCAGGCTGGAGTATGAGGCCCGGCAGAAGGCGATCCGGGACCACGAGGCCATCATGAGCAGCGCCTGGAACAGGGGGCTGCAGGAAGGAATACAACAGGAAAGACAGTCCATGATCCGAAGCATGCTGGAGGGTGGCGCCAGCCCGGAAGAGATCGTTCGTCTGACCGGTGTCACGGAGGAGGAAGTGGAGAAGGCCCGGGATATATAGGCGGGAATTGTATTTTCCAGTCATTCATATTATAATAAACAGGATAAACCTCTGCCGGGAAGACGGCAGCGCTTTCCCTGGCAGAGGTGTGAATGGAATACGGAAGAGGGATGATCATGTACATAGCAGACCTTCATATACATTCCCGGTATTCCCGGGCGACCAGCCGGGACTGCACGCCGGAGCACCTGGATCTGTGGGCCAGGCGGAAAGGGATCCACCTTGTGGGAACCGGAGATTTCACCCATCCGGCCTGGAGGGAGGAACTGCGGGAAAAGCTGAAGCCTGCGGAGGACGGGCTGTACGTGCTGAAAGATGAATACAGGATAGAGGATGAGACAGTGAGGGGCAGTATGACTCCTCGTTTTGTTGTTACGGGGGAAATAAGCTCCATCTATAAAAAAGACTGGCGCGTGCGCAAGGTCCACAGCCTGATCCTTCTGCCGGGCCTGGAGGCGGCGGAAGAGATCGCGGGCAGACTGGAGGAGATCGGTAACATCCACTCTGACGGGCGGCCGATCCTGGGGCTCTCCTGTCATGACCTGCTGGAGATCCTCCTCACCTCCTGCCCGGAGAGCATTTACGTGCCGGCCCATATCTGGACGCCCCACTTCTCCCTGTTCGGGGCTTTTTCGGGATTTGATACAGTGGAGGAGTGCTTTGAGGATCTGACGCCCTGCATTCACGCGGTGGAGACGGGACTCTCCTCAGACCCGCCCATGAACTGGCGGGTGTCAGCCCTGGACAGGTTCCATCTCATCTCCAACTCGGACGCCCACTCCCCGGCTAAGCTGGGGCGGGAGGCCAACCTCCTCGATATTGAGATGTCTTACGGGGGGCTGCGCCGTGCCATCCAGGAGGGAGAAGGATTGCAGGGAACCATCGAGTTTTTCCCGGAGGAGGGGAAGTACCACCTGGACGGGCACCGGAAATGCGGCCTGTGCCTGACGCCCTCTGAGACGGAGACATACGGCGGCGTCTGTCCGGTGTGCGGCCGGAAGATCACCATCGGCGTCTCCCACCGGGTGGAGGAGCTGGCGGACCGTCCGGAGGATTTTGTAAAGCCGGGCGGAGCCGCCTTTGAGAGCCTGGTTCCCCTTCCGGAGGTCATCGGCGCGTCCCTGGGACATTCCGCGGCCAGCCGGAAGGTGCAAAGAGAGTATGAGGAGATGCTTGGCAAGCTGGGGCCGGAGTTTGAAATCCTGCGGACGATCCCGGAGGAAGAGATCCAAAAGGCGGCGGGACGCCGGATCGCCCAGGGCATCATGCGGCTCAGGCAGGGAAAGGTGGAGCGGATACCCGGGTTTGACGGGGAGTACGGGACCATCCGGCTCTTCACGGCGGACGAGCTTGAGAATACGGACGGGCAGATGGATTTCTTCAGCCTCATCGGCGTGGAACCGGAAACCCTTGGGAAAGAGGAAAGAAAGGAAAAGCACAGCATCCCGGAGCGGGAGGCGGCAGAACGGCAGGAGCAGAAGGATGCAGGCGGCTCTCCCACGCTCAATCCCAAGCAGCAGGAGGCGGTGCAGAAGATCTGCCGGCATCTGGCGGTGGTGGCCGGACCGGGCACCGGCAAGACGAAGACACTGGTGTCCCGGATCCAGTATCTTCTGGAGCACAGGAAAGTAAAGCCCTCCGAGATCACAGCGGTCACCTTCACCAACCAGGCCGCCGGGGAGATGCGGGAGCGGCTGAAAAAGGAACTGGGAAGCCGGCGGATAAGCGGCCTGCAGATAGGCACCTTCCACAGCATCTGCCTGCATTTCCTGCAGAAGTCGGGCGTGGAATTCACTCTGGCAGGCGAGGCGCAGCGCCGGAAGATAGCAGGGGAGGCCGTGTCGGAGGCGGGGCTTTCTGTCGGCGCGGGGAAATTCCTGGAGAACCTCTCACGCAGGCAGGCGGGCCTGTCCGTGTGTGAGGAGGAGCCGTTCCGGCGCGCGGAGGAACTCTACAAAGAGAAGAAGCGGGAGAGGAAGCTCCTTGACTTTGACGACCTGCTCCTGGAGACGCTGCGGCTTCTGGAGAGCGGCGTCCCTGCGGGAAAGCAGTTCACCTGCCTGCTCATCGATGAGTTCCAGGATATTGATCCTCTCCAGTACAGGCTTGTGAGGGCCTGGGACAAGGAGGCCAGGGAACTCTTTGTGATCGGGGATCCGAACCAGTCCATCTACGGCTTCCGGGGAGCGGACGCGGGCTGCTTTGAGAAGCTGCGGGCGGATGTGGAGGAAGCTGGCGGGGAGCTGTGCCTGGTGGAACTTAAGGAGAACTACCGCTCCACGCCCCAGATCCTGGAGGCGGCCTGCAGGATGCAGGGTTGCGGGCTTTTGCATCCCAACCGTCCAGAGAGAGCGCCTGTGCGCCTCCTGCAGGCGGACAGCGAGCTGGGAGAGGCCATTTTCATTGCCCGGGAGATCGGGCGCATGACCGGAGGCATCGGCATGCTGGAGGCCCAGGAACTGTCCGGCAGTCGGGAGAGGCAGACAAGGTCCTTTGACGAGATCGCCGTCCTGGCCAGGACCCACCGGCAGGCGGACCTGGTGGAGCTGTGCCTGCGAAAAGAGGGGATCCCCTATACCGTGGCCGGCAGGGAGAGTTTCCTGGAGGATGAGAAGGTGCAGGGAAGCATCTGCTTCTTCCAGTACCTGGAGAACCCGGAGAATGTGTCTTTCGCGCAGACGGCGGCGGAGCTTCTCCAGGGACTTGCCTGGAACGATCTGACGGCGGAGCTGATCCGTACCATGGGGGAGAAGTACCGCCCACTCTATACAAAGAAGAAGCCGGCAAAATTCCTGGAGCTGTGGATGGAGGACCAGGGGCTTCAGGGAGAGGCCGTGAAGAAGCTGGCGGCCATGACTGTCTTCTACAGGACCATGCCGGAACTTCTGCAGGATCTGCTGCTCGGCGTGGAGAGTGACCTGAAACGCTGCGGCGGGAAAACCTACGCGTCAGGGGCGGTCACCCTGATGACCCTCCACGGCTCCAAGGGGCTGGAGTTCCCGGCCGTATTCATCTACGGGGCCAGGGAGGGGAACATCCCGCTGGAAAACGGGAAGCAGCCGTCGGATGAAGCGGAGGAGCAAAGGCTTCTCTATGTGGGCATGACCCGGGCGAAGGAGGAGCTGATCCTCACCTGCTCCGGGAAGGAGTCCGGGTTCCTGGCCGCTCTGCCGGAGACGGTCCTTAGCCGGGAGAGGGAGACGCACAGGAAAAAGGAGGAGGCCTGCCATCAGATGAGCCTCTTTGAAATGGGAAACTGAGGACGGGAGGATAAGTGGATGAGGAGACAAGTAAGTCTGGAGGAGATCTCCGACGGAAAGCTTTACACAGCGCAGGATCTGGTGAAGGCGGACTGCCGCGGCTGCGAAGGCTGCAGCGCGTGCTGCCGGGGTATGGGGCAGTCTGTCCTTTTGGATCCGCTGGACGTCCGGATGCTGGAGCGCGGGACCGGGAAGGATTTCGCCGGCCTTCTGGCGGCTCACATCGAGCTTTGCGTGGCGGACGGGATCGTGCTGCCATGCCTTAAGATGGCGGGAGATGAGGAAGCCTGCACATTCCTGGACGGAGAGGGCCGCTGCAGCGTCCACGCCTTCCGCCCCGGGATCTGCCGTCTGTTCCCGCTGGGCCGGTACTATGAGGAGAGCGGCTTTCGCTACTTCCTGCAGACCCGCGAGTGCCCGAAGAAGGACCGGAGCAAGATCCGTGTCCGGAAGTGGCTGGACATCCCGGATCTGGAGATCTACGAGGAGTACATCCTGACATGGCACCGGTTCCTGCAGGTCTGCGAGAGGGAATCAAAAGACCTGGACGGGGACAGCCTGCGCATCCTGCAGACCTATCTGCTGCGCACATTTTACGAAACGCCCTGGCTCGGGGAAGATTTTTACAGTGAATTCTACGCCCGCCTGGCACAGGTAAAGGAGAGACTGGGATTATGATCGAGAGATTTGAGGAACTGCGGGAAGCCCTGCCGGGCCTGCAGCGGGAGATGCCGGACAGCTACGGCAGACTGGCGGAGGTCTTCCGGCTTCACGTATTTGAACTGTATCCGGGCGAGGAGCGGGGCAGGAAGCGGGACTACTATATTCCCTACATGATGAACGATGCCCTGGAATGCTACCTTGTGCTCCGGGATGCCTGGATGACGGGGGATTACCTGGATCTGGATCCCGGGGCGTACCCCATCCAGGGGCAGTTGGCCTGGAAGGATGACCGCGCGGCCCTCATCGTGAAGCAGGGAAGAGAGAACGTATTTACCATCTGGTTCGCGGAACTGGCGGAAGTCTTCCAGTGCTACCAGTACCACCGGATCGGCCATTTCTGGGTGGAGGGGCAGGAGCAGTGGCGCCAGCTCGTCTACATGGTGGGGACGGTCTACGAGAAATACCAGTACCTGGGAGACGCGGCCTGCAGCGAGGCGGAGAAGGCGTTCCTGCGCCTGATCGAATTCGCCCCCTTCCGGTACTGGTCGCCCATACATGAGCCGCTGGACGACCGCTATCCCTCCACCCGGGAGGGCGCGCTGTGCATGCGGGAACTGGCGCTGGAAGCAGGGGATAAGCGCTACGCGCGGCTGGCCGGCCTCTACGGGCGCTTCCCCGTTGGCTTCCTGAAAAAGAAGCTGGCGCGCAGGCTGTGCGATCCCGGCAGGCAGACGCTCTACGAGCTGCTCTATGAGAAGATCCGCCGTGCGTCCCTGGCCTACCCGAAGCGGGTCTACGGCGAACCTCTGGACGGACAGATCCTGCGGGAAAGAAAACAGGTGCACCACAGACTGCACGGGGCGGGCTTCGAGGGGAAATATCCGGTGTACACAAGAGGCACGGTGCAGGTCGTGGCAGCGGAGGAGCACCCCTTCACCACCATGGAGGCGGAGGACTTTACATTCCGCATCCGTTTCCTTGTGTCCCGGTGCAGGAAGGAAAAAGAGATGGGCCGCTGCTGCGGGTTCTTCAGCGGCAGAGGCAGGCAGGGCCGGGTCGCGGAGGATCTGGACCTGCTGCTTGCGGAACTGGAAGAGGAATAACAGAAGAAAAGGAGAAGACAGATGACAAAGAAGCAGAGAGCCCTGGAGGTGATCGCAAGACTGAAGGAGGAGTACCCGGACGCCGGCTGTACCCTGGACTACGACCAGGCGTGGAAGCTCCTTGTGAGCGTGCGGCTGGCCGCCCAGTGCACGGACGAGAGGGTCAACAGGATCGTGGAAGTGCTGTATGAGAAATATCCCACGGTAGACGCCCTGGCGGATGCGGACGTGGCGGACATCGAGGAGATCGTGCGCCCCTGCGGCCTGGGGAAAAGCAAGGCCCGGGATATCAGCGCCTGCATGAAGATCCTGAAGGAAGAGTACGGCGGGAACGTGCCGGACGACTTTGACGCGCTTTTAAAACTTCCGGGCGTGGGCCGGAAGAGCGCCAACCTGATCATGGGCGATGTGTTCGGCAAGCCGGCCATCGTGACGGATACCCACTGCATCCGGCTCGTCAACCGCATCGGTCTGGTGGACGGGATCAAGGAGCCGAAGAAGGTGGAGATGGCGCTCTGGAAGATCATCCCGCCGGAGGAGGGGAGCGACCTGTGCCACAGGCTGGTGTACCACGGGCGCGACGTGTGCACGGCGCGGACAAAGCCCTACTGCGACCGGTGCTGCCTGGCGGATGTGTGTAAGAAGGCCGGCGTATAAATGTACAGATAATGTATAATGTGCACTTGAAAAACACATCATATAGTGGTATAGTGATATCTGCCATCAAACAAAAAGGAGAACGGATATGACAGTAGAAGAATGGCTGGGCGAAGAGAATCAGCTCGGCACAGACATATGGACAAAGAAATACTGTAATGAAGGAGAGTCATTTGACGAGTGGGTGGGCCGCATCAGCGGCGGCAATGAGGAGATCGCCCGCTACATCCGCGAGAAGAAATTCCTCTTCGGCGGCCGGATCCTTTCCAACCGGGGACTGGACAAGGAAGGCCGCAAGGTGACTTACTCCAACTGCTATGTGGTGGATCCGCCGGAGGACAACATTGAGAGCATCTTTGAGTGCGCCAAGAAGCTGGCCCGCACGTACAGCTACGGCGGCGGCTGCGGGGTGGACATCTCCCGCCTCAGCCCAAGGGGGGCGCGCATCAACAACGCGGCCAAGGAGACGAGCGGATCCGTGTCCTTCATGGAGCTCTACTCCCTTGTGACGGCGCTGATCGGCCAGAACGGACGGCGCGGCGCGCTGATGATCTCCATTGACTGCTCCCACCCGGATGTGGAGGAGTTCATCGACCTGAAGACAGATCTGGAGAAGGTGACAAAGGCCAACATCTCCGTGCGCATCCATGAGGATTTCATGGAGGCAGTGAAGAAGAACGAGGACTATACGCTCCACTATACCCGCGAGGCGACCGGGCAGAAGATCGAGAAGGTGGTCAACGCCAGGGAACTGTTCCACAAGATCGCAGAGACCAACTGGGACTATGCGGAGCCGGGCGCCCTGTTCTGGGACCGCATCGAGGGCTGGAACCTTCTGAGCAACACGAAAGAATTCTCCTATGCGGGCGTGAACCCCTGCGCGGAGGAGCCCCTTCCGGCGGGCGGTAGCTGCCTTCTTGGAAGCATCAACCTGTCCGCCTTCGTGAACGACCCCTTCACAGATCACGCGCAGTTTGACTTCGAGGGACTGAAGCACTGCGTGGAAGTGTCCGTGAACGCCCTGAACGAGGTGCTGGAGGAGGGACTTCCCCTCCATCCGCTGGAAGAGCAGCAGGAGAGCGTCTCCAAATGGCGCCAGATCGGCCTTGGCATCATGGGACTTGCAGACTGCCTCATCAAGCTGGGCCTTGCCTACGGCGAGGAGGAGGCAGTGGAGATGTGCGACAAGATCGGATTCGCCATGGCGGATTCTGCCATCGCCGCCTCCGCCAAGCTGGCGAAGGAGAAGGGAGCCTACCCGGCCTGCAACATCGAGGAAGTGATGGAGACGCCCTACTTCCTGGCCAACACGACAGAGAAGACGCGGGAGCTGGTGAAAAAGTACGGCATCCGCAACTCCCAGCTTCTGACTATCGCCCCCACAGGCACACTGTCCACCATGCTGGGCATCTCCGGCGGCATTGAGCCTGTGTACGCCAACTACTATGAAAGAAAGACCGAGTCCCTCCACGGGACGGACGTCTACTATAAAGTGTACACGAAGATCGTGGAGGCTTACATGAAGCTCTTCGGCCTGAAGAGCGACGCGGAACTCCCGGACTACTTCGTGACAGCCATGACGCTGGACTACCGGCAGAGGATCGACATGCAGTCCATCTGGCAGAAGCACATCGACGCGTCCATCAGTTCCACGGTGAACGTGCCCAACGGCTTCACGGTGGAGGAGACGGAAGGCCTTTACATGTACGCCTACGAGAAGGGCCTCAAAGGGATCACCATCTTCCGGGACGGCTGCAAGCGCATCGGCATCCTCAACACGGACATGAAGAAGGAGAAGAAGGAAGTCACGGCAGGCGAGGGCCTGAAGCGGGGCGAGATCCTTCTTGTGACGGACGACGTGGTCGGCAAGAAGCGCAAGCTGGTGACGGGCTGCGGAAGCCTCCACTGTATCGCCCTGTTCGACCCGAATACAGGCGCGCTCCTGGAGACCTATCTGAGCAAGGGTTCCACCGGCGGCTGCAACAACTTCATGGTCGGCCTGTCCCGTATGATCTCCATCAGCGCCCGCGGCGGCATCAGCATCGAGACCATTGTGGACCAGCTCAATTCCAGCGGCTCCTGCCCGTCCTACACGGCAAGGCGCGTGACGAGAAAGGATACAAGCAAAGGGGCATGCTGCCCCATGGCTGTGGGCAACGCCCTCCTGGATATGTACAATGAGATGCAGGCAGAGCTGGAAGCGAAGAAGGACAGCGAGGCGGAGCAGCCGGTGAAGAAGGTCAAGAAGGTGCCAAAGCCGAAGGCAGTGACCTCCGAGCCCGACAAGGACAAGACATACTGCCCGGAGTGCGGCGAACCCCTCGTCTTTGAGGAGGGCTGCAATATTTGCAAGAGCTGCGGATGGAGCAAGTGCCATTAATAGCAGGAAGAATATATGAATAAAGGAAGAGTTCCGAAGATCCAGGGATCAGAGGAACTCTTCTTCTCGTTAAAAAAACTACTTCTCGGAAAACTAGTTACTTCTCGCGGCACAAATGGTATAATAGACAAAATACTGTGGGAAAAAATGCGAGAGGAGAAAAGAGAACATGAGCAGATTAGAGATTAAAACTCCCGACAGAGCGAAGATCGTGATGGAAGGTCTCTACAAGGATCTGGAGAGACGGATCGAGTCCAGTCCTCCGGGCTTATGTCCTGTAGACATGGCGCGGGCCTTCCTGGAACTGTGCCATGCCCAGACATGCGGCAAATGCGTGCCCTGCAGGATCGGACTTGGGCAACTGAACCATTTCATCAAGGACGTGCTGGACGGGAAAGCGACGATGGAGACGCTGGACTATATGGAGGAGACAGCGCTCGCCATTATGGAGTCAGCGGACTGCGCCATCGGATATGAGGCTGCGAACATGGTCTACAAGGGACTGATCGGATACCGCGACGACTATATCGAGCACATCGAACACGGAAGATGTACATGCAGCTACAACCAGCCTGTGCCCTGTGTGGCCTTATGTCCTGCCCACGTGGACATCCCCGGCTACATAGCGCTTGTGGGCGAAGGGAGATACGCGGACGCCATCCGGCTCATCCGCAAGGACAACCCCTTCCCGACCACCTGCGGTTTTATCTGCGAGCATCCCTGTGAGGCGAGATGCCGCCGGAACATGGTGGACGACTCCATCAATATCCGCGGCCTGAAGCGGATGGCGGCCGACTATGCGGGCGAGGTGGACCCGCCGGCATGCGCGCCCTCCACGGGCAAGAAGATCGCCGTGCTTGGCGGCGGCCCGGGCGGCCTGAGCGCGGCCTACTACCTGCAGCTTATGGGACACCAGACCGTTGTGTACGAGATGCTGCCGAAGCTGGGCGGTATGCTGCGGTACGGCATCCCCAACTACCGCCTGCCAAAGGAGCGGCTGGACGACGACATCAACTGCATCCTGAAGACAGGCGTGCAGGTGAAGTACGGGCTGAAGATCGGCCAGGACATCACCATCCAGGAGCTTCGGAAGGAGTACGACGCGGTGCTGATCACCATCGGCGCCAGCACGGACAAGAAGCTGGGCCTGGAGGGGGAGAACGCGGACGGCGTATACTCTGCGGTCCAGTTCCTGCGCAATGTGGGCAAGAATATCATCATGGACCTGACCGGTAAGGAAGTAGCGGTCATCGGCGGCGGCAACGTGTCCATGGACGCGGTGCGCACAGCGAAGCGCCTGGGCGCGAAGAAAGTCAGCATCGTATACCGCCGGCGCACGGCGGACATGACGGCGCTTCCCCAGGAGATCGAGGGAGCTGTTGCGGAGGGCATCGAGCTTCGCACACTCAAGGCGCCCGCCGGCATTGATGTGGATGAGAACAACCACGTGCGCGGCATCTACGTGACGCCCCAGATGGTCAGCGCCATCAAGGACGGCAGGGCAAGCATCCGCCCCACCGGGGAGGAGGATATCTACATCCCCTGCGACGTGCTGATCGTAGCCATCGGACAGAACATTGAGACCCGCCATTTTGAGGAGGCGGGCATCCCGGTTGAGAGAGGCAAGATCGTGACCAAGAGCACGGGTACCTTTGAAAATATGCCGGGCGTATTTGCGGGCGGCGACTGCGCGAGCGGACCTGCGTCCGTGATCACGGCCATCGCGGCGGCCAAAGTAGTGGCGGCCAACATTGACGAGTACCTGGGATATCACCATGAGATATCCTGTGACGTAGACATCCCGGAGCCGAACCTCTCAGACCGCTCGCCCTGCGGAAGAGTCAACCTGACAGAGCGCGAGGCCTGCCTGCGCGTGCAGGACTTCGAGGGAGTGGAGAACTGCATGACGGAGAAGGAGGCGAAGCAGGAGGCCGGAAGATGCCTTCGCTGCGATCATTTCGGATACGGAATATTCAAAGGAGGGCGTGAGAGAATATGGTAAATCTGACAATTGACGGAAGAAAGATTTCCGTGGAAGAGAATACGACGATCATGGAAGCCGCCAGACAGAACGGGATCCCGATCCCCAGCCTGTGCTACCTGAAGGGGATCAACGAGATCGCGGCCTGCCGTGTCTGCGTGGTGGAGCTGGAGGGCAAGAACCGGCTCATCACATCCTGCAACAATGTGGCGGAGGAGGGTATGGTCATCTACACCAACAGCCCGAAGGTGAGAAAGGACAGGCACATCAATGTGGAACTGCTCCTCTCCCAGCACGACTGCCAGTGCGTGACCTGCGCCCGCAGCGGCAACTGCAGCCTGCAGAGCATTGCCAACGACCTGAACATCATTGACATCCCCTTTGAGAAGCAGGTGGAGCACAAGCCCTGGAACAAGAACTTCCCGCTGATCCGCGATTCAGCCAAGTGCATCAAGTGCATGCGCTGCGTCGCCATCTGCGACAAGGTGCAGGGGCTGTCCGTGTGGGATGCGGAAGGGACCGGCTCCCGCTCCAATGTCAATGTATCCAAGCGCATGACCATCGAGAACGCGCCCTGCGCCCTGTGCGGCCAGTGCATCACACACTGTCCGGTGGGCGCGCTGCGCGAGCGGGATGACACGGAGAAGGTATGGGATGCCATCGAAGACGGGACGAAGACGGTGGTCGTGCAGGTGGCGCCTGCTGTCCGCACCGCCTGGGGCGAGCAGCTCGGCATGAAGGCCGAGGAGGCAACCATCGGCAAGATCCTGGATGCGATGAAGCGGATGGGAGCGGACTACGTATTTGACACCGTGTTCTCTGCGGACCTCACCATCATGGAGGAGGCCAATGAGTTCGTGCACCGGTTCACATCCGGCGAGCTGAAGGGGAACCCCATGTTCACCTCCTGCTGTCCCGGCTGGATCCGGTTCATCAAATCCCAGTTTCCCCACAGGGTGAAGTACCTGTCCACGGCCAAATCCCCGCAGCAGATGTTCGGCGCGGTGATGAAGACCTACTTTGCGGAGAAGATCGGAAAGAAGCCGGAGGATATCTTTACCGTGTCCGTGATGCCCTGCGTGGCCAAGAAGGCGGAGCGGGAGATGGAGCTGTTCTATGAGGAGTATGCGGGACATGACATAGATGCGGTCATCACCACAAGAGAGCTGGTGAAGATGATGCGCGCCGCGCACATCAGCCCGGAGACTCTGGAGGACAGGGAGAGCGATTCCCCCATGCACGCGGGAACCGGCGCGGGCGTTATCTTCGGCGCCACCGGCGGCGTGATGGAGGCGGCCCTGCGTACAGCCTACGCCATCATCACCGGCGAGAATCCGGAGGCGGATGCCTTCAAGGCAGTGCGCAGCAGCGGCTTTAACGCCAATGACGGCGTGCAGGAGGCAGAACTTGAGATCAACGGCATCAAGGTGCGCACCGCTGTGGTGAGCGGACTTGGCAATACGAGAAGGCTCCTGGAAAAACTGGACAGGGGCGAGGTGCAGTACGACTTTGTGGAAGTCATGGCCTGTCCCGGCGGCTGCGTGGGCGGCGGCGGACAGCCCATCCACGACGGGGAGGAGCTGGCGTTTGAGAGAGGAAAGCAGCTCTACCGTCTGGACCGCGACTACGAGATCCGCTTCTCCCATGAGAACCAGGATGTCCTGCAGCTCTATGAAGAGTATATGGAGAAGCCCAATTCCCACAAGGCGCATATGCTGCTGCATACACAGCACGAGTAGGGTTTTAAATCGTATGAGTTAAATCAGGCGCAGATTTATTTCGGCGCCTGATTTATTTTTAGCCTTTGTTTTTTGTAGGTTTGTCCCTAAAAAGGTAATCAAAGGTAATCAAATTTTACCGGCGTAAAGACAACAAAAAAAGAACGGAAACCCTTGTAATATCAAGGATTTCCGCTCTTCACAACCAATGCGGAGAAAGGGACTTGAACCCTCACAGGATTGCTCCCACTAGAACCTGAATCTAGCGCGTCTGCCATTCCGCCATCTCCGCTCGACAAAAAGTATATTATCATATCCCTGGGTAAATTGCAAACACTTTTTGTGAAAATTAAAAAATTTTTCTGCGGCGGCCGCAGGACGGCTATGGTATAATAGAGGAAGATGTAAAACATGCTGTGTCGTGACAAAAAAGAATAAAGAGAAAGGAAAGGTATAGCAGTATGGCAAGTATTTTTGACATTTTGGGGCCTGTCATGGTAGGACCTTCCAGTTCCCACACGGCAGGGGCAGACCGGATCGGGCTGATCGGCAGACAGCTTTTGGGGAAACAGCCGAAGAAAGCCACGATCTATCTGCACGGATCCTTTGCCGCTACGGGCGAGGGGCATGGCACGGACCGGGCCATCGTGGCCGGGCTTCTGGGGATGAAGCCGGACGATATGAGGATCCCGGACAGCTTCCGCATCGCGAAGGAGGAAGGGCTTGACTTTACGATCCAGCACAAGGAGATCCGGGGCGCTCATCCGAACACGGCGGAGATGATCCTGGAGGCCGACGGGACGGACAAGCTGGATATCCAGGCCTGTTCCATCGGCGGCGGCCGGATCGTGGTCACCAAGCTGGACGGCATTGATGTGAATTTTAACGCGGAGAGCAACACGCTGATCGTACACAATCAGGATCAGCCCGGGCATGTGGCCCAGGTGGCGAACATCCTGAGCCAGAAGAAGATCAACATCGCGACCATGCAGCTCTTCCGGGACAAGCGGGGCGGCAGCGCAGTCATGGTCATCGAGATCGACCAGGTGATCCCGGACAGCGCCACATCCTGGCTGGCGAGCCTGGAGGGCATCATCAAAGTGACGTTCCTCAATGTGAACGCCGCGGTGTAGGGAAAGGGGGAGCATAAGGACTATGTCATATCGTTCAATAGAAGAGATCAAAGCAAGATGCGAGAAGGACGGCATCCCCTTCTGGAAAGCGGTTCAGGTTGAGGACTGCACAGAGAGGGACGTGCCGGAGGAGGCGTCCTGGAATGAGATGACCCGCATGTGGCGGATCATGCTGGAGAATGTGGAGGCCTATGAGCCGGACCGCATATCCAGGAGCGGGCTTGTGGGCCGCGAGGGAGGCCTGATGGAGGAGTACCAGAAGAAGGGGGATACGATCTGCGGGGACTTCATGGCGAAGGTCATGACCGTGGCCCTGAAGATGGGCTGCAACAATGCCTGCATGAAACGTATCCTTGCCGCGCCGACGGCGGGGGCCTGTGGGGTGCTGCCGGCGGTGCTCATCCCCTATTTTATGGAGCATGAGGTGCCGGAGGAGACGATGGTGGAGGCCATGTATGTAGCTGCCGGCGTGGGACAGGTGATCGCCAACCGCGCGTTCCTGGCCGGCGCATCGGGCGGCTGTCAGGCGGAGATCGGCTCCGGCTCGGCGATGGCTGCAGCAGCCATCTGCCATGTGTGCGGGGCGGACGTGGACACCATGGGACACGCGGCCGCCATGGCGCTCAAGAACCTGATGGGTCTTGTGTGCGACCCGGTGGCAGGCCTGGTGGAAGTCCCCTGCGTGAAACGGAACGTGGGCGGCGCGGTCAACGCGCTTGCAGCGGCTGATATGGCCCTGGCGGGCATTGTGAGCCAGATCCCGGTGGATCAGGTCATCGACGCTATGCGGGAAGTGGGCGACAAGATGGATGTGACCCTGCGCGAGACGGGCGCAGGCGGCGTGGCTGCCAGCCTGAAGGGCATGGAAGTGGCCGAGCGCATGATCCAGACAGACTAGACGGGACCGGGATGGTCCCGGCGGACATAAGAGAAAGAGGACGTCCCCCAGGTCATGAAATGACCTGGGGGACGTCCTCTCTTCATTCTACTGCTATTCCACTTCCACGCTGCTGTTGAACTTGTCGAGCGCCAGGGCGATCACGATGCCAGCGGCCAGGCAGATGAGATTTACGACGGCGGAGCCGGGGCTTGTGAAGCCGGACACGGGAATGATCATAACGGTTGCCGCGATGACGATCCCGATGATGCCGTGAAAGGCAATGGAGTAGTAGTTGTCAAAGAGGGCGTTGACGGCCTTCGCAAGAAGGATGACGGTGACCAGCGCCCCGATGCCGGCGGGAACGAGGATCGACATATCCAGGTGGCCGATGCCGTCCACGAACGGCGTGTACAGGCCCAGGGGCATCAGCAGGGTGGAGAAGCTCATGCCCGGCGCGATGATGCTGAGAGCCAGGCAGAACCCGCAGAACAGGTACCAGACAAAGTTCGGCGTCACCTCGTAGGAGGCCATATCCAGACCGATGAGCAGGGCGAAGATCACACACATGCAAAGGATCAGTGAGATCCAGGAGCCCTTTGTGCGGCCCTGTTCGCCCGCCTCCCGGAAGAGGGAGGGCAGCATGCCGCCGATGAGGCCGATGAAAAGGCAGACCGACGGGTCCGGGTATGTGTTCAGGAAGAAGGCCAGGATGTTGGCGACGCCCAGGAAGCCGATGGCTCCGCCGATAAAGACGGGGATCAGCTTTGGAACATGCGTCCGGAAGTGCCTGGCGGGGTGCGACAGAAGCTCCATGATTGGCTTGTAGATGCCGAAGATGACACTGAGCACGCCCCCGGAGATGCCGGGCAGCACCGCGCCCAGGCCGATCAGCGCGCCCTGGACCACGCGGAGAAGAAGCCGGGCCGGATTTATGGATGCAGATTCGCTTTTATTCATATTTCTACAGCTTCCTTTCCATTCAGTATTCATCTACTTATACTATGTTTTCCGCTGTATTTCAATAGAGAAACTCATGAAAAAATATATGCGGATCCGCTGTTTTTTGATGACAATGCACAGATGGGACGACCGGACAAATTTTAGGAGAAAACAGCTTGACAGGAATGGAGGGCTGTTATATACTTTGAGAGTCAAAATATTTCAGACTAAAAATATTTGAAGATAGAAAAGAAACGAGGAAGCAAGAACATGACCGGAGTGATATGCGGTACAGGATCCAGTATCCCTGTACATACAATGGATAACAACGATATTGCGAAGCTGGTTGAGACGAGCGATGAGTGGATCCGGGAGCGGACCGGCGTGGTGCGGCGCCATATCATAGAGGAAGAGACGACTGTCTCCATGGCGGCCGATGCGGCCAGGAAGGCGCTTGCGGACAGCGGCACGGCGCCGGAGGACGTGGACCTGATCCTTGTGTCCACCATCTCCTCCAACGTGATCCTGCCCTGTGCGGCCTGCGAGGTGCAGCGCCAGATCGGCGCGGTGAACGCCACCTGTTACGACATGAGCGCGGCCTGCACCGGGTTTGTGTTCGGCTACTGCGCGGCGCTCGCCTACCTGTCATGCGGCATGTACCGCACCATTCTGGTCATCGGAAGCGAGAGCCTCTCCAACCTGACCAACTGGAAGGACCGGGGCACCTGCATCCTCTTTGGAGACGGGGCCGGCGCTGCGGTAGTGAAGGCTGAGGAAGGGACGTTCTACCAGCCGGTGACCCACTCTGCGGGAAGCCTCGGGGACGCCCTGACCTGCACAAGCCGCCACGCCAGAAATGCGGCGCAGCTCCCGGAAGAGGAGCTGTACATGCAGATGGACGGCCGCGGCGTGTTCCAGTTCGCCGTGCGCAGGGTGCCGGAGGTGATCGGGGAAGTGCTGGAGAAGAACCAGGTCCCCATCGGCGATATCGACTGGTTCGTCCTGCACCAGGCGAACAGGAGGATCGTGGAGGCGGTGGCCAAAAGGCTGAAGGCCCCGCTGGAGAAATTCCCCATGAACCTGCAGGAGTATGGCAATACGTCCTCGGCGAGCATCCCCATCCTGCTGGATGAGATGAGGCGGGACGGCAGGCTTAAGGCAGGGCAGAAGATCGTCATTGCCGGGTTTGGAGCCGGCCTCTCATGGGGCGCCGCCATCCTGGACTGGACAAAGTAAGCATGCAGCGCCGCCAGGGGCGGCGATGGCATAGATCAATCAAAAAAGAATGAAAAGAAGAAAAGGAGAAACAGACAATGCTGGAAAAGATCAAAGAAATGGTAGCAGATTCATTAGGAGTAGACGCTTGTGAGATCACAGAGGCGACTTCCTTCAAAGAGGACCTCGGCGCAGATTCCCTCGACCTGTTTGAGCTTGTCATGGCGCTTGAGGAAGAGTACGGTGTGGAGATCCCCACAGAGGATCTGGAGAAGATCGCCACAGTAGGCGACGTGATCTCCTACATCGAGTCCCACAAATAAGAAAAACCGTACACAAAAAGCAGGAATGAAAAGAAAAAAGAGGTTGTCAATATGAAAACAGAAGTAACAGAATTACTTGGAATTGAATACCCGATCATCCAGGGCGGTATGGCCTGGGTCGCTGAATATCACTTGGCAGCCGGCGTATCAAATGCCGGTGGGCTTGGGCTGATAGGGGCAGCAAGCGCTCCGGCAGACTGGGTACGCGAACAGATCAAAGAAGCAAGAAAACTGACAGACAAGCCTTTCGGCGTCAACATCATGCTCATGAGCCCCCACGCGGACGACGTCGCGAAGGTGATCGTGGAGGAAGGCGTGAAGGTGGTCACCACCGGAGCCGGAAGCCCGGAGAAGTACATGAAGATGTGGAAGGAAGCAGGCGTGAAGGTCATCCCTGTCGTTGCTTCCGTTGCCCTTGCAAAGCGCATGGAGCGCTGCGGCGCGGACGCGCTCGTGGCTGAGGGGACAGAGGCCGGCGGACACATCGGTGAGAACACAACGATGGTGCTCGTTCCCCAGGTTGTGGACGCTGTCAGCATTCCGGTCATCGCCGCAGGCGGCATCGCCGACGGCAGAGGGATCGCGGCTGCGTTCATGCTGGGCGCAAAGGGCGTGCAGATGGGAACCCACTTTGTTGTCACAGACGAGTCCCAGGTACATGAGAACTATAAGGAGCGCATCCTCAAGGCAAAGGATATCGATTCCCGCGTGACAGGGCGCACCACCGGCCATCCGGTGCGGGCTCTCCGGAACGATATGACGAAGAAATATCTGGAGCTGGAGAACAAGGGGGCAAGCTTCGAGGAGCTGGAGCTCCTGACGCTCGGCGGCCTGCGCAAAGCGGTCGTGGAAGGCGATGTGAAGAACGGAAGCGTCATGGCAGGACAGATTGCAGGTATGGTAAAGGACAGACTGTCCTGTAAGCAGCTCATCGACAGACTGGTGAGCGAGACAGACTCACTGATCAAAGGAGCGGGCTTTTATGAGTAGGATTGCATTTATTTATCCGGGCCAGGGCGCGCAGAAATGCGGCATGGGCCAGGATTTCTATGAGAACAGCGCGTCGGCCAGAGCGGTGTACGACATGGCTGCGGAAGCGCTGAGAGATGAGATGGACATAGACGTGAGAGACCTGTGCTTTCACGAGAATGATAAACTGGACCTGACGGAATACACGCAGGCGGCCCTTGTGACCACGTGTCTGGCCATGACTCGGCCCCTTGTGGAAGCGGGCGTCCGCCCGGATGTGACAGCGGGCTTAAGCCTTGGCGAGTACTGCGCCATCGCGGCGGCCGGCGGCATGAAGGAGGAGGATGCGGTCCGTCTGGTGAGAAAGAGAGGGCTCCTCATGCAGAACACAGTGCCTGCGGGAGAGGGAGCCATGTGCGCCGTCATGGGTATGACGGGCGGGGAGATCGAGAACGTGATCCGGGATGTGGAGGGCGTATCGGTCGCCAACTACAACTGCCCGGGGCAGATCGTCATCACCGGCGCGGCCGGGGCTGTGGAGGCCGCCTCCGAAAAGCTGAAAGAGGCGGGGGCGAAGCGGACGGTCATGCTGAATGTCAGCGGCCCGTTCCACTCCCCCATGCTGAAGAAAGCGGGGGAGGAACTTGCGCAGGTGCTGGAGGGTGTGGAGCTTTCCCCGCTGGCAGTACCCTACGTGACGAACGTAACTGCGCAGCAGGTGACAGACATCGGGCAGACAAAGGCCCTTCTCGCGGAGCAGGTAAGCTCCTCCGTGCGCTGGCAGCAGAGCATGGAGAACCTGATCGCGGAGGGCGTGGACACCTTCGTGGAGATCGGGCCGGGCAGGACGCTGGCCGGCTTCATGCGCAAGATCAGCCGGGACGTGACCGTGTATAATGTGGGGGCGTGGGCAGATGTGGAGAAGGTTGCGCAGGCCCTGAAATAGAAGAAAAGAAAGAAGGAGGCAGGGGCGTGATGCGGGCGCCCTGTAGGAATCATGTTAGAGGGAAAGATTGCAGTAGTGACAGGAGCGTCCCGGGGGATCGGAAGAGCGATCGCCCTGGAGCTTGCGTCCCGGGGCGCCTTTGTGGTGATCAACTACAACGGCTCAAAGGACCGGGCGGAAGAAGTAAAGTCTCAGATCGAGGCAGCCGGCGGGAAGGCGCAGACATACCAGTGCGATGTGTCTGATTTCGAGACATGCCAGGCCTTCATCCAGGATGTGATAAAGGAGCACGGGCGGATCGATATCCTCGTGAACAATGCGGGGATCACAAGGGACGGGCTCCTGATGAAAATGTCCGAGGAGGATTTTGACCGGGTGATCGAGACGAACCTGAAGGGAACGTTTCACACGATCCGCTTTGCGTCCCGGCAGATGCTCAGGCAGCGGAGCGGACGCATCATCAATATGTCCTCTGTTGTGGGCATTGCCGGCAATCCCGGCCAGGCCAACTACGCGGCATCCAAGGCGGGCGTCATCGGCCTGACAAAGGCGGTGGCCCGCGAGCTTGCATCCAGGGGGATCACGGTGAACGCCATCGCGCCCGGCTTTATCGAGACGGAGATGACGGCTGTGCTTCCGGACGCGGTGAAAGAGGCCTCTGTGGCGCAGATCCCGCTGGGACATTTCGGAAAGCCGGAGGACATCGCGAAGACAGCAGCGTTCCTTGCGTCCGACGACGCGGGCTATATTACAGGACAAGTGATCCAGGTAGACGGAGGTATGGCAATATGATGAAGAGACGAGTGGTTGTAACGGGACTGGGAGCAGTCACCCCCATCGGAAACACGGCGCCCGAATTCTGGGCAGGCGTGCGGGAAGGGAAGGTGGGCATCGGCCCCATCACAAAATTTGACACGACAGAGTATAAAGTGAAGATCGCCGCGGAAGTCAAAGATTTTGTGGCGAAAGACCGCATGGATTTCAAGGCTGCCCGGAGAATGGAAGCGTTCTCCCAGTATGCGGTGGCAGCGGCCAGGGAGGCCTGCGAGGACGCCGGCCTTGACATTGAGAAGGAGGATCCCTTCCGCGCAGGTGTGATCATCGGCTCCGGCATCGGCAGCCTGCAGCAGGTTGAATCCAGCTATGAGAAGATAAAGAGCAAGGGACCCGGCAAGGTCAATCCGCTGATGGTGCCGCTCATGATCTCCAACATGGCGGCGGGCAATGTGTCCATCCAGCTTGGCTTCCGGGGCAAATGCACCAATGTGGTGACGGCCTGCGCCACAGGCACCCACTGCATCGGAGACGCGTTCCGGACGATCCAGTACGGCGACGCCGATATCATGCTGGCGGGCGGCACGGAGAGTGCCATCTGTCCCACAGGCGTGGCGGGATTCACAGCGCTGACCGCGCTGTCCGCCAACCCGGATCCGGCCACGGCTTCCCGCCCGTTTGACAAGGACCGGGACGGCTTTGTCATGGGCGAGGGCGCAGGCGTGGTCGTCCTGGAAGAACTGGAGCATGCGAAGGCGCGCGGCGCGAAGATCTACGCGGAAGTCGTGGGCTACGGCGCCACGGGAGACGCCTACCACATCACTTCCCCGGCGGAGGACGGTGCCGGCGCGGCCAAAGCCATGGAGCTAGCCATGGAGGAGGCCGGGGTTGCACCTGCCCAGGTGGAGTACATCAACGCTCACGGCACAAGCACGCACCACAACGACCTCTTTGAGACGCGGGCCATCAAGCGGGCCTTCGGCGAGGCGGCGAAGGATGTGGTCATCAACTCTACGAAATCCATGATCGGCCACCTTCTCGGAGCAGCCGGCGGCGTTGAGTTCATCGTCCTTGTGAAATCTGTGGAGGAAGGATTTATCCACCAGACGATGGGAACGGCAGAGGCGGACGGGGAGTGCGACCTGAACTATGCTATCGGCGCGCCCGTGGAGAAGGAGATCCGGTATGGCATGACCAACTCCCTGGGCTTTGGCGGACACAATGCCACCCTGCTGGTCAGAAAATATGAAGAGTAAGAAAGGTGCATATGTCATGGAATTTGAGAATCTGTTAAAGCTGATCCAGGCAGTCTCCGACTCAGAGCTGACCGGACTGAAATATGAGGAAAAAGGTGTGAAGCTGCACCTGACAAAGGAAAAGGAAACGATCGTCACAGCGCTGCAGACAGCGGAAGGTGCAGCCGCCTGTGCGGCAGCCCGGACCGCTCCTGCACAGGAGCCGGCGCAGGGCGGCGCGGAACCGGCAGAAGACGCAGCTGCGGCCGCACCTGCAGGCAAGATCGTGAAATCCCCCCTGGTGGGCACTTTCTATGCGGCGCCGGCCGAGGACGCAGATCCCTATGTGGCTGTGGGCGACACCGTGAAGAAGGGCCAGGTACTTGCCATTGTAGAGGCCATGAAGCTGATGAATGAGATTGAGAGCGACTATGACGGAACAGTGGAGGAGGTCTTTGTGGAGAACGGCCAGGCCGTGGAGTACGGGCAGCCTCTGTTCCGCCTTTCCTAGAAAGGAGAAGGTAGTATGAACCATTTGGATATCAATCAGATCAAGGAGATCATCCCCCACAGACATCCCTTCCTCCTGGTGGATTACATCGAGGATTACGAGCCGGGACAGTATGCGGTGGGATACAAGTGCGTCACATACCGGGAGGATTTCTTCCGGGGACATTTTCCCCAGGAGCCGGTGATGCCCGGCGTGCTGACTGTGGAGGCGCTGGCCCAGGTCGGGGCGGTCGCCATCCTGAGCAGGGAGGAAAACAAGGGAAAGATCGCCTACTTCGGCGGCATCAACAAGTGCAAGTTCAAAGGAAAGATCGTGCCGGGCGACAAGGTGCGGCTGGAGACGAAGATCATCAAGGCCAAAGGCCCCATGGGCATCGGCGAAGCAGTGGCCAGCGTGGACGGCAAGGTGGTTGTCAGCGCGGAGCTGACCTTTATGGTCGGGTAGGCCGGACAGGAGGATTGGATAGAAATGAGTCAGATTAAGAAAGTACTGATCGCCAACCGGGGCGAGATCGCGGTCCGGATCATACGGGCCTGCCGGGAGATGGGCATTGAGACAGTGGCCGTCTACTCTGAGGCGGACCGGGAAGCGCTCCACACGCAGCTCGCGGACGAGGCAATCTGCATCGGGCCTGCGGCTTCCGCGGAGAGCTACCTGAGCATGGACCGGATCATCAGCGCCACCATCATTTCCGGCGCGGACGCCATCCACCCCGGGTTCGGATTTCTGTCCGAGAACAGCAAGTTCGCAGAGCTCTGTGAACAGTGCCACATCACCTTCATCGGACCGGGTTCGGACGTGATCGCCAGACTCGGCAATAAGCAGGAGGCGAGAAATACCATGATGGCTGCCGGCGTCCCGGTGATCCCGGGCAGCAAAGAGCCGGTCTACGACGCGCAGGAGGGCGCGAAGATCGCGGCCGAGATCGGCTATCCGGTCATCGTCAAGGCGGCCCTCGGCGGCGGCGGCAAGGGGATGCGCGTGGCCCAGACGCCGGAGGAGTTTGAGAACAGTTTCCGGACAGCCCAGAAGGAGACGCAGATGGCGTTCGGGGATAACACTATGTACATCGAGCACTTCGTACAGCACCCGCGCCACATCGAGTTCCAGATCCTGGCGGACAGCCACGGCCATGTGATCCATCTGGGGGAGAGGGACTGCTCCATCCAGAGGAACCACCAGAAGATGATCGAGGAATCCCCCTGCGAAGCCATCTCGGACGAACTCAGGAACCGCATGGGCGAGGCGGCCGTGCGGGCGGCGAAAGCGGCGGGTTACATGAATGCGGGGACCATTGAGTTCCTGCTGGAGAAGAGCGGGAACTTTTACTTCATGGAGATGAACACAAGGATCCAGGTGGAGCATCCGGTGACCGAGTGGGTGACCGGCATCGACCTCATCAAGGAGCAGATCCGCATTGCGGCAGGAAGGGAGCTTTCCTACCGTCAGGAGGATGTGAAGCTGACCGGCCATGCCATCGAGTGCAGGATCAACGCGGAAAATCCGGCCAGGGGGTTCCGTCCCTCGCCCGGCACCATCACAGACATGTATCTGCCGGGGGGCAAGGGGATCCGCATCGACTCCGCCATCTACAGCGGCTACACGATCCCGCCCTACTATGATTCCATGATCGCCAAGCTCATCGTCTGGGCGAAGAACAGGGACGAGGCCATCCGCAAGATGCAAAGCGCCCTGGGGGAGGTCATCATCGAGGGCATTGACACAAACGTGGATTACCAGTATGAGATACTGAGCGATCCGGATTTTATCGCGGGAAACACGGACATTGAGTTTATCGGGACCTTTGAGAAGGCCAGGAGAGAAGCGTAAAAAATGAAATTAGAAAATATGTTTAAAAAGACAGCGGCCCTGTCTTCGAGAAAAGGATACATTTCCCTGCGGGACAGGCGGCCTGAAGTGCCCGAAGGGCTGCTGCGAAAGTGCAATAAATGCGGCGCTGCCATCATTGCGGAGGATGTGAAGAAGGGGTACTATATCTGCCCGAAGTGCGGCGGGTATTTCCGGGTCCACGCATACCGCCGCATTGAGATGGTCGCGGACGAGGGAACATTTGAAGAGTGGGATCACGATCTGGCGGGCGAAAACCCCATGGACTACAGGGGTTATCCGGAGAAGCTGCATGCTGTGCAGGAGAAGACCCGTCTGAAGGAAGCTGTTGTGACGGGGAAGGCGAAGATCCACGGCATGGAGACTGTACTGGGCGTCTGCGACGGCCGTTTCCTCATGTCCAGCATGGGCTGGGCGGTAGGCGAGAAGATCACAAGGGCTGTGGAGCGCGCCACGCAGGAGAAACTGCCGGTCATCCTGTTCGCCTGTTCCGGCGGAGCCAGGATGCAGGAAGGGATCACCTCTCTTATGCAGATGGCGAAGACGTCCGCTGCGCTCAAACGGCACAGCGACGCAGGGCTTCTCTATATTTCCGTGCTTACGGACCCTACCACCGGCGGCGTGACGGCAAGCTTTGCCATGCTGGGGGACATCATCCTGGCGGAGCCGAAGGCGCTCATCGGATTTGCGGGCCCGAGGGTCATCGAGCAGACTATCGGGCAGAAGCTGCCCAAAGGATTTCAGAGAGCGGAGTTCCTTCTGGAGCACGGCTTCCTTGACCGGATCGTAGAGCGGGAGGAGATGAAGACAGTCCTTGCCGAGATCCTGAAGATGCATCAGAAAGGGAGCGCGCCTGCCGGCGGGATTTCTGCCGGAGAGGAACGGCAGGAGACGGTTAAGGACGAAGAGGGCGGGCTCTCCGCATGGGATCGGGTGCAGATCTCCCGCATGAAGGACCGGCCGGTTGCCTCTGACTATATTGGAAGTCTGTTCACTGATTTCATGGAGTTCCACGGGGACCGGTACTATGCGGATGACAGGGCCATCATCGGCGGCATCGCCAGATTCCGCGGCCGGCCTGTGACCGTGATCGCCCAGGCCAAGGGGACGACCACAAAAGAGAACATCGAGCGAAACTTCGGTATGCCTTCTCCCGACGGATACCGGAAGGCGCTGCGTCTTATGAAGCAGGCAGAGAAGTTTGGCCGCCCGGTCATCTGCTTTGTGGATACGCCGGGAGCTTTCTGCGGCCTGGAGGCCGAGGAGAGAGGACAGGGCGAGGCCATTGCGCGGAATATCTGTGAGATGTCCGGCCTGAAAGTGCCGGTCCTCTCCGTCATCATCGGGGAGGGCGGCAGCGGCGGCGCTCTGGCGATGGCCACGGCGGACGAGGTGTGGATGCTGGAGAATTCCATCTACTCCATCCTCTCGCCGGAAGGCTTTGCCAGCATCCTGTGGAAGGACAGCTCCAGGGCCAGGGAGGCGGCGGGCGTCATGAAGCTGACGGCCCGGGATCTGTGCAGGGCCGGGATCGTCGAGAAGGTCATTCCTGAGCCGGAACATTATACGGTGCTTACTCTTGGGGAGGTGACCGCGCCCCTTGCGGATGCGATGGAGCGGTTCCTGGAGACTTACAGCGCCATGGAGACCGGAGAACGGACACAGAGGCGGTATGAGCGGTTCCGCCGGATGTAGGAGAAAGTGATGGAAAGAGAACCTTTGAAGATCGGGGCGAAAGAGGCCCGGCTGCCGCTCATCCAGGGCGGCATGGGCGTTGGCATCAGCCTGGGCGGCCTGGCCGGCGCTGTGGCAAAGGAAGGCGGCGCAGGGATCATCTCCACTGCCCAGATCGGCTACCGGGAGCCGGATTTTGACCGGGATCCCCTGGCGGCGAACCTGCGGGCTGTAAAGAAAGAGTTTGACCGGGCGCGGGCCCTCTCCCCTGACGGCGTCATTGGATTTAACATCATGGTCGCGTCCAGAGAGTATGAGGCGTATGTGAAAGCCGCGGTGCAGGCCGGGGCCGACCTCATCATCTCCGGGGCAGGGCTCCCCATGGAGCTGCCCCGGATCGCCGGGGAGGCGGCAAGGGAAGCCGGCAGGGCAGATGCGCCGGCTCTTGCGCCGATCGTATCTACCGGAAAGGCGGCCCGTGTGGTCCTCAGATACTGGGACAGAAAGTTCGGGCGTATGCCGGAGCTTATCGTGGCAGAGGGACCGCTGGCCGGCGGGCATCTGGGCTTTGACAGGGAACAGCTTGAGAGATATACGAAGGAGAGCGGCCGGGGGGACGCCTGCGTTTCGGAGAGTTATGAGGAAGAGATCCGGGAAATCCTTGACACAGTCCGCTCTTATGAGGGAAAATATGGACAGAAGATTGCCGTAGCCCTGGCTGGCGGCATTGACAGCAGGGAGGCCGCGGACCGCGCGTTTGCCCTGGGGGCGGACGCCGTGCAGGTGGCCAGCTGTCTTGTCCCAACCCTGGAGTGCGATGCGGATATCCGCTATAAGGAGGCCTATATCCGGGCAGGAAAGGACGATATTGTGATCGTGAAAAGCCCGGTTGGCATGCCGGGACGGGCGATCCGCAACCGGTTCATGGAGCGGGTCATGGCCGGGGAGAAGATCCCCCACAGCCCATGCCACCGCTGCCTGCAAAACTGCGATCCGGCGGCGATCCCCTACTGCATCACAGACGCACTTGTGCACGCGGCAAAGGGAGAGGTGGACGACGCGCTTCTCTTCTGTGGGGCAAACGCCTGGAAGGCAGACCGGATCCGGACGGTCCGGGACGTGATCCGGTCGATCCTGTAAAACGATTTCAGAGAGGAAAATGTTCATGGAGGACGCATACAGAGCCATCAATGATATCCTTGTCAATCTGTTCCACGAGATCTGGGAGCTGGAGGAGAAGGCGATCATCACAGAGGAATTCAAGGATCTGACGAACAACGACATGCACGTCATTGAGGCCGTCGGTCCGGGCGAGGGAAACAATATGTCCGCCATCGCCAAAAAGCTGAATATCACGGTTGGATCGCTTACGACCGCCATGAACAGCCTTGTCAACAAGGGCTACGTGGAGAGACACCGCAGCGAGAGGGACCGGCGGGTCGTCTTTGTGAGACTGACAGGGAAAGGCGTCAAAGCCTACCGGCACCATGAGGACTATCACCGGCAGATGACCGGAGCCATCCTCGATAAACTCTCCGAGGACGAGATCCCGGTGCTTGTGAAGACGCTGGACGGTCTGGCGGAATTCTTCCGTGGATACAGCGGAAAACAGGACGGCAGGAAATGATATAAGATGAGTGTAAAAGAGCCTGTGAAGAAAAGTCTGTAAATAGGATTCTTCTATGATAAGAACGGGTGAAAGGCTTGAAAAATAAGCTTTTCACCCTTGTTTTATATATACCATCCGTTTGAT
>NZ_JACJKS010000018.1 GCF_016901695.1 Mordavella massiliensis | reverse complement strand
GCCGCCATGCAAAGCGTCAGCAAACCTGCAAGTATTTTTCGCTTCATGATTGTTTCCTCCTTGTCAAATAAGATTGTTTATCCTTTGGTGTAAGCAAAGGATAGAAGGGGCGCCCCTTCTAAAAATTTTTCCTGCCGGCTGCCCGGGACAGGTTTTGCATGAATCCCCGCCCGCAGGCGCTTTTGCCGGTTTTGTTTTATCTCTCAGCCTTATTTCCCGGCCGCCGCCTTTTTCCGCCTGCAGTCCAGTATTCCCAGTACGCCGCAGGAGACCAGCAGAACGATATAGACGGCGTTTTGCCCTTTATCGCACTGGAGCGCTCTGCGGGAGAGCGGCGCCCTGCATTTCGGACAGAATTTCACGCTTGGGGCCGGCCGCTGTTCCTTACACAGCATAATGCCGGTCCTGCACGAAACAGCGGCGGTTGATCATCAGCTCGTTCTCAAGGTACTGGGCGACCATATCGGCTACGGCGGTCACCGCCCGTTCCTCTCCCTTGGCCGACAGGCCGGGACAGGGATCACGTACGGAAACCGTCAGTCCGGTTCCCGTGTCGCATATCTCCGCCGAAAGGCTGAAGGTGCTGACGTTCCCGTAAACCGAAAGCCGGGCGACCACCGCGCCGCTTTCATTCTTCCAGTATTCCGCCCCCTCCGCGTCCAGCACATCGTAAACAGCCATCTGCACATACCGCCGGACATAGGGAAGGAGCCTTTTCACTTGACACATTCCGTTTCTCTCCTTTCGTTTTAATCGCCATACAGAGCGGAGAACTTCTCCTGCACATCACCGCAGTGCCGACCCATCAGTCACACGGCAAGATTCCGAAAAGCAGTATCATTTTGCTTTGACATTCCATCGCAGGGGCGGCGCAGTGAAATCGTCAGTTCAGTTCCAAACGCTTTTTCCTCCGCCGTTATGGAAAGGGAGACGTCTGTTCCGTCTGCTCTGCATTCGGCAATAATCTTTCCCGGCGCTTCCTCCCCAAAAGCAATCCCTTCCTGCCGCAGCATACCATACACCGAGCGCAGGACATAGGAGCGCACATAGGGAAGTTCTCTTTGAACGTATTCCATCATTTCTTTTCCTCCTGAATTTTTGGGGAATCGTGGCGGACGCCGGGAAGAAGTAGATTCCTAAGTCCTCATTTTAGGTGAAAAGAGGCCGGATTGTCTATGCGTAACCCCCGCCAATCGTATCAAAACAGGTGGCGGTGAACCGCCATTTTTCAAAAAACCGATGGCGGTCAACCGCCACTTGTGCATATTATATAAATCAAAGCAACTATTTTGAGGCTTTATATATGCACAACTTCTAATCGTTCCAAGTAGGGGATGAGGTGTGCTTTTCGTTCCTGATTTTTCCTTTCCCGGATGCCGAATGGCGTAAATTTCATTTTTCAAGTGGGGAAAACGATATTTTTCATCAGGACAATTCGTTACCGCACACAAAAACACCCTGCCTCTCCTGAGAGAAAGCAGGGTGTCAGCCAGTATGTTAATCGTTGCGGTAAAGCAGGTACATAGTGATGCGGGATTTTGCGCCCGTCTTTTCGTACAGGGCGGAGATATGCCGTTCCACCGTCCGCTTGGAAAGGAACAGGCAGTCGGCTATCTCCTGGGCGCTGCTGTCCGAGGAAATCATCTGGGAAAATACATCCCATTCCCGTTCGGTCAGCCCGTATTTTGCGATGAACGCCTCCCTGCGCTCTTCGTCCGACTTTTGGGAAGCAGGCGGCTCCTTGGGTTCTTTGACGGCGTTCATGCGGGCGGTATACACAGCCATAACAACGCTGACCGCCACGAACAGCACCAGGGCGATGGCAATGGCGGCCAGGCTGTTGCCGGTGGACAGCAGCGCCACCGATCCGCTGGCGATCAGGGCGGCGCTCACGTTATTCATGGCGCGGCCCATGCCCGCCCACAGCGACGGCAGGCGCATATGCCGGGAAAGCTCCATAAAGCCCGCTGTGAAAAAGACAACGAAAAAGCCCGAGGACAGGTAAAAGACCACCAGTCCAATCAGGAACGGAGCGCCCAGGTTCAGTACCACAATGGACAGAACCGACATCATCATCACGCAGTACATAATAAGCCCCATATACTTCCGCTTACGGATATCGAAGACAAAGCCTGCGGCGAGGCCGCTGAATGCCAGCAGCAGGCGGGGCCACTGCCCGATATCCGTCCCGCCCGCATGGCGGAGGGTCACGGCATTGTCCAGTGTGCTGAACACGCAGGCCATCAGCACTACCAGCAGCGCCAGCATAATGCCCGCCGTCCGTTTTTTCCGGGTGAGGGAAATGTCTGTTTCTGATTTTGAGGACAAAGCCGCAGTCTCCGTCATTTCGATGCGGCTTTGGCCGGCCTGTCTCGTTCGGATGACCAGCAGGCTCAGAGCCGCCAGGAATACCGAAAGAAACGCCGCCTCCGCAACCTCCAGGTTGACAAGGTTGTTGTTTGCATACTGGAGCAGAATTCCCAGAGCGTAGGCGATCCCCGCCAGCCGTGCCAATGCATTGTCGCCGTCTATGGTGACGGAAGCCAGATAGTGGACGGCGCTGCCGAAAACGCCCAGCAGCAGAAACAGCACCATCCCGGCTGCCATAGTCACCTCATAGGAGATATGCTGCTGAACAATGAAGGTACAGATAATCGCACCCAGCGCCAGGATAAAGGTCAGTCCGCTTTTATAGCGCCTTCCAACCCAGCGTTCCATGGCCGGATACAGGAAAAAGCCGACGGCGCTGGCGCCCAGCGCATAGTTCTGGGCAATGACGGTTTTCCCTTCCGTCACCGACAGGGAGATCATATTGACAAACAGATATTCCGCACCTAAAAAGACAAAAGTGAAAATGCCGACCAAAAGGATAAAGTGAATCGCCGGCTTGTTAAAAACAAAATGATGTTTCATATGTTTTCACCCCCGTCCTCGGGTTCTTTTACGATCTCAACCACATCGCCGATGTCGCAATCCAGAGTCAGGCAGATCCGTTCCAGTACGGAAAGAGCCACATATTCACCCCTGTCCATCTTCGCCATAGTAGAGGGGGCAATCCCTGTCATTTTCGACAAAGCAGAAGGCTTTATCTTTTTATCTATCAGCAGCTTCCAAAGCTTATTGTACTGAACCGCCATTTTGTTCACCTCATAAACAGAATATATTTATTATAGCAGAAACAATTTGATAAGTCGAGCTTTAATTTGACTTGTCAAAATATTTTATGAGAAAAACATTAACAGAGGAATAACAGCAAATAGTCTGTGTTTTCTCTTTCTGCTGTATTCTCTCTTAAAGTGGGTACTTCAAGGCGGGTCAAAATGAACCGCCCCTCAGTCCACTGTTTAGGCATAGTTCTCCCTTGGCGGACGAGATTTGTTTTTTTCGGCTCACAGCAGATAGTATCGATTGGAGGTCGCACTGCCGTTTTCACGGCAGTGCGGCTCCTTTCGTATCAGTCCGGCTTTCTCTAAATCCTTGACGGCTCGTTTAACAGTGGAACGGGAGAGTGAGAGGTGGGAGGCGATAGTGTTTAGCCCCGGCCACGCCTTTCGCTCCTTATCCATATGTAATTGATATTGTATCGGCTTCCAGATGAACCTCTGAAAAATGTGCAGTCCGCATACCACGCTTTTACCATGTTTTACTATTTTAAATACAGGCTGACATTTAACTGAGCACTGTTATTAGCTGATCTGCCTGGAAAAAAATTATTAGCCACAAAGCTTTTTTATTAGCCAGATCCGCTAATTTTTGACAGTGTATTAGCTGGATTTTCATCCCATTCAGGGTAATTTTCTTCTTCAGAAAATGAGATAAGCGGGTAATTATTAAAGCCTTTCCAGCTAATAATTCCCGCTTATATCTACCGTCTCGTATAGGAATCGAACCTATAATTGAGTCTTAGGAGGACCCTGTTATATCCATTTAACTAACGAGACATTCTCTGATTTTTTGGCTTAAACACTGGGTTTTCAGCCTCTCGGTCAGATAGCCGATTCTATGGTAACAGCCTTTTTCAATGCTGATAACCAACAATTTTTTTGATCCCTTTGACACTTGAGCAAACACCTTTTTCTTGTCTCCGCTCCGTTCAAATGGTTTCCGTACCGGATCCGATTTGATCCTTTTTCTGCTTCTGTCCTGTTTCCTCAGGTGTTCGCTTAGCAAACACTTAGGAGGGATCCGTAATATCCATTTTACTAAGGGAACATAACGGTGTTTCTTCCGTACTAAGATATTTTACCATCTCGCACGGTCAAAATCAACCGTTAATTTCAGAAATTGATGCGGCCCTGCAGCCAGATATCCGCCTTGAACCGGCGTCCCTTCGCAGGTTCGCCGAACACGTCGCGCACAGGCACGCACACGTCGAACTCCAGCTCATTGACATCCAGCTTCATGATATAGAGCTCCTCGCCAGTCTCCTGGTTCTCTGTCGTATGTACGTTAAGGATCTCCCCCAGGATGGAGTACCGGTCGCACTCCACCCCGCAGGGCATGAAATAGGTGTCCACAATACTGAACACATCCTCTGTCACAAGCCGCTTTGACACTTTGGAATAGATATCAATGTCATCCAGGGTCAGGCTCTCCATCGCAGTCTGGTCGCCGTTTCTGGCCGCGCTTAACAGCATCATCCGGTTGCGCGACTCCTCCCGGCTTCTTCGCTGTGCCTCCCGGCTCTTGCGCACGGGGAGGAGCACCATGCCGGACTCGCACAGACCGGCAAGCGTCACGGAACTGAAGTTCACGCCGTCGCCGGCAAGCTGCCTCTCCCGGATGTACTCCACCGTGTTCTGCAGGTGGAAGATGAGGCTCACCCCCACCTTCATATCCTCGCAGATCCCCACATAGGCTTCCCTGTCCATCCGCTTCTCCACAACGATATCCGCATAGGAGGAGATGCCGCTTCCGATGAAGTAGGGATAGTAGTACTGCCGGTAAAAATGCTCCCGCACGTCCATATCCCCGCACACGGCCACGCCGATCCCGGGGCCGCACTCTCTCTGATACTCGCAGAAATCCGCCTCCTCGTCCAGGGCCGTCAGCTCGTGGCATGTATAGTTCTTCTCAACCGATGATAAAAACTCGTTTAACTCTCTTCTTGACCGGATCCGGCCAAACCCAATAGATCGTAAATATCTGTGCATCTGTCACCTTTATTTTTTCTTTTCCAGCTTCTCCTTGCCGCCCATGTACGGACGAAGCACTTCCGGAATACGCACGGAACCGTCCGCCTGCAGGTTGTTCTCCAGGAAGGCGATCAGCATTCTCGGAGGAGCAACAACCGTGTTATTCAGTGTGTGTGCGAAATATTTGCCCTCGGCTCCCTTTACGCGGATGCCAAGTCTTCTCGCCTGCGCGTCTCCTAAGTTGGAGCAGCTTCCTACTTCAAAATACTTCTTCTGGCGCGGGGACCATGCCTCCACGTCGCAGGATTTTACCTTCAGGTCTGCCAGATCTCCGGAGCAGCACTCCAGCGTGCGGACCGGGATGTCCAGGGAGCGGAACAGATCCACTGTGTTCTGCCACAGCTTGTCGTACCACATCATGCTGTCCTCAGGCTTGCAGACAACGATCATCTCCTGCTTCTCAAACTGATGGATCCTGTACACGCCTCTCTCCTCGATGCCGTGGGCTCCCTTCTCTTTCCGGAAGCAGGGAGAGTAGGATGTCAGCGTCTGGGGAAGCTGCTCCTCTTCCAGCATGGTGTCGATGAACTTGCCGATCATGGAATGCTCGCTCGTTCCGATCAGGTACAGGTCCTCGCCCTCGATCTTGTACATCATGGAATCCATCTCCGCAAAGCTCATTACGCCCGTCACCACATTGCTGCGGATCATAAAGGGCGGAACGCAGTACGTAAAGCCTCTGTCGATCATGAAATCACGCGCGTACGCAAGCACAGCGGAGTGAAGTCTCGCGATGTCCCCCATCAGGTAGTAGAACCCGTTTCCTGCCACTCTTCCGGCGCTCTCCAGATCGATGCCGTTAAAGCTCTCCATGATATCCGTGTGGTAGGGAATTTCAAACTCCGGCACAACAGGCTCGCCGAACTTCTCGATCTCCACATTCTCTGAGTCGTCCTTTCCGATGGGTACGGACGGATCGATGATGTTGGGGATGGTCATCATGTTCTTTTTGATCTTCGCCTCAACTTCCTTCTCCTCCGCGGACAGGCTCTCCACTCTGTCGGCGTTTGCCTGCACCTGTTTTTTCAGTTCCTCGGCCTCCTCTTTCTTTCCCTGGGCCATGCAGGCGCCGATCTCTTTGGAGATCTTGTTTCTCTCCGCACGCAGCGCCTCTACCTCCTGTTTGATCTCGCGGTTTCTCTTGTCGAGCTCCAGAACCTCGTCTACAAGCGGAAGCTTCTCGTCCTGAAATTTCTTTTTGATGTTCTCTTTTACGACATCCGGGTTGTTTCTGACAAATTTGATATCAAGCATTTTTTCCACCTCATCCTTTTTTTACTTGTTTCCCTGTTTTCTGCTTTCCTTTGTATCCTTCGCCTCCATGCTGTAGGCCTCGCTGAAGATCGCGCGGTCAAGCGCTTCCGTCTCTTCCTCTGCCAGTTCCACGTAGCTCTCTCCCTTGACGATCTCCTTAATATATGTGTAGCAGCCTTCCCTGCTGTGCATGGCGTTGATCACCCAGCCGCTGTTGTTTCCATCCAGCATGGCCAGTGCAAAACTGAGCTTTCCGCCCATCTCGTTAAACGCGTCGTACTTGACAATGCCGACTTTCTTGAAGTCTTTCTCCATCTTCCGCCAGATGTCCTTCACATCCTGCCGGTTCTGCCGTGTCAGCTTCGCGAGTCCCTCGATCTCCGCGAACTTCGCGGCAAAGCTCTCTTCCAGAGTCTTTCCATCTTTTCCTTTCATAAACGAATTGTAACTGTTTTTCAGCCGGTCGTACTTCATGCTCACATTTACGTAGAGCACAAACAGGGCAATGATCAGTACCAGCAGAAACAGAAATATAAATGCCGGATCTATGCCCAGTTTCGCTAAAATCGCACTCTCCATTAAATCTGCTCTCCTTTTCCTATGGACATTATCATATCGAACATACGTTCTAATTCCTTGTCTGAATAATACTCGATCTCGATCTTTCCTTTCCCTTTCCCCTTTGCCGAGACGTGTACTTTTGTTCCAAGCACTTCCTTCATCCGGTTTTCCAGGTCTTCGTAGACAAAGGCGTTCTCGATCTTCTTCTTTTCCTTCTGCTTCTTCGGATTTTTCAGATCCTTGATCAGCTTCTCTGTCTCGCGGACGCTGAGCTTCTCGTCAAAGATCCTGTTGGCAAGCGCATACTGCTGTTCCGGATCGTCGATAGCCAGAAGCGCCCTCGCATGACCCGTGCTGATCATGTCATCGATGATCATCTGCTGCACTCTCCCGTCAAGCTTCAGAAGGCGCATGGAATTGGTAACAGCCGTCCTGCTCTTGGACACCCGCTCCGCCACCTCATCCTGCTTGAGGTTGAACTCCTCCAGCAGCTTCTTAAACGCCATCGCTTCCTCGATCGGGTTTAAGTTTTCCCTCTGGATGTTCTCTATGAGGGCAATCTCCAGGATCTCCTGCTGGTTATAATCCTTGATGATGACAGGAACTTCTTTCACACCGGCCATCTTGGCGGCGCGCCATCTCCTCTCTCCGGCGATGATCTCATAGTAATCGTCCCGCTTTCTGACGATCAGCGGCTGCAGCACTCCGTACTGTTTGATGGAGTCTGCCAGCTCCAGAAGCGCGTCCTCCTCAAAGTTCCGTCTCGGCTGCTCCCGGTTCGGTTCGACCAGACTGATCTTCATCATCTGTTCGCCGGTTCCCGCCTTTTCAGCTGTGTCAGCCTTTTTTGACTTCTCAGGCTGTGCAGACTGGGATGTGTTCTTTTCCGGGATAAGACTGTCAAGTCCTTTTCCGAGCCCCTTTCTCTTTACCATACTTATTCCTCCACCTCTTCCTTTGCTACTCTTTTTCTATCACTTCGTCAGCCAGAAGCCGGTAACTCTCGGCTCCCGAAGATTTCGTGTCGTACAGATTGATCGGCATGCCATAGCTCGGCGCTTCTGCAAGACGGATATTTCGCGGTATGATCGTCTTGTAGATATTCTGGTTCAGATTGTCCTTCACATTCTCAACCACCTGGAGAGAAAGGTTGGTCCTCGCGTCATACATCGTGAACACAACGCCCTCGATCTCAAGCCGTTCGTTCAGTCTCTCCTTTACGAGCTCAATCGTATGTATAAGCTGACTCAATCCCTCCAGCGCATAGTATTCGCACTGTATGGGGACAAGGACGGAATCTGCTGTAGTCATGGCATTGATCGTCAGCATACTCAGAGAAGGCGGGCAGTCAATGATAATGAAATCGTACTGATCTCTGATCTTGTCTACCTCATTCTTTATGATATATTCTTTATTCTCAATGCCGATCAGCTCGATTTCTGCTGCGGAAAGATCAATATTTGTGGGAAGTACGTCAAGATTATCCAGTACCTCTTTGCACAGTATATCTTCCACCCCGGCCTCGCCAATAATGAGATCATATACTGTCTTTTCAACTTCATTTTTGTCCACGCCAAGGCCACTGGTCATGTTTCCCTGCGGATCCATATCAATTGCGAGAACTTTCTTCCCTTTTTCCGCAAGACATGCTGAAAGGTTAATGGCAGTTGTTGTCTTACCTACGCCGCCCTTCTGGTTGGCTATTGCTATAATTCTTCCCATTTCTTTTCATTCACCTTTCTCTATAGTCATATATAAGTATAACACCTTTCATTTTCTTATTCCACTGAATGTTTCACGTGAAACATATTTTTTCTGTTTTTCATAAATGTTTCACGTGAAACATTTATCTTTTATATATATTTCTTTAGTTATCCGCCCATATGTGGTAAACTATAGGTAACTCATCAGAAAGGTGGTATGGATTATGAGTTGGAAAAAAGCTCTTACAATAGGAACTCTTCTCACCGGTGCAACAGCAGTCGGCATACACCTGCTCAATAAGGCAATTTATCTTTCAGCAGTAGCGGAACATCTGTTGAAACCGTCTGCAGAAACATACTATGACTGGAAATTCGGAAAAGTATATTATACGAAACGGGGCGAAGGCGCGCCCCTGCTCCTCATCCATGACTTGAATACATACAGCAGCGGCTATGAATGGCATGCGCTGACTGAAAAACTGGCAAAAAAGAGGACCATCTACACGCTGGACCTGATCGGCTGCGGGCGCTCTGAAAAGCCAAATCTGACATACACCAATTATCTCTATGTACAGCTTATAAATGATTTTATAAAAAATGTAGTAAAGGATAGCTGCGATGTGGTTGCCACAGGTGATTCCTGTCCTCTTGTTCTCGGAGCATGTCAGAGCGGGGAATCTTCCATAAAGAGTATCTCTATGATAAATCCGGAGGATATTCATAAAGTGGCACATATTCCGACATACAGAAGCCGGATCCTGACAAAGCTGATCCTTCTTCCACTCGCAGGTACTCTCCTCTATAACATACTTATGAGGAAGGAAAATATAGAAACAGCTCTGAAGGGAGCGTTCTTCGACAAAAACAAGATCAGTCAAAGCCTGGTCCAGACATACTATGAGACCGCACACTGCGGAAATGCCTCCTCAAAGTATCTCTTTTCCAGCATCTGCGGCAATTATCTCACCGCAAATGTGATGCTGTACCTGAAGGATCTGTCAAACAGCATCTATATTATCACAGGCTGCGATGAGAAGAAGCAGAACGATGCGGAGGAATATAAAAAAGTCCTTCCGTCTGTCGAAATCTTTCATCTGGAAGAGAGCGGGTACTATCCGCATCTTGAGACACCGGATGCGCTGCTGGAACAGCTCTCCATCTGTCTTGACCTTTAATATACCTTTTCTATTTACAGAAAGAACCTCTGCACATCAGTGCAGAGGTTCTTTTGATGGAAGCCCGGCCTTCCGCGGAAACTTTCCGGGCGTCTTCTTTACTTTTCTGATCTTTACGAGAGATCTTCCGATATCCGTTCCGGGAAGCGTAAATTTCTCGACAGTTTCAATCTTCCCTCCAAGAAGGCTCACTGCCTTTTTGGATGCATCCAGTTCTTCCTCGATCTCACCGGATTTGTAGGGAATGAAATATCCGTTTTCCTTCACGTAGGGAAGACAGTACTCGGATAATGTTGCGAGATTCGCCACTGCCCGGGAAACACAGAGATCATAAGTTTCTCTGTACTCCTTCTTTTTTGCAAAATCCTCCGCCCGGCCATGCAGAAGCTCTACGTCTGCCAACTGAAGTTCTTCTGCCACATGTCCCAGGAAGCGGATCCTCTTATTCAGTGAATCAAGGAGCGTCACATGGAGATGAGGAAACACGATCTTTAAAGGAATTCCCGGAAATCCGGCGCCTGTCCCGATATCAATGACCCGGTCCGTCCCGGAGAGGTCCAGCACCCTGACAACTGCCAGACTGTCAAGAAAATGCTTTTCATTCACCTCATCATAGTCTGTGATCCCTGTAAGGTTCATAACCTTATTCCACTCTACCAGAAGTTCAAAGTACCGGTCAAACTGCCTCTGCATCTCATCTGTCAGTGTAATGCCGAATGCACTCATTCTCTCACACAGTTTCTTCTCAATCATAGTTTCTCCTATCTTCTGAACTGCTCCATATAGACGAGCAGCACGGATATATCTGCAGGGGAGACGCCGGAAATGCGGGAAGCCTGGCCAACCGATACGGGGCGGTATGCTTTCAGCTTCTGCAGCGCCTCGAGCCGCAGGCTCTTTACCTGATCGTAGTCAATGTCTTCAGGAATTTTCCTGCTCTCCATCTTCCTGAACTGCTCAACCTGTCTTTTCTGCCGCTCGATATATCCTTTATATTTTATATTTATGTTAACTTGTTCCTGTACCTCTTCTCCGAGCCAGCCAGGGAAAACAGGTCTGTCCTTATCAACAGGAGCCAGCTTCTCATAGGAAAGTTCGGGCCTGCGTATGAGTTCCGCAAGATTGATCCCCGACGTGAGCGCTGTGCTCTTGTACTTCTCAAGAAGCTCCTGCACGTCAGATGACGTTCCCACATAGGTCTTTTCCAGGCGCTGCGTCTCCTCAAGGATCAGCTTCTCCTTTTCCAGAAGCCTCTGGTAGCGCGCCTCGCTGATCAGGCCGACCTCATAGCCGATCTTCGTAAGTCTCTGATCTGCGTTGTCCTGCCGAAGCAGCAGCCTGTACTCGGCTCTCGAAGTCATCATGCGGTAAGGCTCGTGGCTTTCTTTTGTCACGAGATCGTCGATCAGCACGCCGATGTACGCCTGGGACCGGTCCAGTACGATCCCCTCTTTTCCCTGCAGCTTTCTCGCCGCATTGATGCCGGCCACCAGCCCCTGGGCCGCCGCCTCCTCATAGCCGGAACTGCCGTTAAACTGGCCCCCGCTGAAGAGTCCGTCTATATTCCTGAATTCCAGCGTAGGCCGAAGCTGTCTGGCGTCGATGCAGTCGTACTCGATGGCGTAGGCGTTCCGCACGATCTTTGCATGTTCAAGACCCGGCACTGTGCGGTACATCTCATACTGCACATCTTCCGGAAGGGAGCTGGACATGCCGCCGATGTACATTTCGTTCGTCTCAAGCCCCTCCGGCTCGATGAATACCTGGTGCCGCTTCTTATCGGCAAATTTGACAACCTTATCCTCAATGGACGGGCAGTACCGGGGCCCTGTCCCCTCGATCATGCCGGAAAAGAGAGGGGATCTGTCCAGGTTCTTCCGTATGATCTCGTGGGTTTTCTCATTTGTGTAGGTGAGCCAGCAGGAAACCTGCTCCTTCTGGATCTGTTCAGGATCCGTGGCAAAAGAAAACGGAACGATCCTCTCGTCTCCCTTCTGCTCCTCCATCCGGCTGAAATCCACCGTCCGCCTGTCGATCCTGGCCGGCGTGCCTGTCTTGAACCGGTACATCTGTATTCCCAGTTCTCTGAGAGAATCTGTCAGATGGTTGGCCGCCTGCAGCCCGTTGGGCCCTGTCTCCATGCTCACATCCCCGTAGACGCATCTGGCGCGCAGGTACGTGCCTGTACACAGGACGACCGCCCTGCAGCGGTAGATGCCGCCGGAGCAGATCTGCACCCCTGTGATCTTCTTTCTGCCCTCTGTTTCTTCCGTCAGGAGGTTGACTACCTCCGCCTGCTTGATGTCCAGATTTTCCTGCTCCTCCAGCACCCGGCGCATGGTCCTGCTGTAGAGGGACTTGTCCGCCTGGGCGCGCAGGGAGTGCACAGCCGGTCCCTTGGACTGGTTGAGCATCTTGGACTGGATAAACGTCCGGTCGATCACCTTGCCCATCTCCCCGCCCAGGGCGTCCACCTCCCTTACGAGATGTCCCTTGGAACTTCCCCCTATGTTCGGATTGCAGGGCATCAGGGCGATGCTCTCCACGCTGACTGTAAAGATGACTGTGCGAAGGCCGAGCCTTGCGCAGGCAAGAGCCGCCTCACAGCCGGCATGTCCGGCGCCTATGACCGCCACATCATACCCGTCTCTATTTTCCCATACAGAATTTGCTGAAAATTTCATTGACAAGATCCTCCCCTGCCGTATCTCCTGTTATACTTCCAAGCGACTCGTAGGCGTCCATCAGATCGATGGAATAGAAATCCTCCGGCATGCCTCCCTCTATGCTCTCCACGACTTTTTCCAGGCTTTCAAGCGCGCTCTCAAGCGCGTGCTTCTGCCTGGCGCTCGTGATGTAGATCTCGCTGTTAAAGGAGATCTCCCCGTGGTAAAACATATCCTTCAGCGTCTGTTCCAGGAGGTCCATGCCTTCCTCCTCCTTGGCGGACACCGGGACGATGGGAATGCCGCTCATGTTGTTTTCCCCGCAGATGCGTCTTATATCCTCCTCATCTGTCTTTCTGGCAAGATCTGTCTTGTTGAGCAGGATCACGCACTTCTTTTCCTTTATAAGATGAAAGATCTCCCTGTCATTTTCGTCCAGGGGAAGGGAGGAGTCTGCGACATAGAGAATGAGATCCGCCTCCTGCGCATGGCTCATGGCCCGGTCCACACCGATCTTCTCCACTGCATCGCTCGTATCCCGGATGCCGGCCGTATCCATGATATTAAGAGAGATCCCCTGCAGGTTTATATGTTCCTGCAGCACGTCTCTCGTCGTGCCCGCTATATCTGTGACGATCGCTCTCTCCTCACCGAGGAGGAAATTCAGGATGGAGGACTTTCCTGCATTTGGCTTTCCGACGATCACCGTCCGGATGCCTTCCCGCATCACGCGCCCGTCGTCGGCGGAATCGATCAGTTGCCGTATCTCTCCCATCAGGCTTACCACTTCCTGCTTCAGCGTATCGCCGTACCCGTCTACGCTGATGTGTTCCGGATCATCCAGTGCCGATTCAATAAAAGCAGTATTGTAAAGTATTTTATTTCTAATTTCACTTATTTTTTTCTTCACGCTTCCTCTTAACTGGTGAAGAGAACTTTTCAGGGCATAGTCATTCTGGGACTGTATGACATCGATCACAGCCTCCGCCTGGCTGAGATCCATCTTTCCGTTGAGGAAAGCCCGCCTGGTGAACTCGCCTGGCTGCGCCGGACGGGCGCCATGTTTCAGACATGCATCCAGCACCTTTTTCAGGACATAGACCCCTCCGTGGCAGTTGATCTCTACCGTGTCTTCCCCGGTAAAAGTACGGGGCCCGCGCATGAGCATGACGAGCACTTCGTCTATCGTCTCCCCCGCCTGTTCAATAAAGCCGTAGTGGATCGTATGTGTCTTCTGCTGCGCCAGCTTCTTCCCGTTTTTCCCCCGGTATATGCAGTCTGCGATCTCAAAGGCATCCGGGCCGCTCATGCGCACGATGCCGATCCCGGCCTCTGTCACCGCTGTCGAGATAGCTGCGATGGTCTGACTTTCCTGTACCATGGTTCTCTCCTTTCTGCTTTCTCTTCCCCGATTTTATAAAAGGCAGAGGTTGTAGCCTCTGCCTCCTTCCGCGCCGGTCTCCGGCATTATCTTCTCACCAGTGTCACAACAACGCGGCGGTACGGTTCTTCTCCCTCGCTGTGTGTTGTCACGCTTCTGTCCCCCTGCAGGGCGGAGTGGATGATCCTTCTCTCATAGGGATTCATCGGTTCAAGAGTGACCGGTCTTCTTGTTCTCTTTACCTTATGTGCAATATTTCTTGCAAGATTCTCAAGTGTCTCCTGCCGTCTCTTTCTGTAATCCTCTGTGTCAAGCTTGACCCTCACGTACCCGGACTGCATCTTGTTGGCTACGCGGTTTGTGAGATACTGAAGGGAATCCAGGGTCTGTCCCCTCTTTCCGATCAGGATCCCCATGTCATCTCCGGACATATTGATGGAGAGAGCTCCCTCCTCATCGATCTCGGAATGGAGTTCCACTTCCATGTGCATGGCTGTAAGTACATTGTGAAGGAATGTCTCGCACTCCCTGACTGTAGCCTCCTCCACTTTTGCAAGCTCTGTCTCGCGGCGGGGCTCCTTCTTCTCTTCCTGCACAGCCTCTTTCCTGCTCTCATGCTTTATTTCTTTCTTCGGCTGCTTCTTTTTCTCCGGTCTCTTTGTCTCTTTGTGCTCTTCCTTCACTTCCAGGGTGATGTCCTGCGGGACTGCCTCTTTTACAAGTTCCTCCGCGATCTCATCCACAGTCTCCTCTTCCGGCTCTTCTTTTCTCCAGGCCCGGATCACAGCCTGCTTCATGCCAAAGCCGAGAAATCCCGGTGTTCCCTTCTCGATCACATCGTATTCCAGCCTGTCGCTTGTCACGCCGAGCTGTACGAGCGCTTCCGTGATCGCGTCGTCCAGTGTTTTTGCCGATACTGTGATCTCCTCTTTGCGTCTGCCTTCCATGTTTGTTTCCCTCCCTATATCCATTTCAAGGGACTCTTCCCTGATGAAAAAGTCCCTTTTTATCCTTTAATTATTTTCGTTGTATTTTTTTACAAGATTCGCCTTTGCGGCAAGACTTCCCTCTTTTGCTGTGTTCTGGCTTGTTGCAGCCTTCTTCAGCTTCTCTTCTTTTTCCTTGTCTGTCTGAACGGACGTCTTGGCCCTGCTCTGGATGCTTCTTGTATTCGTCTGCGCCATGGCGTTGATCTTCTCGGCCCTCTCGCCGCGCTTCTCCCGCTTCTTTGCAGCCTTCTCCTTATTCTTCTCAATCAGGTCCTCTACGGAGATCTGCCTTAAATGCCTGTTGATGAACAACTGCTGGAGACATCTCACGACCGCGCTGACGATCCAGTAGATACCAAGACCTGCCGGAAGCGTTACAACGACGAACAGGGAGAAAAGAGGCATGGTCACATTCATGGTCCTCATGGTGCTGTACATCGGATTATCCTTGTCCATAGCCTGTCCGGAGATGGACTGGGAAAGCTTCATGCTCAGATACTGGGTTCCCACGGAAATGGCCGGAAGGGCGATGGCTGTGGCGATCAGAAGGGCCACGGACACGCCGAACTGCTCCGAGATCTGCGCTCTCTCCGTAAACATCTGGATCGGGGAGAGGGAGATATCCGGGATCGTCAGGAACTTCTGCACGTCTGCCGGCGCATCTTTGATGGCGGGAACATAGTTCTCGATCTGGTATACGACCGGATAGAGCGAAAACAGAAGCACCATCTGCAGGAGCATCGGAAGACATCCACCCGCCATGGACGTGCCGTACTTATCGTACACCTGCTGCATCTCTTCCTGCATCCTCATCTGAGATGCCTGGTCTCTTTTATTTTTATATTTCTTCTGGATTGCCTGAAGCTCCGGGTTCATAACCGAAGTCATCTTGGATGTCCTCTGCTGCTTGATCGTCAGCGGCATCATGATCATGTACACAAGGATCGTGTACAGTATGATGGACAGTCCCACAAGACCTACGTCTGAGGGAAGAATCTTATCCAGCATCTCGTAGATAAAATTCATAACGATACCGAGCAGCTCCGCGATCTGTCCGATGATCGGCCAGTTGGCGGCTGTCAATACTACACCTTCCATATTATCTTTTCCTCCGTTTGTGCGATTGGATCAAAAAAGCTACGGGACCGGATCGTAGCCTCCTTTGGCAAATGGATTGCAGCGGAGGATCCTCCATACGGCCAGCAGTCCTCCCTTAAGGGCTCCGTACTTTTCAATGGCCTCCACCGCATACTGGGAGCATGTCGGAAAATAGATACATGTGGAATGTCCCTTGAGGGGGGACAGATATTTCTGGTAAATCTTTACCATGCCGATCAGGATCTTTTTCACGAAACATCACTCCGCTTTATCTCTTTTAAAGATTTATATTTATCATCCCGTGAAGACGTCCCAGATGGAGAAGAGCGCTCTCTATCTCGCGGTAGCCTTTTCCTTTTGCGGATACCCTTGCGATCACAACGATATCCCTGCCGCACGGAAACATCTCCTCATTCAGACGATAACTTTCGCGTATCAATCTTGTCAGACGGTGCCTGACAATGCTGTTGCCAACCTTTTTGCTGACGGAAACGCCGAGACGGTTCTTTCCGAGTCCGTTTTCCATCTCATACATGACAAGCAGGCGGTTGGCGGCTGATCTTCCATTTTTGTATACCTGCTGAAACTCTCTGTTCTTTTTCAGCGACTCAGAATATTTCATTCCCATACCTTAATTTTAAGAGAAGAAAAGGCCACATATATGCGGCCTACGCTGATAATCTCTTTCTTCCTTTTGCTCTTCTGGCAGCAAGTACTTTTCTTCCGCCTGCTGTGCTCATTCTGGATCTGAATCCGTGAACTTTTGCCCTCTGTCTCTTCTTTGGCTGGAATGTCATTTTCATAGATATCCACCTCCTTATATTTTACACAGGATACTCCCGCTCTTTTTCTTAGACATCAGTTTTGATTATATGCAATAAACAGCGTGAAGTCAAGCAAAACCTGCTATTTTCCTCTTCTATATGTTTCATTTCTTTTCCACATTTCTGTGATGCATATATAATATAGAAGAAAAGTTATCAACAAAATGTGGATATCTCTTCTGTTTTATGTGGATAAAAAACTTTTTTTATCCTCTTTCCGGCCTATTTCAGGGTTTCCCCTTTTCCACAAGTTATCCACCTTGATTTTTCATTGCCTAATACCCTTTTTTGATGTAAAATAGATAAGAATAAGCATATGAAAGAATACAGGTTAGATTAGGAGTTATTCAAGATGAACGTCGTAGAAGAAAAATGGTCTGACATACTGGATCATCTCAGAGTGGAGCATGAACTTCTGAATGTATCCTTCGAGACATGGATCAAACCCCTGAAAGTATATAAGGTGACGGAAGACACGGTCTACATCCTTGTCTCAAACGCAAGTGTGGAATACATCAACAAGAAATACCGCCTTCCTCTCAAGGTATCCATTGGCGAGGTCACGGGAAAGGAATACGAAGTGGTCCTTGTCTCTGAAGACGACGATAAGCTGGACGATATCATGGAGATGGCTCCTGCGTCTTCCGAGAAAAGACGCACAAAGACGGCTGCCCAGAATGCGGGACTCAACCCGAAGTATACCTTTGACACCTTTGTCGTGGGAGGCAACAACAGCTTTGCCCACGCCGCCTCCTTAGCTGTGGCGGAATCTCCGGGACAGGTCTACAATCCTCTCTTCCTGTACGGGGGTGTGGGACTGGGAAAGACCCATCTCATGCATTCTGTGGCTCATTTTATACTGGATAAAGACCCGAAAAGGAAAGTGCTGTATGTGACAAGCGAGACTTTCACCAACGAACTGATCCAGGCTCTGAAAAATCCAAAGGAAAATTCCATGGCCGAGTTCCGGGACAAGTACCGGAACAACGATGTCCTCCTCATCGACGACATCCAGTTCATCATAGGAAAAGAAAGTACGCAGGAAGAATTTTTCCACACATTCAACCATCTCCACACAGCCGGCAAGCAGATCATCATCTCGAGCGACCGCCCTCCAAAGGACATTGAGACGCTGGAGGCAAGGCTCCTCACCCGGTTTGAGTGGGGACTGATCGCCGATATTTCCGCGCCGGACTACGAGACAAGGATGGCGATCCTGCAGAAAAAGATCGAGATGGACTCCCTGCAGAAATATCACATTTCAAATGAAGTCCTTCAGTATATCGCTTCAAATGTTAAAAACAACATACGTGAGCTGGAAGGCTCTCTGAATAAGCTGATCGCCCTCTACAAACTGCAAAATGACAGGGAGGAGATCGACATTCCTCTCGCTGCGGAGGCTCTCAAGGATCTCATCTCCTCCCAGGAAAAGAGGACGGTGACGCCGGAGCTGATCCTGGATGTGGTATCCGAACACTTCGGCATCAGCATCGCGGATCTGAAGAGCAGCAAAAGGACCGCAGAGATCGCAGTTCCAAGGCAGATCTTCATGTATCTGTGCCGCACCCTTACAAGCGTGTCCATGAAGGAGATGGGCATCGTTCTCGGAGGAAAAGACCACTCCACCATCAACCACGGCATCAAAAAGATCCAGACAGAGATCCAAAAGAATGAAATCCTGAGCAATACGGTTGATATCATAAAGAAGAAAATCAATCCACTGTAGGATGTGGATACATTGTGGATAATAAATTTTTTCCACCTGTTTCAACAGGCCATTCACTTTAAATCCACAGACTTATGAAATGGGGAATCCCTCAGAAACAAAGGGGATGCATGGGTTTTCCACATTATCCCGTCCCCTACTACGGTTAAGACGGAAAATATATTATATATGTATTTATAAAAAACGCGCGAAAGGAGATATACACAGCCATGAAAATAATCTGTCATAAATCTGAACTGGTAAAGGGAGTTGGAATTGTATCCAAGGCAGTTCCTTCCAAGACGACCATGCCGATCCTCGAGTGCATCCTCATCGATGCGACGCTTGATATCATCAGACTGACCGCCAATGATATGGAGCTTGGCATTCAGACAGAGATCGGGGGAGATATCAGGGAACACGGTATGATCGCCATTGACGCGAGAATGTTTTCCGAGATCGTGAGGAAGCTTCCCGACAACGATATCGTTATCGAGACGGATGAGAAAGATCAGGTTATCATTACCTGTGAAAAGGCAAAATTCGATATCATGGGGAGATCCGGCGAAGATTTCGCCTACCTGCCGGTGATCGAGAAGACGGAGACTGTCACGGTCTCCCAGTTTACCCTGAAAGAAGTGATCCGCCAGACGATCTTTTCCATTGCGGACAATGAGAGCAACAAGCTGATGACAGGAGAACTTTTCGAGATAAGAAACGGGATCCTGCGCGTCGTATCTCTTGACGGGCACCGCATCTCCATCCGCAAGATCGAGCTGAAAGGAGAGTGCGGGGACCACAAGATCGTCGTTCCGGGCAAGACGCTGAACGAGATCAGCAAGATCCTCTCCGGGGAGGCAGAGAGCGAAGTATGCATGTACTTCACGGGAAATCATATTGTCTTTGAATTTGACCGCACCGTAGTTGTATCCCGCCTGATCGAGGGGGAGTATTTTAAGATAGACCAGATGCTTTCCAGCGATTATGAGACAAAGGTGAGGATCAACAAGAGAGATCTGTTAAACTGTATAGACAGGGCAACCCTTCTTGTAAAAGAGGGGGACAAGAAGCCGATCATCATCACCATAGGGGACGATGTGATGGAGCTTCGCATCCGCTCCCAGTTCGGATCCATGGATGAGGAGATCATGATCAGCAAGGAAGGAAAGGATCTGATGATCGGTTTCAATCCGAAATTCCTCATCGACGCCCTGCGCGTCATTGACGATGAGGAGGTGGAGCTCTATCTCATGAACGCCAAGGCGCCCTGCTTTATCAAGGATGAGACGGAGAGCTATATCTACCTGATCCTTCCTGTGAATTTCAATGCGATCTAGGAGTGTGTGTGATGGAAGTTTTGCATCTCAGGGATGAGTATATCAAACTTGGCCAGGCGATGAAGGCGGCCGGCCTTGCCGGGTCCGGCGTGGAGGCAAAGGAAGTGATCCAGGACGGGCTTGTGAAGGTAAACGGACAGACGGATACAAGGCGGGGAAGAAAGCTGTACGCAGGAGATATCGTTTCATACAACGGGGAAGAGATCAGAATTGAAGATTAGATCGCTAAAACTGAAGGATTTCAGAAACTATGAACTGCTGCAGATTTCGCCCGGCGATTCTGTCAATATCTTTTACGGGAATAATGCCCAGGGAAAGACCAATATCCTGGAGTCCGTCTATCTGTGCGGCACCACGAAATCCCACAGGGGGACAAAGGACAGGGATATGATACGGTTCGGGCAGGATGAGGCCCACATAGAGGCGGATGTTGAGAAGAGGGGAATGAGCTATCAGATCGACATCCACCTGAAGAAGAACAGTCCGAAAGGGATAGCAGTCAACAAGATGCCCATCCGCAGGGCGAGCGAACTGTTCGGTATTGTCAACATCGTATTTTTTTCTCCGGAGGATCTGAACATTATAAAAAACGGTCCCTCCGAGAGAAGAAGATTTATAGATCTGGAGCTTTCCCAGCTCGACAAAGTATATCTCAGCAATCTTTCCAACTACAACCGGATCGTGAATCAGAGGAATCATCTTCTGAAGGAGCTGGCCCGCAGGGAAGAAAAAGGAACAACCCTGGCAGATACGCTGGATGTGTGGGATATGCAGCTCGCCGGATACGGCGAGAAAATAAGAAAGGCAAGAAATAAATTTATTATACAAGTAAATGAAATTATTTCTGATATTCACAGCAGGCTGACCGGGGATAAGGAAAAGATCCAGGTGATCTACGAGCCGGATGCAAAGGATGAACCTCTCCTTGATGCGCTGAAGAGAGGAAGGGAGAGGGATCTTCGCATGCGCAGTACCGGATGCGGGCCCCACAGGGATGATATCTGTTTTCTGACGAACGGCATTGACATCCGCAGGTTCGGATCCCAGGGGCAGCAGCGCACGGCGGCCCTTTCTTTGAAACTGTCGGAGATAGAGCTTGTAAAGAGAGTGGCGAAAGATACGCCCATCCTGCTTCTTGACGACGTGCTGTCTGAGCTGGACAAACACAGGCAAAACTATCTGCTGGACAGCATTCACGATATACAGGCTCTCATCACCTGCACAGGGGTAGATGAATTCGTAAACCGCAGGTTTCGCGTAAATAAAGTATTTCATGTCCGGGAAGGGCATGTGACAATGGAGAACTAGGAGGAGAATATGAGTACAGAAAAGGTACAGCATGAGTATGGCGCAGATGAGATCCAGATCCTGGAAGGTCTGGAGGCAGTCAGAAAGCGTCCGGGTATGTATATAGGCAGCACATCGGCGAGGGGGCTCCACCATCTTGTGTATGAGATCGTGGATAACTCCGTGGATGAGGCGCTGGCCGGTTTCTGTGACAGGATCCATGTCAGGATCAACAAAGACAATTCCGTCACAGTCACGGACAACGGGCGCGGTATTCCCGTCGGGATCAACCACAAGGCCGGCATCCCGGCCGTGGAGGTTGTATTTACGGTTCTCCATGCAGGCGGCAAGTTCGGCGGCGGGGGATACAAGGTATCCGGCGGACTCCACGGCGTGGGCGCCTCTGTCGTAAACGCCCTCTCCAACTGGCTGGAAGTGGAGATCTGCAATGAGGGCAAGGTGTATAAACAAAGGTATGAGCGCGGGAAAGTCGTGGATAAACTGCGTGTGATCGGGGAGTGCGACCCGGACAAGACGGGGACAAAAGTTACGTTCTTCCCGGATGATACGATCTTTGAAGAGACGGTATTTGACTATGATGTCCTCAAGAGAAGATTACGGGAGATGGCTTTCCTGACAAGAGGCCTCCGGATCGTCCTTACGGATGACAGGCCGGAGGAACCGGTGGAGAAGGAGTTCCACTACGAGGGAGGCATCAAGGAGTTTGTCACGTACCTGAACCGCAGCAGCACGCCCCTCTATGAGGACGTCATCTACTGCGAGGGGACAGTGAACAATGTGCAGGTGGAAGTGGCCATGCAGCACAACGACTCCTACACGGACAACACATACGGGTTTGTGAACAACATCACCACGCCGGAGGGAGGAACCCACATTGTGGGATTCAGGAACGCCCTCACAAAGACGTTCAATGATTATGCGAGAAAGAATAAACTGCTCAAAGACAGTGAGCCGAACCTGTCCGGTGAAGATATAAGGGAGGGACTGACGGCCATTGTCAGCGTCAAGATCGAGGAGCCCCAGTTTGAGGGGCAGACGAAGCAGAAGCTTGGAAACAGCGAGGCGAGAGGCGCGGTGGACAATGTGGTGAGCCGCCAGCTGGAGATCTATCTGGAGCAGAATCCGTCCATTGCCAAGATGACCATCGAGAAATCTGTCCTGGCCCAGAGAGCCAGGGAGGCCGCGCGCAAAGCGAGAGATCTGACGAGAAGAAAGTCCGCGCTGGACGGCATGTCGCTTCCAGGCAAGCTGGCCGACTGCTCAGACAAAGATCCGGCCAACTGCGAGATCTACATCGTAGAGGGAGATTCCGCCGGCGGTTCCGCCAAGACGGCCAGGGACAGGGCCACGCAGGCCATCCTGCCGCTGCGGGGCAAGATCCTCAATGTGGAGAAAGCCCGCCTGGACAAGATTTATGCCAATGCGGAGATCAAGGCCATGATCACAGCTTTTGGCACCGGCATCCACGATGATTTCGACATATCCAAACTCAGGTATCACAAGATCATCATCATGACGGATGCGGACGTGGACGGCGCCCACATCAGCACCCTTCTGCTCACATTTATGTACCGGTTCATGCCGGAGCTGATCAAGCAGGGGTACGTATATCTGGCAAAACCGCCGCTCTACAAGCTGGAGAAGAATAAAAAGGTATGGTATGCCTACAGCGATGAGGAACTGGACTCCATCCTGCGGGAAGTTGGAAGGGATACGAACAACAAGATCCAGCGCTACAAAGGCCTGGGTGAAATGGATGCAGACCAGCTCTGGGAGACGACGATGGACCCGCACCACCGCATCCTGATGCGCGTGACGATGGATGAGGAGACAACGTCCGAACTGGATCTTACCTTTACGACCCTCATGGGTGACAAGGTGGAGCCGAGGCGCGAGTTCATTGAAGAAAATGCAAAATACGTTCAGAACCTGGATGTGTAGAACAGACAGATAGAAAGGTAGAAGACGATGGAAGATAATATTTTTGATAAAGTCCACGAAGTGGATCTGAAGGAGAGAATGGAGAAGTTCTACATCGACTACGCCATGAGTGTCATTGCTTCCAGGGCCCTTCCGGATGTCAGGGACGGACTGAAGCCGGTGCAGAGAAGGATCCTCTACTCCATGATCGAACTGAACAACGGTCCGGACAAGCCCCACAGAAAATGCGCCCGTATCGTCGGCGATACCATGGGTAAATATCACCCCCACGGCGACAGTTCCATCTACGGAGCGCTTGTCAACATGGCGCAGGACTGGTCCACCAGATATCCCCTCGTGGACGGACACGGCAACTTTGGTTCCGTGGACGGGGACGGGGCTGCTGCCATGCGTTACACGGAGGCCCGTCTCAGCAGGATTTCCATGGAACTGACAGCGGATATCAACAAGGATACAGTTGATTTTGTTCCGAACTTTGACGAGACAGAGAAGGAGCCTATGGTGCTCCCGTCCAGATTTCCCAATCTCCTTGTAAACGGGACGTCCGGCATCGCCGTCGGCATGGCGACCAATATCCCGCCCCACAATCTCAGGGAAGTCATCGATGCCGTGGTAAAGATCATTGACGACCAGATCGCGGATAAAGAGACGACCACGATGGAGGAGATCCTGGAGATCATCAAGGGACCGGATTTTCCGACAGGAGCCACGATCCTCGGCACACGGGGCATCGAGGAGGCTTACAGGACAGGCCGCGGAAAGATCCGCGTCCGTGCCGTGACCAATATTGAGACAATGCCAAACGGCAAGAGCAGGATCATCGTAACAGAGCTTCCCTACATGGTGAACAAGGCAAGGCTCATCGAGAAGATCGCGGAGCTTGTCCGGGATAAGAAGATCGACGGCATCACAGAGCTCAGCGATCAGTCCAGCCGCGAAGGCATGCGGGTGTGCATCGAGCTTCGGCGGGATGCCAATGCAAACGTGATCCTGAACCAGCTCTACAAGCATACGCAGCTTCAGGATACGTTCGGCGTTATCATGCTGGCGCTTGTGGACAATGTGCCGAAGGTCCTGAATATCCTGGATATGCTGAACTACTACCTGCGCCACCAGGAAGAGGTCGTGACAAGGCGGACCAGATATGAGCTCAACAAGGCGGAGGAGAGGGCCCACATCCTGCAGGGACTCCTGATCGCCCTGGACCATATTGATGAAGTGATCCAGATCATCCGCGGTTCTGCCAATGTGCAGGAGGCCAAGGCGGAGCTGATGAAGCGGTTCGACCTCTCAGACGCCCAGGCCCAGGCCATCGTGGATATGAGACTCAGGGCTCTCACAGGTCTGGAGCGGGAGAAGCTGGAGAACGAGTACAATGAGCTGATGAAGCGCATCGGCGAGTTGAAAGCGATCCTGGCGGACAGGAAAGTACTCCTCTCCGTGATAAAGGAAGAGATCCTTGTGATCCGGGAAAAATACGGCGATGACAGAAGAACGAAGATCGGCTACGACGAGTACGACATCTCCATGGAAGATCTCATCCCGAGAGAGAATGTTGTCATCACCATGACAAAACTCGGCTATATCAAGCGCATGTCCGAGGATACATTCAAGTCTCAGCACAGAGGCGGAAAAGGGATCAAGGGCATGCAGACGATAGACAACGACTACGTGGAAGAGCTGTTCATGACGAACACCCACCACTACATCATGTTCTTTACAAACACCGGGCGCGTATACCGCATGAAGGGGTACGAGATCCCGGAGGCCGGAAGGACAGCCAGGGGCACGGCGATCATCAACCTCCTGCAGCTTCTGCCGGACGAGAAGATCACAGCGGTCATCCCCATCGACGAGTACCGGGACGGCGAGTACCTGTTCATGGCGACGAAGAGGGGACTTGTGAAGAAAACGCCCATCAAGGAGTACGCAAATGTACGGAAGACAGGGCTTGCGGCTATCACCCTGCGGGATGATGACGAGCTCATTGAAGTGAAGTACACGGATACGCAAAAGGATATCATCCTGGCAACAAAATACGGACAGTGCATCCGCTTCCACGAGACAGATGTGCGCCCGACCGGAAGGACATCCATGGGCGTGCGCGGCATGAACCTGACAGATCACGATGAAGTCATCGGCATGCAGCTCGACTCCCAGGGGACCCACCTGCTCATCGCCTCCGAAAAAGGAATGGGCAAACGGACAGCCATGGAGGAGTTTTCACCGCAGAACCGCGGCGGCAAAGGCGTGAAGTGCTACAAGATCACGGAGAAGACAGGCAATGTGGTCGGCATCAAGGCTGTGGATGAGGATGACGAGATCATGATCATCAATACAGACGGGATTGTGATCCGCATGAAATGCTCCACGATCTCCATTCTCGGACGCATCACTTCCGGCGTGAAGCTGATCAATTTACAGGAAAGCGATAAGATCGCCAGCATCGCAAAAGTGAGAAAAGGAGATGAGGATGAAGAAGAGGAGACAGAAGAGACAGAGATTTAGGAAGAATCATAAACAGAAAATGCGTGGCGTCTTTTGAGATGCCACGCATTTTTTATATGGATTTATTCCTTTTTACTGAAATCTGCTGTTCTCCAGATTTGCAAGAATGATCTCCGCTGTCTTCACAACCGTGCCGGAAACCATCTTTGTGCAGTGCGCCTTTCTTTCAGGAGACTGCTTCTCCATTCCTCTTGTCAGCACGCGGCAGCAGGCAGCGCCGTAGTTCTCCTTAAAGAAATCATGCAGCTCATTGCACAGCTTAAAACAGAGCTGGTTGCGGGGATCGCCGGGCTCTGTGCGTCCGTAGAAGTAGCCGATGCACATGGTGCCGCCTGCCAGGGCGCCGCAGATGCAGCCTGCACCGCCAAGTCCCCACGGGAAACCGGAACTCATGGCAATGGCGTCATCAGACATCTCCAGTTCAAAATTTTTCCGGATCGCATAGATGACAGACTCGGAGCACGTGAAGCCGGAGTTAAATATATGTACGGCATCCTCCCGCAATTTTTCCATATCGATCGATGTATTCATAGAAAAAACCTCCTTTTGTAGATATTATAGGACGGAGGGAAAAAAACCGCAATTCCGGACGTAACATTTTTTAAAAATGTTACGTCCGGAATTAACATTACCCCTGTGTTATTGTGTCAGATTATCTGAATTTTCAATTGATTGAATACGCAAAAACCGATAAAATAGAATCAGAACGCGAACAGAGGATAAACAGGAGGGCCCGGCCATGATCTTTAACAATGTGAAAGGGCATCCGGGAGCGAAGGTGGCCATCGGTGTGCTTGCCAGCAGAAAGAGGGTGGCGGCTCTTCTTGGCGGCCGGCCGGAAGACCTCGGGAAAATGCTCTGGCACAGTGTGGACAGTCCTGTCCCGCCGGTTTTGAAGGAAGGTCCGGCGCCCTGCCAGGAAGTAGTCCACCGCGCATCAGACCCGGATTTTGATCTGTATAAACTGGTTCCCGCGCCGACCAACACGCCGGACGACGCGGGCCCGTACATTACCCTTGGTATGTGCTATGCCACCCATCCGGATACGGGCAGAAGCGATGTGACCATCCACAGGCTCTGCATTCAGGGAAAGGACGAACTATCCATCTTCTTTACGCCGGGGGCCAGGCATATCGGGGCCATGGCAGAGAGGGCGGAAGAATTGGGACAGAAACTTCCCATCTCTATCAGCATCGGAGTGGATCCCGCCATTGAGATCGGCTCGTGTTTTGAGCCGCCCACGACGCCGCTCGGCTATGACGAACTGGCCGTGGCAGGCGCGCTGCGCGGGGAGCCGGTAGAACTGTGCAAATGCCTGACCGTAGAGGAAAAAGCCATTGCAAATGCGGAGTACGTGATCGAGGGAGAGGTGATCCCCCACGTGCGGGTGCAGGAAGACCAAAACAGCCACACCGGCTATGCCATGCCGGAATTTCCTGGATATACAGGGCCTGCCAGCGATCAGTGCTGGCTCATCAAGGTGACGGCTGTGACTCACAGAACAGATCCCATCATGCAGACATGCATCGGACCAAGTGAGGAACATGTATCCATGGCCGGCATCCCGACAGAAGCGAGCATCTACGGCATGATCGAAAAGGCCATGCCGGGCCGGCTTCAGAATGTGTACTGTGCGTCTCCGGGCGGCGGGAAATACATGGCTGTCCTGCAGTTTAAAAAACTTTCTGCCATCGATCCGGGATCACGGCATCGCCTGCAAGACGATCTTTGACTGCACGGTCCTCTATGACCAGAAGGAGAGATTTGTGAGGGCAAGATTTATGGAAGTAAAACCGGAGAAATGGATAAAAGATGGAAAATAATAATATAAGAAACAAAAAAATTATCATTGCGTCGACAGGAGCCAGCGGAATGCCCATTCTGCAGGAATGCCTTCAAATTCTTCACGAGACGGAAAACTGCGAGTCTGTTCTCATCATGAGCCGGAGCGCGGTCCTTACGCTGGAGCACGAGACAGCGCTCTGTAAAAAAGATATGGAGCGTCTGGCGGATCAGGTCTATGAGCCCGAAGAGATCGGCGCGGGACCTGCCAGCGGATCATACCGGGCAGACGGCATGCTGATCGTTCCCTGCAGCATGAAGACAGTGGCGGGCATATGCAGCGGTTATGCGGACAATCTGATCCTGCGGGCTGCAGACGTTACCCTGAAGGAAGGACGTCCACTTGTCCTGGCGGCGCGGGAGACGCGCTGAGCCCCATTCATCTTCGGAATCTGCATGAACTCTCTATGATCCCCGGCGTGCGCATCATCCCGCCCATGATGACCTTTTACCATAAGCCGGAACAGATCCGGGATATGGTGCATCATATCGCAGCCAGACTTCTGGAGCCATTCGGGATTGAGGCAGAGGGATACCGGCGCTGGAAAGGACTTTAAAAGAAGATGGAACAGGAAATTATAAAACAGCTTTCTTTTGCTGAATTAGCTATAAAATTTACAAAAATAGGAAATGATTATCACGTTCTTCTGACAGGAGGAGACATCCCCCATATAGGCTGTACCGTGCTGGCCCTTCCACGGCCCTCTCTGACAGGAGACGGAAGTGTGAGCAGTACGGCTTCTGTTCTCAATGTGACGGGGCACAAGGACGAAGCGCTGTGCAGGCAGCTTGCGGAGAGACTGGCAGCTACAGGGAACACGACTGTGGTCTGCAGCGGAGGCTTTCACGTGGATGGGATCACCGGGCAGCAGATCAAAGAAGTGCAGCAGGCGGTGGATGAAATCTGCCGGCTTTTGTGTGAAGCACTGCAAAAAGAAGAAATATAAATATATCTGAACAGGAGGAAGACAATGCGTACAGTCCAGGTAAGTGAGATCACACGAAATATAAAAGAGATGTGCATAGAAGCAAATCATTTTCTTTCGGAAGATATGAAAAAAGCGCTTGAGCAGGCAAAGGAAAAAGAGGAAGCACCTCTCGGAAGACAGATCCTGGGCCAGCTTGAGGAAAACTTAAAGATCGCGGGGGAGGATATGATCCCCATCTGCCAGGATACCGGCATGGCGGTTGTCTTCCTGGAGATCGGACAGGATGTGCATCTTAAGGGAGGCCTTCTGGAAGACGCGGTCAACGAGGGCGTCCGCCAGGGATATACGGAAGGATTCCTGCGCAAATCGGTTGTGGGCGATCCCATTCTCCGGGAGAATACAAAAGACAACACACCTGCTGTGATCCACACCCGGATCGTGGCCGGAGATAAGGTAAAGATCAAAGTGGCACCAAAGGGATTCGGGAGCGAAAATATGAGCCGGGTCTTCATGCTCAAACCGGCGGACGGCCTGGACGGCGTCAGGAACGCCATCCTCACCGCTGTAAAAGATGCAGGCCCCAATGCCTGTCCGCCCATGGTGGTCGGTGTCGGAGTGGGGGGCACGTTTGAAAAATGCGCGCTCATGGCCAAGGAGGCACTGACAAGGCAGGCGGGCTCTCACGCAGATATCCCCTGGGTGCGGGAGCTGGAAGAGGAAATGCTGGAGAAGATCAACAGCCTCGGCATAGGACCGGGAGGACTCGGCGGTAGGATCACCGCCTTCGCTGTAAATGTAAATACGTATCCGACCCATATTGCGGGTCTTCCCGTGGCGGTCAATATATGCTGCCATGTGAACCGGCATATCGAAAGGGAAGTATAGGGAGGAGACAGGCTATGGAGAAAAAAATACATGTTCCAATGACAAAGGAGGAGGCGTCCGGCCTGCAGGCCGGCGACTACGTCTATCTGACGGGAACCATCTACACTGCCAGGGACGCCGCCCACAAGAGGATGGATGAGGCGCTGGATAAGGGGGAAGAACTGCCTCTCTCCATACAGGACCAGATTATCTACTACATGGGGCCGTCTCCGGCAAGAGAAGGACGTCCTATCGGTTCCGCCGGCCCGACCACGGCCAGCCGGATGGATAAATACACCCCGCGGCTACTCGATCTGGGACTTGGAGCCATGATCGGAAAGGGAAAGAGGAGTCAGGCCGTGCTTGACGCCATTGTGCGGAACGGGTGCGTCTATTTTGCGGCTGTCGGGGGCGCGGGAGCCATCCTGTCAAAGTGCATCCGGAAGTCGGAGGTGATCGCCTACGATGACCTGGGCACGGAGGCGATCCGCAGGCTGGATGTAGAGGATTTCCCGGTGATCGTTGTGGTGGACAGCCAGGGACGAAACCTGTATGAAACTGCAGTAAAGGAGTACCAGAGATGAAGAGAATCTTACTTATGATATTCCGGAATTTCTTTTTTGTTCCGGCTGCCTGGTGCCGGCTGTGTTATCACGCCGCGCATCCGGATAAATATACGGAAGAAGAGCAGTACGCCCTTCTGAAATATATCACGATCCATGCCAACAGGGGCGGAAATGTGAAGATCGATGTCCATGGTGTGGAAAACATCCCGGAGAAGAACGGATTTATGTTCTTCCCCAATCACCAGGGACTTTACGATGTGCTTGCTATTATCGAGGCCTGCCCGAAACCCTTTTCCGTAGTGGCAAAAAAAGAGATCGGCAACATTCAGTTCCTCAAACAGGTATTCGCCTGCATGAAGGCATATCTTCTGGACCGGGAGGATGTCCGGCAGGCCATGCAGGTCATCATCCATGTGACAGAGGAGGTAAAGAAGGGACGCAATTATCTGATCTTTGCCGAGGGAACCCGGTCAAAGAACGGCAACGAGCTGCGGGAATTCAAGGGCGGAAGCTTCAAGTCCGCCACAAAGGCGAAGTGCCCCATCGTGCCGGTGGCGCTGATTGACTCCTTCAAGCCTTTTGACACAAACACGATCAGCCCGGTCACAGTCCAGGTGCATTTCCTGAAGCCGCTGTCCTACGAAGAGTATAAGGATATGAAGACTACAGAGATCGCGGCGGAGGTGAAGAAGAGGATCGGGGAAGTGATCGAAAAGTACACGCAGTAGAAATGCAGGATGAAGGAAAAGGGGGGAATCTTTTATGTCTGCGCACACAGACGATTCCCGGCAGATCACGGGAGGGATTATCTGGAAGCAGCTTCTGATCTTCTTCTTTCCCATCATGCTGGGCAGTTTTTTTCAGCAGCTTTATAATACGGTAGATACGGTTATCGTAGGCCAGTTTGTCGGCAAGGAAGCCCTGGCGGCGGTGGGCGGATCTGCAGCCCAGATCTCCAGTCTGATCGTTGGCTTTTTCACCGGCCTGTCATCGGGAGCGACCGTCATCATTGCCCATTTCTTCGGAGCAAGAGATAAGCGGTCCGCCAGCCGCGCTGTACACAATGCCTATGTTCTTGCCCTGACCGGCGGGATCATCCTGACGGTGATCGGCATCGCCCTCACGCCGGTTATGCTTGCACTGATGAATACGCCCGCGGACACAATGCGGGATTCTGTTGTCTATCTTAGGATCTACTTTGGGGCCCTGACATTTACTTTCATATATAATATGGGATCCAGCATCCTGCGGGCGGCAGGCAACTCGCGCACGCCGCTCTACTATCTGATCGTTTGCTGTTTTACCAACATTGTTCTGGATATCCTTTTTGTTGCCGGACTCGGCATGGGCGTGGAGGGAGCGGCCATCGCCACATTTCTGTCCCAGGCGCTGAGCGCTGTGCTGATCACTGTCCGGCTGGCCACAGACAGAGGACCTCTGCGGATCACCAGAAAGCGGATGCGCTTTACATGGCCGATCCTGTCGTCCCAGATGCGGCTTGGCATCCCCACAGCGGTGGAGTCTGTCCTTTTCGCCATTACCAATATCGTGATACAGGCGGCTCTTAACACTTTTGGAACAGACGTGGTGGCGGCATGGTCCGCCTATGGCAAACTGGATATCGTATTCTGGATGGTCAGCACATCCTTCGGCATAGCGATCACATCCTTTGTAGGGCAGAACCACGGGGCGGGAAGACCAGACCGGGTGAAAAAGAGCACCTGGATCTGCCTGCTGATGGATCTGGCCGTATCCATTGCCATCGTGGCAGGACTTCTCCTCCTCCGCACCTGGCTGTTCCGGCTTTTTACGACGGATCAGGAAGTGATCCGTATCGGCTGCCGGATGATGGTACTGATCGTGCCCTGGTATGTCGTCTATGCGTTTATTGAAGTGCTGGCAGGCGCACTGCGCGGTGTCGGAGATGTACTTGTGCCTCTTGTGATCACACTGATCGGTATCTGTGCGCTGCGTGTGATATGGCTTGTTGGAGCTATGGAAATATCACCCACGATCGAGGCGATCATCTTCAGTTATCCGGTCACCTGGCTTCTCACAGCACTTGCATTTATCGTCTATTACTGCAGGAGGCTTATTTTGGAGAATAGGGAAAAACACGTTGACAAGCAGACAAGGGTTTAGTATAATTACTTCTGCTGGAGAAATACTCAAGAGGCCGAAGAGGCGCCCCTGCTAAGGGTGTAGGTCGGGCAACCGGCGCGAGGGTTCGAATCCCTCTTTCTCCGTCAAAAAAGCACCTCAATTTTGATACAATGGGTATCAAGATTGCGGTGCTTTCTTTTTGCCTGAATGGGCTTATTTCAAGGGCTTTCCGACTTTTGAGATGTCTGCTGCTCCCCGGTAGAACGATAGCCCGCCGCCAATCCAGTGCTCAAAGGCACCGGATGGCAGTGGGCTATCGTTTGTTTTTAGGGCTACCGTTTAATTTGTGGGCTATCGTTTATTCTTAAACGCCAAGCCGATGACGGATATCGTTGAGCCTTTCGCCCTTGTATTTGAAGTATTTTGGTCCGGCAATGGAGTACTGCTTGCCGGTCAGAAGTTTTGCAAGGGCGGTCAGCGACATAGTCTCCCCATTATATTCAACACTTCTATCACCAACAACTGTTGCGGTTACCCGCCGCTTTTTGCTCTCTTAGCCGCTTGAACAGGGCGTTTTGACACCGAAAATCGTTGCATATTCCACTTGTTTTCGCAATCGCTTGACTTTTGAACTGCGTTCAGTATAATGTGACTGAACAGTGTTCAATAGGAGGTACAGTGTGGATAATAAAGAAGCAATCATACAGGCAACGATTAAACTCATTGAGGAAAAAGGGGAACATTTAGAAGAAGTTACAGTCCGTGAGATATGCAAAAGAGCAGGCGTTGGATTAGGGCTTGTCAATTATCATTTTGGAAACAAAGATAAACTTATCAAGCAATGTATTGAGCGTATGATAAACGGAACAGTCGAGCATTTTCAGAATATACGAGAAAAAACAGATGGTTTTACTCCTTTTGAAAAGTTGAAGTGTCTCGGTAATATGACGCTTGATTTTCTGTTTGAACATTATGCCATTTCCAAAATTTCTGTTCTTACCGATATGCAGTCACCGAAGGAAAATGACAACACTTACAGAACTTATGCCGCATATCTTCCTCTTGTCGCTGCCTGCCGTCCTGATTGGGACGAAAGCACCGTAAAAAGAAAGACTTTTTGCTTGATTTCGGTTATGCAGCAGACATTTCTTCGGTATGAAACGACCTCGACAATACTTGATATTGATTTAAGTAAAAAGGAAAACCGCAAGGCGTGGCACACGCAAATTCTGCACGATATTTTGGAGGTATCAGAATGAAAATAACGGTTATAAACGCAACGGAAAAACGAGGTGTAACCTACCGCTTGAAAGAGATGTTTTTAGCGGAGTTTAAAAATAAGGCAAACATTACGGAATACTATCTCCCAAAGGATTGCCCCAATTTCTGTGTCGGCTGCACAAACTGCATCTTAAAGGGCGAAAAGGCTTGTAAAGACGCAGAATACATCGAAAGAATTGATAGATCGCTCTTGGAAGCAGACTTAATTGTAATGACCTCTCCTGCTTATGTGTTTCACGCAACCGGCGCAATTAAAAATCTCCTCGACCATTTTGCTTACCGCTGGCTGCCGCACCGCCCTGCTCCTGAAATGTTCGGGAAACGTGCGGTCATCATTACACAGTGTTTAGGTGCCGGTGCAAAATCTGCGGCAAAAGATATAAAGCACAGCTTATCTTGGTGGGGCATTTCTAAAATCGGTATTTTTACCGGAGCTTTAATGGGTAATATTATCTGGGATAAGCTTTCCCAAAAGAAGCAAACGGAACTGACAAAAAAGATAGAAAAGCTTTCACGGGAATTTTCACGCATCGACTATACCAAACCTGCACATACAAATTTGATTACAAAACTTAAGTTTTCTTTCTGTCGTAAAATGCAAAAGTCCTTACATAAAGCTGATCCCGAATACCTCGACGGCAAATATTGGGCAGAGCAAGGCTGGCTGGACAAAAAGCGACCGTACTAATGCAAGATTGAAAAATCTTCCTTGACTTTTATCCTGTGTCTATGTAAAATAGAGTTATATAATAAGTTTACATAACTATATTTTTTATGGAGGGACGACTATGCCAAAGCAAAGGATAACAAAAGAAATGGTAGTGGACGCCGCCTTTGAGATAGCCCGAAAGGACGGAATTGAAAAAGCGACTGTAAAAACCATTGCGGAGAAATTGGGCTGTTCCGTACAGCCGATTTACAGCTACTGCAAAAATATGGACGGACTGAAGAATGACGTTGCAGAAAAAGCAAGGACCTTTATTCTGGCGGAAGTCGGAAAAACCGTTGACAGAAACGACCTGTTCCGCAGCACCGGACACGCATATATTCAGATTGCAAAAAATGAACCTCATATTTTCAGAATGTATCTGTTTCAGGAACGAAAAAATGTTTCCTCTCTTGATGACATTTACTGTTCGGAAACCAATCCGAATGTTTCAAAAATAATTGCAGAAAATCTAAATATTTCCATTTCTGCGGCAAAGCGGCTGCACCTGAATATGCTGATTTATACCATTGGTATCGGAACAATTTACTCCGTCACCTCTTCCTCAATTTCCGAAGCTGAAATTTTCAACCAGCAGGAGCTGGCTTATGAAGCATTTTTGAAACAAGCATTGGAGGACAATAGAAATGAATAAGCAGATCTTAGTAGTTTATAAGAGCGTCACGGGCTTTACCAAGCAATATGCCGAATGGATTGCCGAAAAGCTGAACTGCTCCGCCGTGGAGTTGAAAAAAGTTTCCGCAGAGACAATGTCGGAATACAAAACCATTATTTTCGGCGGACGGTTTCATGCCGGATTTGTGGACGGACTGAAAAATGCAAAAGCTCTTTTCGAGAAAAGTACGGCGGAAAAGCTGATTGTTTTCGCTACCGGAGCTACGCCTAATTCGGCAACAGAGATGATAGAAGAAGCTTGGAAAAATAATCTTACAACAGAAGAGATGGATAAAGTTCCCCATTTTTATATGCAGGGCGGACTGCGCTATGAAAATATGCCTTTTGGTGACAAGCTGATGATGAAGGTGTTTGCCGCTATGGTAAAACGAAAAAAAGAGAAAAGCGAATACGAGAAAGAAATGCTGAAAGCTCTGAATACATCTTATGACCATACCTCAAAAGAATATATTGAGCCGCTTGCTGATTTTGTTCTCGGGGAGGAACGCCGATGAACGGTCATCTTGGATTTTCTTATGTAGGGTTACTCTTTCTGTCGGCGCTCTTTATCCCAAATATTATTTGGACGAAAAACCTGCCGCAAGGATATACTTCGGAGAATGAGAACAAAATTTTACTGGCATTTGAACGTCTCGGAGAGGTGCTGACCTGTTGCTGTGCGTTAATTTTTTCTGATTTTAATCTGCATAAATGGACGGTATGGTCGTGGTGGTTGATTGCCGCTGCACTTATGATGGTTTTGTATGAGCTATGGTGGATACGCTATTTTCGCAGTAACCGAAAACTCAGCGATTTTTACAGTGGATTTCTCGGTATACCTCTTGCAGGCGCAACACTGCCAGTCGCCGCTTTCATTCTGCTGGGTATTTACGGCAAGGTACTATGGCTGATTCTTTCGGCGGTTATTTTGGGAATTGGGCATATCGGAATACATATACAGCATAAGCGAAAAATCAATGAATGACGCCGGAAATAAATGCTCGGCAGTCACGGATTGCGGATGTTATATGACTTTTCAAAAAAACCGTCACGAAAAGTCTTGACAAACAGATGTTCAGTCGCATATAATGTAAATTGCTCTTGTAGCAGAGTTACAACTGAATACTGTTTTCACAGTGGATTGAAAGGACGGCTGAAAGCCGGATAACGCCTGCGGTATGCTAAGAGAAAATACCGCCGCTTCCGAATCCGCCCCGAACTGTCGGCGGAGGTCAAGCGTAAAAGACAGTTTCGACTTTGAATTTCAAAGCCGGTTACATTGATGTGAAACCAACCTTCACAAAGGGGGGGGTAGTCTACCCTTTTGCCAAGTCGGTGCGCATTGATGTGCCGGCTTTTTTTGTTGCCCAAAAGCCGGTTACAACTGAATGACCGTCCGAATGGGATATGATTTTGCGATGACTTCCCTCCGTGGGGAATGAGCAAAACAACGCTGCGGTGAGACTCCGGGGCAGGCATAGAAAAACAACATTCGGGTAAAGCGGTGCACATTTACCACTGCAAACGAGGAAGGAAGTGACAGCTTTGAAAGAGATGACAAAGGGCGAAAGACTTGTGGCGGAAATACTCGGAGAGATACCGAGTAAAAGCGAGCTGATACTGACCGATAAACACCCTTTTCTTCGGAAGATAATCCCGTTTATCGAAAGCCGGAAATATTGGTCGGGCTCGGCAACGGAATTGCTGGCGGCAATCGGTGACAATGCCACTCCGCCCAATACCGTCACCAAGCTGCTGAACCGTTTTGATTACGACTGCTTTTACAAAAAAGATATCATCTACCATCCCACACCGCACCTGACTGAGGAGGAGATTAAGGCCCGGTTCCTGGATGCCTTCAATGCGCTGGTGTCGGACAAAGAGCGGCTGCTGGATGAGTGCCGCACCATGCAGGCGGCGCTCACCGACACCGGCTCCCTGGACAGCGAGATAGCGGCGCTCCTTTCCGAAATGGAGGTGGTGGCCGAGCTGACCAAGCGGTGCATTGAGGAGAATTCCACTACGGCACAGGACCAGGCCACTTACCTGGAACGGTACAACGGTCTGGCAGAGCGGTACGAAACCGCCAAGGTCAGGCTGGAGAAGCTCCAGGCGGCAAAAGCCCAGCGGGAAGCCAAGGCCGAGGACATTGGCGGCTTTATGTTCGAACTGGCGGAGTACGGAGAGTCCCTCACGGAGTTTGATGACCGGCTTTGGCTCACGGTCATCGACACTGTAACCGTCCACCGGGACGGACAGCTGACATTCAAATTCCAGACGGGGCATGAGATGCTTGAATAAGAATCAATTTTATTAAAAAGGCTATGTTAGACCTGTGTGTTGTTCTTGAGAGAGGACAATATCAATTCAATGCACAGCAAGATAAAGACTTGGATTAGACCATTCAACGGAGTTGCCACCAAGTATTTGGGCCACTATATGTATTGGTTTAACTGGTGTGAGAAAAACCGTAGGGTTGACCGTACCGAAAAGGGCAGAAGATTGATTTTAGACAGTTTTTCGAGTACAATTACATATACACAAGCAGATGTTCGTGCAACAAAGGCATTTTAGGCTGAAATATGGAACTTTTGCTGATTTTTCCGTCTATATAGATAGAAACAGTTAGACAAACTTGAATTCGAAGAGGTGAGTATACAACATGAAGATTCATAATGCACAGTATAAAATTGATGATAGCAGTATTTTGAACTACTATGAGGTTGGAACCGCAAAAAACAAATTATTACTGCTTCATGCCCAAGGGACAAACTCTTGTAGCTTCGATAATGTTGTTACAAAGCTCGCAAAGCACTATCATGTGTATCTGGTAGATTATTACGGACACGGAAAGAGTTCCCACAATCCAGAAAAATATAATCTGGTCAGTATCGGAAACGACATCATAGACTTTATTGAAAATGTGATTTGTGATTCTGTTGCCGTGTTGGGTCATTCATCGGGTGGACTGATTGCAGCATACATTGCAGCACAATCTCCCAGATGCATCAAACTAATATTGGAAGACCCTCCGTTCTTCTCAAGCTGGGGCGAAAGAAGATACAATACATACAATTACAAGGATTTATCCTCTGTCTGCCATAATTTCCTTTTACAGGATGAGGAAAAGGATTTCGTCTATTACTATTTCAAGAATCAGTATTGCTGGAATTTCTTTCCTGATGAATCCAGAGAAACTGTCAGAGAAAAACTGAGTGGTTTTGCATTGAAATACCGAACCAAACATCCCGATAAAAATCTGAAAGTTCTGTTTTGGCCTAAAAAGTTTTTAGAAGGCTTTAATGGCCTGCAATATTACGACCCCCATTTTGGAGAAGCCTTTTATAACGATTCGTTCAATGATACTGTTGATTACAATGACCTTCTTTCTAAAATCAAATGCAAAACTCTGTTTATGAAAGCAAACACAACGATTGGTGAAAATGGTTTGTTGCAAGGTGCATTGTCTGATGAAGATTTGCAGAGAGTCAATTCCTTGATTGAAAATATGAAAATCCAGCGATTTGATTGCGGTCACGGTATTCATACAGAAAAGGCAAACCAGTTTGTGGAAGCAATAATTCAAATTTGACCAAATCCAATTTGGTGAACTGAATACTTATATGAGAGGGTGCATATAACAGAAAATTATATGTACCTTTTCGTTAGCAACACACATGTCTAACATAGCCATTAAAAAAGGGGGCGGAAGGTTTCCGTCCCCTTTACTATTATGGAATGTATTTCATCCCCCACTGTGAAATAGCATAAAACACTGGCAATAAGTCCTGCCCTTTCTCTGTGAGGGAATACTCCACCCGCAGCGGCATCTCATTATATTGAATGCGCTGCACCAGTTCATCCTTTTCCAATTCTTTGAGCGCATTGGTTAGCGCCGTATTGGTGATGGGCTTGAGCAGCTTTTTGAGTTCGCCAAACCGCATGGGAGACTTGATGCACAGCTCATAGAGGATCTGGAGCTTCCACTTACCCTGCAGCATCTGCACCACCGGCATAACAGGGCAATTGCCACTCTCCGTAAGAATGACGTCGCTTACCTTTTCTTTGAATTCCTCGTAAGTCATTGTTGATTCCCCACTTTAGACAGGTATTGTTTTTGATACCAGGTACAAACAATTTGCGTACTTGATTTATTATGACAATCAAGTATAATAATTGTACCAGCAGAAGCTGGATATGTCAATCTCCAAATCACTCTGAAAGGATGAAACACGATGAGAGAACTGAACATTATGGCGGCCACTGTCTATTCTTCCCCCAATCCGCTGACTTTGATCTGTTCTTTGAATGAAGATGGCACCACCAACCTGGCCCCCATCTGCTTTGTCTCCTATCTCTCTTTCAACCCGCCGATGGTGGGATTCGCCGCCGGAAAGCAGTCCCACACCGGCAAGCGTGTGCGGGAGACTGGAAAAGTCATCGTCACGGTCCCCGGTGAAAGTCTGGCTGGCGCAGTGATGGCCTGCGGCACCTCCACCGGCGCCAAGTTAAACAAGGTGTCCGAAAATCACATCGAAATGAAGTCGGTGGACGGCAGCGACATTCAGATTCCAGCGGACACCCGGCTGGCTATGGCGGCGACCCTGCAGCAGTCCGTGGAGGTGGGCGACCACATCCTGCACATCTGCCAGGTGGAAAAGTTCCTGGGCGATGAGGACAAGAAAGGTCTGTATGCTTGGAACGGCTTTGGAAAGGTCGCATCTGCGGCAGAAGGTTGAATCTTAAAGCAGGAAGGAGGCGTCAGCGGTGGCCATCTGCATCAAGGACTGTATTCAGAATATGAATCTGGTGATCGGCTGTCCCATTGGCTGCAGCTACTGCTACGCCAGAAACAATGTCCGCCGGTTCCACATGATCGATGACTTTGAAAAGCCGGAGTTCTTCCCAGGTAAGCTGCGGCTGATGGAGAAGAAGCGTCCTCAAAATTTCCTGCTCACCGGCATGAGCGATTTTGCTCACTGGCAGACAGAGTGGCGAGATCAGGTATTTTCCAAAATGGCTGAAAATCCACAGCACCAGTATCTGTTCTTGACCAAGCGGCCGGAGGACATCGTCTTTTCCACCCCATTAGACAATGCCTGGTTCGGCGTGACTGTGACTTCCAGCAGGGAGAAAGGCCGCATCCAGACTTTACGGGAGCACATCTGCGGCGGGCATTACCATGTGACCTTTGAACCCATGTTTGACAACATCGGTACAGTAGACCTCACTGGCATCGAATGGATCGTCATTGGTACTGAGACTGGACGCAGGAAGGGCAAGGCCGTCTCCAAACCGGAGTGGGTGTGGAATTTGACTCATCAGGCTCACGCACTTGGTACTCCTGTGTTCATGAAGGAAGATCTGCTTCCTATCATTGGCGAGGAAAGCATGACACAAGAGCTGCCCCCGGCCTTCTGCCGGGTATTGGAGGAACAGAAAGCATGGCGGAAATAGTGGAAAGCGGTGTCCTGATCCGGGATGTGGAAACGAAAAACATCATGACCAAATCCACCCTTCCAGTGGGCGGCTATTCGGTGAACCCCTATGTAGGCTGCACCCACGGCTGTAAGTACTGCTACGCCTCGTTTATGAAGCGATTTACCGGGCATACCGAACCATGGGGCACCTTTCTGGATGTGAAACACTGGCCTGCCATTAAAAATCCCCGGAAGTATGCCGGGCAGCGTGTAGTCATCGGCTCGGTGACAGACGGATACCTGCCTCAGGAGGAGCAGTTCGGCAATACCCGCAGGCTGTTGGAGCAGCTGAAAGGCAGCGGCGCGGAGATTCTGATCTGTACCAAATCCGACTTGGTGGTGCGGGACATCGACTTGCTGAAAGAGATGGGAAAAGTCACTGTTTCCTGGTCGATTAACACGCTGGATGAGGGTTTCAAAAATGACATGGACAATGCCGTCAGCATCCAGCGGCGGTTGGACGCCATGAAGCAGGTCTATGATGCAGGCATCCGCACCGTGTGCTTTATCGCTCCGGTTTTTCCCGGTATCACGGATTTCGAGGCCATCTCCCACCGGGTGAAAGGCCAGTGCGACCTGGTGTGGCTGGAAAATCTGAATTTGCGGGGCGGCTTCAAAAAAGACATCCTGGCCTATATTCAGGAGAAATACCCTGACCTCATGCCGCTGTACAACGCCATCTATACCAGAGGAGACAGGGGCTATTTCCGGGAGTTGGAGGAGCGGGCAGAGCGCCTTGCGAGAGAATATGATTGTCCCTTTGTGGACAACGAACTCCCCTACGGCCGGGCAGAGCCGGGGCATCCGGTCATCGTGGATTACTTTTATCACGAGGAAGTGCGCGGCTCGGAGAACACCGGCCTCAGGAATCGGTGAACCCCCTTGGCGCAAAGTGAACCCCCTGACGCCCAAAGGGGGTTCATTTGTATCACAATTAGGGTCATTTGCCAAAAGCACCGCAATTTTGATACAAAGCGTATCAAGGTTGCGGTGCTTAATTTTTGCCTATTTTACGGACTTTTTCATCTTTTTTATACATTCGACCAAAGATAAATCCCTGCCATGACAGCTTCCAAGGTAGGGATTTTTTACTTTAGTTAGCGATTACGATTAAAGTAATCGTTAAAAGATATGGAATGGATAGGATTGATGAATAACATACAGGCTTGTGCAAGAGAGATTGTAAATCACGAAATAGATTTTATATAACACTAAATAACAGGGCTAAGATACTTTTTCGAGTATCTTAGCCCTGTTGATTTTTCGCAAGTATGCCCTGTCCTGTTAGAATGATTAGTATATATTTATTAACGACAAACATTAAAAAATAGGTGACAAACATATCTTGGAAGTGTATACTAAAGCTATACCAACAGAGGAGGTAATATTTATGGATAAAATCATCAAGACATCCAAAACTATTCGAGCAATTCTCAAAGTTCTTTTTTGGGTGGTTGCCGTAGTAAGTGTGGTTATTTTGGCAGCTATCCTTGTTGCATTATTTATGAAAGGCGGTACAGCATTGGATGGTGGTTTTTCTATCACACTTGGGAACTATTCACTGCTTTTAAATCAGGAGTATTCTTCGCAACAGCTTACATCGTTGCATTTTATGACATTTGCAAATGTTGCACTATTTGGAACATTGTCCTGTTACATCATTAGGGTACTTCTGAATGTATTTGAACCAATGTCTCAGGGGAAGCCTTTTAGCACAACTATAAGTGTTGCTTTGAAAAAGCTGGCGTATGCGATTCTAATTATGGGCATTATAAGCTTTGTTCTTCAGATTGCCACGAATTTGATATTCTACAATGTATTTGATATTCCGTCTCTATTCAACGCAGACAGGGTAGAGTCTTGTTCTATATCAATTGTGAGTGACGGGAGCTTTATTATTTGGTTCTTTATTCTTCGTTTGGTCGGTCACATCTTTAAATATGGGGAAACATTGCAACAATTATCGGATGAAACATTGTAAATTCAAACAGGAGGGAGATTATGCCAATTATTTTAAGATTGGATAGGGTTATGGCTGATAGAAAAATATCTCTCAACACATTGTCTGAGAAAGTTGGAATAGCCAATGTTAATTTATCAAAAATTAAAACAGGCAAAGTGAGTGCCATTCGTTTTTCAACATTAGAGGCAATTTGTGAAGCATTAGATTGTCAACCAGGTGACATTTTAGAATATCAACCGCCTATAACTGATGACAAATAAGTATCAATACAACTGGCATGTCATACGGTGGCCACTTGAGTTACCGGCTGGTCTACAATAATTTGTCAAATGCAGCCCATAATACAATGCGCCCCCTAAAGTCAAAGGGGGTGCATTGTATCAAAATAAGGGTTATTAGCCAAATTATGACGTCGTCTATGGATATCGCATAGCGGCGAGGAATTATAGGACACCCCTGTAAATAACGGGGTGTCCCATTTTTTTGCACTCTTTTAGATTATTTCAGGCTTTGCTTGGAGATCAGATTGCACCAATGGGGAAAATGAGAGGAAAAAGGCCAATTCTAATAATTGGTCTACAACACCACTTTTGACACAGAAGGTTCTCCCCCGCACCGCTTTTTCTTAGAAGTGACACGGGTGTTTTTTGCACAATAGAAAAGCACCATATCCGTTTCTGAGCAAGATGGATATGGCGCTTTATGGACTTCATCTTCGGTTATGAAAATTTCTGCTGTCTGGCAATAGCGTGGGGCGTCAGCACAAAGCGGCGTTCATTTTACCATTGATTAACTCGGCTGACTTTGCTATTTATCAACTTTGCGTAGCAATATGCCACATACACAAATAGCCAAAATAAGAATTACTACCAGCGGCAACAAATTTTCAAGCTGAAATACGCTGTCTGTCATTACTTTGTACCCCCATGTGGCTGGAAAAATCTTCCCTATTGCCTCAAATGCCTTTGGCAGCAATTCAATCGGAAACATAATTCCAGAAAGCATGATAGAAGGCAGAAAAATGATGATAGAAACCATTGAAGTTTTTGCCTGGTCTTTTACTACTAAGCCAATTATGCTGGCAATACTAAGGGATACAGCAATAAAAATAGCAAGACTGGCAAAGTACAACGCCGGATTTTCTGGTATCTCAGCATTAAAAGCAATCGGTGCGGCAATGTATAGAATTATACTCATAATAAACAGGTGTATATATGCGGAAATATTCGTCAAAACAAGACCAAGATATAGTGGCACACCATTTGCCTTATAAACTTTTTTAATATCGCTGCTGTAAATTTCAACAAGAGAGGGCGGCAAGCCAATTAACGCACCCATTGTTACTCCGAAAACGGTCATAGACTGAATGAGTGTGTATCTTGCTTCCGGCATAACAGATGTAAATATCCCACCCATAATCGCAAAAAACAGGAGAGGAACAATATAGCAGGTTATAAGTAATGTTTTGCTCCGTATATCTAACTTCCATTGCAGGTAAATCCCGTATAAAAAAGCACCCATCTATTATTCTCCTTTTGTAATCTTCATAAAATGTTGTTCCAGAGTACCGCGGTTTATCTGTATATCTACAATAGATTCTCCATTTTCTTTATACTGTGTAAGCAACGACAGCAATGTTTCTCCGATATTATCAGATTCGTATTTTTTGGTGCTGTTTTCTGTTTGAATTATGATGTTATAATGCCTTCCTACGGTTTCCCCCAATTGTCCAACGGTTCCAATAAAAACAATCTTCCCCTCGGACAAAATAGCAATCCGGTCACATAAATTCTCTACTTCAGCCATGTCATGGCTTGTTAATATGATTGTTTTCCCCATTGCCTTTAATTGTCGAATTTGTTTGTGTAAAGAAAGCCGTCCTTCCACATCAAGACCAGCTGTTGGCTCATCCAGAAAAAGAATGTCTGGATTTCGCGTTAGAGCGAGTGCTAAATGAAGTCGCCGCTTCTGACCTGTCGATAATTGATAATACTGTTTCTTCGCAAGGTTATAAATGCCGAGAGCCTCAAGCATTGCTTTATCAAGGGGATTTTTGTTCCATTTAGCAAACAATTTAGCCGCTTCCAATGGTTTAATATGTTCCGGCAAAGAAGCTGACTGTAATTGGATGCCTATTCTACCGTGGATTGTAATGTTTCCACTATCATATTTTCTTAGACCTTCGATACATTCGAGAGAGGTGGTTTTTCCTACGCCATTTACACCGAGCAGCGCGAAAATCTCCCCTTGCCGTACACAAAAATCCAAACCGTTCAACACAACATGGGCTCCGTAGCTTTTCTTTAAACCACTGACTTTTATAGCCTCATTCATTTCGTTCCCTCCTGAAACGGGTCAACTCCTAATTTAGAAAAATAGAAGCCCAATGCTTGCTCAACATAGCTGTTGGCAATAGTTTGCTTTTCTTTCCAGTCCTGCTTGGCATTTTGAAATTGCCCTAATTCAATGAGTTTAGGGAGCATACTCATATCTCCACCAGTGAAATCATTTATCATATTCCAATAGGCTTTTGCAAAATTCTGTCCCTCATCACTGTCTCCGGGAACACCTGCATTTTGAAGCCTTATCGCGTCGTCTTGAAGCTGCAAAAAAGTGTCCATAAATGCCTTTCCGCTGTCTTTGTCAAAATGGCTGCGGATATGGTCAAGGGTCTGGTCATCGAAATGCTTGATAAGCCAGTAGAAATCATTTTTCATCTGCAAATTAACAATAATGTCAGCGTATTTTTTGAAGTCAACGGACTGCATTTGAAGGACTTCCTCACGCAACGCTTCCAGTTCTCTCAACGATTCGGACAGGCTATCTATTTTTTCTTTAATGGTTGCGGCCTGTTCCGCTAGAGCAGCAGCAATTTCAGCCGGCGTGTCTAGAGGAATAACCCGATTCTTAATATCGTTCAGGGAAAAACCTAAATGTTTGAGGGACAAAATCTGATGAAGTTTAACGATGTCTTTATCCGTATATAACCTACGCCCTCCTTCGCTTATAGCCGAGGGAGAAAGCAAGCCTTCTCTATCGTAATGTTGTAATGTCCGTACAGTGACATCCATTTTCTTTGCTACTTCGCCAACTGTCATATAGCCCTGTGGTATAGCCTTATGTTTATCCATATCACACCTCCTGCTTATAGTATATCTTATTACGTTGCGTCACAAGCAAGTGTTTTTTTGAAAAAACTCCAAGAAAAAACCATGGAACAGTGGGGCCGCCCCGGCAGACCTTAACGGACTCCACCAGCTTATTCCACCTCCCATCGGTATAGACGGGATTGGGATCGCCACATTTTTGCAGCATTTTCTCAAAGGTCGCTTTGACTTCCTCATCCCGGAGTCTGGGAGACTCGCAGGCCTTATCGCCATCGTACTTGTGGTTACAGTACCAGACATTATAGTGTTCGCCTGTGCTGCGCAGCCGCCAGACTTTGTGACTATAAAAGGAGCCGCAGTCGCCACAGATGAGCTTCCCGGCAAAAGGATGTCTGGTGCGCACTTTCGCCCGGCGCTTGGTGGACTCTGCTAATATCTCCTGCACCCGGTCAAAAACCTCTGCTTCTATAATCGGTTCATGGGAGTTGCGCACACGGACGGATGGCACCTCGCCGTTGTTTTTCCGGACTTCTTTAGTCAGATAGTCTACGGTAAAGGTTTTCTGGAGAAGTGCCTCACCTTTGTATTTCTCGTTGCTGAGAATACTGCGGACAGTGCTGACGCTTCATTTGGCTCTGCCTGCTGGCGTCAGGACGCCCATACTCGTCATGATGGCGGCAATCTCATTGATAGTCTTGCCGGATAGAAATAAGTCATAGATTTTGCGGATAATGGCAGCTTCTTCTTCCACAATCTCCGGCCTGCCATCCGCGCCTTTTTTATAGCCGAGGAAACGCGAGTAGGCCAGGGACACTTTCCCGTCCCGCATACTTTTCTGTTTGCCCCAGCGGACGTTCTCACTGATGGAACGGCTTTCTTCCTGTGCCAGAGAGCTCATGATCGTGAGCATCATCTCACACTTGGGATCAAAGGTATGTAAGTTCTCTTTCTCGAACCTCACCTCGACACCGACCGCCTTGAGCTCCCGGACGGTTTGAAGTGTATCCACGGTATTCCGGGCGAAACGGGAGATGGACTTGGTCAGGATAATGTCGATGCCGCCATTCAAAGCCAGATCGATCATCCGGTTGAAGTTCTCCCGGTTCTTGGTATTGGTGCCGGTAATACCGCGATCTGCAAACACTTCTACAAACTCCCAGTCAGGATTGCTTTTGATGTGGCGGGTGTAGAAATCCACCTGCGCCTCATAACTGGATTGCTGCTCGTCCTGTTCCGTAGAGACCCGGGCGTAGGCGGCGACCCGCTTTTTGCGGGCTACCACGGATAGCGGCTGTTGCTGCAGTGTTTTGGTTGCCGCTATGATCTCTATTTCTGGCATATTTATAGTTTTTCCTCCTTCCTGTATCGCTTTAATGCTTTTTGTCGTGCTGCCTCGCGCATCTCATCCGTCCAGCTCAGCCTGCGGGACGGATGCTTCCAGAATACGTCCAACGAGGAGCCGTTCCTTAGCTCGAAGATCAGGTGGTTGTGTTCTGACCGCCTCTTAAAGCCGCTCTGGCACGCTGGTCAGGGGGTGGACTCCCTGGAAACAGGGAGAGAGCCGTTTCCCAAAAAACTTACGGTCGGCGCAGTTTGCGGACGCTTCTGGGCTTTGTTCTCGTCCCGATGCGTCAGGCGGTAGGTCTCGGGCTTCCTGCTGCTTACCGCTCTTTTCTTCCTGCCAATGGGTGCATTTATAAACCTGGCAGCTACGCTGCTTATGCTGATATTGCTATTTTGTGCCATATGTACACATTCCTTTTCTTTAGTTAACCTGCCCTGATTAAAGCACATTTTACAGATATGGCAAGGGCTTTTTGGGGCTATATTTGGGGCGACCGGACGCTTAAATGCAAAAAATAACAGAGGTGGGAAATCTGGCATTTTGCAGGCGAGTTGGATGGAATAAACTTGAAAATATTTTATTTTAATGCTCGAATATTAGGTTGGGGACATTTTTCTCCCTACTAGATATAAGACAGAATGGAAGATTTTGAGCCTGGGTCTGTTGGGTATTTTCTCCAACTTCATAAAAAAGAAAGGACACATCCGTAGGCGCGTCAGCATGACAGTTTGTCTATTTATCACTATCGCCTGGCTACCAACAACTACCCAGCAGCCACGCAACGGACAGATTGACCGCTGTAGCGGCTACTGTTAAAGCTGGCGTTGACGTAGCTCGAGTAGAAGTACAAGCGGTAAGCGCCGCCAGACGAGCTAGAAGTAGATGACCAATAGTAGCCATATGACCCTGCATCGTACAGCGAACTACTGGCGAGGTAGCCGCCGCGCAGAAGGTAGTGATTAAGTAAGATGATCACAATTATATAAAAGGTGCAAACCTTGCTGTCCGTATCACCCACAATGAAAATTAGCGCAAATATGTCATAATATGATATACTTTAGAAAGTGGCGTTAGTGATATCCATAGACGACGTCATAACACAGACAAAAAACTGCTGAGAAGCTCAGTAGTTTTTTGTTTGCTCTATTTGGAAGAAAACACAGATGGATATATTGTGTTTCTTCTATTATAAATATACTACCACTTGGGTGTCGGAAAAAAAGAGAAAAAATTTAAAAAAAAGCTATTGACACTAAGAAAAACAAATGGTATTATGTTTAAGCTGACTCGCAAGAGACAGCGAAAAACATCAAGAACCTTGATAACTGAACAATAGACAACGACCCTGAAAATTTCTAAGAGAAATATTCAGAACGGAAATCGGATTGAAGCGAGAGCGAAGATC
>NZ_JACJKS010000017.1 GCF_016901695.1 Mordavella massiliensis | reverse complement strand
TTTGTTATTATCTTGTTGAACCAATAATACATTTCAAAGGAGGTAGCTAAAGCAGCTATGAAAACAAGTAATTATCTGGCAAAACTGCCACAGGAAGCAACTATCAAAAACATTCAGGTCCTCAAGGACTATGATCTCATCTCTCTCGATGTGTCTATACCCAGCCAGAGGCTCTGTCCTCACTGTGGTTCCAACGACTGTGTCATCAAAGACTCCGGTACCATACAGACTGTCAGGCACATTCCCTGCAATCATCGCGGTACTGTTGTCTCCTTCCACAAGCGCAGGCTCCTGTGTAGGGACTGTCACTCTTCTTTCTATGAGACCCCCTACTGGATCCACCCTTCCCTTCGCATGACACAGGCTCTCTATGACTCCATTCTCCTGGACCTGATACAGCCTCTCGCTTTCTCCGAGATCGCAAGGCGGAACCATGTCACCCAGAGCACCGTCCAGTCTGTCTTTCAGTCCATTCAATTCGGCCGTCCATCCAGGCTACCGGAGACCATCTGTATTGATGAATTCAAGGGCAACAGTGGTGTATGGAGCTCCAAGTCTCACCGGTGGTATCGCAATAAATACCACTGCGGCATTTCTGACGGCGACTCACACTCTGTCATCGACGTCCTGGACCAGATCTCCGGCGTCTATCTGAACAAGTACTTCCATAAGTTCTCATTGGAACAGAGAAAACATGTAAAATACTTCTGCTGTGACATGAGCAATGGTTTTGTCTCTGTCTCCAGAAAGGATTTCCCTAATGCCAGGATCTGTATCGCTCCCTTCCACGTCATCAAGCGTCTTAATGAAATGGTGGACGAAGTGAGACTCCGCTATCAACGGCAGTTCCAGGATACCGGGGACTCCGAGAACATGAAAAAGGTAAAAGGTATCATCCGCCTCCTGAAGACCAGGGAATATAATCAGGCCGCTTACTGGGGCGCTCGTTTCAACGAAAACAAGCAAAGGCTTCATGATGCCTTTGAAGTGGCTCCGGATCTTCTGGAAGCCTATGAAGCCCTCCAGTTCTTCCATGATATCCTTGCTTCCTCCCCCTACTCTATCCAGTCCGAAGAGCTGACAGAATGGATCAAACAGTATACCGTCTCCGATGTGGAGGAGATCCACTCCGCCGCCTGTACCATCCGCCACTGGCGGGGCTACATCCAGAACAGCTGGAAGTATGGCAAGTCCAATGGCCTCAGCGAGGGACTAAACAACAAGGTCAAGGTCCTGAAGCGTGTAGCCTTCGGCCTCCACAGCTTCGAAGGCTTTCGCAAGCGGATCCTCCTCACCTGCGGAAAACTCAGGCTTTCCAATGACCCTCTGTCCATCCTGGAAAAAGCCAGGGACGGAAAGGAGATACGCCTATGATCCCCGACAGAGATTTCCTGCGCTGCTGCGCACGCAAAAACAATCTATCCCTCCCCCGCGAACTGGAGGATTGGCTCCTCGCCCACTTTGAGGATGAGCCTTATGAGGATTTCAACACTGCTTCCATCCTCGAGGACATGGTCTGCATGTACTGTCAGACCTATGCAGACGGCAGACTGGATGTGACCATCCCGGATGCTGTGACACGCCTGAAAGAACGCTGTGAAGATCTAAAGGATCTGATCTCGGATCTCCGTGTGGACGTCAGTTATCTCCAGGGCTTGTGCGATGACTACGAACGCATCCTAAAAGAACATGGCCTACTCTGACCAGGGGCCTCCATAGTCTCAATTCCGGAGGTGATACATAAAAAATCCCACTAAAAAAAGGCCTGTCAAAGCCTTCTACATCCCATCCTTGATGATTTATAAAGTTATTAATATCCCTTGTTTTAACCTGATTTTAAGACCTATCTCCTGTCAGGTCTGTTTGCTATACACTTTTTTAAGAAGTATCCATCTCAAAATCCTCATTCTTTCAGTATTTACAGGGCTTTGCGCCTCTTTGTCACCAGGTTACTTAGAAGAACCGTACTCTGCATAGTCCGCCAGTGTCTTGCAGGACTGCAAAAGCTCTCGATTATGACCTGCATTGACATTCAGCATCACCGCTTCCAGCTCCAGCTTATGCTCCTCTTCTTCCACCTCGTACAGATCTGACAGTCTGAGTATCCGCCTGTCTGGCTGTCTCTCCACACCATTGTAAAATATGATAAACTGGGGCGGCGGGATCTTCACCTTCTTCTTTCCATACAGATTTTCATTCTTTGTCATGTCCGCATACAGGTCTGCAAGGTACAGAAGCATCCGCAGCGGAAGATTGGGGCTGTAGGTAGACTGGTGTTCATACAGAGAAAGCTGGGAGTCTATCACAAATGACAGATCATTCTTGATGGCCATGTAGATGGCATTCTCCAGCGTGTTCACCTCCAGAAGTCCAGGATCCTTATAGTCTTTTCCGCTTACCGCATTATACAGTCCCAGCAGTTCCTTTTTGTCGCTGAACAACATGGTGAAAATAGACGACTTGTAATTCCGGTTGGGCACAGGATACATTTTCTCTTCCCCGCTCCTGCCCTGCTTGTTTCGCCTCTGTTTCTTTTGACTTTTGCTCATGTATACCTCCTTCATCCTGAAAATTTGCAGGAGGTATCCTGAAGAAGCAAAGTGTTGCGGCCAAGAAACCTCTCTGCTGTGTGTAAAATGGAACGAAAGGCATTGAGATTTCTTTTAGATTTTATAAATTGTAAGACACGGCCGACGCCGCCAGAAACTGCCAGAAATATAATGCTTTGAGTATATATTAACATATATTTCCCAAAGTTTCCATAAGCAATTTCATATCTATTTTTGTTTAACCAAATCTGTCTACCCTTTTCCTTAGTCCCTGCGGAACAGATCTCTGGTGTATACTTTCTCCTTCACATCATCCAGACAGCTGTCATACCGGTTGGCAATGATGGACTGACTCATCTCCTTGAACTTCTCCAGGTCATTAACTATCCGGCTGCCAAAGAAAGTGCTGCCATCCTCCAGTGTGGGCTCATAGATGATCACGGTAGCTCCCTTGGCTTTCACCCGCTTCATGATCCCCTGAATGCTGCTCTGGCGGAAGTTGTCAGAGTTGCTCTTCATGGTCAGGCGGTACACACCTATAACCACCTCGTGCTCCTTGCTGACATCATAGGCGCTGTTAGCCTCATACCCTCCGGCCAGCTCCAGCACCCGGTCTGCTATAAAATCCTTCCGAGTCCGGTTTGACTCCACAATAGCTGTCATCATGTTCTGAGGTACATCCTCATAGTTGGCCAGTAGCTGCTTCGTATCCTTGGGCAGGCAGTACCCGCCATAACCGAAGGACGGATTGTTATAGTGAGAACCAATCCTTGGATCCAGGCACACACCGTCTATAATCTGCTTTGTATCCAGCCCTTTCACCTCCGCATAGGTGTCCAACTCATTAAAGTAAGATACCCGCAGAGCCAGATAGGTATTGGCAAAGAGCTTCACCGCCTCCGCCTCTGTAAATCCCATGATCAAAGTGGGGATATCTTCCTTGATAGCCCCTTCCTGCAGTAATCCCGCAAAAGTGTCTGCTGCCTTCACAAGTCTTGCATTTTGTACATCCGTTCCCACGATGATCCGGCTGGGATACAGATTATCATAGAGAGCCTTGGACTCTCGCAGGAATTCCGGGCTGAAAAGGATGTTGTCACAGTGGTATTTCTCCCTCACCTGGGCGGTAAATCCAACCGGGATAGTGGATTTGATCACCATGACAGCGTCCGGATTGCACTGGATCACCAGCTTGATCACATCCTCCACCGCACTGGTGTCAAAGAAATTCTTTTTGCTGTCATAGTTGGTAGGAGCTGCAATGACAACAAAAGCTGCCTCTTTATAGGCAGCTTCCGCATCCAGCGTGGCCGTAAGGCGCAGATCCTTATGGGCCAAATATTCTTCTATATAGTCGTCCTGGATAGGCGATTTTCTCTGGTTGATCAGCTCCACCTTCTCCGGCACAATATCTACCGCCATGACCTCATTATGCTGCGCCAGAAGTGTGGCAACAGACAATCCCACATATCCTGTTCCTGCTACTGCGATCTTCATTTTTCTTTTCTCCCTTCCTGATAACTGAAACCTTTTCTCTATCTCTGTTCCTTTTTGCGGTCTATGTAAAATTCTCTGTACCACTGAACAAACCTTCGCAGGCCTTCCCGCAGGCTTGTACCAGGCTTAAAACCAAAATCCCGCTCCAGGGCGCTGGTATCCGCATAGGTCACCGGCACATCCCCCGGCTGCATGGGAACCAGTTTCTTATGTGCCTCAAAATCATAATCCTGCGGCAGCACCCCTGCCCGGATCAGCTCCTGCTGCAGGATATCCACAAAGTCCAGCAAGTTCTCCGGCTGGTTATTTCCAATGTTGTAAATGGCATAGGGCGGAACAGGAAGTCCATCCTCCCCGTTCTTCTTCTCCGGGGGAGACTGCATCACCCGCTTTACCCCTTCCACAATATCATCCACATAGGTAAAATCCCGCTTACAGTTACCATAGTTAAAGATCTGGATTGTCTCACCGGCCAGCAGCTTATTGGTAAAGCTGAAATAGGCCATATCTGGACGTCCGGCAGGTCCATAGACAGTAAAAAACCGAAGCCCTGTGGAGGGGATGTTGTATAATTTCGAGTAAGCATGAGCCATCAACTCATTACTCTTCTTTGTAGCCGCATAGAGAGACACCGGATTGTCCACCTTGTCCTCTGTACTGTATGGTATCTTCTTGTTGGATCCGTACACACTGGAGGAGGAAGCGTACACCAGATGTTCCACACCCGGTTCCCCATCATCATAGGAATGCCGACAGGCCTCCAGGATGTTGTAGAAACCAATCAGATTGGACTCAATATACGCATCCGGATTAGTGATGGAATAGCGAACCCCTGCCTGAGCCGCCAGATTGACCACCACAGAAGGTCTGTATTCTCTGAACACCTTCTGGATCAGTTCCCTGTCTGAAATAGATCCCACAATAAAAGTCCATGTGCTTTCCGGGTGGGAAGCTACCATGGACTTGATTTCATTTAGTCTGTATTCTTTTATAGAGACATCGTAGTAAGAGTTCATATTATCGATGCCTACGATGTGAACCGCTTCTCCAGTCCTTAAGAGCTCCAGCACCAGGTTAGAGCCTATGAACCCGGCTGCGCCGGTGACCAAGATGGTCTTGTCTTTCAATGTACACCTCATTTCTTTTCTCCTTTTTCCACTAAAATGTGCATAAAAAATTTCCTTTTACACAGCTGTGCCATGTAAAAGGAAATCTTTACTTTCTACGCTATATGCTTCTGTCTAAAATAACAGTTCTCCACCTTGCCATTCACTTTACATTGCTCAACAGACTAATCTTTTCTTAACATAGATATACCTTCTCCTATGATTCATAAAAACAAAAATGTCATTTCAAGAGCTATTTAAAATAATTATGAAAACATGAAACTATCTAGTAAAACTTTCATCAGAAGTGCCGATTCACAGCCTCAAGGACCTTAATTATTACAACTTCATTACTCAAGATGTATCATCTAACTAAAGGCCGCGTCCTCAGTGTTCTCACTGTGGTTCTAATGACTATATTATCAAAAGCTTCTGTATCCTGCAATCTGTCAGACACATCTCTTTTAATCATTAGCTCTTTGTCATTCCTTTCACAATATTAGCTTCTTTACAAAAGCTATTACTCTTCTTTCCTATGAATAGTACAAACAGTTTATATCACCATCCTACCAGATCTCTTCTTCAAAATCACAAGGTAGGACAACATCTCATAAAACACTTCCCAGGCTGACTTCCAGATTATCCACTTCCCTGCAGCCCCCTAAAGACTATCTGTATCGCCGAATTCAAAGTCAACAGTATTATGCGAGACTTTAAATATCATTTACCTTCATCGTTCCCTTTTTCTATTTTTTATTGACCAAAAGTCGTACTATTGTGTTTAATATTCCAAACATTTGAGCAAAGATACACCAAGCAATACTATAAATTAACATACCTACTATTTTACTAGGAATAAAATTACATCCAACAAATGATATCCCTACAGCAAACAAAAATGTTAAATCTGATACTTCAAAATATTGCATTCCGAAATCATAATTACAGAACACAAACCATATTATAAATGACAAGGTTGTTGCCACTGCTATAAATCTGATATCAGAGCTCAAATACACCGCTGCGCAGTTTAATAATATAGACAATATAAGCATAAAAATTACTGAACGAATATACTTCTTATTTTTTTGCTCAGCTTTATAAAGATTTAGAAATACTGAATTTATAACAATCATGTAAGGATATGAAATGAAAGATATACTAATGATACTTAAAGAATCCACATATTGGGGCAACCCCCAATTAATAATATAATATAGCAGAAAATATCCCCCACTTGATAACCCTCCAATGCCCAACAAAACTTTTTTAGCTAATATGATCTTATTCGTGTTCTTATCATCAGCTATATAATTATATAAGGATAATGCAACAGATTGTACAAGCACCATTACAATATTTAACATAGATACTGCAAAGGAGTATACTGCAAAACACTTCACATTATAAAAAGCTTTCACAAACCAACGGTCAATTCCGTAAATTGCATTAACAGCTATATTTCCAAATAGAACTAACCATCCCAAACCTATATTTTCTTTAAATAGACCTACTTTAACTTTGTACATTATATTTATAGGCATTTTATTCACATAAAAATTATAAATAACAGCAAAAAGATTGGCTACTATTGCGCATAAACAATACGGACTCGCCAAATTTATACGTAAAAATAGTGCTAAGACACAATTCCCCAACATGTATGTAAAAGAATAGACAAGCATTTCTCGAGTGTATTGTTTAAATTCCCCTATAGCAACATGGAATCTTTTATAAAATGTAAATATATTTGTTGGCACAATGGATAGCGCACAAAAAGCTATAATCTCATTTTTTAAAAATATACTTATTGTACCTACCATTAAACTCATTAACAATTGTGAAACTAGGAATGTTGAATACTCCATACGCACAACCGCCGGAGAGATTTCGGTTCTGCTTTTTCCACCGTATTTTAAATAAATCCCATCATAAAACCCCAGACTAAAAATACCAATATAATCTGTATATAATGTATATGTCTTTATAGCCGAATAATTATTAACAGAAACAATCCTGGGAACAATAAATGTTACGATAATTCCTGTTAACAATTGCACTATATTTGCAATCAAAACATTTAAAGTATTTTTTGTAACTTTACCCATTTCTACCCTTTTACTATTTTATAAATATTTGTAAAGAAAATCGTGAAGTAAATTGATGTTCATTTGAGCTGACTCAACAACTTTATCAATCTTTACTGCTTCTGTCCCATGTTCAATTATCCACTGAAACACATACCCTTTTTTTACGTTTTGTATAGGAATACAAAACTCTTCTCTCCCTATTTGTTTATAGAATCGATGAATCTTTACTTGTCCTGCTACGGAAAAAGCTGGCACTCCTAATCTGGTAGCAACAATACCTACATGTAATTTATCTGTTAATACACACTCTGCAGATTGTATTATTTTTATCAGTTCGTATGGATTATGATATTCATATAAGTCTACATGAATGTCTTTCAACTTATCTTTTAACTGCTTTGCTCTTTCAATTTGGCTATTGCTGCTATCTGCCTGATCAGTTATTATCAAAAATTGCTTTCCATACTCTTTAGCGAGTTTTCTTATATCTTGAATAATTATTTCTATTGGAGAATCCTTCCCTTTATTTTTTGAGGCGAGATGAATTAAAATCTTATTTTTATACTCTTCTCTAATATCTTTATATTCATCTTTTATAATTTCATCATAACCACATGCCATAACCCAATCGGGAACAACCTCAATCTTTTTTTTAACCCCATATTTCCTTAAGTATTCTCGTGATTCAGCGTCCCGAACCGAAATAATTTTGGCATTATCAAAAATTTTCTTCACTATTTTCTGAGAGAATTTATAAGAAAGAGGACCTACACCAACTCCAATAATGCTGTATGGTATCTTTCTTTTAATAAATTTATACGCAACTCTCGCATGCCTAAAAAGCATTCGAATATTCCAATATAATCTATACTGTTTAGGTTCCCCAAAATATCCTCCTCCCGCTAATATTGCACAGTCGATACACTTAATGTCCTCCTTTCTTTTTAATGGCTTATAGTCCACAAATTCGTTATAAAACGGCGAGATATTCGCAGAATAAACATTAATACTATTATCACATTTCTTTATCTCATTTCTAACTTTAGCAAAGAGCAAATAATCTCCAAAATTATCGTACATAAAAGAACCATGTACATACACATTAAGCATTTTTATTCCTACCTTTTCTATAAATCATACTTTAAAATTAATTATTAACATTTTATTTTGTGACGTACAGTTTGTTCTATAGTTAGACAAACCAAATAAACAAGTGATACAAATATTAATACTCCTCTATATAGTGTAGTCATATCATATAAGTACCATCTAAACACATAAACAATAAGCAAAACCTTAAATGGCAAATACTTTCTATGCGACATCATTATTTTTCGTATTATAATCCCTAGTATCACAGCACCAATAATAACAGAAATGTACCCTCCAAACGCATAGAAAAAGGATGAATAAATTCCACCCCCTAAATTATACAAATCACTGTAATTTGTCCTCGCATATATTGCCAGCGAAGAATACTGGCTCTCTATACCTATTACACGTCCCCAGAAACCAACTATCAATTCCAGATGACTGCCTACTCGCTCGTACAACATTGATATGGCTAAGCTACCATAATACGCCCAGGATACCGTATCGACATACAATCCCCTAGTTACCAGCTGAATAATAATATCACTAAATGAAGAAAATAGATGATCTCTGAATATAGCAATAAAATTGGTAATCGGTATTCCCACCAAAATTACTAATCCTATTGTTCTGACATTTATTAATTTGTAAAAGTAGCAAATAGCCATCAATACTACAAGCATGTATACAGATGATCTGTCTCCAATTCTCAAGAAATTAATTGAAAATCCAAAAAAGTAAATCCATATTCCATAATCAATCCATTTCATTTCCTTTGAGTAATACCATGTAAAACATAGGATTATTAAGCTATATTCAAATATTGGATTTGTCACGGATTCATACTTCCCGAAAGAATAACTCTGTGAGATAAAACTATATATAAGAATTACGTAAAGAAGTATCAACCCTCCTAAAGATATAATATTATTTTTTCTCCTACATTCTTGAATATTTTCTACTTTAAATAGAAGAACCTTTTTCGTAATCATTATATTAACAATAACTATTGTTAATAAAATTGATTTTGCACAAACAACATTTATCTCATTAAGTCTAAGTCCTACCGACTGCCATTCCGAAACTCCTCTTCCTAACATTATGCAATCTGTATATCCTAAAGATATATTGATAAATGCCATAATGGAAAATAGTAAAAGCAAGAGTTTGTTTTTTCGCACTTTAAAGCATAAATAAATACTAATTCCTACAATTAGGCTTCCCGTTATTTGTAATGTTAATATAGAATTACCAGAAACAAAAACATAAAGCAGTACGCTAAGCAGCATAATTCCATCGCAATACTGTTGTAGAATTTTATTAACATTTTTCATATTTCACCGTATTATTAAACCTTTCACTGCCCCACTACCATTTCAAAAAATTTCGTTCTTCTGGTTTCTATTACAGTTGCAAGATACTTTTTCGCTTCATTATGATTGCGTATTGCCATTTTACTTAACTCATTAATGTCCAAGCTTGTTAATAAAGTAGCGATATCATCCCCCTCTGATCTTGTATTTTCAAAAATATATTCCGATTCTATTAACTCAGGTATTCCACCCGTTCTCGCCCCCAAAACTGGAACCGCTTTGCTCATAGCTTCTATCACTGATCTTGGAAGTCCCTCCTGGCGACTAGGTTGTATATAAATGTCAATAGTTTCAAGCCAACTAAGTATTTCTTCATGTGGCATAGGCGAAACAAATTCCACTCGATCTTCTAGCTCAAATTTATGTATTAATCTCATTAACTCTTTACGATTTCCCTTACCTACTATTTGATAATAATAATTATTATACCCCTTCTTCCTCAGCTCATTTAACGCCTTTATCACAAATCGGTGGCCTTTAGATTTCACATGGAAATCTCCTATAGAACCTAGTATTATTCTTTCATCACTTTTTTTACTCAATATTTTTTTTAGTCTTTTCTCCAAAGCTGCATCCTCAACACTTTCAATATCTACATTTGAACAGTTTATAGATTGTCCATTTGTAGGATATCTTCCCTGTAACCATCTTTCCGTTACATATACTACATACGGTGCTTTTCTTATGCACAAATACGTTGAAAGAAATCTTGATGGAGCAATAATTTTACCTTTAATATTATGATTCCAAAAAGTATCCCAAGGACATCCTCCCAATTCCAAAATATATTTTTTTTTATATTTTTTTGCCACTTTTACAACCATTGTTTCAACAATACTAGGCATTCTGACAAATATTACATCGCTAATTTTAACAAATTTCTCTATCGTTTTATAAACTCTTGGTCTCTGAAGTATCCCCTGGAGTGATAGCATATTGCTTATTTCAACTATTTTTATCCTTTTTGTGTCTATTTTAGGAATTCTTCTCTTTTCTAATGACTCTGCCAATTCTTCTTGCGTTCTAACCAATATGATCAGATTATCAACAACTTTTAAATACCTATCAAATACTTTATTAGTGAATATAGGATCATAGTATTCTTCATTTTCACTTTTCGAAATCACCTGATCGAAAATAAATAACCCTGTCATTCTGCCCTCCATAATTTAAGATTACTTAGTAATTATATCCCCCAAATAGATACATCATTTTGAAGAAATAATTTTCCACACGGTGCTGCCTATAAAACTTTGTTGTAACTATATATCGTATTCTAGTAAAAAAGTTTGTTTTTGAGTTTTGAAATTTTTTTATTTCTTCATTTTCCTCACAACTAAGCTCCTTTTTAAATGTGTTTGCAATATAATCAAATTGTTTAGCATATAATTTGCTCTGCCCTTTTTGGACTCTGATAATGTTTTTTTTAATCCAATCTATTAATCCTACTCCTGTACCTACTGCATTTTTTTCATGTAATCTATACATAACATGCGGAGTTTCATCAAAAACAAGGCCTTTGTATATCATGCCTATATTAGTAAAAAAAGAATCGTATAAAAATACGCTTTCTGCATCAAAAGTTTTTAATGCTATTTCACAAAATTTATAATTGAAAACCTGCGTATGACCTCCTATAAAATTTTGAATCATTGTATTATAAACACTAATACTTCTATATATATGTGGTTCGACAGACAGAGCATTAAGACCTTTGTCAACACATAATGAAGCTGATCCATATAATAATGGCCGGCTTTCTCTTTCTATTCTTTGTAATTGTAAAATTGCACTACTTAGTTTATCATCCATCCAAATATCATCTTGATCAGAAATTGCATAGTAATCTGATTTTTTAGCTAAGCGCATTAATTCCAAAAAGCTACTATTTACACCAATATTCTCTCCTTCAAATAGAATAATATTGCTATGAAGTCCTTGTAATCTTTTAATAATATCGCATGTTGAATCACTTGATCCATCATCCCTAATATACAAAGTAATCTCGAAATTTCCTTTCTGATGTAAGATGCTATTTATCTGATCTTCAATAAATTCACACCCATTATAAGATGATAACAATACCGCTATTCTACACATCTTTTGCGTCTCCTTTTTTAGTGATTTCTTTTTTCCTCACCAGCTTTACTTAGACTCTTAACAATAATCTTTAAAATTTTCACAGTTTCCATTGCTATGTTATACCATTATAGTTTCCTGAAACTTTTAATGATACGCTTTGGCGAAACAGTAACAATCTCTCCAAAGAAAGTTTGAGATGCCAATCAAAAGCTAACCACCTATCAAAACTTTCACACGGAACACTATCAAACGAATATACTCTTATGCTCCATAGTCTCTGCCTCCACACACTCCAACAAACACATCATCCATAATTTCAAAGAACTCATCATCTCTTTTCTCAGGCACTACTCCCTCTACAAGGATTTCTACACCTCTTTTTTGAAATCCTTTGTTGAAGCTGATTCAACTGGTCTTTTTCTCTAAGTTTACCTAGTGAAAATAGGGCTCACAAAGCACTACCAATATATTTTTTACGTTATTCTTTTAATTTATTGTTCTGTTTTTAATATCGACTCCTCAAAATCCACAATGCAGTACTGAAAGTCAAAATAATCAGATATTTGCAAATTATAGCAATCATCTGCAAATGCTCGCCTTATCATGCGTATTCTCTTACATGCAAGTCTGATAATCCAATTAAACACTTTTGTAAAATAAATTTTTCGTTGATTAGACTTTGCAATCTCCTTTACAAGATCTGATGTTGAAATCAACTCTTTATTTTGTGGTGTAAAAACTCCGCTTAACGGGTTTTCAATAAGCAGTCTTGTAAATTCACACAAATTATCTATATAGATCATACTTTTTTTGTTTTGAAATTCCGGGAAAACAGGTACTTTTTTGGCAATTCTGCTAATTATTTCATAATTACCACTACATCCTCTCCCATAAACAAAGGGGGGTCTTATACAAGCAACTGCAAAATGCTCATCTTCCAATCTACGTACTCCTTCATCTCCCTTAAGTTTACTATCGCCATAAAAACTTGTTGGATGTACTGCATTTCTGTCTGAAATATTTTCACAGTAATCTCCATAGACATTCATAGAACTAAAATAAATAAAGTATTTCACATTATTATCTTTTGCATGCTGGCCCAATTCAATTGTTAAGTCTCGATTCACAGAATAAAACAACTCTTTCATGTCCTCTTTAATACAATTGATGTGCGCAATTCCAGCAAAATCAACTACTACATCATACCGGGAAAAATCTTCTTTTTCCCATTCTTGGTCTCTGGTTGATACAATCTCAACCTGATATCGCTCATTATGTTGTTTTAACCACATATATAAACTTTTCCCTAAATAACTATTTTCCCCAAGAATTAATATTTTTCGTATCATCCTAAATTATCCCAATTATCCACGCACACTCGCCAAGGATCCATATCCTCTACACTATAATAATAGCAACACTTTGCCTGCTTAAAAGCCGAAAGCCATTCAGCTATATCTATCTTCCCTTCCTTAACCCGCTTTGCATAATCTACTGGCTCAACCATCGCTTTAAAACTTTCACTTATTGGAACCAGTAAATTTTCGTTCATATAGCCCTGCTCTTGAGTTTCTGCCCACAGAACTGGAAGTGGCATTCCAGCTACAGTCGATGCATAGCTCCAAGTACTATTGCGGAAATTAACTTCCCCAAAATAGTACGTCCCATCCTGATCTATCAAAAATTCCACTTCAAAAACACCTTCAAATTCTATTTCAGCGAACATCCCTTGAAGAGCTTTTCTAATATATTCGTCATCCATACTTCTCACTGTCATGTAAGGGCTATAATAATCTGGAAGCAGATAATCGTAAGTGCTTACAATCGCAATCAAAACATCTTTTCCTCTATTTGCCGCAAATCCTTCCATACAGTATTCATTTTTCTTTTCTATATATTTCTGCACAAGAACAACTGGCGCATCAATCTCCTTGTATGCCTCAAGTAATTCCTTTTCTGAATGGCAGATATGAACGTCCGATTTCCATCCGCCTACATTAGGAGAAATAGACTTAGTAATTATTGGATATTCTATCCCTTGAGGCACCTCACCCTTTTTGCAGGCCTTTGCTTCCAAGACATTTAATCCATACTTTTTTGCAAGTTCAAGTATATTCTTCTTGTCCATATACTCATTAATACGCCCCTGCTTTCCAGCGTTAAAAAATATAAATTTATCTTTTAGTTCATCGTAATGTAGATCTAAAAATCCTACTCCTTTATCATCAGAACTAAACACAAAGGGTTTTAATCCCGTTTCAACATATACATTTCCATATTCTTCTATCAAAAGTTGATACCCTTCCTCCACTGTATCAACAAAATGACATTTAGAAATATATTTGCTAGAAGAGGCAATCTTTGCCCGTCCTTTGATTGCAATGTAAACAGGGTTTACCCCTGCTTCTCCGAGACTTCTGATTTGCCCCAGTGGATTATAATGTTCAATTGCCATAACAATGCAAAGATGTTCTTTCCACATAGTTTTTATCTCCTGCTTTCTTTCTTGCTTTTATTTGTCCCTACTTCCTCTCGATATACATTTTTCCCACTTATTACCGTAGAAATAATTCCAAAAAAAATACGGATATCCAACACCAAGTTCATGCAATCCACATAATCTGCATCCATTTCAAACTGTTGCTTTCGTTCCGCTGCTCTATTAATAAGATCAACCGTACAAAACAGTCCTGGCAATGCGTCATAACGATGAACATATCTTTCATTATTCCTGTATTCTTTAAACTCAATCGGTAATATCGGTCTTGGTCCTATAATGGCCATATCACCTTTAATAATATTAATCATCTGAGGCAATTCATCCAGACTTGTCCTTCTCAAGATTGCTCCTACCCGTGTTATTCTTACGTCATCTGATCTTGTCGCCACGCCCCCCATTTCATAGGCATGGTCACACATGGTTCTAAACTTATATACTGTAAATATCTTTTGATGTTTCCCTAGCCTTTTCTGCTTAAATATAATCGGCCCTTTACTATCAATTCTTATTAATATGGCAATAATAGCCATAGGAATCGCACATACAATGAGGCCGATGACCGAAAGCAAAAAACCAATCACACGTTTTCCTATCTTTTTATACATACATCCTCCCCCATAGTCTTTCGCAAAATTAGTGAGCTTCAAAAACTACTTCATATGCTTCTGCAAATTTTACTCCTGCCTGACATCCTCTGTATGCTGCCAGCCCCTCATACGCTTCTTTAGATCTTGGATGCGGATAAGTACGCATAACACCTTTATACGCCTCTAACGCTTTCATTTTAACATTTAATCCTTCTTTTCCTATCTCTACGTAGTAATTTGGATTAAATCTTCTTGCTGAAGAATCTAAAGACCACTCTGTCGCTGAAGGTGTTTCCATATACATAAATAATTTAAGTTTATAAGACACTGATTTTCTCTGAAACAGTCTAGAAGCTGCCTGTGCGGCATAACTAGTCATTACATGATCATTATTTGTATCTGTCGGATGGTGTGTCACAATTGCTTCAGCTTGAAAATCATCAATGCAGGCTTCTACAAACTGTACTAATTCCAAATGTGGCACGATATTCATTTTAATATTAGGGAAGTCTGCATGATATACTTTTTTTACTCCTAGAATTGCCATTGCCTCTTCTTCATCTGTGGCTAGCGTCTGTGATAGCCCCCTTCTTGCTTCTGCTTGCTTCACCATAATTGCTACTGCTACATTATGTCCTTCTTTTATAAGTTTGTTGATTGTCCCTCCTGCAGCATCTGATTCATCATCCGGGTGTGCCACAACAAACAAATAATTCATAAGTATATTCTCCTCTCTCCTAGTTTTAAGTACAAAAACAAGAGCCCCTTCGGACTCTCATTTCCACTCTCCATATTCCCTATCTCTTCACCACAACTTCCAGCCCCACCTGGGTCTCCAGCTTCCTGCCAAACATCTCCATTTCCAGGTAGGCCTTCCGCTTGTGGCGGTCTATCTTTTTGATCAGCCCCTCATGGCCTTTGAGGGGGCCTCTTGTGATGATGACCTGATCGTTCTCGATGATGCCCTCTGACATCTCCACGATCTGCTCATCTTTTCCAAACTCCAGGAGAAAGTGAATCTCCTCCTCTGTGAGGGGCACCACCTCATCGCCGGTGCCGATCAGCTTGGTAAGCCCCATGACTTTTTTAAGCTGGAAGAACAGCTTTTCCTTATCCGGGCTGACAAGGAAGATATAGCCTGGGAAAAGGATCTTTGTCTCCTTGTGCCATTTCCCGTGATACCGTTTCATCTGCTCGCAGTAGGGGATAAAGCTTCGCTCCAGCGTCTCCTTTGAGATCAGTTTTTCGCATTGCTTCTGGATGTCCTCCTCGGTCCCTGTGCGGACCTGGACTACATACCACATGGGCAGTCCTTTCTGCTTTGCCTGTGTAAAATTTTGTGCCTGGGATCCTTATCATACATAGTCTTACAGACCATGCATAAAGATGGAGTTCCGCTTGCGGAACTCCCGCGCGCGTGCAGGCTGCGTATGCAGCATCTTCATTTCTGCACGCTGCGCATCCCTGGGTTATCCTTTTTTGTTATGAGAAGAGTATACTCTTCTCATAACAAAAAAAGGGTATGCTTCGCCATTTTGGCCGCGCATATCACCTCTGCCTTTTCCTTCTCTCAAGTATGGTATGAGGTGACTATGCATGCCCAAAAGCAAAGCATACCCTTATGACCCTTTTTGGCTCCAAACGCGGCAAAGCGACGATTTGAAGCCTTGAAGTTTTGTCTTTCTGTTTGGGACAAGTGTCTGTTTTGTCCCTATGACATTATATATAAATCTTAACTGCTTGTCAGCTGTTTTTCTGCTGTCTACTGCTGGCCTTCCGTTTTTTTGTACTGGTAGGTGGGGACGATCTGGGCCACGATCTCCTTGATGCGGTCGGATTCCATCCGGCTGGCGTTGTCCAGAAGCTGCAGCTTCTGCTTGAAATCCTCGTCGTCCATCTCGATGGGCTTGCCGATGTGGATCATCTCGTTCTCCGTCTCGGTCATGCCCTCCTCGTCCATAAGGAGCTCCTCATAGAGCTTCTCGCCGGGCCGCAGGCCGGTATATTCGATCTTGATGTCCTCGTCCGGCACGTACCCGGAGAGGCGGATCAGGTTCCTCGCCATGTCGTCGATCTTGACCGGCTCGCCCATATCCAGGACGAAGATCTCGCCGCCGTGGGCATAGTAGGCTGCCTGGAGCACCAGGGACACAGCCTCCGGGATCGTCATGAAGTAGCGGATGATCCGCTTGTCCGTCACCGTGACGGGGCCGCCCTCGGCGATCTGCTTCTTGAACAGCGGGATCACGCTGCCGTTGCTGCCCAGCACGTTGCCGAAGCGCACGGCCACGAAGTCCGTGTCGCTCTGCCGGTTCATCATCTGCACCACCATCTCGCACAGACGCTTGGAAGCACCCATGATATTGGTGGGGTTCACTGCCTTGTCGGTGGAGATGAGCACGAATTTCTTCACGCCATAGTGGGCGGCAGCCTTCGCCACCTTATACGTTCCCTCCACATTGTTCTTGATCGCCTCGTTGGGGCTGTCCTCCATAAGAGGCACATGCTTGTGGGCCGCGGCGTGGAACACGATGTCCGGATGGTACGTCTCCATGACGTGGTTGATCCGGTTCGTGTTGCGCACGGACCCGATGAGCGTCACGAGATGCAGGTCCGGGTACTTCCGCTTCAGCTCCTGCTGGATCTCGTACGCGTTGTTTTCATAGATATCAAAGATGATCAGCGTCTTCGGGTCGGACTTGGCGATCTGCCTGCACAGCTCGCTTCCGATGGAGCCGCCCCCGCCGGTCACCAGCACGACTTCGTTCCGCAGCACGCGCAGGATCTCCTCGTTGTTGACCTTGACCTGGGCCCGGCCCAGAAGGTCTGTGATCTCCACGTCGCGCAGCTTCGTCACGCTGACTTCCTTGTTGAGCAACTGGTACACGCCCGGCACGGTCTGCATCTTGCAGCCCGTATCCTTGCATATATTGAGGATGGCCTTCCGGTTCGTCCCGGTCGTCGCCGGGATGGCGTACACGATGCGGGTGATGCCGTACTCCTTCACCTTGTCTACGATATCATACCGGTTCCCTACAATGGGGACTCCCTCCAGCACTCTTCCCTTTTTATTCGGGTTGTCGTCGATCACGCAGCACACCTTCGTGTTGAGGTGGCTGCTGTTCATCATCTCGCGGATCACGGCCTGGCCGGCCACGCCGCCGCCGATGACCATCACCCGGTCTGTCTCTACCGCCGCCTCCCGCGCCGCATTCTTCTTTGTCCAGGAGGAAAGCAGCCTGTAGGAGATCCGACTTCCGCCTGTCAGTATGATACTGATCACATAGCCCATAAAGAAGTAGGACCGGGGCATATGGAGCTGCATGAAGAGCATGCCGGCCCCATAGAGCACGATCAGTACGATATAGGCCTCCACGAGCGACCGGAGCTCTTCCAGCCCCGCGAAGCGCCAGATGCTGTGATACAGCCGGAAGGCATAGAATACCACCACGGTCACGATCACCCAGTAGGGCATGGACCAGATGTATCCTTCTATGTATTCCTCCGGCACAGCCGAATAAATTAAGTCAAACCGCATCAGCAGCGCCAGAAGATACGCCGCCAGAACGGAGAGGACGTCGATAAAAGCCAGAGCAACCGCCCTCTGCATCCACAAGTGTTCAGAAAAGTATTTTCTCATCGTCTGTTCCTTCTCGTTCCTTACGTATTATCTTTCTTTTTCCGTCAGCCTTCGTCTCACAAACAGGACGACGCCTGCCAGGGCGGCTAACGCGGCTGCGATCATCGCCATTACAGGATCAACACACATTATGTCCACCCCCCCCCCTAATTTTTCTACCGTCAACTCTGTATTATACACAAATCCGCCGGAAAACTCAAGGTTTCCAGCGGATATACTATATTTTCTTTTTTTCTATTTTCCTTCCAGGACAAGCTGCATTTTATTTGCAAGGCCGGAGACGACTGCCTCGTCCGGCCACATCACATACAAAAGCTGGCTTCCCGACGAGAAGCACGCCTGGTTGTCCCCGGATCCAGTGGCCGCCTGGGACTCGATGCTCCAGCTCGCTCCGTCCGAGAGCTGCATGTTGATGAATTTGGCCATCTCGTCCTGGGTCATGTTCGTCTCCACGCTGTCGCTCACGCTGGCGATGATCTGGCTCGCGTTGGTGAGGATGGCCGGCGACATGGCCTTCTGCAGGATCGCGGTGAGCACCGCCTCCTGGTTGCGGCCGCGCTGGTTGTCCCCGTCCGCGAAGCTGTGGCGCTCCCTGGAGAAGGCCAGCGCCTGCTTGCCGTTCAGCGTGTTCATCCCCTGCTGGAAGCTGTATCCGCCCGCCTCAAAGGCGTACTGGGAATTCACATCCACGCCGCCTAAGGCGTCCACGATGGTGATCAGGGATGTGAAGTTCACCCGCGCGTAGTAGCTGATATCAATGCCGTAAATGTTTTCCAGGGTGCTCATGGACACGTCCACCCCGTAGATGCCGGCGTGGGTCAGCTTGTCCCTCGCCTCCCCGGACACGCCCGGAAGCGTCACATAGTAGTCGCGGGGCGTGGTCGTAAGAAGGATCTTCTTTGTATTCGGGTTCACCGTCATGATGATGTTCACATCGCTGCGGCTGTTGGTCGTGATGGGGCCTGATACGTCGATGCCGCTGATATAGATGTTGAAGGGCTCCTCCACGTTCGCCTCCTCTTCCTGCTCGATGGGCGTGTCAATGCCGTACTGGTAGAGGATCCGCACCTGGTCCGCGTATCCCTCGATGGACTCGTCCAGGATGCCGGCGAAGGCCTCGTTGTAGATCGCCGCGTCGATGGTGCCGTCAAGCAGGGCCTGGGCTTCCTCCTGGATGCTGGGATACTCCACCACCAGCAGTTCCCTGCCCACGGCGCTCTCCACATCTTCACGCATGAGCTGTGTGTTCTCCTGGTCCACAGCTGTCTGGACGCCGAAGCGGTAGTTGGCCGCGTCCAGCAGGTTCTGCGCCATATCGTCCTTCCTGACTACGACGATCATATTGTCCGTCTTGTAGGTCGCGCCGCCTACGTCCTCCAGAAGCCGGTTGGCTTTGGAGAGGTAGAATGTGCCGGCCGCCAGGCCGATGCTGATCAGGACGCTCAGGACGATGCCCAGGATAAAGATCTTATTCTGCACGTACTGCAGCCCGAATGTCAGGGCGAACAGGATGAGAAGCACGGCCGTCAGCGCAGCCAGGTACTTCATGGGCACCATGCCGCTGTTCCACGCCACAATGATGAAGGCGACGGACAGGACAAGCTGCACCAGCGTGATCAGCTTGCCTGCCAGGTGCTTCTGCTTCGGCTTCCCGTGCCTGTGTTTCCCCCCGCGGGTGTGTCGTCTGTGCTGTTCCATTCTTTTTCTTCTCCTTTTACTGTACAACCAGTGTAAATGATACCGGATCCGATGTGTTGCCGTCGCTGTCGCCCACATAGAAGGTCAGGGCGTAGCTGCCCGGCACGTTCGTGTCGTAGGCCCCGTCCACCATGACTCTCTGGGAGAGCGTATCCGACGTATCCTTGTCATCCACCATGGCCTGGACCACGCTCATGGGATTAAACGGCGTCCCCACGGCCACGGTCGTGCTGGGGGCTGTCAGAGCCAGCGCCGGGCGTTCCCCGTTTGGCACGAGATTCTGCGCCTGGGCGGCCGGATCCTGGACCGGCTGCTCCTCCTGCACTGTCTCGGCGGGCGTCTCCTGCACCGTCTCAGCCGCCTCCTGGCCCTGCGCCGCTTCTTCCGCCGCCTGCACGTCCTGCGAAGCCGCATCGTCCGCCGCCGGGACATAGCTTACGGTCCTGCTCGCCGTGCCCACGTTCTTGGCGCTGTCGATGACGCCGTAGTACACCACCGCGCTGCTCTCGCCTGTGGGGATCACCTTGTCCACGAAGACCTCCTCCGTCAGGTCGCCGTCCCGGTTGTCCTGCGCGGTGACGCCGGTCATCAGTTCCTTATAATCCTGTCCTTCCGTATAGGTAAGGTTCGCTTCCTCCACGGTGATCTCGGGGGCTGTATGGTCCTGTCCCGTATAGATGACAAAAGAGATCACGCCGAGGATCACGCAGGCCGCCAGAAGGACCGTTCCTGTAATGCGTAGTTTTTTCATACTTTTTTATCCTCTATTTTTCCCCGTAATTGCCGTAATACTTGCCGTAATACTTACCGTAGTATTTGTTCTGCTTCATATCGACCTTATTCAGGATCACCCCGAGGATCGGGCAGCCTGTCTTCTCCAACTGCTCCTTCACGGTCCTGGCGAACTTCCAGCTCACGCTGTTCGCCGCGATGACGAGCGCGCAGGCGTCGCACACTCTGGCAATGACCGCCGCGTCGATGACGCTTCCAAGCGGCGGGGCGTCAATGATGATGTAGTCGTAGACCTTCCGGGCGCTGGCGATGAGCGCTTCAAACCGCTTCTGGCCCAGCAGCTCGGACGGGTTGGGCGGAACGACGCCCGCGAACATCACGACCAGCCCTTCCTCCTGGGTCTTGTACATGGTGTCCTCCACCTCTGCCTGTCCGGAGAGGAAATGGCTGAGGCCCTTGACCTCCTCCGTGACTCTGTGCCGTCCGGCCAGGACGGATTTGCGCAGATCCGCGTCGATGAAGAGTACCTTCTTCCCGCTCTCCGCCAGGGAGATAGACAGGTTCAGTGACACGGTGCTCTTGCCCTCGTCCGGCGTGCAGCTTGTCAGCACGATGACTTTGTTGTCCGCGCCGGAAAATTCGATATTGGTCCTGAGAGACTTGTACGCCTCGTTGCTCCGGTAGTCTTTCGCGACATTTCTTAATGTGATTTCCTGCATTTCCTGTATCCTCCTAGCGTCTCATCTGCTTCTGCAGCTTTTTAGAAGACAATCCCTTGACTTTCTTGGACTTCTTGGTCCCCTCCTCGATGGGGATGCTGGTCAGGACGTTCAGGCCCAGATAGTGCTCCACATCGTCCGGCGTCTTCACGGTATCGTCCAGGATGTAGATGAGGACGACGACGCCGGCCGCCAGCAGGATGCCCAGGATGCCGCCGATGGCGATGTTGCGCATCAGGCTCGGGGAGGAGGGCTCTTCCGGAAGATTGGCCTCCTCAATGGTGTTGACTGCATCGGCCTCCATGATCTCTGTGATCTGGATGCTGACAGACTCCCGGAGGGCGTCGGCGATCTCCTTGGCCGTCTTGGGATCTTCGTTCCTGACGGACACGGTCAGGATACGGGTGTTGGCCGTATTCTCCGTGGTCACCGCCTGGGACAGCTCGCCCGTCGTCATGTCCAGGTTGAGGACCGCGATCACCTGCTCCAGGACCGGGCGGCTCTTCACCAGCTCCATGTAGTCCTGGGTGAGCTGGGTGCCCGTCTGCAGGTCGTTGTACGTAACGCCCGCGCTGTCCCCTGTCCGCGTCAGCACGTACATGCTCGTGGTGGACGTGTACATGGGCGTGATGAAGAGCTTCGTGCCGATAAAGGACACGAACGCCACAAGGATCCCGGCCAGGATGATCAGATGGATCTTGCTCCACAGGGCCAGGAAGAGTTCTGTGAGATCAATGGTGATCTCTTCATTTTCAAAATCACGATTCATTGCTTTGTCTTGATTCATTCTTCTTCTTTTTCTTCAGCATCTCAGCGGCGTTGCCAAAGAAAATCCTCCTCGCATATTCTTCGCCGTATTTTTTCTTTACGTATTCCGCCGCCTTCTTCATATGCGGCGCGCGCTTTCTGTCGTCGTGTGCGTCGGTTCCCACGCAGAAGACCAGCTCCCTTGCCAGGAGCTCTTTTACGAACTTCCGGATCCTGCGGCCGCTGTTTCCCGTGATGCTGCCCGCGTTCACCTGGATCAGGACGCCCATCTCGTGGAAGTACTCCACGCGTTCGATGTCTTCGCGCATACAGTCGTAGCGCTCCACATGGGCAAGGATCACAATGTATCCCTTCATCTGGATGCGCTGGATCCCCTGCTGCATATACTCGAAGGGGTCGGAAGGCGAGAACTCCACCAGCACGTATTTCGTGCGGTTCATGGTCAGCACTTCGTTCTCCTTCAGCTTATCGGGGATATCCTGCCCGAAGTAGACTTCCGTCCCGAGGAAGACCTTCAGCCTGTCGCTGATCTTCTCCGCTTCCTCCCGCACTGCCCTTAGCTGCTGCCTGAGCTCCTGCGGTCTGGCCCTCCCCCTTCTGGGGTGGTGGTGGGGGGTCGCTATGATGTAGCGCACCCCTTCGTCGTATGCCGTCTGCAGCATACGGTGCGTATCCTCCATGTTCTGTGCGCCGTCGTCCACTCCCGGGAGGATATGACAATGCATATCAATATATCTCTCCATGCACAGCCTCCTCATTTTAATCATGCGGATAATATTATACTCCGAATTATAACCACGTTCAATAGGGTATCATACCATATTTCATGGTAAATTTCCCTATTTTTTGAGAAATATAATATTTTCGGCAAAATGACGGTGCCCGCGCCTACAGTCCCAGCTTGTCCGCGATCGCGCCCATCTCCTCCAGGGCGACGTCGATCAGGTCGTCAAGGGAAAGTCCCGTGAATTCGATCATCTCCATATAGTCCCGGTTCGCCCCCTTGGCAAAGCGGGCTTCGTTAAACCGCTTCATCACGGATTTATGCTTCACGCTGGCGATCTTCTTGTCCGGATAGATCTGCGCCACGGCCTTGACAAAGCCGCTCATGGGGTCCGCCGCCAGGACCGCGTACTGCAGGTTCGTCTTCGCTTTCATGCCGCACTTCGGATTGTGGGCTTTGATGGCGTCAAAGAGTACCGGGTCGTCGATCCCCTCCTTCTTCAGGATCTCTACAGAGGTGGGGCCGTGCACGCTCATATCGTGCTCCCAGTCGCACTGCTCCTCGTCCAGGTCATGGAGGAGTCCCACGATCCCCCAGTATTCCACCTCGTCCGGCGCGAGGCGCTTTGCCAGCCCCCGCATGATCGCCTCTACTGCGTAGGAGTGGGTGATGTAGTTCTCCCCCTCCATATATTTCATCAAGATCTCATGTGCCTGTTCCCTGTTCATGACAGATGCTCCTTTCCCGTTTTTTTCCTGTCTTTTATCGTATCATATTTCCCGGAAAATGATAACCGTTTTCTTTGAAAAACCCGTTATTTCAGCAGGGCCGCCTCCTGTGCAAAGGGCTGCAGCCGGTTCACCTGCTCCCGCTTGTACTGCAGGGACGCGTGGCAGTAAATGCCGAGGGTCGTCCGTATGTCCGCGTGCCCGAGGAGTTCGCTCAGCGTCTTGACGTCCACGCCGGCCATGAGGCAGCGCGTCGCAAAGGTGTGCCGCAGGGTGTGGAACTTCCGGTAGGGGATCCCCGCCTCTTTCAGATACCGCTTGTAGCGGTACTGCAGGGTCCGCGGGTCCATGGGGCGGATCTCGGAGCCGCTCAGGATATACTGCCTGGCGCCGCCTTCTCTTTGGAGGAACGCCCGCAGGAAGTCCGGATACGGGATCACCCGGGCGGAGGTCCGGCTCTTGGGCTGCCCCTCTACCAGGGAGGTGGCGCCGCCCTCCCCGGGAACCCGCAGCCTCTGCACCGTCTTCCTCACGCAGATGCTCCCCGTCTCCAGGTCCACGTCCTCCCACCTCAGACTGCACAGCTCCCCGATCCGGAGCCCTGTATACAGGCAGAGGTAGACCCCCATCCGGCTTACGTCCATGGCGCTGCGCAGATACTGCTCCAGCCGGCGCTGCTCCGCCTCGGTGAAGACCTGCACGATCTCTTTGCCGCCCGGCTTGTTTGCCTGCAGCCGCATCTCCTCCTTCAGCATATGCCCTTCCCGGGCCGCGCAGATGCCCCTGTTTGCCAGCATGGCGATGCAGCGCACGGTGCCGGCGGACAGCTCCCCGCCGCGGGACGAGCGCCGCCGCTCCAGTTCCGCCCGGTATGCATCCAGCAGATCCTCCGACAGTTCCGAAACTTTGACGTCCCTGAAAAAAGGCCGGATGTGGTTGGCGTACAGCCGGTAGTACTTTTCGTAGGACGAGGCCGCCAGCCCCGTCCCGTTCGCCGCAAACCAGCGCTCCATCACTTCGTTGTAATACATGTCCTTGTGCATACTGCTATCCCCTTTCTTCTGTACATGTTTCTGATACCAGTATAGGACGCGCCGGCCGCATACAAAAAGGAGGCTGCGCGCCGCTCCGGTCTCCCGGGCCGCGCACAGCCTCCTGTCCTGCTGTCTGCAGGTCCCTATTCAATTACAATGTCTTCTTCGGGCTGCGCGGCTTCCGCTTCCGCGTTCTCCTCCAGGTCCTGTCCCTCTTCCGGTTCAAGCCCCAGATCCAGATCCAGATCCAGCTCCGGGTCGTCCAGGAGGATCTCATCCTCCCCGCCCTCCGCGGCTGCCGCAAGTTCTGTGCTCAGCTTCACATCGCGGTACTTCTGCATGCCGGTTCCGGCCGGGATGTGCTTACCGATGATGACGTTCTCCTTCAGGCCTACCAGCGGGTCGATCTTGCCCTTGATGGCTGCCTCTGTCAGCACCTTCGTCGTCTCCTGGAAGGAGGCGGCGGAGAGGAAGGAGTTGGTGGCCAGGGACGCCTTGGTGATACCGAGCATGATCTGCTCGCCTGTGGCGGGCTCTTTGCCCTCTGCCTCCAGCTCTTTGTTCTTATCCTCGAACTCGAGGGCGTCCACCATGGTGCCCGGCAGGTAGCCGGAATCCCCGCTCTCCTCGACGCGGATCTTCTTCAGCATCTGGCGCACGATGACCTCGATGTGCTTGTCGTTGATGTCAACGCCCTGCAGGCGGTATACGCGCTGTACTTCCTGGATCATGTAGTCCTGTACGGCCCGCAGTCCCTTGATCTTCAGGATGTCGTGCGGGTTCACGCTTCCTTCCGTGAGCTCGTCGCCGGCCTCCAGCTCCTGGCCGTCCTGGATCTTGATCCTGGACCCGTAGGGGATGAGGTACGCCTTGGACTCGCCGGTCTCGTCGTTGGTGACGATGACCTCCCGCTTCTTCTTCGTGTCGTTGATGACGGCTTTTCCTGCGAACTCTGTGATGATGGCAAGGCCCTTCGGCTTTCTCGCCTCAAAGAGCTCCTCCACACGGGGAAGACCCTGTGTGATGTCGTCGCCGGCCACACCGCCGGTGTGGAAGGTACGCATGGTAAGCTGGGTACCCGGCTCACCGATGGACTGGGCCGCGATGATGCCGACCGCCTCGCCCACCTGCACCGGCTCGCCTGTGGCCATGTTGGCGCCGTAGCACTTCGCGCACACGCCGTTGTGGCAGCGGCAGGTGAGGATGGTGCGGATCTTGATCTTCCTGGGCGTCTCGCCGTTCTCGTCCACGCCCTTCTTCATGATCAGCTCGGCCCGCTTCGGCGTCACCATGTGGTTGGCTTTCACGAGCACGTTGCCGTCTTTGTCGCAGATATCTTCACACAGGTAGCGGCCTGTGATACGCTCCTGCAGGCTCTCCACTTCCTCATTGCCCTCCATGAAGGCGTGCACGTACATGCCCGGGATCTCCTCGCCTTCCTGGCGGCAGTCCACCTCGCGGATGATGAGCTCCTGGGAGACGTCTACGAGACGTCTTGTCAGGTATCCGGAGTCGGCGGTACGCAGGGCTGTGTCGGACAGACCTTTCCGCGCGCCGTGGGCGGACATGAAGTACTCCAGTACGTCCAGACCTTCACGGAAGTTGGACTTGATGGGCAGCTCGATGGTGCGTCCCGTCGTGTCCGCCATCAGTCCGCGCATGCCGGCGAGCTGCTTGATCTGCTTGTCGGAACCGCGGGCGCCGGAGTCGGCCATCATGAAGATGTTGTTGTACTTGTCAAGGCCGGACAGCAGCGCGTGCGTCAGCGCGTCGTCGGTGGCCTTCCATGTCTCCACGACTTCCTTGTAGCGCTCCTCCTCTGTGATGAGGCCGCGCTTGAAGTTCTTGGTGATCCGGTCCACGGTCTCCTGTGCCTGCTCGATCATCTCGGGCTTCTGGGGCGGCACGGTCATATCGGAGATGGATACGGTCATGGCCGCTCTTGTGGAGTATTTGTATCCGATGGCCTTCACGTTGTCCAGCACTTCCGCTGTGGCCGTGGCGCCATGGGTGTTGATGACTTTCTCAAGGATCTGCTTTAACTGCTTCTTGCCCACGTGGAAGTCGATCTCCGGCAGGAGCTCGTTGCCCTCCACCTCGCGGTCTACAAATCCCAGATCCTGGGGGATGATCTCATTGAAGAGCATCCGGCCCAGTGTGGAGTGGATGGTGCCGCTCTTCACCGTGCCGTCCGGCATAGTCTTGGAGACGCGCACCGCGATCTTGGAGTGGAGCGTCAGGGCCTGGTTCTCATAGGCCAGGATCGCCTCGTTCACATTCTTGAAGTATTTGCCCTCTCCCTTGGCTCCGGGCCTCTCCTGCGTCAGGTAGTAGATGCCCAGGACCATGTCCTGGGAGGGCACGGCCACCGGTCCGCCGTCGGACGGCTTCAGCAGGTTGTTGGGAGACAGAAGGAGGAAGCGGCACTCTGCCTGGGCCTCCACGGACAGGGGCAGGTGCACGGCCATCTGGTCTCCGTCGAAGTCCGCGTTGTAGGCGGTACATACGAGGGGATGCAGCTTGATGGCCTTTCCTTCCACGAGGATGGGCTCAAAAGCCTGGATGCCCAGTCTGTGCAGCGTAGGGGCGCGGTTCAGCATCACGGGATGCTCTTTGATCACGTCCTCCAGCACATCCCACACTTCGGGCTGGAGCCTCTCCACCATCTTTTTGGCGTTCTTGATGTTGTGGGCGGTGCCGTTCTGTACCAGTTCCTTCATGACGAAGGGCTTGAACAGCTCGATGGCCATCTCCTTGGGGAGGCCGCACTGGTAGATCTTCAGCTCCGGTCCCACGACGATAACGGAACGTCCGGAGTAGTCGACACGTTTTCCCAGAAGGTTCTGGCGGAAGCGTCCGGATTTTCCTTTCATCATGTCGGAGAGGGACTTCAGGGCGCGGTTGCCGGGGCCTGTCACCGGGCGGCCCCTGCGGCCGTTGTCGATGAGGGCGTCCACCGCCTCCTGCAGCATCCTCTTCTCGTTTCTTACGATAATGTCCGGCGCGCCCAGCTCGAGCAGGCGTTTCAGACGGTTGTTTCTGTTAATGATCCTTCTGTAGAGGTCGTTTAAGTCGCTGGTGGCGAACCGGCCTCCGTCGAGCTGCACCATGGGGCGCAGATCCGGCGGGATCACCGGGATCACGGAGAGGATCATCCACTCCGGCTTGTTGCCGGACTCGCGGAATGCCTCCACCACTTCCAGGCGCTTCACGATCCTGGCTCTCTTCTGGCCGCTGGCTCCCTCCAGGCCGGAGGACAGCTCCTCGTACTCTTTCTCAAGGTCGATGGACTCCAGCAGCTCCTTGATGGCCTCGGCGCCCATGCCTACGCGGAAGGCGCTGCCCCATTTCTCGCGGGCTTCCTGGTACTCGGTCTCGGAGAGCACCTGCTTGTAGGCAAGGTCTGTCTCGCCTTTGTCCAGCACGATGTAGGAGGCAAAGTAGAGCACCTTCTCCAGCGTGCGGGGGGACAGGTCCAGGATCAGGCCCATGCGGCTGGGGATCCCCTTGAAATACCAGATATGGGATACAGGGGCTGCCAGGGCGATGTGGCCCATGCGCTCGCGGCGCACGCTTGACTTCGTCACCTCGACGCCGCAGCGGTCGCAGACGACGCCTTTGTAACGGATCTTTTTATATTTACCGCAGTGACACTCCCAGTCCTTGCTGGGTCCGAAGATGCGCTCGCAGAACAGGCCGTCTTTTTCCGGCTTCAGTGTTCTGTAGTTGATGGTCTCGGGCTTGGTGACCTCGCCTCTGGACCACTCCAGGATCTTCTCCGGTGACGCCAACCCGATCTTGATGGCGTCAAAGGTCATTGTCTGATAGGTTTGTTCCTTTTTTGTTTCCGGCATACTGGCACCCCTTCCTAAAATTCTTCGTCGTCAGATACTTCGTCAAACTCGATTCCAAAATCGTCGCTGTAGTCGTCCTCCGCCTCGGGCTCGTCTACATCCACGAGTTCTTCTCCCTGGAATTCCTGCGCCGTGTATCCGTGGTCTCCCAGATTTTCCTCATCGCGGCGGTATTTCCTGTCCTCGTTCATGAGGGAGCGGAAGTCCGTCTCGCCCATGTCGACTGTCTCCAGGATCTCCACCTCTGTGTTGTCAGCGCGCAGCACGCGGACGTCGAGTGCCAGGGACTGCAGCTCTTTGAGCAGCACCTTGAAGGCCTCCGGAATACCGGGCTCCGGAATGTTCTCCCCTTTGATGATGGCCTCGTAGGTCTTCACACGTCCCACCACGTCGTCGGATTTGACGGTCAGGATCTCCTGCAGGGTGTAGGATGCGCCGTATGCCTCCAGCGCCCACACCTCCATCTCTCCGAAACGCTGTCCGCCGAACTGGGCTTTTCCTCCCAGCGGCTGCTGCGTCACAAGTGAGTACGGGCCTGTGGAGCGGGCATGGATCTTGTCGTCTACCAGGTGGTGGAGCTTCAGGTAGTGCATGTGTCCGATGGTGACCGGACTGTCGAAGAACTCGCCGGTGCGTCCGTCGCGCAGGCGCACTTTTCCGTCCCTGGAGATGGGAACGCCCTTCCACAGTTTTCTGTGTTCCCTGTTGTCGGACAGGTACTGGAGCACCTCCGGCAGCAGTTCGTCTTTATGCTTTGCTTCAAATTCTTCCCAGCTTAAGTTCACGTAGTCGTTTGCCAGGTCCAGCGTGTCCATGATGTCGTTCTCGTCCGCGCCGTCGAATACGGGCGTGGCGATGTTGAAGCCGAGGGCCTTGGCAGCCAGGGACAGATGGATCTCAAGCACCTGCCCGATGTTCATTCGGGACGGCACGCCCAGCGGGTTCAGCACGATGTCAAGGGGACGTCCGTTCGGCAGGAACGGCATATCCTCCACCGGGAGCACGCGGGATACGACACCTTTGTTTCCGTGACGTCCGGCCATCTTGTCGCCCACGGAGATCTTTCTCTTCTGGGCAATGTAGATGCGCACGGCCTGGTTGACGCCGGGTGAGAGCTCGTCGCCGTTCTCTCTTGTGAACACTTTGGCGTCCACCACGATACCATACTCGCCGTGGGGCACTTTCAGGGATGTGTCTCTTACTTCTCTCGCCTTCTCGCCGAAGATGGCCCGCAGGAGCCTCTCCTCTGCTGTCAGCTCTGTCTCGCCCTTGGGCGTCACTTTACCTACGAGGATATCGCCTGCGCGCACTTCTGCGCCGATGCGGACAATACCGCGCTCGTCCAGGTCCTTGAGGGCGTCGTCGCCCACACCCGGGATATCCCTTGTGATCTCCTCGGGTCCCAGCTTCGTGTCGCGGGCCTCCGCCTCATACTCTTCTATATGAATGGATGTGTACACGTCGTCCTGCACAAGCCGCTCGCTCAAGAGGACCGCGTCCTCGTAGTTGTAGCCCTCCCATGTCATGAAGCCGATGAGGGGGTTCTTGCCCAGGGCCATCTCACCGCCGGATGTGGAGGGGCCGTCCGCGATGACGTCGCCTTTCTCCACCCGGTCGCCCTTGAAGACGATGGGCCGCTGGTTGTAGCAGTTGCTCTGGTTGCTGCGCAGGAATTTCGTCAGCTTGTATTTTTTCAGGGCGCCGTCGTCCTGGCGGATCGTGATCTCGCTGGAAGTGGAGCGCTCTACCACGCCGCCTTCCTCGGCGACTACGCACACGCCGGAGTCAACGGCTGCCTTCTCCTCCATGCCTGTGCCGACGACCGGCGCCTCTGTCATGAGGAGCGGCACGGCCTGGCGCTGCATGTTGGAGCCCATCAGGGCGCGGTTGGCGTCGTCGTTCTGCAGGAACGGGATCAGGGCTGTGGCCACGGAGAACACCATTTTCGGGGATACGTCCATGTAGTCGAACATGGAGCGCTCGTACTCCTGGGTCTCCTCCCGGTAACGGCCGGACACGTTTTTATGGACGAAGTGTCCTTCCGCGTCCAGGGGCGTGTTTGCCTGCGCTACATGGTAATTGTCTTCCTCGTCCGCCGTCATGTATACGACTTCGTCGGTAACCCGCGGGTTCTTCGGGTCGGATTTGTCTACTTTCCTGTAGGGGGCCTCCACGAAGCCGTACTGGTTGATCCTCGCGTAGCACGCCAGGGAGTTGATCAGTCCGATGTTCGGTCCCTCAGGGGTCTCGATGGGGCACATTCTTCCGTAGTGGGAGTAATGTACGTCGCGGACCTCGAATCCGGCGCGGTCTCTGGACAGACCGCCGGGGCCCAGGGCGGAGAGACGTCTCTTGTGGGTCAGCTCGCCCAGCGGGTTGTTCTGGTCCATGAACTGGGACAGCTGGGAGGATCCGAAGAATTCCTTCACTGCCGCGGTCACGGGTTTGATGTTGATCAGGGACTGGGGGGAGATCCCCTCCAGGTCCTGTGTGGTCATTCTCTCGCGCACCACTCTCTCCAGGCGGGAGAGGCCGATGCGGTACTGGTTCTGGAGAAGCTCGCCCACGGCGCGGATGCGGCGGTTGCCAAGGTGGTCGATGTCGTCGTCGTTGCCGAGGCCGTACTCCAGATGGATGTTATAGTTGATGGAAGCCAGGATGTCTTCCTTCGTGATGTGCTTCGGGATCAGGTCGTGGATGTCCCTGCGGATGGCGCTCTTCATCTCCTCGATGTCGCCGGCACACTCGTCGATAATGCCTGACAGCACCGGGTAGTACACGAGCTCTGTCACGCCTACTTCCTTCGGGTCGATGTCCACGATGGACGCAAGGTCCACCATCATGTTGGAGAGGACTTTTACCTTCTTCTCCTCCTCCGGGCGCTCGATCCACACGTACGGGATGGCCGCGTTCTGGATGGCGTCCGCCATTTCCCGCGTAAGCTTTGTGCCTGCCTTTGCGATCACCTCGCCGGTGAGCGGGCTCACTGCGTCCTCGGCCAGCACATGGCCTGCGATGCGGTTCCTGAGCATCAGTTTTTTATTGAATTTATAGCGTCCGACTTTCGCCAGGTCGTAGCGCCTGGGGTCGAAGAACATGCTTGTGATCAGGCTCTCCGCGCTGTCCACGGCCAGCGGCTCGCCGGGACGGATCTTCTTGTACAGCTCCAGAAGTCCTTCCTGGTAGTTGGTCGCAGCATCCTTCTCAAAGCTTGCCAGGATCTTCGGCTCCTCCCCGAACAGCTCGAGGATCTCCGGGTTTGTCCCGATGCCGAGGGCGCGGATCAGCACGGTGATCGGCACCTTTCTTGTCCTGTCTACGCGCACATAGAAAACGTCATTGGAGTCTGTCTCGTATTCCAGCCACGCGCCGCGGTTGGGAATGACAGTGGAGGAAAACAGTTTTTTGCCCAGTTTGTCGTGGGCGATGGCATAGTAGATGCCGGGGGAGCGGACGAGCTGGCTTACGATGACACGCTCCGCACCGTTGATGACAAAGGTGCCGGTCGCTGTCATGAGCGGCAGATCTCCCATGAAGATCTCGTGCTCGTTGATCTCGTCGGTCTCCTTGTTGTGGAGTCTTACGCGCACTTTCAGCGGGGCCGCGTATGTGGCGTCGCGCTCTTTACACTCCTCGATCGAGTACTTGACGTCTTTCTCGCACAGGGTAAAATCCACGAACTCCAGGCTGAGGTGACCGCTGTAGTCAGTGATCGGAGAAATGTCATCAAATACTTCCTTTAATCCCTCGTCAAGGAACCACTGATAGGAGTCTTTCTGGACTTCGATCAGATTGGGCATCTGAAGCACTTCTTTTTGTCTGGAATAACTCATGCGCGAATTTTTTCCACTTTTGATAGGACGAATTCTGTTTTTCTCCATATGACGTTTCACTCCTCGTTTATTTTTTGTGGGGCCAGGCATTGCGAAAAACCCCTGTTTTTACTTGAATTCCGAGCTCTCGTGCCATGAATTATGACACAGTATTTCACAATGATGCACCGTATATAATACAACAAGAGGATTGGCCGTGTCAAGAACTTTTTGATGCCGGATGCAATTCCTGCCGGATGCAATTCCGGACGTAACACTTTTAAAAAGTGTTACGTCCGGAATTGCATCAACCCCCGTGTAATTGTGTATCATCCCGCATAATTTTGCGCACAACAAAAACAAAAGGCCGCCTGCGGGCTTCATCATATGAAGTCCCGCGGGCGGCCTGTGCCTTCTGCTGTCTGTTTGAGGTTGGATTATTTCAGGTTAACCTCAGCGCCCTCAGCCTCAAGCTTTGTCTTGATCTCCTCAGCCTCAGCCTTGGAAACGCCCTCTTTTACAACCTTCGGTGCGCCGTCAACAAGCTCTTTGGCTTCCTTCAGGCCAAGACCTGTGATCTCACGTACGGCCTTGATAACCTTAACCTTGGATGCGCCGGCGGATACGAGCTCTACATCGAACTCATCCTTCTCCTCTGCTGCCGGTGCGCCGTCGCCAGCTGCTGCTGCAACCACAACGCCTGCTGCTGCAGATACGCCGAACTCTTCCTCACAAGCCTTAACTAACTCGTTTAACTCTAATACGGATAACTCTTTGATCGCTTCGATCATCTCAGCTGTTGTTAACTTAGCCATTTCATTGTCCTCCATTCAATTTCTTTTTTCTTTTCATATAATAGTATTTTTTCCTGTTTCCTGCCGCTGTCACGCAGCGCGGAAATCATTACTCGGCAGGAGTCTCTGCCGGAGCTTCTGCCTCTGCTGCGGGAGCTTCCTCGGCCGGAGCCTCTGTGCTCTCCTGTGCAGGAGCGGCCTCTCCACCCTGCTCCGCGATCTGCTTGATAACGCGGGCAAAGTTTGCGATCGGTGACTGCATGCTTCCAAGCAGTCTGGAGAGAAGTTCTTCTCTTGAAGGAATCTTAGCCAGCTCTGTGAGCGCGGCCACATCGTATGCAGTTCCTTCCACTACGCCGCCTTTTAACTCAAGAGCTTTCGCGTCCTTGGCGAACTTGCAGAGGATCCTTGCCGGAGCCGTAGCGTCGTCCTTGGAGATCGCGATGGCGCTGGGGCCTTCCAGATGCTCCTCCAGAGCTGCGAACTCTGTTCCTTCAAAAGCTCTCTTCATCATTGTGTTCTTGCAGACCTTGTAGATGATGCCGGCTTCTCTTAACTGCTTACGCAGCTCTGTGTCCTGCGCAACAGTCAGTCCGCGGTAGTCTACCAGCACAACGGACTGAGCGCCTGTGATATCATCCACGATGGCCTGAACGATAGGCTGTTTTAACTCAACTTTTGCCACGAATGGTGCACCTCCTTGTTAGATTTTGGTTTTTGCACCGCCGATAAAAAACCTCTGCGTCCAAAGACACAGAGGTTCAGAAAATCATACGCAATGTATTGTATCTGTTCTTCCTCGGCAGGCGTTTCCATACTTATGCTTTTCAGCACCTGCTGTCTTCGGCAGTCCTATAATAAATTAGCACAATCCCGGATTGCTGTCAACAGTTTTTTACGACAGTTCCAGCTTTCCTGTGTATAGCTGGTAGTACGTGCCTCTCTGGGCGATCAGGTCCTCGTGGTCGCCCCGCTCGATGATGCGCCCGTGCTCCAGCACCATGATGGCGTCGCTGTTGCGGATGGTGGAGAGCCTGTGGGCGATGACAAACACGGTCCTGCCCTTCATCAGGTTATCCATACCCTGCTGCACGATGCTCTCGGTCCGGGTGTCGATGCTGGATGTGGCCTCGTCCAGGATGAGGACCGGCGGGTCCGCCACGGCCGCCCTGGCGATGGCCAAAAGCTGCCGCTGACCCTGGGAGAGCTCCTCGCCGTCGCTTGTCAGCATGGTGTCATAGCCCTGGGGCAGCATCTGGATGAAGCCGTCCGCATGGGCCAGCTTCGCCGCGTTGTACACTTCCTCGTCTGTGGCGTCCAGCTTCCCGTAACGGATATTGTCCATGATGGTGCCCGTAAACAGGTGGGTGTCCTGGAGCACGATGCCCAGGGAGTGACGCAGGTCCGCCTTCCTGATCTTGTTGATGTTGATGCCGTCGTAGCGGATCTTGCCGTCCTGCACATCGTAGAACCGGTTGATGAGGTTCGTGATGGTCGTCTTGCCCGCGCCCGTGGATCCCACGAACGCCAGCTTCTGTCCCGGCTTCGCGTAGAGGGTCAGGTCGTAGAGCACCATGTGGTCCGGCTCATAGCCGAAGGACATGTCGAAGAACCGCACGTCGCCCTTCAGCTCTGTGTAGGTGACGGTGCCGTCCGCCTGGTGCGGGTGCTTCCAGGCCCACAGGCCGGTGCGCTCCTTGCACTCCTCGAGGGTGCCGTCCTCTTTCCTCCGGGCGTTCACAAGGGTCACATAGCCTTCGTCCACCTCCGGCTCCTCATCCATCATATTGAAAATGCGCTCCGCGCCCGCAAGGGCCATGATGATGGAGTTGAACTGCTGGGCCACCTGCATGAAGGGCTGGGTGAAGCTCTTCGTGAACTGCAGGTAGGAGGCCATGACGCCCAGGGTGATGTTGCCGATGCCCATGACAGAGAGAAAGCCTCCCAGCACGGCGGTCAGCACGAACTGCAGGTTGCCGATGTTTCCGATGACAGGCCCCATGATGCTGGCGAAGGTGTGGGCGTTGCCCGAGCTCTCGAACAGTTTCTCATTGAGGACGTCAAACTCCTCCTCGGACTTTTTCTCGTGGTTGAAGACCTTCACGACGCGCTGGCCGTTCATGCGCTCCTCCACAAATCCGGTGATGCTCGCCAGGTCCAGCTGCTGCCGGATGAAATATTTCCCGCTGTTGCCGCCGATGAACCTGGACACGGCGATCATGAGAAGGATCACCAGCACGGCCAGGGCTGTGAGGATCGGGCTCAGCACCAGCATGGAGATGAAGGTGACCACGATCATCAGCGCGGACATCAGCACCTGGGGGATGGACTGGTTGATCATCTGCCGCAGGGTGTCCGTATCGTTTGTGTAAAGGCTCATGATGGAGCCGTTCGTGTTCTGGTCAAAATAGCGGATCGGCAGGGTCTGCATGTGCTCGAACATCTCGTCACGGACCCGCTTTAACACGCCCTGGCCGATCACGACCATCAGCCTTGTGTAGCAGAAGGTGGCCAGCACGCCGCACAGGAAGATGGATCCCAGCACGGTGAGGGCCGTGTAGAGCTCGGAGAAATCCGGATCCCGGTGCCCGATCAGCGGGATGATGAAGTCGTCCAGCAGATACTTCAGGGACAGGGACACGGAGATGCTCGCCACGGAGCTCACCAGGATGCAGATGAGCACGCAGACGAACTGCACCTTGTAGGTGCCTGTCACGTAGCCCAGCAGCCGCTTTGCTGTCCGGATCGTATTCTTGGTAACCTTCGGCTTTCCGCCTCTGCCTGCTTCCTTACTCATCCTCAGCCCCTCCTTTCACCTGTGATTCATATACTTCCCGGTAAATGGCGTTCGTCTTCAGCAGTTCCTCAGACGTGCCGATGCCGTCGATTTTTCCGTTGTCCATGACGATGATCATGTCCGCGTCCTCCACGGAGGAGATGCGCTGGGCGATGATGATCTTCGTCGTATCCGGGATCTCCTCCCGGAACGCCTTGCGGATCAGGGCGTCTGTCCGGGTGTCCACCGCGCTGGTGGAATCGTCCAGGATCAGGATCTTCGGTTTCTTGAGAAGCGCCCGGGCGATGCAGAGCCTCTGCTTCTGTCCGCCGGACACGTTGTTGCCGCCCTCCACGATCATGGTGTTGTAGCCGGCCGGGAATTCATTGATAAACCCGTCCGCCTGGGCCAGCTGACAGACTCTGCGGACCTCCTCGTTGCTGGCGTTCTCGTCGCCCCAGCGGATGTTCTCGTAGATGCTGCCGGTGAAGAGCACGTTCTTCTGAAGCACCATGGACACCTGGTCCCGGAGCTTCTCCAGGCTGTACCTGCGCACGTCCTGTCCGCCCACCTTCACGCAGCCCCTGGTCACGTCATAGAGCCTGGGGATGAGCTGCACGAGCGTGGACTTGGCGCTTCCGGTGCCGCCGATGATGCCGACCACCTGGCCGCTCTTAATATGAAGGCTGACGTCTTTCAGGGACAGGTTGCCGTCCTCGCCCGCGTAGCTGAAGTCCACGTGCTCGAAATCGATATCCCCGTTCGCCACCTCGGTGAGCGCGTCCTCGCAGTCCTCCATCTCCGGCACTTCCTCCAGCACCTCGCGGATACGGTCGGAGGACGCCTCCGCGATCATGATCATGACGAACACGAAGGACACCATCATCAGGGACATGAGGATCTGCATGGCGTAGACCATGATGCTGGTCAGCTCGCCGGTCATCATGGTGCCGAGCACGATGTCCTCGCCGCCCATGAGCACGATCAGCAGCACGACCGTGTACATGACGAAGTTCATGGTGGGCGCGTTCCAGGCGACGATCATCTCCGCCTTTGTGAAGAGGTCGAAGACCTTCTTTGAGATCTTGTGGAACTTCTCGTTCTCATGCTCCTCCCGGACATAGGCCTTCACCACCCTGGCCGCGTTTACATTCTCCTGCACCGTGTTGTTCAGCACGTCGTACTCGTCGAACACGGCGATGAAATGGGGGTGCGCCTTCTTGGCGATCAGGATCAGGATGCCGCCCAGGATGGGGATCGTCACCAGCATGAGGAAGGCGATCTTCAGGTTGATGGTCGCCGTCATGATCCAGGACAGCACCACCATGATGGGAGCCCTGGCCAGCATGCGGATGCTGAACATGAACGCCATCTGCACATTGGTGATGTCCGTCGTCAGCCTCGTCACAAGGCTGGACGTGGAGAAATGGTCAATGTTTCCAAACGAAAAGTCCTGTATTTTGTAAAAGATATCGTGGCGCAGGTTCTTGGCGTAACCGGCTCCCGCCACCGCCGCCACCTGTCCGGCCTTCGCGCCGAAGGCCAGGGACACCATGGCCATGAGGACGAGGAGCAGCCCCGTCTTGATGATGTAATTCATATCGCCCTGCATGATCCCGATGTCGATGATGTTCGCCATCAGGAGCGGGATCAGCACTTCCAGCAGCACTTCCAGCGTCACAAGGACCGGCGCCAGAATGGCCTGCTTCTTATACTCCCGCACAGATTTCAGTAGTTTCCTGTTCATCTGCTTCTTCCTTTCCTTCCTTACTTTTCTCAGATTCCTTCTGTTCTTCCCAGGAGGACAGGTTCGCCGACATCTGCCTGAGCACGCGCACGAACACCTCCATGTCGTCGTCCGGGATCCCCCTTCTGATGAGGTCCTCCCGCCTGCGGATGTTCGTAAGCAGCGGCTCCCGCAGCTCCAGCGCCCGCCTCGTGGGCACGATCCGCTTCAGCCTGGCATCCTCCTTCACCGCCTCCCGGTAAATGTAGGCTTTCTTCTCCAGGAGCTGGAGGATCCCCGTCGCCGTGGACCTGCGCACCTTGAACTCCCGCTCGATGTCTCTCTGGTAGAGATCCCCGTTCATGGTCTCCAACAAAATAAAATGCAGAATCAACTTCTGCATGTTCGTGAGATCGTCCTGCCCGGGATCCTGATCCTGGCAGCACATCTGCCGCTTTAACTGGTGGGAGACACGGTTGATCCACTTGCCTGCGTCATCGCCCATGACTTCATCCCTTTCCGTATTTTTCTGTAGTTCGGGAACTAACAATTCGGGAACTAACATTATATTATATGCTTTTCCCGCCCATTGTCAACGGGAATTTTGTGAAAAACATGTGAAACAAAAGGACAAAAAACCCCGGGCCATGGTTTCCCATGATCCCGGGGTTTTTCATGTATGATGCGAAGAAGCTTACACCAGTTTTACCGGGTTGAGCTTCACGCCAGGTCCCATTGTGGAAGTAAGTGTCACGCTCTTTAAGAACTGACCCTTTACTGCTGCCGGTCTGGCCTTGTTGACTGCATCAATAAGCGTCTGGAAGTTGTCTGCAAGCTGCTCCTCGGTGAAGGAAGCCTTACCGATCGGCACGTGGATAATGTTTGTCTTGTCGAGTCTGTACTCGATCTTACCGGCTTTGATGTCCTGGATCGCCTTTGTCACGTCCATGGTTACCGTACCGGCCTTCGGGTTCGGCATGAGACCCTTGGGGCCGAGCACGCGTCCGAGACGTCCTACGATACCCATCATATCCGGTGTAGCTACAACAACATCGAACTCAAACCAGTTCTCGTTCTGGATCTTCGGGATCAGCTCGTCGCCTCCTACGTAGTCAGCACCTGCCGCCTTGGCCTCCTCAGCCTTGGCGTCCTTCGCGAACACGAGGATGCGGACCTTCTTGCCTGTTCCGTGGGGCAGTACGACCGCGCCGCGGATCTGCTGGTCAGCGTGACGTCCGTCACAGCCTGTTCTGATGTGAGCCTCGATGGTCTCATCGAATTTTGCTACTGCTGTCTTCTTTACTAAAGAGATAGCCTCGTCTCTGTCGTAGAGTGTTCCTCTCTCGATGACCTTTGCAGCTTCTGTATATTTCTTTCCTCTTTTCATTTTAAAAAATACCTCCTTGTGGTAATGTCGGGATAACCCTCCCACTTACTGTTCCTGTTGATGATGGACTGCCCTACTCTTCTACTGTGACACCCATGCTCCTGCATGTGCCCGCGATCATGCTCATGGCAGCCTCTACGCTGGCAGCGTTGAGGTCGGGCATCTTTGTCTCGGCGATCTCCTTAAGCTGAGCCTTCGTGATCGTGGCAACCTTCTTCTTGTTCGGTGTGCCGGATCCGGATTTCAGGTTGCAGGCCTTCTTGATCAGGACTGCTGCCGGAGGTGTCTTTGTAACGAAGCTGAAGCTTCTGTCGTTGTAAACGGTGATTACAACAGGGATGATCAGATCTCCCTGGTCAGCCGTCCTCGCGTTGAACTGCTTTGTGAACTCAACGATGTTTACACCGTGCTGTCCAAGAGCAGGTCCGACCGGAGGAGCCGGTGTTGCCTTGCCGGCAGGAATCTGTAATTTAATGTAACCTTCTACTTTTTTTGCCATTTTCATTACCTCCTTGTGGTATTGCCGGGACTTCTTCGTCCCTCCCACTACTGATTACAATTTTTTCACTTCAGCGAAACTTATCTCTACTGGCGTTTCGCGGCCAAACAGCTCAACATTGATCGTCAGGCTCTGCTTCGCGGCATTGATGGACTGCACAACGCCCACCGTATCCGCCCATGCGCCGGCGATGACCTTGACGCCGTCTCCCACCTCGTAGTCGACCGCGTAGCTCTCACGCCGGATGCCCAGCGGGGCCATCTCCTCGTCTGTGAGGGGTACCGGCTTGGATCCGGGTCCCACGAACCCTGTCACGCCCCTTGTGTTGCGGACCACATACCATGTGTCGTCGTTCATGATCATGTGGATGAGCACATAGCCGGGGAACATCTTCTTCTGCGTCACCTTCTGCACGCCGTTCTTGGATTCCACTACGTCCTCCAGGGGAACGCGCACCTCCAGGATCTGCTCCTCCAGATGCCGGTTTTCCACCGTCTTGTCAATGTTGGCCTTCACTTTGTTCTCATACCCGGAATAGGTATGAACAACGTACCATTTTGCCTCTGACATATAATCACCTTTCTTGCTTACAGTCCTACCAGGAAATCTACGCCGTGCTGTGCCAGGAAATCGATGATCGCGATGATGATCCCCATCACAACGGACACGGAAACAACCGCTACTGTCTGCTTTGCAAGTGTCACTTTGTCTGGCCAGATGATCTTCTTGAACTCTGCGCTTAGACCCTTGAACCAGCTCTTCTTCTGAGTCTTTTCTTTATTCACGACATTCACTCCTTTGCCAGCGACTATTTTGTCTCTTTGTGCAATGTGTGTGATTTGCAGAATCTGCAGTACTTCTTGGTCTCCATGCGCTCCGGATGTGCCTTCTTGTCCTTCGTCATGTTGTAGTTACGCTGCTTGCATTCTGTACATTCTAATGTAATTCTTGTACGCACAACTTCCACCTCGCTTCACTTTCTTACTGTTCACGTTGTTACTGACGGTCTCTTCTTATTTTTAGGCATAAAAAAAAGACCTGCTTCCATCGCCACAATACTATACCATACTGCCGCAAGGGAAGTCAAGCCTGACTTATCTGTATTATAGCACATTTATTCCACTATATAGAGTCTGCTGTATACGTCAAGGATAGATTCTTTCGTTCTGGAAATGCCAATATCCGACAACCGCATATCCATTTCCCTCATCTGCATGATGAAGTCCTGGATGTCCTCTATAACAGAAGCCGGAGCACATATCTTCTGTTCTCCTCTGATAAGTGGATACAATCGGAAGACATCCAGTCGGTGCTTACGGAGATCTCTGGAGTCAACGTGAATTCCCTGCCTCTTTTTACTCCTAAGATCAAGCCACGCCTTCATCTTAAGCGGGATAATATGCTCGGCATCCAGAATTGGATACCCGCCAGCATCAATAAAAGACCAGAACGCAACTGCAAATTCTGTGGTAAGTGCCTCAATAATGATCACCATATCAATATCTACCGTCTGCCTAAAACCAAGCCCCGCGTCTGTCATAAGAAGATCACAGGCAAACCCACCAATGATTGTATACTGGTCTTTATAATCGGCAAAGTGTTCCCTAAACAGATCCATTCCATTTATCATATCTGCTCCTTATCATTCATCATTTTTAATCGGAAGTCCATGTTTTTTCCTAATCTCATCCAGTCCCATCTGTATCCTTTCATCAGGATCATTTTCAAGACTAAGCAGGAGGGAAATATCATCTACCCGGCCATTCTCGGAAAGCAGCTCCGGATCATAATTCCATACTTCGACAGCCAATCCTCCAAAATCCTCAAACTCCCTTTTTGATATGATATATTCTGCCGGAATTGTCAGTGCTGTCCTTGTGGTGACCGCAAGCCCCCTGTCATACTCCTTCGCGCCAACCATTGATATAGAAGAAAGTGCTTTTACACCACTCTGAAGGAATTGTAGTCCTGTTAGATCGCCTTTTAAATAGATAACACGTTTTACCGGTGATTTCATCCTGGCATATGCCTTCCTTAGAAATTCCGGCTTATCAAACCGAGGAACGACCCAACTATTTGTACCTTCCTTTTTTATGGCTATGATTTCTAATCCAACCAGATCTCTGATCGCTCTGCTGCAGGTTGCTTTTGAAAGCCGGAGTTTTTTTGACAAATCGGTCTGGTTCATATTTCTGTTTTGCACATTATAGTATAAGTAAAGAAATACAAGCTGGGTCCCGGGTGCCATAGACTCCCCCACCACAGGTGCGGGCACACATTTTTCATAAAAGAAGCAGCCCCAGAAAGGCAGATAAACCTGTTGCGACTCTGCTATAAAAGGAATCCGGCTTTCAATTAGATTCCGACGCTGTTGCGCAGTAAGGCCATCCAAATACAACGCACACGGTACGGTGCACAAAGTGCAAAAATTGACAAACTGTTTCTTCAAGGCCGGGAGACGCCACGAGTGACTATTCGGCGATAGCAATACGCAACTATATTTATCCCATAACAAAAGCTGAAGATCGTAATTATCCCGAATATAAACTGGTGTCTCTACCGGATATTCATAGGATGCAGCTTTAATATTCTCTCCAAATATTGATTTCAAAAACTCAAGCATAGCCAGCCTCCCTGCAAACCCTCCTGCAAGTTTCATTATATTTTTATTGTATCAGCACATCTGAAACAGTGCAAGTTGCAATGAAACTTTTAGCTTGCTGACTTACCTATACGACACTAAGTAACCTCGGAAAATTCATAGAACGGAAAAGCAAGACAGATACTTTGGACAAAAATCTTCATAGATTATAGATTATACGAACAATTCCCTGATGTTAAAGAAGCCCCGGAAAAGATATCTTTTCCGGGGGCTTTTAAGAGGCGCAGACCGGATTTGAACCGGTGAATCGAGGTGTTGCAGACCTGTGCCTTACCACTTGGCTACTGCGCCGCAGTGTTCCGTTTTTTGCGGAACACTGATATTATAGCAAACTCATCCGCTCCCGTCAACGGGAAATTTTAAAATCCCATATCCTCGTTCACAAGGATCACTTTGATCCTTCCTTTTTCCTTGGAATAGCGCGTCACGAGCACCTGGCAGCACACGGTGTCGGGCGATTTGCAGTTCGCGCACACCCCGGTCTTTGAGCAGGGCGTGTCCAGTCCGAAACGCTGGGCGTTGATGGGCGCCGCCTCATGCCTTGCCCTGGACACGGCGTCCTCCACGCCTGCCACGACTTTGTTCATGCCCACGATCATCAGCACGTTCCTGGGTCCCCAGGAGATGCAGGAGACGCGGTTGGCCGTGCCGTCCACGTTGACCAGCACCCCGTCCTCTGTGATCGCGTTGGTGCTGCACAGGAAAAAGTCTGTGTCGAAGATCTGGAGCATGGTCTTTCTCTTCTCCTCCGGCGTCTTGCAGATGTCCCGGTTGTACACGGTGTAGTTGCCGGAACAGACTGCGTCCATAAGCCCCATCTCCTTGATGGACATGGAACCGCCCCAGCCGATGGAGCTCCCTTCCGGGATGAGTTCCAGCGCTTTGGCAAGCGCCTCCTCCTTCGTAGCCGCATAGTACCCTTCCATGTTCCTGGATTCAAGTCCCTTGATCACCCGCTGCGCGGCCATCTCGTTTCTCTTTGTTCTGTTCGGATCCATATGTATCCCCTTCCTTTCTATAATTATATGTCTGTGGATCTATGCCTGACCGGATACCCGGTTTACAGCCTTGCCAGGATCTCGTCCAGCAGCCGCACGGCCACCTGCTCCTTGCTCATGATGGCAAGCTCCGTCTCCGTCTCCGGCGTGATGATGGTCACCACGTTCGTGTCGGTCCCGAAGCCGGCCCCCTCCACTTTCAGGTTGTTGGCCACGATCATGTCCAGATTTTTCTTCCGGAGCTTGGCCCGGGAGTTCTCCAGCATGTTCTGCGTCTCCATGGAGAAGCCGCAGAGGAACTGCCCGTCTTTCTTGTGGGCGCCCAGGTATCCGAGGATATCGTCCGTGCGCTCCATGGCGATAGCCAGCTCTTTCTCCGCCTTCTTGATCTTCTCGTCGCTTGTGACGGCCGGCCGGTAGTCCGCCACGGCTGCAGCCTTGATGATGATATCCATCTCCCCGCTGCGGGCTGTCACCGCCTCGTACATATCCCGGGCTGACACGACGGGGACCACCTCCACGAAGAGCGGCGGCTCCAGAGCCGTCTGCCCGGTCACAAGCGTCACATCCGCCCCCCGCAGCGCGCAGATCTTCGCGATGCTGTAGCCCATCCGCCCGCTGGAGTGGTTGGTGATGTAGCGCACCGGATCGATCTTCTCCTGGGTGGGCCCTGCTGTCACAAGGACCTTTTTCCCTGCCATGTCCTTCGGGAAGGCGCAGGCCATCTCCACATACTGGAAAAGCACGTCCGGCTCCGGCATCTTGCCCCTGCCCACATCGCCGCAGGCCAGCCGCCCGGCTGCCGGCTCCACCACGGTCATGCCGTAGCCCCGCAGCTTCTCCATATTGTCCTGCGTCACCGGGTTCTCGTACATCCGCGTGTTCATGGCCGGAACGATGATCTTCGGGCAGTCGCATGCCAGCACCGTGGTCGTCAGCATATCGTCCGCGATCCCGCAGGCCAGTCTGGCGATCACGTTGGCCGTGGCCGGGGCGATGATCACCGCATCCGCGCGGGAGGCCAGGGAAATGTGCTCCGTGCTGTACTCGTGATTCCGGTCAAATGTGTCTGTATGGCACCTCTGGTTCGTCAGCCCCTCAAAGGTCAGGGGGGAGATGAACTCCCTGGCGTGCTCCGTCATGATCACCTGCACGTCCGCCCCCGCCTTCACAAGAAGGCTGGTCAGATACGCGCTCTTATATGCCGCGATCCCGCCTGTCACGCCGAGGATCACCGTCTTTCCTCTCAGCATATTGTCAATTCCTTCCTTTCGTGCTATACTTCCACCGTAATTGTATTATATCCCGACAGCGGGAATGATAACAAGGAGGAATTGAATAATGAAGGAAAAAAAACGTGACACCAGATGGATGGTCTGTGTCGCACTTATGGCAGCGATCGTCATTGTCCTTGCGAACACACCGCTCGGCATGATCCAGCTTCCGATCATTAAGGCGACAACAGTGCACATCCCGGTCATTCTCGGAGCCGTGCTCCTGGGACCTCTGGCCGGCGGCATTCTTGGCGGCGTGTTCGGGCTGTGCTCCCTTGTCAGCAACACCATGGCGCCGACGCTTCTGTCGTTTGCCTTTTCGCCGTTCCTTAGCACCACCGGCCTGCCCGGCGTCCTGAAGGCGCTGTGGATCTCGGTCGGATGCCGGATCCTGATCGGCGTTGCATCCGGCTGGCTGTGGAAGCTGTTTGAGAAGATCCGCCTGAACCAGACGATCGCCCTTCCCATTACCGGGTTCGTGGGCGCCATGGTCAACACCGGCACCGTCATGGGCAGCATCTACCTGCTCTTTGCCAGGGAGTACGCCCAGGCCCAGAATGTGGGCATCACCGCCGTGTGGGGGCTGATCATGGGGACCATCACCGCCTCGGGCATCCCGGAGGCCGTCGCCTCGGCCGTGCTCGTGCTGGCGCTTGGCAAGATCCTGCTCCGGTTCATGAAGAAAGTCATGATATCCTATACATAGACACGAAAAAGAGTTCCGCAATGGGAACTCTTTTTTTGCTCTCTCTTTGTTCTTTTTCTGTCGGCCCCGGCTATATCCGAAGGATCCGGAAGATCAGCCAAGGAGCTCCTTAACCATCTCCGCGTCAAACACGACCCTGCCGGCTCCCTCCGCCTCGATCCGATAGAGGGCGTTGGCCGCGATGTGCTCCGCCGCCTGCTCCAGATCCCGGATCCCGCTCGTATGCCGGTGCAGATCGATGACCGCGTCCAGGCCGTCCTGCGTAAGCGCGCACTCCTCGGCCCGCAGGCCGATCCTTTTAAGCACTTTGGGGAACGCGTACCGGGAGAAGATCACTTTCTTCTCCTGCGGTGTATAGTCCGGGATCTCAATGACTGCGAACCGGGACATGAGCGGCGCGCTGATCTGCGACTTGTCATTGGCTGTGGCGATGGGGTACACGCCCACCGTGGGGATCATGCACTCGATGTAGTTGTCCGTAAAGCCCAGGTTATCCAGAAGCGTCAGCAGCACGTCCGCCGGGTTGCCGTTCCCCTTTCCCGCGGACGCCTTGTCCAGCTCGTTGATGATGAAGACAAGACTGGACTCCCCGGCCATGGCAAAAGCATCCATGATGATGCCGGGCTTGGCGTTGGCATAGATCCGGGAGCTTCCGGTAAGCTGCTCCGGATCGTTGATGGAACTCATATCCAGCGTCGTCCAGGGCAGCCGCAGGATCCGGGCCACTGCGTAGGCGATCTGTGATTTGCCCGTCCCGGCCGGTCCCACGAGCAGAAGGCCGTAAGCCGGCAGCGTGTGGGTGCGGTTGATCTGGATCACGGTCTCGATGATCCGCTGCTTGACCCGCTCCATCCCGTAAAGTTCCTCATCCAGGATCCGGCGCGCTTCCTGCGGGTCGACGGCCGGGAAATAGCTGCTCTTCCACTGGATGTTCAGCATGATGGAGAGGGCCCGCTGGGCGTGCCTGCGCTCTTCCTCCGACACCTCGTGGGAGCGGGCCACCGCCAGGTTCCTTCTGGCCCAGAGCCGGATGTTATCCGGCAGCGTCCTGCCGGCGCAGGTGAGGAAGTCCGTGATGCTCTGGATGCTGGTCAGCTTCATGCTGTCCCCGGTCTCATCGTCCTCCTCCTCGGTCCCCTGCTCCGGCGGCGCCTCGCCTGCCTGCAGACGCCCGATCATGAACTGCAGGAACCCGTCCTCCGCCGACAGTTTTTCCCCGCCGCCGAAGGCGGTCTCCCGAATCCGGTAGACCGCATAGCCGTCCTTCGTATCCACGCCGGAGAGCCGCACGCTGATGTGGTTCTCCCCGAGCCATTTGAGGAGGCTGACGAACCGGGCGTCGATCCGCAGGATGTCCACGCTCGCCCCGTCTTCCTCCCCGCCTTTCAGCTCAAAGGCCGTGCGCTTGACCGGATTGGTGAAGGCGCCGGCCGCGTGGTGCGCAAGCCTGCCTTCCCGGTTGTCAAGGACAAGGATCGGGTGCTCCCTGTCTGCCTCCGGCGCGCTTGAATAGAAGATCTCATAGGTGCACACCGGCCCGCCCTCCTGCGGCGGGGCGGCGTTAAAATCAAATACTGGCATTTTTTTCTCCTCCCGGCGGCCTAGAAGCAGGTAAAGGCCCCGTCAATAATAAAGTCAGAACCGGTCGTAAAGCTGCTTGTGTCTCCCGCCAGATATACGCAGATGGACTCCAGCTCCTCCGGCTTTCCCATCCTTCCAAGCGGCGCCATTGCATTCCACTTCTCGATCAGGGGGATCAGCGTGGGTGAGTTCAGTGTCAGCTCCGTCCCGATATAGCCCGGGCTGATGCTGTTCACCCGGACGCCCCGCTTCGCCCATTCAATGGCCAGCGATTTTGTCAGCTGGATCACACCTGCCTTCGACGCGTTATACGCGCACTGGGGCTGCGGCACGTTCACGATGTGGGCGGACATGGACGCCGTGTTGATGATGGACCCGCCGCCGTGGGCCAGCATGTACTTCCCAGCGGCAATGTCTGTCAGGAAGATGCCGTTCAGGTTGATATCCATCACTTTCTTCCACTGCTCGTATGTCATTTCCTCCGCCGGCGCATTGATACAGATGCCGGCATTGTTGTGACAGAAATCCAGGCCGCCCAGTTCCCTTACGACCTGTTCTACCATGGCGTCGACCTCTTCTTTGCTGGTGCAGTCGGTCTGAATGGCAATGACTTTTCTCCCGGTCTTCTCCGCCAGCTCAGCGGCTGTCTTTTTTGCCTCCTCAAAATCGAGATCCACAACAGCCACATCTGCGCCCGCCTCCGCGAATGCGGTCGCCGTACATTTGCCGATCCCCCGCGCCGCGCCTGTCACAAATCCTTTTTTCCCGTCCAGTCTCATTTTCTCGATGATTCCCATAACCGGTCTCCTTTCCGCTGTTTTTGATACATCTATTATCCTAAATCGCGGCAGGCGAGTCAATCCAAAAATATCCTCCCCCTGTCGGGCCTGAAGGATCCTGCGCTGGATCGTTACAAAGCTAAAGCCCGTAAACATTACATTTACGGGCTTTTCAGCTCCCCCTGTTGGACTCGAACCAACGACAACTCGGTTAACAGCCGAGTGCTCTACCGACTGAGCTAAGGAGGAATATCTATTTTCACAACAAAGATATGTTATCACATCTTTCGGGACAATTCAAGCAGATCGCACAAAAAAAGAAGGGATCTTTTTCAGATACCTTCTTTCTTCATGTACCTTCAAAACCACATACAAGAAATCTTCATCCGTCTCCCCGAACCTTCTGCGGTTATGCCCTCGACCGATTAGTAACAGTCAGCTCCATGTGTTACCACACTTCCACCTCTGCCCTATCTACCTCGTCGTCTTCAAGGGGTCTTACTAC
>NZ_JACJKS010000016.1 GCF_016901695.1 Mordavella massiliensis | reverse complement strand
TATAATACAAGCAAGGGCAGAACCTCAAAAAAACAGCTCTGCCCAAGAGTAACTAATGACATATCTTATATCAGTTTTTTGAATTTACACAAAACTTGAAACGGTCTCGAATCGTGGGATTTGGTGATATCAATCAATCCGGCTATTTAGACCGGCTGTATGTTCATAAGTATCACCAGAGAGAGGGAATCGCCTCTGCCATCTGTGATAAACTGGAGCAGCAGACAGGAAAGCAGACTATTACGACCCATGCGTCTATTACGGCCAGACCCTTTTTCGAACACAGGGGCTACCGGGTAATCAGACAGCAAAAAGTTGTCAGATGCGGGATAGAACTGACAAATTATGTAATGGAGAAACAGACAGATGGATACAGCTACACTTTCGTTTTTTGAACAGCAGCCGGAAGCGCTTCCGCTGTATGAAGCATTTGCAGGCACAGTTATGGATCAACATCCGGACACGAGTATCAAGGTGCAGAAATCACAGATATCCTTTTCAAACCGGCATCTCTTTGCCTGCGTATCTTTTGCCCGGGTAAAAAAGAAGAAAGAGCTGCCAGATCCCTACCTTGTGATCACGCTTTGCATGCCTTATCCGCTGGAATCTCCCCGGGTGGCTGTGAAGACAGAACCTTATCCGGGGCGGTGGACCACGCATATCGTGATCGGATCAGCAGATGAGCTAGATGAAGAACTGCTGGGCTGGGTAGCAGAGGCATATGCCTTTGCGAGTACGAAATAAACGCTGAGGTGTGTTATGAAGAAAATCAGAAAAGAGGACAGAACGCCCTTGCTGGTAGAGCAGTTGCTTGGCGTATGGGAAAGATCAGTAAGGGAAACCCATCTGTTCTTATCTGACGGGGAAATCGAAGAAATCAAGAAATTCGTGCCGGCTGCCCTGACTGCCGTGCCGGATCTAATCGTTGAAACCAACGCCGAAGGAGCGCCCATTGCTTTTATGGGGATTGACGGCGGAAAGCTGGAAATGCTGTTTCTTACGCCTGAAGAGCGGGGAAGGGGATTGGGAAGAAAGCTGCTGGGATATGGCATTACAGAATATGGCGTCAAAGAACTGACTGTCAATGAGCAGAACTCGCAGGCCAAAGGATTTTATGAGCATATGGGATTTCGGGTTCGGGAGAGATCAGAGATTGACGAGCAGGGGAATCCGTACCCCATCTTGTTTATGAAATTACAATAGCCTGGAATTGGCAGTCGCAGATAAAATTTGAGGAGGGACAAATCATGGAAATATGTGTCAGAAGATTTGAGGAGAGGGATCTGGAAGCATCCCTCAAAATATGGAACCAGGTGATCGAGGACGGGATTGCATTTCCCTTTCTGGACGAATTGGAACCGGAAGAAGGGCTTCGGTTTTTCCAGGAACAGACGTATACCGGCGTGGCGGAGGACAAAGATACAGGAGCCATTCTGGGAATTTATATCCTTCACCCCAATAACGTGGGCCGGTGCGGTCACATATCGAATACCAGTTATGCTGTTTTAAAGGAAGCCAGAGGAAACGGCGCCGGAGAAAAGATGGTCCTGGATTCGATCCAGAGGGCAAGAGAGTGTGGCTTCCGCATTTTGCAGTTTAATGCTGTCGTCAGGACAAATCACGCGGCGCTGCAATTGTATAAGAAACTGGGGTTTGTCCAGCTTGGAGTTATACCGGGCGGTTTTCTGATGAAAGACGGACATTATGAAGATATCATTCCGCATTACTATCTCCTGGAAGACGGGGAATAGAAGCGGGATCTCTGCTGGAATTAAATGGGAGGGTTGAGCATGCAGTATATCAGTCATTATCGTTCCCCCATCGGCGATATTCTTTTAGCTGCGGACGAGATTGGATTGACGGGCTTATGGTTTGAGGGGCAAAAATATTTCGCCCTTCATCTGGACAAGGAACACGAGGAAAAAGAGATTCCCCTTTTTGAAAAAGTAAAACAGTGGCTCGACATTTACTTTTCAGGAAAAGAGCCTGACTTTACTGTACCGCTTCATTTTGCAGGCACAGACTTTCAAAAGGAAGTATGGGAAATCCTCTGCGTTATTCCATACGGCCAGACGATGACATACGGCGAGATTGCAAAGCAGATCGCCGCTAAGAAAGGACTGCCGCGTATGTCAGCACAGGCCGTAGGCGGCGCGGTAGGCCACAATGAGATCTCGATCATTGTGCCCTGCCACCGTGTGGTAGGGGCAAATGGCAGTCTTACGGGATATGCCGGCGGTATAGAGAAAAAAATGTATCTGCTGAAGTTGGAAAAGACAGGCTGTCTTTAAAGTGGACAGACGATGTTGTATTTACTAAGTCTGGACAGAAGTAATGACTAAAGAATTTGTCCATTCTGCCATCTTGTTTTTTAAGAGTCTTTCCACTATAATGAACAGACAATCAACGGGAGAGTTCTTTCTCCACAAAGGGCCGGATCCTCCGGCCGTCCATTTTATATCCGGCGGTTTCCGCCATTTATTTCCAGACCTTTTTTGAGCTCACTTAAAGGTTGCAACGGTTTGTTTTGTTTTCTATAATGAAAGGAGAAAATCGATGATGGCAGTCTGAGAGCGCAGAAAGCAGAGGTGGTACAGATGGTACTGGAAGGATTTGATCAGGAAGCATACGAGAAAGCCATGAAAAAAGAGGGCTATGAGGATGGATATCAAGATGGTAAAAAGGAAGAGCAGGAGCGGGGAATCTGTGGATTGATACATTCTTTGAAGGAATTCGACATTCCGAAGGGGCAGATTTTGCAAAAACTTCAGGACACCTATGAGCTTACAGAAGAAGAAGCCAGGGGTTGTATAGAGAAATATTGGTAGACTGATAACCTGGAAGCTGAGGAGGAACTTTATGAAACGGGAATTAGGAATTGCCAGATGTGGCCTTGCATGCTGTTTATGCACAGAAAATCCAGATTGCAATGGATGTGGATCAAACGGCTGCCCGGATAATGATTCTTGTGAAAATAAAAAATGTTCGATTACAAAAGGGCTGACACATTGTTATGAGTGTGAAGAAGATTGCAGAAAAGGATTATTGAGGAAAATTAAGCCATATACATTTAGCCTGTTTGCCAAAAAGTATGGAGAGGAAAAGCTTCTGGATTGTTTGGAGAGAAATGAGAAAAATGGTGTTGTGTATCATCGAGAGGGTATAAACGGGGATTACGATGACTTTGATGATGTAGAACAGTTAATGAATTTTATCTTAACGGGAGCGCGATAGATTGTTATTAAAGGGATATAGAGTTCATGGAATATAAGATTGATGATAAAGAACTGAAAGCAGACGTTTTTATTTCATTTGTTAATAGAGTATGGGAAGGTCGGTATGATATTGAGAAAACGGAAGCGGCCTTATCTAAGACCATTAATATAACGGCCTATGATGGAGACATGCTTGTAGGATGTCTGCGTATACTTACAGACGGTTATTTTTTCGGAACTATTACAGAATTACTTGTTTTACCGGAATATCAAAAGCATGGTATTGGAAGTAAACTTCTCCATTTGGCAAAAGAAACTTCTCCAACTATGCTGTATTTTGGTGCACAGCCTGGAGTTGAAGCGTTTTATGAAAAAAATGGATGTGAAAAGAGTTTACAGTCGTATATGATAGAAAAAAATGATTCTAAGTCGTAGAGAATCAGTCGGCGATTGTCATCGTGCATATTGAGAAATACGATTGATTTAAGGGGGAAGCAAAAATGGCGGTTTCAAATATAAAAGCGCTGATTCCCGTCGAACTTCACACAGTGTGGGATTTTGTTTTGAATATTGAGAATTACGCTGCCTGGAGAAGTGACTTGAGTAAAACAGTAGTTATCAGTGATAAGCAATTTATTGAATACACCCAAGACAGCTATCCTACAAGCTTTACCGTAACGCTTGTTGAACCATACAGACGATGGGAATTTGATATGGAAAACAGCAATATGACAGGTCATTGGACAGGCATTTTCACTGCCAAAGGCGATGAAACAGAGATAGATTTTACGGAGCAAGTGGAGGCGAAGAAATGGTTGCTAAAACCCTTTGTGAAATCATATTTGAAAAAACAGCAGGCACAATTTGTTGTGGATATAAGAAAAGCATTGGGAGGAAGCAACCTATGAAAGATATGATCGGATACTGCGGGCTGGACTGCGAAAAATGCGACGCATATATAGCGACTGTCAATGACGATCAGGCTTTGCGGGAGAAAACGGCGAAGTTGTGGGCAGAGCTGAATAATGCTCCGATTTTGCCGGAACATATTAACTGTGAGGGCTGCCGTATGAATGGGGCAAAAACGGTATTTTGCGAGCATATATGTGAAATCCGGAAATGTGCTTTGAAAAAAGGTGTTTCCACCTGCGGTGACTGTCCGGATTTAGAAACCTGCCTGACTGTTGGAGCGATTCTAAAAAACAATCCGATGGTTTTGGAGAATTTGAAAGGATAGAATACATAGAATAATAAATTGGAATTTGTAAAGGAGGTAACCTTATGAGAAAATTAAGTTCAGAAGCTGAAAAAATAATGATGGAACGCTTTGGAAAAGACACGGTGATTGCATTAGCAACGGCGGCGAATGAAGTGCCATATGTGCGTAATGTAAATGCCTATTATGAGGAGGGGTCATTTTATATTATTACACATGCACTTTCTAACAAAATAAAACAAATAGAGAATAACCCAAATGTTGCAATAGCGGGTGACTGGTTTACAGCACACGGAAAGGGGAAGAATTTGGGCTATTTTGGAAAAGAAGAAAATCGTATAATTGCAGAAAAACTGAAAAGAGTTTTTGCTGAATGGATTGATAATGGGCATAATAATTTTGATGATGAAAACACTATAATTTTATGCGTGAAATTAACGGACGGGCTGTTACTTTCACATGGAACAAGATATGATTTTTAAATTTCAAATCCCAGTTTGTTAAGCAGACAAATCCTAAGTTGTCGAGCAGAAAATTGAAATTTACGGAGGTGGGTATTGTATGGTGGATAGTAAAAGTATAAAGGAAATGGCGTTTGCGTTAGGTGCAGATTTGTGTGGTATAGCAAGTATAGACAGGTTTGATAATGCACTGAAAGGCTATCATCCTTTAGATGTACTTCCGACTTGCAAATCGGTAATTTCTTTTGGCTGCAGATTTCCAGTAGGAACACTTAGGTGTAAGTCTAATATTCCATATACAAGGGTAAGAAATTCTATCACGTCAAAAATGGATGCGATAGCTCTGGATTTTTGTATTGAAATGGAAAAGAACCAGATAGTATGTGTTCCTATTCCTACAAATGAAAGCCAATGGGATAAAAATACTAACAGATGGCGTTCTATTGTTTCGCAAAAACATATAGCTCAAGCGGCAGGGTTGGGAACAATAGGAAGGCATTCTTTGTTAATAACGCCAGAGTTTGGAAGTATGGTCTGGTTAGGAGCAGTGTTATGTGAACAGGATCTTGAGCCTGATAAAATGAAAGAACCTCTTTGTAATAACTGTAACTTATGTGTTGATATTTGTCCTGTAAACGCTTTAGAAAATCCAGAAATAAGACAGCAATCCTGTTGGGATTTTGCATTTGGAGATGATGAAGAAGAGCAGGTTTGGAGAATAGCTTGTCATAGATGTAGGGATATTTGTCCGTATAACTTAGGCAGTCAAAATTCGATTTTGAGGGGAAACGATTAAGGTAAATCCCAGTTTGTGTGGGAGCAATAAATTTAAGAATGATAAGAAACAAGTAAGATATGAGTTACTCTATAAGAGAAATGCGAAAAGAAGAATATAGTCTGCTCAGTGACTTTTTGTACGAAGCAATTTATATTCCGGCTGGTACGGCTGCGCCGCCTAAATCTGTAATAACTTGTCCCGAATTGCAAATATATATTGCAGATTTTGGAAACAGCAAACACGATAAGGCTTTGATTGCAGAAATTGACGGAAATATTGTAGGAGCAATATGGGCAAGAATTATGAACGACTACGGACATATTGATGAGAATACGCCTTCCCTTGCAATGTCCGTTCTTAAAGCGTACAGGAGTATGGGAATCGGAACTTCATTACTCACACAAATGCTGTCAACGGAAAAAGCTGCTGGTTATGCAAAGCTTTCTTTATCTGTTCAAAAGGATAATTATGCAGTGAAGCTATATCGAAAAGCGGGATTTACGACAGTTTGCGAGACGGATGAAGAATACATTATGATCGTTGACCTAAATTCTATTTGCAAAATGGAGGAAGAAAATGGCTTTTGACTACAAGAAAGAATACAAAGAATTTTATATGCCGAAGAACAAGCCCGGAATTATAGAGATTCCTCAAATGAACTACATAGCAGTCCGGGGGAAAGGCAATCCCAATGAGGAAGACGGAGAATACAAAAACTCCATCGGCTTGTTATATGGCATTGCCTTTACTATAAAGATGAGCTACAAGGGGACGCATAAGATCGAGGGTTTCTTTGAGTATGTGGTGCCGCCCCTTGAAGGGCTCTGGTGGCAGGAAAACACACAGGGACTTGATTATGCAAGAAAAGAAGATATGCACTTTATCTCTATGATCCGGCTGCCGGACTTTGTAACGAAGAAAGATTTTGAGTGGGCAGTTCAGGAAGCAACGAAAAAGAAGAAGCAAGATTTTTCAAAAGTCGAGTTCTTCCCCTATGACGAAGGATTATGCGTTCAGTGTATGCACATCGGTTCTTACGATGATGAGCCTGCCACCGTTGATCTCATACACAACTATATGAAAGCAAACGGATATGAGCTGGATATTACGGATACAAGATACCATCACGAAATTTATCTGAGCGATCCGAGAAAATGCGATGTGAGCCGGCTGAAAACAGTCGTGCGACATCCAATCCGGAAAGCAGAATGATCGGAGGTTAATATGCCAAAAGAAATTGCCCCCAAAGACACGACGCGGGCTGCGGCCTATGAACTTTGGATGAAAGCACCCAATCCAATGGTAACTTTTTTCAGGACCTTTGATGTGACCAACTTGATTAGAGTCAGCAGGAAAAGAAGTCTGAAGTTTAATATGCTGCTGGATTACTGTATCGGCAGAGCCGCCGTAAAGGTAAAGGAGTTTTATATCCTTCCGGTGGGCGATAAGCTCATACAGTATGACACCATAGCAGTCAATACCATCGTGAAAAACAAAGAGGGCGAAGTCAGCTCCTGCGACCTTTCCTATAAAGCCGAGTTAGATCAGTTCAACGAGGAGTATCTGAAGTACACAGCGCAGGTCGCCGCAAGCTGTCAGGGCAGGGACTTATCCGAAAACAGTATGGTCATCGGCACGTCCGCTATCATAGATACAGAACTTGATGGAGCTGTTGGTATGAACAGCGGTATTTTCAATAATCCGTTCATTATTTGGGGCAGATACAAAAAGAAATGGTTCCGATATTACTTGCCAATCTCGTTCCAGTTTCATCACACGCAGATGGACGGGGCACATGCGGGTAGATTTTTGGAAAGACTGCAGGACGAGATCAATAGGCTGAAATAGCGGAAGGATGAATAGGAGTATCATAGATTATGAATAAGATGTGGTCAGAACTAAACAAAACAATGCAGGCGCAAATTAAGAAAAAAGATACTTATGAAGAAGGCATTGCCACATTATTTCATTTGCGAAATCAGTTAATGGAGACCTTAATATCTCTTCATGAAGAGTTGACCAGAGAAGATTTTAATGCGATTCCATTTATAAATGCAAGCGGTTATCACAGTAAAACCATTGCATATTCTATCTGGCATATTTTCCGCATTGAGGATATCGTTGCCCATACATTGATAAATGAAAGCAGGCAGATCTTTTTTGCGGGCAATTATCAAGAACGTATTAATTCGCCTATCATTACAACAGGAAATGAATTGGTAAAAGAGCAGATTGCGGAGTTTTCAGAACAACTCAATCTGGAAGAACTTTATTCCTATATTTTCGAGGTGAAGAACAGTACCGAGAAGATCATTAGTGGTCTGGCTTACGATGAGATGAAAAAGAAAATATCAGAAGAAAGAAAAGAACAGTTAAAATCACTAAATGTTGTAAGTGATGATGAAAATGCAAGCTGGCTGATCAATTACTGGTGTGGTAAAGATATTCGCGGGCTGATACAAATGCCATTTTCAAGACATTGGATTATGCATATAGAAGCAAGTTTGCGTATAAAAAATAAGATACATTAAAAACGCAAAACAGACTTATAGTGCTGATAATTTTATGGAGGTGTCCACATGGAACGAGATCCATTTAAGGAATATTTAAGAGCGTCTGAACCGGATAAGGCCAGCCGGGGCTATATCTGGAGTACGGCGATCGGTCTGCAGGCGGTGGACGGCCTGAGCCCTTCAGATTATCTGCTTGACACGGCAGTTAAAAATATTGAAGGGGATATTACGTTCGATGAGGCGAAAAGCCTGATCGACAGTTATTATGCGAATAACCATGTGGCTTCCGATGAAGCGCGTACAGAAGAAGCGGATAAAGTTTCCTCGCGGATCGCAGAGATCCTGTCAGAAGAAGCATTTTCTTTTTCGCCCAACGAATATATTGCGATCCACCGCCGGCTGTTTCATGGAATCTATACATATGCAGGAAAGATCCGGGATTACAATATCACAAAGAAAGAATGGGTCCTGGACGGGGAGACTGTTTTATACGGAAGCGCTTCTGAGTTAAGGGCAACTTTGGACTATGATTTTTCGCAGGAGAGGGCTTTTAGTTACAAAGGACTTTCGATGGATGAGATCATTCATCATCTTGCGGTATTTGTTTCCCGGTTATGGCAGATCCATATTTTCGGAGAAGGCAATACGAGGACAACGGCAGTATTTTTCATTAAGTATCTGAAAACGCTGGGTTTTTCTGTTACGAATGACATTTTTGCAAAGCATGCGTGGTATTTCAGAAATGCCTTAGTTCGCGCCAATTATACGAATTTGCAGAAAGATATACATGAAACAACGGAATATCTGGAGCTATTTTTAAGAAATCTCATTTTAGGTGAAAATAACGAGCTGCATAACCGGTATCTGCATATAAGTGGATATTGGACGCCCAAAAAAGTAGACATTGGAGAGGAAAAAGTAGACTTTAAAACCTCAAAAGTAGACATTGAACATAGATTATCGGATCAGGGGAAAGCATTTTCCAGCAAGACAAAAGAACACATTTCTCAGATGTTTGACCAATTTGGTTATGATGGTGTTTTTGGGAGAAGTGCGGTTGTCCGGATCCTTGGACTTCAGAATTCCAGTGTTTCCAAACTGCTTTCTAAACTGTTGCAGGCAGGAGTAATAGAACCGGTGTCCGGATACGGCAAGGGGAAATACAGATTTAAGAAGATATAGAATTGCGTGGCTTGGGAAGTTGCCGTCAGGGGGAGTACCTATGAAAAGATATATCGCAGAAATTATAATCTTTTGTATGCAGCTTTTTATGTTTTACATTTCGCCGCTGTTGGCGGGACCAACCGATGGTATGGGAATGGTCGCTTTCATTCTGTTTGCGACCCTGATCCTGTCCATTTTGCTTGGCAGCATTTCCAAAAACAGAATAAAATATTTGTATCCGGCGGCAGCGGCAGTGGTTTTTTTGCCCTCCGTATTTCTTCACTATAATGGGACGGCGTTCGTACATGCAGTCTGGTACTTTGTTGTAGCGGCAGTTGGCATGTTGATCGGAACGATCATTTTTAAGGTGCTGCACCGGATGTAAAAGAATTCTTGCTGTTCTTTTCCCGGCAGATCAGCTATTGTGAAGGCGGAGGTGGTAGGATGTCTTTGGGAAGCAAGATCCAGCAGATCAGAAAAGAGCGCGGCCTTAGCCAGGAACAATTTGCCGATCAGTTTCATGTGACTAGACAGACGGTCTCAAACTGGGAAAATGACCGGAATTACCCGGATATGACATCCCTGCGGCAGATCAGTGAGACATTCGGGATTTCTTTTGATATCCTGTTAAAAGAAGATGAGGTATACCTTAAAAGAGTGGATGATTCTGTAAAGAAGGTCCCGGTTTTGAAGAGGCTTTTGCTGGCGCTGCTCGGGATCCTTTTGGTCGCGGTACTGACTTTTGTAATGATCCTGCACAATGCATTTCAGGCGACGGAAGACGGCGCACGTATCAACAGCGATACACAGGTGAGGATGACCGTGAACCTGCGGGAATCGTCGCCTTCGCGGGCGATCACGTATACTGCGGAGTCTGAAAAGGCCAAACCGGAAGCCTATAAGAAAGCAGTCCTTGGAAAGATTGAGGGGGATATTCCCATGGTATCCCTGCAAGCTGATCCCGCGGTGGTCTTACATTTTCAGGACTATGATTATCAGGATATCCGGCCGGAGTTGGTCCGGAGCGTGCAGGGAGAGTTCCGGGACGGGACAAGCGACGATCCTGTATGGATCGCGGACGATCTGGCCTTTGAACAGGAGGGCAGCGATGTGAAGGTGGCCCTTGATTCCGGCAGGTTTATCCGGGACAGGGGCGGTGAGGATATCTGTGGGACATGCGTCCTCACCATTGAATACAGGTATCAGGGAGAAGAGTATATGAGTGTGACGGCAGTTTATCTGTCCGGCCAAGCACACGGGAGGTGACAGGGACAATGAAACTGAAAAATGTTCTGATCGTTGTAAAGGATATTGAGAAAGCAAAACAATTCTATCATGAACTTTTCGGACTTGACGCAGTACTTGAAAGCGACGGCAACGTGATCCTGACAGAGGGCCTTGTGCTCCAGGATGAAGAGATCTGGAAGCAGGCCCTGGGAAAAGATGTTCTTACAGGGAGCAACGCCTGTGAACTTTATTTTGAGGAGAAGAACATAGAGGCATTTGCGGAAAAACTGGAAAAGACATATCCGGCCCTCTGCTGCGTGAACCATCTTGCGCCCTGCGGTCCGGGCCGGAAGATGCTGCGTTTCTATGATCCGGACGGGCATCTGATCGAGGTGCGCACACCGGACTGCCTGTGATAAGGGATCTGCAAAAGGAGGGAGAGTAAAAATGAAAGCGATCGTATATAAAGGGAATGGGCAGATCGCCATGGAGGAGCGCCCGGTACCGGTGCTTCAGGATCCAGGCGACGCGGTCATCCAGGTGACGCTGACGACGATCTGCTCCAGCGATATCCACATCAAGCACGGCGCCGTGCCAAGGGCTGTGCCCGGCGTGATCCTGGGCCACGAGTTTGTGGGCAGGGTCGCAGAAGTCGGAAGCGCTGTGAAAAAGGTAAAGCCGGGCGACCGGGTTGCCGTGAATGTGGAGACTTTCTGCGGGGAATGCTTTTTCTGCAGGAGGGGATTCGTCAATAACTGTACAGACCCGCAGGGCGGCTGGGCGCTGGGATGCCGGATCGACGGGGGACAGGCGGAGTATGCGAGGATTCCCTATGCGGACAACGCGCTGACTGTGATCCCGGATCACGTGACAGACGAGCAGGCGCTTTTTACAGGCGATCTTTTGTCTACCGGCTACTGGGCTGCGGGGCTTGGCAAGATCGGGCCCTCCGATACAGTGGCTGTGATCGGCGCGGGGCCGACAGGCCTGTGCACGATGCTGTGCGCGCGTCTGTTCCATCCTGCGAGGATCCTTGCCATTGATACAGACCCGTTCCGGCTGCAGCTTGCAAAAGAGCAGGGCCTTGCAGATGTGACCCTTGTTCCCGGAAGGGAGGATGTCCTGGGAGCGGTTCAAAGCCTGACAGAAGGGAGGGGCGCGGACGTGGTCTTTGAGGTGGCCGGAGGAGCGGACACCTTCCGGACTGCCTGGCAGATCGCAAGGCCCAATGCAGTAGTGGTGATCGTGGCCATGTACGAGGAGCCGCAGATGCTTCCCCTGCCGGATATGTACGGAAAAAACCTGGTCTTTAAAACAGGCGGTGTGGACGGCTGTTCCTGCGGGGAGATCATGGATCTCATTGCGTCCGGAAAGCTTGACGCAGAGTTCCTGATCACGCACCGGTGCGGATTGGATGAGATATTGAAGGCCTATGATATTTTTGAGAACAGGAAGGAGCATGTGGTCAAATACGCTGTGCGGATCTGACCTATAGACACCGTCTATAAATGGACTTATATATGTGAATTATGAATTTGCCGGTCTCGTTTTATGCGTCTATAATCTAGGATGAAGTAAAACCTGACTGGAGGATGAGATTATGAAGAAGAGACTACTGAGCAGTCTGCTTGTGTCCGCACTCAGCATCTCCCTGCTGGCCGGCTGTGGAAGCGCAGGCAGTGATGATGCGGCCGAGGGCGGCGAGAGCACGGAAGAAAGCGGGAACAAGATTACCTTTATGGCGCCCGACTGGGCAATCCCGACGGAGGAGCAGCTTGCAGCGTTCACAGAAGAGACAGGCATTGAGGTCGAGTGCTCTGAAGTGGGATGGGACGATATCCGCGAGAAGATCGCAACAGCCGCGGCGGCTAATCAGTGCGCGGCCGACGTGGTGGAAGTGGACTGGTCCTGGGTAGGTGAATTCTATGCAGCGGACTGGCTTGAGCCGCTGGAGGTGTCAGACGAGGACAAGGCAGACATGCCGACCATTGAGACATTTACAGTGGATGACAAAGTGCTTGCTATGCCTTACGCCAATGACTACCGTCTGTCTTACTATAACACAGAGCAGTTTGCCGCTGCGGGCATTACGGAGGAGCCCCAGACATGGGATGACGTGCTGGAAGCCTGCCGCGCGCTGAAAGAGAGCGGTACGGTAGAGCATCCGTTTGCCATTGCGCTGAATGCGGAAGAGAAGACATCCACATGCCTGATGTGGCTTGCCTATACCATGAACGGTGTCGTGTGGAATGAAGACGGTACGTTCAACGAGGAGTCTGTAATGGAGGCGCTTCAGTATATGGAGACGCTGATCAATGAGGAACTGGTGGCGCCGGAAGATAAGACATCCTCCGGAATGGACGCCTACATGCGGATCTGCGGCGGAACGGCCTCCTTCCTGACTGGTCCCACATCCTTTGTGTCCAGGATCCAGGACGAGGAACTGTGCAGCGTAGTCGGCCAGATCACACCGATCCTGACACCGGGAAAAGACGGGAAAGCCCAGCAGACGATGCCGCTTCCCGAAGCGATCGGCGTAAGCAGCATGTCTGAGAATAAAGAGGCAGCGAAACAGTTCGTCGAGTGGTATACATCTGCGGATATGCAGAAGCAGCTCAATGACACAAACAGCGCGATCCCGACCCGCAACTCTGTTCTTGAGGAGCTGATCAACGAGGGAACGATCAAGAATTCCGGCGCTATGCTGGAAGAGGCAAAACTTGTGGCATCCCCGTTCCCGAACGGTATTCCGTCCTACTATGCTGAGATGTCCAGCGCCATGTACAACGCGATCAACAAGATGGCCCTCGGCGAGCTGAACGCGCAGGAGGCATACGCTGAGATGTCCGGCGCTCTGGAGGAACTGATCAGCGAAGAATAGACAGAACAGGAAGAGACGTATGAAAAAAAAGATCTTTCCATATTTGTTGCTGACACCCATGATTCTTATCATGGGTGTATTAGTATTTTATCCGATCGTTGCCACGTTTTCCTACAGTTTGAAGAAATGGAAGCTGACAGCGCCGGGAGATATCCGGTTTATCGGCCTGAAAAACTATCTGCAGATACTTGGCTCAGATGACTTCTGGTACAGTATGCAGAACACGCTGTTTATCCTTGTGTTTGTAGTTGCCTGCACGACGCTCCTGGGCTTCTTTATAGGTACATTTTTAAATATACGCGTGCGCTTCTCCGGCATACTCCTTGCGCTGGCGGTCCTTCCCTGGGCGCTGCCTCCCTTCGTGAACGGCATCCTGTGGCGCTTCGTGTTCTACTCAGGATACGGATTTTTAAACAAATTACTGACAGGGATCGGCCTGACGGAGGAGCCGGTGGAATTTCTTGCTTCCAGATGGAGTCTGCTTCTTGTTGTCTCCATCGTGGTCGTGTGGCGGAGCGTCCCCTTTATGGCGCTTGTCTGCATGGCGGGGCGTCAGTCTATCCCCACTGGATTCTACGAGGCCGCCAGGATAGACGGCGGTTCGCGCTGGCAGATCTTCCGCCGGATCACGCTGCCGCTCATGCTCCCGTTTCTCGGTGTGGGTGTCACATCCACATCTGTGACGGCGATCAACGTGTTTGATGAGATCGTAGCGCTGTCCGGGTACAGTGATCTTGCCAAAAACATTCTGATGGACAGCTACCTGACTACATTTACATTCCTGAATTTCGGGGAGGGTGCTGCCATGACGTATATTGTTCTGTTTTTCGCGCTGATCCTGGGGATCTTTTATCTCAGAAGCCTGGCTAAGGAGGTGTCCTACGAATGAGATATGCAAAAAAAACGGGATATGTTCTGGCGCTTATCCTGTTTCTGATCTTTACAGCAGGTCCGTTTGTCTGGACATTTATTCTTTCCGTCACACCGGAGCATGCCATGTTTACCGGGGACGGGGGACTGCTTCCGGAGACTGTCATCTGGGATAACTATACGGAGCTTTTTTCGGGCGGACAGAGGGGCAGCCGCTTCTTTGTCAGCCTTGGAAATTCCCTGAAAGCGGCTGGCCTTACGCTGTGCATCGGCATACCGGTTGCGCTTGTATCTGCCTATGTGCTTGGAAGAATGAGATTCCGCGGGAGAGAACTGATCCGCAGTCTGCTTCTTATCACCATGGTCATTCCGGTCATGGCCACGATCATTCCCCTGTACAGGATGTTTGCAGAGGGAGAACTGCTGGACAGCCTGTTCTGGCTCACCCTTGTCTATATCAGTTCCTACCTGCCCATGGCTGTATGGCTCATCTCCAACTATTTTTCCACGATCCCCGGGGAACTGGAGGAGGCGGCTCTCATAGACGGGTGCGGGAGAGTGCAGTCATTTCTGCGCCTGATCCTGCCTCTCTCAAGACCTATCATTCTGTCCGTTGCGCTGATCATGTTTCTCAACACATGGAGTCAGTTCCAGATCCCCCTGATCCTGGCTTCTTCCATGGAGACCAAACCAATGGCGATCGTGGTCTCTGAATTTGTCACGAAAGACAGCATCCAGTACGGACTTGTTGCAGCCGCAGGTATGCTCGCACTCATACCTCCCGCAGTGGCGGCGCTTGTATTCCGCAGATATCTTGTCGCCGGCATGACGAGTGGCTCCGTGAAAGGATAGAAAAAGATTGACAAGGGTACAAACTGGGCGCCGTGTCGATCCTGGCCATCTGGATGATCCTTGGATCGGGCGTGACAGTGGATACCACCGGTATGGATCTGGAGGGAGCGCTGTTTGGCATCGTCGGACTGTATGCCTTCAATGCGTTCAAGGTCATCGCCGGCCTGATTGAGATCGTGATCAACATCATTCTTCTTGCGGTCCCGTACTATTATCTTCACAACGCAGTGAGGAACTTCAAAGACTGATGCGAAGAAGCCATGCACAGGAAATTCTGTGTATGGCTTTTTTTATTGTTTTGTGTCAAAATAGAGAGAGGGAGTGATCACAATGAAAGAAAAATGGATGAGCAGTATCATGGCCGGCATCTTCATTTCCATGGGTGCCATGACGTACCTGGCGATCCCGGACAAGACCGTGGGAAGCCTCTTCTTTGCCGTGGGCATCCTGTTGGTCCTCAACCTGCACAATATGCTCGTGACACGGGTGTGCCCCCTTATGGTGTACGACCGCAGGTACGGCTGGGCAGACGCAGGCATTGCCTGGGCCGGCAACGGGATCGGGGCGCTTCTTGCAGCGGCGGCTCTGCAGGTGACGAGGTTTAAGGACACGATCTGGGAGACGCTGGCAGGGATCAGCGAGACGAAACTGGGAGACGGACCGGCAAGTCTTTTTGTGCTGGGTATCTTCTGCGGCTTTTTCGTCGCGTTCGCAGTGCTGGTGGGGGCAAAATTTGAGAGAGGCTCTTTTGCCCAGATCTTCTATGTATGGCTGTTTATCACAGCTTTTGTCCTGTGCGGGTTTGAGCATATCGTGGCGGATATGTTCTACCTGTCCTGCTATGCCATGGGAGCCGGGGCAGACGCGCTGGCGGTAGTGAAGGTGCTCGTGTCCGTCTCTGCAGGCAACCTGGCCGGCGGTCTTTTTATCGCCTGGGCAGTGAGACGGCTGGATCACAAATAAAAGCAGAAAAGGAGGATGTGAACATATGGATAAAGTAATTTTGGGAAAAACAGGGATCGAGGTAAACAAGAACGGGTTCGGCGCATTGCCGATCCAGCGGATCAGCAAAAAGGACGCCGTGTATCTGCTGCAGAAGGCATTTTACAACGGGATCAACTATTTTGACACGGCAAGGGCCTACTCGGACAGCGAGGAGAAGATGGGAGCGGCTTTCGAGTACACGAGGGACAGGATCGTGATCAGCACAAAGACCGCGGCGCAGAACGCGGAGGATATGTGGAAGGATCTGGAGGAGAGCCTTACAAAGCTGAAAACGGATCACATCGACATCTATCAGTTCCACAATCCGGCCTTCTGCCCGAAGCCGGGCGATGAATCCGGCCTGTATGACGCGGCTCTGGAGGCAAAGAAGCAGGGAAAGATCCTGCATATCGGCATTACGAACCACCGCATCGCCGTGGCGAAGGAAGCCATTGAATCCGGCCTGTACGATACGCTGCAGTTCCCCTTCTCCTACCTGGCTGCAGACGCGGATCTGGAGATTGTGGAGATGTGCAGGAAGGCCGGCATGGGCTTTATCGCCATGAAAGGGCTGGCCGGCGGCCTGATCCACAATTCCGCCTGCGCCTACGCCTACATGAACCAGCCTCAGTTCGCCCATGTGGCGCCGATCTGGGGCGTGCAAAGGGAGCGCGAGCTGGATGAGTTCCTCTCTTACCAGGACTGCCCGCCTGCTCTTGACGGGGCGCTCCTTGCGGAGATCGAGAAGGACAGGAAGCAGCTCTCCGGCGATTTCTGCAGGGGCTGCGGATACTGCATGCCCTGTCCGGCCGGGATCTCGATCAATGACTGTGCGAGAATGAGCCTGATGCTGCGGCGCGCGCCCCAGGAGGGATGGCTTTCACCTGAGTGGCAGGAGAAGATGAAGAAGATCGAGGGCTGCCTCCACTGCGGAAAGTGCATGAGCAAATGTCCCTACGGGCTGAACACACCGGAACTGCTTGCGAAGAATTACGAGGACTACAAGACATTTCTGAAATAAATTTTGCAGAAGGGAAAGAGGATGATCAGAAAATTTGAGGAGAGAGACCTGGAGACGGTTATGGAACTCTGGCTTGCGGGTAATCTGCAGGCTCACAGCTTCATACCGGAACGGTACTGGAAGGACAGCCGGGAGCTTGTGAAAGACCTCCTGCCAGGTGCTTCGCTCTATGTGTACACGGAGGAGACAGGTCGTCCGGACGGCTTTATCGGTCTGAGCGGGGACTATATCGAGGGGATCTTTGTGAGAGGGGAGAAGCGGTCATGCGGCATCGGCGCCGCCCTCCTGGACTTTGCAAAGGAAGGGCACGGTGTCCTCACCCTCCGCGTATATCAGAAAAATGAGCGGGCCGTGAAGTTTTATCTGAGAAACGGGTTCCGTATCCGGCGGGAGGAGCTGGATGAGGGAACCGGAGAGAAAGAGTATGAGATGGTGTGGAAAGGAGAGGGAGGACAATGAGAGATGCGGAAAAGACGATAGGAAATATGGCGGAGAAGGGGCGCTACTACAGCAATATGAAGTCTGAGGATTTTGAAATCTGAGTGGGTTGCCTGCATTTTCTTGACAATATGTGATATATACCATATAATTAAATAAAATAAGCGGAAGAAAAATGAATAATTTTAGCGTAGAATTTTTTACAAAAGATAATGGTGAAAAACCTGCAAAAGAGTTCCTGTTGAGTCTTGAACCCAAGATGAGAGCAAAATTGATGGGGATTATCGAAATCCTCGAAGAAAAAGGGAATGCTTTGAGAGAACCATATAGCAAGCATATCGAGAATGAAATATTTGAAATACGGGGAAAAATTGGAACCGATATTTCCAGGGTATTGTATTTCTTCTATTATGATCAGCGTATTATATTAACAAATGGTTTTATAAAAAAATCACAGAAGACGCCAAAAGGCGAAATCAGACTGGCAAACAAATACCGATTAGAATTTTTGGAAAGGAATTGCCATAATGAGTGAATTTAAAGACTTTTTGAATGAACAATTAAAAGAGGATGAATTCCGAAAAGAATATGATGCGTTACAGCCTGAATTTGATATTATTCGGGCTATTGTGGAAGCGAGAACCTCTCAAAATCTGACACAAAAAGAGTTGGCTGAAAGAACAGGTATTAATCAGGCGGATATCAGTAAATTAGAAAATGGAACCCGTAATCCTTCCCTAAAATTGTTAAAAAGATTAGCAGATGGCATGGGTATGGATTTGAAGCTTTCCTTTGTCCCCAAAAAACATATGTAACAATATTATAATACCGATAAATGGTCCCCGGAGAATTTCCGGGGATTTTTGTGCGGAAGGGAAAGAGGATGTATATCATATACGTATGGATACCGACCGCAACATCTGGTATAATAATAAAACATGAATTTACCAGACTACGCAGAAGAAAGGCAGGCAAGAACAAATGAAGAGCAATCTGACAAGAGAGGAAGCGCTGGAGCTTCTGAAGACATATAACAGGGAGCCATTCCACATCCAGCACGCTCTGACAGTGGAGAAGGTGATGCGCTGGTACGCCCGGGAACTGGGGTACGGCGCTGAGGAGGAGTACTGGGGGATCACAGGGCTTCTCCACGATATCGACTTTGAACTCTACCCGGAGGAGCACTGCCGGAAAGCGCCGGAACTCCTTCGAAAGGCCGGAGTGGGGGAGGACATGATCCATTCTGTGTGCTCCCACGGCTACAGCATCTGCTCCGAGGAGGAGCCGTCCTGCGAGATGGAGAAGGTCCTCTTTGCGGCGGATGAGCTGACCGGACTGATCTGGGCGGCGGCCTTGATGCGCCCCTCCAGGAGCGTGTCGGACATGGAGGTGTCCAGCGTAAAGAAGAAGTTTAAGGACAAGCGCTTTGCTGCCGGCTGCTCCAGGGATATCATACGGGAAGGGGCGGACATGCTCGGATGGGAACTGAATGAACTGTTCGAGAAGACGCTCCAGGCCATGAAGTCATGCGAGAAGAAGATACAGGAGGAGATGGCAGCCATCAACGGAGAAGAGGAATAATGAACAGAAACGAACAATACACCGAAGGCATTTCTTTTCTTGAGGAAGTCACGGGGAAGCTGAGAGAGAAAATAGAGAAGCTGGACCAGTCTATTCTGGAAGGACAGAAGGACATTGAGAGCATGCACGACTACTACTGGGAAAACTACACGGAGATGGACCAGTACGGATACGAGGACTATGATAACCAGCAGGCCCTCCTCAGGCAGACCAACGCCAACAACGAGCTCCTTCTCAGGCGGAGACGGTTCCGGAGGATGCTGGACTCCCCCTTTTTCGGGCGGGTAGATTTTGTCTACGAGGGCGAGGACGAGGCGGAGGTCTTCTATATCGGGATCGGCAACTTTGCCGAGAACGCGGGCATGACCCCTCTCATCTACGACTGGAGGGCGCCGGTGAGCGGCCTCTTCTACGACTATGACAGGGGACCTGCCTCCTACGAGGCGCCGGCCGGCGTCATGGAGGGGGAGATCACCGCGAAAAGGCAGTACAAGATCCGGAAAGGAAAGCTGATCTACGCCTTTGAGTGCGACACCAAGATCGACGACGAGATCCTGAAGGCGCAGCTTGGTGCAAACGGGGACGTGAAGCTGAAGAACATCGTCAGCACGATCCAGCGGGAGCAGAATGCCATCATCCGCAATACGAAGGATAAGATCCTTGCCATCCAGGGGGTGGCGGGAAGCGGAAAGACCTCGGTAGCGCTCCACCGGATCGCCTACCTCCTCTACCACGACAGGGAGAACCTTACGTCCAGGGACGTCCTCATCCTGTCGCCCAACAGCGTCTTTGCGGATTACATTGCACATATCCTCCCGGAACTGGGGGAGGAGCCGGTGCAGGAGATGAGCTTTGACCTGTTTGCCTACCGGGAACTGCAGGACGCGGCCGCGGACTGCGAGGACCGCTGGCATCATCTGGAGCGGAGCATGCGTTTCCCGGATCCCCGGGGAGAGCGGTTGTTCCGGCGCAAACAGTCTGAGGAGATGAGCGGACAGATCGAAGGGTTCCTGGCATTGCTGGAAGACAGCCTCATGGATTTCAGGGACGTGGAATTCAAAGGGCTGAAGAAGTCAGAGAGCGACATCATCCAGCTTTTTTACTTTAAATTCCAGGATATCCCCCTGCTGCGGCGGATGGACGCGGTGATGGCATACTGCGTGGACGAGTATGAGACCCTGCGGGGGCGTGATCTTGCCGAGGAAGAGCTGGAGATCGTGCGCCAGAAGTTTGACAGCATGTATGTGACAAAGGACCTCTATGAGATCTATAACATGCTCCTGGACGACTGCGGGTATGAGCGTCTGGCAGACGTGCCCCGGGAGAAGCGCGTGATCGCGTACGAGGATGTATTTCCCATGCTGTATCTCAAGTACAGGCTGCTTGGGAGGGGCGCCCACAGGCGTGTGAAGCATCTGGTCATTGACGAGATGCAGGATTACTCCTACATGCAGTACCGCATTCTGGCGGAGCTCTTTTCCTGCAGTATGACGATCCTGGGAGATAAGTACCAGACGCTGGACAATGAGATGCAGGACGTGCTGACCTTTCTTCCCAGAGTCCTCGGCCGGAAGGTGCGCCGGATCACGATGGATAAAAGCTACCGCAATACGGTGGAAATCGCATCCTATGCGGCCGGGCTGCATGGAGCGGAGGTGCCGGAACTGCTGGAGCGGCATGGGAAGGACGTGGAGGAAGCGTCGTTTGTCCGGGAGGAGGATCTCCTTGCACGGATCACGGAGCGGCTGCGCGTCGGAGGGGAGGACGGGTTTGAGACAGCCGCCGTCCTTGCCATGACGGAGGAGGAGGCCTTTGACACAGCCCGGCTTCTTGCAAACCGCGGCCTTGACGTCTCCTACATTGACCGGGATTCCAGCACGTTTCGGCCCGGGCTGACAGTGACGACCTTCTATCTGGCGAAAGGCCTGGAATTTGACCAGGTGTTCACGGTCTGGGATGCAAAAAAGGAGAACCCGCTCCTGGCGCAGGCGAAGTACATCTGCGCGACGCGGGCTCTCCATGAGCTCTACATGTTTGAACTTTCTTAAATCAGTCTGCGACAGGGCGGGTGGAAGCCAGATCCCTGCGGTACAGAAGAAGGCCGGTTCCCATGGTGACGAGCTCTGCCGCCGGGAAGGCAAGCCAGATGCCGGTGCTGCCAAAGGCGAGGGGCAGCGCCCAGGCGAAGGCGATGACCAGGACGCACCCCCGCATCAGGCACAGCGTCAGGGACTGCACCGACTTCGCCACGGCCTGGAAGTAGCAGATGAACACCATATTCACGCCCAGGAAGAGAAAACCGGTAAAATAGATCCGCACAGCCGGGGCAGCCAGGTGCAGGATCTCCTCGCCTGGGGTGAGGAAGATGCGGGTGAAGAAGTTTGGCACCACAAGTCCGAGGATCACCGGCACGGCGCAGATCACAAGGGATGTGCGCAGGGACAGGGACTGGACTTTCAGGATCCGCTCTCTTTGGCCGGCGCCGTGATTGATGGAGAGGATGGGCTGCGCCGCCTGCTCCACGCCCTTGCACAGGCAGATGACCACCAGGGCCGTGTTGCTGATGACGCCGTACACGGTAACCCCTGTGTTGCCAAGATAGCGAATGAGCTGCAGGTTGAAGAAGAAGATCGTAAAGCCGGAGGCAGCCTCGATGACAAAGCTTGTAAAGCCGTTGGCAAAGATGCGTCCGACAAAGACCGGCCGGAATCCCTTCAGCGAGAACCTGAGCTGGTTCTTCTTTGAGAAGAAGTGGGTGCACAGGATCGCCACCGTCGTACCGGAGCCGATGACCGTTGCTATGGCCGCCCCTGCCATTCCCATGTCCATGGGAAAGACGAAGACGATGTCCAGGATGATGTTGATGACGCCGCCTGCAATGACGCCGCACATGGCCAGCTTAGGTGCGCCGTCGTTGCGGATGAATGTCTGCAGGAAAGAGGAGCAGAAGTAGGTGCCCATGCCCCAGATGATGTAGGGGATATAGTCCATGATATAGGGCATCGTCTCCTGCGTACCGCCCAGGAACCAGGCCAGGTCTTCCATGAAGACCGTGCAGGGTATAAGACAGATGAGAAACAGACCAAGATTCAGGAGAAGGGCCGCCGAGAAGCAGGCGTTCCCTTCTTCTTTTCTGCCTTTCCCGCGGCAGATGGACATGAGGACAGAGCCGCCCACGCCGCACAGGAGCCCCAGGCCAAAAAATACATTGTAGATGGGAAGGGCGATGTTGAGCGCCGCCAGGGCGGTCTCGCCCAGCCGCTTCCCGACGATGATCGTGTCGGCCAGCACGTAGATGGATGTGACCATCGTGCCGCAGATGGCCGGGATGAGATAGCGGAAGAATATCTCCCGGACAGGTCTTTTGATAAATTCGTTTGTATCCATAGAAACAGCTCCTTATCATGCTTATGTGCGCTAAGAGACAGTCTATCATATACCATCAAAAATGGGAAGAAAGATATAAAATTCCGAAAATAAGGCAGCGAAAAGCAGAATTTATTGACAATATAATTTCTGTACTATAAGATGAAGATAGCCATTATACAAGGCACATGATTTTCAGTACAGGGACAGGTGATACATATGGATCAGGAGAGGATCAGCCGGCAGTTCGACTTTATACGGGAGATCGACCGGGAGAAATTCATCGGCAGACAGACCTACCTCACGGACGGACAGAGAAAGGAAAACGATGCAGAGCACGCCTGGCATATGGCTGTGATGACCCTCCTTCTCTCCGAGTATGCAAACGAGGCGATCGATGTCCTGAAGACCATCACCATGCTTCTCATCCACGATATCGTGGAGATCGACGCAGGCGATACCTATGCCTACGACGAGGATGCCAAAAGGACCCAGAAGGAGCGGGAACAGAAGGCGGCGCAGCGGCTGTACGGTCTGCTTCCACAGGACCAGGGCGAGAAGCTGCGGCTGCTCTGGGAGGAGTTTGAAGCCTGCGAGACCCCGGAAGCCCGGTTTGCCCGCTGCATGGACAACCTGCAGCCCATGATGCTCAACGCGGCGACAGACGGCAAAGCATGGACAGAGCACGGGGTGGAGCTTTCCCAGATACTGAAACGGAACAGCCATACCTGCAGAGGATCACAAGAGCTGTGGGACTACGCCCTTGAGAACTGGATCCGCCCCAATCTGGAGGCAGGACGGATCCGGCGCGGGGATCAGGAGTAAAAGGAGGAACGCATCTATGGATGGAAAAGCAATGTACAGATTAAGCTATGGTCTCTTTGTGGTGACTGCAAAGGAGGGGGACCGGGACAACGGCTGCATCACCAACACGGCCGGCCAGGTAACGACCACGCCAAACCGCATCACACTTGCCGTAAACAAGGGCAATTTCACGCATGATATGATCCTGCGGACCGGGGAATTCAACGTCTCCATCCTCTCGGAGCAGGCCGACTTTGAGATCTTCAAACATTTTGGCTTCCAGAGCGGACGCGACGTGGACAAATTTGCAGACTATAAAGCCGCGAAGCGGGCCGGAAACGGCATTTACTATATCACGGAGGGAACGAACGCCTACCTCAGCGCAAAAGTGGCAGGCACCATGGATCTGGGCACACACACCCTGTTCCTGGCAGATGTGACAGACGGCGAAGTCCTGGATGGCGCGTCGTCAGCGACCTACGCCTACTACCAGTCAAGCATCAAGCCGGCGCCGCAGAAGAAGGAAGAGAAGAAGGGATGGCGCTGCAGGATCTGCGGCTACATCTACGAAGGAGACGTGCTCCCGGACGATTTTGTATGTCCCATCTGCAAGCACGGCGCCTCGGATTTTGAAAAAATCTGACAGACATATCCCCGTATAGAAAGCGTATGCCCCGCATAGACTGAACAGAAAGCTATGTGGGGCATGCGTCATGAAACGGGAAAAAAAAGAGGAAGATATGCTGCTTCGCGGACGCATGGCGGATGCCGCGGAAATTCCCAGGGAGCTGGCCCTTTCCCTTCCCGTCCTGCGCGCTGTCGGGCGCCAGGAGATCCGGATCGAGAATTACAGGGGGATCCGGGAATATACGCAGGAACTGATCCGCATCAGCACAAAAAGCGGGGAGATCAGGCTGACAGGGAGACGTCTTGGCATCGAGTACTACACGAACGCGGAGATGAAGATCACAGGCCTTGTCAGCGCCATCGAATACAGGCAGCAAAAGGAGGGGTAGCGTTGGTCCTGTCCATCGTACGCTGGGTGAAGGGGTATCTCAGGATCCGCGCGGAGGGGTATTCGCCGGAGCGCTTTCTGAATGCCTGCAGATACCGCGGGATCGATCTGTGGGGACTCAAGTCCGCCGGCGGAGCCTATGAGATGTATATCTCACTTGAGGATTTCCGGAAAAGCGGGACGTTCCTGCGCAAGACAGGTACAAGGGTGAAGGTCCGCAGACGGCATGGCCTCCCCTTTTTTTTATACCGTTTCAGAAGGAGAAAACTCTTTTTCGCCGGGGCCTTTCTCGGCGCGTCCCTGCTCTATATCCTGTCCCTCTTCATATGGGAGATCGACATTGAGGGGAACCGGGAGAGGACAGACGAAGCTATCCTCTCTTTTCTGCACACAGAGGACATCTACTGCGGTATGGCGTCAGGAGATGTGGACTGCAGCCGGATCTCCGAAGAATTAAGGAGAAAATTTGATGACTTTGTCTGGGTCTCCGCCGCCGTCGACGGGACAAAACTGATCATCCGTGTAAAAGAAAATGAAGTGGGGACAGAAGAAAAAAATGTGTCCGGGGAGGAGAGGGGGACGGATCTGACGGCGGAGAGGGACTGCAGGATCGTGTCCATTGTGACGCGGAAGGGCACGCCGTCCGTCCGGGCCGGCGCGGAAGTAAAGAAGGGGCAGATCCTGGTGAGCGGGCGGATGGATCTTACGGATGACGCAGGGGAAGTGACCGGATACCGGTACACGCAGGCGCAGGCCGACATCACGGGAGAGTACCGGATCTCCTACGAAGACACGCAGGAAAGAAGCGTTACGGTCAGAGACTATGTCTATGACCGGGGCAGCCAGATCCGGCAGAAGGAATATTTCCTGCGGATCGGAGCGTGGACGCTGACCTTTGGATCCGTAAAGAACAGCTATCCGGATCAAGAGTATCATACAGAAGAGAAACAGCTTTTCCATGACAGCGCATTCGCCTTCCCTGTCTTTTACGGTGTGCGGGAGGCTGTTCCCTGCAGCCTGCGAAAGGAGACGCGAAGCGACGGGCAGCTCAGGGAAATCTTAAGCGCACGGTTTCAGAGAGCCTGCCGGGACATGGAAAAAAAGGGACTGGAAATTGTGGAGAATGATGTTAAAATATACACAGAGCAAAATGCGGCGTCCGCAAAAGGTACGGTCACCGTGCGAGGCCCTGTGGGAACGGCATCGGATTCACAGATCCTCCCGGAGCCGGAGGCGGCAGGCCGGACAGAAAGGGAAGACTGAGACAAAATGGGAATGCATGAACGGACGATCGATATCCCGGCGGAATACCAGATGCAGGTGTTCGGCCAGTTCGACAGCTTTGCAAAGAAGATCGAGCGCGCGCTTCACGTGACGCTCATCCCGCGGGGCGATACAGTAAAGATACTCGGAGATGAAAGGCAGGCGGCGAAGGCGGAGAGTGTGCTCTCCCAGCTCCTTGCGCTGGCCAGGAGAGGCACGGAGATCCGGGAACAGAATGTGGACTACACCCTGTCCCTCTCCATGGAAGACCAGGAGGAGAAGGTGCTGGAGATCGACAGGGATATGATCTGCCATACGCTCCAGGGGAAACCGATCAAGCCAAAGACGCTCGGCCAGAAGAAATATGTGGACGCCATCCGCGAGAAGATGATCGTCTTCGGCCTTGGGCCTGCGGGAACGGGAAAGACATATCTTGCCATGGCCATGGCGATCACCGCATTTAAGAACAACGAGGTGGGCCGGATCATCCTCACCCGGCCGGCTATTGAGGCGGGGGAGAAGCTTGGCTTTCTGCCCGGGGATCTGCAGAGCAAGATCGATCCGTACCTGCGGCCGCTCTACGACGCCCTCTACCAGATCATGGGAGCGGAGAGCTTCCTTAAGAATTCCGAGAAGGGACTCATCGAGGTGGCTCCCCTTGCCTACATGCGCGGGCGGACGCTGGACAATGCCTTCATCATCCTGGATGAGGCGCAGAATACGACGCCGGCCCAGATGAAGATGTTCCTGACCCGCATCGGTTTCGGATCCAAGGTAGTCATCACCGGCGACGCCACCCAGAAGGACCTTCCGTCCGGACAGACATCCGGCCTGGATGTGGCGGTCAGCGTGGTGAAGAACATAGAGGACATCAGCATCTGCCAGCTGACGAGCAGGGATGTGGTCCGTCACCCGCTTGTGCAGCGGATCGTCAAGGCGTACGAGGAGTATGAGGCAAAGGCGGACGCGAAGAAATTCAGAGGAAAAGACAGAAGGAGAAGATAAATGGCACTGTATTTTGAGGAAGAAGGGAGCCTGCGCCTTCCGCTTCCCTGCGAGGAGCTCGCGCGGGAAGTCGTGGACGCGGCTCTTGACTATGTGGGCTGTCCCTACGAGGCGCAGGTAAACCTCCTGCTGACGACAGACGAACAGATCCACGAGATGAACCGGCAGTTCCGCGGGATCGACCGGCCGACAGATGTGCTTTCCTTCCCCATGGTGGAGTATGAGGCGCCCGGGGAATTCGGATTTCTGGAGGATGAGGAGGACTGCTTTGACCCGGAAAGCGGGGAGCTCGTTCTGGGCGACATCGTGATCTCCAAGGAGAGGGTCCTGGAGCAGGCCGCGGCTTACGGCCATTCCCCGAAAAGAGAATTTGCTTTCTTAATCGCCCATTCTGTGTTACACTTAACAGGATATGACCACATCGGGGAGGAAGAACGCCTCGTGATGGAGCAGAAGCAAAGAGAGATCCTGGAACAGCTCGGGATTTTACGATAAGAGAAAGTGTGGAGCGGCAAACTATGTCTAGCAAGAACAAAGGAACGAATTTTCTGGCCCAGGGAACGATCCTGGCAGCGGCGGCCATGATCACAAAGGTGGTCGGTCTGGCCTACCGCATCCCCCTTACCAATATCATGGGCAGCGAGGGAAACGGCTACTACGGCGTTGTGTTCCAGGTGTACAGCCTGGCGCTGATGCTCACTTCCTACAGCCTTCCCATGGCTGTGTCAAAGCTCGTGTCCGCGCGGGTATCTACAGGACAGTATAAAAATGCGTACCGGGTCTTCAAGGGAGCCATGAGCTTCGGGATTGTGTCGGGCGGTATCGTGACCGCCATTGTCTTTTTCGGGGCCAGCTTTATTTCGGAGCATATCCTGAAGATGGGAATGAGCGTCTACGCCCTGCGCGTCCTGGCCCCCTGTATCCTGATCGTCGCCATCCTCGGTGTGCTGCGGGGCTTTTTCCAGGGCTACGGCACCATGATCCCGACGGCGGTCTCCCAGGTGGCAGAGCAGCTCATCAACGCGATCGTAAGCGTGGTGGGGGCCTACCTTCTCATGCGGACCGGGCAGGCTATGGCCTCCGGGGCCCAGAAGGAGACTTACGGCGCGGCGTTCGCGGCCGCGGGCGCTACGCTGGGTACAGTGATCGGCGCCCTGACAGCGCTCCTCTTCCTCCTGTTTGTCTTCGGGGCTTACCGGACAAGGCTGAAGCGGCAGATGCGGCGGGACCGGACACGGCGGCAGGAGAGTATGGGACAGGTGTACAAGATCCTCCTGCTCACCATCGCACCGGTCATTCTGAGTGCAACAGTGTATAATATCTGCAACATTGTGGATCAGACGATGTTTTCCAATATCATGGCCGCCCAGGGCATGGCGGAGAAGGAGTACACCTCCCTTCTTGGCATGCTGAACGGGCAGTACGACACCATGACGAACATCCCCTTAAGCGTGGCCAGCGCACTGGCCGCCTCCTTCATCCCGAGTCTGGTGGCCACCATACAGACCGGGAACCGGAAGCAGATCCACAGCAAGATCAATATGGTCTCCCGGTTCAACATGCTGATCGCCATCCCCTGCGCGGCGGGCTTTATCACGCTGGCGGGGCCGATCCTGGATCTTCTGTACTTCACACAGGACAACGCCATCCCGGCGCTGATGCTCCGGATCGGCGGTATTTCCGTTGTGTTTTTCTGCCTCTCCACTGTGACGAACGCGGCGCTGCAGGGGCTGGACTATATGGCAAAGCCGGTAAAGAACGCGGCGGTCTCTCTTGTGATCCACATTGTGGCGCTCTTTATCATGCTTGTCGTCTTTAAATGGGAGATTTACTCCATTCCCATCAGCAAGATTGTTTTTGCCGCTTCCATCTGTATCCTGAATGCCCATGATCTCCGGGAAACATGCGGATATATACAGGAACGACGGAAGACCTTTGTGATCCCCTGCATCGCGGCGGTGATCATGGGCGTGATCGCCCTCCTTGTGCATCTTCTCTGCGAACTCTTCATCGGACCGATGGCCGCGGCTGTGTTCGCTATTATTGCAGCAGTGATCGCCTATGGAGTCAGTCTCGTCGGACTTGGCGGCGTCACGGAGGAAGAACTCCTGGCAGCGCCGAAGGGGGCCCTGCTTGTGACTGTATGTCGGAAGCTTCACCTGATCCGGGGCGGTTACCGGTAGGAAGCTGTATAAATTGTGAGAGAAAAGCCGATACTCTACTAAAAAAGGAGTTGTCCTTATGAAGAAAAAGTTGAGTGTCGGTTTTTTCACGGCAGCTCTGGCTGCCTTTATCCTCCTGGCATGCGCCTATCATTTCACGTACGAGAAGGCGCTGGAGAGGGCCGGGGATGCGTCTCTTGCCGCAAGGACCGAAGAGGGCGGCGATACGAAAGAAAGCCCGTCTGTCGAGACAGAGGGGAGTGCTGTGAAAGAGGATACCTACTGCCTGCTTGAGGAGAACGGGTATGTGGTCGTCTATCTGGGCGACAGGGAGACGGTCTACGACTACACGAGCATCGAGGTGGCGTCTCTTCCGGCCGGCCTGCAGCATGAGATCAAGAACGGAAAATACGTTGGGAGTACCCAGATGCTGTACAGTTTCCTGGAAAACTACAGCAGCTAGAAAGGAACAAACTATACCATGGATGAAAAGAAGATCAAACGGATCAACGAACTGTATCACAAATCAAAAGCAGAAGGACTGACAGACGCGGAACATAAGGAGCAGCAGCTCCTCCGCCAGGAATATATCGCGGCCGTGCGGGAAAATCTCCGCGGCCAGCTCAACAACATCTCGATCCGGGAGAAGGACGGGTCCATCACGGATCTCGGTGAAAAATATGGAAGAAAAAGAGGAAATTAGGCGCCGGATGCTCCGGGCCCGCGCATCCGTGTGTGCTTCGGAGTGGGCGGATAAGACAGAATCCATCCGCAGGAGGGTCCGGTCCCATCCCTGGTTCCTGGGGGCGGATACCATATACTGCTATATGGATTTCCGCCGGGAGGCCGGCACCCGCGGGATCATGGAGGACGCGTGGAAGCTCGGGAAAAAAGTAGCTGTCCCGCGGACCGGAAAAGAGGATATCACATTCTGGTACATCGACTCCCCGGATGAGACTGCGCCGGGGACTTTCGGCGTCCTGGAGCCGGATCCGGTCTGCCGGGCAGACGGAAGCGACGGCCTTGTGCTCCTTCCGGGCGCTGCCTTTGACCTGCGGGGAAACCGGATCGGCTACGGGAAGGGGTACTACGACCGGTACCTGCACAGCCACCCCCGCCTTCAGACGATGGCCATCGCCTTTGACTTCCAGGTGCTGGAGCGGATCCCGGCGGGATCTTTTGACGTGCAGGTGCAGATGATCGCAACAGAAAGACGGCTCATAGAGATCGGAAAAAGGAGAGAAGAAAGATGATAGAGAAACTTCCGGGCGACCCGGTGCTCATGCTGGGCGTGGTAAACACGAAGCTGCGTGACTTTTACAGGGATCTGGACGATCTCTGCGACGACATGCAGGTGGATAAAGCACAGATCACGAATGTACTGAAAGGAATCGATTATGAGTATGACAGATCCAGAAATCAGTTTGTATAGCGCAGCCCCCGCAAGCGAGCCGGAGCGCCAGTACTATTTCATGGACAGGGCAAAGGAGCTCGTAAAAGAGGCGTCCGAGCGGGCGGGACGCGCGCTCACTTTCCACGTGACGACCTTCGGCTGCCAGATGAACGCGCGGGATTCGGAAAAACTGGAAGGCATCCTGCGCAAAGTGGGATACATAGAGGAAGCGGACGAGGAGAAGGCGGATTTTGTCATCTACAATACCTGCACCGTCCGTGAGAACGCCAACCAGAGGGTGTACGGAAGGCTGGGACAACTGGGACATGCCAAAAAATCCAATCCCCACATGATGATCGCCCTGTGCGGCTGCATGATGCAGGAGCCCCAGGTGGTGGAGAAGCTGAAGAAGAGCTACCGCTTCGTGGATATCATCTTCGGTACACACAACATCTACAAGTTCGCGGAACTGATCGCGGCCCGCATGGAGTCTGACCGGATGGTCATCGACATCTGGAAAGACACGGACCGGATCGTGGAGGATCTGCCGGTGGCGCGGAAATACCCGTTCAAGTCCGGCGTAAACATTATGTTTGGCTGCAATAATTTCTGCAGCTACTGCATCGTTCCCTATGTGCGGGGACGGGAGCGGAGCCGGGATCCGAAGATGATCATACGGGAGATCGAGAAGCTGGCGGCAGACGGCGTGGTGGAAGTCATGCTGCTTGGCCAGAATGTGAATTCCTACGGGAAGACGCTGGACCAGCCCATGACCTTTGCACAGCTTCTTGAGGAGGTGGAGAAGGTGGACGGGATCCGGAGGATCCGCTTCATGACCTCGCACCCGAAAGATCTGTCCGATGAACTGATCGAAGTCATGGGCAGATCAGAGAAAATATGCCGGCATCTCCACCTGCCGCTCCAGTCCGGGAGCAGCCGCATCCTAAAGAAGATGAACCGCAGGTACACGAAGGAGCAGTATCTGGATCTGGTGGACCGGATCCGGGCTGCCGTGCCGGACATCTCCCTCACTACAGATATCATTGTCGGGTTCCCGGGGGAGACGGAGGAAGACTTCCTGGAGACGCTGGATGTGGTGCGCCGTGTCCGCTATGACAGCGCCTTTACATTTATCTACTCAAAGCGCACGGGGACGCCGGCGGCCGCCATGGAGGAGCAGGTGCCCCAGGATGTGGTCAAAGACCGGTTTGACCGCCTTCTTAGAGAGGTGCAGGACATCTCCGCGCAGGTCTGCGCTGTCCACGAAGGCACCGTGCAGGAAGTGCTGGCGGAGAGCGTCAACGACCATGACCCCTCCCTTCTGACCGGACGGATGAGCAACAACCTGCTCGTGCACTTCCCGGGAGATCCCTCCCTGATCGGGCGCCTTGTGAAGGTGCGCCTTGTCACGTGCCGCGGCTTTTACTATCTGGGGGAAATGGTGTAATATCCCATTTATATTCCGGAACGGAAACGCTCACACTATACAGGAATACCTATATAGCGGGGGCGTTTTTTATGGAAAAAACATGGAAGATATGTTGTGAATACCTGTTCCTGTGGATCGTGGGAGGCTGCCTCTACTACGGATTTGAAGTGGTGTTCCGCGGCTTTTCGCACTGGAGCATGTTCGCGCTTGGAGGCATCTGCATGTGCTTTGCCGTCTGGCAGGGCCGGGTGCGGGAGTGGAGGGATCCGATGTGGATCCAGCTTCTGCGCTGCATGGTTTTTGTGACGTCCTGCGAGTTTATCACAGGCATCATCGTAAACAAGTGGCTCGGCTGGCATGTGTGGGACTACACCGGCCTCCCCCTGCAGCTCTTCGGGCAGATCTGCCTGCCTTTCATGCTGCTGTTCGCGCTTCTGTGCGGGATCGGGATCATCCTTGGCGGGCTGCTGCTGTGGAAGGTCTTTGGCGAGAAAAAACCGCGGTTTTTCCTCATTTGATTTGAACCGAAAATGTGGTATACTTAACTATGTATGCCTGCGGTATACGTGCAGAAGACAAGAACAGCAAAGGAGAACTTACATGGCTGAACTGACCCCCATGATGCAGCAGTACATGGAGACAAAACGACAGTATGAGGACTGCATCCTTTTCTATAGACTGGGCGATTTTTACGAAATGTTTTTTGACGATGCGCTGACAGCTTCCCGGGAGCTGGAGATCACCCTGACCGGGAAAAACTGCGGCCTTGAGGAGCGTGCGCCCATGTGCGGCGTGCCGTACCACGCGGTGGACGGATATCTCAACCGACTCGTAAAGAAGGGCTACAAGGTGGCGATCTGCGAGCAGATGGAGGACCCGGCCACAGCCAAAGGGCTTGTCAGGCGGGACGTGGTGCGCATCGTCACGCCGGGCACCAACCTGGACACCCAGGCCCTGGATGAGACAAAGAATAATTATCTTATGTGTGTGGCGTACATCGGGGACCGGTATGGTGTCTCTGTCGCGGATGTGACCACAGGAGAGTACTCGGTGACGGAAGTGGACGAGAGCGGCCAGCTCCTGGATGAGATCAGCCACCTGATGCCCTCGGAGCTGATCTGCAACGAGGCGTTCTACATGAGCGGCATGGATCTGGACGATCTGCGGGACAGGCTCGGCATCACGATCTATGCCCTGGACGCCTGGTATTTTGACGACGCCATCTGCCGCAGGACGCTGGCGGAGCATTTTGGCGTCAGCTCCATGGAGAGCCTTGGCATCGCGGACTATGACTGCGGGATCGTCGGCGCCGGCGCCCTGCTCGTCTACCTGAAGGAGACCCAGAAGACAGATCTGGCGCAGCTCTCCCGGCTGACCAGATATATGCCGGGAAAGTACATGGTGCTGGACAGCTCCACAAGGCGGAATCTGGAGCTGTGCGAGACGCTCCGTGAGAAGCAGAAAAAAGGGTCCCTGTTGTGGGTGCTGGACAAGACAAAGACCGCCATGGGAGCCCGGCTGCTCCGCAAGCAGCTGGAGCAGCCCCTGATCGACAAGCCGGAGATCGAGAAACGGCTGGATGCAGTGGCAGAGCTCCTTGACAACGCCATCTGCAGGGAGGAGCTCAGGGAGTATCTGACGCCGGTCTACGATCTGGAACGCCTCCTCACTAAGATTACATACAGATCAGCCAACCCGCGGGATCTGACAGCCTTTCACAGTTCCCTTTCCATGCTGCCCCATATCCGCTGCATCCTGGGAGACTTGAAGGCGCCGCTCCTCACGGAGATCCTGGAGGAGATGGATCCGCTGGAGGATCTGTGCAGCCTGATCGGCTCTGCCATCTGCGATGATCCGCCGCTGGCCATGAAGGAGGGCGGCATCATCCGCGACGGGTACAGCGGGGAGGTGGACCGGCTCCGCAACGCCAAGACAGAGGGAAAAGACTGGCTGGCGAAGCTGGAGGAGGAGGAGCGGGAGAAGACGGGCATCAAAAACCTGCGGATCCGCTACAACAAGGTATTCGGCTACTATCTGGAAGTGACGAACTCCTTCAGGAACCTTGTGCCGGACTACTATACGCGGAAGCAGACGCTGGCCAACGCAGAGCGCTATATCACGCCCCGCCTCAAAGAGCTGGAAGATACGATCCTGGGGGCGGAGGACAAGCTGTACGCCCTGGAGTATGAACTGTACTGCCAGGTGCGCGACACGGTCGGCCGGGAAGTGGTCCGCATCCAGAACACAGCCGCAGCCGTGGCGAAGCTGGACATGCTGGCCTCCCTTGCCCTTGTGGCGGAGCGCAATCACTACGTGCGCCCGAAGATCAACGAGAAGGGCGTGATCAACATACGGGACGGCAGGCATCCGGTGGTGGAGCGGATGATCCCCAATGACATGTTCATCGCAAACGATACCTATCTGGACGACAAAAAGGACCGGATCTCCATCATCACCGGCCCCAACATGGCCGGGAAATCCACCTACATGCGCCAGAGCGCCCTCATTGTGCTGATGGCGCAGGTCGGTTCCTTTGTGCCGGCCTCCGCTGCCGACATCGGCATCGTGGACCGGATCTTTACACGGGTGGGCGCATCGGACGACCTCGCCTCCGGGCAGAGCACCTTCATGGTGGAGATGACGGAGGTGGCCAACATCCTGCGGAACGCGACCCGGCACAGCCTGCTCATCCTCGACGAGATCGGGCGGGGCACAAGCACCTTCGACGGCCTGAGCATCGCCTGGGCTGTTGTGGAGCACATCAGCAACACGAAGCTGCTGGGAGCCAAGACCCTCTTTGCCACCCACTACCACGAGCTGACGGAGCTGGAGGGCAAGATCGACAACGTCCACAACTACTGCATCGCCGTGAAGGAGAAGGGGGACGACATCGTCTTCCTCCGCAAGATCGTGCAGGGCGGCGCGGACAGAAGCTACGGGATCCAGGTGGCGAAGCTGGCCGGCGTGCCGGAGCCTGTCATCGAGCGGGCCAAGGAGATCGCGGAGGAGCTCTCCTACGCAGATATCACCACGCGGGTCAAGGACATTGCTTCCGCCGGGAAAGAGACAAAGAAGAAGGCGAAGAAGTACGACGAGGTGGATCTGGCGCAGATGTCCCTGTTTGACACGGTAAAGGATGATGATGTGCTGGAAGAGATCAAGAATCTGGATGTCAGCCATCTGACGCCCATCGACGCCCTGAACACACTGTATCAGTTGCAGAACAAATTGAAGAACAGGTGGTAATATGAGCAAAATACAGGTTTTAGACCAGGTGACAATCGACAAGATCGCTGCCGGGGAGGTCATTGAGCGGCCTGCCTCGATCGTAAAGGAACTGCTGGAGAACGCCATCGACGCAGGCGCCACTTCCGTCGCGGTGGAGATACGGGACGGAGGCATTTCCTTTATCCGTGTGACGGACAATGGGTCCGGCATCGAGATGGAGGATATACCTGCCGCGTTCCTGCGGCACTCCACAAGTAAGATCCGCTCGGCGGAGGACCTGTCGAACATCGCCTCCCTCGGGTTCCGCGGCGAGGCGCTCTCCAGCATCGCGGCGGTCTCACAGGTGGAACTGATCACAAAAACGCGGCAGAATCCGTTCGGCGCCTCCTACCGCATCGAGGGCGGGAAGGGAGGTACGCCGGAGGAGACGGGCGCGCCTGACGGGACGACGTTTCTCGTGCGCCAGCTCTTTTACAATACCCCTGCCAGGCGGAAATTTCTGAAGACGCCCATGACAGAGGCCAGCCATGTGTCGGACCTTGTGACAAGGCTCTCCCTTTCCCACCCGGAGATATCCTTCCAGCTGCGCAGCAACGGCCAGTCAAAGCTCCACACATCCGGCAACGGAAACCTGCGGGATGTGATCTACCACGTGTACGGCCGCGAGGTTGCGGCACATCTCCTGGGAGTGGATTTTGAAGGCCGGGGCATCCGGATCACAGGATGCATCGGGGAACCGCTCGTCTCCAGGGGGAACCGGAATTTTGAGACCTATTTTATCAACGGGAGATACGTGAAGAGCAATCTCATCGCGAAGGCCATCGAGGACGCTTACAAAGATTTCCAGATGCAGCACAAGTACCCGTTCACTGTGCTGCATATCACCGTAGATACTGAGATCGTGGATGTGAACGTCCATCCGACCAAGATGGAGGTCCGTTTCCAGAACCAGCAGGACGTGTACAATGCGGTCTGCGAAGCGCTCTCCCGGGCGCTGCACCACGAGGAGCTGATCCCCCGGGTGGAAGTGCCGGATCCTCCGGCTGCCCCTCCCCAGGCAGAGCGTCCGGCAGGAGAGGATCCGATCCGGCGGAACACAGCGCAGAATATCAGAGAGCAGAGTGCACTCTACGAAAAAAAGAGCGCCGCTGAGCCCGAAATTCCCACGGAAGAAAAAAAGCAGAGCGCGCTCCAGGAACCCCGCCGGGACCTGGACTATTTCATGCAAAAGATGCGGGAGAGAGTCCTGTCCTACCATCAGCAGAACGCATCGGCGGAAGTGGCGGACAGAAGCGGCATCCACAGGGCGCCGGCCCAGGCGGACCGGATCCGGGAGGCCGCGAGATACCGGGCGGACGCCGAGAAAACAGAGCACACTCTGGAAGAAAAAGCGCCGGACGCCGAGAAAACAGAGCGCGCTCCAAAAGATGGGCAGACTCCCGGTCAGATGAGCCTGTTCGGAGAAAAGCTTTTAAGTCCACAGGCAGCGCAGACGTACCGGATCATCGGACAGGTATTTGAGACGTACTGGCTTGTGGAATTCCAGGACAATCTCTATATCATTGACCAGCATGCCGCCCACGAGCGGGTGCTGTACGAGCGGACGCTGGCCGGCATGAAGACGAGGGACTTTACCTCCCAGCTGATCAGCCCGCCCATCATCCTGAATCTGACCATGCCGGAGGCACAGCTTCTCGAAACATATATGGATCAGTTTACAAGGATCGGCTTCCAGATCGAGGAGTTCGGACAGGATTCCTACGCCGTGCGCGGTGTGCCTGACAACCTGTTCTCCATTGCCAAGAAGGATCTTCTGATGGAGATGATTGACAGTCTGTCGGATGAGATTTATACTGGACTGGCGTCTGACCTCATAGATGAGAAGATCGCGTCCATGTCGTGCAAGGCGGCTGTCAAGGGGAATATGCATCTGTCCGCAAAGGAGATGGAGGCCCTGATCGGGGAACTCCTGAAGCTGGAAAACCCGTATCACTGCCCCCACGGAAGGCCGACGATCATCGCTATGAGCAGACGGGAACTGGAAAAGAAATTCAAGAGGATCGTGTAATGAAGGAACCGCTTATCATTCTGACAGGCCCCACAGCGGTGGGGAAGACAAAGGCGTCCATCCTGCTGGCGAAACGGATCGGCGGCGCCGTTATCTCAGCGGACTCCATGCAGGTCTACCGGCATATGGATATCGGTTCCGCCAAGATCAGGCCGCAGGAGATGGAGGGCATCCCCCACTATCTTGTGGACGTGCTGGATCCCCGCGAAGAGTTTAACGTGGTCCGTTTTCAGGAGATGGCAAAAGAGGCTGTAAGACAGATCCGCACGGCCGGCCTTGTCCCCATCGTGGTGGGCGGGACCGGATTCTACATCCAGGCGCTTCTCTATGATATTGATTTTGCGGGGGACGGTGAGGATGACCGGATCCGCCGTGAACTGACCGGATTCGCGGCCAGGGAGGGGGCGCAGGCGCTTCACGACCGTCTGGCCGCTGCAGACCCTGCTTCGGCAGAGAAGATCCACCCGAACAATGTGAAGCGGGTGATCCGTGCGCTGGAATTCTACCTGCAGACGGGGAAGCCGATCTCCGCCCACAATGAGGAGGAGCGGCAAAGGCAGTCCCCCTATGATTTCCGGTATTTTGTCCTTACTGACGCGCGGCCCCGCCTCTACGAGAGGATCGACCGCCGGGTGGATCAGATGATGGAAGAGGGGCTTGTGGAGGAAGTGCAGCGCCTGAAGGATATGGGCCTGAAGGAAGGCATGGTATCCATGCAGGGGCTCGGATACAAGGAGATACTGGAGTACCTGGACGGCCGCTGTACGCTGGAGGACGCAGTCTACAGGATCAAGCGGGACACGAGACATTTTGCCAAGCGGCAGATCACCTGGTTTAAGAGGGAGAGAGAGGTGATCTGGATCGACAAAGCCGCCTGCGGCTATGATGATGAAAGGATCGTGGAAACGATGCTTTCCCACATGAAGGGAGTACAAGGGATATGTTCGGAGGATTATTCGGGGGCTCCAAACTGCTGAAGAGGATGAACCCTCTTATGGAGCTCTATTCGTACAGCAAAAATGCGGAAACAACATACCGGGAGCTGCTCGCGCTGGAAAAATACGCCAGGACAAAGGGCGAAAAGGCGCTCTATAACCTGAACCGCGCCGGCATCCTGTACGATATGTACCGGTATGCGGAGGCGGCGGATGTGATGCGGGAGATCCCGTCCATCAATCCGGAGTTCGACGCCCGGTGCGCAAAGATGAAGACAAAGATCATGGCAGCCATGGTAAAAGGAGAACACAGATAAAAGAAAAGGAGCATGACAATGCAGGAGGAACAGATCACCCGTATGTACAGGGACATGGGGATATCAGAGGGCGTGTACCGGTTTGGGGCGCAGATAGAAAGTCGGCTGAAGGACAGGTTTGATGAGATCGACCGCATCGCGGAATACAACCAGATGAAAGTCATCCGCGCCATGCAGGAGAGCCGTGTGAACGCCGGATGTTTTCAGTATACAAGCGGATACGGCTATGATGATCTCGGAAGAGAGACGCTGGAGAAGGTGTATGCGGGCGTATTCCATACACAGAGCGCTCTTGTGCGCCCGCAGATCGCCTGCGGGACCCACGCGCTGGCCGTCGCTCTTGCAGCGAATCTCCGCCCCGGGGATGAGCTTCTCTCACCGGCCGGAAAGCCGTATGACACACTGGAGGAGGTCATTGGGATCCGGCCCTCTCGCGGCTCCCTTGCGGAGTACGGCGTATCGTACCGGCAGGTGGATCTTCTGCCGGACGGCACCTTTGACTATGAAGAGATAGAAAAGGCCATGGGAGAGCGGACAAAGCTTGTCACCATCCAGCGGTCCAAGGGATACCAGACAAGACCCAGCTTCTCCGTGGCGCAGATCGGGGAGCTGATCGCATTTGTAAAGCGGATCAGACCGGATGTGATCTGCATGGTGGACAACTGTTACGGGGAATTTGTAGAGCTCACGGAGCCAAGTGACGTGGGCGCCGATCTGGTCGTCGGCTCCCTCATCAAGAACCCGGGCGGCGGCCTTGCACCCATCGGCGGCTATATTGCCGGGCGCGAGGACCTCATCGAGAACTGCGCCTGCCGTCTCACATCGCCTGGGCTCGGCCGGGAAGTGGGCGCGTCCCTCGGCGTGATGCAGTCCTTTTACCAGGGCCTCTTTCTTGCGCCCACAGTGGTGGCTGCAGCCCTCAAGGGAGCTATCCTCGCAGCGAACATCTATGAAGCCTGCGGGTTTGGCGTTGTGCCGGACGGGAAGGAGAGCCGGCACGATATCATCCAGGCGGTGGAGCTCGGCACGCCGGAGGGCGTGATCGCATTCTGTCAGGGCATCCAGGCGGCCGCCCCGGTGGATTCCTATGTGACGCCGGAGCCGTGGGCCATGCCCGGCTATGACAGCGATGTGATCATGGCAGCCGGGGCCTTCGTGCAGGGATCCTCCATTGAACTCTCTGCAGACGCGCCCATCAAACCGCCCTACGCTGTCTATTTCCAGGGCGGTCTCACATGGCCCCATGCGAAGCTGGGCATACTGATGTCTCTGGAATATCTAGTGCGGAAAGGGCTGGTCACTTTATGAACATACTGATCGCAGGAGGAGGCGCCTCGGGCATGACTGCCGCCATCGCGGCGGCCCGGCAGGGCGCCTCTGTCACAATACTGGAAAAGAAGGAAATGCCGGGGAAAAAGATCCTCTCCACCGGCAACGGACGGTGCAATCTGACAAATATGGATATGAAGGCAGCGTATTTCCGGGGCGGGGATCCGGGGACAGTAAAGAAAGTCCTCGCATCCTTCGGCGCGGAGGATACGCTGCGCTTTTTTGCGGGGCTTGGACTTCTCACAAAGACAAGGGGAACCCTCGTCTATCCGTCCAATGACCAGGCGGCGTCCGTGCGGGAAGCGCTCGCCATGGAACTTCGCCGTCTGCATGTGGATGTAAGGACCGGCTTTGCCGTCTGCGCGGCGGAACAAAAGGAAGGCCGGTTTCATGTGACAGCTAAAGGGCCGGAGGGGGATGTCCGCCTGACAGGGGATGCCCTGATCCTCGCGGCGGGAGGCATGGCCGCGCCGGCTCTCGGATCGGACGGGAGCGGCTACCGGCTTGCCGGCTCCTTCGGGCACCGGATCATCCGCCCCCTGCCGGCTCTTGTGCAGCTTCGCTCTGTGGAGTCCTTCCTGAAGAAAACTGCGGGTGTGCGCACGGACGGGACCGTGCGGCTCTATGCGGATGGACGCCTTGCGGCGCAGGATACGGGAGAGATCCAGTTTACAGACTACGGGCTCTCCGGCATCCCGGTCTTCCAGGTCAGCCGTTTTGCATCGGCCGCCCTCGCGGAGGGAAGAAAGGTACAGGCGGTCCTGGACCTTCTGCCCGGCTTGCAGCCGGAAGAGCTGTCTGCGCTCTTTGAAGCCCGCAGACAGACATTTGCCGGAAACACGGCGGAGGAGTTCCTTCACGGGATCTTTCACCGCAAACTGGCGCCTGTCCTTCTTACGCAAAGCCGGATCCGCTGGAAAGACAAAGTGGCGGACATTGCGCCCGGGGCGATGCAGAAGCTTGCCCGGGTATGCAAGGCGCTGAAACTTGAGATCACCGGCGTCAACGGGTTCGACCAGGCACAGGTGTGCGCCGGAGGCGTGGACCTGACAGAAGTTGTCCCTGACACGATGGAGTCGGCTCTTGTGAGAGGGCTGTACCTGACAGGGGAACTGCTGGACGCAGACGGCCTGTGCGGCGGCTACAATCTGCAGTGGGCCTGGGCCACCGGCTACCTGGCGGGCAGGGCCGCAGGACAGAGACGGAGGAGAGATGTATGATACGGATCAGTCAGCTTAAACTGCCCGCGGGGCACAGCCGGGAGGATCTGGAGAAGAAGATCACAAAGACGCTGCGGATCCGGAAGGAGGCGCTCACGTCCTGGACGATCGTGCGCCGATCCTTGGACGCAAGAAAAAAACCGGATCTCTTCTTTGTCTATACCGTGGATGCCGCCGTGGCCGATGAAAGAACAGTCCTGAAAAAGAGCAGGAACGGAAATGTGCAGAAAGCCCCGCCACCGGCCTACCGATTCCCGGAACCGGGGACAGAAGAGCTGAAAGCGCGGCCTGTTGTGGCCGGATTCGGACCGGCCGGCATTTTCGCCGCCTACATGCTTGCCCTCCACGGCTACCGTCCCCTCGTCATAGAGCGGGGAAGCGAAGCACAGCAGCGGAAGGCGGATGTGGAAGCCTTCTGGGAGACCGGAGTCCTTGACACCCGCTCCAACGTCCAGTTCGGGGAAGGAGGGGCCGGCACCTTCTCAGACGGCAAGCTGAATACCCTTGTGAAGGACCGTGCCGGCAGAAACCGCAAGGTACTGGAGATCCTGCATTCCCACGGCGCGCCGGAGGAGATCCTCTATGACGCGAAACCCCATATCGGGACAGATCTTCTCATAGAGGTCGTGACCCGGATGCGCGAGGATATCATCCGGATGGGCGGCGAGGTCTGCTTTCACACGAAGCTTGCAAAGATCACCCGCAGGGCAGAGGATGAAGAGGGGCTGCTGCTTGACTTAGAAGACAGCAGGACAGGTGAAAGCCGCGTCTGCTTTACCCAGGCGCTCATCCTAGCTGTCGGTCACAGCGCCAGGGACACCTTCGCCATGCTTCATGAGCAGTATGTTCCCATGGAGGCAAAGTCCTTTGCCGTCGGCGTGCGGGCGGAACATCCCCAGTCCATGGTGGACCGGGATCAGTACGGCCTGGAGGAGGGCTCCGCAAGAGCGGACTATCTGCCGGCCGCTGCCTACAAACTGACTGCAAACCTGCCGGATGGAAGAGGGGTCTACACCTTCTGCATGTGCCCCGGTGGCTATGTCGTGAATGCATCCTCCGAGGAAGGGCTTCTCGCAGTGAACGGCATGAGCTATCATGACAGGGCGGGCGGGAACGCCAACAGCGCCGTGATCGTCACAGTGACGCCGGCGGATTTCGGAGGGGACGGCCCCCTGGCCGGCGTGGACTTTCAGCGCAGGCTGGAGGAGCGGGCCTTTCAGGCCGGAAACGGCAGGATCCCCGTGCAGCTCTTCGGGGATTTCTGCCGCGGCAGGATGTCGGAAGCGCTGGGAAACGTGAAGCCCTGCATGAAAGGGGACTGGCAGTTTGGCGATGTGCGGGGGATCTTTCCGCCGCAGATCGGCGATGCCATCGAGAAGGGGATCCGGGCATTCGGGACCAGGATGCGCGGGTATGACAGAGAGGACGCCCTGTTGTCCGGCGTAGAGAGCCGCACCTCCTCCCCCCTCAGGATCCTGCGGGGAGACGGACTTGAAAGCATGGTGAAAGGACTGTATCCGTGCGGAGAGGGCGCCGGCTATGCGGGGGGTATTATGTCGGCCGCTATGGACGGCATGAAGGTGGCGGAGGCAGTCGCCTCAAAATACCGTCCGTTCGACAACGGAGCCCATGATTAAGAAATTTTTAATGGGATTAGGCTATACACTCTTTTTGAAATATGATAGAATATATTGAGTTTTTGAAAGAAAACTTATGAGTGATGTGAGGTGGAGTACATATGAGAGGAGCAGGCAGTAAAAATTCCTGGGCCCTATTTCTGCTGATTCTGGCAGGGATCGTCCTGGGAGGATTTATCGGCATGCTGGCACAGGATACAGGGGCTTTGAGCTGGCTTAATTACGGGCAGACATTCGGTCTGGATGAACCGGTCGTGCTGAATCTTGGCATACTTGTCATCACATTCGGTCTGTCCGTCAAGATCACAATAGCCAGCATTATCGGAATGGTTCTGGCAATCATAATCTATCGCTTCCTGTAACATGCGCCGTCCGGGATTGTTATAGGTGTCTGCAAAGGATGAATCAAAAACACACAATCAAAGAACTTATGGAATCGGAGCGCCCTTACGAGAAATGTGAACGTCTGGGCGCCGGGAACTTAAGTGACGCGGAGCTTCTCGCAGTCCTTTTAAGGACCGGCACGAGAGGAGAGAATGTCCTGGAGCTCTGCCGCAGGATCCTGGAAGCCGGGGACGGGAGTCTCGAATCCCTGCACAGCTTCACAAGGGAGGCCTTTCAGAAGATCCGCGGCGTGGGCAGGGTGAAATCCATCCAGCTCACCTGCCTTCTGGAACTGTCCCGCCGCATCGCCAAAGCCGATGCGCGCCGCGGGCTCAATTTCTCCGCGCCTTCCTCCGTGGCGCAGTATTATATGGAGGATATGCGCCATCTCGGACAGGAACTGATGAAGCTTCTCATGCTGAACACGAAATCCATGCTCATCGGCGAGAAGGATATATACAAGGGCACCGTCAACGCATCCCTTGTCAACCCGCGGGAGATTTTTGTGGAGGCGCTAAAGCGGGACGCTGTTTCTGTCATCCTCCTGCACAATCATCCGAGCGGGGATCCGCGCCCGAGCCGGGAGGACATCCTGACAACGCAGCGGATCCGGCGGGCAGGGGAATTGATCGGCATCGAACTGTTAGATCACATCATTATTGGGAATAATTGTTATATCAGCTTTCTCGAGGAGAATCTGATGTATGCGAAAGGATAAGAGCAAACATGGCACGAAATATATACGGACTTGATCTCGGCTCCTACGAGATCAAAGTATATGACAAGAAGAAGGACGCGATCTGGAAAGAGAAAGACGTGATCGCCATCGCAAATAAAAAAGAAGTGTTTGCCGTGGGAGATGAGGCGTTTGAGATGTATGAGAAGGCGCCGGCCAATATACAGGTCGTTTTTCCCATGAAGCACGGCGTGATATCAAAGTTTGACCATATGCAGTATCTGCTGCAGGGCCTTCTGAAAAAGGACAGGGGATTTGCCAGGGGATCCGAGTATGTGATCGCGGTTCCCACCGATGTGACAGAGGTGGAGAAGAAAGCCTTTTTTGATCTGGTGATCCACTCGACAGCCAGGGCCAGGGAAGTGAATATCGTGGAGCGGGGCGTCGCGGATGCGGTGGGCCTGAATCTGGACGTGCAGAATACGAAGGGCCTTTTCATCGTGAACCTGGGCGGCGAGACGACAGAGCTCTCCGTGCTGGCCGGCGGCGGCATCGTCCTGAACCGCCTTCTGAAGGTGGGCGGGATCACGCTGGATCACGCGGTGGCCCAGCTCGTCCGCTACAGCCATGACTTCCTGATCGGCAGGATCACGGCCGAAATGCTGCGCAAGCGCTTCGGCGTGTTCAGCGAGGACAACAGCGCCTCCATGAAGGTCGCGGGCCGGGATCTGATCACCGGGGTGCCCCAGCAGCGCGAGATCTCCATCAGTCTTGTGCGGGCGGCGGTGAAGGAGCCTCTTGAGGAGTGCGTGCGCGGCATTGAGTCGCTGCTTGACCGCACGCCGCCGGAAGTGCGCAAAGCCATCTACCGGAACGGGATCTTCCTCACAGGGGGGCTTGCCAACATGCCGGGGCTTGAAGTCTACATGGAGGAGATGACAGGCATCCGGGTGCGTACGGCGATCGAACCGGAGCTGTGCGCCGTGACGGGACTGAAGCAGATCATGCAGTCGGATGAACTGAAAAAGCTGGCATATTCCATGCTGGATGAAAACTATAGGTGGATGAGGTAATATGAAGATCAGGAATCAGAATACCATTCCAAGTAAATACGTGCTGCTCATACTTGTGATCGTGTGCGGCATCCTGCTGGGAGCAGAGCGGTTTCTCGACGGCGGCGGCCCCTTAAGCTGGATCGCCAACTACACGATCGTACCCATGCAGAGGGGGATCAGCTACGCCGGTACATGGATGAGCGATGTGTCGGACAATTTCGCCACGCTCAGCGACCTTCGCAAGGAAAACGAGCAGCTCCAGGAGCGTGTGGACCAGCTCACCATAGACAATACAAGACTCAATCAGGAGCAGTATGAGCTGGAGCGCCTGCAGGAACTCTACAAGCTGGATCAGAACTACGGGGACTATGAGAAGGTGGGCGCGCATGTCATCGCAACAGGCGGGACAAACTGGTTCAGCACCTTCACAATAGACAAGGGCAGCAACGACGGCATCCGCGAGGACATGAACGTGCTGGCCGGAAGCGGTCTGGCCGGGATCGTGACAGAGGTGGGCCCCAACTACGCCCAGGTCCGGTCTGTGATCGACGACGAGAGCAACTTAAGCGGCATGGTGCTGTCCACGTCGGACCTGTGTATCGTCCGCGGGGACCTTACGCTGATGGAGGACGGCAGGATCCGTTTTGAGAATCTTCCAAACAACGACAACGAGATCGAGGTGGGCGAGCAGGTGGTGACATCCCACATCAGCTCCACCTACCTCCAGGGACTTTTCATCGGATATATTTCTGAGATCAATGTGGATTCCAACAACCTGACAAGGTCCGGCTACATCACGCCTGCCGTGGATTTTACAAATCTGCAGGAGGTGCTCGTCATCACAAAGACGAAGGCGGACCTGACAGCGGAGGACGACGCGCAGGAAGAAGGAGAGTAGCATATGAAGAGGAAAGTGATCACAGCCTGTTTTATCATCGTCTGCTTCCTTCTGCAGTCTACCGTGTTCTCCGTGCTCCAGTTTGCGTCGATCCGGCCCAACCTGATGATCATCCTGACCTCTGCCTTCGGCTTTATGCGCGGCAGAAAGACAGGCATGGCCGTCGGATTTGCGTCCGGTCTTCTGATGGATGTGTGCTGGGGCGGGGTACTCGGCTTTTACACGCTGATCTTTACAGTCATCGGGTATCTGAACGGGAGCTTTAAACGGCTTTTCTTTGACGAGGATATCAAGCTTCCTCTCGGCCTTATCGCCGGGAGCGAACTGGCATACGGCCTGACCGTCTATGTCTGCTTCTTTATGATGCGGGGGGATTTCCGTTTTGGACACTATCTGATCCATGTGGTGATGCCGGAGCTCGTGTATACGATCCTGGTGACGATCATCCTGTATCAGGTGATCCTTCACATTAACCGTAAATTAGAGGCTGAAGAACAAAGGAGTGCAAGCAGGTTTGTATAGTATTTGGGAACGCATAAAATCGGGAATCTATGAGCTCTTCCAGAGGCGCGCGGTGGTCATGATCATCGCTTTCTGCGCCCTGTTTTCCATTCTGGTGGGACGCCTGTTCCATCTCCAGATCGTGAACGGGCAGTCCTATCTGGAAGACTACACCCTGCAGATCCAGAAGACAAGGACCATACAGGGGACCCGCGGAAATATCTACGACAGGAACGGCAACCTTCTTGCCTACAACGAGCTGGCCTACTCGGTGACCATTGAGGACAACGGCGTCTACGACACGACGAAGCAGAAAAACGAGGCTCTGAACGAGGAGATCAACCGGATCATTGAGATCGTGGAGAGCAACGGGGACGCGGTGATCAGTGATTTTGGCATCGTGCTGGACGCCAACGGCGAATACCAGTTTTCCATGACGGATGAGACGCAGCGTCTCCGCTTTGTGGCCGATGTGTTCGGCGAGCGGTATATCGACAGTCTGGATGAGGAACAGCGGAATATGTCCGCAACTGATATCATCGATTACCTCTGCACGGATGAAACGTACGGATACGGCATCGACCAGGACAAGACAGAGCCGGAACATGTCCTCAAGATGGTCAATATCCGCTACGCCATCGGGCTGAACAGTTTCCAGAAATACATTCCCACCACTGTGGCGGAGGATGTAAGCGATGAGACGGTGGCTGCGATCATGGAGCACCTGCCTGAACTCCAGGGCGTGGACATTGCCGGAGAATCCATGAGGCGGTACACGGACAGCAAGTATTTTGCCAACCTGATCGGGTACACGGGACAGATCTCCCAGGAGGAGTACAATGCCCTGAGCAAGGCGGACCAGAAGAAGTACGATCTGACGGACACCGTCGGAAAGTCAGGCCTTGAGCAGGTGCTGGACGGCACGCTCCAGGGGGAGAAGGGCGAGGTCAAGCTCTACGTGAACAGTGTGGGCCGTGTGATCGACACGGTGGGCGAGACAGAGCCGAAAGCAGGCAGTGACGTTTACCTTACTATCGATGCGGATCTGCAGAAGGCGGCCTACAACGTCCTGGAACAGGAACTGGCGGGCATTCTGCTGACGCGCATGCAGGATATCCTGGACTATGACCGCTCTGTATGTACGGATGCCGCTGACGTCATTGTTGCCAGCGGTGATGCTTATTATGCCCTGATCGACAATGATATTGTGGATATGAGCCATTTTTCTTCGGAAGATGCCGGGGCGGCTGAGAAATCTGTGTACGGGAAATTTGCTCCCTACAAGGAGCAGGTCATTGCGCAGGCTGCCTCTGTCATGCAGGATGCGGACGCGTCTGCCTATAAGGATATGTCCCGGGAATGGCAGGCCTATCTTTCCTACATTGTCAATGATGTCCTGACCGGCGAGAACGGCGTGATCGTGAGCGGCTCCATCGACACGGAGGATCAGACATACCAGCAGTGGAAGACGCAGGAGACGATCAACGTCTATACGTATCTCAATTACGCTATTTCGCAGAACTGGGTGGACTCCTCCCGTCTGCAGGATTATCTGCCGGAAGAGGGCAATTACTCGGACTCAACAGAAGTATACAGCGCTATGGTCGCCTATGTGACAGATATGCTGGCAAGACAGACTGAATTTGATAAGCTGATCTACCAGTATATGATCAAAGCCGGCGCGGTAACCGGCCGGGAGCTCTGCATGACCCTTTATGAGCAGGGGGTTCTTTCTGCGGATGACGGGCAGTATGACGCCCTGTCCTCCGGATCCGTCGGGGCCTATGATTTCCTGCGCGGAAAGATCCAGACACTGGAGATCACACCGGGCCAGCTCGGCCTGGAGCCGTGCCGCGGCTCTGTCGTGATCACGGACACGGACACCGGCGATGTGCTTGCCTGCGTTTCCTACCCGGGATATGACAATAACCGGCTGGCCAACACAATGGACAGCAAGTATTACAACCAATTGAATACAAGTACATCCAGGCCCTTTTACAACAGCGCAACCCAGGAGGCGACGGCGCCGGGCTCCACCTACAAGCCGCTTGTCGCTGTGGCAGGTCTGACAGAGGGCGTGATCACGACAGAAACAGACGTATACTGTGACGGAACGTACGATGTGATCACACCGGAAGTTCATTGCTGGGTATATCCGGACGGACACGGTTCCATGAATGTAGTAAGCGGCATCGCAAACTCATGCAATGAATTTTTTAACAATATCGGCTTCCAGCTTGGCAAACAGGCGGATGAAACATATTCCAGTGAATACGGTCTGGAGCGTCTGGCAAAATACGCGGACATGTTCGGCCTGAATGAGACAAGCGGCCTGGAGATCCCGGAGATGGATCCGAAGATCTCGGATGAAGATTCCGTGCGCTCTGCCATGGGCCAGGGGACTAACAACTTCACTACCAGTCAGCTTGCAAGATATATTACGGCAATTGCCAATCAGGGGACTCTTTTTAACCTCAGTTTGCTGGATCATGTTGAAAATGTGGACGGAGAGGTGACCGAAGAGTTTGAGAGCGGGCAGCCGCGGCAGATCGAAGGCATTTCTCAGACAACCTGGGATGCCGTTCATGCCGGCATGCGCGGAGTGGTGGAAAGCAGTTCCGCATTCACTGCGATGAACGCAAGTTCTGTAAGCGTGGCGGGAAAGACCGGAACAGCGCAGCAAAGTACAACACATGCGGATCATGGACTTTTTGTAGGTTTTGCCCCCTACGATGATCCGGAGATAGCGATGGCAGTCCGCATAGCAAATGGATACAGTTCCACGTATGCGTCAGAGATAGGAAGCGACATTTTCCAGTACTACTATCAGGTTACAGATGAAGCGGAGCTCATCACCGGACAGGCAGCCGAGATTTCGCTGACAACACATGGAGATTAAAGAGGAATGTACAAAAGAGGCGCTGCTGTAATGCGGCGCCGGAAAAGCGAAATCAGAGACAGGAGGAAAAGTTCATGGGCGAGGTAATCGTGATCACATCAGGAAAAGGCGGTGTCGGCAAGACAACGACAACGGCAAATATCGGAGCGGGGCTTTCCCTGCTCGGGAAAAAGGTCATCATCATTGATACGGATCTGGGGCTCAGAAACCTGGATGTTGTCATGGGGCTTGAAAATCTGATCGTCTATAATCTTGTGGACGTGATCGAGGGGAAATGCAGGCTGAAGCAGGCGCTGATCCGGGACAAGCGGTATGAGAACCTGTATCTCCTTCCCTCGGCGCAGACAAAGGACAAGTCCGCAGTATCCCCGGGGCAGATGAAGAAGCTGACATCGGAGCTGAAGGAAACGTACGACTATATCATCCTGGACTGTCCGGCCGGGATTGAGCAGGGCTTCCAGAACGCCATTGCCGGCGCGGACCGCGCCATTGTGGTGACCACCCCGGAAGTCTCAGCTATCCGGGATGCAGACCGCATTGTCGGATTACTCGGGGAGGCCAGGATCCCGAAGACGGATCTGATCATCAACCGGATCCGCATGGATATGGTAAAGAGAGGGGACATGATGTCCGTGGATGATGTGACAGAGATACTCTCCATCCCGCTGATCGGCGCGATCCCCGACGATGAGCAGGTCGTCATCGGCACCAATCAGGGAGAGCCCGTTATTTCCATGGAATCCAGGGCGGGAGAGGCCTACCGCAATATCTGCAGACGGATCACAGGGGAGGATATCCCCGTTCAGGATCTGGAATCTGCCGGCGGCCTCTGGTCCAGACTGACTCATATGTTCCATAAAAAATAAGGAGGCGCCTGGCGTATGGCAAAGCATTCTTCTGTGCGGATCGCAAAGGACAGGCTGCGGACACTGGTCGGGTCAGACCGGATGAAATGTCAGCCTGAGATCTGCGAGAGGATCAGCAGGGAGCTGTATCAGGTCCTCTCAAAGTATGTTGAGATCACACCCGAGGAATTTGCTGTCTCTTTTGGCAGGACAGATATACATATCAGATTTACAGGAGAAGAATCGTGAAATTTTTAAAAATAACAAAACCTTACAGGCTGAAAGATTATAAATTCACACTTGTGATCCTTGTACTGGCGATATCCGCTCTTGGCGTGCTCGTCATCGGGAGCGCCAACGAGGCTTACCAGGGCAGGCAGCTTATTGGTCTTGCAGGCGCTGTTGCGCTTATGATCATCGTATCCCTGATCGACTATGTGTGGATCGCCAATTTTTACTGGATCCTGTATTTCCTATCCGTCGGAATGCTGGTCCTTGTGCTGATCCCCGGTATCGGAGAGGTCGTAAACGGTGCGCGCCGGTGGATCAACCTTGGTTTTACCAATTTTCAGCCTTCCGAGCTTGCCAAGATCCTGCTGATCGTCTTTTTCGCGCGCTTTATCATGAAGCATGAGGAAGATCTGAACAGCAGGAATACGATCCTGAAAGCGCTGGGACTGATCCTTGTCCCCCTCATACTGATCCACGAAGAGCCGAACCTCTCCACGACGATCTGTACAGCGGCGCTGTTCTGTGTTCTCATGTATGTGGGCGGGCTTTCCTACAAATTTATCGGCATGGTGCTTCTTATCACAGTGCCGGTGGCTGTCATCCTTTTAAGTCTTGTCGTGCAGCCGGATCAGAAGATCCTGGACGGCTATCAGCAGCGGCGCATCCTGGCGTGGCTCAATCCGGAGGAGTATGCAAGCGATGAAGCCTACCAGCAGAACAACTCAGTCCTTGCGATCGGATCCGGACAGTTGACAGGGAAAGGGTTGAATAACAATACGACCACATCTGTCAAAAACGGCAATTTTATTCTGGAGCCACAGACAGATTTTATATTTGCCATCGTGGGGGAGGAATTAGGTTTTGTCGGTTGCTGTATTTTTATTGCATTGCTCCTGCTGATAGTGATACAATGTATTTTAATAGGTATACGGGCACAGGATACAGCGGGAAAGATCATCTGCTGCGGCGTGGGATCCCTGATAGGGATCCAGACATTCATCAATATCGCCGTCGCAACGCAGATCTTCCCCAATACGGGTATCCCGCTTCCCTTTGTAAGCTACGGCCTTACGTCCCTCGGAAGTATGTATCTCGGCATTGGGCTCGTACTGAATGTGGGACTGCAGCCGAAGAAATACCAGTAGGACAAAAAACATTCATGAGGAGGATGTACTTGTATGAACATTGGCCTGATCGCACACGACTCCAAAAAGACGCTGATGCAGAATTTCTGCATTGCCTACCGGGGGATCCTGAGCAAGCACAACCTGTTTGCCACCGGGACAACAGGGCGTCTGATCGAGGAGGTGACGAACCTTTCGGTCCATAAATACCTGGCGGGACCGTTGGGTGGAAAGCAGCAGCTTGGAGCGCAGATCGCCCAGAATGATATAGATGCACTGATCTTCCTTCGGGACCCGCAGTGCCCGAAGCCTCACGAGCCTGAGGTGAACGACGTGATCCGTCTGTGCGATATGCACAATATCCCCATGGCGACAAATCTCGCCACGGCGGAGATCATAGTACTTGCAATTGACAGAGGAGATTTGGATTGGCGTGAGATGTACAGGTAAAAAAACAGTTCTTGCAGGCGGCGTACTTGCATGCCTGCTTTCCCTGTCCGCCTGCGGCGCGGACGACACGGTCGTATCCTATGAAAAGGAGACGTATAACACAGATCTCTACCGGGCAGAGCTTTTTGCGGAAGATCTGTGCGTAACCTCTCAGGATGTATCTGTCGACGGATTTTCAGGGGACAGTACGCTGCACGGGGCAGGTCTTTTCAACGTGACTGACAGGCAGGTTGTATATGGCCAGCATCTTTTTGACAGGCTTTACCCGGCCAGCACGACGAAAATCCTAACAGCATTGGTAGCTATCAAGAACAGCAATCTGGATGATGTGGTTACAGTCAGCAGCACTGCATCGGCGTCAAGCTTTTCCTGGGACGCGTCTGTGGCAGGGATCCAGACGGGCGACAGACTGACTATGCGGGATCTGCTTTATGGTCTGATGCTTCCGTCCGGCAACGACAGCGCCGTCGCTATCGCCGAGTATGTTGGCGGGACGGAAGAGCACTTTATGGAGATGGTAAACGCAGAAGCGCAGAACCTCCTGGCAACAGGTACGCATTTCGTGACGCCGAACGGTCTGCATGATGAGAACCATTATACAACTCCATATGACCTGTATCTTATTTTTAACGAGTGTATTCAGTACGAGGAATTCATAAACATCATCAGCGCTCCTTCCTATACGGCTCAGATCACGGGGGCCGACGGAACTGTCCGCTCCGTCACGTGGGAGCCCACAAGCTTTTATGCTCGGGGGGAAGCGGCCCTTCCGACAGGGGCAAATGTGATTGGCGGAAAAACAGGGTATACAGGAGAAGCAGGGAATTGTCTTGTACTCCTTGACCAGGCAGCGGATGGCGATTACTATATATCAATTGTCATGGGGGCGCAGGAGAAGCCGCTCCTTTACGAAGATATGACGGCCATGATCGATCTGATCCCGGCACAGCAACAGGAATAAAAAGAAGGGGGTATCCGGCAGATGCTTGCTGCGGATACCCCTCCTCTGTTTTAGAGATCAGAACCATATGCATTGCGGATACGTCCGAAGAAACTCACTGCGTACAGGCCGCAAAGACCTACGAGCGTGTAGATGATCCTGGACAGCCAGCTTAAGTTGCCGAAGAGAAAGGCTACAAGATCAAAGCGGAAAATGCCGATCAAAAGCCAGTTGAGTGCGCCGATGATCACAAGCGTCAGCGAGATATTGTCAAGCCATTTCATGGATTGTTCCTCCTTTTTCTCAGATGTGGCTAGTATGCCCCAAAGAGTGCCGCGGCATACATGGCCCGGGAGCAGAAATCAGGGTCCAGCAAAAACACATGTTGTATGATTTCCGCAGAAATGGTACAATATCTTCGTATATGCAGATGAAAGGAGATTCGTTTTGTCTGGAAAAAAACAGGATAATATACAGGTATATCGGAAAAAATGGCATTTTAATATAGGAGTTGTCATTTTTGGCGTCATTCTCGTATATCTGCTCGTCACAGTCCTTACCTATGTGACGGCTAAGCGCGTATCTTCCTACGAAGTCCGGGAGGGCTCCATCTACCGGGACAATGCATACACCGGTCTGGCGATCCGCCAGGAGACGGTGGTGAACGCGGATGCAGAAGGCTATATCAATTACTTTGTGCCGGAAGGCAGCAAAGTGGGAAAACATACCAATGTATACAGCCTCTCCCCGGAAAAGCTTGAGCTGACGGGAACCGGGCAGGAAGAGGGGCAGGATGAGGCTGCGCAGGAGCTGTCCTCCGAGGAAAAGGAGATGGTGCTGCAGCAGACGCGCAGCTTCAGCTCCAACTTTCAGGATGCAAACTTCTCGGATACATACGCCTTTAAGGATTCCGTAGAGAATATACTGGCCAGCAGCTCCTCCCAGAGCAGGCAGTCCCAGCTCGCCGCCCTTCTGCAGAGCCAGGCGGCCGGCGTATCAGCCTACACGTCTGCAGAAGACGGCATTGTCGCCTACTCTGTGGACGGTTATGAGGGTATGACGCTGGAACAGATCACACCGGAGATGCTCTCAAAGGCGGACTACAAGAGGACGGAGCTTACGGACAACCAGAAAGTGCAGGCGGGAGACGCCGCTTACAAGCTGATCACGGACGAGGAGTGGACGCTCATCATCGAGCTCTCCGACGACATGGCGCAGGAGCTGGCCGACACCACGGACGTGCAGGTGCGTTTTTCCAAAGACGGGGAGACGGCATGGGGCGGCCTCATCATCTACAACATGGAGGATACGAATCTCGGCTTCATCACGTTCCATGAGTCCATGGTGCGGTACGCATCGGACCGCTTCCTTGATATCCAGTTGATCCTTGAAGACGAGACAGGCCTTAAGATCCCCAAGTCCGCTGTCGTGGAAAAGGAGTTCTGCCTCCTGCCGCAGGACTATCTGACACAGGGCGGCAATAGCAGCAATACCGGCGTTCTCATACAGAAAGGCGGGGATACGGCCAGGTTTGAGGAGGCGAAAGTCTACTACCGGGACAACGAGACAGACATGGTCTATCTGGACGCGGATGCATTCGACAAAGGAACCGTGATCCTCAAGCCAGACTCCGGGGAGACGTATACACTGTCCGAGACAGGCAGCCTGCACGGGGTCTACAACATCAACAAAGGATACGCCGAGTTTATCCAGGTGCAGATCCTCTGTGAGAACGAGGAGTACTATATCGTGGCGTCCGGCAGCGACTACGGGCTTGTCAACTACGATCACATCGCCCTGGACGGCAGCGACATCCACGAGGACGAGATCGTTATCTTATAAAAAGGAAAAGGAGAGTGGTGGCAGCATGCTGCAGGACAATTTCAGGCAGGTGGAAGAGAACATCCGCAAAGCCTGCGGG
>NZ_JACJKS010000149.1 GCF_016901695.1 Mordavella massiliensis | reverse complement strand
ATCTGCTCTAAGGAACATGGCTTCCATCGTACTGACCTGGGAGGTGATACAGAAAGAATCCAACGAAAAAAAGGCCTTTTAAAGCCTCTTGCAATCCGTTATTGATGATCGATGCAGTTATTAATAGTCTCGTTTCTACCTGATTTTTGAAGGTATCAACTATCAGGTCTGGTTATTATACGCTTTTTTAAGAAGTATCCAT
>NZ_JACJKS010000148.1 GCF_016901695.1 Mordavella massiliensis | reverse complement strand
ACACCCGTACCCATCCCGAACACGATGGTTAAGACCTAAGCGGCCGATGGTACTGCACTGGAGACGGTGTGGGAGAGCAGGTGGCCGCCAGCATTAAAAAAAGAAAAAGTCCGGAAGGACGCAGAAAGTGGCGTAAAGCCCCTTTTGAGACGGGCTTATAGCTCAGCCGGTTAGAGCGCACGCCTGATAAGCGTGAGGTCGGTG
>NZ_JACJKS010000147.1 GCF_016901695.1 Mordavella massiliensis | reverse complement strand
TGGTGTTTCTGCCTGCTTCACCAGATTTCTCCCAAGCTCTTCTGCTCTCCCTGGTGTGATTCCCCTTTAGAAGCATATTCAGTTACATGCTTCCATGGTCATTCCAACTATCCCCATGTTATTCTTTTATTGGTCTAAAAATAATCAGAAAGGAGCTGAAATGACCATGAAAACATGCAACTATTTAACTAAACTTCCTCAGGA
>NZ_JACJKS010000146.1 GCF_016901695.1 Mordavella massiliensis | reverse complement strand
GATAAAAGGTCCCAGTGAGAGCGGGTCTTCCTCTACTCCACACGTCAGGATAACAGACGAAGGCGTCTTTACGCATGAAGGCGAGGTCTGTACGAAAAATAACTGTTTGTCCATTAAGGCCATGTGCGCCGGGACAATCGTCCGCTCAGCTACGGGCATTTCTTCGTGTGTTGTATTCACTGCGGAACAGCTTGGCGATCTCTTA
>NZ_JACJKS010000145.1 GCF_016901695.1 Mordavella massiliensis | reverse complement strand
ATCGGACTGTACCTCCTATATTTTATGCCACAAAAATAAGACCGGTTCACGGTCTAGCTCGAATTCTCATATTGATCACGCTCCTATCTATATAACAAATAACTGTTTGATACAGGGACAGATAAACCTTCCAACAACAAGCATAGGTGGAAATGGTGGGCTAGAAAAAACAATAAATGCTGCTAAAAGCGGCTACACACCTATA
>NZ_JACJKS010000144.1 GCF_016901695.1 Mordavella massiliensis | reverse complement strand
ATCGGACTGTACCTCCTATATTTTATGCCACAAAAATAAGACCGGTTCACGGTCTAGCTCGAATTCTCATATTGATCACGCTCCTATCTATATAACAAATAACTGTTTGTCCATTAAGGCCATGTGCGCCGGGACAATCGTCCGCTCAGCTACGGGCATTTCTTCGTGTGTTGTATTCACTGCGGAACAGCTTGGCGATCTCTTA
>NZ_JACJKS010000143.1 GCF_016901695.1 Mordavella massiliensis | reverse complement strand
TATAGGTGTGTAGCCGCTTTTAGCAGCATTTATTGTTTTTTCTAGCCCACCATTTCCACCTATGCTTGTTGTTGGAAGGTTTATCTGTCCCTGTATCAAACAGTTATTTTTCGTACAGACCTCGCCTTCATGCGTAAAGACGCCTTCGTCTGTTATCCTGACGTGTGGAGTAGAGGAAGACCCGCTCTCACTGGGACCTTTTATC
>NZ_JACJKS010000142.1 GCF_016901695.1 Mordavella massiliensis | reverse complement strand
TCGACCTACTCTGGATACCGCCATGCTCACTCGCCTTTCGCTTACGGGGCTTTCACCCTCTCTGGCTGGCTTTCCCAAAACCATTCTGCTAGGCTCATAAGATCAATTACGCGGTCCGAACCCCGGGATGCACGCATCCCGGTTTGGGCTCTTCCGGTTTCGCTCGCCGCTACTTCCGGAATCGATGTTTCTTTCTCTTCCTCCG
>NZ_JACJKS010000141.1 GCF_016901695.1 Mordavella massiliensis | reverse complement strand
GGTTATGCCCTCGACCGATTAGTAACAGTCAGCTCCATGTGTTACCACACTTCCACCTCTGCCCTATCTACCTCGTCGTCTTCAAGGGGTCTTACTACTTTCGTAGGGATATCTCATCTTGAGGGGGGCTTCACGCTTAGATGCCTTCAGCGTTTATCCCTTCCCGGCTTGGCTACTCTGCCATGACCTTGGTAAGTCAACAGATACACC
>NZ_JACJKS010000015.1 GCF_016901695.1 Mordavella massiliensis | reverse complement strand
GAAATGGGAACAAAAGCATTGAGATTTCTTTTAGATCTTTTGAAGATATCAGACGCGGCGGCTGCCGCAAAGAAAAAAACTGCCAGAAACATCATGCTTTATGTATATAATAGCACATGTTCCTGACAGTTTCCATAAGAATTTTGATTTTCAGTTAAGAATTGAGTAATATATAGAAATACACCAGGGGGGCTATCCTTCCTTCAGCAGATCAGGATCTGCAAGGCTTTACCTGATGTCATCGCAAAGGATCTGGAAATACCCCTCTGAGATATTTCTGTGGTTTTTCATACAGCGGTAAAACGCCTTCATGCTGACCGGCGTCTCCCGTAATGTACCTTCTGTGCCGGCGCATTTCTACATATAATACTCACCCAGGAAGCTGGGAATCCTGCTCAGACCTTTTTCCATCGTCAACGGCTCATGGAGAAGAAGATAGTCGTTAATATAAAAGCCAGCGTTATCCAAATGCTTACGGATCATCTTCTCAGACAAATCGCACATGTCTGCTTCAAAAATTCTGAGCAAATCCCTGCTCGTGTTGCGAGTTTACTAACATTTCTTTTCAAATTCTTCTAAAGCGTACTCGTACTCCATCACTTTTAGCGGCCCTTCCGTCACATGGGTGACGCCGTCCCGGATATAACCGGTGGACATGGGAAGATGATGCTGCCTGCCGCCCAGCTCCGCGAGGAACTTCTCCTCAGCCGCATGGAGCTGGCGCAGCGGAATATCCGCTTTGCCGTCGCTTCCGTTCTCCTGGAACATCTGCCCCAGCATCCGCATAAGTGCCGGAACGTCCTCTGTCTCCAGGAAAATGCTGCCTGGAAAAAGAGGCTTCTCCTCCACATGCCAGCTACCCTCGTACCGCTTCATCTGCTCGCGCGTAAACACAAAGACGTCCCGGATGACCCGCCCGTCGGTCAGACTGCGGCAGATCCGGCTGATCTCCTGCTCACGCCCGCAGGGGCAGTTCAGAACACACCACATAGCATCCGCTCCTTTGTTTTTTTCGCAGAATACATAGTTCTGCGAAAGAACCTTTGAAACTAATTTCTGAAACAGGGATAATGGAAAGAAATTCCTTTGAATTGACAGAATATATCGAACACTGTTATTTCCAAAAACACCTTGAAGAAGGGTATCAGTTGCGTTATAATAAATAAGGTTTCGCAGAACTATGTAGTCTGCGAAATTTTTCTTTTTTCAGGCAGGATTCCATCCTCTCCTCTCTCCTGGCCGGCAGCCGCCGGGTTGACGCTCCTTTCCCGGTATGCTATCCTAAGAGAAACAAAAACGCAGCAACCCAATACACGCAGGTGCCCTGCTTTTCAGGCCCGCAGGATTTTTCCGGCCGGGCGAAACGCGGGGAGAATAGGGAAACAGGTGCAAATCCTGTACGGTCCCGCCGCTGTAAGGAGGGAACGGCTTCTCACGTGCCACTGCGCCGGTATCCGGCACGGGAAGGGGAGGAGCCGCCGCGATCTCCAAGTCAGAAGACCTGCCTGCCTGTAGGAAACGCCGGTTGTCACGGAGCATGGCACAAGGTACGCAAGAATGTCAGGAAGGGAAGACAAGGCAGTCTGCCTCTTCCACTCTTTTTTGTACCCCTGCCCGGATCCGGACAGGGGCTTTTTACAGCGTAAAAAAGGAGGATTTCTCATGATACACACAGCCAAAAGACAAAAGGAGCGGCTTTTCATCGCCGCGGCGGCAGTTCCCGCCCTCGTCCTCGGGACCGCCCGGGAGGCCCATGCCATGCACATCATGGAGGGCTACCTGCCGGGCGGCTTCTGCATCGCCTGGGGCGTTCTGTGCCTGCCTTTTTTCCTGGCCGGGTACTTCTCCCTGAAACGGACACTTGAGGAGAACCGGAAGACCCTGATCCTGCTGGCCATGTCCGGCGCCTTCATCTTTGTGATCTCCTCCCTCAAGATCCCCTCCGTCTTCGGGAGCTGCTCCCACATGACAGGGACAGGGCTTGGCGCCATCCTCTTCGGCCCGGCGTCCGTAAGCCTTCTCGGCGTGATCGTCCTCCTCTTCCAGGCCCTCCTGCTGGCCCACGGCGGCCTGACCACCCTGGGGGCCAACACCTTTTCCATGGCAGTGGCAGGTCCCTTCCTTGCCTGGGGCGTCTATGCCCTGTGCCGGAAGCTCGGGGTAAAGCGCCGGGTGTCTGTCTTCCTTGGCGCGGCCCTGGGGGACCTGTGCACCTACTGCGTCACCAGCCTGCAGCTTTCCCTCGCGTACCCGTCCGAACAGGGCGGCGTGGCGGCCTCAACCCTCAAGTTCCTGGCTGTGTTCGCCCCCGCCCAGCTCCCCCTGGCAGTCATAGAGGGGATCCTTACGGTCGTCATCCTCATTGCCCTGGAGAGCTACGCGCAGCCGGAGCTTGCCATGATCGGATATTATAAAAAAGAAAAAGCAGGGAGGTCTGTATAATGAAACATAAAAATGCAAGAACCGTCCTGCTCCTTCTTCTCCTTGCAGTTCTCATCGCCGCCCTCCCCCTCTTTCTGCAAAAAGGCGCCTCCTTTGGCGGCACGGACGACGCCGGCAGCCAGGTCGTGGAGGAGATACAGGGGAAGGACTATAAACCCTGGTTCACCCCGGTGCTGGAGCAGGCCCTGGGCGGGGAACTGCCGGGCGAGGTGGAGAGCCTTCTCTTCTGCGTGCAGACCGGGATCGGCGTGGGCGTCATCGCCTTCCTGATGGGCCGGCTTGTGGAGCGGCGCAAGTGGATGCGGCGCATGGAGGACGCCGGGTCCGACAAGGCCAGACAGGACCGGGAGGCAGACCATGCTTCTGATTGACCGCCTCTGCTACACATCCGGGCTTCGCCACATGAATGCCGGGGAAAAATGCGCCCTGTCCCTCTTCTCCATCGTCCTGTGCGTCGGGACTCGCTCCGCAGCGGCGGCAGCAGCCGTTTTCCTCGCCATGGCCTTTCTGTGCATAAAGAAAGGCGGCGTGCCGGCAGGGCTCTACCTGCGGCTTCTCCTCATCCCGCTTGCCTTCGTGCTTCTGGGGACCGCCGCCGTCCTGGTCAACCTTTCCCGGACGCCCCTTGACGCCTTCGCCCTGCCCCTCGGCCCCCTGTGGCTGACCGGCAGCCGGGAGGGCCTTCTTGGCAGCGGCCGCCTCATCCTCACAGCCATGGCCTCGGTATCCGGCCTCTACTTTCTCGCCCTGACCACGCCCGTGACGGACATCCTGGGTGTTTTGAGGGCCTGCCGGCTCCCCCGGATCCTGGCGGAGCTGATGCTGCTCGTGTACCGGTTCCTCTTCCTTCTGCTGGAGCAGGCCGCCGCCATGCTCCGCTCCCAGGACGCCAGGCTTGGCAACAGGGATCTTCGCACTTCCCTCCGCTCCTGGGGGCTGCTGGCGTCCATGCTCTTTATCCGGGCCATGAAGCAGGGAAACGCCCTTTATGACGCCATGGAAGCCCGCTGCTACGACGGCTCCATCCGGGTGCTCCCGGAGGCGGATCCCCCCCGGCTGCGGGAGATCGCAGGGATCGCCGGCTTTCTTTTCCTCCTCCTTGTCCTTGCTTTCCTGACAAGGAAAAGTGGATTGTAAGAAACATATTAATAACAGGAGAAACGAATGAGTGACTATATTCTTGAAGCAGACAATCTGACATTTTCCTATGACAAGACCGGAGCGCCCTCCCTTGACGGTCTCAGCCTGCGCGTCCGCCGGGGCAGCCGCACAGCGGTGATGGGCGCCAACGGCTCGGGGAAGTCCACCTTCTTCCTGTGCTGCAACGGCCTTTTAAAGCCGGATGGAGGGCGGCTTCTCTACGACGGCGTCCCCCTCTCCTACCGGAAGCGGGACCTGCTGGCCCTGCGGGAGAAGGTGGGCATCGTCTTCCAGGATCCGGACACCCAGCTCTTCTCTGCCAGCGTGTACCAGGAGATCTCCTTTGGCCCTCTGAATCTGGGGCTCTCAGAGGAGGAAGCCTCCCGGGAGGTGGAGGCCGTCATCGGACGGCTCGGCATCGGCCCCTTCCGGCACCGTCCGGCCCACGCCTTAAGCGGCGGCCAGAAAAAACAGGTGGCCCTGGCGGACATCCTTGTCATGCACCCGGAACTCCTCATCCTGGACGAGCCCTTCGCCGCCCTGGATCCGGGACATGCCCGCATCATCCGGGACATGATCGGAAAGCCGGATCAGGAACCGGGCCGCGTGCCTGCGGCGATCCTTCTTGCCACCCACGATACGGACTTTGCCCTGGAGTGGGCAGACGAGGTGATCCTGATGAAAGACGGGCGGGCGCTGGCCCAGGGTCCGGCCCGGAAAATCCTCACAGACCGGCAGCTTCTTGCCAAAGCAGAACTTGCCCTTCCGTCTGTGATCCGGATCTTTGAAAGCCTCCGGGCCTGCGGCATACTGGGTGCGGATCTGCCGGCGCCCGGCAGCTTCGACCAGTTGGAAGCATACATCCGCCGCGCAGGCGGCGAAGCATAAAGGAGAACAGCAAATGGAAAAAAAAGGACTGCTGGTGGTCAGCTTCGGCACCACCTACGAAGATACACGAAAGAAAAATATTGAACATATAGAAAAACTGCTGGCCCGGGCATTCCCGGACCGGCAGTTCTACCGCGCCTACACAAGCGGCATGATCATCCGCAGATTAAGGGAGAGGGACGGCCTTCTCATCCCCTCTGTGCGCGAGGCGGCCGCCCGGGCGGCCGCAGACGGGGTCACCGACCTTCTTGTGCAGCCCACTCACATCCTGAACGGCATTGAGAACGATCAGATGAAGGAGGACGTGCTGGCCTTTGAGGACCGGTTCGCCCGCCTCTCTTTCGGCGCGCCTCTTCTTTCCAGCACGCAGGATCAGTTCCACGTGATCCGGTCGCTGATGGAGGAGCTGCCGCCTCTGTCTGACAGGGACGCCCTTGTCTTCATGGGGCACGGCAGCGCCCACCATGCCAACACCCTCTACGCGGCCCTCGACTATGCATTCAAGCAGGCCGGATACCCCCGCGTGTACATGGGCACCGTGGAAGCCTACCCGGATGCGGAGGCCGTCCTGGCCCAACTGGAGGGCTCCGGGGTGCGCCGGGTATACCTGACCCCCTTCATGCTGGTGGCCGGCGACCACGCCAGCAACGATCTGGCAGGAGAGGACGGGGACTCCTGGGCCAGCCGGTTTGCGGCCCGGGGGTACGAGACGGTCTGCATCCTGAAGGGGCTGGGCGAGTACAGCGGGATCTGCGACCTCTACGTGCGGCACGCGCGGGAGGCCGGACCGGTCTGATCTGCCATGTACAGGATCGCGTTGCAGATGGCGGCGGCAATATTGCTGCCGCCTTTTCTTCCCCTTGCCACGATGTAGGGTACATCCGTCTCCATGAGCATCTCCTTGGCTGCCACCACGTTCACAAAGCCGACCGGGACGCCGATCACCAGGGCCGGGGCGATCTGCCCTTTCTCCAGAAGCCCGCAGATCTCTACCAGGGCCGTGGGCGCGTTTCCCACAGCCAGGATGAGCGGGCGCTCCTCTGTGGCAGCCAGGGCGGCGGCCTTCTTCATGCTGGCCACAGCCCGGGTCGTCCCCTCCTTTTTCGCCAGGTCCGCCACATCCGGATCCGCCATGAAGCAGCAGGCCTCCCCGCCGAAGGAAGCCAGCACTTTCTTGTTGATGCCGGCCAGCCCCATATTGGTGTCCGTGACAATGCGCGCGCCTGCGCGGACGGCAGCCAGCGCCCGCTCCATCACGCCGGGGGAAAAGACCAGATTATCCGCATAGTCAAAGTCCGCGCTTGTGTGGATGCACCGCTTGATGACCGGCTCCTCCAGGGGATCGAAGGTCCTCTCCCCCAGCTCCTGCGAAATGATCGCAAAGCTTCTCTTTTCTATCTCCCCGGGCAGCACCTGCTCCAGTCTCTCTTTTCCATCCATCAGACTCTGCTCCTTTCTGATTCCTCCAGGATCCGGTAGATCCTCTCCATATCCAGCGCGCGCCGCATCTTGCGGGCAAGGAGGCTGTACTGGCTCTCCTTGTAGGCCTGGAAATCCAGGCCGCCGCCTTCTTCCAGCAAGATCCCCTTCCGGGCGGCCAGCAGGCAAAGGAACCGCTCCGCCACATCGCCTTTGTCAAAGAGGCCGTGGATATAGGTCCCTGCCACGTTCTTCCTGCACAGGCCCAGGACGCGCTCCGGCCCGCCGGCGAAGATCTGCGCCTGCGCCGCCCCCTCTTCCAGGATACAGGTCTCCCCCATGTGGATCTCGTACCCCTCGTAGGCCGCGCCGGAGAGGGGTTCCCAGTCCCCTGTGAGGGCGGAAAGGTTCCCTGCGCTCCGGGTGGTCACCTTGGACCTCCCGAAGACGGTGCGCACCGGGAGAAGACCCATGCCGCGCATGGATCCCCCTGCCTCCATCCCGTAGGGATCTTCGATCTCCTCCCCCAGCATCTGGTAGCCGCCGCAGATGCCGAAGATGAGCGTTCCTTTTGCGGCCAGCTTCAGGATGGCCGCCTCCAGGCCGGACATCCGGAGCCACCGCAGGTCCTCCATCGTATTCTTGCTGCCGGGAAGAAGGATGAGATCCGGAGTTCCAAGCTCCCGCACGCCGGACACATAGCGGACCGCCGCGTGCCCCTCTGCCTCCAGGGGCGCCAGGTCCGTGTAGTTGGACAGCCGGGGCAGGCGGATGACTGCGACGTCGATCCGCCCCTCCGGCGCCGGCGCGGATGCTCCTTTCCCTTTTCCTTCCAGCCGGCTGGAGAGGCTGTCCTCCTCCTCAATGTCCACATCCAGCATGGGCACCACCCCCACCACAGGGATGGGGATCCGCTCCCTGAGCATGGCAATGCCCGGATCCAGGATCGTCCTGTCCCCCCGGAATTTGTTGATGATAAACCCGCGGATCCGGTCCCTCTCCTCCGGCTCCAGCAGGGCCGCCGTCCCGTAGAGCTGGGCGAAGACGCCGCCACGGTCGATATCCCCGGCGAGAAGGACAGGCGCATGGAGCATGCGGGCCAGCCCCATGTTGACAATGTCGTTCTCCTTCAGGTTGATCTCCGCCGGGCTGCCGGCGCCCTCCACCACGATCACATCATACCGCTCCTCCAGGTTCCGGTAGGCCTCCAGGATCACCGGCACCAGCTCCTGCTTGCGGGCATAGTAATCCCGGGCGCTCATGCTGCCCACCGCCTTCCCGTTCACGATGACCTGGGAGCCGGTGTCCGTGGTCGGTTTCAGAAGGATGGGGTTCATGGAGACGGAGGGTTCGATCCCCGCCGCCTCCGCCTGCACCGCCTGGGCCCGGCCCATCTCCAGCCCGTCCTTTGTAATGTAGGAATTGAGGGCCATGTTCTGGGATTTAAAGGGGGCTGTCCTAAGGCCGTCCTCCCGGAAGATCCGGCAAAGGCCGGCCGCAAGAAGGCTTTTCCCCGCCCCGGACATGGTGCCCTGTATCATGATCACTTTTGCCATCTGTGTCTCTCCTTTGCTGTCTCTATCGTCCTTAACAGTTCCAGGTTCTCCTCCCGCCTGCGCACGCCGATCCGCCAGGTGCCGGCCGAAAGCCCAGGAAAACTGGCTCCGTCCCGGATGTAAATGCCATCTGCCAGGCAGCGCTCCTGCAGATCCTTTGGCCCCTCAAAGAGGAGAAACGTCGTATCCGAGGGCCACACCGAAAGCCCGAGCCCTGCAAGTTCCTCCCCGAGCCACTTCCTCTCGGCAAGGAGGGCCTCCACCGTCCGGCGGGTCTTTTCCTGCTCCCCGAGGGCGGCCAGCCCCGCCCGCTGGGCCGGCCAGGACACGTTCCAGGGGGGCAGCACGCCCCGCACCCGGTCCGCCGTCTGCACGTCCGCCGTCAGCAGGTAGCCGAGCCGCAGCCCCGGCATGGCATAAAGCTTGGTAAAGGCCCGGAGGATGAGGATCCCCGGACACTGCGCCTGCAGATCCAGGCAGGAGGCCCCCTCCCCCGGCTCTGTCATCTCCAGGAAACACTCGTCCACGATAAGGAGGATGCCCCTGCCGCGGCACAGATATGCAAGGTCCCGCAGGAGGGCCGGATCCGCCAGCCTGCCCGTGGGATTGTTGGGGTTGCACAGGAAAACCATGTCCAGTCCCTCCTGCCTTTCCACCTCGGCAAGCAGCCGCTCTGTCATCCGGTAGCCCTCCTCCCGGCAGGCGGTGAAACGGACCGCCTGTCCGCCAAAGGCGCAGACTGCCGCCTCGTACTCCCCGAAGGTGGGGCCGCAGACGAGGGCCTTCCCCGGCCGGAACGCCGCGCAGACGGCGTAGATCAGCTCCGCCGCCCCGTTCCCGGCAACGATCCTCTCTGCGGGCATGCCATGATGGGCCGCCAGCGCAGCCCGCAGCCGTCCCTGTGCGGGATCCGGATAGCGGACAGACTCCTCCACGCCCAGGATGGCCGCCTGCCGCACGGACTCCGTCATGCCGAAAGGACTCACATTGACCGAGAAATCGATCCGTATATCTTTGTCGTAAATGTTGCCGCCGTGTCGCTCCATGCGTCTCTCCTTCTTGTCTCTCACTCTTGTCTCTCATTTTGCGCCCCGTCTTACGGCCGCTACAGGATCCCTGCCCGGAAGGCAAGGATCACCGCCGCCTTCAGCCCCCCGAGCACAAGAAGCTGAAGGACGGCCGTGGCATACTCCAGGCGGCAGGCCCGCCGGATATCCTCCCGCCCGATCCGGCGGCTGGCATCCCCGATAAACGGCTTCCTGTGCAGCGTCCCGAAGTACCAGGCGTCCCCGGCCAGCCGCACACCCAGAGCGCCCGCCATGACCGCCTCCGTATGGGCCGCATTGGGGCTTTTATGCTTCCGCCGGTCCCGCCGGAACACGCGCCAGGCGCCGCGGCCGTCAAAGCCGGCGGGAAAGGCGGCCAGGATCATGAACAGGGCGGACAGCCGGGCCGGGATGAAGTTTGCCAGATCATCCAGCCGGGCCGCGCATGTGCCGAAATACTGATACCTGTCGTTTCTGTACCCCACCATGGAATCCATGGTATTGACCGCCTTGTAGGCAACGCCGCCAAGGGGGCCTGCCAGGATCATATAGAAGAGGGGGGCGGTCACGCCGTCCGAGGTGTTCTCCGCCACGGTCTCCACCGCCGCCTTCACCACGCCCTCCTCGCTCAGGTTCTTCGTATCCCGGCCCACGATCATGGAGACAGCGCGCCGGCCTGCCTCCAGGCCGTCAGTTTCCAGTGCTTCCTGCACCTTCATGCTCTCCGTCCTGAGGGATCTGGCCGCCAGCATCTGCCAGCAGATGACGCAGGATAAGAGAAAGCGGAGCGCCGGGTGGATGCGGCCGGCTCCATAGAGGAGGAGTCCCGCCGCGCCCACGCAGATGAGAGGGGTGCTGACTGCAAGGACAAAGCCCGCCGCCCGCTCGCCCCTCTTCCCCGCCGGGAAGACCCGGCGCAGGATCTTCTCAAGACATGCGATCACCCGGCCCATGCCCTGCACCGGGTGCCAGAGCCCCCGCGGGTCTCCCAGTATGAAATCAAGTATAGATCCGATGAGCAATGCCGCCAGTGACTGTGCCATCCAGTTGTCCTTCCTTCCATCTGTTCTCGTCTATCACAAGGAGGTAGCCCTCCCCGTTGTCCACATTCCAGCCGTAGTAGCTGCTGCCCGCAATGACCTGGGAGAGCACGGCCATGATCACGCCCCCGTGGACGCAGCAGGCGATAAAGCCGTATCCCCTGCGCCGGCTTTCCTCCACGGTCCGCCGCAGCGCCTCCAGGCAGCGGGCGTTAAAGCCGGGGATGCTCTCCCCGCCGGGAAACGTGTCCGCCCCCGCCGCACCGATGAAGGCGTCGTAGGCCGGATCCCCCAGCAGTTCTTCGTGCGTCTTCCCCTCCAGAATGCCAAAGTCGCACTCCCGGAACCCCTCGACTGTTTCCGGATCCTGACCGGGAAAGATGGTCCGGGCCGTCTGGAGGCACCGGCGCATGGGGCTTGTAAACACATACTCCGGCGCGGGGTAGCGGCGCCCTGCCAGGACCGCCAGCCCCTCTTCTGACACCGGTTCGTCCGTCCGGCCTCCCACAAATCTGTGTATTTTGTTTCCTTCCGTCTGTCCGTGGCGGACCAGTAAGATCTGCATCTTCCTTCTACCCTGTCACCGCCATGGCAAGAAGGACGGCAAGCTCCGCCTGCTGTACAAAATATCCCGCCAGATCCCCGGTGATCCCTCCGAATTGTTTTTTGCTCATGTGGTAGTACCATCCAAAGACAGCCGCCGCAGCCAGAAGCGTCAGCAGGCCGCGCCAGCCCCCAAGCGCCCCCAGGCATGCCGCCTCCGCGGCCAGGAGCGCCCCCAGGAATACCAGGCCCTGCCGCCGCGCGGCCCGGCCGGAAAAGAGGGCCACATAGGAGCCCGTCTTCTTTGCCTTCGGGAAAAGGATGACAGACAGCGCGCTCAGGGTCCGGCTTACCATATAGCCGGCGCAGACGCAGAAAGCCGCCTGCCAGGCAGGCGTTCCCCATCCAAAGCTTCCCTTCGCCAGAGCGGCCGCCCCGCGCTCTGCGAGCGCGCCCCAGGCGCCGAAGGACAGAAGAAGATACAGGGCACAACCCATGACTGCAAAGGCGCCGGCATGGCTGTCCTTTAAGATCGTAAGCTTCGTCTCCCGGTCCTGGCAGGAGCCAAGGGCGTCCCGCGTATCCATGTAGCCGTCCATGTGGATGCCGCCCGTCGCCCACAGGGGCAGGGCCACAAGAAGGGCAGCCGCAAGAAAGGGGGAGAGGCCCAGCCGGGCGCAGCCCCACTGAAGGAGGAAGGAGAGTCCTCCCAGCACGGCTCCCACAAAGGGAAAGAAGCACATCACGTAGTCCATGGACGCCCGGTCCCAGTCCGCCCGGGGCACCGGGATGCGGGAGTACATGCCGAAGGCGATGAGAAAGCTGTCCCGCCAGCTTCCGCCCCGCCTCACCTTGCCGCCTCCCCGCTCCCCGGGATCCGGCTCAGGATGTCCGCCCCCTTGAGAACAAGCGGCAGGCCGTACTTGACTTCCACGACCACATCCGCCTCCCCTGCCAGCATCTGGCTCACCCGGCCCGACTCCCTGACATACTTTCGCATCTCGGGGTCCATCGGCACCTCGGAGAACGCGTCCTGCCCGATGACAATGAGGTCCTCCGTCTGGCTGCAGAGATGCCGGATCCCCTCCATGATATAGGCGGGGATGTCCGACGGTTTCTTCGCGCCGTCGCTGTACATCTCGTTGGCCAGCAGGTTGGTCATGCACTCCAGAAGGACCAGCTTCTCCCCGGATACATCCAGCTCCTCCAGGGCGTACCCCCGCTCCACGGTGTGGAAATGCTTCCCTTCGCGCATCTTTCGGTGATCCCGGATGCGCGCCTCCATCTCCCCGTCGATATCCGTCAGAGTGGCCAGATACAGCTTCTCCCCCGGGCACAGGCGCACGGCCAGATCTTCTGCCCAGGCGGACTTGCCGCTTCCGCTTCCCCCAAATACCATGTACAGCATGACTCCTACTCTCCTTCCGTCTCCCCCGGGGCGGACAGCTCGCCGCCCAGGGGCTCATATGCCTCGATCTGAATGCCGGCAAAGTCCGGCATCTTCCGGTATACTTCCAGCGTCATATCCAGGAGGGGCATGAGCGCCACGGCTCCCGTCCCCTCGCCCAGCTTCATATGGCAGCCAAGGAACGCCTCCTTCCCAAGCTCCCGCAGGATCCTCTCCATCCCGGGCTCGCCGGACATGTGGGAGGGGAGGATGTAGTCCCGGGCAGCCGGCGCGATCCGGCAGGCCAAAAGGGCTGCAGCCGCGGAGATGAAGCCGTCCATCACCACCGGGAGACTCTCCATGGCTCCCCCGAGGAAGACGCCTGTCAGCCCGCCGATGTCCAGGCCGCCTACTTTGGCGAGCACATCCACCGGATCCTGCGGATCCGGCCTGTGCTTTGCAAGCGCCCGGCGGATCACCTCCCGCTTGCGAAGCAGGCCCTTGTCAGAGAGGCCTGCCCCCCTGCCGCACAGCCTGTCCGGCTCTTCCCCCAGAAGGGCGCAGGCCACCGCCGCGCTGGTCGTCGTGTTGCCGATCCCCATCTCCCCGGTGAGAAGGATCCCGTAGCCGGCCTCCTTTAACCGCCGTGCGGCCCGGATGCCGGAGCGGATGGAAAAGAGGGCCTCCTTTCTTGTCATGGCGGGCTCCCTGACCATGTTCTTCGTGCCCCAGGCCGCCTTGTCCTGGTATGCCTTTGTCTTTGTCTTCACACCCACGTCCACGGGAAAGACGTCCACGCCGGCCACACGGCTCATCAGGCAGGCGCTTGTCAGGCCTTTTGTGAAATTGTCCGTCACCACCGCTGTCACACTGCTGTCCGTCTGGGAGACCCCCTCCTCCACAACGCCATTGTCCGCGCACATGACGATCAATCCTTTTTTGTCTATAGAAACATTTTCATTTCTTGTAATACCCGCCATCTGCGTGATGGCATCTTCCAGGCTGCCCAGGCCAAAGAGGGGCTTTGCGATGGAGAGCCACCGTCTCCGGCAGGCCTCCATGGCCCTCTCGTCCGGGGGCAGGATCTCTCCCTCCCCCGGCATCCCGCACAGGATCTCATCGAGTATGCCTTTCCCGTCCATATTCCTCCGCCTTTCGTACAAATCTTGCCGCCGTCTCCACATGGGACCAGAGATACAGATGGGGGAATCCGCCGTAGAACCGGTCTGTCATATGGCCGCACGGCCAGCTCCTCCCTGTGACAGGCCTGACTGCCAGAAGATCTGTTCCATTCCCGTCTGTATCCATGTAGTGGAACTCGTGTCCCCGCAGCGACTCTCCCGGCATGAGGAGCGCCGTCTCCCCGGCCTGCGGCGCCGTCAGCGTCACATAGCCGAACCGGGACAGTTTCCCCGTATACCGGCTCCTGCCCTTCAGGGCGCCGGACATCTCATACGCGCACCCATCCCGGTCCTCCAGCTCCTCCTGCAGATAGAGGAAGCCGCCGCACTCCGCCAGGCAGGGCATACCGCCCGCCACAGCCCCCTGCACCGAGTCCCGCATGGGCCTGTTTTCCGACAGCTCCCTGCCGTAGAGCTCCGGGTAACCACCGCCCAGAAGGAGGGCGTCCGCCTCTGCCGGCACCTGCCTGTCCCGGAGCGGGGAAAAGGGATGAAGCTGCGCGCCCAGCATCTCCAGCAGCCGCAGGTTGTCCTTGTAATAGAAGGAGAACGCTTCGTCCCGGGCCACCGCGATCACCGGCCTTACGCCGCGTCCCCGGGGGAAAGCCGGAAGCGGCTCCTCCTGAAGCGCCGGCGCCTCCCCTGCAATGGAGAGAAGAAGGGGGATATCCAGCGTCTCCAGGCACTGCTGCCCCAGCCGCTCCATCTGTCCCCGCAGCCCCGGGATCTCCCCGGGCATGACAAGCCCAAGATGACGGCTCTCCATGCGGACGTCATCCAGCCTGGGCAGGAACCCGCAGACCCGGACGCCCAGCTTCTCCTCGGCAAGCGCCTTGAGGGCCGGGTAGCGGCCGGGGGAGAGACGGTTGAACACAACGCCCCGGATGCGGCTTCCCCCCTCCTGCTGCGCATAGGCAAGAAAGCCCCGGATCAGGGCAAGCACAGAGACGCTGGCCTTGCCTGCGTCCACCACCAGGATCACCGGCGCCTCCAGGGCTGCGGCCACATCCCAGGTGCTGGCGTCTTTGGTGACGCCGCCCAGCCCGTCGTAGAGCCCCATCACGCCCTCGATCACGGACACATCCGCCCGGACGGCGTCTGCAAGGAAGAGCTGCCGCATCCGCCCCCGCCCGGCCAGAAAAGTGTCCAGGTTCTTGGAGGGGATCCCCAGCACCGCCTCATGGAACATGGGGTCAATATAGTCAGGCCCGCATTTGAAAGCCGCCGCCTGTATCTTCTTCTGCCGCAGGGCCGCCAGCAGGCCGCAGGCAAGGAGGGTCTTGCCGCTTCCGCTGGCAGGCGCCGCGATGACCAGCCTTGGCGCCTGCGTCTTCCTCATTTTCTCTCTCCTTCCGCCTGCTTCACGCCTTCAAATGTGACAATGTACACAGGATTCAGTCCCTCCATAAGCTGGAAGCTGCCCGCCTTCCTCGCGCGGGAAGCCTGGATCTGTGTGATCTGCGCCGGGTGTTCCGGGAAGAGCCGCATGCAGTCCATGCACGCCGCCGCCGTGTTCAGGGTAATGGCGGAGACGACGATCCTGGCCTGCGGATTCTTCTCCCACGCCTTCTTAAGGATCTCCGGCAGGTTCCCGCTGCTGCCGCCTACAAACACCTTGTCAGGCGCCGGGAGGGCGCGCAGGATCCCCGGCGCTTCGCCCCGGACCGTCAGCACATTGGACACCCGGAGCCGGTGCCGGTTCTTCTGGATCAGGCCGACCGCCTCCTGGTTCCTCTCCACCGCGTACACCATGCCGTCCAGGGCACGGCGGGCCATCTGGAGGGAGACGGAGCCGGTGCCGGCCCCCACATCCCACATCACGTCGCCCCGCTCCGGCTCCAGGCAGGAGAGGATCACCGCGCGCACTTCGCCCTTGGTCATGGGCACCCTGCCCCGCAGATAGTCCTCATCCCTGGCGCCGGAAGGGATCCGGCCGCCTGGAGCCTCCATGTAAAGGACGCTTAAGGGATCCCACGGGATCTCTTTTTCAGCCAGCTTCTGCGCCCGCCCTGTGATGATCCGCTCCTCCGGGTAGGTGAGGCGGCTTCCCACAGACACCCGGGCCTTTTTCCAGCCGTACCTGCACAGGCGCGCCAGCACAGTATCCACATCCTGCGGGCTGCTCACAAGAAGAAAGAGCCGCCCGTATTCCCGCAGGTAATCCAGATAGTTGCAGCTTCGTCCATGGATGCTCAGGCAGGGCGTGCCCTCCAATCCGGCGCCGAGGCGGGCGGCCAGGCAGGAGACGGAAGAGACCCCGGGCAGCACGGTCACGTCGTACCCTCTAAGCTCCTCTTTCAGGCGCGCCGCGCCGCTGTAGAAGGATGTGTCGCCGGACAGGAGGATGACGATCCGGTGGAAGCGGGAGTTGGCTCCTATAAATTCCCGGATCTTCCCGGCCCGGTACTCCTCGTAGTGCTCCGCAGGGATCCCCTCCGCCGCCGCAAGCATCCGCGCGGATCCGATGAGCAGGTCCGCCTGCTCCATGGCCTCCCGGGCCTCCAGGGTCTGGCAGTCCGCCCCGCCGGGGCCAATGCCTGCCAGGGTGATCTTCCTTGGCTGGCGGAAGCCGTACTTTTTCGCCAGCATGTCCATCGTCTCCTGCAGGGAGATCCCTTTCTCCCGCGGCCGCCCGATGACCACCGGGACCGCGCCCGCCGCCGCGGCCGCCTCCATCTTTTCCCGGAATCCGCCGGCCCTGCCGGAATCCTTTGTCACCAGATACCTGGCCCGCACATGGCGGAGTGTCTGCTCGTTCATCTCCCTGGAGAACGGTCCCTGCATGGCGAGCAGATGCTGGCCCTCAAATCCGTGGGAAACCGCCTGCTCCACCGCCTCCTTTGTGGAGAGGACCCGGAGGAAGCACCGGTTTTTGTAGTCCGGGATCCGGGTGTAGGGGTCCAGCTCCTTGCTGCCGGTTGTGATGAGGATGTTTCCCTTTTTATCCTCCAGATACTGCGCCGCCTCCCGGATGCTCTCCACCCAGACAGCCCTGTCTGTGCCGGCGTCCCCCTCCCGGAGCACACGCACGTACCGGATCTCCTCCCTCCCGCACATGGTGCGGATATTTCCGGACACTTCCACTGCGAAGGGATGGGTGGCGTCGATGACCATCTGCGCCTGGCACTCCCGGGCCAGTTCCTGCATACCGGCCACGTCAAGCCGGCCGGCCAGGACATGGATATTCTGTCCCTCCTCCACCAGTTCTTTCCCGTATTCCGTCGCCGTACACACATACACCTCCGGGGCATGCCCCCGGAGATACTCCGCGATCTTTCTTCCCTCTGTCGTACCTGCAAAAATCAGAATGCTAGCCATGCTCATACCCTCTTGGCGTGATCATTTGTCCGTCTGCCTCCCTTGTCTGTGAGTTCCCGATAAACACTGTCGTAAACATATCCGTCTGCGTCTGCGCCAGTTCACGCAGGGTGCAGATCCTGCATGTCTCCCCCTGACGGCCGATATTGACCGCATAGCCGCAGACTGTATCCGGCCCGCGGTACGCCCCGATGATCCGGCAGGCCCTCGCAAGGTAGTCCGCCCGCTTCCGGCTGGACGGGTTGTAGAGGCAGATGACAAAGTCCGCCTCCGCCGCGCACCGCAGCCTGTTTTCAATCTTCTCCCAGGGGGTGAGGAGGTCGCTCAGGCTGATGACCGCAAAATCATGGACAAGGGGCGCCCCCAGAAGCGCTGCCCCGGAGAGGGCTGCCGTCACGCCGGGGATCACCTCCACCTCCACACCCGGATATGCGCCGGCCATGGAGAGGATGAGCCCTGCCATGCCGTAGACGCCCGCATCCCCGCTGCAGATCATGGCCACCGTCTGCCCTGCGCCGGCCCGCGCAAGCGCCAGGCGGCACCGCTCCTCCTCCCGCCGCATGGGGGTCGTGAGGAACTCCTTGCCCGGAAAGTGCTCCCGGATCAGGTCCACGTAGACCGTGTACCCGGCGATCACCTCACAGTCCTCAAGAGCCTTCGCGGCCCGCATGGTCATATCTTCATAACTTCCCGGCCCAAGGCCGATCACATACAGCTTAGCCAAACTCCACACTCCAATCTTCTGCGGCCAGGGCAAGCGTCATGCCGTCCCGGGCCTTCTTTGCGAGCACAAGCCGCCCTCCATACAGAAGAGCCGCCCGCTCGCACACATTGCCCACGCCCACCGTCTCCTCCACAAAGGGGGAATCCCCCGTGACGGGGCTCACAGCCGCCAGCTCTGCGGCTGTCCATGTCTCAAAGGGGACCGCCAGCTTCCGGGCCAGGGCAAGAAGCCCTTCCTCCTCCCGCTTCCGGTCGATGCTGGCAAGGCGCCGCACCTGCGCCGGATGACAGCCCAGTTCCTCCAGTTCCCCCAGAAGGAACGCCTCCAGCTCCCGGGCGGGCACGCCTCTGCGGCAGCCCATGCCGGCTGTCAGGTTCCTGGGAAAAAGCCGCAGGATATGCGCCGGGATCTGTCCGGCCCGCCCAGGCCTTTCTTCCACAAGGACCGCCGCAGGAAACCCGGCCAGGGACCCTATGTCCCTCACGGCTGTCAGTTCTTCCGGCACCGGCCCCCGGACCGGAAGGGCGCTGTAAAAACCGACCGGCTCCCCCTGAAGGATGCAGGCGGATACACGCTTCGCCGCCTCCCGGTCTGTCACGACAAAGCCGGCTTTCCTGGCAAACTCGTCCACTGCAAAGCGGCCGTTCACGTCCGTGGCCGTGGTGATCACCGCGGCTGCGCCCGTCTCTTCCGAGAGCAGGCGGGCCAGGTCGTTGGCTCCTCCCATGTGCCCGGAGAGGATGGGAACGGCAAACTGCCCCCCTTCATCCAGCACCACCACCGCAGGATCCTGAAATTTATCCCGCACATAGGGCGCGCAAAGTCGCACAGCGATGCCGGCGGCGCCGATGAAGACGATCTCCCGGACCTGTCCCCAGTACTCTCCCAGGAACGCCCCGCCCCGCGGCCTTTCAAGGCAGACCGTCTCCCGCCCTGTCCCCGCAAGGATCCGGGCCGCCTCCTCCATCTTCCGCAGGCCTCTGTCCGTATAACACACAAGCAGCGTCTTTTTTCCCATTTCTATCTCTCCTGGCTTCCTTTGCGAAATTCCGTGGTAAACGCCGGATCGTAGAGGCAGGACCTGTCGTAGTCCCGCCCGGCAAGCACACGCCCGACAATGATGAGGGCTGTCTTGCAGATCTGTTCCCGCCTGGCCGCCTCCGGCAGTTCCGCCACTGTGCAGAGCACCCGCTTCTCATCCGGCCAGGTGGCCTTGTAGACGATCGCAGCCGGCGTATCTGCCGGATAGCCCCCCTCCATGAGAGCGGCGGAGAGCTCCGGGAGAAGCCCTGCGCTTAGGAAGAGGACCATGGTGGACTGATGGGCTGCAAAGCGCTCGATCTTCTCCCGCTCCGGCACCGGCGTCCGCCCCTCCATGCGGGTGATGACCACGCTCTGGGAGATGCCCGGCAGCGTGTACTCCAGACCGAGCGCGGCAGCCGCCCCGGAAAAAGCGCTGACGCCGGGAACCACTTCATAGGGGATGCCCCGGGCGTCCAGCTCGTCCATCTGCTCCCGGATGGCCCCGTAAAGGCTGGGATCGCCGGTGTGCAGGCGCACCACATCCTCCCCCCTGGCATGGCACGCCTCCATCACCCGGATCACTTCCTCCAGCGTCATGTAGGCGCTGTTACGGATCTCACAGTCCGCCGGGCAGACCGACAGAAGCGCCGGGTTTACAAGGGAGCCCGCGTAGATCACCGCCCGCGCCTTTGCAAGGAGCTCCCGCCCCCTGACTGTGATCAGGTCCGGATCTCCGGGCCCTGCACCAACAAAATGCACCATCTATCTCTCACCTGCCTCCTTTGCCACAATGATCGAGTAGTAGCTCAGATCATCCGGGATCTCTTCGAGGGAGCCAAAGATTCTCTCCCCCTCCATGCCGCACCGCTCCACAGCCCAGCCCCGGGCGCCCAGCGCCAGCAGCTCATCCCGCACCTGCACCGCCGCCCGGCCCGCCTTCATCAGCACCTTTGTGCCCGGCAGCGCAAGGCTCTCCCCGGCCGGGTAGGAGGCCGGGATGACATGGAGCATCTGGGCGTTCTCCACCAGTCCTTCCCCCGCGGCAGCCGCCACGGCCAGGAAGGAGGGGATGCCGTTTATGATCCGTGCTTCATACCCTGCCCCGCGCACCTGCCGGTGTACATACAGGTAGGTGGAGTAGATGCAGGGATCCCCGAGGGTCAGGAAAGCCGCCGTCTTTCCCTCCTCAAGGACTGCCGTGATCGTCCGCACCGCCTCCGCGTGGGCGGCCTTAAGGACGTCCGGATCCTTCGTCATGGGCATATGGATGCCCACGGCCTCCTTCTCCTCTATCTCCGGCACCGCGCCTGCGGCGATCTCCCACGCCACAGTCCGGCGCGGATCCTTCCCCGGGGCCAGGATCACGTCACAGTCCCGGATCACGCGGACTGCCTGTATTGTCATCAGTTCCGGGTCGCCGGGGCCCACCCCGACGCCGTACAACATTCCTGCCATTGTCTCTTCTCTCCTGCTCTTTTCTTAGTCCGGATCCCTGGCGGCTTCCCGCCTGGCTTCGCCAAGCAGCGCCTCAGCGCCCTTCGTCATGCCGAGCATGCCGCGGACGCTGGAAAAAAGAACCGCCCCCGCCCGAAGCTTCCCGCCCGGGGCGCTCCCGCACCGGAGATCCAGGTGTTCCTTTATCTTTGCGAGAAGCTGTCCTGTCACTGCCTTTCGCTCCGTATCCGTCAGCTTATCCAGGGCATCCTCCGTGGTGTTGCACCCCAGGAGTCCTGCCGCCGTCTCCCGGGAGAGCCCGGCCCGCAGGGCCGCCGCTGCCAGAAGTTCCATCCGGCAGTCCGCCTGGCGGGAGTGGGTATTCATGATCCCGCCGGCCAGCTTGACCAGTTTGCCCATGTGTCCGGCAAACAGGATCCCTTCCGCTCCGTACCGGGCTGCCATGTCGATAGTCTCCCCGATATAGTTGCTGCACGTTATGGTCTCCTCCGGCAGGATCCCCCACTGCTCCCGCAGGAAATCCAGCCCGTAATTCCCCGGCGCGGCAAGGAGGATCCGGTGGCCCTGCGCAAGCCTGACCCGGATCTCCACCCCGATCGTGTCGATGAGGGCCTGCTCGCTCATGGGCTCCACGATGCCGGTCGTCCCCAGCACAGAAAGCCCCCCCTCGATGCCGATCCTCGGATTGAAGGTCCGCTTCGCCAGCTCCTCCCCGCCCGGGATCTCCACCAGGACGGCAAGGCCTCTCCCGCATCCGGCCTCATCAAGCAGCTCCGCCAGTTCCCGGCAGATCATCTCCCGGGGCACCCGGTTGATGGCTGCGCTCCCCACCGGCTGGTCAAGCCCCGCCTTCGTCACCCGGCCTACGCCCTCGCCGCCGTCCACAGTAATCCCTCCTGTCTGCTGAAAGGAGACTGCCGCATAGACAGTGACGCCGTCTGTGACATCCGGGTCATCCCCGCTCTCTTTTCGCACCCCGCACCGCACGGTCAGGGGTTCCCCCGACGCAGCAAAAGCCAGCACCTGCACCGACTCCACCGGGAGCGTCAGTATGCGGCCGCCTGGCAGGCGGACCGCAACCTCCTGCATCTGCCCGGCAGCCTTCCGTCCGGCCAGAAGGATCCGGGCCGCCGCCTTTGCCGCCGCCTGGGCGCATGTGCCTGTCGTCCAGCCGCGGCGCAGGCCGCTGCCTGTCCTTTCCATCTGAAGGCTGTCTCTATCTCCTGCCATCCTCTCTCTCCTTTGCGGCGGCCTCCTTCGCCAGTTCCACCAGGGCTTCCAGGGTTGGTTTTGCCGCCGTGTATGTCTCCATCCCTGCCCCGGCCGCAGCAGCGGCCGTCATGGAGCCGATGCACAGCGCCCGAACCCCGGACAGCCTGAGATCCCCGGCGCTCTTTACAAAGCCCCGGACCGTGGAAGCGCTTGTGAACATGGCGTATGTGCGCCCGTCTGCAAACTCCCGCTCCAGGTCGAGCCAGGGCAGCGTCTCGTACTGCGTATCGTAAATGGGCAGATCCGTCACGTCCGCGCCGGCATCCTTCAGTTTCTCTGTCAGCTCCCGGTTCCCGATCCGCGCCCTGGGAAGGAGCACCCGCTCCCCCGGCTTCACTTCGCGGGCCAGCGCCGCGCCCAGGTGGGCCCCGTCGTAGACGTCCGGCATCAGATCCGGGTACAGACCTGCCTGCGTAAGCTCCCCCGCCGTCCCCTCGCCGATCACAGCGATCCGCATGTGGGCAATCCTCCTTACATCCATCCTTCTCTTTCTGAGTTCTTCCAGAAAGATATGCACGCCGGAAGGACTTGTAAAGACGAGCCAGGCGTAATCCGCCAGCTCTGCAAGAGCCTGATCCAGGTCTTTTTTGTCCGCCACAGGGACAAGGCGGATGGCGGGCGCCTCCAGCACTTCCGCCCCCTCGGCCCGGAGCATGGCGCTAAGCCGCAGGGTGCGCTCCCGCGGTCTTGTGACCAGGATCTTCACGCCGGCCAGCGGCCGCTCCCCGTACCAGTCCATGTCCTGGAAGGCAGCCGCCTGCCCCACCAGGATGATGGCCGGAGACTGGACATGGGCCGCCTCCGCCTTCTGCGCAAGCTCCGCCACCGTCCCTGTGATCCTGCGCTGCACAGCCCGGGTCCCCCGCTCCAGCACGGCGGCCGGCATATCCGGAGACATCCCCTCCGCAAGGAGGCCCGCCGTCACGCTGCGGATCGTGTGCACGCCCATGAGGAACACAAGCGTCCCGCCGCCCTCCACAAGAGCCTGGTACCGGATATCCGGGAGGCTGCCGTCCTTTTTGTGGGCGGTCACAATGTGGAGGGAGGAGGCCAGATCCCGGTGCGTCACCGGGATCCCCAGGTAGGCCGGCACTGCGATGGCCGAGGTGATGCCCGGCACGATCTCAAAAGGCACCCCCGCGCGCTTCAGGGCCGACGCCTCCTCGCCGCCCCGCCCGAAGACAAGGGGATCTCCGCCCTTCAGTCTGACGACCCTGCGCCCTTTCACTGCCTGCTCCACCAGGATCCGGTTGATCTCCTCCTGGGGGATGGGGTGATGGCCGGCGCGCTTGCCCACGTCTATGTACACTGCGTCGGGGCGCCCCCAGGCGAGGACGCCCACGCCAGCCAGCCGGTCGTAGACGATCACATCCGCCTCCGCAAGGAGTCTTCTGCCCTTCACAGTCAGAAGCTCCGCGTCCGAGGGGCCGGCTCCAACAAGCCAGACCTTCCCTGTTCCCTTTGCGTTATCCTCTAAGCTCATCTGCAAGCTCCCTTCCCATCCGCGCCGCCAGGGCCGGATCTGTTCCTTCCATCTCATACGTGCGGGTCCCGATGCGGTATGTGCCGGTCTCCTCCTCGTAGTAGAGCCCCCGCAGCAGCCAGGCCTGTCCCTGCCTTTCGGCGTGCGCCGCCACCGGGGAGGAGCAGCCCCCGTCCAGCTCCCGCACAAAGGCGCGCTCCGCCGCCGCGGCCAGCACGGCGTCCGGGTCGCTTGCGCAGTCCGTAAACGGCTTCATCCGCCGCGATCCCTGCACGGCCATGATCCCCTGTCCCGCCGCGGGCAGGATCTCCTCCACGGAGAAATACCGGCTGATCCTCTCTTCCAGGCCCAGCCGCAAAAGACCTGCCGCCGCCAGCACAAGGGCGTCGTACTCCCCTGCGTCCAGCTTCTCCAGCCGGGTCAGCACATTCCCGCGGATGTTCTCGATCCGCGCCGACGGGAAGAGAGCTCCAAGCTGCAGTTTCCGGCGCAGGCTGGAACAGCCGATGACGCCGTCCGCCGGCATCGCCGGCAGCCCCTTCCGAAGCACCAGCACATCCCGCGGGTCCTCCCTCCTGGTACAGGCCAGAATGGGAAAATCACGGGGTTCCTCCATAGGCATGTCCTTCAGGCTGTGGACCGCCAGATCGATCCGGCACTCCCGCAGGGCCAGATCCAGCTCCTTGATAAAAAGGCCCTTGCCTCCCACCTTGTCCAGCGTTTTATGCAGGATCCGGTCCCCGGTCGTCTTCATTGTCACGATCTCAAGCTGCGCCGCCGGATGAAACTGCCGGATCTTTTCCATGACGATCTGCGCCTGCCGCACCGCCAGACGGCTCTCTCTGCTTCCTACCTTGATCTTCATGCCCTGTCTCCTTCGTCTTCTTTTGCCTGCTTCCCCTCATCCGCCTCAAGCCCGGCCAGGCAGCTCCGCACGGCCCTGGCCGCCCGGGCCACCTTCCCGTGGTCGCTGCCGTCCCCGGCAAGGCCGGCAGCCAGCCCGTCCGCCAGCGCTACCGCCGGGAAATAGAAGTCGCTCTTGTCCCGGTCCGATGCGATGTTCACGGGGATCCCAATCTCCCGGCACCTTTTCTGCGCCAGGCGGTCAGCGGCCGGGTCGTCCGCGGCGCAGATGACAAACGCGTACTGCGCCGTGATATCAGCCGCCTCCACGGGGCGCAGGGTCAGGTGCACCCGCCCGCTGCCCAGAAGGCGTCTCATCTCCTCCTCCTGGGGGGCTGGAACCTCCTTTGCCACCACGGCAAGATCCGCGCCAAAGGCGAGGAGGGTGCGCAGCCGGCGCACCGCCACATGCCCCGCCCCGATGACCAGGATCTTCTTGTTTTCTATATCCACAAACATGGGAAAGTAAAGCCCCATCCCTGTCTCCTCCACACAACAAAAGAGACTGCTGCACTACGACGTGTAGGCAGCAGCAATCTCAAGCAGTCTGTCCCGGTTGTCCTTCTCCCACGCAGCGTAGGAAAGGCCGGACTTTTCCACTTCCTGTCCCAGCTCTACCAGGAAGGCGGGGATATCCGCCTCCAGCATGGCTCCCGCATCATCTCCCAGATACTCGTCTCCCTGCCTGTCGCAGCCGAAGAAGTAGACCTCAAAGGCGGATTGCGGCTTCTTGTCCACCATCTTCACGCCGCCCCGGAATCCGATCTGGCCGATCTGATGCGTGCCGCAGGAGGAGGGACATCCGGAGATGTGCACTCTCGGGAGTGCATCCGGCGCGATGCCTGCCTCCCGCACCGCTTTTACCGCAGCCTGCAGCAGGCTCTGGGAATCCCGCACGCCTGCCTGGCAGATGGAAGCACCGATGCAGGCCACGGATGTCTCGAACGGCGTCCGGGCGCTGTCGCTGGTGGCATCCAGCACTTCCCGGGCCTCTTTCCCGGTCAGGTTGATGATGTAGACGGTCTCATCCGGCGCGATCCGAAGCTCCACCGCCTCTATCTCTCTGACCGTATCAAAGATCCTGCGGAAGAAGGACGGATCCGGGCATCCTCCAAGGGGATGGTAAGCCACTGTGTAGAGGCCCTCCTGCTTCTGGGCGAGGATCCTCTCCCCGGATGCCTCCGTGCCGTCGCCCGACTTCGTGATCTCCTCCGGCTCCACGCGGATCGTCAGGTCTTCGCCCGTCTCCGCCTGGGCCAGCTTGGCAAGATACGCCTGCCGGTATCCCTCATCGCCCAGCTTGTCCCGCATGTAGCGCGTTCTTGCCTTCCCCCTCTGCTCGTAGTTGCCGTGCTCCAGGAAGACCTCCCGCATGGCAAGGATATAGTAGAGGACGCGGGACGGATCCACCGCCTCCGCCATCTTAAGTCCGATCTTCGGGTTGTTCCCCAGGCCGCCGGCGCTGTACACGTCGAACGTTCCGTCTGGGCGGGCCACAAAGCCCAGATCCCGGAAGGTGGCGTGCGTCACATTGGCCGGGCCTGTGGAAAAGCAGACCTTCAGCTTTCTCGGCATCTTCCGGGCGTCCAGGAAGGTGAGGAGGAACTCTTCCGCCTTCTTCGCGTAGGGGAGCACGTCAAAATACTCGCCCTTCTGCGTGCCGGACAGAGGCGGCGCCATCACGTTCCTGGGGAAATCCCCGCCGCCGCCAAGGGTGACGATATCGTGCTCCATGGCCCCTGCCATGATGTCGCAGACAGCGTCCGCGTCCAGGTCGTGGAGCTGGATCGTCTGGCATGTCGTAAAATGCACCTTCTTCACGCCGTGCTTCTCGATGCTCTCTGTGATAAACTGAAGCTTGTCCTTCGTGAGGCGGCCGCCGGCCATGCGCAGGCGGAGCATGCTGCTGTGCCCGCCCTTCTGGGCATAGCTGCCGTATCTGCCGGAGTACCCCTTGTAGTCATTCTTTGTGATATTGCCCGCGTAAAATTCCTTCGTCTTCTGCCGGAATTCCTCCAGCTCCTCTCTTCCCAGTACAGGTGCTTTTCTGTCCATTTTTTTCCTCCTGTCTTATTCTTCTACCTCCACAACCAGATAAAATCCTTTCTGGGTGTGCTCGATCTTTGCAATTTTTCCTTTTCTCGCTTTGATGCGCTCGCTTGTCCGGTAGATGCCGGACATGGCCACGGAGGGCTCCACCAGATAGGTGTAGCGCCCCGTGCTGGGACTTCTCTCGCTGATCTCCACCTCCTGGCCCTCCCGGACCAGTCCTTCCCTCTCCATCTTAAAGCGCTCCTGTCTCATCGCCGTCCATCCTTTCTCTTCCCCGCATCTTTACCGGATCAGCATGGCGTCCCCGAAGGAGAAGAAGCGGTACCGCTCCCGCACAGCCTCCTCGTAAGCAGCCAGCACATGCTCCCGCCCCGCCAGTGCAGATACGAGCATGAGCAGGGTGGACTCCGGCAGATGGAAGTTGGTGATCAGACAGTCCAGTATCTTAAAGCGGTACCCCGGATAGATAAAGATATCCGTCCAGCCGCTGCCCGCTCTCAGGTATCCGTCCCCGTCCGCCGCCGACTCGATGGTCCGGCAGCTTGTGGTGCCCACGCAGATGATCTGCCCGCCTGCTGCCTTCGCGCGGTTGATCTTCTCCGCCTCGCTCGCTTCGATCTGGTAGAACTCCGAATGCATGTGGTGCTCCAGGATGTTGTCCGCCTTCACAGGCCGGAAGGTGCCGAGCCCCACGTGGAGGGTGACGCTGGCGATCTCCACCCCCTTCGCTTTGATCTCCTCCAGAAGCTCCGGCGTAAAATGGAGGCCTGCCGTAGGCGCGGCCGCAGAGCCGCTGTGTTTCGCGTACACCGTCTGGTACCGGTTTTTGTCCTCCAGCTGGTGGGTGATATAGGGAGGCAGGGGCATCTGCCCGAGCCGGTCCAGTATCTCCTCGAAGATGCCGTCATAGGTGAAGCGCACAAGGCGGTTCCCCTCCTCCACCACATCCACGACTTCCCCCACGAGAAGTCCGTCGCCGAAGCTGATCCTGGCGCCCGGCTTCGCCTTCTTTCCAGGCTTTACAAGCGTCTCCCAGATATTGTCTTCTTTCCTTTTTAACAGTAATATTTCTATCTTTGCATCCGTACCGATCTTGGATCCGATCAGCCGGGCCGGAATGACCTTCGTGTCGTTGAGCACAAGGCAGTCGCCCGGATGCAGGTACTCTTTGATCTCCCGGAACACATGGTGGGATACCGCGCCGGTCTCCTTGTCAAGGACAAGCAGCCTGGAACCCGCCCGGTCCTTCAGGGGATCCTGGGCAATGAGTTCCTGGGGAAGGTCAAAGCTGAAATCCTGCCGTCTCATTTCCATTTCTTTTGTCTTCCTTTCCTTTATCTGTCAAACAGATGCCGGGCCACCAGCTTGTTCAGCACCCCGCCGAGCAGAATGCTGTACATGCAGAAATACAGCCACAGCATGATGAGTACGATGGTCGTCAGGCTCCCGTACATGTCTGAAAATCCCTGGAAAACATCCACGTACACAGAGAACACCCAGGAGATGGCCATCCACGCCAGCGCCGCAAACACGGCCCCGGGGATCTGCCTGCGCAGCGTATCCCTCCGGTTCGGGAGGAACTTGTAGATCAGAAGGGAGAATCCCATCAGCACGACGGGCACGATCACGGCGCGCCTCTGGATCATCCAGTCTGACACCGGCTTCAGGAACCGGACATGGGTGGTGATGAAGATGTTCAGCGTATTGCCGAAGACGGACATCACCAGAAGGAGCAGGATCACCACAATGAAGAGCACAGTGTAGACCGTGGCGCGGATCCGCAGGAACACATAGTTCCGGGTCTCCTCGCAACTGTAAATGCAGTTCAGCCCGTTCGACATGGCAAGAACGCCCTTCCCCGCAGACCAGAGCGCCACCACCGCAGTCACGGGGATGATGCCCATGGACTGGTTATAAACCTGGTTTACGATCGAGACGATCAGGGAGTCCACGGAGGAGGGGAAGACCTGCATCACCGCCGTCATCACATCCGCCTTGGTAACGGGGGTGAACTGGACGAGCGTGAGCAGCAGAAGAAGGATCGGGATCATACAGAGCATGAAAAAATACGCCGACTGGGCGGCGTAAGCTCCCACGTGATCCCTGCCCACTTCCTCGGACACGCCTATTCCTTTCTGAATGATCTTCTTTATCATAGACTTTCTCCCGCCGTTTTTCATAGAGAAATCATACCATCTGCCTGTAAAATATGCAAGCCGTTATCCGATCTCCACATCCTGGTAGAACAGCTTCAGGATCTCCTGGTAATCCTTTCCCGCCTTCGCCATCTCGTTGGCCCCGTTCTGGCTCATGCCGATGCCGTGGCCAAAACCGCCGCCGCGGATGACGAACGCATCCCCTCTCTTCTCAATGGAGAAAAAGGCGCTTGGCAGCAGGGCTGTGCTCTGTACCGCGGTCCCGTCGTTCTTTTCGATGGTGTACCCGCTCCCGCCAAGAGCCGTGCGGATCTTGTTCTCCGTGTCCACAGTGACGCTCCCGGCGTCCCCGGACGCCGTGATCTGCAGGGCCACATCCCCCGGGCCCCGGGCCGTCACTTCCACGCTTTGCAGGGTGCCCACCGCCGCGCCTGTGTTGGCGCTCACCAGGGCGGAGAGGGTCTCTGCCGGCACCCGGGCCGTCCACCGGTACCAGGGAAGGGACTTCTCGTAATCCCCGTCCTCCCCTTTCACCTCCACACTTCGCAGGTACCCGTTCTCCTCATCTTCCTGTGTGCCCCACGCCGCCAGGCTGGTGGTCCTGCCGCAGGAGGTGGAATAATAGTATGTGGTGGCGATCCCGCCTTTATACCTCACCACCTGTCCCCTTGTCTCCTCCACCGCCCGGGTGCTGCTCTCCTGCATCCGGCTGTTGCCGTACACCTGGTAGTCCGTGCTGTCGTTCACATGCGCCTCATATTCGGGATAACCGAAGGACGTCATCTGGCGGAAGGCATAGCTCCTGGCACACACTGCCTGGGCTTTGAGCGCCTCCAGCTCATAGGACGCCGGCATCTCGCTGGGCACCACGCCGCACAGGTACGTCTCCACCGGCAGCTCGTTGATGACCGCGATGGCGCCTGAGACAGCCCGAAGCTCCAGGGCGCCGGCGTAGGAGGGCGTCCCGCATCCCCGCGTGATGCTCTCCAGGCGGATCGCGCCTCCCTCCTCCAGCGGCTCCACACGGATACTGCCCTTCTGAAACCGGGCGTCGTCCGGCAGGATCCGGCAGGACTGTCTCCCGCTCCACTGCACGCTCTCCCCGCCGCAGCTCACCTTCAGCCCGGCGTCCGAGGAGACCCGCACCTCCCCGTGCAGCTCCCCCTCATATCCCGTGGTCATGATGAGCACGCGGATGGTGCTGTCGGAAGTGGGCTGCGCAGGCTCCGTTCCCGGCAGTTCCAGGGGGCTGTCAGTCCCGGTTCCCCCCGGTCCACCCTCCGTCCCGTACAGCATGTGCACAAGCCCGGCTATGAAAAGCAGCCAGATCAAAATGGCGGCCGCCGCTTTCTTTCTTCTTTTCCTCAAACCTGTCCCTTTTCATTCTTTTTCTAAAATGTATGAAAAAAGACAGCTGCATATACGCAGCTGCCCTTCATCTTTTGTACGTCCCCCGAAATGCCGGTTCCTGTATTTTGACTCCTAGCCGCAGCCAGGTGGGTGTCCGCATCTGCTTTTCTGTCTTCCACTACAAGTTCGGAGGCCTGACATAGTACAGAGATAATAAGAGTCCCGTTTAAAGTTTTGTAGGTTCAAAATTACAGGAATTGTCGTGCATCCCAGGTTTCCTAAAGTTATTATACTCTATTGTACCCTGCTTTTCAACCAGAAATCCGTTAGATCTGCGGACCTGCTGCAACAAGCTCTTTGCCCAGTTCGTTGCTCTCGTATTTCTTGAAGTTCTTGACGAATCTCTGAGCCAGGTCTTTTGCCTTTGCATCCCACTCGGAAGCGTCTGCGTATGTGTCGCGGGGATCCAGGATCGCAGGATCTACGCCCGGCAGCTCTGTGGGAACTTCAAAGTTGAAGTAGGGGATCTGCTTCGTGGGCGCTGTCAGGATGGAGCCGTTCAGGATGGCGTCGATGATGCCGCGTGTATCCTTGATGGAGATACGCTTGCCGGTTCCGTTCCAGCCTGTGTTTACAAGGTATGCCTTTGCTCCGCTGGCTTTCATCCTCTTCACCAGCTCCTCGGCGTATTTCGTCGGGTGCAGCTCCAGGAACGCCTGTCCGAAGCATGCGGAGAAGGTCGGTGTCGGCTCTGTGATGCCGCGCTCTGTGCCGGCAAGCTTAGCCGTGAAGCCGGACAGGAAGTAGTACTCTGTCTGCTCCGCTGTCAGGACGGATACCGGCGGAAGTACGCCGAAGGCGTCCGCTGACAGGAAGATCACGTTCTTCGCTGCAGGCGCTGCAGATACCGGGCGTACGATCTTCTCGATGTGATCGATCGGGTAGGATACACGTGTGTTCTCTGTCACGCTCTTGTCTGCGAAATCGATGTGGCCCTCTGCGTCCAGCGTCACGTTCTCAAGAAGCGCGTTTCTCTTGATGGCGTTGTAGATGTCCGGCTCGGACTCCTTGTCCAGGTTGATCACCTTCGCATAGCAGCCGCCCTCGAAGTTGAACACGCCGTTGTCGTCCCAGCCGTGCTCGTCGTCGCCGATGAGAAGTCTCTTCGGGTCTGTGGAGAGGGTTGTCTTTCCTGTGCCGGAAAGGCCGAAGAAGATAGCCGTATTCTCGCCGTTCATATCTGTGTTGGCTGAGCAGTGCATGGAAGCGATTCCCTTCAGAGGCAGGTAGTAGTTCATCATGGAGAACATACCTTTCTTCATCTCTCCGCCGTACCATGTGTTCACGATCACCTGCTCGCGGCTTGTGATGTTGAACATGGCGGCTGTCTCAGAGCGCAGTCCCAGCTCCTTGTAGTTCTCTACCTTTGCCTTGGAGGCGTTGTATACGACAAAGTCGGGCTCGAAAGTCTCCAGCTCCTCCTCTGTGGGGCGGATGAACATGTTCTTAACGAAATGAGCCTGCCATGCCACTTCCATGATGAAGCGGATCGCCATGCGCGTATCCTTGTTGGTGCCGCAGAAAGCATCCACAACGAAAAGCCTCTTGCCGGAGAGCTCCTCCTGCGCGATCTTCTTGACTGCGTCCCATGCCTCCTGGGAAGCCGGATGGTTGTCGTTCGGGTACTCCTCTGTCGTCCACCATACAGTGTCCTTGGAATTCTCGTCCATCACGATATATTTGTCTTTAGGAGAACGGCCTGTGTAGATACCAGTCATAACATTGACTGCGCCGAGCTCGCTGACCTGGCCTTTGTCATAGCCTTCCAGGTTCGGGTTGGTCTCCTCCTCAAAAAGCATCTCAAAGGAAGGATTGTGAACAATCTCAGTTGTTCCGGTGATACCGTACTTTGTTAAATCGATATTTGCCATGTTACGCTCAACCTCTTTCTTTCTATAGTCTGCAGCCGCCGGTTTCCCGGAAACCACGATTTGGTTTTATTATACAAGATGCGGATGGAAAAAGCAACCACTAATATGTTAAGATAATAACAAGATTTTGAATTATTTATATCGAAATCTTTTATTTTTCCTGATCTGCAAATTTATTTTCTACTTTGAAAAAAGAAAAAATGCAGGATTTAAAATAAAATCCTGCATTTTTCTGACGATAAATTGTCAGAATATTTTCTAAAAGTAGGTGTCGTTCGCCTTTTTCGTCCGCACGGCGAGCCAGATGAGCGCCGCCGCGCAGAGAAGCAGCGCCGCAAAGAGCGCCGGTCCCACCGGAAACGCATACTGGTTGACCATCTCCAGCGCGCCGTACAAAAGGAGGAGCACAGCCACGCAGATGAGCGGAAGGGACGTCATACGTATGTAGGCGTCCACGTCCCTGCACTTCTTCGGATCCGTATCCCTGGGCAGCATGATCCCCCTGGGGATCTCCCGCCTCCGGATCATCAGCAGATACCCGTAGACGCAGTAGATACCTGCGCCGATCGCCACAATGCCAAAAAAACTTCCCATACTTTCCATCTCTGTCACCTTCCCGCTAGTTTAATCCCAGGATCTCCTCCACCGTCTCCCGCATCCGGTCCGCATCGCACTCTCTCGTGTGGCGCACCTGCGCGCGGAGGATCTCCTGCACGGCCCCGGGCATCTCCACGCAGGAGAGGCGCTCCAGCTTGGGCAGGAGCGCAAGTTCCTCCTGCCGGCCATAGGCTTCCGGGTCGATGGCGGCGAGCACGCTCTTCACAAACTTGTAGGGGCTTGCCGTGGAGGCAATGACCGTCTTTGTCCCGTCCCCCGTCTCCTCCCGGTATTTCCCGTACACGCGGGCCGCCACTGCCGTGTGGGTGTCCATCACATAGCCGGTCCGCTCATAGACCCTGCGGATCGTGTCCGCCGTCTCCTCCTCCGTGGCGTAGCCGGCGGCAAAGTCAGAGAGCTGTTCCTTCATGGCCTCCGTGACCGTGTAGCGCCCCTCCGCCTGCAGGCCGGCCATCAGCGCCGCGTCCACACCGGCGTCCCGGCCGCAGATCTGATAGATGAGCCGCTCCAGGTTGCTGGATATGAGGATGTCCATGGACGGGGACGTGGTCAGCTTAAACGGCCGGTTCCGGTCGTATGTGCCGGTCCGGAAGAAGTCAAAGAGCACCCTGTTCTCATTGGAGGCGCAGATCAGCTTCGCCACCGGCAGCCCCATCTGCTTTGCGTAGTACGCTGCCAGGATGTTTCCGAAATTCCCGGTGGGAACCGTGATGTTGATCTTCTCTCCCGCCTGGATCTCCCCGTTTGCCAGGAGTTTCCCGTAGGCGTACACATAGTACACGATCTGCGGCACAAGGCGTCCGATATTGATGGAGTTGGCGGAAGAGAACTGATAGCCCGCCGCCTCCAGCCTTCCGGCCAGCTCCCGGTCGCCAAACAGTTCCTTCACGCCGCTCTGGGCGTTGTCAAAATTGCCGTGGATCGCCACCACGTCAACATTTTTCCCCTTCTGGGTCGCCATCTGCAGCTCCTGCACGCGGCTGACCCCTCCCTTCGGATAGAACACGATGATCCGCGTCCCCTCCACATCCGCAAAGCCCGCCATGGCGGCCTTGCCTGTGTCCCCGGAGGTGGCGGTGAGGATCACGATCTCCCGGTCCGCGCCGTTCTTCCGGGCCGCCGTCGTCATGAGGTGGGGCAGGATGGACAGGGCCATGTCCTTGAAGGCGATGGTAGGCCCGTGGAAAAGCTCCAGATAGTAGACGCCGTCCACCTTTGCAAGTGGCGCGATCTCCTCCGTGTCAAACTTCTCATCATAAGCCCTGGCAATGCAGGCCTTAAGCTCCTCTTTCGTGTAGTCGGTGAGGAATTCCTTCATCACCGTACAGGCCGTCTCCTGGTAGGTCATGTCCTTGAGCTCCTCCAGGGAGACCGGCAGGGCCGGGATGCGCTCCGGCACGAAGAGGCCGCCGTCGTCCGCAAGTCCCTTGAGGACTGCCTGGGAGGCCGTGACACTGCTATTCGGATTCCTTGTGCTTGTATACTGTAAATTCATCTCGTCCGCCTTTCCGTCCCGGTCCTTTTTAAGCTGCCGGGCTGTCGTTTTCCTTCCTGCTCCTGAAGAGGATGAACAGGACTGCGCTCACTGCCATCAGCACCGGGTAGTACAGGTATGGCAGGATATCAAAGGGTGTCAGCGCCGTCAGCGTGGCCGCCGACAAAAGCTGCGCGCCGTAGGGAATGAGTCCCTGTCCCACGGAGGTGAAGATGTCCAGCAGGGAGGCGGACCGCTTCGGCGAGACGCCGTACTCCTCGCTGATCTCCTTTGCGATGGGGCCTGCCATGACAATGGCCACCGTGTTGTTGGCCGTGCAGGCGTCCACCAGGAGGGCCAGGCCCGCAATGCCCAGCTCCGCGCCCTTCTCGCCCTTGATCATCCTGTGGATCCACTGCAGGATGAAATGGATGCCTCCGTATTCTTTTACAAGTGAGACAATACACGCCACAATGATGGAGATGACCGTGATGTCATACATGCCCATCACACCGCTGATCTCCTGCTCATTGATGACCGTATTGCCGCCGATGGCCAGGAAGATCTGGTTCCAGGCGAGACTGCCCGTCGCGATCCCCACGATGATGGAGAGGACCGTGCCGCCGATCAGCACGACGAACACGTTGATGCCTATGAGCGCCCCCACAAGGACAAGCACATAGGGAACGACCCGCCAGACATTGAAGGACAGGTCATCCAGCATCACTGCACCGCCGTCCCTTGTGACGAACAGGAAGATGAGCACGGTGATGACAGCCGCCGGCAGGACGATCAGAAAGTTCTCCCGGAACTTGTCCTTCATCTCACATCCCTGGGTCTTCACAGCCGCAATGGTCGTATCTGAGATCATGGACAGGTTGTCGCCGAACATGGCGCCGCACACTACCGCGCCGATGCAGATGGCCATGGCAAACCCTGTCTTCTCGCTGATCCCCACCGCGATAGGCGCCAGGGCTGCGATGGTTCCCATGGAAGTCCCCATGGAGACCGAGATGAAGCAGCCGATGACGAAAAGTCCCGCCACCGCCACGCTGGGAGGCAGCACGGAGAGTCCCAGGTTGACTGTACTCTCCACGCCGCCCGCCGCGGTCACGGCGCCGGAGAAGCCGCCGGCGCACAGAAAGATCAGACTCATAGTGATAATATTGTCGTCCCCCACGCCCTTCGCGATGATGTGGATCTTCTCGTCAAAGCTGACTTTCCTGTTCTGCAGGAAAGCCACGCAAAGGGCGATCAGAAATGCCACGATCGTGGGCATGGAATAAAAGTCCCCCGTCACGACGCCCGACCCGAGAAAGATCACCAGGAACACCCCGATGGGCAGGAGGGCCGCCGCTCTTCCTTTGTTTTCCATACTTTTCCCTATTTCCCTCTGTTCTTATTCGTATAGTTTACAAGACCGCCCGCCGCGATGATCTTCTGCATGAATTCCGGGAACGCCTGTCCCTGGAACGTAAGTCCCTTCGTGCGGTTGTAGATCCTGCCGCTGTCAAAGTCCACTTCCACCTCGTCACCTGCCTCGATATTCTGCGCGGCCTCCGGGCACTCGATGATGGGAAGCCCGATGTTGATGGCGTTCCGGTAGAAGATCCGGGCAAAGGTCTCCGCGATGACGCAGCTGACGCCCGCCGTCTTCAGGCACAGGGGCGCGTGCTCCCTCGAGGAGCCGCAGCCGAAGTTCTTGTTCGCCACGATCAGATCGCCGGGCTGCACCTTCTCCACGAACTCCGGATCGATGTCCGCCATGGCATGGCTGGCCAGCTCCTGCGGATCAAAGGAATTCAGGTACCTGGCCGGGATGATCACGTCCGTGTCCACATTGTCTCCGTATTTAAACACTCTTCCTTTTGCCTGCATTAGTTCTCACCTGCTTTCTCTGGATTCGCGATATAGCCCGCGATGGCGCTGGCCGCCGCCGTCTCCGGGGACGCCAGGTAAATGAGGGAGTCCACATGTCCCATTCTGCCCACAAAGTTGCGGTTCGTCGTGGACACGCATTTCTCCCCGGCCGCAAGGACGCCCATATGTCCGCCCATGCAGGGGCCGCAGCTTGGTGTGTTGAACGCGCAGCCCGCGTCGATGAAGATATCCGCCAGCCCCTCCGCGATGCACTGCTTGTAGATCGCCTGGGTGCCGGGGATCACCATCACCCGCACGTCCGGATGCACGGTATGTCCCTTCAGGATGGCCGCCGCACGGCGCATATCCTCCATCCTGCCGTTGGTGCAGGAGCCGATGACCACCTGGTCGATCCGGATGGGCTCCATGGCCTCGATCTCATCGATGGTCTTCGCGTTGCCCGGAAGGTGCGGGAAAGCCACCGTGGGGCGCACTTCCGAGAGGTCGATCTCCACCACGTCCTCGTACACCGCATCCTCGTCCGCCGTGTAGATCTTGTACTCCTTGGCAGAATGCTCCTTCATGTAGGCCTCTGCCAGTTCATCCACCGGGAAGATGCCATTCTTCGCGCCCGCCTCAATGGCCATGTTGGCCATGGTGAACCGGTCGTCCATGGACAGGTTCGCAATGCCGTCCCCCGTGAACTCCATGGATTTGTAGAGGGCCCCGTCCACGCCGATCTTGCCGATGATGTGGATGATGATATCCTTGCCGCTCACATACCGGGAAGGTTTGCCCGTCAGCACGAACCGGATGGCGCCCGGCACTTTGAACCAGATCTGGCCGGTGGCCATGCCGGTGGCGATGTCCGTCGTCCCCATCCCTGTGGAGAACGCCCCCAGAGCGCCGTATGTACAGGTGTGGGAATCGGCGCCGATGATGCACTCGCCGGCCACGACGATGCCCTTCTCCGGCAGGATGGCATGCTCGATGCCCATTCTGCCCACCTCAAAGTAATTGGTCAGCTCCTGCTCCTTTGCAAACTCCCGCAGGGATTTGGCATTCTCTGCTGATTTGATATCTTTATTCGGTGTGAAATGGTCCGGAACAAGGACCACCTTCTCCCTGTCATATACTTTGTCAGCCATCTGACGGAACACCGGGATCGCCATTGGTCCAGTGATGTCGTTGGCCATGACCACATCCAGGTCCGCCATGATGAGCTGGCCTGCCTCCACATGATCCAGGCCCGCGTGGGCTGCCAGGATCTTCTGCGTCATTGTCATACCCATGATCGTATGCCTCCTTCTTTTCTTTTAGCCTTAACTGGTATTTTACCATGATAAAGTGGCAAGCGCAATAATCAATCCGGCAGGCACCGCCATATCCTGACAGCATAGCTCTCCGCCATACAATGAGACCGTCTTAAGATTTCTTTAATTTTCGCTTTGGCATATTGCCGCCGCGCTTTATGTCATGTATAATACAAACTGTTCAGAAGAAAATTCTTTTTCTCTGTGTCATTGCAAAATGACGTTCTTTTATTCAAACGGCGGGTTCCGCCCTACATTCCCTTTTATATGAGCTCATAAAAGGTTGCAGCTTTCTGTTTTTATGTCTATAATGGAGGTGTAACATTTGAAAACAAATTTGATCAACACAGAAGAATATCCCCAGGCCGACAGACAGTACAAGGACCGGCTTTTCCGATTTATCTTCCAACGGCCTGCCGATCTTCTGGACCTGTACAACGCCGTCAATGGTACGGACTACACAGATCCCGGTGCCCTGGAGATCAACACGCTGGGAAATGTCCTGTATCTGTCCATGAAGAACGACATTTCCTTCCTCGTCAGCGGCACCTTAAGCCTGTACGAGCACCAGAGTACCTACAACCCGAACATGCCTCTGCGGGGGCTTTTGTATCTGGCAAGGCTGTACGAAAAACACATAGTTAGAAATGGCATCAACATCTACAGCAGTGCAGCCAAAAGTCTTCCCTTTCCCCAGCACATCGTGTTCTACAACGGGACAAAGGAGGAACCTGACAGGATAGTACTCCGGCTCAGCGATCTCTTCGAGGCAGATCCGGAAGGCAGGCGGCCCGCCCTGGAGTGCGAGACCGTGATGCTGAATATCAACTACGGGCACAACAGGGCTCTGATGGAGAAGTGCCACCGGCTGAAGGAGTACGCCATCTTCGTAGACACAGTCCGGGAGAACCTGAAGAAACCTCTTCCCCTCAGGGAAGCAGTGACAGAGGCGGTGGATATGTGCATCAGAAACAATGTGCTGCGGGATATTCTGATAGATCAGAAAGCAGAGGTGATCCAGATGGTTCTGGAGACATTTGACCAGGAAAAATACGAGAAAGCCATGCATCAGGAGGGGTACGAGGACGGCTACCAGGATGGCAGAAAGGACGGTTACCTCGACGGAAAACAAGATCTGCTCCGTGAGCTGATCCAGAAAAAACTGGAAAAGGGTAAATCTGCAGAGTCAATCGCCAAAGAGCTGGAGGTGGACCCGGAGACAGTAAGAAGTCTTGCTGGTGCTCCTTAAAATTAATCATTTTAAAGAAAAAACACAGGGCCCCGGATATGCTCCAACGCCCTGTGTCTTTTTATTCATTCTGCTTACATCGCGTCAAACAGCGACAACTGGTTGCTCTCCGGCAGGTCCCCGAAAAGGCCCAGGTCGTTCATCAGGTCGATGACCGTCTTGCTGACCTTGGTCCGCTGGCGGAAGTCGTCCCGGCTCAGGTAGGGTCCCTGTCCGGAAGCCGCCTCCACCGCCTCGGCCGCCTTGTCGCCCATGCCCTCGATGCTGGAGAGGGGCGGCATCAGCTTGCCGTCCACGATCTGGAAGCGGGTCGCTTTCGCCCTGTAGATATCGATCGGCACAAAGGTGAAGCCCCGGGCGTACATCTCCTGCACGATGCGCATATCCTTCAGGGTATCCTGCTCTTTCTTGCTCAGGGAATCCTTCCGCTTCTCGTAATCCCTGATGTAGAAATTCAGTTGTTCCTTTCCCTGGCACATGAGCTCATAGGAGAAGGCGTCCGCACGGATACCGAAATAGGCCGCATAGTAGGCCAGCGGATAGTTGATCTTGCAGTAGGCGATGCGGTAGGCCATCATGACGTAGGCCGCCGCATGCGCCTTGGGGAACATGTACTTGATCTTCTCGCAGGAGCCGATGTACCACTCCGGCACGCCGTGCTCCAGCATGTCCTTCTTGAAATCCGGCCACTCCTTGCATTTCCCCTTTGCCACCGCGCCTTTGCGCACGCGCTCCATGATGGTGAAGGACTCCTCGCTGTCCAGCCCCTTGTTGATGAGGTAGGTCATGATATCGTCCCGGGTGCAGATGGCCGTGGAGATGGTGGCCTGGCCGCTCAGGATCAGGTCCTGGGCGTTGTTGAGCCACACGTCCGTGCCGTGGGACAGGCCGGAGATGCGGATCAGGTCCGACAGCGTCTGGGGCTTTGTGTCCACCACCATCTGGATGACGAAGTCCGTGCCGAACTCCGGGATCCCCAGGCACCCCACCGGACAGCCGCCGATGTCAGAGGGCTTGATGCCCAGCACTTCGGTGCCCTGGAAGAGGCTCATCACGTCCGGGTCATCCAGGGGGATCTTCGTGGCGTCGAACCGGTGGTCCGTCTCGTTGTATTCATTGTCCATAGCCGGGGAGCTGATGTACTCCTCCAGCGTCTTGATCATCGTCGGGTCATCGTGTCCCAGTATATCCAGCTTCAGCAGGTTGTGGTCAATGGAATGGTAGTCGAAGTGGGTGGTCACGATGTCCGTGTTCATATCGTTGGCCGGGTGCTGTACCGGAGTGAAGGAATTGATGTCCTCCCCCAGGGGCAGCACGATGATGCCGCCCGGGTGCTGGCCCGTGCTCCTGCGGATGCCGGTGCAGCCCTGCACGATGCGGTTGATCTCACAGGTCCTCTTTCTCTGGCCCCGCTCCTCAAAATAATTCTTTACAAAGCCGAAGGCCGTCTTGTCCGCCAGCGTGCCGATGGTGCCGGCCCGGTAAGTCTGTCCGTCCCCGAAAATGACCTCCGTGTACTTGTGGGCGTTGCTCTGGTAGTCGCCGGAGAAGTTCAGGTCGATATCCGGCTCCTTGTTCCCCTTAAAGCCCAGGAAGGTCTCAAAGGGGATGTCGAACCCGTCCTTGACAAGTGCTTCCCCGCACACCGGGCAGGTCTTATCCGGCATGTCCATGCCGCAGCCGCCTGCGTATTTGCGCACTTCATCTGAAGTGAAATCGCTGTAATGACAGTGCGGACAGTAGTAGTGGGGGCTCAGGGGGTTGACCTCCGTGATGCCCGCCATCGTCGCCACAAAGGAGGATCCGACGGAGCCGCGGGATCCCACCAGGTATCCGTCCTCCACCGACTTCCACACAAGCTTCTGGGCGATGATGTACATGACGGCGAAGCCATTGGAGATGATGGAGTTCAGCTCTCTCTCCAGCCGCTCCGTCACCACATCCGGCAGGTCCTCCCCGTACATCTCGTGGGCTTTGTTGTAGCAGATATCCCGCAGCATCTGATCCGAGTTGGGGATCACGGGCGGGCATTTGTCCGGCCGCACAGGGGAGATCTTCTCCACCCAGTCCGCGATCCGGTTGGGGTTGTCGATGACGATCTCCTTCGCCTTGGCCGACCCGAGGTACTCGAACTCCGCCAGCATCTCATCCGTGGTCCGCAGGTACAGGGGCGCCTGGTTGTCAGCGTCGTCAAACCCTTTTCCGGCCATGATGATCCGCCGGTACACCTCGTCCTCCGGATCCAGAAAATGCACATCGCAGGTGGCCACCACGGGCTTGTTGAACTTCTCACCCAGCCGGATGATCTGGCGGTTGATCTCCTTTAAATCCTCCGGCGAATTCACTTTGGAGACCCGGTCGCTGCCGATCATGAAGGCGTTGTTCCCGAGGGGCTGGATCTCCAGATAATCATAGTAATCCACGATGCGGGCGATCCGCTCCTCGGACTTGTCGTCCAGGATCGCCTGGTACAACTCGCCCGCCTCGCAGGCGCTCCCCAGGATGAGCCCCTCCCGGTATTTGGAAAACTCGCTCTTGGGGATCCTTGGATGCCGGGCAAAATAGTCCAGATGGGACTTGGAGATCAGGGTGTACAGGTTCGTCCTGCCGATGTCGTTGCGGGCCAGGATGATGGCGTGGTAGGAGGGCATCTTGCGGACCGCGTCCCCGTTGTTCTTCACGCCGAACCGGTTCAGCTCCCGCAGGGTATGGATGTCCCTCTCCGCCAGCATCTCCACGAATTTCTCAAAGATCTGCGCCGTCGCCCCGGCGTCGTCCACCGCCCGGTGATGATTTTCCAGGGAGATATTCAGCGCCTTGGCAACGATGTTCAGCTTGAACCGGGACAGGGTAGGCAAAAGCACCCGCGCCATGGCCACCGTGTCCACGGACGTGAAATCAGGCCGGATATCCTGGTAGCGGCAGTTCTGCTCGATAAAACTCACGTCAAAGGACGCGTTGTGGGCCACCAGCACACCGTCTCCCACAAAGTCGAGAAACTGCGGCAGCACCTCCTCGATGGGCGGCGCGTCCAGGACCATGGCATCCGTGATGCTGGTGAGCTGGGTGATCCGGAAGGGGATGGGGATCCGCGGGTTCACGAAGGTGCTGAACCGCTCCGTGATCTTTCCTCCCTCCACCTTCACGGCCCCGATCTCGATGATCTTATCCTTGATGGGGCTGAACCCGGTCGTCTCCAGGTCAAAGACAATAAACGTGCCCAGGAGATCCTGCCCCTTCTCGTTCACCGCCACATCCGAGAGGTCGTCCACCAGATAGGCTTCCACCCCGTAGATGACCTTGAAGGGATCGTCCTTGTCCAGCGTCTCTATGTAGTGGTTGGCGTCCGTGAAAGCCTGCACCACGCCGTGATCTGTGATGGCGATCGCCTTGTGTCCCCAGTCGTGGGCCCGCCTGACGATGTCCTTCACCTCCGAGACGCCGTCCATGTCGCTCATCTTTGTATGACAGTGAAGCTCCACCCGCTTCTCGAGCGCCGTGTCTTTCCTGGCCACTGTAAAGTCCGGGATCTTGCGGATGCCCGTGACGGAACCGATGGTCAGCTCGCCGTCGAACTTGTCGATGGTGGTGACCCCCTTGATCTTCAGGAAGGCCCCCATCTTGATGTCCTGGAGCATGTCCGGGAGCTGGTCATTGCGGACAAACATCTTCACTGTGATGGTGTCCGTGAAATCCGTCACCGCATACATGATAATGGTCTTCTCGTTCCGGATCTCCCTCGTGTCAAAGCTGATGACCTTGCCCCGGATGGTGATCTCGCCCATCTCGCCCACCACTTCTTTAAGCTCGATGGGCTCGTCGTCAAAGTCCCGGCCGTAGAGGACGTTCGGATCGTCCGATTTCTTATAGGAGGAGAACTCCCTTTTCCGGAAGCCGCCGTTCCCTCTCCGGAACCCTCCGCCGGCCGCATCCTTTCCGCGGGCAGGGGCCTGCTTTTCTTTTTTGTCCTCTGACGCCGGCGCATCCGCGCCGCCGGCAGCGCGCTCTTTTTCCTTCTCCTCGCGGAGCGCCTTCTCCCGCAGGAGCCGCTCCTTTCGCAGGGACTGGTTCTTCTCCACGATGGCGTCCACTTCCTGCCGGAGCTTCAGGTCGTTGTACTTCAGGCTGCTCTCCTTCGGCCTCTCATACACAACGCGCACTTCCACCGGCACATGAAACCGGTCGTTGAAGACCGAGGTGAGGAGCGCCACCACCGAGTCCTTTTTCCCGTGCGCCACCACCGTATCCTTCAGCCGCAGGCACAGGATGTTCCCGTCCTCAAAGGAGTAGCTGCAGGACTGGAGCATGCTGCGCTCCACCACGCTGCTTTGCTCCGCCTCCAGAAGCAGACTGTCAAAGTACTCCCGCATCAGGTTCTCCGGCGTGTACTGGGCGGAGAGCCGGTAGTCCTCCCGCACCTCCACCTGGATCCGGGTCCGCCCGAACAGCTGGTCCCGGATCGCCTGCTCCAGCTCATAGATGCGGTGCTTCCTGATGAGGTGGCGGCTGAAAATATGCACCCGGATATGATCCCGCGCAGAGTTGGAGGCCACCTTCGTGACCTCCACCTCCTCCAGGAGCATCTGTATCTCTTTATTCACTTTCAGCGTGGGAAAAACTTCAAAAAAGCGCTTACTCATTCCAGTGTTCCAGCTCCTGTCTCAGTGTTTCCAGCAGTTCCTCTTCCTTTACCTTCTTTACGATCTCGCCCTTTTTGATGAGCAGGCCCTCGCCGATGCCGCCGGCGATGCCGATGTCCGCCTCCTTCGCCTCCCCGGGGCCGTTGACTACGCAGCCCATGACCGCCACCTTGATGTCAAGGGGAAAATCCGCCGCCATCTGCTCCACCTGGTTGGCCAGGCCGATGAGATCGATCTTCGTCCGCCCGCAGGTGGGACAGGACACAACCTCGATCCCGCCCCTGCGCAGGCCCAGCGTGCGCAGGATCAGCTTCGCGCTCTTTACCTCCTCCACAGGGTCGCCGGTCAGGGAGACGCGGATGGTGTCGCCGATCCCCTGGTGAAGGATCAGGGCCAGACCGATGGAGGACTTGATGTTCCCGGACATGAGCGTGCCTGACTCGGTGATCCCCACATGGAGGGGATAGGGGCATTCCTTCGCGATCAGCTCGTGGGCCTTCACACACATGAGCACATCCGAGGACTTGATGCTGACCACCAGATTGTCGTAACCCATCTCCTCGATCATATGCACCTTGTCCAGCGCGCTCTCCACAATGCCTTCCGCTGTGACGCCGCTGTATTTCTCCACCAGATCCTTCTCGAGGGAGCCGCTGTTGACGCCCACGCGGATCGGGATCCCCCGCTCACGCGCCGCATCCACGACCGCCTGCACCCGCTCCCTGGAACCGATGTTGCCGGGATTGATGCGGATCTTGTCGGCTCCGTTCTCTATGGCCGCGATGGCCAGCCGGTAGTCAAAATGGATATCCGCCACCAGCGGGATATGGATCTGCTTTTTGATCTCGCCGAGGGCGTGCGCCGCCTCCATGGTCGGCACCGCGCAGCGGATGATCTCGCACCCCGCTTTCTCCAGCCTGTGGATCTGCCCCACCGTAGCCTCCACATCCTCTGTCTTCGTGTTTGTCATGGACTGGATGGCGACCGGGCTGCCCCCGCCGATCCATACATCGCCGATCCGGATCTTCTTTGTCTCGTTTCTCGTCATCTTCCGCTCCTCCTTTGTCTGATAAAAAAAGCCCTCCTTTACGCCTCCGGCTTGCGCCGTGCCTAAAAGAGGGACCTTCTACTGTCTGTCAAATACCATCTGCTCTCCGTACTCTCTCTCTGTCAGCGTCAGCTGTCCCTGATCCACGCTGTAGGAGAAGGTCGTCGTGAGATTGGTGAGCGCGCTGCGCAGGTTTTCTTCCGTGTACCGTCCGCCTGACTTATCCGCCTGCTCATCCAGCACGCCGGCGATCTCTGCGATGCCGACTGTCTTATCCTTCCGGTCCAGGCTGTACTGCAGCTCCACCTGCACGTTCTGCTCTTCCGCCACTTCCGGCAGGGTGACCGTCATCTCCCCGCCATCCCTTATATCCAGCGTAAGTCCGCTGTCCTCGCTGGTCCACGCCCCCTCCAGCGGGTTGGACGTGAACATGCGGTACAGGAAAAAGACCGCAATGAGCACGATGACAACCGAGCTCACTGTGATCACGATCCTCCACAGTTTACTTCTTTCAGCTTCGTCATTTTTTGCAATCAGCATAGATACTGTCCTCTCTGGTCACCCCTCAGGGGACTCTTCTTTCTTCTTTATTGATTATAGGTGGTTTTACTTCGGGTGTCAACGCCATACGGTTTTGACAGTTTTTGCGACTTTTTGTTGAGTATTGCCACTATTTGCCCGAAACAGGCCGCAAACTGGTAAAATATGGTATCACGACAAAGGAGGTAGGGCATATGTCCTTTTCGCAGAGATTGCGGACGCTGCGCGCAGAACACAACATGACGCAGAAAGAGCTGGCAAAGCGCATCAATGTCTCACGCACGACCATCACGGGCTACGAGACAAAGAACCGGCAGCCTTCCCATGAAAAGCTGATGGCCATGGCGGATATATTCGGCGTCTCTGTGGATTATCTCATCGATGGGGCAGAGGCTCCCATATCCCTCTCCCTCTCGCAGCACGAGCGGATCCTCGACGAAAAGATGCTGCGGCTTTACGCACATCTCACCATCGCTTCCAAGGAGGCGGCCCTGGATTACATGGAGCTTTTAAAACTCCGCGAAGAAAAGCAGGCGCAGGAACATTCATAGCGAATTTCCCGCGCCTGTATTTATTTCACAAAACGTTCAAAAATATACCGGTTCGCCTCCAGTTCCTGGCTGTCGTCCAGGGGGATGAGGCTTCCGTCCCCATACTTTCTCTCCAGCGCCCTGGCGATGAGCCAGTCGCTGACCTGCGGATTCTTCGGCAGCAGCGGGCCGTGCAGATACGTGCCGATGACGTTTTTGTAGACCACGCCCTCGCAGCCGCTCTCCCCGTCATTGCCGTATCCGGACAGAACCGTTCCAAAAGGCGTGCCGCTTCCGATATATGTCCTGCCCCCGTGGTTCTCAAATCCCACCACCGGCATCTCAAAGAGGCTGCTCTGAAGGACGATGTTCCCGATCAGGCGCCCCTCTCCCTGCTCCGTGTAGAGGTCCACCAGGCTGAGCCCCTCGATGGTCCCCTCCTGCGTCTTGTAATGGGTTCCGAGAAGCTGATAGCCGCCGCAGACCGCGATCACAACGCCCCCGTCTTCTACGTAATCTTTAAAATTGCTTTGTATACTTTTCAGTTTCTGACATACGATCATCTGCTCCCGGTCAGATCCTCCTCCCAGAAGCACGATGTCCAGCTTTGTAAAATCAATCTCATCGTTCAGTTCAAACTCCACGGTCTGCGCACCGATCCCCCGCCAGAGGCACCGCTGCATCAGGCAGGCGATGTTTCCCCGGTCCCCGTACAGATTGAGGAGATCCGGATAGAGGTGTCCGATGGTGATCTGCCTTGTCTCATTTCGCTCCATGGTGTGCTCCCTCCTGTCTTCCCGCCTGTTCCTCCAGCCTCTTCAGCACGTTCCGCGTACTGAAAAGGGCCGTGTAGTTCACAAGGACGTACAGATTGCCGCAGCCGTTCTCCACACGCTCGCAGATGGCTTTCTCCACATCCGCCTCCAGCATGGAGGGGATGTCCACGTACTTGAGCCGCAGCCGCATATCCTGGCAGCGGATGCCGCTGACCGTGATGCCGTTCACATCCGTCTCCCTGAACCGGTCAAAATCCACGTCCCAAAGCCAGGACACATCGATCCCGTCCTGGGCGTTGTCATTGATGACGATGATGATATCCTTCTTCTCCTGGTCCTGCATGACCGCAGAGATATTCTGGTTGAAACCGGCCGGATTCTTCGCCAGGTTGAGTGTGATCTGCGTTCCCTTCACACAGAAGCGCTCCATCCTGCCGTTCTCCGGGTTGAAGGATGCCAGCATCCCATTGAAGTGGGCCAGCTCTTCCCCCGCAGCCCGGGCCGCCGCGTAGGCAGCCAGTATATTGTAGATATTGTAAAAGCCGCGGTAGTTGGCTGTGATCCGCCTGCCCTCCACCGTGAAGGCAAGATGGTCCCCCACCTCGATGTCCGAGGCGTTGAAATCGATATCCGGGCGCCGGAAGTCGCACGACGTGCACCGGTACACGCCAAGCTGGCTGTAGTGGTAGAAGTCATAGTGAAGGGGCGCGCCGCACCTCTTACAGAAGCGGCCCTCCCGGATCTCGTGGCTGCCCTCGTCATCCGTCACTTTTTCATTGATCCCGTAGGTCACGTATCTGTTTCCCGCATCCATGGCAAGGAAGGCGCTCAGGGCGTCGTCCCCGTTCACGATCACCGTCATGTCCGGCGCGCTTCGCATGGCTTTCTTCAGGATGTCCATGGTGATATCGATCTCCCCGTACCGGTCCAGCTGGTCCCGGAAGAGGTTGGTCAGCACCATGTAATCCGGCTTAAAGTAGGGAAACACCCGCCTGGTGGACGCCTCGTCGATCTCAATGCAGGCGCAGTCCGCGTCTAGACGGCCGGACCATCCCGCCGCCAGCACAAAGGCCGCCACCACACCGTTGAGCATGTTGGAGCCCGTGTGATTGCACACGACCTTTTTCCCTTCCGCTTCCAGGGCCGCGCAGAGCATGTTGTTGGTGGTCGTCTTGCCGTTGGTCCCGCACACCACGTAGATCTCCTCCCGCACCTGGGAAGCCAGTTCCTTCAATATATCCGGGCAGAGCTGCATCGCGATCTTGCCGGCCCAGGTGACGCCCTGCCTGTGGAAGAGGCGCACGCTGGCCGTCTGCGCGATCTTTGCCGCCCAGATGGCTGCAATTCTCCGTAATCTCATATGCTTTATCCTTTTTGTGATCTTTCCGTATTTCTGTTCTATTTTACCTTCTGCCCCGGCGCAAGTCAACCGTTGCCTTCCGCGCCCCGCCTGCTGCCCCCGGATTTTTCTATTCGTTATATTTTTCACAAAACAGGAGCCCCCTCCGGCAAAAACTTTGTATGTTATTCCCATTTACTATTTTGTCCCGCTGGGGTATGATATAGGCATACCAAGGATAGATATTTTTTTAACAATCGTATCCCTGGTAGCATGCTGGTCAGGCTGCCTGCCAGGAGCAGCCGCAGGCCAAACCTTTTTTTCATACAACAAATCCTTTAAAACGGAAAGACAGCTCCGGGCTTCCAGCGCCAGGGGCTGTCTTTCTTATTCTGCTTTTTTATTTCTTCCTCATACCCATAAGGATCTTCTCCGGCGTGATGGGCAGTTCCCTGTGCCACACGCCGGTGGCGTTGAAGATGGCGTGGGCGATAGCCGGCGACGGCGTGTTGATGACGACCTCGCCGATGGACTTTGCCCCGAAGGGGCCGCTCTCTTCGTAGCTGCTCTCGAACTCCACCCGCAGCCTGCCCACGTCCAGGCGGCTGGGGATCTTGTACTGCATGAGGGAATCCTGCAGGATCCGTCCCCTGCTGCTGTAGGTGATATCCTCGTAGAGGGCCATGCCAATGCCCTGGGCGATGCCGCCCTCGGTCTGGATCCTCGTCAGGTTCGGGTTCATGGGCGTGCCGCAGTCCACCACGGCCACGTAGTCCAGAAGTTCCACTGCTCCTGTCTCCCTGTCCACTTCCAGTTCCACCATGCCCACCATCACAGGCGGAGGGGAGGTGGGGGAAGAGTGGGTCACCGTCACCTGCACCGGCTCCCGGTTGCCGCTCATGGACTTTGTAGCGATGTCCTTCAGGAGCACTTCGCCCGTCCCGTCCGCCCGGCGCACCCGGTCTGCTGCGAACTCCACTTCATCCGCCTGGCAGCCGAGCATGCCGGCCGCAATGGCGCATATGTGCTCCTTCAGCTGGGCGGCCGCCTTCTCCACTGCCTTTCCTGTCACGTACATGGTGCTGGACGCGTAGGATCCCGAGTCATAGGGGGAGGAGTCCGTATCCGCCCCGTAGACGGTGATGTTGTCTATATCGCACTCCAGACACTCCGCCGCCACCTGGGCAAGGGTCGTGTCGCAGCCTGTCCCCATATCCGCGGCGCCGATGGAGAGGATATAGAACCCTTCATCGTTCAGCTTCAGGGTGGCTGATCCCACGTCCACGCCGGAGATGCCGGATCCCTGCATGGCCATGGCCACGCCCTTGGCCCGGATCTTTCCATTTCCCATATCCCGGGCAAGGGGCTTTCCGTCCCAGCCGAACAGCTCCTTCGCCCGCGCCATGCAGCGGTCCAGGGCGCAGGCCGTCATCTTCTCATTGTAGTAGGCCATCGCCGTCTGGCCCTGGCGCACCATGTTCTTCTCCCGGATCGCCACCGGATCCATGCTCAGACGGTCCGCCAGCTCACTGATCATGGACTCCACCGCGAAGATGCCCTGGGTGGCTCCATAGCCACGGTACGCGCCTGCCGCTTGCACATTCGTGTAGACCACGTCGTAGTCAAACCGGTAGGCCTCCATATTCCCGTTGTACAGGGGGATGGACTTGTGGCCGCTCAGGCCCACGGTCGTGGGGCCGTGCTCGCCGTAGGCGCCCGTGTTGGACAGAGTGTACACATCCAGCGCACGGATAGTGCCGTCCTTCATGGCACCCACTTTCACCCGCACTTCCATCTCATGGCGGGGCGATCCCGCGATCTGGCTCTCCTGCCTCGTGTAGATCAGCTTGGCCGCCCTGCCTGTCTTCCAGGTGACGAAGGCCGGGAACACCTCGGTCACGCAGGACTGCTTGGCGCCAAAGCCGCCGCCGATGCGGTACTTGGTCACCCGCACCTTTGACTTGGGAATATCCAGGGCGTTGGCCACGATCCTGCGGACATGGAAAATGATCTGGGTGGAACTGATCACGTGAAGCCGTCCGTAAGTGTCCATATAGGTGTAGGTGCGGAACGTCTCCATCATGGCCTGGCTGTCCGCCTTCGTGTGGTAGGTGTTCTCCATCACCACATCGCAGTCCGCCATGACCGCGTCCACATCGCCTTTGCTGTCCTTTGCGGAAGCGCACAGGTTCCTCTTATTGTCCGCCCCCACCGGGCAGAGCGCCTTCCAGTTCTCCTCCGGATGCACGAGGATGGGGTTGTCTTTTGCCGTGTGGAGATCCAGCACAGGCTCCAGCACCTGGTACTTTACTTTGATAAGCCGCAGCGCCCGGTCCACCGCCTTCTCGCTCTCTCCCGCCACGATGGCCACGGCGTCCCCCACAAAGCGGAGCCTGCGGTCCAGGATCAGCCGGTCATAGGGGCTGGGCTCCGGGTAGGTCTGCCCTGCCATGGTGAAGCGCTTGTCCGGCACATCCTTATAGGTAAAGACAGCCTCGATGCCCGGCACCTTCATGGCAATGTCCGTGTTGATCTCCTCGATCAGCGCATGGGCGTGGGGGCTGTGAAGGATCTTCACCACAAGGCAGTCATGGGGCGTCAGGTCGTCCATATACACCGGTTTGCCCGTCACAAGGGCCATGGCGTCCTTTTTTCTCACGGGTCGGTTCACATAGCGGTATGTGCTTCCTGGTATCTGATCCGGCATTATGCATCCCCTCCCTTCTCATCTGCCTGCTGCTTTTTGTATTCGATATAAGAACGGATCCCCCGCAGTTGTCCCTCATAACCGGAGCAGCGGCACAGGTTCCCCGCCAGGTACTCCAGGATCTCCTCGTCCGTCGGATCCGGATTCTCCCGGAACATAGCGATCCCGTTCATCATAAAACCCGGATTGCAGAAGCCGCACTGCTCCGCCCCCTGGTCAGCGATGAAGGCGCCGAAGCCTTCCGCTTCCTCCTGAAGCCCCTCCAGCGTCGTCACCTTATGTCCGTCCGCCCGGGCCGCCAGAAGGCTGCAGGACAGCACCGGCCTGTCGTCCATGAACACGGTGCACAGCCCGCAGTTGGACGTCTCGCAGCCCCGCTTCACGCTGTAGCAGCCGTGGGCCCGCAGGAAGTCGATGAGGAGCATATCCGGGGCGATATCTGCCTGTATCTTTTTTTCATTTACGGTCATCTGTATCTGCATCCTGTCTCCCCTCCTCTACGCTCTCTCTTCCAGTCCCGCGATCTGAAGAAGCGCCCGTTTTGCCAGCACGCCGGCCACGATCTTCCGGTACTGCGCGCTGCCCCGCAGGTTCGTCCCCGTCTCCACGGTCTCTGTCACATAGTCTCCAAATGCCTGCGCGCTCCCTGCGGTGATGCCTTCCGCCAGGATCCCCCGCTCGTCCCGCAGACAGACCGCCTTCATGGGCCGGGCCCCGATGACGCAGCGGATCTCTCCTCCCGCGTCCATATCCTGCACGACACAGCAGGCTGCCACCGGGAAATCGGTCTTCGTATTCCGCTGGGAGAGGTAGGCCGCCTTCATGGACCGCTTCGGCACGATCACATGGGTGAGGATGTCCCTGTCATAGGGCAGGTACGCAAACGTCTCCACCGGCATCCGCCCCGCCTTGTAGAGCTCCACCTGCGCGCCGGCCGCCATCAGGAAGGTCAGCACATCGGAAAAGCCGTACCGGCCGAACACGCTGCCGCCCACGGTCGCCATATTGCGGAACTGCACGCCCACGATGCGGCGCACGCTCTCCCGGGCCGCGCCCTGGGTCAGGGCGTTCAGTCCCCCGTGAAGCTCCAGATGGCGCAGCGTCACCATGGCGCCGATGCGGTACGCCTCCTCCGTCTCCTCGATCGCATCAAGGCCGAGGCCGGACAGGTCGATGGCCGTCCCCACATTTCTCTTCTGCATCTTCAGCCAGAGCATGCCTCCCAGGATCACGTTGCTCTTTTTCTGGTTCAGCTCGTAGGCTTCCTCCAGGCTGGACGCTTTTACATACTGATTGATCGTAAGCACGTCTTCTCTCCTTTTCTCTTGCTTTTCTTTCGCTTTGTTGACATTTTATTTTAGCATACTTTCGCCCGCCACGGAAGGGCGGGCGAACGCTTTTCACTGATTTTCACTGATTTTTATCTTTTCCCCATCCGGCCGCCGTCCCTCTCCAGAATGTACGTAAGAAGCGCCTCGCAGCCCTCCCTGACATCGTCGTAGGTGCGCTCAAAATTCCCGGTGTACCAGGGATCCGCGATATCCCGGGGGCTGTCCGAGAAATCCAGGAGCCGCTGCACCTTGTGCTCCGGATCCGCGCCGATGATGCGGTGGATATTCCGGATGTTCCGGGTCTCCATGGCGATGATGTGATCATAGTTCTTATAGTCTTTCTTCGCCATCTGCACGGCATACTTGCCGGCGGTGCTGATGCCCAGCTCCCGCAGTTTGCGGGTCGTCCCCGGGTGGACCGGGTTTCCGGTCTCCTCGGAGCTGGTGGCCGCCGAGGCGATATGGAACTGGTCTCCCAGACCCTGCTTTTGTACCATGTCGCGCAGGACGAACTCCGCCATGGGAGAGCGGCAGATATTGCCGTGGCAGATGAATAGTATTTTAATCATGTTCGCATTTCTCCTTATATGTTGGTTTTTCCTTGATTTTACAGGGTTTCCCGCATTTCCTCATTTTAGAGGAACTTGCGTATTTTGGCATATGTCAGCAGGTTTTTCCTCTGAAAAGTTGTAAAATAGGTTGTAAAACTCCCCCTATTTTACAACTTTACAACTCACCTAACTACATATCTTTTTCATCTCTTTTTGAATGTCTTCAAAGCCTACATGCGTATAAGTGTTCAGCGTCACGCCGATATCCGAGTGCCCCATAATCTTCTGCAATGTCTTAGGGTTCATACCCGATTTTGCCATATTGGAGCAAAATGTATGACGGCAGACATGGGGCGTCACCTTTGGCATTTCAGCTTTGTAAATTTTATTATATTTCTCACAGATATGCTGGAAATATTTTTCCCAGTGCAGAGCGACCATTGGCATATCATTTTTGTCCAGATACAGAAAACCCACTTTCCCGTCTATCATGGGTTCTGTCTTTGGCTTTTTGCGGTTCTCAATGATTTTGCGAAAACACTTTTTCACCTCGTCTGTCATAGGCACAAGCCTTGTACCGCACTCGGTTTTCGTCTCCTCTATGACGTATTCCATATTCCGTTTCCTCTGTAACTGATGATTGACGTTGATAACGCCGTTTTTCAAGTCAATATCCGCAATCGTCAGCCCTACAAATTCAGAAATCCGAAGTCCTGTCTTAAAAAGGATATAGATACCTTCATAGTATCTGGAAAAGTGTTTATCCTCTTTTACGAATTTCAGAAATGCCCGTTCCTGCTTTCTGGTAAGGGCTTCTCTTGTCACACTGTCATTGACAACCACTGTGGCAAGCTGGAACTCAAAGGGATTTTTCCTTATCAAATCATCATCAACCGCCATCTGGAACGCTGGTCTTACAACGCCACGCACAGAATGTATGGTGCTGTACCCTCTGCCGTCACTCTGCAATTTAATCAGCCAGCCCTTTGCGTCAGATAATTTCACCTTATCAATCCGCTTTTTCCCAAAGTCCTCTTTTTTGATAATGTTAATGACAAATTTGTAATTGGCTTCTGTATTATGCTTCACCCCTGTTTTCTGCGATACATATTTCTTCACCAAATCCAGCACTGTCATTTCACCGCCGCAGGGAACAATATCATCTTCCAAGTCTCTATGTATCAGTTTTTCTTTTTCCCTCAGCGACAAATCATCTTTCGCCCCTTTGGGAACGGTATCTGTCTTGACCAGTTTCCAACTATATACATATTTTATATTTCCTGCATTATCTGTGTATTTATACATGAAACGTCCGTCTTTACGTTGACTCTCTCCATTTCGCAAGACACGACCTTTATTATCACGTCTTTTCTCGCTCATCTTCGCTCCTTTCCACTTTTGGAAGAGTCCCGATATGACATTTTGAAGTATAACATATCCGGCACTTCTCTACCATATCCAAATCCATAAAACGCTATAATACAGCGTCAGATAGCGTCCAGTTCATCAATGACTTTCTCAAACTGTTTTCTCTTGATCTGGATACGGTTGCCGTTCATCATAAGCCAGCAGGCTCCTTGATTTTCCTCTGCCAGCTTGCGGAGTTTCTTCTCCCCGATACGGAAATATTTTGACGCTTCTTCAATGGTCAAGGTGTATTTCTCCCATACGGGAATATCTGTATTACTCATACAGCACCCCCTTTTCCGCTTTTGGTATCGTACTGGATATGGGGTATCAGTTCTTCCCTGCCTATCCTCTGTAAATGCCCCGTCAGCTTGCCGGAGAGTGGAGGGCTGTACCTTGCCTTGTCCAGCATTTCCCCGACTGATTTCAGCTCACCTAAAGCATCGTGCTCTTCGAGAAAATAGAAACCTTTGACCGCCGAGATAACACCCCCGTCCGTCAGCCATTGCTGGGTTTCCAGAAGCGAGTTCTGTGTTTTGGGGATATGGAGCTTTAAAGGTTCTACATTCCCTAAGAAGCGTTTCCAGAAACGGCACGTTTTCCAACGGCTCTTGTTGCTCTCATTCTTGTTGGGAACGACAAAGCGCAGATTTTCCGATAGCAGGCCGAACGCAAGCTCTCCTAGCTCCATAGGTCTTTCCTCAAAGAGCATGGCAAAGGCGTGTGCTTTTTCATCACGGAGCTGTATCTCTGTACGTTTCCAGCTTCCAATCTCATCAAGTGATTTATTGTACTTTGCGCTCACCTCTCTGTCCTTATCGTAGAAGCGGTAGGATATAGCAGATTTCCCAGAACCGAGATAAGCCGTCCTTGCCAAGCCGTCCGTATCATACTTGCTGTCGTCAAAATGGTAGAAATCGCTGGTGGAGACAAATTCCTCTTTTTCAAATTTCTTCCGTATCTGTGCTGGCGTGAAAAACGGTACTTCATTCCTGTCGTCAATGGCAATATCCAGCCTTGTAAAATGGAACTCTGTTCCGAACCAGCGGACGCATTGATGAAACATATGACCGAATGTGCGGTTATGGCTGTCGAGGATATTGAAAATATCGTCACAGCCTCTCCCTGTTATAACGAGGTAACAGCCAAGCCCCTGCGGGTTGTCCTCTGTGGGCTTTGCATTGCCCGATATGTAAATGTCCCCTAACTGCCAGCGTGTCTGGTAAGTCTTAAAAGCCACCTTTGCCGGATAAGTGATAAAGATATCTTCCGGCATATCCAAGATGTGCCTTATCACTTCTTCCACTGTTGCACTGTCAAATACAATGCTGATGTAATCAATCTTTACTGTCAGATGTTCATGTGTTGCTATGTTGCATTACTCCTTTCTTTCCGTTGCATTTTGTGCATAGTCGGAACAGCCATTTTCCCTTTATCCATGCACGTTTTTAGCTACTATGACTTGTATGCGCAGGGCGGTGTTACATATTCGCCCTTTGCAGAACGCCTGACGGCGTTCCCATCCAGATATACTAGCCCGTCCGTGTCACGTCTGGGGTGACGTGCCCCGTCCGTTCTGGCATATCTGGGAACTCCGATTTTCAGTCCATAAGACCGTGTATTAACGCTTATGAAGTGAAAATATCTCTTATCAATGCTTACTCAAGCGTGTGATTGGCCCTGTGGTGCTTAATCACTATATCTGACGATATAGTAACGCTATCAGAATTACTTGTCAAGAACTTTCTCTTGACTTTCCACAAATAAATAAGTATGATAGGCTTATAAATCAAATGAAGGGAGAAGATATTCCATGAATTATCAGCTTTTGGGCGAGAATATACAGATTATCCGAAAACATAGAAAAATGAAACAACAGGAGCTCGCGGACGCTATTGGTATCAACTTGCAGAGTCTTTCCAAGATTGAACGTGGTGTAAACTATCCCACCTTTGAAACGCTGGAAAAGATTATGAATGTGTTGGGTGTAACCCCGAATGAGCTTCTGACAGGTGAATGGGAACAAACTTCCCATGTGGAACAATTCATTATGGAAGTTGTGAAACGGGAAGAAGATTTCAATGTTTCTCTCGACAGTTTACCCGACCATGAATATTTCCAGAGCCAAGAAGAATGGCAGTTCTACATGAAAGCAAAACTGTCTGAATATATTCAGAACTATATGAATGACACTAAGACTTCTGTTGAGGAGCTCAGTGAGATAAAGAAATTAGTCCAGCGACAGAAAATAGAACGACTGATGAAATGCTACGACGTTTTGCATAGTAAAGAGCGTTACGGCGAACCCTTGAAAGGCTATCCACATGTTGAGCCTTATGATGATGCAACATTAGCTGACCTTGCGGATGAGAATAATAAGCGGAACATTCCAGAAGTGTCACCGAGAGATGATTTTGACAGCTACGATTACAACGAATATTTGAAGGAACTAAACCACAGAAAATAAACCGCTTCTCTCCTCTTACAAGAAGATACAGAAAGATGAAAAGCCCGGATCAAGAGTGTAAACACCACCTACGGTGGCAGGCTCTTGACAGGGCTTTTCATTTTCTGTTTATGGTAGACAAGAGGAAAGCAAATGCCCTTTCCAACTTCTAAAAAAGAATGGTGTAAAAAAGAACATGCAATGAGTTACTCATTACCATTTAAACATTGCTTGAGACCGTTTCAAGTTTTGTGTAAATTCAAAAAACTGATATAAGATATGTCATTAGTTACTCTTGGGCAGAGCTGTTTTTTTGAGGTTCTGCCCTTGCTTGTATTAT
>NZ_JACJKS010000140.1 GCF_016901695.1 Mordavella massiliensis | reverse complement strand
CGTAATAAGGCCCTCCTTTTCCAGACGGCGCATGAACTGATAATTTAATTCATCCAGGACTTCTTCTGTCAGCTTTTTCCCTTTAAAATCGTAAAAGACATCCCTCTGGTCAGCCAGATGAATGCAAGGTCTCGCTGACACAGGTCAACAATACGGTCAACAGCCCTGACTCCGCGCATGTTTGCATAGGTCACAACAGCATACAGCATG
>NZ_JACJKS010000139.1 GCF_016901695.1 Mordavella massiliensis | reverse complement strand
ATAAGAGGTTCTTCTATGATAAAATCTAAATCATAGGAGGGCCTTTTATTATGGCAAAACAAAAGAAACCTGTTCATCGGGTACAAATGACGGAAGGAAAACGAAACATTATCCATCAACTCCTGGAAGAATACGACATTCAGACCGCTGAAGATATCCAGGATGCCTTGAAAGATCTTCTTGGCGGGACCATTAAAGAAATGATGGAAGCA
>NZ_JACJKS010000138.1 GCF_016901695.1 Mordavella massiliensis | reverse complement strand
ACTGGAAGGAATGCCGCTGCGGCGAGAAAACTGAAGTGGGCGACCATACCTACGGCGAATGGAAAATAACAAAGGAGCCTACCACAACCGAAACAGGTTCCAGAGAACGCACCTGCTCCGTCTGCGAATATACGCAGGAAGAGACGATTCCGGTCCATACGCACGATGTTCACGATAAAGCATGGAAATATGATGATACTAATCACTGGCAG
>NZ_JACJKS010000137.1 GCF_016901695.1 Mordavella massiliensis | reverse complement strand
AGGGGGCACACCCGTACCCATCCCGAACACGATGGTTAAGACCTAAGCGGCCGATGGTACTGCACTGGAGACGGTGTGGGAGAGCAGGTGGCCGCCAGCATTAAAAAAAAGAAAAAGTCCGGAAGGACGCAGAAAGTGGCGTAAAGCCCCTTTTGAGACGGGCTTATAGCTCAGCCGGTTAGAGCGCACGCCTGATAAGCGTGAGGTCGGTG
>NZ_JACJKS010000136.1 GCF_016901695.1 Mordavella massiliensis | reverse complement strand
CGAAGCGGTTCGGCGTCTGATCTATACTACCAATGCCATCGAAGGATTTAACCGTCAGCTCCGAAAAGTCACGAAATCCAAAACGGTATTTCCTTCTGATGACAGTCTTCTGAAAATGCTGTATCTGGCCATGATGGATATCACAAAAAAATGGACTGGACACCGGCAGGATTGGGGGCAGATCCATTCGCAGCTGGAGATATTTTTCGAAGAA
>NZ_JACJKS010000135.1 GCF_016901695.1 Mordavella massiliensis | reverse complement strand
TGCCAGATTAAATCCATATCCAGGTTAAAACAGGCGGAAAAGCCGCCTGTTATTGACATACCATCAAACGGATGGTATATATAAAACAAGGGTGAAAAGCTTATTTTTCGGCGGTGTGAAAGTTTTTCTGTAAATACGTAAATATAAGAGGTTCTTCTATGATAAAATCTAAATCATAGGAGGGCCTTTTATTATGGCAAAACAAAAGAAACCTG
>NZ_JACJKS010000134.1 GCF_016901695.1 Mordavella massiliensis | reverse complement strand
CTGAAGTTAATTTTCTGTTGCCCAAACTCAAAAAAATCGTTATAATAATCTTGTTTTAGCATAGTTCCATTATAACATGGAACGGAGAGGAAGATGGTTGTCGTTAGCCCAATGTCATTAAGATAACATTGGAACAAACCCATAGTTCCGAAGAACTGATATAAAAATGTATCATTCTTCGGAACTTCTCTTTTTTACAGAAAGTTAGACATGGGA
>NZ_JACJKS010000133.1 GCF_016901695.1 Mordavella massiliensis | reverse complement strand
CGTACCTTTTGCCATGTCTGTGCTTCCTCCTTCATATCATCTTTCTTATCATACATGATTTAGGTATACATGGCATCTTTACTTTGTACTATTTTTATACTATCACTAAACATTATCCATCAACTCCTGGAAGAATACGACATTCAGACCGCTGAAGATATCCAGGATGCCTTGAAAGATCTTCTTGGCGGGACCATTAAAGAAATGATGGAAGCA
>NZ_JACJKS010000132.1 GCF_016901695.1 Mordavella massiliensis | reverse complement strand
TCCATCATTTGATGATCTATGCAGTTATTAATAGTCTCATTTTTACCTGATTTTTGAGCGTATCTCCTGTCAGGTCTGTTTACTATACACTTTTTTAAGAAGTATCCATTGATATTGTCAAGATTAGTTGACACATTTATCTCAAAGATATCACTGACTATGCTACCAGTTCCAAAGCCTCATAATACTGCCTGCGTTTTATCATGGGAGGAAGCCC
>NZ_JACJKS010000131.1 GCF_016901695.1 Mordavella massiliensis | reverse complement strand
CGAAGCGGTTCGGCGTCTGATCTATACTACCAATGCCATCGAAGGATTTAACCGTCAGCTCCGAAAAGTCACGAAATCCAAAACGGTATTTCCTTCTGATGACAGTCTTGATCCTATGTCAAGAAAAAGTACAAATTAAACATGCCTTTTTTAAGGTTGGCTTACCCTGCCAAAGCTTCTGCTTTTTCGTCTAACGCTGCATAATACGCCTCCTCAT
>NZ_JACJKS010000014.1 GCF_016901695.1 Mordavella massiliensis | reverse complement strand
GGGCTGCTTTTTGTGGGGTATCTTTTTTCCTTGCCATAAAATAAACCTCCAAACTGGTAAGTCTATCTTACATCAGTTTGAAGGTTTACACAAACTTTGGGATACTCCCGTATCCCAGCCTATTAAAAAAGGGCAAAAGGAAACCAGAGGTTTTATTCCTCTGGCTCTTTTGCCTTACATAGACCGCTGACAGTTGCTTCAACTACGGATAGCTCTTTATCGTTTAGTTTGTCGAGTTCTGCGTCTAAGCGTCTGCGGACGGAACTTTTTTTGACCTCATTATCTGGGAATATGTATTCATCAACCGATACACCGAACATTGTTACAAGCTGAATAAACACCTCCAGACTTGGCTTTTGTCCCTCATTTTCAATCGCTTGAAGATGTCTTGGGTCATAATCTACAATACGAGCAAGCTCATCTCTGGTCATACCTTTAGCTGTTCGAACTTTCTTGATTGCCTGCCCTATCGGTGTAAAATCGAAGTCAAAATCGTTATTTCTTTCGTCCATAAGCTCACCACCTTGTACCGATATAATACTTCTATTATATTTTACAGAAATGAGAGTTCTTATTGAACGGTTTGAAATCTCTTGTTGTAGGATATAAAATCTCCGTTTGCAAGTGATTAAAGTTCATATTTACATAGTTGATATTGATAATTTGAATGGATATAATTTATAATACATACCACAAGTATAAAAATAACACACACAAACCGTATGGTTGGTGTGTTCAAAAACGCTCATAATATTGCTATAATATGAATGATACAGAGAAAGGGACTTAATGATGAAAATTAAATTAGCAGAAAACATAAAAAAATTACGCAAAAATCATTCTCTGACCCAAGAGCAATTTGCGGAAACATTGGGTGTCACAGTTGGTGCAGTTTATAAATGGGAGGCTGGATTATCTACACCAGAAATTAAGTTGATTGTGGAAATTGCAGATTTATTTGAAGTTTCTATAGATGCACTTTTGGGATATGAGCAACAAAAAGACAACATTGATACCCGAATTGAAAATATGAAACAATATATGTTAGAAAAGAATTTCAGAGAAGCTGAATTGGAAGCACAAAAAGCTCTGAAGAAATATCCTAATAATTTCGCCGTTGTATATTCAAGTGCATATATGTATCAACTCAAATTTATGGAAGAAAAAAGTGAAAATGCAATGGAACAATCTAATGAGCTATTTCATAAGTCAATTTCACTCTTATACCAAAATACCGAAAAGAGTATTAATGAAGCGTCAATTTTAAATCGTATAGCTGAAAATTATTTAATTGGTGGAAAAATAGAAAAAGCGTTGGAATGTTTAAAACAGAATAATATTTGTGGAATTAACAATAGCTTGATTGGTTTTATCTATGCGTATAAGTTAAAACAACCTCAAGAAGCAAAACCGTTTCTTATAAGGTCTTTTGTGGATATTATAAACGCTGTAATACACACCGTTGCAGGACTTGCATATATGTATGCAGAGTTAGATGATGAAGCGAGTATTGAAGCCACTTTGTGGTTAAACGATTTCTTGGACAGCATTAAGACAAATAATAATGATATAATCCTTACTGACAAAATAAAAGCTGCTGTTTTGGCACAATATGCAGTTTGGAACGCTGTTTTCGGGCATCTTGATGTGTCAAAAGAATATATCACTAAGGCTTATTTTTTGGCAAAGCAATTTGATACTGCACCAATATATAGTGTACAAGGTATTAAATTTTTTAAAGAAGAAAATATAAGTGCAACTGTATATGACGGTATAGGAAAGACAGCTATGGAAACCGTAGAAAAAATAATTTTTGACGAAGAAACAGAAGCAACGCCGTATAAATATATTCAGAATATTTGGAAGGATTTAAAAAAGGATGAACTCAGATAAAAAAGCCTTTGGTAATAATACAGAAAAAATGAATACATTGATTAGGAAGTTATGTAAAAAAAGCAAGGTTATTGGAGCTAATATCGCATTATTCAACAATGAAACAATACTGTACGATTACAACTATGGTTATGCAAATAAAGAAGATAACTTAAAAAGCACAAATGAAAGCTTATATATGATAGGTTCAAACACAAAACTTTTAACAGCACTTAGTATTTTCAAATTGTTAGAGAATGGTGAGCTTTCATTAGATGATGATATAAAGAAATATATTCCAGAGTTTGAAATTCAATCAACCTTTGAATACGAAAAAATCACTATTGAAAATCTATTGATGCACAGGTCGGGATTGATTGCAGATTTGTACAATTTAATATTAGACCCGTCCAGAGATTATCACGAAGTTATAGATGAATTAAAAAATACATATTTGACTTTCATTCCAGGGCAAGTGTTTTCGTATTCAAATGTCGGGTACACCTTGTTAGGAATTATAATAGAAAGAATATCTGGGCTAAAATACGCTGAGTATATAAAAAGAATAATAGCACAACCGCTTGGTATCAATATTCACTTTCTAAAATGTGATGACGAAAAGAAATCTTTTGCTTCGTGTATGTCCTTAAATTACACCAAATATGGAGAGCCTGTTGAAGAACTAACTACTACAATGTTACCAGCAGGGTCAAATACTTATATGTCTATAAATGACTTTGTTAAGTTAGGTCAGCTTTTTTTGAATAAAGATATAATTCTAAAAAAATCGACTTTTGAATTAATGGAAAAATTAAATGTTCCAGAACAAATTGATAATGATTTGTTTAATGTGGGATATGGCTTAATACACAATAATTATAATTTTGATAAAGCTGTTGGGAAAGTTTTGGGTCACGGTGGTGATACAATTTTTCATCATTCGGTTTTTAACTATATTCCAAGTTTGAATATTGGTATTGTTGCTGTTACAAACAGCGAACAGGGTGCAGCTCTATCAAAAACATTAGCATTAACTATTTTTACCGAGTATTTAAAATCTAAAGGATATGATACAAATTTCTCTGTTGAGCATAAACCTGCTAACATAAATTGCGAAAAATATATCGGAAAATATGTAACAGGAGTAGGTCTGTTAGAAATTGATAAAAACAACAAAGGAGAATTGATTTCGACTGTATCAAAATATCCTGTTAAGTTAATACCGTGCGAAGATGAATTTCTTCAGTGCTATCCTAATAAATGGATTTTAAAATTACCATCCGTTAAAAAAGCGATTAAAGGCATTAGAATAAAAGGTATCAACTATTTCAATAATGAAGTTTTAATTATTGAACAAACATCTTCAAACAACAAAACACTAAACATACTGGGGTGTAGGTATTCTGAAACGCTAATACCAAATACTTTTAAGAACGCCTGCGGTTATTATGAAGTTACCAATATAAAAAGAGAATATATAGACTGTAAAATTTTGTTGAGCGTTGAAGATGATATTTTAAAATTAGAATTTGGTTTGCGTGATTTAAAGATAGTATTTTGTTTAACAGTTATTGACGATAATACCGCTGTTACACAAGGCATAGGAAAATATGCAAAAGAAATAGTCCAAATAAGTAAAGACAAAGACGATGTTTATTTGGCTTATAACGGATTGAACTGTAAAAGAGTAAAGTAGGAAAATATTATGACGAATAAAACAGAATGGATACTTTGTCCCATTTGTAATAGTAAAACTCGTAACAAAATTAGAGATGATACAGTGTTGAAAAACTATCCTCTCTACTGCCCCAAATGCAAACAGGAAAGCTTAATTGAAGTAAGTAACCTAAAAATTACAGTCATCAAAGAGCCAGATGCGAAGACACAGAGCCGATGAACTTGTGAGATACCTCACAGCTCATCGGTTTTTTTCTTTAACATTGAATTGGTCGCACAGCCCACCAAATAAAAAAAACGGTGCTTTGGTGGGCGGATTTGTCACGCCCAGATGAAAAATTAACTGCCCTCTAAACCCGTTTAAGGTTTGGAGGGATTTTTATGTGTTGGTCAAACACGACCACCACGCTGCTTATCAGAAGCAGCGGATACATATAGAGTGTCACACAGGAATGAGGATAATCTGTTAAAAAAATCCTTGCCTGCTCGTGGCACTCTTATACTCTCAAAGTAGATGCCATATTTCTATATAATAGTATTTGTATTTCTTATTTCCGCAAAGGTTCGAGTACCTTTGCGGTTTTTTGTTTGTCGCTTTCTGTCGGAATACAGGATAAAGCGGTTTCTGGCGTTGGTTGCCGTAGCCCACCTCAATCTGAATTTTCTCAAAGAAATTCAGATTGGAGGTAAAGATTATGGCTTACAACAAAGCCAGAGAAGAAAAGAAATGGCGGCTCTGGAAAGAAGCCGAAGAAAAACAGTTGCGGAGTTTAGGGGTCAGCGAGGACACCATAGAACAGCTCCGTGTTCACGATTGGGCGATTTTCAATTCCGACAGGCGTTACTATCAGCGTATGCAGGAAACAGGTACATACCTTGATGAAGTCGCTACGGATACAACACCACCCGAAATAAAGACGGTTGATGATTTTCTGGATAATATCGAAAATCAACAGCTCTACCAAGTTTTGATTAAGGTGGACAGGCTTACTTTGCAGGCTGTTCTATTGCAGTTACAGGGGTATTCTGTTGCGGAGATTGCTTCGATGCTCGGTATGAAAGAATACACCGTTTACAAGCGATTAGGCAGGCTCAAAGAAAAAATTAAAAAACTTTTGGGATAGTGTCCAAAAAGGCACTTTCCCACGGGCTACAGGGTGAGAGGACAAACCTCTTACCCTGTTTTCCTTTGTGTGGCGAAACGGGGGGGCGTTCCTTGACAAGTGAATACCCATTCGCCAAATACATTCTCTTTGTGATTGTGATGAGCATAAGCGTGTGCAGCGATACGCCAAGACCTGCCCGACAAGCAGATTAGCGATGAAAGGTGGTGAGCGATAAATATCGACTGAAAATATCGGGTAGCTCCCGATTTCGCCATAACCCACAAAGAGGACAATGATACTCCCGTCCAGTCACAGTCCGAGCGTGATAAAACCGTCGCAGGCAATGAGGGCGGCTCTGTCAGACCGACAGTTGGGGTGGAACTCCCGTGGTGTCAGTTAGCTGCTGACCGTTTGGCGACTTCCCATAGCATTTCGGGGTGTCGAGGACAAATAGAGATGCTTCTATCATAAAGCCAAATACAAGGCGGTCTATTGAAACAGAGAATTGTTTATGCTCTCCCGACCTTAAAAACTTCCTTGTGTTTGGCTGATTACATAGGCAGAGCTTACCTGCTTATATCCAGATAGGAGGTCAAACTAATGGATAAAACAATTAAGCGTGGTGACATCTACTACGCAGACTTAAACCCTGTTGTCGGCTCGGAGCAAGGAGGAACACGACCTGTACTTGTTATCTCCAATGATATAGGAAACAAGCACAGTCCTACGGTCATTATTGCCGCCATAACAAGCCGTGTACGCAAAAAGAAGAAATTACCTACACACTTATATTTGGGGCAAATTGAGGGGCTTCCTGCGAACTCAATCATTCTCTTTGAGCAGTTACGCACGATTGATAAAAGCCGCTTGAAAGAACATCTCACACACCTTGATGAGCAGTATTTGAAATCGCTTGAATTTCCTCTCCTCATCAGTATCGGAGTTGAAAAAAGGAGGAGCTTATGAACTTTGGAGATATATATGCGTTAGTCTTAAAAGAATACCCAGACATTTTAACCGTTGATGAAATGAGCAAGGCTCTTGGTGTCAGCACAAAAACAGGTTATCAATTACTCCGTGAAAACAAAATAGAACACCTGAAGGTGGGCAGAGCGTACAAAGTACCAAAAGCCCATCTTCTTTCTTATTTGAGGTTAGGTCTGCGAAATGCGGAGAATTAAAGAATTTGCACATTCGACTTCTTTGGCTTAAATTGCTACAATGTATATGGTCAACAGCAGAAGTCGGTGCTACGCAAAGGAGGTTATATTTATGGTAGCAGGACATCTGCAAGAGAAAAAAGGCTATTTTTATATGGTTTTGAGCTATCCCGATGCTGCGGGAAAAAGAAAAACGAAATGGTTGCCGACAGGATTGCCTGTCAAGGGAAATAAAAAGAAAGCGGAAAAGATGCTGATGGAAACAAGGCAGACCTTTGTGCCTGAGTGCAAACCCATACAGGAAGATATGCTGTTTTCTGATTTTCTGCTTCAATGGTTGGAAATCGCAAAGCCGACCATCGCACTTACCACATACTCATCGTACTCAGGTATGGCAAAGAGCGTTATCATTCCGTATTTCAAGGAAAGAAAAATCACACTTTCCGAAATAAAGGCGACAGACATTCAGGCTTTTTATATGAAACAGTTGAAGCGAGTAAAAGCCAACACGGTTATCCACTACCATTCCGTTATCCATAGGGCTTTGAAATATGCCGTAAAGATTGACCTTATTTCTGTCAATCCTGCGGATAAAGTGGAACGACCTAAAGCTGATAAGTTTATCGGCAGCTTCTATGACAGCAACGAGGTACAGGCATTATTTGAAGCCGCCAAAGGAACGCTGATTGAAATACCGATTTTTCTTGGTGCGTTCTATGGATTGAGGCGAAGTGAAGCTCTGGGATTAAAATGGGACGCTATTGATTTTCAAAACAATACGATTACCATTAGACACACCGTTACTTCCTGCAACCTTGACGGCAAGCATATCCAGATAGCACAGGATACGACCAAAACCAAATCGAGTATGAGAACGCTGCCCCTTGTTCCTGCGTTCAAAGAGAAGCTGCTAAAGCTCAAGGAACAGCAGGAAGAATACAGGCGGGTATGCGGACGATGCTACAACAAAAAGTATTTGGAGTATATCTGCGTAGATGAGATGGGGACATTGATTTCTCCGCACTATCTCACAGCATCATTTCCAAAGCTGCTTGAAAAGAACAATTTGCGCCACATTCGTTTCCACGACCTGCGTCATAGTTGTGCTTCGCTGCTTCTTGCGAACGGTGTTCCTATGAAGCAGATACAGGAATGGCTCGGACACAGCGATTTTTCAACTACGGCAAATGTATATGCCCATTTGGATTACAATTCCAAGCTGTCATCGGCTGACGCAATGGTAAACGGTCTGAGTGGTGCATTAGAGGTTATTTCATAGCTTCTGCGGCGTATCGCTTTACTAAGGATACGCCAATTACATATCCAGAGTTCAAATCTCAGAAAATTTAGGAGAGAACTACCGATTTTCAGGAGAGAACTCACGGAAAAATCCCAAAGGTGCAGAAAAAAGAAAAAGCCTGCAAACGGCAAAAACCGCTTGCAGACTGAGTTTTCTGGCGGAGTGGGTGGGATTCGAACCCACGGTACCCGAAGGTACAACTGATTTCGAGTCAGTCCCGTTATGACCACTTCGATACCACTCCGTGTATTTATCTTCACATCAGCCCTCAAAAACACCTCGGAAAAAGGAGAGAACTGATGGAGAGAACTAAGGGATATTTACTTTTCAATGATAGCTGAAAAACCCCGTAAAATCAAGGTTTTTCAGAGGTGAGCTTCCAAAAAGGTCATTCGTTTTCGAGTCAGCCCCGTTACGGCCACTTCGGTACGTCTCCAGAAGATGCTGCTCCATGTCTTGCAGGAGAACAGCAACTGTAATTATAGCATGCTTTTCGGGAATAGGGAAGTTCTATTTTGACTTTTTGCGACGTCCGAAGAGGCCCCGCCTCTCCTTTCTCTCCTCCCGGCCGATGGCCAGAAGCTCGTCGTAGGCTTTCCGCATCTCCCGCTCCCTCTTTTCGCGGACCGGCTTGGGCGGGATGTTGGCGTACTTCGGGTAGTGCTCTTCCTCCTCCTCGGGAGCGGGCGCAGACGCCGGCTCAGGGAGACGGTATTTCTTGCGGCATGTATCGCACAGGCCGAACCTTGGGTCCTTTCTGCTGATTCTGAGTTCATTTCCACATCTGGGGCACTTCATGATTTTCCTCCTCATTCGATAAAGCTATGGCCATTGTACCACATTTCAGAAGAAATTTCACAAAAGAGACATGAAATCCTGCTATAATGAAGAAAAATCTATCCTCAGGAGGGATGCTTTGATGGAAAAAGTGAAGATACTGGTGGTCGATGATGAGAGCCGCATGCGCAAGCTGGTACGGGATTTCCTGGAGAGGGAAGGGTTTCAGGTGCTGGAGGCCGGCGACGGCATGGAGGCTATGGATATATTTTATGAGAACAGGGATCTGGCGCTCATCATACTGGACATCATGATGCCGAAGATGGACGGGTGGCAGGTGTGCCGGGAGGTGCGCCAGTCCTCCGAGGTGCCCATCATCATGCTCACGGCACGGGGCGAGGAGCGGGATGAGCTGCAGGGGTTCAGCCTGGGGGTGGACGAGTACATCTCCAAGCCGTTCAGCCCCAAGATCCTGGTGGCAAGGGTGGAGGCCATCCTGCGACGCACAAGCGACGCCCAGGGCGGTGAGAAGCTGGAGGCCGGCGGCATCGAGCTGGACAAGACGGCCCATATCGTGAAGCTGGACGGGGAGCCGGTGGAGCTCAGCTACAAGGAGTTTGAGCTTCTGGCCTACTTTATGGAGAACAGCGGCGTGGCCCTCTCCCGGGAGAAGATCCTCAATAATGTGTGGAATTACGACTATTTCGGCGATGCCAGGACGATCGACACCCATGTCAAGAAGCTGCGAAGCAAGCTGGGCGACAAGGGAAACTATATTAAGACCGTCTGGGGCATGGGCTACAAATTTGAGGTACAGGCATGAGACATTCGATCAAAAGACAGATGATCGCCGTGTTCATAGGGCTGATCGTGTGTATGCTCCTGCTGCTCCTGCTCTGCGTGGGATCCTGGCTGGAGCCCTACTACATCCGGGAGAAGGAGGAGAACTTCCGGGAGCTCTATGAGGAGATCGATGAGGTAGCCCGGAAGGGGAGCCTGACGGAGGATGAGATCGGGCAGATCAACCGCACGGCGGAGCGCTACAACTTCTACTACATCGTCTGGAACTTCGGCAGTGAGAAAGGCTTTTCCAACCTGCACGACAGCCAGATGCTCATGATGCAGCTCGCGGGGGTGCTCTTCAATAAGATCGACGGCCGCGTGATGGACCGCAACGACAGCTACCAGGTGGTGGAGTTCCGGGACAGCGGGCAGCAGGTGGACTACCTGGCCCTGTGGGGGACCGTGGGCGACGGGTACAATATTTTTATCCGCAGTCCTCTGGCCAGCATCCAGGAGACCCTTGTTTTGTTCTTCCGCTTTATCCTCATTGTCGGCCTTGCCATCATTGCGGGCGGCATTGTCTTTGTCCTGTACTTTTCCAGGCGGCTGACGCGGCCCCTGCAGGAGCTGGCGGCTTTGTCCGCGCGGATGGCGCATCTGGATTTTGACGCAAAGTACACGAGCGGCGGCAAGGGCGAGATCGGGATCCTGGGAGAGAACTTCAACGCTATGTCAGAGAAGCTGGAGAGCACCATCTCGGAGCTGAAGAACGCCAATTTCCGGCTGCAGCAGGATATCGAGAAGAAGGAGAAGATTGAGAAGATGCGCACGGATTTCATGGGCAACGTCTCCCATGAGCTGAAGACCCCCATCGCCCTCATACAGGGCTATGCGGAAGGGCTGAAGGAGGGAGTCAGCGACGATCCGGAGAGCCGGGAATTCTACTGCGACGTTATCATGGACGAGGCGGCGAAGATGAACCAGATGGTGAAGAACCTGATGACCCTCAACCAGCTGGAATTCGGGGATGAGAATGTGGAGTTCCAGCGCTTCGACCTGACGGAGCTGATCCGGGGCGTGCTCCAGAGCATGGAGATCCTGGCCCAGCAGAAGGAGGCGAAGGTGCAGTTCCCGGAGACGGAGCCTGTGTACGTGTGGGCGGATGAGTTCAAGGCCGAACAGGTGGTGCGCAACTATGTGAGCAATGCGTTCAATCATCTGGACGGGGACCGGGTGGTGGATGTGAAGATCCACGCCGCCGGGGACAAGGTGCGCGTGACGGTCTTCAATACCGGCCAGCCCATCCCGGAGGAGGACCTGCCCCACATTTGGGAGAAGTTTTATAAAGTGGACAAGGCCCACACGCGGGAATACGGGGGCAACGGCATCGGCCTGTCCATCGTCCGGGCCATCATGGAATCCTTCCACCAGCAGTACGGGGTGAAAAATTACGACAACGGCGTGGAATTCTGGTTTGAACTGGATGTGAGATAGAAAATATGGTAGACTGTCTTTATAATGCCGCGAGACGGCATGGCGGAAAGGAACCTGGGACAATGACAGCGATAATTGATTATGATGCGGGAAATATAAGGAGCGTGGAGAAGGCCATGCAGCACCTGAAAGAGCCGGTGAAGATCACCAGGGACCCGGGGGAGATCCTGGCGGCGGACCGTGTGATCCTGCCCGGCGTGGGCGCTTTCGGGGACGCCATGGAGAAGATCCGGCAGTACGGCCTGGAGGGTGTGATCCGTCAGGTCGTCGGGAAGGGGACGCCGTTCCTTGGCATCTGCCTGGGACTGCAGCTCCTCTTTGAGGAGAGCGAGGAGAGTCCCGGCGCGAAGGGACTTGGCATCCTGAAGGGACGGATCCGGAAGATCCCGGCCGGGGAGGGGCTTAAGATCCCCCACATGGGCTGGAACACGCTGGAGCTTCAGGGGGACGGCAGGCTGTTCAGGGGGATACCCGATGAGACATTCGTGTATTTCGTCCATTCCTATTACCTGGAGGCGGAGGACGAGGCAATTGTGAAGGCCTCGACCCGGTACGGTGTGCGGATCCATGCGTCGGTGGAGCAGGGCAATGTGTTTGCCTGCCAGTTCCATCCGGAGAAGAGCAGCGCCGCCGGGCTGGCCATGCTCAGAAATTTCGTGGAGATATAGACGGAGGGAGACAGACATGCATACAAAACGGATCATCCCCTGCCTGGACGTCACTGGCGGCAGGGTGGTAAAAGGCGTGAATTTTGTGGATCTTAAGGATGCGGGAGATCCGGTGGAGATCGGCAGGGCCTACGACGCGGCCGGGGCGGACGAGCTGGTGTTCCTGGACATCACAGCCTCCTCCGACAACAGGGCCACTGTGGCCGATATGGTCCGACGGGTGGCGGAGACCGTATTCATCCCCTTTACAGTGGGAGGCGGCATCCGCACGGTGGAGGACTTCCGGGCTCTCCTTCGGGAGGGGGCGGATAAGATCTCCATCAATTCCTCCGCGATCCAGACCCCCAGGCTCATCTCGGACGCGGCGGACAAGTTCGGCAGCCAGTGCGTGGTGGTCGCGATCGATGCCAAGAGAAGGCCTGACGGATCAGGCTGGAATATCTACAAGAACGGCGGCCGCGTCGATGTGGGGACGGACGCCCTGGAGTGGGCGGTGCAGGTGGAGAAGCTGGGCGCGGGCGAGATCCTGCTCACCAGCATGGACTGCGACGGGACCAAGGCGGGGTATGATCTGGAACTGACCCGCGCGGTGGCGGACGCGGTATCCATCCCGGTGATCGCCTCCGGCGGCGCCGGCACCCTGGAGCACTTCCGGGAGGCCCTCGCGGAGGGCGGCGCGGATGCGGCGCTGGCGGCGTCCCTGTTCCACTATAAGGAGCTGGAGATCCGGGAAGTCAAAGAGTATCTGAAACGCGCGGGCATCCCGGTGCGTCTGTAGCGCGGCAGAGCGCGCACAAAGGAGAAAAGGAGACAGGTTATGGCAGCGATTTCCAACGACTGGCTGGACGCTCTGAAGGGAGAGTTTAAAAAGCCTTACTATAAGCAGTTGTTTGAGACGGTGAAGAAAGAGTATGCGGCGCATCCGGTATTTCCCCCGTCGGAGGACATTTTCAACGCGTTTCACCTGACGCCCCTGAAGGACGTGAAGGTGGTCATCCTGGGGCAGGACCCCTATCACAATGTAGGACAGGCCCACGGGCTGTGCTTTTCCGTCAGGAAAGGCGTGCCGGTGCCTCCGTCCCTTGTGAATATCTACCAGGAGCTCCACGATGACCTGGGATGCCGGATCCCGGACCACGGCTATCTGGTAAAATGGGCGCAGCAGGGCGTGCTGATGCTCAATACAGTGCTTACGGTGCGGGCCCATCAGGCCAACTCCCACAGGGGCATTGGCTGGGAGGAGTTCACCGACGCGGCCATCCGGGCGGTGGATGCCCAGGACAGGCCCATTGTGTTCATCCTGTGGGGAGCGCCGGCTCAGCGCAAGAAGGGCATGCTCCACAACCCGCGGCACCTTGTGCTGGAGGCGCCGCATCCGAGCCCGCTGTCGGCCTACCGGGGCTTTTTCGGCAGCAGGCCCTTCAGCAGGGCGAACGCGTTTCTGGAGGCGAACGGGGTGTCCCCCATCGACTGGCAGATCGACTGACAAAAGGACAGAGAGAAGGAAGGCGGATGCCTTCTTTTTTTCGTACTGGCGAGATAGTACTTGACTTCTCCCCGCATTTGTGGTTATATTTAATTATGAACATATGAACAATTATTCATATATAACACTTGAAAGCAGGGAGGAACCAGTATGAAAGCGGAAATGCAGGAAAACAACTGCGCGTGCGGGTGCGGCCACAGCCATCATGAACATGCGGAACATCACGGACATGCGGAAGGCCACGGGCACGCGGAAGGCCACGGGCACGCGGATCACCACGGGCATGCGGATCACCAGGAGGAAGTCCGGCATACGGGGCATGAGTTTGACCACGTGTCCGGGAAGGCAGAGCAGAGAGTCTATATCCTGGAGGGGCTCGGGTGCGCCAACTGTGCGGCGAAGATGGAGCGGCAGATCCGCCAGCTCCCGGGCGTGGAGATGGCGACCATCACCTTTGCCACAAAGCAGCTCCGGGTGGCGGCAGCGCACCAGGAGGAGCTGCTGCCGAAGTTCCGCGAGATCTGCGCCTCCATCGAGGAGCAGGTGACTGTTGTGCCGAGGCGGGAGGCGCAGCCGGAGGCAGGTGAAAAGAAGGAGAGCGTCTTTCAGGAAAACAGGCAGGAGATCCTTGTGATCGCCGCGGGCGCGGTCCTCTTCGCCGCGGGCGTGGCCGCGGAGCATATGGGGGCCTCTTTCTGGCTTCCTGCCGTGTTCTATGTGACCGCCTACATCCTGCTTGGCCGGGAGATCGTGTGGACCGCGTTCCGGAATCTGGGGAAAGGACATGTGTTTGACGAGAACTTCCTCATGAGCGTGGCCACGCTGGCAGCCTTTGCCATCGGAGATCTCGCCGAGGCGGTGGGAGTCATGCTCTTTTACCGGGTGGGGGAGCTCTTTGAGGATATCGCTGTGGCGCGGAGCCGTTCCCAGATCATGGACGCAGTGGATATGCGCCCCGAGGTAGTCAGCCTTGCCGGGGAGGACGGGGTCCGTGTGATCCCGGCAAAGGAGGCGTCTGTCGGGGATATCCTCCTTGTGCGGCCCGGTGACAGGATCCCCCTTGACGGCGTGGTGACGGAGGGGGAGAGCCGTATCGACACGTCCCCGGTGACCGGCGAGCCGGTTCCGGTGGCGGTGCGGCCGGGATCCGCGGTGACCTCCGGCTGCGTAAATGAGCAGGGGGTACTGAAAATGCGGGTCGAAAAGCCGCTCAGTGAGTCCATGGTGACGAAGATCCTGGACTCTGTGGAGAACGCGGCGGCAAGCAAGCCTAAGATGGACCGCTTTATCACGCGGTTTGCCCGCGTGTACACGCCGGTTGTGGTGGCAGCCGCCGTCCTGACCGCCGTGGTGCCCTCCCTTGTGACTGGAAACTGGAGGGACTGGATCTACACGGCCATCACCTTCCTTGTCATAAGCTGCCCCTGCGCCCTTGTCCTGAGCGTGCCGCTGGCTTTCTTCTCGGGGATCGGCGCCGGGTCGAAGCGGGGGATCCTCTTTAAAGGAGGTCTTGCCATCGAGGCGCTCAAAGATGTACGCGCCGTTGTCATGGATAAGACGGGCACCATCACGAAAGGCGAGTTCCGGGTACAGAGGGTAAGCCCGTTCGGCGGGAGGACGGAGGAGGAACTGCTGGGCATCGCCGCCCGGTGCGAGATGTCCTCCACCCATCCCATTGCCGCCAGCATTGTGTCGGCTGCCAGGGAGAGGGGCCTGGATCCGGAGAGGCCCCAGAGCGTGGAGGAGATCTCCGGCAAAGGCATCCGCGCGGTCCTGGACGGCGTGCAGGTGCTGTGCGGCGGCAGGGCGCTTATGGAGGCATTTCAGATTGATACGGCGCCGTGCGGGGATGAGCCCCGGGGTACGGAGGTGCTCCTGGCTCTTGACGGCAGGCTGGCGGGGTGCATCGTGATCGCGGACTCCCTGAAGGAGGAGGCGAAGGAGGCTGTGGAGCAGATGCGGCGCCAGGGGCTGGAGACCGCCATCTTCACAGGCGACGGAGAGCAGAGCGCCAGGGCGGTGGCCGGCGCCGCAGGCATCGGGCAGGTGTACGCGCGGCTTCTGCCCCAGGATAAACTGGCGCGCCTGCAGACGGTGCGCCAGTCCTGCGGGCCGGTCCTGTTCGTGGGAGACGGGATCAACGACGCGCCGGTGCTGGCCGGGGCGGATGTGGGGGCCGCCATGGGAAGCGGCGCGGATGCGGCCATCGAAGCGGCGGACGTGGTCTTCATGACATCCAAGGTGACGGCGGTCCCGGAGGCGGTGTCCATTGCCAGGAAGACAGGCAGGATCGCCATGCAGAACGTGGTGTTTGCCCTGACGGTCAAGGCGCTTGTCATGGCGCTCGGCTTCCTGGGCATGGCCAACATGTGGATGGCGGTGTTTGCGGACACGGGCGTGGCCATGCTCTGCGTGCTGAACTCCATCCGGGCCCTGCGCGTGAAGAATTTACAAAAGTATTAAGTTTCCCGGATTTTCCTTCAAACAGTTGAAATGCCGGGGGTAATTTGGCATAATTAAAAAGATGAACTGATATTCATATGTACGGATGCTGACTTCAGAAAGGGTGATGGGCGATGAGAAAGACAGAAGCGGAATGCTGCGACGCAGTGGAGACACACACAGACGTCATCCGTGAAGTGAGGGGCAGGATGCCGGAGGAGACGACGATCCGGGAGCTGGCGGACTTCTACAAAGTGTTCGGGGACGCCACCCGTGTCAGGATCCTCTGCGTGCTTCTGCGGGCGGAGATGTGCGTCTGCGATCTGGCGGAACTGCTCGGCATGACCCAGTCTGCGATCTCCCATCAGCTCCGGATCCTGAAGCAGATGAAGCTGGTGAAGAACCGGAGGGAAGGCAAGACCGTCTTCTATTCGCTGGCGGACGATCATATCCAGACGATCATCAGCCAGGGCATGGAACATATCAGTGAATAGAACGTAGGAGAAACAAGAGGGCGGATACGATGGCGAAGGAAATCAAGATACAGGCGGGAATACTGGCTGCTGCTGCGGCGCTCTATATCGCCGCGGTCATTTTATCAGGGCAGGTCATGCTGGGGAATGAAGCGCGGTTCTTCCTTTTTCTTGCCGTGTATCTGGTCGCCGCGTTCGAGTCCCTCCGGGCCATCCGGACGGGCCTTATGAACAGGAAGCTGGAGAAGGAGCACCTGCTCATGGTGATCGCCACCGTGGGAGCCCTGGCGGTGGGGCATTACGCGGAGGCGGTGGCGGCGATGCTGCTCTTCCAGATCGGCTGTATCCTGGAGGCGGTATCCGTGGACAGGACGAAGCGGACCATCGCGAAGTTTATCGATATACGCCCTGCGTTTGCCACAAGGAAAGAGGAGTCAGGCGAGGTGCAGGTGGAGCCGTCCCAGCTCGAAGTGGGGGACATCATCGTGATCAAGCCGGGCGAGCGGGTTCCGGTGGACGCGGTGATCGTGAGCGGCAACACGAGCCTGGACACCAAGGCCCTTACCGGCGAGGCCATGCCGGACAGCGTAGGCCCCGGAAGCAGGATCTACAGCGGCAGCATCAACATGACCGGCGTTGTGGAGGCGGAAGTGAAGAAGCTGTACCGGGACTCTACCGTATCACGCGTCATGGAGCTGGTGGAGGGGGCTCAGAACCAGAAGGCTCAAAGCGAGGGGTTCGTGCGACGGTTCACCCGGATCTATACGCCGGTGGCCGTGCTGGCGGCTCTTATCATCATGATCTTCCCGCCCCTGTTCATAACGGGGAGCGGCTGGGATACCTGGATCTACCGCGGCATGATCGTCCTCATTGCTGCCTGCCCGACGGGCCTCATCCTTTCCGTGCCCATCGCGTTCCTCGGCGGCATCGCCTCGGCGGCCCGGCAGGGGATCGTGGTAAAGGGCGGCAATTATCTGGAAATGCTGGCAAAGGTGGATACCTTTGTGTTTGACAAGACGGGAACACTGACGGAGGGCGTCTTCTCCGTGACGCGGGTGCGCCCGGAGGGGATAGAGCGGGCCGAGCTTCTGGAGATCACGGCCCATGTGGAGAGCTACTCCAACCACCCCATCGCCCAGTCGCTCATGAGCGCCTACGGCGGGGAGTATGACGCTTCCAGGGTGGAGAATGTGGAGGAGCTTCCCGGATACGGGATCAGCGCCGACTACAGGGGCCGGCGCGTACATATCGGCAATCTGCGCATGATGGAGCAGCAGGGCCTTTCCGTGGAGCAGGTCAGGAGCATCGGGACGGTCATCTACGTAGCCCTGGAGGACAGGTATGCGGGCTACATCGTGATCGAGGACAGCATCCGGCACAATGCCAGATGGACGATGAAGATGCTCCGGGAGCGGTACAACGCGGTCCTTGTCATGCTCACAGGCGACAGCCGCGCCGCCGGCAACGCGGTAGCGCGGGAGCTGCAGATGGACTACGCCTACACGGAGCTCATGCCGGAGGACAAGCTGACCCAGATGGAAGAATTCATGCAGTACCAGTATGAGGCGGAGCGCGTGGCCTGCGTGGGCGACGGCATCAACGACGCCCCCGTGCTGGCGCGGGCGGATGTGGGTATCGCCATGGGAGCCCTCGGATCGGACGCGGCCATCGAGGCGGCCGACATCGTTCTTATGGAGGATGAGATCTCCAGGGTCGTGGATGCCGTGCGCATTGCAAAGGAGACTGTGCGGGTGGTGAGCCAGAATATCAATTTTGCGCTCATCATGAAGTTCGTCGTCCTGATCCTGGCAGCGGCAGGCTACATTACCATGTGGGAGTCGGTGTTCACGGACGTGGGCGTCATGATCATCTCTGTCATCAACGCGGCGGGCGTTGTGAAATACTCGGCATAAATCGGAGGAGTATGGATATGAAAAGATATACAGGAAAACTGACAGCGGTCGTTCTGGCCGCTTTCATGCTTACAGGATGCGGATCCCATCTGCTGGAGGACGGGACGGAGCTTCTCAGGGAGGGCAGCTATGAGGAGGCGGCCGCCGTATTCCAGGAGGCTGCAGACGAGGATGCAAAGGACCCGGAGGCCTGGAGGGGCCTGGGGCTTGCCCGCTGGGAGCAGGAAGACTACGAGGGGGCGCTGGAGGCTTTCCAGAGCGTTCTGGACAATGACGGCAAGAAGACCGGAGAGCTCTACAATCTGATGGGCAACTGCGCCATGCGGCTTAACAGGCCGACGGAGGCGCTGAACTATTACAGCCTGGGCATCGCGTCAGAGGATGTGAGCGAGGCTATGCTGCAGGAGATGCGGTTCAACGAGATCGCGGCCTACGAGATGACAGGGGATATGGAGAGCGCGAAGGCAAAGCTCGCCCAGTATACGGCGGACTATCCGGACGATGAGAAGGCGGCAAAGGAGGCGGCGTTCCTGGAGACAAGATAAAGGAGACCTGGCGGATGTTTGAGACAGCGCAGAAAAAAGAGCGTGTCATCCTGGCCGGCGTGAGCCTGGCGGACGGGGATGACGCGGAAAAATCCCTGGATGAACTGGAAGACCTGGCGGATACGGCAGGCGCTGTGTGCGTGGGCAGGATCCTGCAGAAGCGGGAGGGGCTGCACCCGGCCACCTACCTCGGGAAAGGGAAGATCCGGGAGCTGAAGGACCTGATCTGGGAGACGGAGGCGGACGGCGTCATCTGCGACGACGAACTCTCCCCGGCGCAGATCGGCAACCTGCGGGACGAGCTGGATGTGAAGATCATGGACAGGACGCTCCTGATCCTGGACATCTTCGCGGCCAGGGCTTCCACAAGCGAGGGAAAGATCCAGGTGGAGCTGGCCCAGTTAAAATACAGGCAGTCCCGCCTCACCGGGTTTGGCACATCCCTGTCCCGCCTGGGAGGCGGGATCGGCACGAGGGGGCCGGGGGAGAAGAAGCTGGAGATGGACCGGCGTCTGATCAAGGGCCGGATCAGCCAGCTTGCGCGGGAGCTGAAGGAGGTCAAGCGGCACCGGCAGCTCACCCGGGAGTCCAGGGCGAAGAGCAGGATCCCGGTGGCAGCCATCGTGGGCTATACCAACGCGGGGAAATCCACCCTTCTCAACCGTCTGACGGACGCGGGGATCCTGGCGGAGGACAAGCTGTTTGCGACGCTCGACCCGACGACCAGGAGCATGAGGCTGCCGGGAGGCCAGGAAGTGCTGCTGACAGACACGGTCGGTTTTATCCGCAAGCTGCCCCATCATCTCATCGAGGCATTCCGCAGTACGCTGGAGGAGGCGGCCTATGCGGATCTTCTTCTCCATGTGGTGGACGCTTCGTCCCCGCAGATGGACGAGCAGATGCACGTGGTGTATGAGACGCTGGGAGAGCTGGGCGCGGCGGACAAGCCGGTCATCACGGTCTTTAACAAGAAGGACCGGTTTGAGGGCGACTACATGCCCCGGGATTTCCGGGCGGAGCGCACAGTCTTTCTCTCCGCGGCGACAGGGGAGGGGATGGAACAGCTCCCGGTCTGCCTGGAGGAGATCCTCCGGCAGCAGAAGAAGGAGATCGAGAGGCTCTGTCCCTACAGCGACGCCTGGATGGTCCAACTGATCCGCAAATACGGGGAGCTGGAGCAGGAGGAGTACAGGCAGGACGGGATCTATGTCAGAGGTTATGTGCCGGCGGCGGTCTATGGGAAGATCATGGGCGGCCCGCCAGGAGGGAGATAAGAGATGGCGCTGAAATTTGTGTTCGGGGGCTCCGGTTCCGGCAAGTCCCGCTATATATATGAGAAGATCATACAGGAGGCCGGGGAACATCCCGGCCTTTCCTATCTAGTGCTCGTCCCGGAGCAGTTTACCATGCAGACGCAGAAGGACCTGGTGATGATGAGCGGCAGGAAGGGGATCATGAATATCGACGTCCTGAGCTTTGTGCGGCTGGCCCACCGGATCTTCGAGGAGACGGGACAGGGGACGTATCCTGTCCTGGATGACGAGGGCAAGAATCTGGTGCTCCGCAGGATCGGAGGCTCCTTGTCCGGGCAGCTTTCCGTGCTGCGGGGAAACATGCACAGGCTCGGCTATGTCAGCGAGGTGAAGTCTGTCCTTTCCGAGTTCATGCAGTACGATGTGGGGGAGGAGGAGATCAGGCGGGTCATCCGCGGGGAGCGGGAGGGCTCCTACCTCTCCTGCAAACTGCAGGACATCCTCCTTCTCTACCAGGGCTTCCAGACCTATCTGCAAGAGAAATACATCACGAAGGAGGAACTCCTGGATGTGCTCGCGAAGATCGCCCCAAAGTCTGAGCTCCTGCGAAGGAGCACGGTGATCCTGGACGGCTACACCGGCTTTACCCCGGTGCAGAACCGGCTTCTCGGGGAGCTCATGACAGTCTGCCGGGACGTGGTCGTGACAGTGACTATAGACGGGAGGGAGAACCCCTATGCGTACACGCATCCGTGCCAACTGTTCGCCATGAGCAAGAAAGCGGTCTCCTCCCTGACGGAAGCGGCCCGGGACCGTGGCGTGCCGGTGGAGGAGCTGGCCTTCCTGCGCCCGCAGACAGCCCCCAGATACAGGGACAGCCGGGCCCTGGCTTTTCTGGAGCAGAACCTGTTCAGAGGCGGGAGGCCGTCCTTTGAGGAGGAGCAGGAGGCGGTGGAGCTTCGCGTGGCGCCGGACCCGGAGGCAGAAGCTGAGGCTGCGGCGCAGCGGGTCCGGGCCCTCGTCCGGAAGGAAGGGCTGCGCTACCGGGACATCGGCGTGATTGCAAGCGACATGTCTGTCTACGGCAGTTACCTGAAGCGCGCCTTCGCCCGCTATGACATCCCTGTCTTCCTGGATCAGAAAAGAAGCATCCTTCTGAATTCTTTTGTGGAGTACATCCGGAGTCTCCTTGCCATGGCGGAGGAGGGATTCACATGCGACAGCGTGTTCCGCTTCCTGCGGTCCGGCTATGCCCCGTTCCCGCGGGGGGATCTGGAGGAGCTGGAGAACTACTGCCTGGCCCTCGGCATCCGCGGCTACCGGAAGTGGCAGCAGCGGTGGGTGCGCCGCACGGCGGGCGCAGCGGCGGAGGATCTGGAGAAGCTCAACCACATGCGGGTCGCCTTTGTGGAGCGTCTGGAGCCCCTCCTTTTTGTGCTGCGGCAGCGCAGGAAAACGGTCCGGGACATCACGGAAGCCCTCTATGATTTCCTGGCCGGAGGCGGGATGCAGCTTGCGCTGAAACAGAAGGAAGAGGCGTTTCAGGAGAAGGGCGAGCATGCGCTGGCCCGGGAGTACGCGCAGATCTACGGCATCGTCATCGGACTGTTCGACAAGTTCGTGGAGCTTTTGGGGGAGGAGCAGGTGTCCCTGAAGGAATACTGCGAGCTTCTGGATGCGGGGCTTGCGGAGGCGAAAGTCGGCGTCATCCCGCCGGGCATCGACCAGGTGGTGGCGGGCGATATGCAGCGGACAAGACTCAAAGATGTGAAGGCCCTCCTGTTTGTGGGGGCGAACGACACCTTCCTGCCGGGCTCCCTTCTGCGGACCGGTCTTCTCACCGAGCGGGACGTGAGGGCCTTTGAGCGGGAGAAGATCGCCCTGACGCCCGGCAGCCGGGAGCAGGCTTACATACAGAAATACTACCTCTATCTCAATCTCACCAAGCCGTCCCGGAAGCTGTGCGTGTTCTACAGCCGCCTGTCGCTGGACGGGAAGAGCCTGCGCCCCTCCTACCTTGTGCAGGAGATACGGAGGCTGTTCCCCGGGATCCCGGTGACGGACGAGGAGGCGCGCCCGCTTGCCAAGCGGGAGATCACCGGCAGGACGGGGATGGCTGAGCTGATCGAGGGGCTGCGGATGCAAAGTGAGCGGGCGGGCGGCGCCTGGATGGAGCTGTACACCTGGTATAAGAAGGATCCCCGCTGGGCGGACCGGATCGCAGCCGCCCTGGAGGCCACCTTCTACGAGAGACCCAAAGACGCCGTCACCCGGGAGGCTGCGCGCCGGTTGTACGGGGAGGACCCGCTGGAGAGCATCTCCAGGATGGAGAAGTTCTCAGCCTGTGCGTTTGCACATTTCCTCCAGTACGGCCTGCGCCTCAGAGAGCGGGAGACCTACGAGTTCCGCGCGGTGGATATGGGGAATGTCTTTCACAGCGCCATCGAGCGGTATTCGAGGAAGGCGTCCGCCGCCCCGGGCGGCTGGACCGGGCTTTCCGGCGGGGAGCAGGCCCGGCTGTGTAAGCAGAGCGTGGAGGAGGCTGTGGCGGACTACGGCAACAGCGTGCTCTACAGCTCTGCCCGGAATACATGGCTCATCAGCCGGATCCGGCGCATGATGGAGCGGACGGTGTGGGCGCTGACGGAGCAGCTCAGGGCCGGGGATTTCCAGCCCGAGTCCTACGAGCTCACCTTCCGCGCCGGCAAGATCGACCGGGTGGACACCTGCGTGGACGGCGGCCGGGTGTATGTGAAGGTCATCGACTACAAGACCGGACAGACGTCGTTCGACCTGTCCCTCCTCTACGGCGGTCTGCAGATGCAGCTTCTTGTGTACATGGAGGAGGCGCTGCGAATCACGAAGGAGAGGCATCCGGACAAGGAGGCGGTCCCGGCCGGCGTCTTTTACTATCAGATCCAGGATCCTTTCACGGAGCCGGCTAAAGATGAGGCGGCGCAGCAGGAGACCCTCCTGAAAAAGCTGCGGCCGGACGGCATGGCTTCCCTGGAGGGGGATGCGCTGCGCCACCTGGAGCACCGGGCGGCGGGGGAATCGCTGGCAGTTCCCGTGGCGTTTAAGAAGGACGGCAGCCTGACAGCCAGATCCAGCGCTGTCTCCGGGGAGACATTCCGCATGCTGGGAAGTTTTGCCAGGGAGAAGGCGGGGCAGATCCACGAAAGGATCGCCTCCGGCGAGGCGGATGTCCGTCCGTACCGGTACGGGGGGCGCACGGGGTGCGATTACTGTACGTACAGGCATATCTGCGGGTTTGACAGCACCCTGCCCGGATACAGCTGGCGCCAGGTGGATAAGATGAAGCAGGAGGATGCGCTGGAGCGGATCCGGCGCAGCGTGGAGCAGGAAGGAGGAGAGGAGCGGTCATGAGCGTCGCGTGGACAGAAGAACAAAAAAGCGTCATGGAACTGAAGGACCGCAGCATCCTTGTGTCTGCGGCTGCGGGATCCGGCAAGACGGCGGTCCTGGTGGAGCGCATCATCGGCATGCTGACCCGGGATGCGGACCCGGTCGGTGTGGACGAGCTCCTCATCGTCACATTCACGGAGGCGGCCGCGGCGGAGATGAAGGAGCGGATCCGGGCGGCCATTGAGAAGAGGGCCATGGAGGAACCGGACAATGAACATCTCCGGCAGCAGGAGACCCTCATCCACACGGCTGCGATCACAACGATCCACAGTTTCTGCCTCTCTGTCATCCGGGAGAACTTCCACAGGATCGATCTGGATCCCTCCTTCCGCATCGGGGAGGAGGGGGAGATGAAGCTGCTGCGAAGAGACGCGCTGGAGGAGCTCCTGGAAGAAAAGTACGGGGAGGGGGACAGCCGCTTCCTTGCCTTTGCGGAGAGCTATGCGCCGGGAAAGAGCGACCGCGCCCTGGAGGATGTGATCCTTAAGATGTACGAATTTTCCAGCAGTTGCCCGGACCCGGAGGCGTGGCTTGCGGACTGCTGCCGGGCCTACCGTGCGGACAGCGTGGAGGCCCTCGAGAAGACGCCCTTTTTTGCTTTTGTGCAGGAGGAGGTGCGTCTCGCTGCGCAGACAGCCAGGCGGCTGGCCGGCCGGGCGGAGGCCCTGTGCCGGCAGCCGGACGGCCCCTACATGTACGAGGAGACGCTGGAGGCGGACCTGAAGAATGCAGAGCGTTTTGAGAAGGCCCGCACCTTCCGGGAGTACTGGCAGGCGGCGCAGGAGATCTCCTGGAAGAGGCTGGCTCCCAACCGGGATCAGACTGTCTTCCCAAAGAAGGCGGAGCAGGTCAAAAAGATCCGGGAAGAGATAAAAGCAGCCCTGGCAGTCCCGGCCGGCCAGTATTTCGGGCAGAGCGGGGAGGAGCTTCTTGCAGAGCTGGCCCGGTGCGCCCCCATGATGGAGGAACTGGCGGATCTGACGCTTGCTTTTGCGCGCAGGTTCGCGCAGAAGAAGCGGGGGCGGAACGTGATCGATTACGCGGACATGGAGCGGTTCGCCCTGCAGATCCTGACGGAGAAGACGCCGGACGGGCTGCGGCCGTCCGCCTGCGCCGGGGTGTACCAGGACCAGTACCGGGAGGTCATGATCGACGAGTACCAGGACAGCAACCTGATCCAGGAGGCGGTCCTTACCAGTGTGTCCCGGATCTGGCAGGGGCGGAACAATCTGTTTATGGTGGGGGATGTGAAGCAGAGCATCTACCGGTTCCGCCTTGCCAGGCCCGAGCTCTTTATGGGGAAATTCCACAGCTACCGGATCTATGAGGGCCCGGGGACGGACAGCCCCACCCAGCGGATCGACCTGTCCAGGAATTTCCGGAGCCGCAGCGAGGTGCTTGACAGCGTCAACGCCCTCTTCCGGAAGATCATGATCCCGGAGCTGGGCGGCATCACCTATGACGACAGGGCGGCCCTCTATCCGGGCGCGTCCTATCCGGCGTGTGCGGGGGATGAGACGGAGCTGCTGCTCGTGGACACAGAGCCGGATGAGGAGCTGGAGGAACTGGCGGGAGAGAAGATCTCCGCCAGAAAGCTGGAGGCCCGGGCGGTGGCGGACCGGATCCGCCGGCTTATGCGGGAGCAGATGGTGACGGACAGACAGACCGGGCAGCTTCGGCCGGTGCGCTATGGGGACATCGTCATTCTTACAAGAAGCGTCAGGGGCTGGAGCGAGGTGTTCATGGAGGTGCTCCGGGAGGAGGGGATCCCTGCCTTTGCCGGGACGAAGGAGGGCTATTTTGAGACGAGGGAGATCGGCGTGCTCCTGGATTACTTCCGGGTGCTTCAGAATGAAAAGCAGGATATCCCGCTGACGGCAGTCCTCTCCTCCTGGTTTGGGCGCATGACCGACGAGGAGCTGGCACAGATCCGCGGCGCCTGCCCGGACGGGGCTTTCCACAAAGCGGTGGAGCGCTACCGGACTGATGGCGGGGACGAGCGCCTGCGCAGAAAGCTGGCCGCCTGCCTGGACCGGATGGAGTACTACCGGCAGAAGGCGTCGTGCACGGCGATCCATGAGCTGCTCTGGGAGATCCTGGACGATACGGGATATGGCGATTACGTGGCGGCTCTTCCCGGCGGGGAGCAGCGGAGGGCCAATGTGGATATGCTGGCCCGGAAGGCCATGGAGTTTGAGAGCACCAGCTACCAGGGGCTTTTCAACTTTGTCCGCTACATAGAGCAGCTCAGGAAATATGACGTGGATTACGGGGAGGCTTCCCAGAGTGGTGAAAATGCGGACGCGGTGCGCATCATGAGCATCCACAGGAGCAAGGGGCTGGAGTTCCCCGTGGTGATCGCGGCCGGCATGGGCAAGCGGTTCAACACCCAGGACACAAAGGGAAGCGTCCTGGTGCACGCCTCCCTGGGCGTGGGTCTGGACAGCGTCGACCTGGAGCGGAGGACGAAGGAACCCTCCTTTTACCGGCAGGTTATCCAGAGAAAGGAGAAGCTGGAGAACCTGGGCGAGGAGCTGCGCATCCTGTACGTGGCCATGACGCGGGCGAAAGAGAAGCTGATCCTGACCGGCACGCTGAAGGATCCGGCAAAAAAGCTGGAGGCGTCTGCTTCCCGGGACGGCGGGAGCGGCCCGCTCTCCTTCGGGGAGCTGTCCGGCGCATCCGGCTGCCTGGACTGGATCCTTCCGGCGGCTGCCGGGGATCCCTCGTTCGTGATCTGCCTGGCAGATCTTGAAAAACTCGTGCAGAGCCAGACTCTGGAGGAAGCGCAGGGGCGCTTTGTCAGAAAGGCGTTGGAGGACTGGGATACGGGGAAAGTCTACGATCCAAAGATGCGTAAGAACCTGGAAGAACAGGCCGGCTATGCGTATCCCTGGCCGGATCCGGAGGGGAGACGGCTGAAATTCACGGTGTCGGAGCTGAAGAAGAGGCAGTACCTGAGAGAGCTTGCACTGGAGGAGCCGGGGGAGGCCGGCGAGACGCCCTTTGAGGAGCCCGATGTGATCCCTCTCCTGCCCCGTTTCCGGGCCGGGGAGGCGGAGCTTACCGGCGCTTCCAGGGGCAGCGCCTACCACCGCGTGATGGAGCTCCTCGATCTTACCGCGGCGTATGATGCGGACAGCCTTGCCGGGGCCATTGCGGCGATGGAGGGCAGGGGGCAGATCGACCGGGCCATGGCGGCCTGCGTCCGCCCTGCGGACATCCTCGCGTTCGTCCGGTCCGGAAGCGGGCAGAGGATGCGGGAGGCGGCAAAGAGGGGCCTTCTGTTCCGGGAGCAGCCCTTTGTCATCGGCGTGGACATGCGCGATGTTTACCCGGACTGCGGGGACAGTGAGGACGACCGGATCCTCGTGCAGGGGATCATAGACGTCTGGTTTGAGGAGGAGGACGGCCTTGTCGTGCTGGACTACAAGACGGACCAGGTCAGGACGGCGCATCAGCTCACGGAGAAGTACCACGCGCAGTTGGACTACTATGCCAGGGCGCTGGAGCAGCTTCTTAAAAAGCCGGTGAAGGAGAAGATCATCTACTCCTTCACGCTGGGGGAGGAGATCGTGCTGCCCCGGTGACGTGCGGATATGCAGGAAACGTGAAAAAAAGATCCATGACAGCTTTTGGCAGCGGTCATGGATTTTTTATATAATATTTATTGACAAACAATATTATACAGCATATAATATGGCCAAAGAAATAGTATTGGAGCAGAGGAAGTGATGCTATGGTATTCAATACCGGCGCCGCTCTCCTTGACGCGATCGTCCTGGCGGTCGTGTCGGGTGAGAAGAACGGCACATACGGATACAAGATCACCCAGGATGTGCGAAGAGCCATCGAGGTGTCAGAATCCACCCTGTACCCGGTGCTCCGCAGGCTGCAGAAGGACGAGTGCCTGGAGGTGTACGACATGCAGTACGACGGGAGGAACCGGCGCTACTACAGGATCACGCCGCGGGGCGAGGCGCAGTTGAACCTGTACCGGTCCGAATGGAAGAAATATGCAGAGAAGATCAGCGCATTATTTGAGGGAGGTGTTCTTTCATGAACCGCATACAGTTTATGGCCGCTCTGGAGGCTCTTCTGCAGGACGTGCCGGAGGAGGAGCGCAGGGAGGCCCTGCAGTATTACAACGACTACTTTGACGAGGCCGGGCCGGCCAGGGAGGAGGAGATCATCCGGGAACTGGGAACTCCTGGGAGGGTGGCGGCTGAGATCAAAGCCGGCCTGGAAGGAAGGGCCGGCGAGGCCGGTGAGTTCCGGGAGACGGGGTACACGGACGCCCGCTTTGAGCGCAGGGAGGCTCCCGCGCGGCAGGGCTGCGCCGGGGAAGACGGCGGGAAACCGCAGTCCGGCCGGGGCGCGAAGATCCTGCTGATCGTGCTCATCCTCCTGGTGGGATTTCCCATCATCTTCCCCCTGTCCCTGGCGGCGCTGTGCCTGCTTGCCGGGCTTGCCATAGCGGCAGTGGGGGTGTTCGCCGCCTTCCTGATCGCCGCCGTGGCCATGGCGGTGTGCGGCATTGCCGTCTTCGCCGTCGGCCTGGTCACGCTGGTGGCGGACCTGCCGGCAGGGCTCATGGTGGTGGGATGCGGCCTGCTCCTTACTGCGGCCGGCGCAGTCTTTACCGTAGCGGCGGTCAGGCTGTGCATCATCGTTCTGCCGGGGATGTTCCGGTTCTGCGTGGAACTTCTGAGGCGCCCGTTTCACAGAAGAAAGGCGGTGGCATAGATGAAGAGAGGATGGAAAATATTCTGGATCACCTGCGGCGCAGTGGCCGGCACAGGCGCAGCCTGCATGCTCTGCGGCGCGGCCATGGGGGCGACGCTGCACGCGGCGAAGACCTATTTCCCGGACTGGATCGGGCCGGGCCGGGAAGGCGCGGCTGTGTATGAACACGGCGACGGACCGTCGGAAACAGAGACGGACGGGGTGTACCGGGACATCCGGTCCCTGCACCTTGAGACAGAAGGGCTCAGCGTCCAGATCCTGGCAGGAGAGGACGGGAAGGTCACAGTCCGGACGGAGGATGTGGATCCGGACCTGGAGCTGGAAGTAAAGGAGGAAGAGGGGGAACTGCGTGTGGAGACAATGGCGGAGCATCTCCCCTTAAGGCTCAACAGCCGGGGCCATCTTGGCAATGTGTGGATCTATCTGCCGCCGGCAGCCGCCCTTGAGAAGGCGGACCTCACAGTGGGTGTCGGCGAGCTCTATGTGGAGGAGATACAGGCAGAGGAGCTGGACCTGGAAGTGGGGACAGGATCTGCCGAAGTGGACCGGTTTACAGCCGGTGATCTGGACGTGGAGGTGGGCGTCGGCGCGGCCACGCTGGAGGGCGTGACGAGGCGGGACGCGGACCTGTCCTGCGATCTGGGCAGCCTTGCCTACACCGACGCGGGCCGGATGGAGGACTTCAACTACGAGCTGGACTGCGGCGTGGGGGAACTGCGGCTGGACGGCGATAAGTATTCCGGGATCGATGTAGAGAAGTACATCGACAACCGGGCGGACAAGACGATGCACATTAGCTGCGACGTGGGAAGCGCGGACATCCGGTTTGCCGGACAACAGACTGTATTTAAATAAGAAAGAGAAGGAGGAGCATCATGGATACAAAGAGACTTTACCGTTCGAGAAAAGAGCGCATGATCTGCGGTGTGTGCGGGGGTGTGGCGGAGTATTTCGGCATCGACCCGACGCTGGTGCGGCTCGGATTCGTCCTGTTCCTGTTCGCGGGAGGCAGCGGCTTTCTGGCCTACCTGATCGCGGCCATCATCATCCCCGACGATCCGCGGCAGGACGGGGCTGTATAAAATGCCGGAGTCTGTCCATACTCTCTGATAACAGCAGTTTTAGCAGAAAGGGGCAGACAGATGGGCAGGAAGCAGGAGAAAAAGACAGATCTTACACAGCTTACAGAGGAGGAAAAACTGAAATACGAGATCGCGCAGGAACTGGGTCTTCTTGACAGGGTCATGGAGCAGGGGTGGAAGTCCCTCTCTTCCAAGGAGACAGGCCGCATCGGCGGCCTGATCGCCAGGAAGAGGCGGGAAGACGCCCAAAAATGACAAAACTGTTACGAATGTTACGAAGTATGAAGATTTAGTGTCAGAGGTTGAAAAGAAAAAGTCGTTTTGCTATAATCGAACAGCTAGAAAAAACAGCAGGTGATGAGCAATGAACGGGAAGATTCAGGTACTGAACATTGGCATAGACGACTGCACAGCCAAGGAGGCCATGAAGCAGACAGTGGCGTATATGGAGACGGAACCGGTCAATGTGATCGAGCTGGTCACCGTGGACACCCTCATGTATGCTTCGGGGGATCCTGCCCTGCGCGAGAATATAGAGAAGAGTGACCTGGTGCTGGCCGGGGAGAAGGAGATCCTGGAGAGCGCGGACCAGGGCGGCAGGCACAGGATCCAGGAGATCGAGCAGCGGACCTACCTGAAGATGGTCCTGCGGTATCTCCACAAGAACCACCTGCGCGTGTTCCTTCTGGTGGAGACGGACGAGGAGGCAGAGGCCTTCTACCGGTACCTGGAGGAGGAGTACAGCGGGATCCAGATCGCGGGTATGGCGAGAGTCTCGCCGGTGGACGCGGCGGACGAGCTTGTCGTCAACGCGGTGAACGGCGCGGAGACGGACTGCGTCATTGCGGCCATGTCCGCCCCGGTGCAGGAGGAGTTCATCGCCCGGAACCGCATGCTTCTGAACGCGCGGCTGTGGCTGGGCGTGGGGAAGAGCGAGAACCCGGTCTACAGGAGCCGCGGCGGCATTGAGAAGATCGTGCAGTTCATAAACCACAGGCTGTTCCGGCACGAAGTGGAGAAGACGAAGAAAAAGGAGCTGGAGACAGCGTCCCTGAACTGACGGGCTGTCGGCATTTTGCATAGTCCGTATCCGGGAAAAATCAACAAAATACAGGCAGGAAATTGAGGAAATTAACAAAAAATGTGTGATTTCCTCTTTCTTTTTTTGTGGATTTATATTAGTATAGAAAACAGTAATATGCAAACAGAGGCAAATGTGCGTTCATACATTGTGTAAAATGCATATTGAAATAATCGGAGGAGATGGATTATGATATCTAATCAAATACTGCAAAATACCATTGACGGTCTGAAAGCTATTACCAGGATTGACCTGTGTGTGATGGACACGGACGGGAAGTCTCTTGCAAGCACATTTGCCGAACAGGAGAACTACGAGTCCTCCGTGCTCTCCTTTGTGGAGTCGCCGGCGGACAGCCAGGTGATACAGGGCTATCAGTTCTTTAAGATATTTGACGAGCACCAGCTTGAGTACATCCTCCTGGCCAACGGCGGGAGCGATGACGTCTATATGGTCGGGAAGGTCGCGGCCTTCCAGATCCAGACGCTTCTGACTGCTTACAAGGAGCGGTTTGACAAGGATAATTTCATTAAGAACCTGCTGCTTGACAATCTGCTTCTGGTGGATATTTATAACCGTGCCAAGAAATTGCATATTGACACGGAGGTCAGACGTGTTATCTTTATAGTGGAGACGGCCCGGGAGAAAGACAGCGGCATGCTGGATCATGTGCGGGCGCTCCTCGGCAGCAAGACGAAAGATTTTGTCACGGCGGTCGATGAGAAGGATATCATCATCGTGAAGGAGCTCGGTCCGTCCGACGGCCATGCGGAGCTGGAGAAGACGGCGACGGGCATCCTGGAGCTTCTGCGGGATGAGGAAGAGGATGATATCCGCATCGCATACGGCACAGTCGTGAATGACATCAAGGAGGTGTCCAAGTCATACAAGGAGGCGAAGCTCGCGCTGGATGTGGGCCGGATCTTCTTTGACGACAGAAAGGTCATCGCGTTCAGCACGCTCGGCATCGGGCGCCTGATCTACCAGCTTCCTATTCCGCTGTGCAAGATGTTTATCCGGGAGATTTTTGAGGGGAAATCGCCGGACGAGTTCGACGAGGAGACGCTGACCACGATCAACAAGTTCTTTGAGAACAGCCTGAACGTGTCGGAGACATCCCGCCAGCTCTACATCCACCGCAATACGCTCGTCTACAGGCTGGATAAGCTGCAGAAGAGCACAGGCCTTGACCTGCGTGTGTTTGAGGACGCCATCACGTTCAAGATCGCGCTGATGGTTGTGAAGTACATGAAATACATGGAATCACAGGAGTATTGATAATTAGGAGGAAACTATGATTGAACTGAACGAAGTAACGAAAGAATACTCGAAAGGGGTTGCCGCCCTCAACGGTGTCAACCTGAAGATCGAGCAGGGCGAGTTTGTCTTCATCGTCGGAGACAGCGGATCCGGCAAGTCAACGCTGATCCGCCTGATCATGAAGGAACTGGAACCGACTTCCGGTACGATCGTCGTGAACGGGCAGAATCTGGAGAGGCTGAAGCACAGGCAGATCCCCATGTACAGAAGGGGGATCGGTGTTGTGTTCCAGGATTTCCGTCTTCTGAAGGACCGCAATATATATGAGAATATTGCATTCGCACAGCGCGTCGTGGAGACGCCTGCAAGGATCATCAAGAAGAAAGTGCCTGCGGCCCTTTCTCTGGTGGGTCTTGCCCAGAAATACAAATCCTATCCGAAGGAGCTCTCCGGAGGCGAGCAGCAGAGGGTGGCCATCGCAAGAGCGATCGTCAACGAGCCTGCGATCCTTCTGGCGGACGAGCCGACCGGCAACCTGGATCCGACCAATTCATGGGAGATCATGAAGCTTCTTGAGGAGGCGAACGAGAGGGGAACGACCGTCCTGGTAGTAACGCACAACCAGGAGATCGTAAACGAGATGAGAAAACGAGTTGTGACAATGAAGAAGGGAGTCATTGTCAGCGACGAGCAAAAAGGTGGGTATAATAATGAGAATTAGTACAGTCGGTTACTCGACAAAACAGGGGTTTAAAAACATTGCCCGGAACAAGCTGTTCTCTTTCGCGTCCATTGCGACCATGTCAGCTTGTATTTTCGTGTTCGGGCTTTTCTTTGCGATCGTGATGAACTTTAACTATATCGTGCAGAAGGCCGAGGAGAGCGTGGCGATCACCGTGTTCTTCGAGGAGGACCTTCCCCAGTCCCAGGTGGACGAGATCGGGGAGGAACTGGCTAACTGCGAGGGTGTGCTGGACGTAGAGTATGTGTCTGCGGACCAGGCGTGGGATTCCTTCCAGGACGAGTACTTCGGGGAGGACTCTTCCCTGGCGGAGGGCTTTAAGGACGACAACCCGCTGGCCAATTCCGACAACTACTCCGTGTACATGGAGGATGTCGCCCAGCAGGATGATGTGGTGAGCTTTGCGGAGAGCCTGGACGGCGTGCGCAAGGTCAACAAGTCGGATGTAGTCGCCGACACGCTCAGCAGCGTCAACCGGCTGATCACCTATGTCTCCATCGCCATCATCGCCATTCTTCTGGCAGTGTCGATCTTCCTGATCAGCAACACCGTTACCATGGGTATCACGGTGCGCCGGGAGGAGATCGCGATCATGAAGTACATCGGAGCCAAGGACGGGTTTGTCCGGGCGCCCTTCGTGATCGAGGGTATCGTCATCGGTCTGATCGGTGCGGTCATTCCGCTTGCCCTGTTATATTTTATGTATGGGAAGGCGGTTTCATACATCCTGCAGAGATTTAATCTGCTGAACAACATCCTGGACTTCCTGCCGGTGACAGAAGTCTACAGAACGCTTCTTCCGGTGGGGCTGGCGCTCGGCGTCGGCATCGGATTTGTGGGAAGTTTCTTTACGATCCGTAAACACTTGAAAGTATAAGCAAAATGTATTATAATAACTAAGATAGATCTGTTGTCTGTACGACAGGAGATATGTAACACGTCAACAGAGCAAAAGGGGAAAAAAGGGGCACAAAAGGGAGAGAACTATGTGTAAGAAAAGAATTGTCAGTGTGTTGTTAGCGGGAGCACTCACGGCGGGCATGGGACTGCAGGTAAACATGCAGGTGCAGGCGGACGATCTGCAGGATGCCCAGAACAAGGCGAGTCAGCAGCAGGATCAGATCGACGCCGCGCAGGCGGAGAAAGATAAGCTGCTGGAGGAGCTGGACGGCATTGTCAGCGACATGGAGAAGACGAAGAAGGACATCGAGGCAAAGCAGGAGGAGATTGCCAGGAAGGCAGATGAGCTGGACGCCGCCCGCGTCGACGAGAACAACCAGTACAACAGCATGAAGCTGCGTATCCAGTACATGTACGAGAACGGGAACGGACAGTTCATTGAGACGTTGCTCGAGTCGCAGAGTATTGCGGAGTTCCTGAGCAATGCCGAATACATCAGCCAGATATCCGAGTATGACAGGAACATGCTCGTGGAATTCCAGAATATCGTGGCGCAGGTGGAAGACCAGCAGGAGGAGCTGGAAGCGGAGAACGCGGAGCTGGAGAAGCTGCAGACAGACCTGCAGAACCAGCAGACAGAGCTTGAGGGGCTTATCTCCAGCAAGAGCGAGGAGATCGCGGGACTTGAGTCCGAGCTCAGCGCGACCAACGCCAAGATCGCCGAGCTGAAGGCGGCCGCGGAGGAGCAGGCAAGGATGCAGCGTGAAGCTGCGGCCCTGCAGAGCAGCGCGGGCGGCGGTTCGGGTTCCGGAAGCGGAACCGGCGGTGGCGGAAACTATACGCAGGGACCGTCTTATACGGAATCATCCGGTGGCGGCCAGCTTCAGAATCCGTGTCCTTCTGCCTACATCAGCAGTGAGTTCGGCGGACGTCAGTCGCCGGGCGGCATTGGAAGTACGAACCACAAGGGACGCGATTACGCGGCGTCAGCCGGGTCTGCGATCTATGCGGCAGCTTCCGGTACAGTGACGACGGTAGGATATACAAGCGTCAGAGGCAATTATGTGATCATCAATCACGGCGGCGGCCTGGCTACCCTGTATCAGCACTGCAGTGCGATCTTTGTGAGCCAGGGGCAGTCGGTAGGCGCCGGCACGAACATTGCGGCTGTCGGTTCCACAGGCGCATCCACCGGCCCGCATCTCCACTTCGAGGTGCATGTCAACGGCATGCCGGTTGATCCGAGACTGTATCTGTAAAAGAGAGACAGGAACTTTATACATGAAGAGACATATTTTTTTAAAGGGGGCGCTTACAGGCGCCCTCATTGTATTGCTGGCGGCAGGACTTGCATCCTGCGGCCTGCTGAAAAGTGAAGAGAGCAGGAAGATGGAACTTCTGGAGAGCCTCATCGACCGGTACTACATCGGGGAAGCGGACGCGGAAGACCTCACGGAGGGCGTCTACAAGGGCTACATCGAGGGACTGGGGGATCCCTACTCCGCCTATTATGATGAGGAGGAGACAGCCCGGATGGCGGAGAGCCTCTCCGGCGAGTTCGGCGGCGTGGGCGCGCTTATGAGCCAGGACCGGGAGACGGGCGTGATCACGGTGCTGCAGGTGTACGAGGATTCGCCGGCGCAGAAGGCCGGCATGCAGGACGGGGATGTGCTCTACAAGGTGGACGGCGAGGACGTGTCCGGCCGGGAGCTCACGGAGGTGGTGAACCTGGTCAAGGGGGAGAAGGGCACGGATGTGACGCTCACCCTGCTGCGGGGCGACGCGGGGGATGAGATCGAACTGACAGTCACCCGGGATACGATAGAGGACCAGACAGTCACGTATGAGATGAAGGAAGCGGGCGTCGGCTATATCCGGGTCGCGGAGTTCGACACGGTGACCTATGAGCAGTACAAGGAGGCGCTGGAAGATCTGGAGGCGCAGGGAATGGAGAAACTCGTCATAGACCTGCGCAGCAATCCGGGCGGGAACCTGGAGACGGTCTGCGATATGCTGGACCTGATGCTGCCGGAGGGGCTGATCGTCTACACGGAGGATAAAGACGGCCGGCGGGAGGAGTACACCTCCGATGCGGAGCATCAGTTTGACAAGCCGCTGGCGGTTCTTGTGGACGGGTACAGCGCCAGCGCTTCTGAGATCTTTGCGGGCGCCATACAGGATTACGGCCTGGGACAGATCGTGGGGACCCGGTCCTACGGAAAGGGCGTGGTGCAGAGCATCTTTGACCTGAAGGACGGCACGAGCGTGAAGCTCACCATCGCGGAATACTTTACGCCCAGGGGGCGGAGCATCGACGGGGAGGGGATCACCCCGGATGTGGAAGTGGAATACGTATATGACGAGGCGGATCCCCAGGCGGACAACCAGCTTGAGAAAGCGCTGGAAGTGCTGACGCAGCAATAGAGGATATGCGGAAAAAGTACAGGAGCGGAACATGGATGGAACGGGAAATTACCCGTTCCATTTCTTTTTGGGGTATGCTAGAATAAAACAGAGTATGGAATGATTCCGCCTTCCCTGTGAGGAGGCAGAAAGGACGCAGACTATGACAATCTTAATCAAGAACGGGCATGTGCTCGACCCGGAGACGGGGTTGGACGGCAGATGCGACGTGCTGATCGACGGGGACCGCATCACAGAGGTGGCAAAGCGGATCGAGACAGAGTGCGACCGCGTCATCGACGCACAGGGCTGCTATGTGATGCCGGGGCTCATCGACCTGCATGTGCACCTGCGGGATCCGGGACTGGAATACAAGGAGACGCTGGCCACCGGCGGGCGCGCGGCCGTGCGGGGCGGCGTGACCACGGTGTGCGCCATGCCGAATACGAAGCCTGTCATCGACAACGGCGTAAAGGTGCGGGAGGTCATGGAGAGGGCCAAGCGGGAATCCCTCGCCAACGTGATCCAGTTGGGAGCTGTGACCCGCGGACAGCAGGGCGAGGAGCTGGCGGACATAGGCGGCATGGCGGAGAACGGCTGCCGGGCCATCAGCGAGGACGGCAAATCCGTGATGAACGCCTCCCTGTACCGGAAGGGCATGAAGGCGGCGAAGAAGGAAGGACTGGCCGTGTTCGCCCACTGTGAGGATATCACCATGGTGGAGGGCGGCGTGATGAACGCGGACGACAAGGCGGACGAGCTGGGCCTTAAGGGGATCACCAACGCGGTGGAGGATGTGATCGTGGCCCGGGATATCCTTCTGGCGAAGGAGACGGGCGTCCGGCTTCACCTGTGCCACTGCTCCACGGCGGACAGCGCGCGGATGCTGGCCATCGCAAAGGCGGACGGCCTGCCTGTGACCGGGGAGGTGTGCCCTCACCACTTCATCCTCTCCACAGATGACATCACAGAGGATGACGGCAATTTCAAGATGAACCCGCCCCTTCGCAGCCGCGCGGATGTGGAGGCGCTGCGGGAGGCGCTGAAGACGGATGTGGTGGACGTCATTGCCACGGACCACGCGCCCCACGCGGAGGCGGAGAAGAACCGCTCCATGAAGCTGGCGGCCTTCGGGATCGTGGGACTGGAGACATCCGCGGCCCTCACTTACACGGAGCTGGTGGAGAAGGGCGTGCTCACCCCCATGCAGATGGCGGCGAAGATGAGCTGCAATCCGGCCCGGATCCTGGGCCTTTCGGACAGGGGATCCGTATCCGCCGGCAAGATCGCGGATGTGATGATCTTTGATCCGGCGAAGGAGTACGTGATCGACAAGCGCACATTTTTATCAAAAGGGAAAAATACGCCCTTCCACGGCCGGAAGGTAAAAGGCGAGGTGCGCTGCACCATCGTGGGCGGGCGGATCGTATACGAAGGAGGAAAGACCATTGATCAATAAACTTGTAGAGAATATCAAAAAGACGGGAGCGCCCATTGTGGTGGGACTGGATCCCATGCTTGGCTACATCCCGGAGCATATACAGAAGAGAGCCTTCGCAGAGTGCGGGGAGACGCTGGAGGGAGCCGCGGAGGCCATCTGGCAGTTCAACAAAGAGATCGTGGACAAGACGTACGATCTGATCCCGGCTGTGAAGCCCCAGATCGCCATGTACGAGCAGTTCGGCATCCCGGGACTTGCGGCCTTCAAAAAGACGGTGGACTACTGCAGGGAGAAGGGGCTTGTCGTGATCGGCGACATCAAGAGGGGGGACATCGGCTCCACCTCCGCCGCTTACGCCACAGGGCATATCGGCAGGGTGCAGGTGGGCGGCAACACCTACGCCCCCTTTGACGAGGATTTCGTGACAGTCAATCCCTATCTGGGGTCCGACGGCGTGAAGCCCTTTATCGACGTGTGCAGGCAGGAGCACAAAGGCCTGTTCATCCTGGTGAAGACATCCAACCCCTCCAGCGGGGAGTTCCAGGACCGTCTGGTGGACGGACGCCCCCTGTATGAGCTGGTGGGCGAGAAGGTCAACGAGTGGGGCCAGACGTGCATGGGAGACGACTACAGCTACGTGGGCGCCGTTGTGGGCGCCACCTACCCGGAGATGGGAAAGGTGCTGAGAAAGATCATGCCAAAAGCTTACATCCTGGTGCCGGGCTACGGCGCGCAGGGCGGACAGGGCAAGGACCTGGTGCACTTTTTCAATGAGGACGGGCTGGGAGCCATCGTGAACTCCTCCCGCGGCATCATCGCCGCCTGGAAGCAGGAGAAATACGCATCCTTCGGCGCGGAGGCCTTCGGCGACGCGTCCAGGGCTGCGGTGGAGGATATGGTCGCTGACATCGCAGGCGCCCTCGCAAACCGGTAAATACAGCGTACAGGAGCAGGAGAGAGAAGATGACAAGGAAAAAAGAACAGGTACGGGTGCTCTCCCAGGAACAGCTTGCGGCGGGCATCTTCAGCATGTGGATCGCCACGGAAGCCGCCGGGGAGGCGAGGCCCGGGCAGTTTATCTCCATGTATACAAATGACGGGACAAAACTTCTGCCACGCCCCATCAGCATCTGCGAGATCGACCGGGAGGCCGGCGCCCTGCGGGTCGTCTACCGGGTGACGGGCAGAAATACGGGGACAGAGCAGTTCTCTCAGATGAAGGCGGGGGATGCCCTGCCCATCGTGGGGCCTCTTGGCAACGGCTTCCCGCTGGAGAGGGCGGCCGGTAAGCGGGCTTTTCTCATGGGAGGCGGGATCGGCGTGCCCCCCATCCTGGAGCTGGCTAAAGAGCTTGATTGTGGCAAGAAGCAGATCATTGCCGGCTACCGGGACAGCCAGACCTTCCTGCGGGAAGAATTTGAGGAGAACGGCGAACTCTATATCTCCACGGAAGACGGGAGCGCGGGCGTGAAGGGAAATGTCCTGGACGCAGTGCGCGAATACGGGCTGGAGGCGGACATCATCTATGCCTGCGGCCCCACACCCATGCTGCGGGCCATCAAGGCTTACGCCCAGGAGCATGACATCGAGTGCTACATCTCCCTGGAGGAGCGGATGGCGTGCGGTATCGGCGCCTGCCTCGGCTGCGTGTGCCAGACAAAGGAGAAGGACGCCCACAGCAATGTGAACAATAAGCGGATCTGCAAGGACGGTCCGGTCTTCCTGGCAACGGAGGTGGAAATCTGATGGATATGAGAGTGAAGATCGCAGGTGTGGAGTGGAAGAACCCGGTGACGGTAGCTTCCGGTACCTTTGGCTCCGGCGAGGAATTCTCGGAGTTTGTAGATTTAAACCGGCTGGGCGCCGTGACCACAAAAGGCGTGGCGAACGTGCCCTGGCCCGGCAACCCGACGCCCCGGGTGGCGGAGGTGTACGGCGGCATGATGAATGCCATCGGCCTGCAGAATCCAGGCATTGAGCTGTTCTGCAAAAGGGACATCCCCTATTTGCAGCAGTTTGACACAAAGATCATCGTGAACGTGTGCGGCCATGCCCCGGAGGAGTATCTGGCGGTGGTGGAGCGGCTTCAGGAGGAGCCTGTTGACATGCTTGAGATCAACATCTCCTGCCCCAACGTGAACGCGGGATTCCTGGCTTTCGGGCAGGATGCCCGGCATGTGGAGGAGCTGACAGGGCAGATCAAACGGATCGCGGAGCAGCCGGTGATCATGAAGCTGACGCCCAATGTGACGGACATCACCGAGATCGCGAAGGCGGCTGAGGCCGGCGGCGCAGACGCCATTTCCCTGATCAACACCCTGACGGGCATGAAGATCGATATCCACAGGCGGACCTTTGCCCTGGCCAACAAGACCGGCGGCGTGTCCGGCCCGGCGGTCCACCCCATCGCGGTGCGCATGGTCTACCAGGCGGCCCAGGCGGTACAGATCCCCATCATCGGCATGGGCGGCATCGCCACGGCGGAGGACGCAATCGAGATGCTTCTGGCCGGCGCGTCGGCCGTGTCCGTCGGAACAGCCAACTTCCACAACCCGACGGCCGCTCTCGATGTGGTGGACGGCATTGCGGAGTATATGAGACAATATGGCGTGAAAGATGTCCGGGAACTGATCGGCGGGGTCCGCTAGCGGCGGGGGACAGCCGGGCAGAACCTGATAAAAATGAAGAGGGAGCCCATGAAGCCATTTCTGACTTGCGGGGCTCCCTCTAAAAAGTAATAGCCGGAGGGAAACAGGTTATGGAAGAGAAGATCATCAGAAGTGCCATCCAGGCACATGCGAGCAAAAAAAGTTTCCAGTTTGCGTTTCGGGAAGAGCTGAAGACCAAACAGATTGACAACGCGGTCCGGTCGTATGCGAAAGGAGTCGCGGCAGAGGAGGTCATAGCCATCCTTGATGAAACCATGCTCTCGAACGGGAAGAAAGGGTATCTTGTCACGGAGAAGGGAATCTATTCCAGCACGATGTTTAACAAAAAAAGCAATCCTCTTCCGCTGGATCACATGGTGTCCGTTGAAGTGGAGGAGTCGGATTGTATCGTGACCTATGAGGACGGGACAAAGAGGAACTTTTTCTTTAGTATTCACAAGGAATTTCCGGGAATTTTAAAAGCAATCCTGGAAAGCGGGACACAGAATGTGTGCGGACCGGAAAAACCGGCAGATGAACCTAAGCCGGCAGAACAGCCTAAGCCGGCAGAACCGCCTAAGCTGGCAGAACCGCCGGAGGAAGTGGAACAGGAAGTGCCCGCCGGGCCGGAAGAGGAGGAGAAAAAGTATAAGATTGCTGTCGTGGGAGAGGCAGGCAGCGGCAGACATACGCTTGTGGAGCGCCTGTCAGAGAGCGGAGAGCTTTCCGATGATATTTCCCTGCTCCTCTTTGAAGATCCGCTGGAACTGTTCCGTTATCTGGAAGAACCGGGCGCTTGTCTGGACGGCTACATAGGCGTCTGCGATGCTGAAACGGGCACATCAGATGAACTGACAGATGCGATCCGGATCATGAGTGGGAAACAGACTCCTCTTTCCGCATTGTTTTTCAATAAACGGGATCTGATCCCGGATGACGAAATGTTTCTTCTGTCAGCGCAGATGACGCTGGGAGATATGGAAGATATGGGATTCGAAGGCTTTTATCAGCCGGAAAAAGTAGAAATCCTGCTGGGACGTCTGTTTTCATTGCCAGTCTATATAGGCAGTGCGGTGGATGTCAGGGCGAATGATCTGGAACCGGAATTTGGAAACGCAGTCCGGGAATTAGTACAGGGATTAAATGCCCATGAGGGGGTTCTGCCTGACGGAGAAATGGAACCGGTATCGCTGGAGGAACTGATTTTAAGATATAAAGGCTAAATGACTTCGATCCGGGCGCCGAAATGGGATCATGAGGCGGATGAAAGCGCGAAATTGCTGAATTGAAAAACCCTATCCTATATGGTAAAATTGTAAAGAATATGAAGAGAAATTTATTGTAAAATATGCGGAGGTTTGAGATATGGAGCAGTATAAGCAGGAATTTATCAGGTTTATGGTGGACAGCGACGTGCTGAAGTTCGGAGAGTTTACGCTGAAGAGCGGGAGGAAATCCCCGTTTTTCATGAACGCAGGCGCCTATGTGACGGGCTCCCAGTTAAAGAAGCTGGGCGAGTACTACGCGAAAGCCATCCATGCAAAATACGGGGATGATTTTGACGTGCTCTTCGGTCCCGCCTACAAGGGGATCCCGCTTGCAGTGGTGACAGCCATCGCCTACAGCGAGCTCTACGGGAAGGAGATCCGCTACTGCTCGGACCGCAAGGAGGAGAAGGACCACGGCGCGGACAAGGGGAGCTTCCTGGGCAGCAGTTTGAAAGACGGGGACCGGGTCATCATGATCGAGGATGTGACCACCTCCGGCAAGTCTATGGAAGAGACGGTGCCCAAGGTGAGAGGGGCTGCGGATGTGACGATCGTGGGCCTGATGGTATCCCTGGACCGCATGGAAGTCGGCAAGGGCGGTCAGAAGAAAGCGCTCGACGAGGTCCGTGACCTGTACGGGTTTGAGACGGCGGCCATTGTGACCATGGAAGAGGTCGTGGAGTGCCTCTGGAACAAAGCATTTGACGGAAAGGTCATCATCGATGATACATTAAAAGCGGCCATCGATGCATACTATGAACAGTACGGCGCAAAATAGGAGGGATTGCTATGAATGAGAAGGCATACAGATCCATGGCGTTCGCCGGGACGGGCAATATCGCCATCGGCATTGTGATGATCGTGGTGGGTGTCGTGACCGGGATCCTGGCGATCATCAGCGGGGCCAGGCTCCTGAAGGAGAAGAACGGCCTCATGTTTTAGAGAAAGCGGCCTTTTTTGCGGGCCGGACGGAGGAGTAGAAGACAGATCTTGAGTTATAAAAAAGGCAGGGGTATACGTATACTGGGGAAAATCCTCTTTATCCTGTATATGGCGTTTATCGTGTATTTTCTGCTGTTTTCCGATCTCTACGGGCGCACCGGGCCTGCGGACGAGTACCACTACAATCTGGTCCTGTTCCGGGAGATCAGGCGGTTCTGGGTGTACAGGGAACAGCTCGGCAGCTTTGCCGTGTTCTCCAACCTGTTCGGGAACGTCCTGATCTTTATGCCCTTCGGTTTTTTCCTGCCTATGGCGAGCAGGTACAGGAGTTTTGCCGCGGCGGTGCTGTACAGCTTCTCCCTGAGCCTGGGGGTGGAGACCTTCCAGCTCCTGACAAGGGTCGGCAGCTTCGATGTGGACGACCTGTTCCTGAACACCGTAGGAGGAGCGGCGGGATACATTGTATTTATCATCTGTGCGGCGGTAAGGAGACATCATGTTGCTGAGAAGACTAAGAGAAGCCATTGAGGAGATGGCGCAGAGACATAAGAAGAAAAAGGCGGAAAAGGAAAAAATGAAACGGCGGAGCCGCAAATACGGGCAGGCGCAGCTTAAGCACTCCAGGAGGGGCATGCGCTCCACATTCCTGGGGGTGTGCTGCCTGTTCCTTCTCGTGCTTGCTTTTTCCGCTTCCTACATATCCAGAGGAGACGTGGGCCTTCTCATCGGCTTTGTGGGGCTGTTTGCCCTCGCGCTGGCGGTGGCCGGACTTAAGAACGCCGTGCAGGGCTTTAAGGAGCGGGAGAAGAATTATCTGACTTGCAAAGTGGGAGCGGCGCTGAACGGCGTGCTCCTTGCGGGGCTGGCCGCGATCTTTTTAAGGGGGCTTTTTTAGATGACAGAACTGACACAAGAACGATATGAACTGGCGATAGGGAGGATTTCGCAGATCCCGGAGGAGACGGCGGCAGGGGAGAAGTTCCGGCCGTATTTCCGGCGGACTGCGGAATTTCTTCTTTTACTGGACGCCTTTTATGACTGCGTTGTCTCGGGCAGGTACCGGATCCTTTCCCTGGAGGAGCTGCAGGACTGGAACAGCCGGCTTTACGGCGACATCCTGCCGGGTGCGTACGAGGAGAGCTACGCGGATCCGGCGTATGCGGCCCGCTGCCTCGGCGGGGAGTACGGGCAGATCCTGAGCTTCCTGTATGCGGAGATGCGGGCCGGCATTCCCTGTGCGGCGGAGGGCCGGGCGGAGTATCTCGTGATCCTCTTTGAACTTTTTATTGAGGTCTACAACTGCTTTGAGGCGGAGGAGGAGCCCCAGATCCGCACGCTGCGGGAGATCGTCTACTGGTATGCCAGCGACTACTGCGATGTGTTTGCGGCAGACCGGATCCGGGAGCAGATCGACCCGGCGGAGCGGTTTGCCATGGACATCGTCGAGGGGTGCGACCTTGCGGATCCCCGGTATCTCTATTATTTCGGGGAATATGTGAGCGAAAATGAGCTGGGTACGGCCGCGTACCTCGCCTCCCTGCCGGAGGAGACGATCCGGAAGATGGCGGACGTGTACACGGAAGGATACCGGACCGGCTTTGTGAACACAGGGAAAGACCTGGCGAAGAAGGGAACGGTGAACATCCGGTACGTGCTCGGATTTGAGCGGGTCGTGAGGGCGGCGGCCGCGAACTTCCGGAAGATGGGGCTTGAGCCCGTTCTTTACCGGGCGGCGGCAGGCGTGCTGGCGAAAAAAGGGGCCGGCCGCGTGGGATACCATGGCGGCATCCCCAACATGCAGTATGACTACGACCACCGGAACGACCAGGCGCTCTTCCTGGACAAGCGGTTCATCGAGAGAAAGCTGGAAGTCATGCGCACGACCTATGAGAGGAATAAGGAGCTGGCCCGGGCGATGGCCGGACCGGCGGTGATGGAGACCTTCGGGGAGCAGCCGTTTGCGCCGCAGCCCAAACCGGAGGCGCCCGCCCTGACTGCGAAGCAGGAGGAACTGCAGCTTCTCTACGACAGCCGCGCTTCCCAGATGACGAACGAGTACATTCCCGGGGATGAGAGGAGCTTCACGATCATCGCCTGGCCGGTGCCCCAGATCGGGGAGGACTACCGGGAGATCTTCGATGAGGTCATCCGCATCAACACGCTGGATGCAGAGCAGTACGGGCAGGTGCAGCAGACCCTGATCGACGCCCTGGACCAGGGCGAGTACGTGCGGATCCTGGGGGCCAACGGCAACCGGACGGACATGAAGGTGCAGTTGTACCGGCTGAAGGATCCCGGGAAAGAGACGATCTTTGAGAACTGCGTGGCGGATGTCAACATCCCCGTGGGGGAAGTCTTTACTTCCCCGGTGCTGGAAGGCACCTGCGGCACCCTGCACGTGAGCTGCGTGTATCTGAACGGACTGCAGTTCAGGGATCTGGAGCTGACGTTTGCAGACGGCATGATCACCGGCTACCGGTGCGGGAATTTTGCGGACGAGGAGGAGGGGAGGAAATACATCTATGACAACATTCTTTTCCGCCATGAGACGCTTCCCCTGGGCGAGTTTGCCATCGGCACCAACACCACGGCCTATGTGACCGCCAGGAAATACGGGATCGCCGGGAAGATGCCCATCCTCATCGCGGAGAAGACGGGCCCCCACTTTGCCGTGGGAGACACCTGCTACAGTTGGGCCGAGGACATCCGGGTGTACAACCCCGACGGCAAGGAGATCGTAGCCAGGGACAACGCTGTGTCTGCCCGGCGCAGGGAGGATGTGTCGAAGGCCTATTTCCACTGCCACACGGATATCACGATCCCCTACGAGGAGCTGGGGCGGATCGCTGTCGTGACGGGGGACGGGCGGGAGATCCCGCTCATAAGCGGCGGGGAATTTGTGCTTCCGGGCACGGAGATTTTGAATGAACCATTGAAAAATGCAAATAAATAAGCTATGATTTATCTGCAATGCTTATAAATGATAGCGGAAAGGATGGAAACTATGCCAAAAGTAGGAATTGTAATGGGCAGCGACTCTGACATGAAGGTCATGAGCAAGGCTGCGGATATGCTGGAAAAGCTGGGGATCGAGTATGAGATGACGATCATCTCCGCCCACAGGGAGCCGGATGTGTTCTTTGACTATGCGAAGAGCGCGGAGGAGAAAGATTTCAAAGTGATCATTGCGGGAGCAGGCATGGCAGCCCATCTGCCGGGCATGTGCGCCGCTATTTTCCCGATGCCTGTCATCGGCGTACCCATGTCCGGAAAGAACCTGGCGGGAGAGGACGCCCTCTTCTCCATCGTGCAGATGCCGCCGGGAATCCCGGTGGCGACCGTGGCTATCGACGGGGGCATGAATGCGGCGATCCTGGCTGCGAAGATCCTGGCCACATCGGACGCGGCGCTCCTTGAGAGACTGAAAGCCTACACACAGGAGATGAAGGAGACGGTGCAGGCCAAGGCGAAGAAGCTGGACGAGTTGGGATATAAAGAGTACATGAAGCAGATGTAAGGAGAAAACATATGGATTACAAGAATGCGGGTGTGGATATCGAGGCGGGTTACAGATCCGTGGAACTGATGAAAGAGCATGTGAAGAAGACCATGCGCCCCGAGGTGCTGGGTGGTCTGGGAGGTTTTTCCGGCGCGTTTTCCTTAAGTAAGATCAAGGAGATGGAGGACCCGGTGCTCCTGTCCGGAACGGACGGCTGCGGCACGAAGGTGAAGCTGGCTATGATCCTGGACAAACACGACACCATCGGCATCGACGCGGTGGCCATGTGCGTGAACGACATTGCCTGCGCGGGAGGCGAGCCCTTGTTTTTCCTGGATTACATTGCCTGCGGCAAGAACTATCCGGAGAAGATCGCCGCGATCGTAAAAGGCGTGGCGGAGGGGTGCCTCCAGTCTGACGCGGCCCTCATCGGAGGCGAGACGGCGGAGCATCCGGGCATGATGGACGAGGACGAGTACGACCTGGCCGGTTTTGCGGTGGGTGTGTGCGACAGGAAGGATATGATCACCGGGGAGGACCTGGCGGCGGGCGATGTGCTCATCGGCATGGCGTCCACCGGCGTGCACAGCAACGGATTTTCCCTTGTGCGCAAGGTGTTCGAGATGACCAGGCAGTCCCTGGATACGTACTATGACGAGCTGGGGAAGACGCTTGGGGAGGCGCTCCTTGCGCCCACGCGCATCTATGTAAAGGCATTAAAGAGCGTGAAAGAGGCGGGTGTCAGAGTGAAGGCCTGCAGCCACATCACAGGCGGCGGCTTCTACGAGAACGTGCCCCGCATGCTGAAGGATGGAACCCACGCTGTCATCGAGAAGGACAGCTATCCGGTGCCGCCCGTTTTTGACATGCTGGCAAAGAAGGGCGATGTGGCGGAGCAGATGATGTACAATACATTCAATATGGGCATCGGCATGGTGGTGGCCGTAGACCCGAAGGATGTGGACGCAGCCATGGAGGCCATGCGCGCGGCAGGGGATACGCCCTATGTGATCGGGCGCATTGAGGCCGGAGAAAAAGGAGTTACATTATGCTAAAGATACTGGTCCTTGTGTCAGGCGGCGGGACGAACCTGCAGGCCATTCTGGACGCGGTGGACGACGGCACGGTCACGAACGCGGAAGTGGCTGCCGTCATCAGCAACAATAAGAACGCCTACGCCCTCACGCGGGCGAGGGACCACGGCGTGGATGCGCAGTGCATCTCCCCGAAGGATTTCCCGGACCGGGAGACGTTCAATGAGAAGTTCCTGGAAGCGGTGGACGCCATTGCACCGGATATCATTGTGCTGGCCGGCTTCCTTGTGGTCATCCCGGCGGAGATGATCGCCCGGTACCGAAACCGGATCATCAACATCCACCCGTCCCTGATCCCTGCCTTCTGCGGGACGGGATACTACGGGCTGAAGGTCCATGAAGCGGCCCTGGCGCGCGGCGTCAAGGTGGTGGGAGCCACCGTGCATTTTGTAGACGAGGGGACGGACACCGGCCCCATCATCCTCCAGAAAGCGGTTGAGGTGCAGGAGGGCGACACGCCGGAGATCCTGCAGCGGCGGGTGATGGAACAGGCCGAGTGGAAGATCCTTCCAAGAGCCATTGATCTCATCGCCAACGGCAGGGTTGCCGTGGAGGAGAACAAGGTGAAGATCAAAGAGGAGGAACAGCGATGAATGTACTGATCGTAGGAAGCGGCGGACGGGAGCACGCCATTGCGTACTGTGTGGCGAAGAGCCAGAAAGCAGATAAGATATACTGCACACCGGGCAACGCGGGGATCGCGCAGTTCGCTCAGTGCGAGCCCATCGGCGCCATGGAGTTTGACCGGATCGTGGCCTTCGCGAAGGAGAAGGACATAGACCTTGTCATCGTAGGTATGGACGATCCCCTTGTGGGCGGCCTTGTGGATGAGCTGGAGGCGGCGGGCATCCGCACCTTCGGGCCGAGAAAAAATGCGGCGATCCTGGAGGGTTCCAAGGCGTTCTCCAAGGATCTGATGAAAAAGTACAATATCCCCACAGCGGCCTATGAGAATTTTGACGACCCGGATAAGGCTGTGCAGTATCTGAAGACAGAGGCGAAATTCCCCATCGTCCTCAAGGCGGACGGACTGGCGCTGGGGAAGGGCGTTCTCATCTGCAACACCCTGGAGGAGGCCGAGGAGGGCGTGAAGACCATCATGCTGGACAAGAAGTTCGGCGCCTCCGGCAACACGATGGTGGTGGAGGAATTCATGACAGGCCGGGAAGTGTCGGTCCTTTCCTTTGTGGACGGAAATATCGTGAAGACCATGACCAGCGCCCAGGATCACAAGCGGGCCGGGGACGGCGATACCGGGCTCAACACGGGCGGCATGGGCACGTTTTCGCCCAGCCCCTTCTACACAGAAGAGATAGATGCGTACTGCCAGAAATATATTTTCCAGCCCACTGTGGATGCCATGAAAGCGGAGGGGCGCCCCTTTAAGGGCGTGATCTTCTTCGGCCTCATGCTGACGGCGGACGGCCCCAAGGTGCTGGAGTACAACGCAAGGTTCGGCGACCCGGAAGCCCAGGTGGTGCTGCCCCGGATGAAGAACGATATCCTTGAAGTGGTGGAGGCCTGCATCGACGGCACGCTGGATCAGATTGACCTGCAGTTCGAGGACAATGCCGCGGTCTGCGTTGTGCTGGCGTCCGAGGGATACCCGGTCTCCTACGAGAAGGGACTTCCCATCACAGGGCTTGACGAGTTTGAGAAGCACGAGGGCTACTACTGCTTCCATGCGGGAACAAAGCTGGCGGACGGCCGGATCGTCACAAACGGCGGCCGGGTGCTGGGCATCACGGCCAAGGGAAAGGATCTCAAAGAGGCCAGGGCCAACGCTTATGCGGCTACGGAGTGGGTGCAGTTTGACAACAAGTACATGCGCCATGACATCGGCAAAGCCATTGACGAGGCGTAGAGAAGTTGCAGGAGTAGATGCAAAAGACACAATAACACACCAGTAATGTTAATTCCGGACGTAACACTTTTTAAAAGTGTTACGTCCGGAATTGCATTTCCGCGATTAATAATTGCCCAATTCGCCGAGATATCTGTCGATTTTCTTGAGTCTCTTCTCAATTCCCTTTGCCTTGTGGCTCAGTGTCTCGAGGATGGCCTCGGCTACGAACTGGGGGCCTACCATACAGTTGAAGAAAGCGTTGCTGTCCACCGGTACGGTGAAGAGGACGGTGGCGTACTCCGCGAGGAGCGCGCTTGGCTTGTCGGTGACGACGATGATCTTTGCACCGGCTTCCCGCGCCATGCGGGCGCAGATCTTATCCTCGGAGGAATACCGGGGGAAGCTGAACATGATGAGGCAGTCGTCTTTTGAAATGTTGCACAGGTGGTCCACCGGGCTGATGGCGGAGGAGCTTGTCGTCTCCACGTTGGGAACCATGTGCTTCAGATAGAGAAGAAAATAGTCCCCGAGGGAGGAATTGCCGCGGGAGGCGGTGATGTACTTGTGCCGGCTGGCAAGGATGATGTCCGCCGTCTCCTCGAAGGCCTCCGGCCGGTTGGAAGTGAGCGCGTTCTCCAGGTTCTTGGCGGCGTTCTTTAAGTGCCTGTTTATATACTCTGCGGAGCTGGTGAGCTGCGCCCGCTTGGCAATCCTCTGGGAGGGGATCGTGATGGAGCTGGAGATGCTCAGTACCTTGTCCTGGTAATCTCTGCGCAGGCTCTTCTGGAAATCCATAAATCCGCTAAATCCGAGGGAACGGCTGAAACGGATGACAGATGATTCGCTGACCCCCAGCTTGAGGGCGATCTCCGTGGATGTCATGAAACAGGCGTCGGCAGAGTTGTCCAGGATATACTGGGCGATCATTTTCTGCGTCTTGGTGAGAGGCGTTTTATTGATAAGTTCTCTTAATTCTTTCATACTCGATTCCTCCGGGGAACTATCCCCAACTGTTTTCCTGTTACTAAGATTTAACCACAAAATGTGGAAATAAGCAAGTCAATTGTATAGACAAATGAATGAAAATGCACAAATAAAAAGTTTCGTGAAAAAAATAACTTTTATTGAATATGATGAAATGGTGTGATATCATGTTTTTAGAAACAAATGAATAATATTCTTCAAAACAAAAAAGTTTTGAAAAATATTTTTCATCCAGACAAAACCGTACGAAAAGGCATCACGCCAAAACAGAAAACAGGAGGTAGAGAAAGTTGAAAGTAGGATGCGTAAAAGAAATCAAAAACAATGAGTTCCGTGTAGGTATGACACCTGACAGTGTGAAGAGCTATGTGGCTGCGGGCCATGAGGTTTACATTGAGAAGGGCGCGGGCGCAGGATCCGGTTTCCCGGACGCTGAGTACGAGGCTGCCGGTGCGAAGATGATCGATACAGCCAAGGAAGTATGGGATACAGTTGAGATGATGATCAAAGTAAAAGAGCCTCTTCCGGAGGAGTATCCGTTATTCCATGAGGGGCTGATCCTCTATACATACCTGCATCTTGCGGCTGACAAGCCGCAGACAGACGCGCTCCTCAACGGCAAGGTAAAGGGCGTTGCGTACGAGACGCTGTTTGATCCGAGACAGGGCGGCCTTCCGCTCCTTGCTCCCATGAGCCAGATCGCCGGCCGCCTGAGTATTCAGGAAGGCGCGAAATATCTGGAGCAGACATTCGGCGGGGAGGGCGTTCTCCTGGCAGGCGTTCCCGGCACACCGAAGGCCAACATCGTGATCCTGGGCGGCGGTAATGTAGGAACCAACGCCTGCAAGATCGCAGTGGGCATGGGCGCGAACGTAACGATCCTGGATATCAGCCTTCCGAGACTGGCTTATCTGGACGACATTTTCGGAGCCCGCATCCAGACGCTCGTATCCAACGACGCGAACATTGAGAAGGCAGTCAAAGAGGCGGACCTCGTGATCGGCTGCGTACTGATCCCCGGAAAAGCCGCTCCCAAGATCTTCAAGAAGAAATACTTAAAAGAGATGAAACCGGGCGCTGTATTCGTAGACGTTGCTGTTGACCAGGGCGGCTGCGGCGAGACAACAAAGGTGACCTACCACGACGATCCGATCTTCATCGAGGACGGCATTGTTCACTACTGCGTAGGAAATATGCCTGGCGCAGTTCCGAGGACATCCACCATCGCCCTGACGAACGCGACTCTCTCCTACGGACTGCAGATCGCGAACAAGGGCCTTGAGAAGGCGTGCGCGGACAACGAGGTGATCTACTCCGCCATCAACACATACGACGGAAAACTGACCTGCAAGAACGTGGCAGACAGCTTTGACTGCTATGAGTACACAGACATCCGGGAGATCTGCAAGTAAGAGATCAGGATATAAGTTCACAGCTTTTTAAAGGAGGGCGCCCTGTGCCGTACGGCAGGGGCGCCCTCTGAATGTGCGGCAGAAAAACATTTGCAGAAATCGCTACCTGTGTTACTATATCAGAGATGTCAGTTGTCTGGATTGTTTTAAAGGAGTGAAAGATATGGTTGAGATCAACAGGGAACTCTGTATCGGCTGCGGGGCCTGCGTGCGTGACTGCCCGGGCGGCGCGCTGGAAGTTGCAGATAAGAAAGCACAGTATATAAGGAAATGCATCCAGTGCGGGCACTGCGTGGCAGTCTGTCCGACAGGCGCTGTGTCCATTCCGGAGTATGCCATGGACGAAGTGGAAGAGTATGATCAGGACAGTTTTCGTGTGGATCCGGAACATCTGCTCCGGGCCATCAAATTCAGGAGGAGCATCCGCAACTTCAAAAGCACGCCGGTTGAGACGGAAAAGCTGGAGCGCATCCTGAACGCCGGACGCTACGCCCCGACAGCGAAAAACACGCAGGGAAGCAGGTTCGTCCTCATCCGGGACGAGCTGGAAGCGTTCAAGGAACTGTTCTGGCAGGAGCTGCCCGGTCTCCTTGAGGAGATGAAAGAGGAGGCGCCCCTCTATGAGCGGGTGTTCCGGGGCTTTTACGAAAAGCATGAGAAGGATCCGAAGGAGGACACCTTTTTCTTCAATGCCACTTCCTTCCTTGTGATCACGTCCCGGGATCCCCTGGACGGCGGGATCGCGGCCGCAAATATCGAGGCCATGGCAGCGGCTGAGGGAGCGGGCGCCCTGTTCAGCGGGTACACGAAGGCGGTTGTGGAAAGAAGCGACGCCCTCAGGGACTGGCTTGGCATTGGCAGGCGGAGTGTGACCTGCTGCATGCTCCTCGGGTACCCGGCAGTCTCCTACAGGCGGACTGCGCCGAGAAAAGCGGGAAATATTGTGATCCGGTAGCGCTTCTTTTACTTGCGCGGTCTGTGCAATGTGTGCTAAGGTATATATAACACCAGAAAAAGGACGCTTGTCTGCGAGAAGGGGATACTATGCTGATAGAGATTGATTTTAACAGTGACGAGGCTATCTATATGCAGGTGCGCAACCAGATCATTCTGGGGATCGCCACCGCACAGATCCGGGAGGGGGATCCGCTTCCGTCCGTCCGCCAGATGGCCCAGACAGTGGGGATCAACATGCACACAGTCAACAAGGCGTACAGCCTGCTGCGGCAGGAGGGGTTTATCCAACTGGACCGCAGGAAGGGCGCGGTCGTAGCCCTCGACGTGGACAAGATCAAGGCGGCGGAGGAGATGAAGGAGCAGCTCCGCATCGTGCTGGCCCGGGGCTGCTGCAGGGATATATCCAGAGATGAAGTGCACGCGCTGGTAGATGAGATCTTTGATGAGTACGCATAGAGGAGAAAGATCCGGTCTGCGCGGAAATACGGAGAAAGGAGCAAAGAAAAGCGGAAGTTCCGCTTTTCTCTATTTCATATGAACTACACGGAACAGGCAAAAGAAGTTTTAAAAATAGCGAAGAAGACGGCAAGGGAGCTCCGGCACCCCTATATCGGGACGGAGCATCTCCTTGTGGGCCTGAAGCGGGTCTACACCGGCGTGGCGGGACAGGTGCTTGCCATGAACGGCGCGGGGGAGGAGAATATCCTGAAGATCATGGATGAACTCGTCTCCCCGGGCGGGGAGGTCCCTGCGCAGCAGGATCCGCAGATGAGCCCCCGCCTGGAGTATATCCTGGAGGAGGCGCAGGAGGAGGCTGTCCGCCTCCGCTCGGACGAGGTCGGGACGGAGCACATGCTCCTTGCCATTCTGCGGGATGTGGACTGCGTGGCTGCCAGGATCCTGCTGACGCTGAACATCAGCCTGCAGAAGCTCTGCCAGGATATCCTGGCCAGCACCGGAAATGATGCCAGGGAATATATGGAAGATATGCAGGGAGAGGGGAAACCGAGAAGTTCCGTCCTGGAGCAGTACGGGACCGACCTGACGCAGCAGGCGGCAGAGGGGAAACTGGACCCGGTGATCGGCCGGGAGAAAGAGATCAGCCGGCTGATGCAGATCTTAAGCCGCAGGACAAAGAACAATCCCTGCCTGGTTGGCGAGCCGGGCGTGGGCAAGACAGCCGTGCTGGAGGGGCTGGCCCAGCGGATCGCCGGCGGTCTTGTGCCGGAAGCCATGAAGAACCGCCGCATCGTCACCATGGATCTCGCGGGCATGATCGCCGGGTCCAAGTACCGGGGCGAGTTCGAGGAGCGCATGAAGCGGCTCATCCAGGAGGTGACGGCGGCGGGAAATGTGATCCTTTTCCTGGACGAGGTGCACACGATCATCGGGGCCGGCGGCGCAGAGGGCGCCATGGATGCCTCCAACATCCTCAAGCCCTCCCTCGCCAGAGGGGAACTGCAGCTCATCGGCGCCACCACCATTGTGGAGTACCGCAAATACATTGAAAAGGATGCTGCCCTGGAGAGACGTTTCCAGCCCGTTGCAGTGGAGGAGCCGACAAAAGAGGAGTGCCTTGCCATTCTGCGGGGCCTTAAGGAGCGGTATGAAGCGCACCACCATGTGGCCATCCGCGAGGAGGCGCTGGAGTCGGCGGTCGCCCTGTCGGAGCGCTACATCAGCGACCGGTTCCTGCCAGACAAGGCAATCGACGTGCTGGATGAAGCCTGCGCAAAGGTAAGCCTTAGAGGGTTCCGCGTGCCGGAAACGATAGAGGAGATGGAGCGGCTCATCAGCCGTCTGGACCGCGACCGGGAGGACGCCATCCGGGCCGGCGATATACAGGAGGCGTCCCTTCTCAACCGGGAGCAGCAGGAAGCAAGGGAGAAGCTGGAGCAGCAGAAGAAGCGGTTTCAGAAGAAAAACGCGCGCCGGCAGGTGTGCGTGACAGCGGACGACATCGCAGGCGTCGTGTCCGAGTGGACGAAGATCCCGGTGCAGCGCCTTGCCGAGTCTGAGACGGCCCGCCTGAAAAACCTGGAAAAGACGCTCCACAGGCGTGTGATCGGACAGGAGGAGGCTGTGACGGCCGTGGCAAAAGCTGTGCGGCGGGGGCGCGTGGGCCTCAAAGATCCGGCCCGCCCCATCGGGTCCTTCCTCTTCCTGGGACCTACCGGCGTGGGGAAGACCGAACTGTCCAAAGCGCTGGCGGAAGCTCTCTTTGGGGATGAGGAGTCCATGATCCGGGTGGATATGTCCGAGTATATGGAGAAGCACAGCGTCTCCAAGATGATCGGCTCCCCGCCGGGGTATGTGGGCCACGAGGACGGCGGACAACTGAGCGAGCAGGTGAGAAGGCATCCGTATTCGGTGGTGCTCTTTGACGAGATCGAGAAGGCGCATCCGGACGTGTTCAACATCCTGCTGCAGGTGCTGGATGACGGGCATATCACAGACTCCCAGGGCAGAAAGGTGGACTTCCGCAACACGGTGATCATCATGACATCCAACGCCGGCGCCCAGGCCATCATTGACCCCAAGAAGCTGGGGTTTGTGACAAAGGAAGATGAAGCCGGCGACTACAAGCGGATGAAGTCCAATGTCATGAATGAGGTGAAACTTCTGTTCCGGCCCGAGTTCCTGAACCGGATTGACGAGATCATTGTCTTCCATGCCCTGAACGGCGAAAACATGAAGAAGATCGTAAGCATGATGTGCAGGGAGGTGTGCAGCCGGGCCAGGGAGCAGCTTGACATCACGCTCCGGGTGCGGGACTCCGTGAAGAAATATATCGTGGAGACCGGCACGGACCGCAAGTACGGTGCGCGGCCGCTCCGGCGCGCAGTCCAGAACATGCTGGAGGACAAGCTGGCGGAGGCGGTGCTTTCGGGTTCCATAAAAAGGGGACAGACGGTGGAAGCCGGGCTTTCTAAAAAAGAAATTAAATTTACTGTAAAGACTACAAATTAAAATTTTTTTGAGATATAATGTGGATACAAAAGAAGAACCATCAGGAGGACATGAGACATGGCAGTAGTAAAAGAGCTGTTGCGCGCAGAAAGTGACGGGACGCTGAGCTTTGGCGATTACACACTGGACGCCAAGACAAAGCTGGACGGCTTTGAGTTCCAGGGAGACATCTATAAGGTAAAGACATTCGCGGAGATCACCAAGCTGGAAAAGAACGGTATGTTCGTGTACGAGTCTGTCCCGGGAACCGCGGTGGAGAATTTTAAAGCAGAAGGCGGCGAGGTTTCCTTTAAAGTATCTGCACCGAGGGATGTACAGTTCACTCTTGAGCTGGAGGCGGACAGCGAGTATGTCGTCTACATGGATGACGTGAACGTGGGCGACATGAAGACGAACCTGAGCGGCAAGCTGAGTGTCAGCGCGGAGCTGGAGGAAGGAAAGAGCATCCGGATCAGGATTGTTGAGAAATAGGACATCCCTGCCGGTATAAGCGGCGCGGAACATACACAGACACAGGACAGGCTGCGGGGGAAAGACCGCAGCCTGTTTGACGGACAGAGGCGTAGACGGATAGGAGAATGAGCGTGGCAAAAGTGAAGAAGAGTGTTTTCTTCTGCCAGAACTGCGGGCACGAAGAGAGCAAATGGCTGGGCCAGTGCCCGGTGTGCAGACAGTGGAATACATTTGTGGAAGAGAAGGTAGCCCCGTCCCCGGCCGGTTCCCAGACAAAGCGCAGGCAGGAGGCGGAGGCGGTGCCCCTCTCCAGCGTGCGCACAGACAGCGACGAGCGGACGCAGACAGGGATCGGGGAACTGGACCGTGTCCTGGGGGGCGGCATTGTGCCGGGCTCCCTTGTGCTTGTGGGCGGTGATCCGGGCATCGGAAAGTCGACCCTGCTTCTGCAGGTGTGCCAGAGGCTGGCGGCAAGACACGAAAAGATCCTCTACATATCCGGTGAGGAGTCCCTCCGGCAGATCCGGCTCAGGGCAGACCGTATGGGGGCGTTTACCGATGAGCTTCTGCTTCTTTGCGAGACGAACATTGAGGCGATCCGCGGCGCCATCGAGAAGCAGCGCCCGGCCCTGGCAGTGATAGATTCGATCCAGACCATGTACAGCGAGGAGGTGTCCTCCGCGCCGGGAAGCGTCTCCCAGGTCCGGGAGGCGACCAACGTGTTCATGCAGATCGCAAAAGGGCTTGGCATTTCCATCTTTATTGTAGGACATGTGACAAAAGAAGGGACGGTGGCCGGTCCGAGGGTGCTGGAACATATGGTGGATACGGTCCTCTACTTTGAGGGAGACAGGCATGCCTCCTACCGGATCCTGCGGGGTGTTAAAAACCGGTTTGGCTCCACCAATGAGATCGGCGTCTTTGAGATGAGGCAGGACGGACTCAGAGAGGTTGCCAATCCGTCTGAGTTCATGCTGAGCGGGAGACCTGAAAATGCGTCCGGCTCTGTGGTAGCCTGTTCCATGGAGGGGACGCGCCCCATCCTGCTGGAGATCCAGGCCCTTGTCTGCCGCAGCAGTTTCGGCATGCCCCGGCGGACGGCAGCGGGGACGGACTACAACCGGGTCAACCTTCTCATGGCAGTGCTGGAAAAAAGGCTGGGCCTGCCCCTGTCCAACTACGACGCCTACGTGAATATAGCGGGCGGGATCCGTATCAATGAGCCGGCAGTGGACCTGGGGATCGTGATGGCCCTTGCGTCCAGCTATAAAAACCGGCCGGTCCCGGAAGACATGCTCGTCTTTGGGGAAGTGGGCTTAAGCGGCGAAGTGCGCGCCGTCAGTATGCCGGAGCAGCGGGTGTCCGAGGCGAAAAAGCTCGGTTTCAGGACATGCGTTGTGCCGGCTGTATCCGTGGACGCGGTGAAGAATATCCGGGGGATCCAGGTCATTGGGGTCCGCTCCCTGAACGAGGCGATCAGTTTACTGTAAGCCGGAGATCCAATGGGCAGATATACCTCTGCAGAACCGAATGAGACGTGCAAAATTGTGTATATTATATAAATAAAATAAAAAATAAAAATAACATTGACAATTTCGTTTTGCCTGTGCTATTATATCAAAGCTGTCGCGAGCGACAGCAAACAAAATGAAAAAACTTGTTGACAAACCGAAAGCGGCATGATAAACTGTAGAAGTTGTCGCTGAGAGGCGGAAACAACGAAGAACCTTGATAACTGAACAATAGACAACGACCCTGAAAATTTCTAAGAGAAATATTCAGAACGGAAATCGGATCGA
>NZ_JACJKS010000130.1 GCF_016901695.1 Mordavella massiliensis | reverse complement strand
TCTCCATATGACACAGGCCCTCTATGACTCCATCCTTCTGGATCTGCTGCAGCCTGTCGCCTTCACGGAAGTTGCACGCCGCAACGGTGTTCCCACCGATACTGTCCAGGGCTCTTCGCTTTTTTCTGGTGTTTCTCCTCAATTCCCCGGTGTTCTTTAAAGTTTCACCAGTTTATTTTGAAGAACTTCTCCCTTTCCTGGTGTCACCCTAAAACTTC
>NZ_JACJKS010000129.1 GCF_016901695.1 Mordavella massiliensis | reverse complement strand
TCGTACCTTTTGCCATGTCTGTGCTTCCTCCTTCATATCATCTTTCTTATCATACATGATTTAGGTATACATGGCATCTTTACTTTGTACTATTTTTATACTATCACTATCTTCTGAAAATGCTGTATCTGGCCATGATGGATATCACAAAAAAATGGACTGGACACCGGCAGGATTGGGGGCAGATCCATTCGCAGCTGGAGATATTTTTCGAAGAA
>NZ_JACJKS010000128.1 GCF_016901695.1 Mordavella massiliensis | reverse complement strand
AGGTTCCACGTGTCTCGACCTACTCTGGATACCGCCATGCTCACTCGCCTTTCGCTTACGGGGCTTTCACCCTCTCTGGCTGGCTTTCCCAAAACCATTCTGCTAGGCTTATAAGATCAATTACGCGGTCCGAACCCCGGGATGCACGCATCCCGGTTTGGGCTCTTCCGGTTTCGCTCGCCGCTACTTCCGGAATCGATGTTTCTTTCTCTTCCTCCG
>NZ_JACJKS010000127.1 GCF_016901695.1 Mordavella massiliensis | reverse complement strand
CGGCATACAGGTCGGACAGGCGCAGCTCCTGCCGGTCCGGCTGCTTATCCTTTCCATTGTAAAAGATCAGGAACTGCGGCGGCGGGATCAGCACCTTCTCCCGGCCGTACACGTTGCACGTCCTCGTCATCTCCTCATAGACGTCCGACAGGTACATCAGCATCCGAAGCGGCAGGTTCGGACTGTAGGTAGACTGATGCTCATACAGGGACAGCCGGG
>NZ_JACJKS010000126.1 GCF_016901695.1 Mordavella massiliensis | reverse complement strand
CTGGATCTGCTGCAGCCTGTCGCCTTCACGGAAGTTGCACGCCGCAACGGTGTTCCCACCGATACTGTCCAGTCTGTCTTTGCATCCATCCACTTCGGCCGTCCTGCCAAGCTCCCCGAAACTCTCTGTATCGATGAATTCAACGGCAACAGCGGCATCTGGAGCAAGAAGCATCACAGGTGGTACCGGAATAAATATCACTGCAACGTCTCCGATGGG
>NZ_JACJKS010000125.1 GCF_016901695.1 Mordavella massiliensis | reverse complement strand
CCTTCTGCGGTTATGCCCTCGACCGATTAGTAACAGTCAGCTCCATGTGTTACCACACTTCCACCTCTGCCCTATCTACCTCGTCGTCTTCAAGGGGTCTTACTACTTTACGTAGGGATATCTCATCTTGAGGGGGGCTTCACGCTTAGATGCCTTCAGCGTTTATCCCTTCCCGGCTTGGCTACTCTGCCATGACCTTGGTAAGTCAACAGATACACC
>NZ_JACJKS010000124.1 GCF_016901695.1 Mordavella massiliensis | reverse complement strand
GCATCATCCGCCTCCTTAAGACCAGCGAATTCAACCAGGTCAGCTACTGGGGCTCCCGCTACAACGAGAACAGGCAGCGCCTGAAAGACGCCTTTGAGGTCGCCCCAGGACTCCTGGAAGCGTATGAAGCCCTCCAGTTCTTCCATGACATCCTGGCTTCCTGGCCTTACTCGGTCCAATACGAAGATCTCACGGAATGGATCCAGCAGTATGCTGCCT
>NZ_JACJKS010000123.1 GCF_016901695.1 Mordavella massiliensis | reverse complement strand
CGTACAGGTTCTCTTTCACAGTCATCCTGGAATACAGATGCGAAATATAAAGCAGAAACCGCAGCGGGAGATTCGGGTTCTTCGTGGACTGATGTTCATACAGCGACAGTCTGCCGTCGATCAGAAAGGATACATCATTCTTCATCGACATGTAGATGGCATTCTCCAGTGTGTTGATCTCAAGCAGTTCCGGATCCGCGTAATGTTTCCCTGTGATGG
>NZ_JACJKS010000122.1 GCF_016901695.1 Mordavella massiliensis | reverse complement strand
AAATCGGAGAAATCGCATCCCAGTTATCTTTCCAGCGTTTCATGGAGTTCGGATATTTAGGCGTCCATTTCTCTGTTACCCGGTCAAGTGCGTCCAGAGCTTTCTTCTCGTCGGATGCCTGATAGATTGTTTTTAAATCCGCTGCAAAGGCTTTCCTGTCTTTATCCGGAACATATTTCAGCGTATTCCGTACCTGATGTACGATACAGCGCTGATACT
>NZ_JACJKS010000121.1 GCF_016901695.1 Mordavella massiliensis | reverse complement strand
AACATCTAAGTAGCCGGAGGAAGAGAAAGAAACATCGATTCCGGAAGTAGCGGCGAGCGAAACCGGAAGAGCCCAAACCGGGATGCGTGCATCCCGGGGTTCGGACCGCATAATTGATCTTATGAGCCTAGCAGAATGGTTTTGGGAAAGCCAGCCAGAGAGGGTGAAAGCCCCGTAAGCGAAAGGCGAGTGAGCATGGCGGTATCCAGAGTAGGTCGA
>NZ_JACJKS010000013.1 GCF_016901695.1 Mordavella massiliensis | reverse complement strand
GCTGCGGTTTCTGCTTTATATTTCGCATCTGTATTCCAGGATGACTGTGAAAGAGAACCTGTACGGAGAGACGATCATACAGATCCCGGCGCCGGAGTTTCTTATCTTTTATAACGGGAAGGATGAGATGCCGGATCTACACGGAGACGATGGAGCTCCCGGAGGCAGTGGACCGCGCGATGGATGAATGCATCAGGGAAGGTGTGCTGAAGGACTTCCTGATGGAGCACAGGGCGGAGGCGAGAGCGATGAGTATATTTGAATATGATCAGGAGAGGCATATGCAGCAGGAGCGCGAGGCCGGGATCGAGAAAGGGAAGGAGCAGTTACTGCGCAGGCAGGTGCAGAAAAACCTGTCCAGAGGTATGCAGGCTGCCGAGCTTGCGGAGCTGCTGGATGAGTCAGAGGAACGGATCCGGGAGATCATAGATCTGTGTGCGGCGGAAGAAGCGCGGGAGGGAAAGTGAATGGGTCATCCAGGGACAGTCTCCTGATTTTCTTATAAGAAGAGAGAAGGTGTCGCTTAATCATCATCTGATTTGATGATTTTGTCACACCTTCTTTTGCATTGGCACAGAGAATGTGCTAGACTGTACTAACATGAAGTGCAAAGCGGCAGGAGGTTACGGAACGATGGAAGTACAGGCGATCACACCGAGGGGATACTGCAAGGGCGTTGTCCGCGCCATTGACATGGCCAGGAAGGCCAGGAATGCGAAACAGCCGGTTGTCATACTGGGCATGATCGTCCACAACCAGTATATTGTGGACGCGCTGGAGAAGATGGGGATCCGCACGGTCGATCACCCGGACAGGACACGACTGGAGCTCCTGGATGAGATTGAGGAGGGCACCGTCATCATCACGGCACACGGGGCGGGGGAGCAGGTGTTCGCAAAAGCCCGCGAAAAAGGGCTGCATGTGATCGACGCCTCCTGCCTGGACGTCATCAAGACCCACGACCTGATCCGGGCGAGGCTGCGGGATGGCTTTGAGATCCTGTACATCGGGAAAAAAGGACACCCGGAGGCAGAGGGGGCCGTCTCCATCGATGAGGAGAAGGTCCATCTGATCAGCGGCAGGGAAGACTTCGGGACGCTGGATCCAAACAAGCGCTACGTCATCACGAACCAGACGACCATGTCCCTCTATGACGTGCAGGACCTGTGCGACTACGCCCGGCAGACGCTCGCGCACGTGACGGTGGAGAAGGAGACATGCGCGGCCACAAAGGTGCGCCAGGAGGCTATCCGTCACATGGACCGGGATGTGGATATCGCTTTTATCGTAGGGGATCCACGTTCCAACAATACGAGGAAGCTGGCATCCATCGCCAGCGACGGGAGGGAAGTCCACATGATCGGGAGCCTGGACGACCTGGATGTTTCTGTTTTGCGGGGGAAGAGGAAGGCTGCCGTCTCCTCCGGAGCATCCACGCCGCCCTACCTGACGGATCAGGTGATCGCTTTCCTTGAGCAGTATGACGGGGAGGATCCGTCGACCTGGGAGAAGCCGGCTGTGGATCTGACAAGGATCCTGGAGCTTTAGGCGGATAAAAAGGAGAGTGTGCTATGTTTTTTATTATAGGGATCACAGGCGGGAGAAAGGATCTCCGGTTCAACCAGATGGTTATCTGCAGCCGGTGCGGACGGTACGGCAGGTATGAAGTCTATATGACGTATACGGCCCTGTCCCTGTTCTTCATCCCCTGTTTCAAATGGAATAAGGAATATTTTGTGCGGATGAGCTGCTGCGGGACAGTGTACCGCTTAGATCCGGAAGTGGGGAGGCGTATAGCCAGAGGAGAGGATCTGGAGATACAGCCGGCGGATCTTCAACCGGTCCAGGCAGGACCGTACGACCCGTACGGACAGAATGGCTGGGGCAGCCGGGAGAAGCGCTGCCCGAACTGCGGCTACACGGCGCAGGGAGACTTTGCGTTCTGTCCGAAATGCGGGCACAGATTTTAGATGGGGCTCTGTTTTGTCGAAAATATACATTTACCGGCAGCCGGCAGATGTGTTATAATAATGCGTATTTTGGAAAGGTCGGTGAAGGTATATGAAAGAAGAGATGCCGCTGCTCTGGGATCATCTGCAGGAGCTGTCCCGTATCGGAAGAAATGCAGACGGCAGCATCACGCGGTTCCCGTTTACAGAGGAAGACAGGCAGGCAGAAGCCCTGCTCTGGCGCTATATGGAGGAAGCGGGGATTTCCGTGTCCCGGGACGCGGCTGGCAACCTCATCGGCAGATGGGAGCCGGCGGACGGCCCGGAAAGCGGACAGGAGTATGATGCGCGGCCGCTCGTAGCCGGGTCCCACTATGATACGGTCCTGGAGGGCGGCGCATTCGACGGGTGCCTGGGACTTCTGGCGGCTATCGAGTCGGTGCGCTGCCTGCGGGAGGAGGGCTTCAGGCCTGCCCGTCCGGTCTGGGTCGTGGGTTTTAAAGATGAGGAGGGCAACCGCTTCGGATACGGCATGATCGGCAGCCGGTCCATGTGCGGCAAGGCGGAGCCGGAGGGGCTTTCCTCCCGGGATGAAAGCGGGATCACGCTTGGCGACGCCATGCGCGCGAGCGGTCTTGATCCCGGGCGCCTGGACACGTGCCGGATCGAGCCGGCCGCTATGCTGGAGCTTCACATCGAGCAGGGGAGCGTCCTTGAGGAAAGCGGGTGCACCGTGGGCGCCGTGGAGGGGATCGCCGGTCTGGAGCGGTACACGGTGCGGATCGAAGGGTGCAGCGCCCATGCCGGCGCGACGCCCATGGGCGCAAGACGGGACCCGGTGCCTGCCATGAGCCGCTGGATCCTGAAGGTGACGGAACTGGCGCGGCAAAGAGAGAACTGCGTGGCCACGGTGGGCTGTGTGGAGGTCCGCCCCGGCGCCTGCAACATCATCTGCCAGAGCGCAGAGTTTTCCCTGGATATCCGGAGCGTGCGGGACGCGGACATCCGTGAGATCATGGAGGAGATGGCGCACTTCGAGGCAGAGCTGGAGCACACGGAGCGCGTCCGGATCACACGCACGCTGGAACAGGCGCTGCCGGCGGCTCCCTGCGACGGCCGGCTCCGGGAGATGGCAGAGCGGATCTGCCGGGAGCAGGGCTTGGCATGCCGGCGCCTGATGAGCGGCGCCGGACATGACAGCATGAATTTCTCCGGTCTGTGCCCCATCGGGATGATCTTTGTCCCCTCAAAGGACGGCCTCTCCCACCGCAGGGAGGAGTACACATCCAGAGAGGACTGCCAGGCCGGCGCCATCGTGCTCCGGGAGATGATCCGGGAGTGCGCGGCGGGGGCGCCGGAGGAGAGAGAGTGATTTTAACTTCCGCTTCGCGGAGATTAAAATAAATATATGCTAAAGGAATGCAAGGAGGTTACAAATGAAACAGAAACCACAGGAAACCGGATTTAAGAAAGAGATCGGCCTCTTCGGAGGTATGAGCGTGATCTGCGGCATCATGATCGGATCCGGTATCTTTTACCTCGGATCCTACGTGCTGCAAAGGTCCGGCTACAGCCTGGGCCTCGCCCTGATCTGCTGGCTTGTGGGCGGTCTCGTGTCCCTGCTCGGCGGGCTGTGCTTCGCGGAGCTGGGCGCATCGGATCCCAAGGCAGGCGGCCAGCTCGTCTACCTGAGCAAAGCGTACCATCCGGTGCTCGGCTTCATGTACGGGTTCACCCAGTGGATCCTGGCCAGCTCCGGCTCCATCGCAGCCATCGCAGTGGCTATCCCCACCGCGCTGGTGGACTTTATCCCGGGGCTCACCCAGCTTCACATCAAGCTGATCGCCATCGCCCTCATCGTGCTGCTGACCCTGTTTAACCTGCGGGGCGTAAAGGGAGCGTCCAACCTGCAGACCGTCTTTATGGTGGCAAAGCTGCTCCCCATCTTCATCATCATGATCGGCGCCCTGGCCCTTGGAAACCATTCTCCGGACCTTACGCCGGTACCGGCGGCCGCAGCGGACGGATCCCCGGTCACAGCGGGCTCCCTGTTCGGCATGATCGCGTTCGCAACGGTGGCCTCCCTCTGGGCTTATGAGGGCTGGACGAACCTGAACGCCGTGGCCGAGGAGATCAAGAACGTGAAGCGGAACCTGCCGCTGGCCATCATCCTGGGCATCGGCGGCGTGGCCATCTTCTACGCCCTCTTTAACTACTCCCTGCTGCGGGTGATCCCGCTGGATGAGGCGAAGAGCATGATCGAGAGCGGCAGCCTGTATCTTGGGACCACAGTGGCAGAGCGGCTGTTCGGCGTGGCCGGCAAGGTCATCGTGCTGATCGGCATGCTGCTTGCCATGTTTAACTGCCTGAACGGCATGGTGCTGGCATTCTCCCGGATCTACTACGCCATGTCGGCTGAGAAGATCTTCTTTAAGAAGCTTGGCACACTCAACAGGAACGGCGTGCCGGCAGCCAGCCTCTTCTCGCAGATGATCATTTCCATCATCCTCGTGTGCCTGCGGAACCTGGATCAGCTGACATCCCTCGTGGTGTTCTGCGGCATGCTCTTCAACTGCCTGGCTGTGACGGCGGTCTTTGTGTACAGGCGCAAGTATCCGGATCTGGAGAGACCCTACAAAGTATGGCTCTATCCGGTCTCTGTCGTCATCACGGTCATCCTCTTTGTGGGCCTGATGGTCAACAACCTGCTGGAGGATCCGGTGACAGCGCTGACGGGGCTGATCGTCCCGGTAGTGGGTATATTCTTCTATATTTATTTCAGAAAGAAATACGGTGAGGAGGAGAAGGAAGATGCGTAGGCCAGTGATCGGTATATCGGGCAATCTGACGCCCATTGAGAACGACGGTGTGTTCACCGGGAACCTGCGGCAGTATATCCACACAGACTATACGTCCAGCGTGGAGAAGGCGGGGGGCATCCCCCTGCTCCTGCCGGTGAGCGCGGACCCGGATGTGATCCGGGCCCATGCGGCGCTCTGCGATGCCATCATCCTCTCCGGCGGCGCGGACGTGGATCCGGTCCTCTACGGGGAAGAAGGCATCCAGGGCCAGGGGTACTCCATGCGGGAGATCGACACCTATGACCTGAGGCTTCTCAAGGAAGCGCTGCGGTGCAAAAAGCCGGTGCTCGGCATCTGCAAGGGCATGCAGATCATCAACATCTGCTTTGGCGGCACGCTCTACCAGGATATTCCATCCCAGCGGGAGAGGTGCATCAAGCACACGCAGAATACGGAGCGGTACAACGGCACCCACCGGATCCGGATCCGGGACGGCAGCCTGCTGGCGGAGATCCTGCCGGACGGTACCTTTGTGAATTCCTGGCATCACCAGGCGGTGAAGGCCGTGCCCGGCCAGCTGACAGTGACAGCCACTGCGTCGGACGGCATTGTGGAGGCGCTGGAATACATGGAAGACGGCCAGTTCATCCTGGGCGTGCAGTGGCATCCGGAGATGATGGCCTCCTGCGGCAACGAGGAGCAGCTGGGCATTTTCAGGGAACTTGTAAAAAGAAGTATCCTGTAGGAAGGGAAGCGGTAAGAGATGACAGAGATCTTTATCAATGCGAAGGCGGTCACCATGGATGAAGACAGGCCGCAGGCGGAGGCGTTCGCCGTGCGGGACGGCAGATTTTCCTTTGTGGGGACCGGCGAAGAGGCGCGCGTGTACGCCCGGAAGCTGGAGGCGGAAGGGGAGCGCGCCGCCGTCACAGACCTGGCGGGGCGGTGTGTCCTTCCAGCCTTCAATGACTCCCACATGCATTTCATCGGGTTTGCCAAGCATTTCATCAATGTGGACTTAAACGGCGCCTCCGGCATCCGCGAGATCCGGGAGCGCATCCGCCGGAGGGCGAAGGAGCGGGGCGGCGCCGACACCTCCTGGATGGAGGGGACCGGCTGGAACCAGGACCTGTTTACCGAGGGGGAGAAGCGGTACCCCTGCGCCCGGGACCTGGACGAGGCGGCGCCCGGCGTGCCGGTGCTGGTCCTGCGGGTGTGCGAGCACGTGGGCGTGCTCAGCTCGGCTGGCATGCAGCGGCTGGGGATCACGAAGGAGAAGGTGCGGGAGTACGGCGCCTTCGCGCTGACGGACGAGGCGGGGGAGCCCCTCGGGGTATTCCGCGAGCGGGCGCTGGATGAGATCCGCTCCCGGATCCATATCCTGAACCGGCAGATCCTGGAGGACATCATCCTGAAAGCCCAGGAGGAGGCCTTCTCCTACGGGCTGGCCACCGTCCAGACAGACGACATCGGATTCGTGCCGGATGAGGACTACGGCATGCTCTTTTCCGTGTACCGGGACCTCATGGAGAGCGGCAGGCTGAAGCTTAGGATCTGTGAGCAGAGCCTGCGGCAGAGGCCGGAGCTGATCCGGAAGTACCACGGGGACGGCTTCCGGTACGGCGGGGACGACCATCGCCTGCGCATCACCGGCATCAAGCTGCTGGACGACGGTTCCCTGGGAGCCAGGACGGCGGGGCTTCGCAGGCCGTACGCGGACGATCCGTCCACCTGCGGCCTGACCATCTTCACGGAGGAGGAGCTGGATCATCTGGTGGGGACAGCCCACGACCTGGGTTACCCGGTGCTGGTGCACGCTATCGGCGACCGGGCCATCGAGATGGTACTGGACGCGCTGGAGCGGGACAAGGCGAAGCGGCCGGGGGAGAAGTTCCGGGACGGCATCGTCCACGTGCAGATCACGGACGAGGCATTGCTGGACCGTTTCCGGCAGCAGGATGTGATGGCTCTCGTGCAGCCTGTCTTTATTGACTACGACATGCACATCGTCCGGGACAGGACCGGGGATATGGCAGATACGTCCTACGCCTGGAAGACGCTGGCCGACAAGGGTGTCCATGTGTCCTTCGGCACAGACTGCCCGGTGGAGTCCTGTGAGCCCATGCCAAATATCTACACGGCGGTGACCCGGAAGAACCTGACCGGCGCAGGCGTGATGGTCTACCGGCCGGAGGAGAAGATGACCGTGGAGCAGGCGGTCCGGGCCTACACGGTGGAGGGCGCCTACGCCTCCGGAGAGGAAGCCGTAAAGGGCAGGATCCGGGAGGGGATGCTGGCGGATTTCATCATGCCGGACCGGGACATCTTTGCCCTCGCGGATGAGGAAGAGCTGCGGGATGTGAAGATCCTTGCCACCTATGTGGGCGGGGAGAAAGTGTTTGAGAGAGAGTAAATAGCGGGGAACCGCCGTGATGTCAGTTTTTTCTGGCATGCGGCGGTTTTTTGCATAATATTATGTGCAATATGCGAAAAATGGTATATAATATAGGAAAAATATTCTGAAAACAGGAGGGAGGAAACAAGTATGTTGGAAAAACTGGATCTGACCAGGAAGATGGATAAAGAGGAATACAGGGCCAAGATGGACCGGCTGGAGGCCAGCCTGGGCAAGCTGCAGAGAAGGTGCAAAGAGCTGGACATCCCGGTGATGATCGCCTTTGAGGGATTCGGGGCATCAGGCAAGGGGCTGCAGATCGGGAAGCTGATCCAGGCGCTGGACCCGAGGGGCTTCCGGGTGTATGCCGTCAAGAGCGAGACGGAGGAGGAGCGCATGCATCCCTTCCTCTGGCGGTTCTGGACCAAGCTGCCGGAGAAAGGGCGCATCGCCATCTACGACACGAGCTGGTACAGGCGGGTTCTCATCGACCGCTTTGACGGGAAAGTAAAGAAGTCGGAACTGGCGGATGCATACGAGTCCATCCTCTCCTTTGAAGACCAGCTCACGGAGGACGGGATGGTCATCATCAAGCTCTTCCTGGCGATTGACAAAAAGGAACAGAAAAAGCGGTTTGAGAAGCTCCTTTCCTCGAAGGAGACGGCCTGGCGGGTGAGTGAGGATGACATCCGCAGAAACAAGGAGTTCGATGCGTACCGGGAGATGAACGAGGAGATGCTGGCCCGCACAGACACGGAAGCTGCTCCCTGGCACATCGTGGAGGCGACGGACAGGCGGTTTGCCACCGTGAAGATCTACTCGATCGTGGAGGAGATGCTGGAAAGACAGATCCGGAAGGCGGAGCAGGATGTGCCGGAGCAGAAGGAAGCGGCTCCCGACGCGGGCCTTGCAGGCACCAGGGAGCTGATGGAATCCATCCTTGGGAAGGCGGATCTCACACTGGCCTGCCCGCGGGACGAGTACGAGGAGGAGCTGAAGAAGCTGCAGAAACGGATCCAGGAACTCCACGGGGAGATCTACCGGCGCAGGATCCCGGTGGTGCTTGGCTTCGAGGGCTGGGACGCCGGCGGCAAGGGCGGCGCCATCAAGCGGCTGACGGCGAAGATGGACCCGCGGGGCTATGTGGTCCATCCCACCGCATCCCCCAATGCAGTAGAACGGCAGTACCATTATCTGTGGCGGTTCTGGAGGGATATGCCCAAGGCGGGACACGTCACCATCTTTGACCGGACCTGGTACGGCCGCGTCATGGTGGAGCGGATCGAGGGCTTCTGCACGGCGAACGAGTGGAGGCGGGCGTACCGGGAGATCAACGACATGGAGAGGACCCTCACGAGGGAGGGCGTCATTGTCCTGAAATTCTGGATGCAGATCGATAAAGACGAGCAGGAGAGGCGGTTCCGGGAGAGGCAGGAGAACCCGGAAAAACAGTGGAAGATCACGGATGAGGACTGGAGGAACCGGGAGAAGTGGGACCAGTATGAGACCGCCGTCAACGAGATGCTGATCCGCACGTCCACCGTCAATGCGCCCTGGATCGTGGTGGAGGGCAACGACAAATACTATGCGAGGCTGAAGGTGCTCCGGACCGTGGTGGACGCCATTGAGGAGCGGATCCGGGCCGATGGAAAGAAGGCATGATGATGAACATACGTGAAGAGCTGGAGGCGAGGGAGGAGGCCATCTTAAGCCCCTTCGCCTCCCTGAGCAGCCAGTCAAGAGGGAGGGTGAGGCCGGAGCCCCAGTGTGATATCCGCCCTGTCTTTCAGCGGGACAGAGACCGGATCCTCCACTGCAAGTCCTTCCGGCGGCTGAAGCAGAAGACGCAGGTATTCCTTCTCCCGAAGGGAGACCACTACCGCACCAGGCTGACCCACACCCTGGAGGTGTCCCAGAACGCCCGGACCATCGCCAAGGCCCTGCGGCTCAACGAGGACCTGGTGGAAGCCATCGCCCTCGGTCATGACCTGGGACATACGCCCTTCGGCCACGCCGGGGAGAGGGCTCTCGCCCAGGTATGCCCGGAGGGGTTCCGCCACAACGAGCAGAGTGTGCGGGTGGTGGAGATCCTGGAGAAACAGGGAAGGGGGCTGAACCTCACCTGGGAGGTGGTGGACGGGATCCGGAACCACCAGTCGAGCGGGACGCCCCACACGCTGGAGGGGCAGATCGTACAGCTCTCCGACAAGATCGCCTACATCAACCATGATATCGACGACGCCATCCGGGGCGGGATCCTGACCGAGGCGGACCTGCCGCGGGCGTACACGGATGTGCTGGGGCACACGACCCGCATGCGCCTGAACACCATGATCCATGACGTGGTGACCCACAGCATGGATCAGCCGCGGATCATCATGTCGGAACGCGTCCGGGAGGCCACCATGGGCCTGCGGCGGTTCCTTTTTGAAAACGTGTACCAGAACCCGGTGGCCAAGGGCGAGGAGACAAAGGCCATCGGCATGATCCAGAACCTCTACGCCTACTATCTGGACCACATGGATCAGATCCCCCGCCAGTACCTGGACATGACCAGGGAGGGGAAGGCGACGAAGGAGCGGGTGGTGTGCGATTACATAGCGGGCATGACGGATTCCTACGCTGTCAAGAAGTTCCAGGAATATTTTATTCCGGAATCCTGGAAAAATTAAAGGAAATCAGGAAGTTTTGTCGAATATAATTAATGCAGGCATTTTTCAGGGCACGCAGAAAATCTGCCGGAGGCGGGTTTCCTGCGTGTTCTGGTTCAGTAAAAAAGAGGATGGCGACAGCGGATGTATTACCCGGATGAAGTGATCGAAGAGGTCAGATCGAGAAACGATATCGTGGACGTGATCGGCAGCTATGTGAAGCTGCAGAAGAAGGGGAGCTCGTACTTCGGGCTCTGCCCGTTCCACAATGAGAAATCCCCCTCCTTTTCCGTGAGCAGGGACAAGCAGATGTACTACTGTTTCGGATGCGGGGCCGGCGGGAATGTATTTACATTTCTCATGGAATACGAGAACTTCTCCTTTGTGGAGGCGCTTAAGTTCCTGGCGGACCGGGCCGGCGTGCAGCTGCCCCAGGAGGAGTACTCCGCAGAAGCGAAGCGGAGGGCGGACCTTCGGACAAGCATTCTGGAGGTCAACAAACTGGCGGCCAAATACTTCTACGCCCAGCTGCGCTCCCCGCAGGGGAAGACGGCCTGGGACTATCTGCGCGGGAGACAGCTGGGGGAGGATACGATCCTTGCCTTCGGCCTGGGCTACGCCAACAAGTACAGCGACGACCTGTACCGCTATCTGAAGACAAAGGGATACACGGATGAACTTCTCGCCCAGGCGGGACTGATCTCCATCGATGAGAAGCACGGCCCCTACGACAAGTTCTGGAACCGGGTCATGTTTCCCATCATGGACGCCAACAGCAGGGTCATCGGCTTCGGCGGCAGGGTCATGGGAGACGGGAAGCCAAAGTATCTCAACTCGCCGGAGACGCCGGTCTTTGACAAGAGCCGGAACCTGTACGGCCTGCACCGGGCGCGCTCATCCCGGAAGCCCTACTTCCTGCTCTGCGAGGGATATATGGATGTGATCTCCCTGCACCAGGCGGGCTTTACGAATGCCGTGGCGTCTCTGGGCACTGCGCTCACCCCCGGGCATGCCTCCCTCATCAAGCGGTATGTGCAGGAAGTGTACCTGACATACGACAGCGACGAGGCGGGCACAAAGGCAGCCCTGCGGGCCGCGCCGATCCTTAGGGAGGCGGGCATCACAGCCCGGGTGATCCGGATGGATCCCTACAAGGACCCGGACGAGTTCATCAAGAACCTGGGGGCGGAGGCCTTTGAGGAGCGGATCCGGGAGGCCAGGAACAGCTTCCTGTTCGGCATTGAGATGCTGGAGCGGGACTACGACATGGGAAGCCCGGAGGGGAAGACGGCCTTTCTGAAAGAAGCGGCCAGACGTCTTCTCACCTTCGATGAAGAGATCGAGCGGAACAACTACATAGACGCCGTGGCGCGGACCTACGCCGTCAGCAGCCAGGATCTGAAGAAACTGGTGACCCGCATGGCGGTGGAGGGAGGACTTGCCAGACCTGCCAGCCGCCCGAGGACCTCGGCGGACCGGGAGAGGGAGAAGGAGGACGGGCACCTGAAGTCCCAGAAGATCCTGCTGACCTGGATGCTGGAGGGAGAGGACATCTTCCGGCAGATCAGACAGTATATCTCCCCTTCTGACTTCACAGAGGATCTGCTGCGCGCGGTGGCGGAGCAGCTTTTCGCCCAGTATGACAGCGGCGATGTAAACCCGGCGCGGATCATGAACCAGTTCACGGATGAGGAGGAGCACCGGCAGGTGGCAGCCCTCTTCAACACGAAGATCCGTGAGCTCTCCACGGCAAAGGAGCAGGAGAAGGCGCTGCGGGAGACGATCATCCGGGTGAAGGAGTACAGCCTCGAGGAGAAGGCCAGGCATCTGGCCCCCACGGACATCGCCGGGCTCCAGAAGCTGATGGAGGAGAAGCGGGCGCTGCAGGCCCCTGACAAACTGCATATTTCCATTAATTAAGGATAAAATATACACAAGCAATGAGAGGATGGACACTGCATGGACGAGAACATGGTAAAATTCGCAGAGAAACTGAATGACCTGAAGACCCTTGCCAAAAAGAAGAAGAATGTGCTGGAGATCCAGGAGATCAACGACTTCTTCTCCGACATGGAACTGAGTTCCGACCAGATGGAGAAGGTGTTTGAGTACCTGGAGGCCAACAACATAGACGTTCTGCGCATGGACGCGGAGGACGAGGGGCCGGACGACATGGATCTGCTCTTGTCGGATGAGGACGAGGTGGACATGGAGAAGATCGACCTGTCTGTTCCGGACGGCATCAGCATCGAGGATCCGGTGCGCATGTACTTAAAGGAGATCGGCAAGGTGCCGCTTCTGTCGGCGGACGAGGAAGTGGAGCTGGCCAAGCGGATGGCCGATGGGGACGAGGATGCCAAGAAGCGCCTTGCGGAGGCCAACCTGCGTCTCGTGGTCAGCATCGCCAAGCGGTATGTGGGAAGAGGCATGCTCTTCCTGGATCTGATCCAGGAAGGGAATCTGGGTCTCATCAAGGCAGTGGAGAAATTTGATTACGAGAAGGGATTCAAATTCAGCACCTACGCCACCTGGTGGATCCGCCAGGCCATCACCCGCGCGATCGCGGACCAGGCAAGGACGATCCGCATCCCGGTGCACATGGTGGAGACGATCAACAAGCTGATCCGCGTGTCCCGGCAGCTTTTGCAGGAGCTGGGGCGCGAGCCTACCCCGGAGGAGATCGCTGAGGAGCTGGACATGCCTGTGGAGCGGGTGCGTGAGATCCTGAAGATCTCCCAGGAGCCGGTGTCCCTGGAGACGCCCATCGGCGAGGAGGAGGACAGCCACCTGGGAGACTTTATCCAGGACGACAATGTCCCCGTACCCGCGGAGGCGGCGGCAGCCACCCTTCTGAAGGAGCAGTTGGACGAGGTGCTGGACACCCTGACAGACAGGGAGCAGAAGGTGCTCCGCCTGCGGTTCGGCATGAACGACGGCCGGGCGCGCACCCTGGAGGAAGTGGGCAAGGAGTTTGATGTGACGAGGGAGCGTATCCGCCAGATCGAGGCGAAGGCGCTCCGCAAGCTGCGCCACCCGAGCCGCAGCAGAAAACTGAGAGATTATCTGGATTAAGAAAGAGGCGCCTATGGAACTATCAAAGAGACTGTCTGCGGTTGCAGGTCTTGTGACAGAGGGCGCCTCTGTCGCGGATATCGGGACAGACCACGGCTACATACCTATTTACCTGGCAGGGAGGGACAGGCAGACAAAACTCCTTGCCATGGACGTGAATCCGGGCCCCCTCTCGCGGGCTGCCGCGCACATCCGGGAGGAAGGCCTCGGGGAGCGCATTGAGCTGCGCCTGTCGGACGGGCTCTCTGCATTAAAGCCCGGGGAGGTGCATACCATCATAGCAGCCGGCATGGGCGGGCCGCTGGTGATCCGCATCCTGGAAGCGCACCCGGAAGTCACAGCTTCGGTGCGGGAATTCGTGCTCCAGCCCCAGTCCGGGATCCGCCAGGTGCGCGCCTGGCTGGAGACGCACGGGTTCCTGATCGACCGGGAGGACATGGTGGAGGAGGACGGGAAATACTATCCCATGATGCGGGCGGTGCACGGGCAGGAGCCCCGGCCCTATGAAGAGACGGAGCTTCTGTACGGGAGAAAACTCCTGGAAGCACGCCATCCTGTGCTGCGGGCGTACCTGCTGCGGGAGGAGAGGATCCGGAAAGAGATCCTGGACGCCCTTGCGCAGGCCGGCACAGAGACGGCGGCCGGCAGAGTCCGGGAGATCGGGGAGGAGCTGCGCAGGGTCCGGGAAGCCCTGGCACGTCTGGAAGGAGAGGAGTGAAAACAGATGCTTTGCAGAGAGATCATGGAGATACTGGAGAGGGCATACCCCTGCGGCTATGCCCTGGACTGGGACAACGTCGGACTTCTTGTGGGGAGGGATGACAGGGAGGTAAAACGCATCTACATTGCGCTGGACGCGGATGACGACGCGGTGGACGCGGCGGTCAGGCTGGGCGCCGACATGCTGGTCACCCATCATCCCCTTCTCTTTTCCGGCCTGAAGAGGATTACCAACAGGGACTTTACCGGCGCCCGGATCTTAAAGCTGATCCGGCATGACATTTCCTGCTATGCCATGCACACCAACTACGATGTGGCGGGCATGGCGGAGCTTTCCGCCAGGATCCTGGGGCTTTCCGGCGGGGAAGCCCTGGAAGTGACGAGGGAAGGCGCAGGAGGAGAGCCCCCTGAGGGGATCGGCAGGGTGGCGGACCTGAAGGAGGCTGTGCCGCTTGACAGGATCTGCAGCCTGGTCAAAGACCGGTTCCATCTGGAACATGTCAAAGTGTTCGGGGATGGCGAAGAGCCGGTCAGGCGTGTCGCCATCTCTCCCGGCTCCGGGAAAAGCATGGTGAAGGCCGCCCTGGAGCAGGGGGCGGATGTGCTCATCACCGGGGATATCGACCACCACACCGGGATCGATGCGGTGGCGCAGCATCTGGCTGTGATCGACGCAGGCCATTACGGGATTGAGCATATTTTTATCGAAGATGTGAAGGAGTACCTGGAGGAGAGGCTGCCGGACGTGGAGGTCTGTGCGGCGCCCGTCCGGCATCCCTTCCGGATCGTGTAGAGGAGGACGCTATGGAGCAGAAGTGGTGCCGCGTGGAGGCGGACGGCGAGATGCGGGAGTATCCGGCGGGTACATCCTACCGCGTGATCGCGGCTGATTTTCAGAAATATCATGACAACGACATCGTGCTTGTATTTGCGGACGGCAAGCTGCAGGAACTCCACAAGACGCTGGAGAAGGACAGCGCGCTTGCCTTTGAGACGACGGGGGACGACATCGGCCACAAGACGTACAAGAGGAGTATGTGCCTCATGCTGGTAAAGGCGGTCTACGATGCAGCGGACCACACCGGCATCCGCAAAGTCCGGATCCACTATTCCCTGGGAGACGGGTATTACTGCACGGTGGACGCGGATTTCCCGGTGGACCAGGCGTTCCTGTCCCAGGTGGAGGAGCGGATGCGCGCCATGGTGGCGGAGGATATGCCCATCTGCAAGCGGACCATACATACGGACGACGCGGTGGCTCTCTTTCGGAAGCACGGCATGCACGACAAGGAGCGCCTGTTCGAGTACCGCCGTGTCTCCAAGGTAAACATTTACAGTATGAACGAGTTCGAGGACTACTACTATGGCTATATGGTCCCCTCCGCCGGGTACCTGCGGTATTTTGCCCTGTATCCCTACGACGACGGGTTCGTCATCCAGATGCCGGACCAGAGCGCGCCGCGCGCCCTGGCCCCCTTCCGGCCCCAGAGCAAGCTCTTTCACGTTATGAAAGAGTCCACAGCCTGGGGGGATATGCAGGGGATCGAGACAGTGGGCGCCCTCAACGACAGGATCACAAAGAGCGGGGACATGCGGGATGTGGTGCTGGTGCAGGAGGCGCTGCAGGAGAAGAAGATCGCCCAGATCGCGGAGCGGATCGCCGGACAGAAGGAGACGAAATTCGTCCTGATCGCGGGGCCTTCGTCTTCCGGAAAGACGACTTTTTCCCACCGGCTCTCCATCCAGCTGCGGGCGGCCGGCATGGTGCCCCATCCCATCTCCGTGGACAATTTCTTTGTGGAGCGGGAGGATACGCCGAAGGATGAGCACGGCAATTATAATTTTGAATGTCTGGAGGCCGTGGACACGGCGCTGTTTAACGACCAGATGAACCGGCTCCTGGCGGGGGAGGAGGTCGTCCTGCCCACCTTTAACTTCAAGACGGGGCATAAGGAATACGCCGGGGAGCCGACCAGGCTGGGGCCGGAGGACGTGCTTGTCATCGAGGGGATCCACTGCCTGAACCCAAGGATGACGCCTGCCCTGCCGGACGAAAACAAGTTCCGGATCTACATCAGCGCCCTGACGCAGCTCAACATCGACGAGCACAACCGGATCCCCACCACGGACGGACGCCTGATCCGCCGGCTGGTGCGGGACGCCAGGACGCGGGGGGCGTCGGCCAGGCGGACGATCGCCATGTGGCCCTCCGTGCGGCAGGGGGAGGAGGAAAACATTTTCCCCTACCAGGAGGAGGCGGACGTGATGTTCAACTCCGCCCTGATCTACGAGCTGGCGGTGCTGAAGCAGTATGTGGAGCCGCTCCTGTTCGGGATCGAGAGAGACTGCAGGGAATACCTGGAGGCCAAGAGGCTGCTGAAATTCCTGGACTATTTTGTGGGGATCGAGAGTTCCCTCGTGCCGGCCAACTCCCTTCTGCGGGAATTCATCGGGGGAGGCTGCTTCCGGATCTGACAAATGTTACATCCTGTTAAGAGATATTACGATTTCTTTTCAACAAAGGGAGCCTTGTTGACAAGCACCGGGGGGAACACTATAATGTTGTGGGTAAAAGTATAAATACAGGTATGAGTTTCAGTAACAGGGAGCATATTTCTATGAGTGATATGGATAAAAGCACGGAAGAAACCGGGCGTTCCCAGGAGGCAATCCTGGAGGAGGCGATGCGTGAGATGACGGAGGAACTGCAGGTTCCGGATGAGGCGGAAGAACCAGAACTGGAAGATCCGGACGGGCGCATGGAGATGCCGGATAAGCACGGGGATGTCCTCCGGCTTGACGATACGGAAGAGGACGTCTACGACGGAGAGGATGAAGAAGCGTATATGGACGGCGATGAGCCGGACGACGGCGAAGAAGGCGGGGCGAAGAAGAAAGGCCGCAGGAAGGCCCTGATCATCATCCTTGTCATCCTCGGTGTGCTTGCCCTGGCCTATGTGGGTACAGCGCTGTTTTTTACAAAGCATTTCCTGCCATATACAAAGATCAACGGAACAGATTTTTCTGCCAGGACAGTCGGCGAGGTAGAGCAATTCATGGAAGAGCAGGTGAGAGGGTATGAACTGACGCTGCAGGAGATCGACGGCGGAACCGAGTCGATCGTCGGTTCAGACATTGACCTTGCCTATGTCAGAGGCGACGAGCTGGAGAAGCTTTTGAAAGCACAGAATCCGTTTTTCTGGATCCGTGTTTTCTGGGACCGCCCGGACATCGAGGCGTCCGTAGGAGTAGAGTATGATGAGGCGAAGCTGGACGAGGTGATCGAAGGGCTTACCTGCATGAAGCCGGAGGCGCAGGTCCCCTCCCAGTCGGCAAAGCCTGTCTTTGAAAATACAGAATTTGTGATCCAGGAAGAGGTTGTTGGCACCCAGATCGACACGGAGACGTTCAGGAAGGCTGTCCACACGGCGGTCAGCGGGTTCCGGCCTGTGCTGGACATGGAAGCTGAGGATTGCTATCTGAAGCCGGCATTTACCGCAGAGTCGCCGGAAGTGGCTGCGGCGCGGGATGCGATGAACAGCTACCTGGGCGCGAACATTACGTACGACTTCAATCCCTACACGGAAGTGGTGGACGCGTCCGTCATTTCCCAGTGGGTGACCGTGGACGACAGCATGAATGTGACCTTCAACCAGGATGCGGTCCGCGGCTATATCCAGGAACTGGCGAACAAGTATGATACGTACGGCAAGACGAGGACCATTGTGACAAGCCTTGGAAATACGGTGGAGGTGTCCGGCGGATCCTACGGCTGGCAGATCGACCAGGAGGCGGAGTACAATGCCCTCACAGCCAACATCCAGAATGCGGAGACGGTCGCGCGGGAACCCCAGTACGCCAGACGGGCTGCCTCCCACGAGGGGAATGATTTCGGCAGCAGCTATGTGGAGATCGACCTGACCAACCAGCAGGTGTGGGTGTATGTGAACGGGCAGTGCGTGGTGCAGACGCCCTGCGTGACAGGGGATCCGACCCACGGAAACGGCACGCCCCAGGGCGTCTATCCGCTTGCGTACAAACAGATGAACACCACGCTCCGCGGGCCAAAGAAGCCGGACGGAACATACGAATGGGAGTCTCCGGTCACCTACTGGATGCCGTTTAACGGCGGGATCGGGCTGCACGACGCAAACTGGCGGTCAAGCTTCGGCGGGACCATCTATAACGGGAACGGTTCCCACGGCTGCGTGAACCTGCCTGTGTCAGTTGCAGGGAACGTATATAATAATATTGATGCCGGGACGCCGGTCGTATGTCATTATTAGAACGGATAAGGGATAAAGACAGATATGTATGAACTGATCAGAAAGGACGGAGCCGCCAGAAGAGGGCGGCTCCATACTGTACACGGGGTTATAGAAACTCCTGTTTTCATGAATGTGGGGACGGCTGCCGCCATCAAGGGAGCCGTGTCCACGGAGGATCTGGAGCGGATCGGCACGCAGGTGGAGCTTTCCAACACCTATCATCTCCACGTGCGGCCCGGCGACCAGGTGATCCGCGATCTGGGAGGCCTGCACAGATTCATGTCCTGGGACAGGCCGATCCTTACGGACTCCGGCGGGTTCCAGGTGTTTTCCCTGGCGGGGCTCCGCAGGATCCGGGAGGAGGGCGTGTATTTCCACTCCCACATTGACGGGAAGAAGATCTTCATGGGGCCGGAGGAGAGCATGCGGATCCAGTCCAACCTGGGCTCCACTATTGCCATGGCTTTTGACGAGTGCCCGTCCAGTGTGGCGGACAGGGACTACATCGAGAAGTCCGTGGCCCGGACGACGCGGTGGCTGGCCCGCTGCAAGGCGGAGATGGACCGGCTGAACGGCCTGCCGGACACGATCAACAGGCAGCAGCTCCTCTTCGGGATCAACCAGGGGGGCATCTGTGAGGATATCCGCATCCGGCACGCGCAGGAGATCGCGGCGCTGGATCTGGACGGCTATGCGGTGGGCGGACTGGCGGTCGGCGAGACCCATGAGGAGATGTACCGGATCCTGGACGCGGTCGTGCCGCATCTGCCGCAGGAAAAGCCGATCTATCTCATGGGCGTCGGCACGCCGGCCAATATACTGGAGGCAGTGGACCGGGGCGTGGATTTCTTCGACTGCGTGTATCCCAGCAGGAACGGTCGGCATGGCCATGTGTACACAAAGCAGGGGAAGCGGAACCTGTTCAACGCAAAGTATGAGCTGGACGACCGCCCCATTGAGGAGGGGTGCCAGTGCCCGGCCTGCCGCAGGTATTCCAGAGCCTACATCCGCCATCTCCTGAAAGCGAAGGAGATGCTCGGCATGCGCCTGTGCGTACTGCACAACCTCTACTTCTACAATCACCTCATGGAGGAGATCCGGCAGGCGATCGAGGCGGGAGAGTTCCAGGCGTACAAGAAGAGGACGCTGGAGGGCATGCAGGGCGGCGCCGACGCGCCGGCAGGAAAATAAAAAAACTCTTGATGAAAAGACAATTATTGTGTATCATTACAATAGTGTCAAAAAGAGAGATTTAGGAGGAATGATTTATGTACAGTTTGGCAGCAGGCAGTTTCTTAAACAGCCCGATCGGATTGATCCTTATATATGCCGTGATCATCATTGGTTTCTGGTTCATCCTCATGCGCCCGCAGAAGAAGGAGCAGAAGAGGATCGCGGCCATGATCGCGGACATGGAGGTGGGAGATACCGTTCTCACCACAAGCGGTTTCTACGGTGTGATCATCGACATCACAGACGATGATGTGATCGTGGAGTTCGGAAGCAACAAGAACTGCCGCATTCCCATGCAGAAGGCCGCCATCGCCCAGGTGGAGAAGGCGAACGCCGAGTAGGGAACTCCCTATGTGAAGAGCAGACAGAGCCGGAGAGATCCGGTTCTGTTTTTTATTGCAACTTTAGGCTGACAGGATGTTGCACGACCTGACATTTTGTGTTATGTTTAATCTGTATCAGTTTCTAATTTTATAAATAATTAATTAAGGGGAAGGAGGAAATCATTTTCAAATGAGAAAAAGCAAACTACTGATACTGCTGCTCTTCATGTGCATGGCGCTTGCGGGCATGCCGGCGATGGAGGGCAGGGCTGAGGATACACAGGGAGGGGAATCGTATCCGCAGCTACAGGATGAGAATCCGTACCGGACAGAGACTGTCACGGCTATGGATGAAAACGGAACGATCACGGAGGTGGAGCCGACAGACGGAAGCATGGAAGAGGAAGCCGGGGAAGAGAGCGGCATCTCTTTGTTTTCCACATTTGCCAGAGCGCTGACTGGCTCGCCGAAAGTGGTAAACTTTAACACAGGAAGAAGCGGAGTCATCTACTACACGGAGGACGGTACCGGCATATCCGGCTATACCAGCGGCAGCTACGGCGCGGACGCGGCGTATCTCGGATCCAGCGGCGACCGGGTGAAGTTCATGATGTCCGGCGTCGTCGGATGGGTGGATGAGTCGCAGGTAGAAGTCATCGATGTGGACAGGGCCGCGGTGATCAGCGGCTACGAAGTGGAGGGGGGAAGGCTCCTTCACGGGATCGTCTGCAATATGAAGACGCCCGGGTACAATACAAGGCTGGACAACGGACCGGCGCCGTCCTATCTGAGCGCAGGCACCAAATACTACAGCTATGACGGGCATTACTTCTACACGGATTACAGCGTGATGATCGCGGATTACCAGAACAACACGCGGGTTAATTCTGTAAATCCGGACAATCCGTACTACAACTATTACCAGTATCTGCCGCTCAGGAGCACGACCTCCTACAGCGCGGATACGCTGAATGCGCTGCTTGCCGGCAAGACGACTGCAAGCTCGCTGATGCGGGGCAGAGGGGGCGCTTTTGTGAACGCCCAGAATACATATGGTGTGAACGCCCTCCTGATGACGGGCGTGGCGGCCAATGAGAGCGCCTGGGGAACAAGCTCGATCGCGATGAATAAGAACAACCTGTTCGGACTGAATGCGGTGGATGAATCTCCCGGTACAAGCGCAAACACATTTGCAAGCCCGGAAGTCTGCATCAGCGATTTCGCCAATGCCTGGATGTCGAGGGGATACCTCAATCCGAACGACTCCCGGTACTACGGCGGCTTCCTCGGCAACAAGGCAAGCGGGATCAACGTGATGTACGCTTCAGACCCCTACTGGGGTGAGAAGGCGGCCAACGTGGCCTATGCCCTGGATAAGAATCAGGGCAGCCAGGACTATGGGCGCTATACGATCGGGATCAAGGACACCCTTGCTTCCAGCCATACGACAGTGAATGTGCGGGCCGGAAGCAGCACGACCACGTCCATCCTGTACTCCACAGGGAACGCGTCGAATTACGCAGTCCTTGTGAAGAACGCGGGCCCGGAAAACGGGTTTTACCTGATCCAGAGCGACGGGGTCCTGAACGATGCAAGGACAGGGATCGTACGCGGACAGGGGGCCTACAGTTTTGACAGCATGTATGCCTATATTTCTGCAGACTATGTCCGTGTCGTGAACCAGGGAACGGCATCGGAGCCGGCGCCTGCGCCGGAACCGGAGCCAGAGCCGGAACCGGCGGCGCTTACAGGCATTTCCATCACGGCGCAGCCGGCGAAGACTGCATACACGGAAGGGGAAGTGTTTGACCCGGCCGGCATGTCGGTCCAGGCGTCCTGGAGCGACGGTACAGTCACGGATGTGACAGGACAGGTCGGCTACCGCACGGAGCCGCTCACAGTGGATGTGACGGCAGTTGAGATCAGCTATACGAGCGGGGACGTGACAAAGACGGCGTCCCAGCCGGTGCAGGTAAAAGAGAAAGTCACGGTGACAGCCGTTCTGATCACGCCCACGGAGATCACAATGTATCCCGGCGAGGCAGCGACGTTCGGCGTCAGCGTCCAGGGAACGGGGGAGCCCTCCCAGTCCGTATCCTGGAGTGTGGACGGGGCGGCCGGCAGCCAGACTGCCATCGATGAGAACGGCAGGCTGACAGTCGGAGAGGATGAGACCGCGGCGCAGCTTACAGTAACAGCAACGTCTGTGGCGGATGGCACAAAGACGGCACAGGCAGTCGTCACGGTAGCCCAGAGGGAGCCGGAAGTGCCGGAGGAACCGGAGACGCCTTCCGATGAGCCGCTGCCGGAGGAACCGGCCGGAGACGGAACAGATTCCGGTACGGATGACACGGGCGCAGAGACGGTATATGAAGATGCCGAGCTGACAAGCGAGTCTTCCCAGATCACGGCGAATGGAACGTTTACAGCAGGCACATCCTTTAAGACGGAGGCAGTCAGCGAAGAGACTGATACATATGAAACGCTGACAAAAGCAGCCGAAGGGAAGCCGGTTCTCGGCGTGTATGAACTTTCACTGGAAAACGGGGAGATCAAGGCCGGCACAATGGTGCAGGTTACATTCCCTGTAGATCCTCAGTACAACGGGCAGGAAGTGCTTGTTTTCCATTATCTGGAGAAAGAGGACGGCCTCTGCCCGGTGCGCTATGAGTGTGTTGTGGAAAACGGCGCAGTGACTGTGGAGGTGGAGAGCTTTTCACCATTTACGATCGTGCTGAATACGGAGTCTGCGGACGGCAATGATCCGGATGCGGAGACACCGGACAACGGGCCGGCCGAGACGCCGGAGCAGCCGGACAATTCCATTCCGGAGCAGCCGGATAACTCCATTCCGGAGCAGCCGGATAACTCCATTCCGGTACAGCCGGGGAATTCCGGTCAGGCAGCCGTAGAGACGCCCGGAACGCAGAATCCGCCGGCATCCGATGACAACAGCGGAGACGGCGCCGGAGAGCCGGCAGGCGATGCCGGAAATGCCGGAAATGCCGGGACCGGAACAGGATCTGGTACAGAAGATGACCAGAAAGGCAATCCGGGCGGTCAGGGCAATCCGGCTGGACAGAGTTCTGCCGACGGCCAGAAGGGTGCCAATGGCCAGGATACCGTAAACGGCCAGGCAAAGGCAGCTCCCAGGACGGGGGATACGGCCTCGCCGGTCACCTGGATCCTGCTTGCAGTTGCGGCAGCAGCTGTGATCGTGATCGCGGTGATCTTAAAGAAGACCAGAAAGTAAGAGAGTGATTCAAAGGGTATTATCCTGAGAGGGGTAATGCCCTTTTTATTTCTGTAAACAGAGCGCAGAAAACAGAGGACGCTCTATTTTTTCGCGCTAAAGGGTTGAAACACGCATCAAAATGCGATATGATTATGAAATAGCGTAATCTGTTGTAAAAGTTAGGAAGGAAGAGGCATATGAACTTGAAGATCGGAGTAATCAAAGGGGACGGGATCGGGCCGGAGATCGTTACAGAGGCCATGAAAGTCCTGGATAAGACCGCAGCGGTGTACGGACATACCATACAGTATGAGCAGCTGCTGCTGGGAGGCGCTTCCATCGATGTACACGGCGTGCCGCTGACAGAGGATACGATCGCCAGGGCAAAGGCGTGCGACGCTGTCCTTATGGGATCCATCGGCGGGGATGCGAAGACTTCGCCGTGGTATAAGCTGGAGCCGGACAAGAGGCCGGAAGCGGGGCTTTTGAAGATCCGCAAGGCGCTGAACCTGTTTGCAAACCTGCGCCCGGCTGTTCTCTATGAGGAACTGAAAGGAGCCTGCCCGCTGAAGGAGGAGATCACAGAGGGCGGATTTGACATGATGATCATGCGGGAACTGACAGGCGGCCTGTATTTCGGAGAGAGGAAGACCGTAGAGGAAGGCGGGGTGCGCACAGCTTATGACTCCCTTACCTATAATGAAAACGAGATCCGGCGGATCGCAAAACGGGCCTTTGATATCGCCATGAAGCGCCGCAGAAAAGTGACCAGCGTAGACAAGGCGAATGTGCTTGATTCTTCCAGGCTCTGGAGAAGTGTCGTGGAGGAAGTAGCGAAGGATTACCCGGACGTGACAGTGGAAAACATGCTCGTAGACAACTGCGCCATGCAGCTTGTGAAAGACCCGAAGCAGTTCGATGTCATCCTGACAGAGAACATGTTCGGCGACATCCTTTCGGATGAGGCCAGCATGGTGACCGGCTCCATCGGGATGCTGGCCAGCGCAAGCCTGAATGAGACAAAGTTCGGCCTCTATGAGCCAAGCGGCGGTTCTGCTCCGGATATTGCAGGCAAAGGCATTGCAAACCCCATCGCCACGATCCTGTCCGCCGCTATGATGCTCCGGTTCAGCTTTGATCTGGACGCCGAGGCTGACGCCATCGAGAAGGCAGTAGCTGATGTCCTGAAAGAGGGATGGCGCACCATCGACATCATGTCCGCCGGAAAGAAGCAGGTGGGTACCAGCGAGATGGGCGACCTGATCTCGGCGCGGATATAGTTTGAATTGTAGATGTAATTGCAACAAAAGGACACCAGTTTTTTCATTCCGGACGTAACACTTTTTAAAAGTGTTACGTCCCCACTTACATGTATCCCTGTGTAATTGTATAAATTGTATATGGAGGTAAGACAATTATGAGAAGTGACAGTGTAAAGAAGGGAGCCCAGCAGGCCCCGCATCGTTCCTTGTTTAATGCTCTCGGACTGACGAAGGAGGAGCTGGACCGGCCGCTGATCGGCATCGTCAGCTCCTACAATGAGATCGTGCCGGGCCACATGAACCTTGATAAGGTTGTGGAGGCTGTAAAGCTCGGCGTGGCGATGGGAGGCGGAACGCCCATCGTGTTCCCGGCGATTGCAGTCTGTGACGGAATCGCCATGGGGCACATCGGCATGAAGTACTCTCTCGTGACAAGGGACCTGATCGCGGACTCTACAGAGGCCATGGCCATGGCGCATCAGTTCGACGGGCTGGTGATGGTGCCGAACTGCGATAAGAATGTGCCGGGTCTTCTGATGGCTGCGGCCAGGATCAACATCCCGACGATCTTCGTCAGCGGCGGTCCCATGATGGCCGGGCGCGTACAGGGGAAAAAAACCAGCCTTTCCAGTATGTTTGAGGCAGTGGGCGCCAACGCGGCCGGGCTTCTCTCGGACGAGGGGCTGCTTGAGTACGAAAACAAGACCTGCCCCACCTGCGGGTCCTGCTCCGGCATGTACACGGCAAACAGCATGAACTGCCTGACAGAGGTGCTTGGCATGGGCCTTCGCGGCAACGGCACGATCCCGGCTGTATATTCCGAGCGCATCCGCCTTGCCAAGCAGGCCGGCATGCAGGTGATGGAGCTTGTGAAGAAAAATATCTGCCCAAGGGATATCATGACGGAAGACGCGATCCTGAACGCCCTCACGGTCGACATGGCGCTTGGCTGCTCCACAAACAGCATGCTCCATCTGCCGGCAATCGCCCACGAGATCGGCATGGATTTTGAGATCGATTTTGCCAACGGGATCAGCGAGCGGACGCCGAACCTGTGCCACCTGGCGCCGGCCGGCCCCACGTACATAGAAGATCTGAACGAGGCAGGCGGCGTGTACGCCGTCATGTCCGAGCTGAATAAAAAAGGACTCCTTCACACGGACTGCATGACAGTGACAGGCAGGACAGTAGGTGAAAACATCGCAGGAGTCGTCAACAGAAATCCGGAAGTCATCCGCCCCATCGATAATCCGTACAGCCAGACTGGCGGACTTGCGGTCCTCAAAGGAAACCTGGCCCCGGACGGAAGCGTGGTGAAGCGCTCCGCCGTTGTGGACGAGATGCTTGTGCACGAGGGACCGGCCAGAGTGTTTGACTGCGAGGAGGACGCCATCGAGGCCATCAAGGGCGGCAGGATCGTGGCGGGCGACGTGGTCGTCATCCGGTACGTGGGCCCCAAGGGAGGCCCCGGCATGCCGGAGATGCTCAACCCCACATCCGCTATTGCAGGCATGGGGCTTGGCTCCAGCGTGGCCCTGATCACGGACGGCCGCTTCAGCGGTGCTTCCAGAGGCGCCTCCATCGGACATGTGTCGCCGGAGGCGGCGGTGGGCGGCCCCATCGCGCTGGTGGAAGAGGGAGACATCATCAAGATCAACATCCCGGCCCTGTCCATCGAGCTGGACGTGCCGGAGGATGTGCTGGCTAAGAGAAAAGAAGAATGGCAGCCGAGGCAGCCGAAGATCACAACGGGATACCTGGCAAGATACGCGGCGATGGTCACGTCCGGCAACCGCGGCGCCGTGCTGGAGATCCCGGGAACAAAATAGAGCAGAAGAGAAAAGGGGAAATGATGCATGCAGTTGACAGGCGCAGAAATAGTTGTTGAATGTTTAAAGGAGCAGGGCGTCGACACCGTGTTCGGCTATCCGGGCGGCGCCATCCTCAACGTATATGACGAGCTGTACAAACACAGCGACGAGATCCGGCATATCCTCACCTCCCACGAGCAGGGGGCGTCCCACGCGGCGGACGGGTATGCCAGGGCGACAGGCAAGGTGGGCGTGTGCTTTGCGACAAGCGGCCCGGGGGCGACCAATCTGGTGACCGGGATCGCCACAGCCTACATGGACTCCATCCCCATTGTGGCCATCACCTGCAATGTGGGGGTGTCCCTGCTGGGAAAAGACAGCTTCCAGGAGATCGACATCGCGGGCATCACCATGCCGATCACAAAGCATAACTATATTGTAAAGGATGTCACAAAGCTTGCGGACACCATCCGCAAGGCGTTTGTGATCGCGAAGAAGGGCCGCCCTGGCCCGGTGCTCATTGACATCCCGAAGGATGTCACAGGGGCAAAGACAGAGTACACGAGGGAGGAGCCGCAGAAAGTGGAGCCGTCCCGCGAGATTGACGAGACAGATCTGAATACGGCCCTGACCATGATCCGCGAATCCGAGCGCCCCTTTATCTGTGTGGGCGGCGGCGCCATCCTCTCCGACGCGTCAGAGGAACTGTACGAGTTTGTCAAAAAAGTCGACGCGCCGGTAGCCGACACCCTCATGGGACACGGCGCCTTCCCGGAGACAGATCCTCTCTATACCGGGATGGTGGGGATGCACGGCACAAAGACGGCGGATTACGGCGTGGATGAGTGCGACCTGCTGATCGTGGCCGGCGCCAGGTTCAGCGACCGCGTGACAGGGAATGTGAACGAATTTGCGAAAAACGCAAAGATCCTGCAGTTTGACGTGGACGCGGCGGAGATGAATAAAAACGTGCTGATCACCGAGGGCGTGATCGGGGATCTGAAAGTGATCCTTGAGAAGCTGAACGCCAGACTGGAGCAGCAGGACCACCGCCCGTGGATCGAAAAGATCGGGGACTATAAAGAGAAATATCCTCTCACGTACCCGGCCGAGGGCCTCTCCGGCCCCTGGGTGGTGGAGGAGATCTGCCGCCAGACAGAGGGCGACGCGCTGATCGTCACGGAAGTAGGGCAGCATCAGATGTGGGCAGCCCAGTTCTACCAGTTTACAAAACCCCGCACCTTCCTCTCTTCCGGAGGATTGGGGACCATGGGATACGGCCTGGGCGCCGCCATCGGAGCCAAGATGGGCCGCCCGGATAAGACCGTGGTCAACATCGCGGGGGACGGCTGCCTGCGCATGAATATGAACGAGATCGCGACGGCAGCCAGGAACAACATCCCGGTCATCGAGGTGGTCATCAACAACCATGTGCTCGGCATGGTGCGCCAGTGGCAGGATCTGTTTTACGGACAGCGCTACTCCCAGACCGTTTTAAATGACGCCGTGGATTTCGTGAAGCTGGCGGAGGCGATGGGCGCAGTGGGATACCGGGCGCAGACAAGGGAAGAGTTCAGGAAAGCGTTCGCCGAGGCGCTGACGCTGGGCAGGCCCGTCCTCATTGACTGCCAGATCGACAAGGACGAGAAGGTGTGGCCCATGGTGGCGCCGGGCGCGGCGATCCGCGATGCCTTTGACGAGGCGGATATGGAAAACAGAGCAAAGTAGAGACAGAATACGGAGGGATCAGAACATGAGCAGAGTGTACAATTTTTCAGCAGGGCCGGCTGTGCTGCCGGAGGAAGTTCTGCGCGAAGCAGCAGACGAGATGTTAGACTACAGGGGAACAGGCATGTCCGTGATGGAAATGAGTCACCGCTCAAAGGCGTTTGCCGGGATCATCGGGGAGGCGGAGGCGGATATCCGGGAGCTCATGGGCATACCGGACAATTACAAGGTCCTCTTCCTGCAGGGCGGCGCTTCCCAGCAGTTCGCCATGATCCCCATGAACCTGATGAAGAACAGGGTGGCGGACTACATCGTCACCGGCCAGTGGGCAAAAAAAGCGTACCAGGAGGCGCAGAAGTACGGGAAGGCGAACAAGATCGCCTCCTCCGAGGACCGGACCTTCTCCTATATCCCGGACTGCTCGGACCTGCCTGTGTCCCCGGACGCGGACTATGTGTATATCTGTGAGAACAACACCATATACGGCACAAAGTTCCGGACACTCCCCGACACAAAAGGCAAGCCGCTGGTGGCGGACGTGTCCTCCTGCTTCCTGTCCGAACCTGTGGACGTGACGAAATACGGCCTTATCTACGGCGGGGTGCAGAAGAATATCGGCCCGGCGGGCGTGGTGATCGTGATCATCCGGGAGGACCTGATCACGGACGACGTGCTTCCCGGCACGCCCACCATGCTGCAGTACAAAACCCATGCGGACGCAGGGTCCCTGTACAATACGCCCCCGGCCTACGGGATCTACATCTGCGGGAAAGTGTTCAAGTGGCTGAAAGCCCAGGGCGGCCTGCAGGCCATGAAGGAGAAAAATGAAAAGAAGGCGGCGATCCTTTACAGCTATCTGGATCAGAGCCGGCTGTTCAAGGGGACGGTCCGGCCAGAGGACCGTTCGCTTATGAACGTGCCCTTTGTGACAGGCGACAAAGACCTGGATGCGAAATTCGTGGAGGAGGCAAAAAAAGCCGGCCTGGAGAACCTGAAAGGCCACCGCACGGTCGGCGGCATGCGGGCCAGCATATACAATGCAATGCCCTGCGAGGGCGTGCAGGCACTTGTAGAGTTTATGGCAGAATTTGAAAAGGAGAACCTGTAGCTATGTTTCACTATTATTGCATGAATCCCATTTCCCAGGTTGGAATAGACAAGATGACAGATAAGTACGTGCCGGTCAGCGACCCGCAGAAGGCGGACGCGCTCCTCGTGCGCAGCGCCGACCTTCACGAGGCGCAGTTCGCGCCGGAGCTGAAGGCCATCGCCCGGGCGGGGGCCGGCGTGAACAACATTCCCCTGGAGCGGTGCGCCCAGGAGGGAATCGTCGTCTTCAACACGCCGGGAGCCAACGCCAACGGCGTGAAGGAGCTGGTGATCGCCGGCATGCTCCTGGCATCCCGGGACATCATCGGCGGCATCAACTGGGTGCAGGAGAACGAAGAGGACGGCAACATTGCCAAGGATACGGAGAAGGCCAAGAAAGCGTTCGCCGGCTGCGAACTGGAAGGGAAAAAGCTGGGCGTCATCGGCCTGGGGGCCATCGGCGGCCTGGTGGCCAACGCCGGCATCTATCTCGGCATGGAGGTCTACGGGTTCGATCCCTATGTGTCTGTAGACGCGGCCTGGCGCCTGTCCCGGAACATCCATCACGCCCAGACGGTGGATGAGCTCTACAAGAACTGTGATTACATTACCCTCCATGTGCCGGCGACGCCGGCCAACCGGGGAATGATCGACAGAAATTCCCTGGGACTGATGAAAAAAGGCGTGGTCGTGCTGAACTTTGCCAGGGATGTGCTGGTCAATGAGGAGGATATGATCGACGCGCTGGAGAGCGGCCAGGTGAAGCATTACGTGTCCGATTTCCCCACGCCGGTCATCGCCGGTGTGAAGGGGGCCATCGTGATCCCGCACCTGGGCGCGTCCACGGAGGAGTCGGAGGACAACTGCGCCGTGATGGCCGTGCGGCAGCTAATGGACTACCTGGAGTACGGCAACATCAAGAACTCCGTCAACTATCCGGACTGCGACATGGGAAAACCGGGGAACAACAAGCGGATCGTGCTGCTGCATTACAACAAGCCGAACATGCTTGGACAGTTCACGAAGATCCTGGCGGACGACAATATGAACATCGCCGATCTTTCCAATAAGAGCAAGGGCGCATACGCCTACACGATGATCGATATAGACTCGGATATCCCCGCAGACGTGGCAGACGATCTGCGGAAGATAGAAGGAGTCCTGCGGGTGAGGGTTCTGAACTAAGTTTAGGACCCTTCTTTGTTAAGAAATTATTACATAAAAGATAAGTAATATTACATCTTTTCCGTTGTAGTTGCAGATATACGCATGAGATGCTATCCTTATACTATATATTGACAAATTTTGCGCAATGCCGGCATAACTTGATGTGGTGCGACGAAAGAAAAGAACCGGTGTGTAATGAGAGGTATATATGACGAAAGGAAATGGATCCTACAGATCCGGGCCAAGGCCCGGATCTGTGAACGCCAGAAAACGGATGAGGCGAAAGCGGCAGATCCGCAGACGGCTCGTCGGCGCGCTCCTTCTCTTCCTGGTCGCCATGGCGGGCGTGCAGATCGTCCGGGCCGCGGTGAAGAGCAGGAACACGGACATCACCCTGCAGGCGGAGAATGCCTCCATCAAGCAGGGGGAGGCGGTGCCGGCGTTTCAGATGAAGGTCTCCTGTGACAAAGAGGAGAAGAAGCTGAAGAAGAAGGTGCTGGACAAGGAGAGCGGCTACACCCTCTGGGACCTGATCGAGGATCTGAAGGCGGGCGAGAACTGCACTTTCCAGTGCGACGCGGACGGTACGATGGATGGGAACTTCCCCATCTATACGAAGCTGGACGAGAGCCTGACTGCGAAGACAGAGAAAGGCGGCGACTGGCACGGCAGAGTGACATTCCATGTGAAGGAAGGGACGCTGACCGTTCAGAACCAGGTGGGCCAGTGGGACGGCGACAAGTTTAAAAAGTGGGACGATACATACGTGCAGAATGACTTTGTCACTGTAAAAGGCAAGACATACTACTTTGGCGAGGACAATGTGAAATCGACCGGCTGGCAGGAGATCGGCCTTTCCTGGTACTACTTTGACAAGAAGGGCGCCATGCAGACGGATCAGTGGAAGAAGAAGGGCGAGAGCAAAGCCTACCTGCAGGCGGACGGAAGGGCTGCGGCGGGCTGGCAGGAGCTGGACGGGAACACGTACTACTTCAACCAGTCCGGCGAGATGGTGACCGGCGAGCAGCACATCGGAACGCTCAGCTGCGTCTTCAGCGAGAAGGGCGTCCTTGAGTCCAAGGAGAGCAGCATCGATCCGGACAAGCCCATGATGGCCCTCACCTTCGACGACGGGCCGGGAGACCGGACGCAGGAGCTCCTTGACATGCTGGAGAAATACGACGCCCATGCCACATTCTTCATGCAGGGCGTGAACATCCCGGGCAGGGAGGACACGATCAAACAGATGCTGGAGGCGGACTGTGAGCTTGGCAACCACACGTACGACCATCCGGAGCTGACTAAGATCAGCGAATCCGAGATCCGCAGCCAGGTCGGCGACACCAACAATCTGGTCGAGGAGGCCTGCGGCCAGGGCGCGACTCTCGTGCGTCCGCCCTACGGCGCGGTCGACGATACAGTGAAGGCCAATGTGGGACAGCCCATGATCCTGTGGAACATCGACACCCTGGACTGGAAGGGCGACGCCCAGTCTGTCATCAACTGCGTGCAGCAGACAGCGGATGACGGGGACATCGTCCTCATGCACGACATCCACAGCTCGACAGTGGACGCGGCGCTGCAGCTCATCCCCTGGCTTGTGGATCAGGGATACCAGCTTGTGACTGTCACGGAGATGGCAGAGGCAAGAGGCATTACCATGCAGGCCGGCGAGACTTATACAGATTTCAATAAATAATAAAAACGAGAAGGCGGTACATCTGCCTTCTCGTTTTGCATTCTCATACAGAGGACTGGTATCTAGTTGTCCTCGTCGCTCATCACCGTGTAGGTCTGGCGTTTTCTTGCCATCTCATCGCTCTCCAGGTATTCGTCGTAAGTTGTGATCTTGTCGATGAGCTTTCCGCCAGGCACGATCTCCATGATCCGGTTTGCCGTTGTCTGCACGATCTGATGGTCCCGGCAGGAGAAGAGGATCACGCCCGGGAACTTGATCATGCCGTTATTGAGGGCTGTGATGGACTCCATGTCCAGGTGGTTGGTGGGCTCGTTCAGCAGAAGGACGTTGGATCCGGAGATCATCATCTTGGAGAGGAGGCAGCGCACCTTCTCGCCTCCGGAGAGCACCTTCACACGCTTCACGCCGTCGTCCCCGGAGAAGAGCATGCGTCCCAGGAAGCCGCGCACGTAGGTGGCGTCCTTCTCCTCCGAGTACTGGGTCAGCCATTCCACGATGGTGTAGTCGTTGTCAAACTCATCGCCGTAGTCCAGCGGGAAGTAGGCCTGCGTCGTCGTGACGCCCCACTTGTAAGTGCCCTCGTCCGGCTCCATCTCGCCCATGAGGATCTGGAAGAGCGTGTTCTTGGCCTGCTCGTTGCCGCCCACAAAGGCCACCTTGTCCTCCCGGTTCAGGGTGAAGGAGATATTGTCCAGCACCTTCTCCCCATCGATGGTCTTGGAGAGGCCGTCCACAGTGAGGACTTCGTTGCCGATCTCCCGGTTCGGGCGGAAATCGATGTAGGGATACTTCCGGCTGGAAGGCTGGATGTCGTCCAGCTGGATCTTTTCCAGGGCCCGCTTCCTCGAGGTGGCCTGTTTTGATTTGGAGGCGTTGGCGCTGAAGCGGGAGATGAATTCCTGCAGCTCTTTGATCTTTTCTTCCTTTTTCTTGTTGGCCTCCTTCATCTGGCGGATGAGGAGCTGGCTGGACTCGTACCAGAAATCATAGTTGCCGGCGTAGAGCTTGATCTTGCCGTAGTCGATGTCCGCGATCTGGGTGCAGACTTTGTTCAGGAAGTAGCGGTCGTGGGAGACCACGATCACCGTGTTCTCAAAGCCGATTAGGAATTCCTCCAGCCAGGCGATGGCGTCCAGGTCCAGGTGGTTGGTGGGCTCGTCAAGGAGCAGGATATCCGGGTTGCCGAACAGGGCCTGGGCCAGAAGCACCTTCACCTTCTCGGGACCGTTCAAGTCCTTCATCAGCCTGTAGTGCATCTCTGTCTCGATCCCGAGACCGTTTAAGAGGGAGGCGGCGTCCGACTCGGCCTCCCAGCCGTTCATGGTGGCGAATTCCGCCTCCAGCTCACTGGCCCTGATGCCGTCCTCGTCTGTGAAATCCTCTTTTGCGTAGAGAACTTCCTTCTCCTTCATGATCTCGTAGAGTCTGGCGTTTCCCATGATGACGGTGTCCAGGACCGGGAACTCATCATATTTAAAGTGATCCTGCTGCAGGAAGGAGAGCCGCTCTCCCGGGGTGATGACCACCTCGCCGCTTGTGGGCTCCAACTGCCCGGAGAGGATCTTGAGGAAGGTGGACTTGCCGGCCCCGTTGGCGCCGATGAGTCCGTAGCAGTTTCCTTCCGTAAACTTGATATTTACATCTTCAAACAGTGCTTTCTTTCCGACACGGAGTGTCACATTGCTTGTACTGATCATTGTCATCTTTCTCCTATCAGTTTCTTTTCAGGGTTTCATTGCATACGAAGTCTATCTTAGCAAAAAAAGGCGGAAATAGCAAGGAGAAAAGAGGGTTTTCATCCCCGTGAAATGCGTTTATAATAGCAGGTAAGGACAGCATGCAAGAAGGAGGATGAACGATATGATAAAGGCGACTATGGTACTGGAGGGCGGCGCGACGAGAGGCGTGTTTACTTCCGGCGTCCTCGATTACCTGATGGAGAAGGATTTCTATACATCCTATGTGATCGGGGTCTCTGCCGGGAGCTGCAACGCGGTGGACTATGTGTCGAAACAGCCCGGAAGGACAAGAGACTGCATGATCCAGAAGGACAAGGAATATAATTACTATTATGGATTTACAAAGTTTATAAAGGAGAAGAGCCTGCTGGACATGGATCTCGTCTTTGACAGGTTCCCGAACGAGATCTATCCCTTTGACTTCGACACCTATTTTGCGTCGGATATGGAGTGCGAGATCGTGACGACCAACTGTGTGACGGGCCGGGCGGAGTACATGACGGAGGACGAGGACAGGGACAGGCTCATGAAGCTGTGCCGGGCGTCCAGCAGTATGCCGCTCATCTCCCCCATGGTGAACATCGACGGGATCCCCTACCTGGACGGGGGCCTGGCGGACTCCATTCCGCTTCAGAGGGCCATGGAGATCGGCAACGGGAAGCCGGTCGTGGTGCTGACGAGAAATCCGGGCTACCGCAAGAAGATGCCGTCCAGGGCGGCGGTGCAGCTCTACCGGCGGGCGTATAAGAAGTATCCGAACCTGGTCCGCTGCATCATCAACCGGAATATCGTCTACAACCGGACCATGAAGCTTGTGGAGCAGCAGGAGGCGGAGGGAAAGATCTTTGTGATCCGGCCCCTCATTCCGACGGTATCCAGGCTGGAGAAGGACTACGACGCCCTGATGCATTTCTATGAGCACGGTTACCGGCTGATGAAGAAGGAATTCGATGCGCTTCAGAGATTTCTGGAGAAATAAAAGGAGGACAGAAGGTATGCATTTGTTTGAACATCACATTTCCACGCGGGGCTCCCAGCAGATGACCAAGGTGACGGGCATGGTGCGGGAAGACATTGAAAAGAGCGGCGCAAAGGACGGCATCGTGGTGGTCTTCTCCCCCCACACCACAGCGGGATTTACCATCAACGAGAACGCGGATCCGGATGTGGTGCGGGACATGCTCAAAGGATTTGAGAAGGTGTTCCCCACGGAGGCGGACTACTACCGCCATGCGGAGGGCAACTCCCACGCCCACATGAAGACGACGGTATTCGGCCCCTCCCAGACCCTGATCCTCAGCGGCGGGGAGCTGATCCTGGGGATCTGGCAGGACCTCTACTTCTGCGACTTTGACGGTCCCAGGAACAGGACCTTCTACGTGAAGATACTGGAGGGATAGACGCATATGGACGAGAAGATACTGCTCTCCTTCCTCCATCTGGCGGAGAAGCTCAAATGCAATACCCGCCACTCCTGGACAAGCAGCGGGCGCCATGAGAGCGTGGCGGAGCATACATACCGGCTGCTTGTCTTCGCCTGGCTTGTGAGAGACGAGTTCCCGGAGCTGGACATGGGCCGGGTCATGGAGCTGGCCCTCTTCCACGACATGGGGGAGGCGGTCACGGGCGATATCCCGGCTTTTGAGAAGACCGGGGAGGACGAGCGGACAGAAGAGGAGGCCCTGGAGCAGATCGCCTCGCTCCTGCCCGGGAAGCCGGGAGAAGCGCTGCGGGGCATTTTTCGGGAGATGGCGCAGAAGACCACGCCGGAGGCACGGCTTGTGAACGCCATGGACAAGCTGGAGGCCCTGATCCAGCACAACGAGGCAGATATTTCCACCTGGCTGCCCCTGGAGTACGAACTGCAGCTCACCTACGGGGAGAGGGAGACGAGGGACATCCCCTATATGGCGGCGCTGCGGGAGCGGGTGAACCGGGACTCGGTGGAGAAGATAAAAAAGGAGGACCACTAAAGGTCCTCCAGATTGATGCCCTTTGGCACATCCATGTGGCGCAGGGTGATATCGTAGATGTGGGCCGCATCCCCGGTCTCCATGGCCTCAAGGATGGCCAGGTGCTCCGAGCAGGTGTCCTCCATCCGCCCCGGGTGGGAGAGGGACATCCGGGCCAGCCGCTGCATCCGGTACATAAAGGTGTCAAAGATGGCGGAGAACTGCTCGTTCTCCAGATATCCGATCACCGCGGTGTGAAACTGAAAATCGTAGGTACAGAAATCCTGGATGGCCTGAGTGGTCTCCAGGATTTCCTGCATTTCATCCATAAGAAAATGGAGCTCCCGGAACAGTCTTTTCGCCTTCCGCGACGTGTGGGTGCGGGTGATCTCGGCCGTGCAGTAGCACTCCAGAGCGGAGCGCACCTGGAAGGTCTCCACCACATCCTGCCTGGTCAGGTGGTGGAGGCGGAACCCCTTGCTGGGGATGATGTCAATGTACCCCTCCTGCACCAGACGGTGGATGGCGTCCCGGAAAGGGGTGCGGGAGATACCGAGCTCCCGGGAGAGCTTTGTCTCCGAGTAGATCTCCTGGTAGGAGAGCTGATCTTCTGTGATCATTTTCTTTAAATGCTCGTAAGCCTGTTCGTTCAGTGTCATCATGGCGCAGGGCTCCTTTTTACGTTCGTTTATGTTTTGTCAAAGACAGGTGAAAATCTAAAAAAACCTGGTTCTATTGTACACTGTTTCCTGTATAAAATCCAATAGAAATCCGTGAAAAATCAACTTTTTATAGGCGGGGCGAAGCCGACTCCATCTGTTAATAAAATAACGGAGAACTCCCGCGCTTATGGGGATTTTCACCAATTTAAAGAACCGGAAATTGGCAAAAACAGAGAAAGAAATTTAAGGTATTGACCGGTATACCGGTATGTAGTAAAGTGGAGGCAGAAAGAACAAAAAGTAACAATGCAAGTCAGTAAAATGTAAAAAAGATGGGCGAAATGCCCAAAAGAAAACAGAAAGGAGAAAAAGGAAATGAAAACAGGATTTATCGGACTTGGCATCATGGGAAGACCCATGGCAAAGAACCTTCTGAAGGCAGGCGTGGAGCTTATGGTCTCCGACCTGAATAAAGAGGCAGTGGCGGACGTGGTGGCGGCCGGCGCCGAGGAGGGGACATACGCCCAGATCGGCGAGGCCTGCTCCGTCATCTTTATCATGGTGCCCAGCGGCGACATCACCAAATCCATCCTCTTTGGAGAGAACGGCGTGGCCTCCACAGTCAAGGCAGGAACCGTTGTGTGCGACATGAGCTCCGTCACACCGGTGGAGTCCAAAGAGTGCTTTGAGCGGCTGAAGGAGCAGGGCGTGGGCTTCGTGGACGCGCCGGTGTCCGGCGGGGAGCCGGGCGCTGTCAATGGCACGCTGGCGATCATGGCAGGCGGCGAGGAGAAAGATTTTGAGGCTCTCACAAAGTATTTTGACATCATGGGTTCCTCCGCACTCCTGATCGGCGGATCCGGCAGCGGCAGCGTGACCAAGCTGGCCAACCAGATCATCGTCAACAACACCATCGCAGTTGTGTCCGAGGCCTTTGTGCTGGCCGTGAAAGCGGGCGCAGATCCGGTGAAAGTATACAAGGCCATCCGTGGCGGCCTGGCGGGCAGCGCGGTGCTGGACGCCAAGATCCCCATGATCGTGGAGCGCAACTTTAAACCCGGCGGCCCCATCCGCATCAACCACAAGGACATCAGGAACGTGGTGAACACAGCCCACGCCATCGATGTGCCCATCCCCTACACGGCGCAGCTCTACGAGATCCTGCAGACCTTAAAGATCCACGGCCATATGGGAGACGATCACGGCGGCATCGTGCAGTATTTTGAGAAGCTGGCGGACGTGGAAGTAAAGAAAGCGGACTAGAAGGAGGAGAGGGAAATGGCGGTCAGCACAGATATTCTGACTTCTTTCAAACAGATAGACGAGGCCTATATTGACGGCCTTCTGCAAAAAGAGATCGAGGCGAATGACAAGAAGATCGTGGTCCTGGACGACGACCCCACCGGCGTACAGACAGTGCATGACATCTCCGTGTACACGAACTGGGACGCGGACAGCATCCGGGCCGGGTTTGAGGAGGAGAACAATCTCTTCTATGTCATGACGAACTCCCGGGGCTTCACGGCGCAGCAGACCACGAAGGCTCACCACGAGATCGCGGCGGCTGTGGATCAGGCGGCGAGAGAGACGGGGAGATCCTACATCTACATCAGCCGCAGCGACAGCACCCTGCGGGGACACTATCCGCTGGAGACAGAGCTTCTGAAGGCGGACTACGAGAAATACACCGGGAAGACCGTGGACGGCGAGATCCTCTGCCCCTTCTTCAAGGAGGGCGGACGGTTCACAGTGGACGACGTCCACTATGTGAAATACGGCGACGAGCTTGTGCCTGCCAACGAGACGGAGTTCGCGAAAGACAAGACCTTCGGCTACACGGCGGCCACCATGCCGGCCTATATCGAGGAGAAGACAAAGGGCGCGTACAAGGCGGGGGACGTCACCTGCATTTCCCTCGCAGATATCCACGACATGGCGGTGGATAAGATCGAGGCCCAGCTCCTTGCGGTGACGGGCTTTAACAAGATCATTGTCAACGCCGTGGACTACGCGGACATCAAGGTGTTCTGCGTGGCGCTCTACCGGGCCATGGCAAAGGGGAAGACCTTTATGATGCGCACAGCAGCCTCCATCGTGAAGGTGCTGGGGGGCGTGACAGACCAGCCCCTTCTCACAAGAGAGAAGATGGTGGTGAACGAGACGGACAACGGCGGCATCATCGTGGTGGGCTCCCACACAGAGAAGACGACCCGTCAGCTGGAGGCGCTCAAAGCCCGCAGCGACATCGAATTCATCGAGCTGGACGCCACCCTTGTGAAGGACGACGCGGCCTTTGCGGCGGAGGTGGACCGGTGCCTGCAGAGGGAGGAGGAGTGCATCCGCGCCGGCAGGACGGTGTGCTGCAGCACGACCCGCACCCTCATCACGGCGGACACAGGGGACAAGGAGGATGAGCTGCGCCTGTCGGTGAAGATCTCCGACGCGGTCCAGTCCCTGGTGGGACGGCTGACCGTCACGCCGGCCTTTGTGATCGCTAAGGGAGGCATCACCTCCAGCGATGTGGGGACGAAGGCGCTGGCTGTTAAGAAGGCCAACGTGCTGGGACAGATCCGGCCGGGCATCCCGGTGTGGCAGACCGGGGAGGAGAGCCGGTTCCCGGCTACGCCCTACGTGATCTTTCCGGGCAATGTGGGCGATGACTCCACCCTGCGGGAAGCGGTGGATGTACTGCTTGACAAGTAGACCTATTCTGCGGTTTCTGATATGGGGAGGCGGCCCGCATGGCGGCCTCCTTTTCTGTCGGACAGGTTCTGTCCGTTCCTCCTTGAAAAATAAACAAAAACAAACACATATATTTGTTAAATGTTTCTAAAAAGATTGACAAAAAATAGATTAAATTGACAAAAACGAACAGTAGAAGTACAATATGAACAGAAATAAACATATTCAAAAGGAGGAATGAGACATGCCAGAGTGTGTAGTGATCGCGGATGACCTGACAGGAGCCAATGCGACAGGTGTGCTTCTCAAAAAAATGAATTACACCGCCTACACGGTCATGAATGCGGAGCGGATCGAGCTGAGCACCCTCAAGGACTGCGACTGCGTTCTCTACCCGACGGACAGCCGGGGCGTCTCGCCTGAGATCGCCTACAACCGGGTGTACAACGTGTGCAGCATGCTGAGGAGCGACGACGTCAAAGTCTACTCCAAGCGGATCGACAGCACGCTGCGGGGCAACCTGGGCAGCGAGACGGACGCCATGCTGGACTGCCTGGGGGACGACTACGTGGCTGTGGTGGCGCCCTGCTTCCCCTCGTCGGGACGGATCGTCATCGGCGGGTACATGCTGGTGAACGGCCTGCCCCTGCACAAGACGGACATCGCCATCGATCCAAAGACGCCGGTGAAGATCTCGGAGGATGCGGTGCTCTTTGAGCAGCAGAGCAAGTACAAGGTGGCTTCCATCCTGATGAAGGATCTGATGCACGGCAAGCATTATCTCGCAGACCTGATGAAGAAGCATGTGGCGGAAGGCTGCAGGATCCTTGTCATCGACTGTGTGACCCAGGAGGATCTGGATCTCATCGCGGATGCGGTCATCACAAGCAAACTGAAGACCGTGGCCGTGGATCCGGGCGTCTTCACAGCGACCCTCTCCAGGAAGCTGATCACCCCGTCCGAGAAGAAAGAGAAGAGCCGCATCCTGGCGGTGGTGGGAAGCGTACATCCCAACACCACCAAGCAGATGGAGGAGCTGTGGCTCTCCCAGAGGACCCACAACGTTTTTGTCAACACGAAGGAACTTCTGGAGGACGAGGACAGGAGGGAGAAGGAGATCGCCCGGGTGACGGACGAGATCCTCAAAGAGTGCAAGCTGAACGTCATATCCACGGTGACAGGCGACGGCATCTACCCGGAGAACCGCATTGATTTCAAGCCTTACATGGAGAAGTACAACTGCTCCATGGATGAAGTTACCGGAAGGATCAATTCCGGATTTGCGGAGATCACCTACCGGATCTTCAAGGCGGAGCCGGAGTTCCGCGGGCTTTACACAAGCGGCGGAGACATCACGGTGTCTGTGTGCGAGCGGTTTGACACGGCGGGCCTCTCCCTCATGGACGAAGTGCTCCCGCTGGCCGCCTACGGGCAGTTCCTCAAAGGCGAGTTCGAGGGCGTGCACATTATCACAAAGGGAGGCAGCCAGGGGCAGAATGATGCCATCAACCGCTGCATCACCTACCTGAAAGAGAAACTTTATATTTAATAAAATAAGGAGGAGAGAAAAAAATGGGAAAACCGCTTATTGCAGTAACCATGGGCGATCCGGCAGGCGTCGGACCGGAGATCGTGGCCATGTCCCTTGCGTCCGCTGAAGTGACGGACGTGGCGGACTGCGTCGTTGTGGGAGACAAAAAAGTCATGGAGAACGCCATCCGCATCACGGGATCAGACCTGACAGTCAACGTGATCGGGAAGCCGGCGGACGGAAACTATGAGCCGGGCGTGCTCAACCTGATCGACTTAGACAACGTGGACATGGATCAGTTCGAGTTCGGAAAAGTCAGCGGCATGTGCGGAAAGGCAGCCTACGACTACATCGCAAAGAGCATTGAGCTGGCCAACGCAGGGGAGGTGGACGCCGTCTCCACGACGCCCATCAACAAGGAGGCCTTAAAGGCGGGCGAGATCCACTTCATCGGCCACACAGAGATCTTCGGCGCCCTCACCGGCACGGAGGATCCCCTGACCATGTTTGAGACGAACGGCATGCGCGTCTTCTTCCTGACAAGGCACGTGTCCCTTCGGCAGATGCTGGACATGATCAAGAAGGACCGCATCATCGACTACGTGGTCAGATGTACGGAGGCCCTGAAGCGTCTCGGCGTAAACGAGGGCACCATGGCCATCGCCGGCCTCAACCCCCACAGCGGCGAGCACGGGCTCTTCGGCTGGGAGGAAGTGGAGGAGATCATGCCGGCCATCGAGGAACTGAAAAAGATGGGCTACGACGTGGCCGGACCTGTCGGCGCGGACTCCGTGTTCCACCAGGCAGCCATCGGGAAATACAACAGCGTCCTGTCCCTGTATCACGACCAGGGCCACATCGCGACAAAGACGCTGGACTTTGAAAAAACCATCGCGATAACAAATGGAATGCCGATCCTTCGCACCTCAGTGGATCACGGCACTGCATTTGATATAGCGGGCACCGGAAAGGTGAGTGCCGTGAGCATGATCGAAGCCATCCGGCTGGCCGCAAAATACGCACCTCACTTTGTAAAATAAAGAGTAAAGAGGGATTTTCATCTAAAGGAGGGATTGTTTTATGATAGGAGGACTTGACGGCAACAGAATGCTGCTTGGACTTGCAATCGGTATCATCGTTCTTATTTTCCTTGTACTTAAGACAAAAGTACAGGCGTTCCTGGCCCTGATCGTATGTACGGTCATCGTGGGCGTTGTGGGCGGCATGCCCCTCTCCAACATCACGCTGGAAGACGGCAAGACCCTTGGTATTGTCAACTCCATCACAGGAGGTTTCGGAAGCACACTGGGAAGCATCGGTATCATCATCGGGTTCGGCGTCATGATGGGACAGATCTTCGAGGTGACGGGAGCGGCCAAGAGAATGGCCTTCACATTCCTGAAGCTGTTCGGAAAGAAGAGGGAGGAGGAAGCCCTGTGTCTGACCGGTTTCCTTGTGTCCATCCCGATCTTCTGTGACTCCGGTTTCGTTGTGCTTTCCCCCATCGCGAAAGCCATCTCCAGAGCGACGAAGAAGTCTGTGATCGGCCTTGGCGTTGCCCTGGCAGCCGGCCTTGTGATCACCCACTCCTTAGTGCCGCCGACACCGGGCCCCTTAGGTGTGTGCGGTATCTTCGGCATCGATGTGGGAACCTTCATCCTGCTCACGTTAGTTCTTGCCATTCCCATGGCAATTGGATGTATTGTATATGCTAAGAAAGTGCTGCCTAAGAAATTTTACCGCATCCCCAACGAGGACGGCGAGATCGTGGAAGTTCCCTATGAGGAGCCGGACTATGACAACGCATTCCACATGGCGGATGAGAAGATGCCCGGAACATTCGAGTCCTTTGCGCCTCTGTTCCTTCCCATCGTTCTCATCCTGATCAACACGGTTGCCACAGCTCTCGGCGCAACGACAGGCATCATGGAAGTGCTGATCTTCCTCGGCCAGCCCATCATCGCGGTAGGCCTCGGCCTGATCCTTGCCATCTTCACGCTTGGCAGAGACCTTGACAGACACACAGCCCTGACGGAGATGGAGAAGGGCATGCAGTCCGCCGGCATCATCATGCTCGTGACAGGCGGCGGCGGAGCGCTCGGACAGATCATCAAGGATTCCGGCCTCGGCACATACATGGCAGAAGGCCTGGCCCAGACAGCGATCCCGATCATCGTGCTCCCGCTCATCATCTCCACGCTGATGCGTTTTATCCAGGGTTCCGGAACAGTTGCCATGACGACAGCGGCAAGTATCTCCGCCCCCATCATCATCGCATCCGGCGTGAACCCGACACTGGGCGCCATCGCCTGCTGCGTCGGCTCCCTGTTCTTCAGCTACTTCAACGACAGCTATTTCTGGGTTGTAAACAGGACGCTGGGCGTGAGCGAGGCGAAAGACCAGTTGCAGGTATGGTCCGTAACATCTACGATCGCATGGGCCATCGGTGTTGTGGAAGTTCTCGTATTAAGCTTCTTCATGTAAACAAAACGTGATACTATGACCATGTGAGGTGGTTTCTATGCTGGCAGCGGAACGGCAGGCAAAGATCGTGGAGATCGTAAGACAGCAGGGGAGCGTCCAGGTCGACGACCTGGCGCAGAACCTGCGGGTGAGCGCCATGACCATACGGCGGGATCTGGAAAAACTGCAGGAGGACAATTTACTGGAGCGGTGCCATGGAGGTGCGGTGGCAAAGCAGGAGGTAACCTATGCAGACAAGAGTACCAGCCATATGGCTGAGAAGAAGAAACTGGCGGCGGCCTGCCGCTCCCTTGTCTCCGCGGGTGACAACATCTATCTGGACGCCGGGACGACGACCTACGAGATCGCCCGGGTGATCCAGGATATACCGGACATCATGGTCGTGACCAACGACCTGGAGATCGCCGGACTTTTGAAGAACAGTCCCGCAGAGCTGTTTCTGTGCGGCGGCAGGGTGCAGAAGAGCACCGGCAGTATGCTTGGGTATTACGCCACGCAGATGCTGGAAGATTTCCGGTTTGATGTGGGGTTCTTCGGAGCCGCGTCCATCAACCGGGATCTGGATGTGCTGACGCCCACCGTGGACAAGGCGTTTTTGAAGAGAACGGCGCAGGGGCGCTGCAGGAAGGCTTACCTTGTGGTGGATGAATCAAAGTTTGAAAAACAGGCAATGGCCAGGATCAATCATCTGTCAGATTACACGGCCGTGCTCACGACGAGGAAGCTGACGAAGGAAGAGCAGAGCAAAGCGAAGAAAGCCGACGTCCGCATCATTCCGGTATATTAGATCACGGTAAATATGAAAAAAAGCGGGCCGCCGCAGGAGCAGGGATGCTTCCTGTGGCGGCCCTTTTCTGACTGCTTACTCGTAGCGCACTTCCTGCAGATACATCCCCTTTGGGTCGCAGGGCGCGCTGGCTGCCTGGGCGCCGTCAAAGACGGCTGTGATGTCCTCCGGCCGGCGCGTGCCGAACCCAATGTCGAGCAGGGTGCCCACGATGGATCTCTGCATGTTGTGGAGGAAATCGTCCGCGTGCAGCGTGATCTGCATCTCCTCCCCGTCGTCGTAGATGTCGATCCGGTAGATCTCCCGCTCGGTGGACTTGTTGTGCTTCACCGTGGAGAAATTCCGGAAGTCGTGGCGGCCGGTCAGCAGGCGGGCGGCCTGGCGCATGGCGTCCATGTCCGGTCTGCGGAAGCAGTGGAAGGTGTACTTAAAGTCAAAGACGCTGGGCACATCGCTGATGGTGGCCCGGTAGATGTAGACTTTGGACCTGGCGTTCAGTTGGGCGTGGAAGCGCTCCGGCACGTCCTCGACGGAGACTACGGCGATATCCATGGGCAGATACCGGTTCAGGTAGTGCTGGATCTCGTAATCCTTCATCTGCGTATTTGTCCTGAAATTCGCCACCTGTCCGTAGGCGTGGACCCCCACTTCGGTGCGGGCGCCGCAGAACAGCTCCACATCCTCGTCTGTCATCCGCCGGATGACTTCCAGGATCTTGTTTGAAATGGTGTTGGTGGATTCGCCTTTCCCGAGACGGGACCAGCCCTGGTAGCGGCTGCCGTCATACTCTATCGTCAGTTTGATGTTTCGCATGGTCTTACCTCCGGATCTATATAAACAACAAAATTTCTGTTCAAATCAGTTTTAGTATAGCAGATAATCTGTTATACTGTCCAGTGAACGAAACAGGAACCTAGAATCAGAAGACAGGAGAAGCAAGACATGACAGACAGCAGAAAAGTATCCGAATCCTTATCCGAGACCGTCCACATCGTGAGACCGAACCATCTGAACGCGGCCGGCCGCCTTTTCGGAGGCGTGCTCATGCAGTGGATGGACGAGCTGGCCGGACTGGTGGCCAAGCGGCATACACGGAAGAATGTGATCACCGCCTGCGTGGATAACTTAAGCTTCCTGCGGGGCGCCTACCAGAAGGATGTGATCGTGATCACGGGGAAAGTCACCTATGTGGGAAATACTTCCATGGAAGTGAAGGTGGACTCCTGCGTGGAGGACCTGGACCGGAACCGCACGCTCATCAACCGGGCCTACTTTACCATGGTGGCCCTGGACGACAACGACCATCCCACCAGGGTGCCCCGGCTGGAGCTGGAGACCGACGAGGAGCGGGAAGACTGGGAGAACGCGAAAAAGCGCCGGGAAATGCGCAGGCATTACGACCTGTAGCAGGACGGTATAAAAAGGAGAGTTCCGGATGGGGAACTCTCATTTTTTGTCCGCCTGCCTGCGCATCTGCGCCGTCACAAGGCTGACCATGCTGTCGATCTGCCGCTTCTCCTCATCGGAGCGGCCCTCCTTTAAGATCTCCAGGATGAGGGACGTCTCCTGGGGTGTGAAGCGGATCCCCCTGCGGCCTGCGGAGGTGATCAGCGTCATCATGGCCGCCGCCAGGGCGTTTCCGCTCTTGCCTGCCGTCCGCGCCGCCGCGGTCCGGATCAGCTCCACCTTCACCGGATCCATGTCCTTCATTGCCGGGTGGTTCATCCATTCCTGCGCCATCTTTGCACCATTCCTTTCCCATCGGTTCCTTGTCCGGTCCGCCGCTTCCGAAGCTGCTTCCGAAGCCGCTGTCATCCGGGAAGCCGCCGCCCTGGAACATGTGCATCATCTGCAGGATCTCCGTCATATCCGGCCCGCCGGACGCCTGCCGGGAGGCAGAACCGGGATCCCCGGCGCCGGGCGGCGCCATGTCCTGCATCATCTCCATCATGCTCATGGCGGACAGGATCATATCCACTGTGTCCGCCTGCCCGCCCAGATAGGGCCGCAGATCCTGCAGGATCTCAGATGCGGCAGGAGGCGTGGAGGCGAAGGCCCCTTCCGGGTCCGCGCCCTCCCGGAAGTCTTGGAAGACGCTGAAGTAGCGGACCGCGCGCTGCAGCTCCGTAAAGCGGATGAAGAAGGCAAGCATCCGCTGGGCGGAAGGCGGGGTATAGGGGAGGAGAAGCTTGAGCATCTGCAGCTCCCCGGAGGAAGTAAGAGAGTCAAAGGGTGTCATGGGGAGCGGCTTTCCTGGATCCATCATACCCACCTGTGTGCAGCGTTGTAACTATTTATATGGAATAAGACCGTATCTTATGACAGACTGCGCCCGGCGGATGCATATATCCACCGGGCGCAGCAGGCGGGATCCGCCGGTCCGTGCGTCTAGCAGCAGCCGTTTCCTCCGAAACCGCCGCAGCAGCACAGGAGAAGGATGATCCACAGGCAGTTGTCATTGCCGCCGCAGCCGCATCCGCAGCCATAGCCGCCGTCACGGCCGAAGCCGCCGCAGCAGCACAGGAGAAGGATGATCCACAGGCAGCTGTTTCCTCCAAAGCCGCTGCCGCATCCGCAGCCGGAGCGCACGCCGGAGTCGCATCCGCATCCGCAGTTTGCTGATAAATCGCTCATATGATTGCCTCCACAGATATTGTTTACAGTACATCATATGCGGGTGAGTAAAATGTGTGAGGAAGTATCATGCTGTCAAGAAAAAACACTTGACAGCCCGGGAACTTTGTTATATGATAACACAGGTGATTTGAGATGGATGATTTTTTCAGGCAGACACTGCTATATGATTTTTACGGCGAACTTCTGACCAGTCACCAGAAAGAGATCTACGAACAGTTCGTCCTGGAGGACCTGTCCTTAAGCGAGATCGCCGCCTCGGCCGGCATCAGCCGCCAGGGGGTCCACGATCTTGTGAAGCGGTGCAGCCACACGCTGCAGGGCTACGAAGACAAGCTCCACCTGGTGGAGAAGTTCCTCGCCATCCGGGAGAAGGTCAAGGAGATCGACCGGGAGCTGGACCGGCAGGAGACGCGGGAAAACCGGGAGATGATCGAGGGGATCCGCAGGATATCCCGGGATATCCTGGAAGAACTGTAAGATATAAAGGCAGACATATTCGCAATTGAGATAGAAGAGGAGCTTACAGATGGCTTTTGACAGTCTGACAGAAAAACTGCAGAACGTATTCCGGAACCTGCGCAGCAAGGGCCGGCTCACCGAGGACGACGTCAAAGAGGCCATGAAGGAGATCAAGCGGGCCCTTCTGGCAGCGGACGTCAACTTCAAGGTCGTGAAAGGCTTCATTAAGAATGTACAGGAGCGGGCCATCGGGCAGGACGTGATGAACGGACTGAACCCGGGGCAGATGGTCGTCAAGATCGTCAACGAGGAGCTGACCGCCCTCATGGGATCTGAGACGACAGAGATCAGGCTCCAGCCCGGCAGCGCCATTACCGTCATCATGATGGCGGGACTGCAGGGAGCCGGTAAGACAACCACCACCGCCAAGCTGGCGGGAAAATATAAACTGAAGGGCAAAAAGCCCCTCCTTGTGGCCTGCGACGTGTACCGTCCGGCTGCCATTAAGCAGCTGCAGGTCAACGGGGAAAAGCAGGGCGTGGAGGTCTTCTCCATGGGAGACAGCCACAGGCCCGCGGACATCGCCAGGGCGGCTCTTGAGCACGCCCGCAAGAACGGCAACAACCTGGTGATCCTGGATACAGCAGGACGTCTTCACATCGACGAGGACATGATGGCGGAGCTTCAGGAGATCAAGGAGGCCGTGGAAGTCCACCAGACGATCCTGGTGATCGACGCCATGACCGGACAGGATGCGGTCAACGTGGCGGAGGAATTTGATCATAAGATCGGCATAGACGGCGTCATCGTCACCAAGCTGGACGGCGACACGCGGGGCGGCGCGGCCCTGTCTGTCAAGGCAGTGACCGGCAAGCCGATCCTCTACGTCGGCATGGGCGAGAAGCTCTCGGATCTGGAGCAGTTCTATCCGGACCGGATGGCGTCCCGGATCCTGGGCATGGGCGATGTGCTGACCCTCATCGAGAAGGCGGGAGCCGAGATCGACGAGGATAAGGCGCGGGAGATGAGCCGCAAGCTGAAGAAGAATCAGTTTGATTTCGACGACTTCCTGGAGAGCACCCAGCAGATGAAGAAGCTGGGCGGCCTCTCCGGCATCATGGGTATGCTCCCCGGCATGGGCGCCATGGGCGGCCTGGGCGGGAAGAAGGGCATGAAGATAGATGACAGCCAGGCCGAGGAGGCCGAAAAAAAGATCGCGCGCATGGAGGCCATGATCTATTCCATGACCCCCGAAGAGCGCAGGGATCCGGATCTTCTGAATCCGTCCAGAAAGCACCGCATCGCCAGAGGCGCGGGCGTGGACATCAGCGAGGTAAACCGCATGGTCAAGCAGTTTAACGAGATGAAAAAGATGATGAAGATGATGGGAAAAGGTGGTAAAAAGGGAAAATTCAGATTACCTTTTTAACCCGCATGCGGGAAAACCTGCATGTGATAGATCAAGAAAAAATGTGGAGGTGAAACAAAATGGCAGTAAAGATCAGATTAAAGAGAATGGGACAGAAGAAGGCTCCTTTCTATAGAATTGTAGTAGCTGACTCCAGATCCCCGAGAGATGGCAGGTTCATCGAGGAAATCGGAACATACGATCCGAACCAGGACCCGAGCGTCTTCAAAGTAGACGAGGAGGCCGCTAAGAAGTGGCTGAACAACGGTGCGCAGCCGACAGAGGTAGTAGGAAAGATTTTCAAGGCAGCCGGCATTGAAAAATAATTCCGGGAGGTGCACATATGAGAGAATTGGTGGAAGTCATCGTCAAGGCACTTGTAGATGATCCCGAGAGCGTTGTTGTGACAGAGAAGGAGGAAGGGCGCACCACGGTTGTGGAAGTCCATGTGGCCGACTCAGACATGGGTAAGGTCATCGGCAAACAGGGGCGCATCGCCAAAGCCATCCGCGCTGTTGTAAAAGCAGCAGCCTCAAAAGAAGACAGGAAAGTGGTAGTTGATATCGCTGACTAGTCCGGTAAATACCAGGTCCGGGGAGGATAAAGACAGATCTGTCGGGAACTTCCCGGGCCTCTTTTATCAGATGGGAGGAAGACTCCCGGCCGGGTCTTGAACAGATATGAGACAGTAAGGAGAAGCCTATGGAAAAACAGTTGCAGGCGGGCGTGATCACATCCACCCACGGCATCCGGGGCGAGGTGAAGGTGTATCCCACCACAGACGATCCGCAGCGTTTCAAAGAACTGAAAAAAGTCTATCTTGATACAGGAAAAGAACAGATCCCCCTGGAGATCGAGCAGGTGAAATTCTTCAAGCAGTTCGCCATCCTCAAGTTCAAGGGGATCGACAATATAAACGACATTGAAAAATACAGGGGCAAAAGCCTCCTCATCGACCGGGAGGACGCGTCCCCCCTGGCGCAGGACGAGTATTACATCGGGGACATCATCGGCATGGACGTGTATACGGACGATCCGGCGGAGCATTTCGGCGTCCTTAAGGATGTGATGGAGACAGGGGCCAACGACGTCTACATCATTGACTCGGACCGTCACGGCGAGGTCCTCATCCCGGCCATTCGCCAGTGCATCCTCTCCGTGGATGTGGAGAAAAACGAAATGCGGATCCATCTGATGGAGGGACTTTTGCCATGATGCATTTTCATATACTGACACTGTTTCCCGAGATGGTGATGAGCGGCCTGGAGACGAGCATCACAGGCCGGGCCATCAAGAACGGCCTCCTCTCCATCGAGGCGGTCAACATCCGGGACTATGCCTTCAATAAACACAACAGCGTGGACGACTATCCCTACGGCGGCGGCGCAGGCATGCTGATGCAGGCGGAGCCGGTGTACCTGGCCTACCGATCCGTCGAGGAGCAGATCGCCGGCCGCAGGGCCGGCGGGGAGGAGAAGAAGCCCCGGGTCGTCTACCTCTCCCCCCAGGGGCGGACCTTCAGCCAGGAGATGGCGCAGGAGCTGGCCCTCGAGGAGGATCTGGTGCTCCTGTGCGGCCACTACGAGGGGATCGACGAGAGGGTGCTGGAAGAGATCGTGACGGACTACGTGTCCATCGGGGACTATGTGCTCACCGGCGGCGAACTGCCCGCCATGGTCATGGTGGACGCCATCTCCCGGCTTGTGCCGGGGGTCCTTCACAACGACGTGTCCGCGGAGTTTGAGAGCTTCCAGGACAACCTCCTGGAGTACCCTCAGTACTCCCGCCCGGAAGTGTGGCATGACAAGCAGGTGCCGCCCGTCCTTCTGTCCGGCCACCACGCCAACATTGAGAAGTGGCGGCGGGAGCAGTCCGTCATCCGCACGGCAAAGAGAAGGCCGGATCTCCTGGAAAAAGCGCAGCTCACAGAAGAGGAGAAGCGGCTGGCCCGGGAGGTGACGGGAGAAGAAGATGCGTGACAGCATACTTGTCTTTCTGGGCGACAGCATCACAGACGCAGGTCACAGCTTCCAGGCGCCGGACTCCAAAGGGCGCAGGCTTGGGCACGGGTACGTCTCGCAGATAGCCCGGATGCTGGAGGAGCGCTGCCCGGAAGAGCAGATCCGGATCTACAACGGCGGCCACGACGGCTTCACCGTCCGGGGTCTTTTGCGGATGCTTGAGGAGGACTGCCTGCAGCATGAGCCGGATGTGGTGACGGTCCTTATCGGCAGCAACGACGCGGCCGTCTGCATGAACACAGGGAAAACGCCGGAGACCCTTGGATTTGAAGCGGATTACCGGCATCTGCTTGCCCGGATCCGGCGGGAGACGAAGGCCCGCATCCTCTGTATGGGGCCTTTTCTCTTCCCCCGGCCGGAGGAGTACCGCAGGTGGATCCCGGTGGTCCGTAGGATAGAGCAGATGGAGCGGGAGACGGCGGAAGCGTACAAAGCCCGGTTTATCCCCCTCCACGAAGCGCTGAACCGCGCGGCAGAAGAGGCCGGGTATGACAGGATCACGCCGGACGGGATTCATCTGACAGAGGAAGGAGCCGGGATCGTCGCCTGGGAATGGATGAACAAAGCGGCTCATAAAATAAAAATTTCGCAGAATACGTAATTCTGCGAACCGAATATATTATAGCTCAGACATACCTATACTTCAAGATTTTCTTCTAAAATGGGAAATAAAAACCTGTTTTTATGACTTTTTATAACATTTCTTGTTTTCAGCGCCCGAATCCGTTCGGGCGTCTTTTTGACAACTCTAAATATTCCGTTTAAATCTCAGAATTTTTCTATATCTTGTGCCCGTATCTGCTTTTTTCGCAGAATTACGTATTCTGCGAAAACCATGAGGAGTGGTCATATGTGGTATGTACTGAAGTGTCAGCCGGGCAAAGCGGAAGAGATCATGGAATCCTGTCGGAAGAATATCTCCGGCCAGGTATTGCATGATGTTTTTACGTTTACGTACGACCGGATGAAGCGGTACGAGGGAAGCTGGCATACAGAGACCAGCCCCATGTTCCCGGACTGCCTCTTTCTGGAGACCAAAGATCCGGCGGCCCTGCACAGGGAACTGCGTCCATACCTGGCCTGCATGCAGGCTGATACGGAGGACAGAATGCTGACAGAAGTACGGCCGGAGGAGGAAGCGTTTCTGCGAAAGGCAGGAGGAAGGAACCACCACCTGAAGATGTCCACGGGCTACATCCGGAACGGGATCACACACATCACGGACGGGCCCCTTGTGGGAATGGAGCGGCGAATCCGCAGGATCGACCGCCACAAACGGCTGGCCAGCATCGAGATGCCCATGCCTGGCATGGAAAAACCGGTGCAGGCAGGTCTGGAGATCACATCCAAGAATTAGGGATCACTCCCGGGACAAATACAAAGATCAGAACGGTTTTCTGCGGTCAGTGCTGTGGAAGACGGGGATGTTTGTAATATCCGTATGCGCGTCAGTCCGGAGCTTTTTTATTTTTTTAAAAATCTGCGGATATGGCGAAGCATACCCAAAAGGAGTCAGATAATACGTATGTGGTATGTGATACAGACAAGGACGGGCGATGAGGAAAAACTTGCCCATATGATCAGAGAACTGGTTCCCCGTGACCAATATACAGAATGCTTCTATATAAAGATGGAGAGTGCAAGAAAGTCGGAAGACAGATGGGAAATCTATCTTTGCCCTATGTTTCCCGGCTATCTTTTTGTAGATACAGACACTCCCAAGGACATGTATTTTGATCTGAAAAAGGTGCCGAAGCTCACAAAACTTCTGAAGGAGGAGGGGGAGATATTCCTTCCAGTGTCAGAGGAAGAGCAGAAGTTCCTGGAGGATATCCAGAGCGAGGGGCACATAGTGAGAAGATCGCTTGTGCAGGTAGATGATGAAAAACAGATCATCAGCGCTGAGGGAGCCGTGGGGCGGTATCTGAAAAACGTGGTCAGACAGAGAGTGAGGAAACGGTATGTTCTCATAGAAAGAGAGCTGCTGGGGGAAAAGAGAACAATAAAATTCGGTATCAGACTGGAAGAAGATCAGCTAATGGACGTTTGAAAAAACTGTTCATTGGCTTTTTTCGTATAAGAACGTATTAAGAAAAAGGGACAAGTTGCCCATAAAATTAGCCAATGGCAAATGAAGGGAAAAAGAGAAATGGAGAAATTCCAAAATAAAGTGTGGCTATCCAGTCCTACGATGCACGGACCGGAGCTGGAATATATAACAGAAGCCTACAAGACAAATTGGATGTCTACTGTACACAAAAAATTAAAAGGAGCATAGGAAGTCATGTCTATTAACAAAAAGCGAAGCAAGAAATTCATAGGAATTAGTGCATCGATTATAGGTGTTGTGTTTATAGGCATGAGTTTTCTTGCCAGAAAGAAGAAGCCATCTTCCATTTATGAGGATGATAAAAACCAGAAAAATCCGTTTGAGGGTAAGAAAGTCGTCCTTATTGAAGATGAGAATGATACAGAGAATGCAGATGGCATAAAAGGGCATCTGGAGGTAGTAGGGGATTCAGAGTATAAGCCGGGATTTTATGAGAAGAGAATTAAGAGGGCGATAGATGTAGTTTTGTCATTCGGAGGCCTTGTAATTCTTTCTCCTGTCTTTGCTGTGATTGCTCTAGCTATTAAGATAGAAGACCCAGGTCCCGTTCTGTTTACACAGAAACGAGTAGGCCAAAACAAGAGATATTTTAAATTACATAAGTTCAGAAGCATGAAGATGTGTACACCCCATGATGTGCCTACACATCAGTTGGAAAATCCTGAGCAGTACATAACAAGGGTTGGAAAATTCCTAAGAGCACACAGTTTGGATGAGCTTCCGCAGATTTGGGATATCTTCATTGGAAATATGTCGGTGATAGGCCCCAGGCCAGGCCTATGGAATCAGGATCTTCTGACAGCTGAGAGAGATAAATATGGCGCTAATGATGTAAAACCTGGACTTACCGGATGGGCGCAGATTAATGGCCGAGATGAGCTGGAAATCGAGGAAAAGGCAAAGCTGGACGGCGAATATGTGTCAAGGATGGGACTTTGGATGGATATTAAGTGCTTTCTGGGGAGCGTTCATGTGTTTGGGAAAGACGAGTGCGTGGTCGAAGGCGGAACAGGAGAGATGAAGAAACAAGGAGTCGAGAAATGAAAAAAGTGTTGATTACAGGAGCCGGAAGCTATATCGGGACTTCCTTTGTGAAATGGGTGAAGGAGAAGCATCCCGGGGAATTTGGGACGAAAGAGATGGATATGGTAGACGGAAGCTGGAGGGGAAAAGATTTTTCCGGGTATGATACGGTGTTCCATGTGGCGGGGCTGGCTCATGCAGATGTGGGAAAGGTTTCTGAGGAGACAAAACAATTCTATTACAAAATTAACAGAGATCTGGCGATAGAGACGGCAGAAAAAGCGAAGGCGGAAGGCGTAAAGCAATTCGTGTTTATGAGCAGTATGATCATCTATGGTGAGAGCGCAGGAGTTGGGATAAGGAAGGTTATTACAAGAGAAACTAAACCGCACCCGGCAAATTTCTACGGAGACAGTAAGTGGCAGGCAGATAAAGGAATACGAAAGCTGCAGGATGAAAACTTTCATGTGGCAGTTGTGCGGCCGCCTATGATCTATGGCAAAGGAAGCAAGGGAAATTATCCGACTCTGGCTAAACTGGCGAAAAGACTTCCAGTGTTTCCTGATATAAAAAATGAGAGAAGCATGCTGCACATTGACAATCTTTGCGAGTTCCTATCGCTTCTTATGGAGAGTGGAGAGGGTGGAATTTATTTCCCTCAGAATAAAAGCTATGTCAGGACAAGCCGGATGGTGCAGATGATCGGAGAAGTAAGCGGACATAAGATAAGACTTACGAAACTATTAAATCCGGCAGTCAGAATTGCGGGAAAGATACCGGGAAAGCTCTCAGGTCTTGCAAATAAAGCATTTGGAAATCTAGTGTATGAGAAAGCAATGAGCCAGTGCTTTGAGGGGAAATACCAGGTCAGAGGATTAAAAGATACGATAAAGAGGACTGAGGGAGAGTAAACAATGGAACGAAAGAGCCATATATTGGTGGTCAGTCAGTATTTTTATCCGGAAAATTTCAGAATTAATGATATTTGTAAAGAATGGGTAAAAAGAGGCCATAAGGTGACGGTCGTTACAGGGATACCAAACTATCCGGAAGGGGAATTTTACAGCGGATACGGATATTTTAAGAAACGCACAGAAAGATGGGAAGGAATGACAATCATACGGATACCGCTGATTCCAAGAGGAAAGAGTGCAGTAGGTATGGTGGCAAATTATATGTCATTTGTAGTATCAGCTTTTTTGTGGACGAGGCTTACAAAGTTAAAGGCGGATTATGTATTTACTTTTGAAGTATCTCCTATGACGCAGGCTCTTCTCGGCGTGTGGTATAAAAAGCGGTTTAAAGTCCCTAATTATCTGTATGTGCAGGATTTATGGCCGGAAAATGTTGAGACGGTGACAGGGATACGTAGTCCTCTAATTATAAAACCGATTCGGAGAATGGTGAACTATATCTATGAAAACTGTGATCAGATCTTTGCAACCTCACCATCATTTGTCGAAGAAATACAAAAATGGGTGGATGCAAAAGAGAAGGTCCATTATTGGCCGCAGTATGCGGAAGACTTCTATAAGCCGGTAGAGAAAAGAAAAAGAAAAAACGGAGGTAAATTCCGGATCGCTTTCACCGGGAATATCGGTTACGCCCAGGGATTGGAGATTTTACCAAAAACTGCGGAACTGTTAAAGCAGGGTAATATGGATGTAGAGTTTGTGATCGTGGGAGATGGACGATATAGGGAAGAATTTGAAAAAGCGATAAAAGAAGGCCGGGTAGACGATATGTTCGTAATGATGGGGAGAAAGCCAGCAGAGGAAATACCGGAAATACTGGGAACATGCGATGCGGCATTCTTGTCATTTAAAGCAGATCCGCTGTTCTATAAGACCATACCAGCGAAACTGCAGTCGTATATGGCATGTGGAATGCCGATTATTGCGGCGGCAGAGGGGGAGACGAGAAGGATAATAGAAGAGGCTGAGTGTGGAGTATGTAGTGATATTGGGGATCAATTGACTTTATCACAGGAAATAAAAAAAATTGTTGAGGAACAGGATGAATTGGAAATGTATCAGAAGAATTCACAGAACTATTGTCAGGCAAAGTTTTGCAAAAAGAATCTGATTGATTTTATAGACATATTTTTTACAGGAAAGGGAAAGTAAGATGAGAGAGTATCAAAGATGTACGAATTGTGTTATGGATACAACAGATTCCAAAATTGTGTTTGATGAAAAAGGAATGTGTGATCACTGTCACAATTTTTATGAAAATATAAAACCTAATTGGCATCCTGATGAACAAGGGAAAAAGCAACTTGATGAAATTGTAGAAAAGATAAAACGAGAGGGGAAAGGGAAAAAATACGACTGCATAATAGGTCTTAGTGGAGGGGTAGACAGTTCCTATCTTGCATATTATGCAGTAAAAAAACTGGGATTAAGGCCGTTGCTTTTCGCATGTGATACAGGATGGAATTTAAATGTGGCTGTACAGAATGTGGAAAAAATTACAAAAGGTCTGGATATGCCTCTTTATACAGAAATTGTAAATTGGAATGAAATGCGAGATTTACAGCTCGCTTTTTTTAAAGCACAAGTTCCATATCAGGACATTCCTCAGGATCATGTGATTTTTGCCGCATTATATAATCATGCAACCAAGAATGGAATCAAATATGTTTTAACAGGTGGAAATAATTCAACAGAATGTGTAAGAGAACCAAATGAGTGGGTTTATCAGAATGATATTCGAATGATTAAAGATATTCATAAAAAATATGGCACAGTCCCTCTTAAGACTTTACCTATGTGTGGAATGTTTAAGGCTCATCTTTACTATAAGTACGTAAAAGGAATGAAGGTGGTGAAACCTTTAGATTTAATTCCTTATACAAAAGCAGATGCGATTGCTACATTGCAGAGAGAGTTTGGGTGGGAACCATATGCCAACAAGCATTTTGAGAGCGTTTTCACAAGATTTTATGAAGGATACTGGTTAATAAAAAAATTCGGATATGATAAAAGAAAATGTCATTTTTCCAGTTTGATTTTAACAGGTCAGCTGTCCAGAGATGAGGCACTTCATACATTGGAACAACCGCCATATGATGAAAAAGCAGCGATGGAAGATTTGGAATATGTGGCTAAAAAGCTGGGTTTGACAAAAGATGAATTTTTAGAAATTATGGATCAGCCGAATCGTACTTATCAAGATTATAAAAATACATCCAAAATGATTGCATTTGCGGTCAAGATGGCACGCTTAGTTGGATTAGAAAAAAGACAATATAGATAGGGAGATAACTTTGATTGCAATAATAGACAGTGGAATGGGTAATGTAGGATCAATTGCTAATATGCTGAAAAAGATTGGGGCAGAAGCTGTTATTACCAACAAAAAGGAAGAACTTCACGAAGCAGAAAAAATAATATTGCCAGGTGTAGGAACGTTCGATCATGGTATGGAATGTCTGAGGGAAGCAGGTCTTCCGGATATTATCAGAAGTGAGACATTGGAGAATAAGAAACCATTGTTAGGGATATGTCTCGGAATGCAACTGCTCGGAAAAAGAAGCGATGAAGGAAAGTCTGAGGGATTGAACTTAATTGATTTTGAGACAAAGGCTTTCAATATTCCCAAAGAAATGCCTTTGAAAATTCCTCATATGGGATGGGATGTTGTTGAGTTTACACAGAAGGATAAAATTCTGGAGGGAATTACAGGTCAGCAAAGATATTATTTCGTACATTCTTATCATGCTGTTTGTACAAATAAGGAAAACATATTAATGAAATGCGATTATGGATATGAATTTGCAGCTGCTGTGAAAAATGGAAATGTATATGGCACTCAGTTCCATCCTGAAAAAAGTCACAGGTTTGGGATGAGATTGTTAGAAAACTTTGTTAGGAGAGTGTAAGAATGTATCATCGTCCAAGATTGATCCCATGTCTGTCAATCATAAATCAGGATTTAGTAAAGACAATTAAATTTAAGAATCCACGATATCTGGGAGATCCGATAAATGCCGTAAAGATATTTAATGATAAAGGTGTAGATGAATTGTGTATACTGGATATCACTGCGTCTAAAGAAGGTCGGGGACCTCAAATGGAATATCTTCAAGATATTGCTTCAGAAGCATTTATGCCATTGAGCTATGGAGGAGGAATTACGACTATAGATCAAATGCAGAAGTTATTTCATATGGGCTATGAAAAAGTTGTAGTTAATACGGCATTTTATCAAAATCCAAAGTTGATTACTGAGGCCGCTAATCTGGCTGGAAGTCAAAGCATAGTTGTATCTATAGATGTTAAAAATGAAATATTAGGAAGAAAGAGCTGTTACAGTACAGATGGAACAGTAAAGATGGGAAAAGACCCGGTTGAGATGGCAAAGAAAGCGGAAGATCTAGGTGCGGGCGAAATACTGTTAAATTCAATCACCAACGATGGAATGATGGAAGGATATGACTTGAAGCTTGTCAGAGCAGTGTCAGAATCAGTAAACATACCTGTGATTGCATGTGGAGGAGCGGGATCAATTCTTGACTTTAAGAAAGTTTTGCAGGAAGGGAAAGCGCATGCGGCCGCTGCGGGGAGTTTGTTTGTGTACTATGGAAGTGAGAAGGCTGTGCTAATAAATGTGCCGGAGGAAGAGGAGCTCTTAAAAGAAAAAATATATAAGGATTTATAACGATGCAGAAAGGAATTTTATATGTAATTAACTAAGCTCTATTTTGTATATAGAAAATAAAGATTTAAATAGTATTTTATATTTTTTGGATATCTGGAAAGAGAACAGAATACAGGATACATAATATGAAACAAATTTTATTGCTACGGATTAAAGAATCATATGAAACAAATTTGTTATCAATATGAAAAACGATCAAATGGAGATAGTAAATATATGGTAAAATTTGAAATAGTAAATATAATTATTTGTTATAATAATGGACAAGAAGTTATTGAATATATTGATAGTATGAAAAATCATATATTTATTGAAAAAGTATGTTTTGTTATAACAATGAATTCTTGGACAGAAAATGACAAAGTAATAATTGATGACTATTTGGAAAAAACGAAGCTGTCAGTTGTTGTCTGTGATCCGAAAAGCAATATAGGATATATGAATGGTTTACTTTATGGATACAGATATTTTAGGAAAAAGTATGAAGAACCTAAATTTGTGATAATGAGTAATACAGATATAATGATTTCTGATAAGTTGTATTATAAGAATTTGCTTGAAGAAGAATATGAAGAGAATGTTGGATGCATAGGTCCGTCCATATTTGTTAAGGGAAAAAATACTTACGATAATCCGGTATGCGAAAAAAGACGAACAATTCAGGAAATGAATAGTATTATTAGAAAATTTACCATGCCGATATTTAGAGAGATATATGTGTATTTATCAACTATAAAAGGTTATTTTGTTAAAAACATAAAAACTGAAAGTAGATATGTTTATGAAGTTCATGGTTGCTATTTTATATTAACGGGTAAATTTGCTGATAAGATAAAAAATTTAGAATATGGTGTCTTGATGTATAGTGAAGAATCTTATATAGCTGAGTTAATATACAGATTGGGTATGCAAACCTTCTATGATTCAAGTCTTGAAATAATACATTTAGAACACTCTACAACTAAGTTTGTAAAATGTTCAAAAATTGCAAAATATATACAGGAATCTATGGTGTATATACGGGAGGAATTCTATGAAAAATAGTGCGATTTTTCTATGTGATGTGATCCCAAAGCAAAATGAGGGAATATATAAAAAGGTATATGCTCAAGCAAAAGAAATCGCAAAGAAATATGGAACTTGTCATTTTATAGCAAAATCAGAAAATGGATGTTATCATTCTGTTATTAGCTCAGAGAACATAAAAGAAATATATGAAACTGCAGATATTTATAATATCTCAAACGATGTTATTAGAAAAGAAAATGTGCAGTTTATATATGTAAGACATATGTTACCCTCTCATAGACACATTTGCTTTATTAAATTTTGTAAGAAAAAAGCAATTAAGTTATATTATGAAATACCTACATATCCATATTTTGGCGAACAAATTAAAAGTAGCACTCATAAATTGAGGACACTTTTACGCATTTCATTAGATGCAGTTACTTGGCCATTTATATACCAATATTTGAACAAACTAATAGTAATAAGGAGCAATTCTAAAGTCAAAATATATCAAAAAATGAAATTATCAGTGAATGGAGTGGTCACTAATGATATATCTGATAATATTCATGGGATTACAAGAGGTAATGAAATTCATTTTGCTATTGTAGGAACATTATACTATTACCATGGGATAGACCGATTTATCAAGGGGATGAAAGAATATCAAGATAGAAATGGAAAATATCAAGTTTATTTACATATTGTTGGAGAAAGCCCTGAAATTTATAAATTAAGAAATATAGTGGAAAAGCATAATATTAAAAATGTTTACTTCCACGGCTATAAGTCAACCGATGAATTAAATGAAATGTTTAACAAAATAGATGTAGGAATTGGATGTTTAGCTTTATATAGACGAAATGCGGATATAGATACAACGTTAAAAATTATTGAGTATATGTGTAGAGGAATTCCAGTTTTGACCAGTGGATTATTACCGGTTAAAAGAACCGAATTAGAAAAGACAGCAATATTTATCTCTAATAATAATTCGGTAATAAATATTGAAGAAGTATGCAATACATATATAAAAATCTCCATTGATGAAAAGAAGAAACTTAGTGAAATAGCTCGCAAAATTTTTGATTGGTCATTTATCATGGAAAGAAATTTGCAATAGGAGAACGATAATGATTAGCAGTAAAACTATAAAACGGAATATATGTGTGATGCCTATTCTTTTTATCTTTTCGATGATGTTTTCTGTTACAGTGGCAGGGGTAAATACTCGATATGCTGTTTATATGATATGGTTAATAGTAAGCCTTTTAAGACAACCAAGACTTACTATAAATAATAAAATTATGTTATTTCCTATCACGTTGCTTATATTGATATTGTATACTACTTTTATTATGAGTGTGAATAATACTGACAATACTTTTGAAGTAATGCGATTTTGCAGAGGTTTATTAACGTATCTAATAATTTTTATATTTATATCCTCGGGGAAATATAATAAACAGCAAATAATGGATTCCTTATTAATTGTGATATGGTTACATTCAATTGTAATCATTCTTGGAGTGATTTTTCCGATTGTAAAGGATATTGTCATGCCAATTAGCCAATACTCAAAAGAATTTTTAAGTATGAGATCAAGCGGATTCTTGTCGGGATTTGACGATGCAGGATTTCTGTGCAATGTCGGTCTAATAATGGATTATTTACGAAGAAGAAGCTATTTATCACGAAATGTTGGAGTTACAACAGTTATTTTTGCTTTAGCGGCAGCTTTGACTTCAAGATTTAATATGCTTTGTATGGCAATGATTATTTTATATATTATGATTAAAGAGTTAAGATCTGGAGGAATAGCTTCGAAGTTAATGATAACCATAATCGGAATAATGGCATTAGGATTTGGAATCGTATTTTGGATTCTTACGACAAATGTAAATATTGATCTCAAAAATCAGTTGCTTGCAGATTATCCGGCACTAGATGCTTTATATACAACTAGTTTAGGATCTTATACGGATTATGGAGTATACAATAAAGTTATAGGAAAACATTTGTCATTGAATGGATTAGATATTTTTAATATTTTTTTTGGAGCCGGATATAGAACAGGCCATTCAGATATTGGATATATAAAAACAATTTATTCAATTGGAATAGTTGGTATACTAATTGAAATAGCAGCTTATTATATCGCAATAAGAAATGTGTTGAATGTTTCGACTCGCAGAAAAATAAAGAATAATCAGGATACACTATTCTTTGTTGCTTCAACTTTATTTATGTTTCTTATGGAAGCAAAAAATTCTTTAATATTTTCAAGTACAACCTTTGAGATGATGTCGATTATTTATTTATGTATTATGATAAAAACGAAGAATATCAATAAATTGAAATTTAATACTGTGAGGAATTAGGATATGAATCCATTAATAAGCGTTATTATCCCTGTATATAATGTGGAAAAATACTTGGAAAAATGTGTGGATAGTGTAATTACACAAACCTATAAAAATTTTGAAGTAATACTAGTTGATGATGGATCTACTGATAAAAGTGGGGAAATATGTGATTTCTTTTCGGAAAAATATGAATATATAAGAACAATTCATAAAACAAATGGAGGTTTGGCAGATTCGCGTAATACTGGATTGGAGGAGGCTAAAGGTGAATATGTATATTTTTTAGATAGCGATGACTGGATCGAAAAATATGCTCTGGAGGTCTTGGTTAGGCAAGCATGTATTGAAAATCTTGATGTATTACTGTTTGATTCACGTGTCGTTGATGAAAATGGAAAAGATATTTTAGATAAAAGCCATTATATGAGGTATTATCGACTTGGGGATTATAGAGGAATATATAGTGGACAAGAGATGTTCGCAAAAATGATTAGAAATAAAGAACATTATTCATCAGTTCCATTGCTTTTCATAAAAAGGAAGGCGATAAAGATTTTGTTTGAAAATATTCTTCATGAAGATGAACTGTTTACTATTCAATTATTATATTCTTCGAAAAGAGTAGGATATTGTCCAGAAATATTGTATGTTCGTCGCATGAGATATGGTTCTATTATGACCATTCCAAAAACACCAATGCATTATTTGGGAATGCTTGGCGTGATTCGTGGAATATTATCCATACCAAATTGTGATAAAAATTGTATTCGGTATTGTTGTACTATGTATCAATGTTCAATTCTTATTTACAATCAATTATCAAACAATGATAGAATTAAGATTGTTGATGAAAAGAAAAAAATATTAATCTATTTTAAAAAAAATAATTATTACGACAGTAATAGGCTTAAGATGTTATGTTTATTTTCATTTTTATATCCTTCCTATAATCATATTTTTAATGAACCAAATCAAACAATACTTTCCTATTATTTAAATAAAGTTGTTTTGTTAAGACGTTATTCACTCATATTAGATCAACTTGAGCATATTGATGGTAAAAGATATTTTATTTTAGGAACTCCTATACATGGTAACTTAGGAGATCATGCTATAGCTATAGCACAAAGAAAAATGCTTGAAAAAATTGATCCAGATGCACCTATTATTGAAATTAATATGTCCGTATATCGGACGCTAAAAAAGAAATTAGAAAAACATATTTGTGAAAAAGATATTCTTGTTATTCCAGGAGGCGGTTGGCTGGGAAATCAATGGTATCATAATCAATTAATGGTTGAAGATGTTATTAAAAGATTTAAAAATAATAAAATTATTGTTTTACCACAAACAATCTATTTTGAAAATGAAAAGAATATAGAAACGCAACATCAAATTACACAAGCAAAAAGGATATTTTCTACACATAAAAGATTATTATTTTTTTTGAGAGATATGAGATCGAATAGTTTTGTGAAAAATGTTTTACACATAAATTCATTTTATGCCCCAGATTTAGTTCTATCTTTAGAATTCAAAAAAGATAATATACCAAGAGAAGATGTTCTATTATGTTTGCGAAATGATCAAGAAAAAGTATTAGATAGTAACCAGACAGAACAATTAATTCAGTGGATATACGACAAGTTTGAAAATGTAAAAAATACTACGACTGTAATAGGAGATGTTTCTGAGAAAGAAAGAAAAATAGCTGTATATAAGAAATTAAGAGAATTTTCAAGAGGTAAGATTATTATCACTGATAGACTTCATGCGATGCTTTTTGCTGCTTTATCAGGAACGCCTTGCGTGGCTTTTGATAATTCTTCTATGAAGGTGACAGGAGTATATGAGTGGATCAAACATTTAGAATATATAAAGGTAGTTGATACAATTGATCAAGCAAAAAAGCTAATAGAAAAATTGGTATATTCTAAAAAAACATTTAAATATGTACCTCCATCATTTAGTGAAATGGAAAAAACAATTGATAGCTTTGTATTTGAAAAATAGAGGAGATTATATGTAATGGATAAGATAAAAAGAATAGTATTGGTAAACATTCCAACAGGAAAGTGTAATTTCAAATGCCCGTATTGTTATATATCTCAAGTAGATGCATGGGCTGCAAATGAAGAGCAAAATTTTCCAAGTAATCAAATTATTTCAAAAGCCTTTTCGCAGGAGCGTTTAGGCGGAATATGTTATGTGAATTTATGTTCACGTGGTGAAACATTGATTTACCCACAGGTTATTGCATGTCTAAAATCAATTTTGGCACAGGGACATTATGTTGAGGTCGTTACAAACGGTACAATTACTCAAAGATTTAAAGAAATATCTACTTTTTCGAGTGAATTGTTGAGTAGATTATCGTTCAAATTTTCATTCCATTATACAGAACTTAAGAGATTAAACATGATGGATATATTTTTTAATAATGTTAATATGATGAAGGAATCAGGAGCATCTTTCGCTGTTGAACTGACCCCTGTAGATGAAGAAGAAAAGTATATTGATGATATAAAGAATATCTGTATGGAAAATTTGGGCGCATGGTGTCATGTGACAATGGCTCGAGATGATAGAAAGAAAGAAATACCAGTATTGTCAACGCATAGTAAGGAAGAATATGTAAAAATATGGTCACAATTTGATTCAGGAATGATCGAATTTAAAAGTAAGGTTTTTCAACAGAAAAGAAAAGAATTTTGCTACGCTGGTGATTGGTTCATTTATGTTAATCTTTTTACTGGTGATATACAGAAATGCTACTCATCTCCAATATATGGAAATCTGTATGATTTTAGCAAAAAAATACCATTTAGAGCTATTGGAGTATGCCCGATTTCTCATTGCTATAATTCACATATGCTTATGACTTGGGGATTAATTCCATCCATCGAAACGCCGACATATAGTTTTATTCGCAACAGAAAATGTATTGATGGTAGTGAATGGGGTTCTTCTACATAACCTGGTGACAAAGAGACGCAAAGCCTTGTAAATATTGAAAGAATGAGGATTTTGAGATGGATACTTCTTAAAAAAGTGTATAGTAAACAGACCT
>NZ_JACJKS010000120.1 GCF_016901695.1 Mordavella massiliensis | reverse complement strand
CAGAGTATCAGCGCTGTATCGTACATCAGGTACGGAATACGCTGAAATATGTTCCGGATAAAGACAGGAAAGCCTTTGCAACGGATTTAAAAACAATCTATCAGGCATCTGATGAGAAGAAAGCTCTGGACGCACTTGACCGGGTAACAGAGAAATGGACGCCTAAATATCCGAACTCCATGAAACGCTGGAAAGATAACTGGGATGCGATTTCTCCGA
>NZ_JACJKS010000119.1 GCF_016901695.1 Mordavella massiliensis | reverse complement strand
GATCAATGGATATTTGCTCCTCCCCGAAGCTTTTCGCAGCTTATCACGTCTTTCATCGGCTCTTAGTGCCAAGGCATCCACCCTGCGCTCTTTCATGCATAACCAACGTAAGTTCCCCGCGGGAACGGGGTCCTCCACACATGCATAGCGTTGCATGCGTTGGTTCAGGTCAATTTTTTTACTTTGTTTTCTTCAAAGTGTGTCATCATCTCTCGATGA
>NZ_JACJKS010000118.1 GCF_016901695.1 Mordavella massiliensis | reverse complement strand
GACGCAGAAAGTGGCGTAAAGCCCCTTTTGAGACGGGCTTATAGCTCAGCCGGTTAGAGCGCACGCCTGATAAGCGTGAGGTCGGTGGTTCGAGTCCACTTAAGCCCATTCCGGGGGATTAGCTCAGTTGGGAGAGCGCCTGCCTTGCAAGCAGGAGGTCACGAGTTCGAATCTCGTATTCTCCATTGGATAAGCAGGAGACTGGTTATCCGCAATGTAC
>NZ_JACJKS010000117.1 GCF_016901695.1 Mordavella massiliensis | reverse complement strand
TTCAAAGCTGTGGAGGCCGAAGGAGACACGCTTCAGGACTTTGATCTTGTTGTTCAGGCCTTCGCTTAAACCATTGGACTTCCCGTACTTCCAGCTATTCTGTATGTAGCCTCTCCAGTGGCGGATGGTGCAGGCAGCGGAGTGGACCTCGTCTACTTCAGAGGCAGCATACTGCTGGATCCATTCCGTGAGATCTTCGTATTGGACCGAGTAAGGCCAG
>NZ_JACJKS010000116.1 GCF_016901695.1 Mordavella massiliensis | reverse complement strand
CTGTCGGGGTGGTCGGGTCAGTCGGCCCAGCCGGATCGGTGGGATCTGTTGGAGTAGTGGGGTCAGTTGGGTCGGTGGGGTCGGTCGGCTTTTCGCTGGTTTCAAACGGCGTGTTAGAACCAAGGATTGCGTACTGGCTCAAATGGTCGGTTTCAAACACGAGGAAGTCTCCTTCCACCACCGCGTCAAAGCGTTCCAATGGGTCGCCCAGATACACCGCC
>NZ_JACJKS010000115.1 GCF_016901695.1 Mordavella massiliensis | reverse complement strand
AGGCAGCATACTGCTGGATCCATTCCGTGAGATCTTCGTATTGGACCGAGTAAGGCCAGGAAGCCAGGATGTCATGGAAGAACTGGAGGGCTTCATACGCTTCCAGGAGCCCCGGGGCGACCTCAAAGGCGTCTTTCAGGCGCTGCCTGTTCTCGTTGTAGCGGGAGCCCCAGTAGCTGACCTGGTTGAATTCGCTGGTCTTAAGGAGGCGGATGATGCCTT
>NZ_JACJKS010000114.1 GCF_016901695.1 Mordavella massiliensis | reverse complement strand
ATGAGGAGGCGTATTATGCAGCGTTAGACGAAAAAGCAGAAGCTTTGGCAGGGTAAGCCAACCTTAAAAAAGGCATGTTTAATTTGTACTTTTTCTTGACATAGGATCAGTTTCGCTTTCCTTCCGTCATTTGTACCCGATGAACAGGTTTCTTTTGTTTTGCCATAATAAAAGGCCCTCCTATGATTTAGATTTTATCATAGAAGAACCTCTTATATTTACGTA
>NZ_JACJKS010000113.1 GCF_016901695.1 Mordavella massiliensis | reverse complement strand
CATGCTGTATGCTGTTGTGACCTATGCAAACATGCGCGGAGTCAGGGCTGTTGACCGTATTGTTGACCTGTGTCAGCGAGACCTTGCATTCATCTGGCTGACCAGAGGGCAGAAACCCCAGAGGGATGTCTTTTACGATTTTAAAGGGAAAAAGCTGACAGAAGAAGTCCTGGATGAATTAAATTATCAGTTCATGCGCCGTCTGGAAAAGGAGGGCCTTATTACG
>NZ_JACJKS010000112.1 GCF_016901695.1 Mordavella massiliensis | reverse complement strand
GGTCAATTTTTTTACTTTGTTTTCTTCAAAGTGTGTCATCATCTCTCGATGATGCCTCGGATGTCTTGATATTTCATCAATTTCTTATATGCGGTTTTCAAGGTACATTTCTGACTGATATTTTATCAGTCATCACATACACAAAACTTCTTTTGCGCATCTGATCACTGGTAAAACCAGTTATCCAAACAGCACTGCCCTGCTGACCGGGTTGGCGGCGATAAGTTGT
>NZ_JACJKS010000111.1 GCF_016901695.1 Mordavella massiliensis | reverse complement strand
CCGGCTGGGCCGACTGACCCGACCACCCCGACAGACCCCGCTGACCCGGCTGACCCAACCGACCCAGCCAAACCCGAACAGCAGGGCAAGCCTTCTGAGCAAATAGAAAACCCCCAGACCGGAGACAGCAGCAATATGGCGCTGTGGATCAGCCTGATGATGGTTTCCTGCGGCGGATTGCTGGGGATGCTGTTCTACAAACGGAAAAAAACAGCGGCCGGGAAATAAGGCT
>NZ_JACJKS010000012.1 GCF_016901695.1 Mordavella massiliensis | reverse complement strand
CAGGTTTCTTTTGTTTTGCCATAATAAAAGGCCCTCCTATGATTTAGATTTTATCATAGAAGAACCTCTTATATTTACGTATTTACAGAAAAACTTTCACACCGCCGAATTTTTAGGATTATTTAAATGAGATTTTGTCTTTAACTGTTCTTCCCAGTGTTGATAGATTGGCTCTGGCATTGCCGGAGTCATAACATACATTTCGGTCAGCTTGATTAATCGATTTCATTTCCCCTCTTTACTCCACCTTAAGCTCCCACCCGTAATCATCATGATAGATCATCTGCCTTGTCATGCCGCCGTCAATGCAGATATTCTCCCCGGTGATAAATCCGGCTTTGTCCGAGCAGAGGAACAGCGCCATATTGGCGATATCCAGAGGGTTTCCCACCCTGCCTGCCGGATGCTGCAGCGCGTCTGCGCCGGTGTATTCCGTAAATGAAGTGTCGATCCATCCCGGTGAGATGGAATTGACGCGGACCCTGCCCGCGAGCGTGACAGCCATGGCGTGGGTCAGCGCGGCGATCCCGCCCTTTGCGGCCGTATAGCTTTCCGTGTCCGGCTGGCTCATCCGGTCCCGGGAAGATGAGATATTAACGATGGAAGCCCCCTCGGCAAAATAAGGCATAAATAATTGCGTCAGGAAAAACGGGGCGGTAATGCCGACCCGAAGCGCATAGTTGAATTCATCATACGTGCAGCTGTCCAGCCCCTTTGACAGGGGGATCGCATTGTTGATGAGACAGTCGACACGCCCGTACATGGAAATGACCTTTTCAGAAAAATCGCGGAGCACCTGTTCGCTGCTGATGTCCCCGACATAACCGGCGTTGGGCTGCCTGTCGATGATGCAGACCGTGGCTCCCTGTTTTTCAAATTCACTGGCAATACACCTGCCGATCCCCTGTGCGCCTCCTGTAATGACAACGACTTTACCCTGAAACATAAGACAATTCCGCTCCTTTTATGATACTGCTTACATTATACTATGAAAATGCAAAAAGGGGAGAGGCGAGATTGACAATTATAAAGATAGCAAAGTAAACTGTATTATATATATAAAAGAACGGGTAAATCTGCATCCAATGTATGGAGGAGGTGCGCGCATGAAACAGGACAAAGACTGGGAGTCCATGAAGCACACGGCATTCAGCTATTCTTTTACGCCGCGGGAATTTTTCTTTTTTCTCTTTAAAAAGCCGAAATGCCCCAAATGCGGCGAAAAAATGATCCGGAAGAAAGAATTTTTCTCGACCAAAGGCAAAATACCCGGAACATTTACCCAGGAGCTGGCGAATGTAAAGGATGATAAAGTGAAGTATTACTATTATACCTATACCTGCCCGGTGTGCGGGGCGAAATACACGCTCGGCGAACTGGCGCAATAGCGTGGTCTTTACTCCGTATCCACGTCCAGCAGCAGGAACTTGTTTTTCCTGAACGAAAGGATCCCTTCCTCCTGCAGTTTCCCCAGCTCCCTGGACAGGGCGCTGCGGTCCACATTCAGGTAGTCCGCCATCTGCTGGCGGTTGAAGGGGATGACCACCTCCCGGCTCCCTAAGCGGACCGCCTCGGCTGACAGGTAGGTCATGATCCGGGTGCGGATATGGCGGGAAGAGATGCACAGCATCCGGCCGGACCAGGCGATATTCTTTGCCGCAGAGAGCTGCAGCAGGTTCTGGAGAAATTTCATATGCCAGGATCTGCTGCTGTTTTTGCGGTCCAGCAGTTTTTCCAGATCCAGGAACAGGATCAGGCTGTCCCTGGAGGCGATGACATCCGCCATCATAGGGATCCGGCTGAGGGCGTAGGTCTCGGCGAAAGCCTCCCCCACGGAAATATGGTGGAGGATGATGCGGTTTCCCCACAGGTCGGTATTTTCAATATACAGTTCCCCGGACAGAAGGATGCCGAGCTCGGTCGTCCTGTCGCCGGCGCGAAAGACAGTGCGTTCCTTTTTACAGGCCGCCCGGCGGGTGCAGCCGATGGCGTCCAGCTCCCTGTATTCTTCCTCTGTGATCCCATGAAAGATCGGATTCTTTAAAACATCCATGTGAAATCCCCTTTCTGTTGCAATAGTCACGAAAATCCATCCTGATTGTACTATGCCGGCCCCATCAGGGCAAGGGGCGGGTTTACTGGATTGACGACGTGAAGTATATAAATTTCTATTTCGGGGAACTGCATATTTTGATAAAAATCCAGAATATAATAGATGTAGTGTGATTGACATTCGTGTGTAGTACGACTATAATTTGATTACGGGAAAACGCAACAATATACAAAGTTCCGAAGTGAGGAGAGCGGCATGGAACCTATTAAACGTGATTTATATTTGAATCGGCTGATTGAACGAAAGGAAAATGGTCTGATTAAAGTTGTCACTGGCATCAGAAGATGCGGGAAATCCTACCTGTTGTTCAAGCTGTATTATCAATATTTATTGGATTCTGGAGTGGAGGCTTCCAGAATTATTACAGTTCCTTTGGATGATGATGAATATGAGGAGCTGCGTGATAGAAAAAAATTAAGCATGTATATCAGGCAATGTGTGACGCGGGATGGTACGTGGTATGTGTTCCTGGACGAAGTTCAGCTTTGCGAGGGATTTGAGGCCGTACTCAACGGTTTAAACAGGCAGGGAAATTTAGACATTTATGTAACGGGAAGCAATTCTAAATTTCTCTCTTCGGATGTGTTGACTGAGTTCCGGGGACGTGGAGACGAAGTAAGGGTTTATCCGCTGTCCTTTTCGGAGTATATGTCTGCTTATCCTGGAGACAAGTATGATGCGTGGACGGATTACTACACATATGGAGGACTGCCTCTGATCCTGAGCAGAAAAACAGATGAGTTGAAATCCAAGTATCTGATCGATCTGTGTAAAGAATTGTATCTGAAAGATATTGAAGACCGGTATAACCTGAAAGGTGACAACGTAATGGCTGCGCTGGTCAATACCCTTGCATCAGCAGTGGGTTCTTTGACTAATCCGACAAAGCTGGCAAATACGTTCTGCAGTAACGGGATCCATGTCAGTGATAAGACCATTGGTGCATATATTGCATATCTTATAGATGCTTTTTTTATCAGTAAAGCAGAACGCTATGACATCAAAGGGAAAAAATATATTGCTTCCCCTTTTAAGTATTACTTTACTGACGTAGGCCTCCGTAATGCTCAACTCAACTTTCGGCAGCAGGAAGAAAACCATATCATGGAGAATATTATTTATAACGAGTTGCTGATCAGGGGATTCAATGTAGATGTGGGGGTTGTGGAGTACTCAGAAAGGGATGACCAGGGGAAGGTCATCCGAAAGAGGCCGGAGGTGGACTTCGTATGCAACCGCGGCAATCAGAGATATTATATCCAGTCTGCTTTTGCCATTCCTGACAGTGACAAAATGAAGCAGGAGACAAATACCCTCGTACGTATCAGAGATTCTTTCAAAAAGATTATTGTGGTAAAGGATCGGATTAAGCTCTGGCGCAACGAAGAAGGCATTGTTGTAATGGGAATTATGGATTTTCTGCTGAATCCCAACAGTTTGGATCTGTGATCCTGCTTTCAATTGGCAGAATTGATACCTAATGCAGAATTTATAACTATATCAGGGGCTTGGCATGAGGTAAATACAGATTGTCCTTCTGAATTGGGTGAGAAATTAAATATTATTTTCAAATAGCTACGAGGCGGTTAATTAAGATTATGATTGACCGCTTTTCGTTTGAAGGAAATGGACGACGCAGCCGTCAAAAGAAGATTTTTATTGGATTGACGGCGTGAAGTATATAAGATAAAATGAGAGGAGAACATTTGTTTGCGAGCACGGAAAATGTGATGATAAGAAAAGTCGAAGAGGTGAGTATGAATGCAGCAATCGAATTTGTTAATGTATACTACAGAAGATGGTTTAACAAAGATCGAGGCGACTTTTGTAAATGATACGGTATGGCTTTCTCTGGAACAGATGGCAGAGTTGTTTCAAAGAGACAGAAGTGTTATAGGAAAGCATATACGCAATATTTTTAAAGAGGGAGAATTGAAAAAGGAATCAGTATGGGCAAAATTTGCCCATACTGCCGATGATGGAAAAACCTATCAGGTGGATTACTATAGAAGAAGATATAAAATAAGATTTGAACTGCCGAGGAAAACTCGGCAGTTCAGAAATAGCAGAGTTATTGGAACTGGAATTGGGGAAATGATGTTTCCCTAATTGATAGTGAAGTGTGAAAGTATGTACAAAGTAGAATTAAAAATTGATATGCGCAATTTGATACAGGATGATGTTGATCAAATCTGTAAAGAAATCGATCGCATTTTTGAAGCGGAAAAGCTGGTTTGTGTAAAGAGACAATCGGGAATAAGGACATATATTGACCATGGATGCCGAGAGGATTACGGAAGATTCTGGGCGGCAATTTTTGGCATGAAACACTCTAAGAAGATCAGTGATAATTTAAAGGAATGTTTCTGGTATAATGGGGATAAGAAAGAAAATTTGATTACAGATTTTTTCAGATATTCGAATAATTGGAATAACTGATATGAAAAGTGGGGAGGGATTGCGAGAATGAAGAGTGATAAGAATACACTGATTCTATATCATGGAAGCCAAAATAAAGAGATACGACCAACATATGGTCTGGGAAATGATAAACACGATTACGGAAAAGGATTTTATCTGACTGAAAGCCCGGTGCTGGCATCTGAGTGGTCAATCTGCAATCCTACAGAAAATAACGGATGGGTACATAAGTATACACTGGATGTCTCTGAATTAAATATATTGGATTTTCAGGAATGCGATATACTTTCCTGGCTGGCAGAACTGATGAAACACCGGGATGCAGATACAGGACGGAGATATAAGGTGCTGGCGCCCAGATTTATAGAAAAGTATCAGATTTCTACAGAAGGATACGATGTCATCAAAGGGTGGCGGGCAAATGCGTCATATTTTTATATTGCCAAATGTTTTGTCAGGGATGAAGTGGATCTGGATATTTTGCCGGAATTATTAAAATTGGGAGATCTGGGAATTCAGTACTGCTTAAAGACAGAAAAAGCGTTTCTGTCTCTGAACGAGGACATCACAGCACTGCAGGAAATTGACTATCATAAGATCAATCCACAGTATATACAGCGTGACAGAAACGCCAGAGAGACTATGTATGCATTGATCAACTCTGAGAAAAATAAAATTGAAAATGTGTTCAGTAAATTGCTGTGAGAGGTAAGACAATGGAAGTATTTAGTAAAGCGTATTTGGATGAAGTGGTTGAAAATCAGGGAAAACTCTTTGAATATGCACAGGATCACTGCCCGGGTATGAATATAGAAGATTTTATTGATCATTATATGAAGAGCCGGACAAGATCCCTGATAGATGAGGGACAGGCATATGTCTCTACTATGAATGCGGAAAGCTTATTTGACTATTTCCTGAAAAATGATAAATATGAATTAAAACAGGGAAAAGAGTCAGGAGGATTCGCGCCTGACTGGATCGGGCAGTTTTATGCTTTGTTTCAATGGATGTACAGGATACCAAGCAAAGAAGTTGTCAGGCTTCTACCGGTGGAATTTATGTTTGAAGGGTATCCGGGACTTCATGACCTTGATCTGCAGGTGGCTGTCCAAAAAGTAGGAGAACAGTGCGGACTTGAGAAACAGGAATAAAGGCGGAGTGTTGCAGAAAGAAGGTGCGGCTATGATATGCTTTCACAATCCGGATGAAGAAAATGGATATCTGAGCAACTGGTTTCTATCTGAATTCACAATTGGCGGTATTACATTTTCTTCCATGGAGCAATATATGATGTATGAGAAGGCGGTTTTGTTCAAAGATCAGACAACTGCAGAAAAGATATTGCAGATAGATGATGTGGCAAAGATTAAAGCGTTAGGGAGAACCGTGCAAAATTTTGATGATAAAGTTTGGACAAAGGAAAGAGAAAAAATCGTTTATAATGGAGTATCAGAGAAATTCCGCCAGAATCCCGAACTTGCTGAAAAACTGGAGAAGACAGGTGAAGAAATCATTGCGGAGTGTGCGGTGAAAGACCGGATCTGGGGAATTGGGCTTTCCATGAAAGATGAGGACAGACTCAGCATTGATAAATGGAGAGGACAGAATCTGCTGGGCAGAATTTTAATGCGAGTGAGAAAAGATATCAGGAATCAAAATAAAGTGACTCAGGCATTTCAGAATGTTGAGAAAGCCTTTTCCGGTTCAGCGGAAACTGCAGGCTTTCATATAGAATCAGAACTACAGGATTATGTGAAGAAAATCCGTCAGGAGAAGGAGAAAAAGTAAATTATGGATTATTTTGAATTAGTGTTAGAATACAAATCAACTGGTGAACAGCCCCAGGTCATTGAGTAGCTGGAGCAGGACTTTAAGGAAGGTAACCAGTGTCAGACCTTTCTGGACGTTACCGGATCGGGCAAGATGTTTACGATGGCAAACGTCATTCAGCAACTGAATAAACCAACGCTGATCATTGCCCATAGATATATTGTTTCAAGATAGAGATATTTTTTTGAAAAAAGTAAGGATGAAAAAGCATGCATACGATTGAAGAACTAGAATCAAAATTAGAGAAGTGCGAAAAATGTTTGAAAGATTATGAAAAACAGATGGAAGATAAAAAGACGGAATTAGAGCAGTTTTATAAAGACACATATAAAGATAGAATAGTATATGGTTCTGAAGGAAAAGAAATAAAATGTGCTAAAGATGGATTTGAAAATGTATATGAATTCGCTTGTATGTATACAAGAAAGCAAGTAGAATTTATTAGGGAAGTTAAAAGATTAAATATTGTTCGCCAAAATAAATTTAGTAGGCAAATGAAATTATTAATACTTGAATGTGTTTCAGGGATGGAAAGTCAATTTTCGTATTATAATTATGAAAATTTACTATATGGTTTTTCTTGTAATATAGATTTTGCAAAGGAGTATGGCTCGATTTTAATTCTTTCACATTTTTCTTCAGTTGAAGGAAATATTGTGTTAATCGGAGGGAATGGTAGTGGAAAATCAAGTCTTGCTAAAACTTTGAAAGGTAATGATCGGGAAAATATATCTGTTATACCAGCACAAAAAACACTTTATTTTTCGTTAAATGATATGTCAATGCTTTCTACAAGATTAAAAGATTTAGAAAACTTACTTTTGGAGAATAATATTGATAAAAGTAAAACAAAAGATGACTATGGGTATTTTTCCTTCCAAAATAATCAGTTTACAAAACTAATAGTTGCTATGAGAGAGCAGTATACGGAATATTTAATGGAATGTGAAGAAAAAGGTATTGTTGCTGAAAAAGGGAAAAGTATTTTTGGGCAATTAAGAAAGATATATAAATTGCTTTTGCCAGAAATAAAATTTCATTTTAAAACAGAAACAAGTGATTATTTAGTATGCGAAAAAGATAATTATTTTTATCATGTAAATGCATTATCGGAAGGAGAAAAAGCTATACTCTATTATTCGATAAGTGTTTTAATGGCAAAAAAAGAAAGTTTTATTGTAGTTGATGAGCCGGAAACATATCTTAACCCGTCGTTGACGAATGTTTTATGGGATTTATTGATTGAAGAAAGAAAAGATTGTCAGTTTATATTTATTACACATTCCGTGGATTTTGTCTTGGGAAGAAGTGAAGCAAAAATAGCATGGATAAAGAATTTTGTGTATCCAAATCATTGGGAATTTGAATTTGTCGAGGATAATTTTGTTTTGCCAAAAACAATGTTGACAGAAGTACTGGGATCTAAAAAACCGATTATTTTTTGTGAAGGAGATACAAAATCAAGTTTAGATTATACAGTTTATAGAGCTTTATTTTGTGAGCGGTATACAATTATTCCAGTTGGTGGGCATTTGGATGTTATTAAGTATTGCGATGTACTTTCGAAGTCTGAATGGTTAGGTATTGAATGTTTTGGAATAGTCGATGGAGATAATTATCCTGGAGATAAAAAGGAATCATTAGAAGCTAAAGGAATTAAGGTATTACCATTTAATGAAATTGAAATGTTTCTTTTGTCAGATGAAGTGATTAAGTATACAATGGAAACGGTTCTTCCTGTAAGTGCTTATGAAAAAATAGAAGAATTTAAAAACCAGTTTTGGAAAAGAGCGGAAGAAAAAAAAGAACAAATTGCTTTAACAGCTACTAAAATTTTGACGGATGAGTTAGTTCAAAAACAAAGGATTGAGGCATATGATAGTGTTTCAAGTATAGAGCAAAATTTGTCTAAAATTGCGGACTGTAATGTAAAAGAAATATATGAAAGTAACTTAAATAGAATTACTGAAATCATTCATTTAAAGAATTACAATGAGTTGCTTGTAATTTGTAATTTAAAAAAAGAAATTTCCAAAGAATTAGCCAATAAATTTTTAGATAATGATTTTGAAAATAAGGCTATTCAACAAATTATGGTAAACCAAACTTTAAGGAAAGAGTTAAACGATAAATATTTTAAATGGGGGTAATCTTATCTACATTGTCATTCTGCGTAAGAATACTTTAATTGGGAGTAATTTTTCATGGACCACTTTGAACTAGTATCAGAATACGCCCCCACCGGCGACCAGCCCCAGGCCATCGCCGACCTGGTCAAAGGCTTCAAGGAAGGCAACCAGTGCGAGACCCTCCTTGGCGTCACCGGATCGGGCAAGACATTCACGATGGCGAACGTCATCCAGCAATTGAATAAACCGACATTGATCATCGCCCACAACAAGACCCTGGCGGCGCAGCTCTACGGGGAGTTCAAGGAGTTCTTCCCGAATAACGCAGTAGAGTATTTTGTCTCCTACTACGACTACTACCAGCCGGAGGCCTACGTCCCCTCGTCGGACACCTACATTGCCAAGGACTCCTCCATCAACGAGGAGATCGACAAGCTGCGGCTCTCGGCCACCGCGTCCCTGGCGGAGCGGCGGGACGTGATCGTGGTATCCAGCGTCTCCTGCATCTACGGCCTGGGCGAGCCGGAGAACTTCGAGAAGATGATGGTATCCCTGCGGCCCGGCATGGAGAAGGACCGGGACGAGGTGCTGCGGCAGCTCATCGACATCCAGTACGAGAGAAACGAGATCGACTTCAAGCGGGGCACCTTCCGGGTGCGGGGGGATGTGCTGGAGATCATCCCCGCCAACGAGTCGGAGACGGCCGTGCGGGTGGAGTTCTTCGGGGACGAGATCGACCGCATCACCCAGATTGACGTGCTGACCGGGGAGATCAAGGGCGAGCTGACCCACGCGGCCATCTTCCCGGCCTCCCACTATGTGGTGCCGGCGGAGCAGATCCGGCGGGCGGCGGACGCCATTGAGGAGGAACTGGAGGAGCGGGTGAAATACTTCAAGAGCGAGGACAAGCTCCTGGAAGCGCAGCGGATCGCAGAGCGGACCAACTTTGACATCGAGATGCTCAAGGAGACCGGCTTCTGCTCCGGCATCGAGAACTACTCCCGGCACCTGTCCGGACTGAAGCCGGGGCAGCCGCCCTACACCCTGATGGACTTCTTCAAGGACGACTTCCTGATCATCATCGACGAGTCCCACAAGACGATCCCCCAGATCGGCGCCATGTACCACGGCGACCAGTCCAGAAAGCACACCCTGGTGGACTATGGGTTCCGGCTCCCGTCGGCCCTGGACAACCGGCCGTTGAGCTTTCAGGAGTTCGAGGACCGGATCGACCAGATCCTCTTCGTGTCCGCTACGCCGGGGGACTACGAGGCGGAGCACGAGCTTATGCGGGCCGAGCAGGTGATCCGGCCCACGGGCCTTCTGGATCCCCGGGTGGAAGTGCGCCCGGTGGAGGGGCAGATCGATGACCTCGTGGCAGAGGTGCGCAAAGAAGTAGAGAAGAAAAACAAGATCCTCATCACCACCCTCACCAAGCGGATGGCGGAGGACCTGACAGATTACATGAAGGAGCTGGGGATCCGGGTGCGCTATCTCCACTCGGATATCGACACCCTGGAGCGCACGGAAATCGTCCGGGACATGCGCCTGGACGTCTTCGACGTGCTGGTGGGCATCAACCTCCTGCGGGAGGGCCTGGACATCCCGGAGATCACCCTTGTGGCGATCCTGGACGCGGACATGGAGGGCTTCCTGCGCTCCGAGACGTCCCTCATCCAGACCATCGGCCGGGCGGCCCGGAACGCGGAGGGGCACGTCATCATGTACGCGGACACCGTTACGGACTCCATGCGACTTGCCATGGACGAGACGCAGCGCAGGCGGCAGATCCAGATGGCCTACAATGAGGAGCACGGCATCACGCCCACGACCATCAAAAAATCCGTCCGCGACCTGATCAGCATCTCGAAGAAGGTGGCGGCTGCGGACCTGCGCATGGAGAAGGATCCGGAGTCCATGAGCCGAGGGGAGCTGGAGAAACTCATAGGCGATGTGGAGAAGCAGATGCGCCGCGCGGCTGCGGACCTGAACTTCGAGGCGGCGGCAGAGCTGCGCGACCAGATGAAAGAGCTGAAAAAACAGCTGCAGGAGCTTGCGGATGCATAAAATCCCGCCCGGCGGCAGAACATAGGATAAGGAGACAGTGAGTATGGCGGCAAAAAGCAGCAGACAGTACATCAAGATCAGAGGGGCCAACGAGCACAATCTGAAAAATATAGACCTGGACATCCCGCGGAACGAGCTGGTCGTGCTGACCGGCCTTTCCGGGTCAGGCAAATCCTCCCTGGCGTTTGACACTATCTATGCGGAGGGGCAGAGGCGGTACATGGAATCCCTGTCCTCCTACGCCCGGCAGTTCCTGGGCCAGATGGAGAAGCCAAACGTGGAGAGCATCGAGGGCCTGCCCCCGGCGATCTCCATCGACCAGAAGTCCACGAACCGGAACCCGAGGTCCACAGTGGGGACGGTGACGGAGATCTACGACTACTTCCGCCTCCTCTACGCCAGGGTGGGCATCCCCCACTGCCCGAACTGCGGCCGGGAGATCCGCAGGCAGACGGTGGACGAGATGGTAGACCAGATCATGGCCCTGCCGGAGCGGACGAAGATCCAGCTCCTGGCGCCCGTGGTGCGGGGCCGTAAGGGCACCCACGCGAAGCTGTTCGAGCGGGCGAAGCGCAGCGGCTACGTCCGGGTGCGGGTGGACGGCAGCATGTACGAGCTGTCGGAGGAGATCGCCCTGGATAAAAACATCAAGCACAACATCGAGATCATCGTGGACCGGCTCGTGGTGAAACCGGGCATTGAGAAGCGCCTCACAGACTCGGTGGAGAGCGTGCTCCACCTGGCGGAAGGGCTGCTTGTGGTGGACGTGATCGGCGGGGAGCCGCTGAATTTCAGCCAGAGTTTCTCCTGTCCGGACTGCGGCATCAGCATCGATGAGATCGAGCCACGCAGCTTCTCCTTCAACAACCCCTTTGGCGCCTGCCCGGAGTGCTACGGCCTCGGGTACAAGATGGAGTTTGACGAGGACCTGATGATCCCGGACAAATCCCTGAGCATCGACGAGGGGGCCATCGTTGTCCTGGGCTGGCAGTCCTGCACGGACAGGGGGAGCTATACCCGGGCGATCCTGGACGCCCTGGCGGAGGCGTACGGCTTCTCGCTCAGTACGCCTTTTAAGGACTATCCGAAAAAAATACACGACATCCTCATTTACGGCACAGGCGGCAGGGAAGTGAAAGTCCACTACCGCGGCCAGCGGGGGGAGGGCATCTACGACGTAGCCTTTGAGGGCCTCATCAAAAGCGTGGAGAGGCGCTACCGGGAGACGGCCTCGGAGACGACGAAGGCGGAGTACGAGACCTTCATGCGCATCACCCCCTGCCACGCCTGCGGCGGACAGAGGCTGAAAAAAGAGTCCCTGGCCGTGACGGTGGGCGGCATGAATATCGCAGAGATCACCGCGCTTTCCGTGGAAAAACTGCAGGAGTTCCTGGAGGGCCTTGCGCTGACAAACCAGCAGATGCTGATCGGCGGGCAGATCCTGAAGGAGATCCGCGCCCGGATCCAGTTCCTCATGGACGTGGGGCTGGACTACCTGACCCTGTCCCGGGCCACAGGTACCCTGTCCGGCGGGGAGGCCCAGCGCATCCGGCTGGCCACCCAGATCGGCTCCGGCCTGGTGGGCGTGGCCTACATCCTGGACGAGCCCAGCATCGGCCTCCACCAGCGGGACAATGACAAGCTTTTGGCCACCCTCAAGCACCTGCGCGACCTGGGCAACACGGTGATCGTGGTGGAGCACGACGAGGACACCATGCTGGAGGCGGACCACATCGTGGACATCGGGCCCGGCGCCGGCGAGCACGGCGGGGAGGTGGTGGCCCAGGGGACGGCGAAGGAAATCATGAAAAACAAAAACTCCATCACCGGCGCCTACTTAAGCGGCCGCCAGAAGATCCCGGTGCCGCAGGAGCGCCGGCAGCCCACCGGCTGGCTGAAAGTGGTGGGCGCAAGGGAGAACAACTTAAAGGACATCGACGTGGACATCCCCTTAGGCGTCATGACCTGCGTCACCGGTGTGTCCGGCTCCGGCAAGAGCTCCCTTGTCAACGAGATCGTCTACAAGCGGCTGGCGCGGGAGCTGAACCGGGCCAGGACCATCCCCGGGAAGCACCGGGACATCCTGGGCATGGAGCAGCTTGACAAGGTCATTGACATCGACCAGTCCCCCATCGGCCGTACGCCCCGCTCCAACCCGGCTACCTACACCGGCGTCTTCGACCTGATCCGCGACCTCTTCGCGGCCACGCCGGACGCCAAGGCGCGAGGCTACAAGAAGGGGCGCTTCAGCTTCAATGTGAAGGGCGGCCGGTGCGAGGCCTGCAGCGGCGACGGCATCCTGAAGATCGAGATGCATTTCCTTCCCGACGTGTACGTGCCCTGCGAGGTCTGCGGCGGGAAGCGGTATAACAGGGAGACGCTGGAAGTGAAGTACAAGGGCAAGAGCATCTACGACGTCCTGAACATGACGGTGGAGGAGGCCCTCACTTTCTTCGAGCATGTGCCCAGCATCCGGCGGAAGATGGAGACCCTCTACGACGTGGGCCTGTCCTACATCCGCCTGGGGCAGCCCTCCACCACCCTGTCCGGCGGGGAGGCCCAGCGGATCAAGCTGGCCACGGAGCTGAGCAAGCGCAGCACGGGCAAAACCATCTACATCCTGGACGAGCCCACCACGGGCCTTCATTTCGCGGACGTACACAAGCTGACGGAGATCCTGCGAAGGCTCGCCTCCGACGGGAACACGGTCCTTCTCATCGAGCACAACCTGGACGTCATCAAGACGGCGGACTACATCATCGACATCGGCCCCGAGGGGGGCGACCGGGGCGGCACCGTAGTGGCCAGCGGCACGCCGGAGGAGATCGCGGCCGATCCGGCCTCCTACACCGGGAAATACATTGACATGATGCTAAGAAAGAATTAAGAAAAAATGCTTTCCATTTCCAGGAAAGTTTATTATAATGGAATGTATCGCTTGAAAGGAGACAGTGCACATGTCGTTAGATATCGGGATTGATCTTGGCACAGCCAGCGTCCTTGTATATATCAAGGGCAAAGGCGTGATACTGAAGGAGCCTTCTGTGGTGGCGTTCGACAGGGACACGAACGCGATCAAGGCCATCGGCGAGGAGGCCCGCCTCATGCTGGGGCGGACGCCGGGCAACATCGTGGCCGTGCGGCCGCTGCGCCAGGGCGTCATTTCAGACTATACAGTGACAGAGAAAATGATCAAATACTTCGTGCAGAAGGCCATGGGCCGGCGCACCTTCAAGAAGCCGCGGATCAGCATCTGCGTGCCCAGCGGTGTGACGGAAGTGGAGAGGAAGGCCGTGGAGGAGGCCGCCTACGCGGCGGGCGCCCGGGAAGTACTGCTCATCGAGGAACCGGTGGCGGCGGCCATCGGCGCAGGCATCGACATCTCCAAGCCCTGCGGGAACATGATCGTGGACATCGGCGGCGGCACGTCGGATATCGCAGTCATCTCCCTGGGCGGCACGGTGGTGAACACATCCATCAAGATCGCGGGGGACGACTTTGACGAGGCCATTGTCCGGTATATGCGCAAGAAGCACAACCTGCTCATCGGCGAGCGGACGGCGGAGGACATCAAGATCAAGATCGGCACCACCTACCCGCTCGTGGAGGAGGAGTCCATGGAAGTGCGGGGCAGGAACCTGGTGACCGGCCTGCCCAAGACCGTGATCGTTACCTCCTCCGAGACCGAGGAGGCGCTGCGGGAGACGACGAGCCAGATCGTGGAGGCCGTCATCGGCGTCCTGGAGCGGACCCCGCCGGAGCTGTCCGCGGACATCCTGGACCGGGGCATCGTCCTCACGGGCGGCGGCGCCATGCTGCGGGGCCTGGAGGAACTGATCGAGGAACGGACCGGCATCAACACCATGACAGCGGAGGACCCCATGAAGGTGGTCGCTGTCGGCACAGGCCAGTTCGTAGAGTTTATGAGCAATCGGAAAGAGCTTTAAAAATGGAAGAAGTAAAAGGATATGTGGAGCACATCGTGTACCGCAACAGCGACAACGGGTACACAGTGTTCAACTTGCATAACGGGGACGGGGAGCTGACATGTGTGGGCTCCTTTCCTTTTATCAGTGAAGGGGAACTCCTGCGGCTGACCGGGGAGTACGTCACCCACGCCCTCTACGGGGTGCAGCTCCAGGTGCAGACGTCGGAAGTGTGCGAGCCGGAGGACCTGATGTCCATCGAGCGCTACCTGGGCTCCGGCGCTGTGAAGGGTGTGGGGGCCGCCCTGGCGGCGCGGATCGTCCGCCGCTTTAAGGAGGACACTTTCCGCATCATCGAGGAGGAGCCGGAGCGCCTGGCCGAAGTGAAGGGCATCAGCGAGCGGAAGGCCCGGGAGATCGCGGAGCAGATCGAGGAGAAGAAAGACCTCAGGCGGGCCATGATCTACCTGCAGAAATACGGGATCACCACCGCCCTGGCGGCGAAGATCTACGAGCGCTATGGCAACCGCATGTACCAGGTGCTGGAGGAGAACCCGTACCAGATGGCGGACGATATAAGCGGCGTGGGCTTCAAGACCGCGGACGAGATCGCCCGCCGGATCGGCATCCACGCGGACTCCGACTACCGGATCCGGAGCGGGATCTTCTACACCCTGCTCCAGAGCGTGGGGGAGGGCCATGTCTACCTGCGGGAGGAGGCGCTGCTGGCCAGGACCGGCGCCCTGCTGGGGATCGAGATCCCCCATATCGGGCGGTTCCTGATGGATCTTGCCATGGAGAGGAAGGTGGTCATCAAAGAGGCAGTGGACGGCAGGCGGGTCTACGCCTCCAACTACTACTATATGGAGCTGAACACGGCGAAGATGCTCCACGACCTGAACCTGGCGGCCCGGGTGGACGAGGAGGCAGTGCGGCGGAAGCTGGCGGCCATCGAGCGGCACATGGACATCCCCCTGGACGAGCGGCAGCGGGCCGCGGTCCTGGAGGCGGCGGGCCGGGGCATCATGATCCTCACCGGCGGCCCGGGAACGGGAAAGACCACCACCATCAACGCCATCATCCGCTACTTTGACGGGGAGCAGATGGACATCCGCCTGGCGGCCCCCACGGGGCGCGCGGCCAAGCGGATGACGGAGGCCACGGGCTGGGAGGCCCAGACCATCCACCGGCTCCTGGAAGTGAGCGGCAACCCGGAGGAGGAGACGGCGGGCACCGGGTTTCAGCGGAACGAGGAGAACCCCCTGGAGGCGGACGTCATCATCATCGACGAGATGTCCATGGTGGACCTGCCCCTGATGCACGCCCTGCTGCGGGCTGTCTGCCCGGGCACAAGGCTCATCCTGGTGGGGGATGTGAACCAGCTCCCCTCCGTGGGGCCGGGCAGCGTCCTGAAAGACATGATCGCTTCCCGCGCCTTCTCTGTAGTGGAGCTCACCCGTATCTTCCGGCAGGCGGGGGAGAGCGACATCGTGGTCAACGCCCACCGGATCAACCGGGGCGAGCACGTGGTGCTGGACAACAAGAGCCGGGATTTCTTTTTCCTGAAGCGGCAGGACGCCAACACCATCATCAGCGTGACCCTGACGCTCATTCAGAAAAAGCTCCCGAAATACGTGGGAGCCACCGCCTTCGACATCCAGGTGCTCACGCCCATGCGCAAGGGGCTCCTCGGCGTGGAGCGGCTGAACCGGATCCTGCAGGAGTACTTAAACCCGCCCGCCCCGTCCAAGGCGGAGAAGGAGTACGGGGACAGGAAGTTTCGGGTGGGGGACAAGGTCATGCAGATCCGGAACAACTACCAGTTGGAGTGGGAGATCTCCACCCGGTACGGCATGACCGTGGACAAGGGCGTCGGCATCTTCAACGGGGACATGGGCATCGTGCGCGCCATCAACACCTACGAGGAGACCCTCCAGGTGGAGTACGACGAGCACCGGGTTGTCACCTACCCCTTCGAGCTGCTGGACGAGCTGGAGCTGGCCTACGCCATCACCATACATAAGTCCCAGGGCAGCGAGTATCCGGCCGCCGTCATCCCCTTGCTGGCGGGGCCGAGGCAGCTCTACAACCGGAACCTGCTCTACACAGCCGTGACGCGGGCGAGGAAGTGCGTCACCATCGTGGGGAGCGAGGCCGTGTTCCAGGGCATGATCGACAACGACCGGGAGCAGGACCGGAACACCAGCCTCTGCGACCGGATCCGGGAACTGTGCCAGGACAGCACAGATGAATTGTGAGAAAATAAAAATATTTATTGAGAAACTTTTACGGTTCTTTTATCCGAACACCTGCCCTCTGTGCGGCAGGGTCATCCGGGAGGAGGTGTGCCCGGACTGCGCGCGGCGCGTGCAGCCCATCCGGGAGCCCCTCTGTAAAACCTGCGGCAAACCCATCCGGAGCAGCCAGGCGGAATACTGCCTGGACTGCAGCCGCACGGTCCATGACTTTGACTGCGGCCGGGCCCTCTATGTACACCGGGGGCAGGCCGCCTGGTCCATCTATCAGTTCAAGTTCCACAACCGGCGCATCTACGGCAGGTTCTATGCCGGGCAGATTGCGGACCGGTACGGAGCCCTCGTTCAGAAGTGGGGCGTCACCCGCATCCTTCCCATACCACTCAGCAGAAAGAAGAGGCGGCTGCGCGGCTTCAACCAGGCGCAGATCCTGGCCCTGGAGCTGGCAGAGAGGCTCGGCATCCCCGCGGACACCGGAAGCCTTGTGCGGATCCGCCACACAAAACCCCAGCGGACGCTGGACCCCGTGCTGCGCAGGCAGAACGTGCGGCGCGCCTTTGGCTGGAAGGGCGGCTCCCTGACCGGCGAGCGGGTGCTCCTGGTGGACGATATATACACCACCGGCAGCACCCTGGACGGCGCGGCCCGCGTCCTGAAGCGGGCGGGGGCAGAAAAAGTTTATTTTTTAACGGTAAGTATTGGACAAGGGTACTGATATTTGTTATACTTAAACATAATGAGCAAAACTGGATCCATATCCTTAATGAGGTGAATTATGTTAGATAAACGCAAGATAAGGCTGATGACCCGGATGGCCCTCTACGAACAGGGGGAGGGCGCCGAGGACATGAAGATCAGCGCCTACTACAAGAAAGACTATGTGAGCATGAAGATGATCGCGACGGTTGTCTGGACGACGGTCGGTTATGCCTGCGCCATGCTGCTTGTCCTGGCCTGGGGCATGACGGGATGGATCGAGGAACTTACATTCAGTCTCATCCTCATGCTGGCCGGCGTAGTGATCTTAGGGTACCTGGCCCTTCTCATCATTACCCTGATCGTCACGAGCCGGATCTGCGGCAGTAAGCACAGGGACGCCAGGATGCGGATGAAGCGTTACAACCACGGACTGTTACAACTGATGAAGATGTACGAAAAGGAGAATCGATAGAGATGGAGAACATATACAGCATAAAAGGGCAGTTGCAGAAGGTGTACGCTGCGTACTCAAAGTTCATCGACAAAGGGGTCCAGTTCCTGCTGGCCCTTGTTACATTCTACATGATCAACCACGACCTGGGCTTCATGGAGATCCTCTCCAACCCGCTGATCACCCTGGGTCTGGCGGTGATCTGCGCCTTCCTTCCCATGATCTTCACGGTCCTGGCGGCAGCGGCGCTGATCCTGGTGCAGATGGCGTCGGTATCCCTGGGGATCATGGCTGTGACAGCGGCTGTGTTTCTGATCATGTTTGTATTCTATGTGCGTTTCAGTCCCCGGATGGCTGTGTATATCCTTTTGACTTCCCTGGCTTTCCTGTGCCACATTCCGTATGTGGCGGCGGTAGCTTTCGGACTGATGGCGGGCCCGTCTGTTGTGATCCCCCTGATCTGCGGCACGGTGGCCTACTATATGATCGACTATGTGGAGACGTCCGCCTCCGCCCTCAAAGGAGGGGAAGAGGGCATGATCGGGCAGTTGATGGAATACTTAAAGCAGGTGTTCCAGAATAAAGAGATGATCGTCATGCTCATCGCCCTGATCATTGTGACGCTCCTTGTATACCAGTTGCACCGGATGTCCGTCAATCATGCCTGGAAGACGGCGTCCGCGGCGGGAGCCGTGGCGGGCATCGTCATCGTGGCGGCGGGAAGCGCCATGCTGGGCGTGAAAGTGTCCTACCCGGAGCTGATCATCGGCAGCGTGGCAGCCGTTGTCGTGGGACTTGTCCTGGAGCTCGCCTTCTTCGCAGTGGACTACTCCCGGACGGAGAGCGTCCAGTACGAGGACGATGAATACTATTACTATGTAAAAGCAGTGCCGAAGATCCTCGTGGCAGCGCCGGAGAAGACGGTGAAGCGCATCAACCGCCGCTCTGCGGGCGACGCCCAGGAGACGGAGATCATCGACACCGAGCAGATCCGCAGGAAAGCGGCCCCGGAGGAAGACGGGAAGACAGAGGACGAGGCGGAGCAGAAAAGGCCGGAGGCCGGACGGAAAAAAGGAGGACACAAAAAAGCCCCCCACGCAAAGGCCGGCTCTGTTACAGGCTCCATCACCGGCGCCCTCGCGGATAACGTAGATGAGCTGCTCCTGACAAAGCGGCTGCAGGAAGAGCTCAGCCTGGACGGTGACAAGAACAACAAGTAAGGACGGGAAGTGAAGGCATGGAGGCAAGAATCTCCGAATTCATCAACAGGTATATAAGAGACGGGTATTTTCCGGAGATGCATCTGACCGATATCATCGAGATCGTGATCATCGCGTTTCTTGTATACGAGATCATGATATGGATCAAGAACACGAAGGCGTGGATGCTGCTTAAAGGCATCCTCGTCCTTGGCGTGTTCATTTTTCTTGCCTTCGTGTTCCAGATGCACACCATCCTGTGGATCGCCCGCAACTCCCTGACGGTCCTGGCCACCGCCCTCATCGTGGTCTTCCAGCCGGAACTTCGGAGAGCCCTGGAGAAGCTGGGCGAGCGCAAATACATCAGCGCCGTGGTCCCTACCCTGGACAGCTCCCGTGACAAGGGGCGCTTCAGCGAGGAGACCATCGACGGCATCGTGGACGCCTGCTATATCATGGGGAAGGCCAAGACCGGCGCCCTGATCGTGGTGGAGCAGGCCATCCGCCTGACGGAGTATGAGAGCACCGGCATCCAGCTTGACTGCATCGTGTCCAGCCAGGTGCTGATCAATATATTCGAGCACAACACACCGCTCCATGACGGGGCCATCATCATCCGCAACGACCGGATCGTCTCCGCCACCTGCTACCTGCCCCTGTCCGATAACATGGGCCTGAGCAAGGATCTGGGAACCCGGCACCGGGCTGCGGTGGGCCTCAGCGAGGTGAGCGACGCCATGGTCATCGTGGTGTCCGAGGAGACCGGCTATGTGTCCGTCGCCCAGGGCGGCGTCCTTGACCGGAACATCACAAGGGAGCGGCTCAGGGAGTACCTGACGGAGATCCAGAACAAGCGCAGCGAGTCCCGCAGCATCATAGCAAAACTGAAAGGAAGGCTGATCCATGAAAGAAAATCTGATGCATAATATCGGCCTGAAGCTTCTGGCCTTTCTCTTTGCCTTCATGCTGTGGCTTCTGGTGGTAAACATAGACAACCCGGTCATGAGCGAGACCTTCGACGACATCCCGGTGACCGTCGAGCACAGCGAGGTGGTGACCCAGAACCAGCGTTCCTACCAGGTGCTGGACGGCACGGACACGGTGAGCGTCACGGTGAGCGCCACCCGCTCCGTCCTCCAGGACATTGAGGCGGAGAACATCGTGGCCACGGCGGACATGCGGGAGCTCTACCTGGAGTCCCAGGTGCCCATCGAGGTCTCCATCCCCGGATTCGAGATCAAAGATGCAGCCGCCACCCCGCGGAATATGCAGGTGAAGATCGAGCAGAACAAGAGCGATACCTTCCCCATCACCGTGTCCACGAAAGGCACGGTCCGGGACGGCTATGAGCTGGGCGCCGTGCAGGCGGATCCGGAGCGCGTGACCCTCAACGGGCCGGAGTCCGTGATCGACCGGATCAGCAAGGTGGTGGCTGAGGTGAACGTCTCCGGCCTCTCAGAGGACGCTTCCATCGACGCCTCCCTCACCTACTACGATGAGGACAACAACGAGATCAGCGCGGAGCAGCTTGCCAACAACCTGGGCGCCATCGGCGTGAAGGTCAATGTGACCCTTTTCCACACCGCGCGGATCCCGGTTACGGTAGATACATCCGGGATCACGGCGGCGGACGGCTACGCCATCTCTGAGGTGGTCTGGACGCCGGAGGAGATCCAGCTTGCCGGCGAGGAGGAAGTGCTGGACAGCCTTGCGGAGATCCGCATCCCCGCGGAGGCCCTGGATATCACCGCCATCTCCCAGCGCACGGAGGAGACGGTGGACGTCACGCCCTACCTGCCGGAGGGAACCCGGCTTGTGGAGGAGAACGGGAACAACATCCTTGTGACCGCCCGCGTGGCCCGGGAAGGGACGAAGAGCTTTGACATCCCGGTGGGCTCCATCACCGTGGAGGGGCTGGCAGACGACCTGGCCGTCGCCGGCTATGGAAGCGGCGACGATCTGGAAGTCCACATCGGCGGGCCCCAGGAGCAGTTGAACAGCCTGGATGTGAGCGACTTCGCTGTGAGCATCGACCTGTCGGATCATGCGAAGGCGGGCGAGTATGAAGTGCCCGTGACTATCGGACTGCCGGACGACGTGCCGGACTGCAAGGTGGAGACGGAAGTTTCCGTTACAGTTACACTGGAAGAGAGGGCGGTTCCGGATGAGTCTGCGGATGCCGCTGAAGACAGATAGAAAGAAATATCAGGAGGTTTATGTATTATGGTAAGCCGGAAAGTAGTGATCGCAAATCCAACGGGACTTCATCTGCGCCCGGCCGGAATCTTCTGCAACACAGCGGTGCAGTATGACTGCAAGATCACATTTCAGCATAATACGACGACAGCGAACGCCAAGAGCGTACTGAGCGTCCTCGGCGCCTGCATCAAGAAGGGCGATGAGATCGAGCTCATCTGCGAGGGGGCGGATGAGGAGGAAGCCCTGGCGGCGATGGTGAAGGCCGTGGAGGACGGACTGGGAGAATAGAAAAAGGAGAAACAATATGATGGGCAAAGCAACGCTGGTCATCATGGCCGCAGGAATAGGAAGCCGCTTTGGCGGGGGGATCAAACAGTTGGAGCCCGTAGGGCCAAACGGCGAGATCATTATGGATTACTCCATCTACGACGCCCTGGAGGCCGGATTTGACAAAGTCGTTTTTGTCATCCGCAGGGATCTGGAAAAGGATTTCAAAGAGGTGATCGGAAACCGGATCGAAAAGCAGGTGGAAGTCGGATATGCCTTCCAGGAGCTTGCCGATATCCCGGCGCAGTATAAAGACAAATTCCCGGGGCGGACCAAACCGTGGGGGACCGGACAGGCCATCCTCTGCTGCAGGGATCTGGTGCAGGAGCCGTTCCTTGTCATCAACGCAGACGACTATTATGGGAAACAGGCCTACCGGGAGGCGTTCGTCCATCTGCAGAAGATGAAGGAGATGCCGGCGGGAGAAAAGCTGCCGGTGTGCATGGTCGGATTTGTCCTTAAGAACACGCTCAGCGAGAACGGCGGCGTGACCCGGGGCGTGTGCCGGGTGAACGAAGCGCATATGCTGACAGACATCGTGGAAACGCATAATATTGTAAAGACGCAGGAAGGCGCGGCGGTCGTCCTTGAAGACGGACGGCGGGAAGAGATCGATGTGGAGTCGGAAGTGTCCATGAATATGTGGGGGCTGACGCCGGACTTCTTTTCCGTTCTTGAGAGCGGGTTCGACCGGTTCCTTGCAGAGACGCCGGCGGAGAACCTGAAGGCAGAGTATCTCCTTCCTACGATCATCGGGGAACTCTTACGAACCGGACAGGCGGATGTGAAAGTGCTCCAGTCCCACGACAAATGGTTCGGCGTAACGTATAAAGAAGACAAGGAGTCCGTGGTGCGCGCCGTTCAGGAACTGATCGCGCAGGGACATTATCAGAGGGGAAAATTCTAGTGTGAGGTGGGAAGAATGAGAGGAAAAAAACTTACAGCTTTTCTTTTAAGTGTTTCATTAGTATTCGGCAGCGCAGGCACAAGCCTGGCTGCTGAGCCGGAGGAGAATGGAGAAAATAATATTACAGCCGTGATGGAAGAGGCGGCGGATGACGGTTCGCAGGATATCGAGGAAACCGAACAGGAAAGTCAGGACTCATCAGATGTTTCGGAGGAGCAGGGAGATCTGGATGTGTCAGAAGAGGAGACAGCGCCGGAAATCCCGGAGGGTTCAGGAGAAGAGGAAACACCTGAGTCCCCGGAAGTACCGGAGAATACAGAAGAGCCAGATCAGGTCGGGCTCTCCTATCGTGCACATGTACAGACATATGGCTGGAATGAATGGACAGAAGAGGAAACAGGAATCCTGATTGGTACAGAAGGCCAGGCCAAACGTCTGGAAGCCCTGGAACTGAAAGTAGAAGACGCTCCGGAGGGAAGTGGAATCGAATATCGTGCTCACGTGCAGACATATGGCTGGCAGGACTGGAAAAAGGACGGGGAGACAGCAGGTACAACCGGACAGACAAAGCGTCTGGAGGCGGTTCGGATCCGTCTGACAGGAGCGCTGGCAGAACAGTACGATATATATTACCGTGCTCATGTGCAGAGTTATGGTTGGCTGAACTGGACATGCAATGGAGAGAAAGCCGGAAGTCTCGGTTATGCAAAACGTCTGGAGGCAATAGAGATCCGTCTTGTGAAAAAAGGGGCGGAAGTACCGAAAGGAGAGGGGGAAAGTTATAAGTACCCTGCACTCTCTTATCAGACACATTCTCAAACTATAGGCTGGCAGGCAGAGAAATTTAATGGCGAGACAGCAGGAATAACCGGCAAGTCCAAGCGGATGGAAGCTATCAAGATCAAACTGCCGGACAGTGAGTATGAAGGCGGGATTGAATACCAGACTCATGTGCAGACATATGGCTGGCAGGGGTGGAAGAAAGATGGAGAGCTTGCAGGTACAACAGGTCAGTCTAAGCGCCTGGAGGCGATACAGATCCGCCTGACGGGAGACATGGCGGAATACTATGATGTGTATTACAGAACGCATGTACAGACTTTTGGCTGGCTGGATTGGGCAAAGAACGGGGAGAAAGCTGGAAGCGCAGGGTATGGCAAGCGGATGGAGGCAATAGAGATCCGTCTGGTCAAAAAAGGAGAAGAAGCACCGGAACAGGGCGGGGAATGTTATAAATATCCACTCATATCCTATAGCGCTCATTCGCAGTCTGTGGGCTGGCAGGACACGAAGTGGGATGACGATATCGCAGGCGTGACAGGTAAGTCAAAACGAATGGAAGCCATCAAGATTTCGATTCCGGATAACGAATACGAAGGTGGCGTGGAATACAGAACTTTTGTGCAGGCCTATGGCTGGCAGGACTGGAAGAAAGACGGTGAAATTGCAGGTACAACGAATCAGGCCAAACGTGTTGAAGCAGTAGAGATCCGTCTGACAGGCGAATTGGCAGAGCATTACGATGTGTATTACAGCGTGCATATGGCGAAGATCGGATGGATCAATTACGCTGTAAACGGCGAGACGGCAGGCAGCACGGATCTGAGTAAGCGGATTGAGGCGATTCGTATCCAGCTTGTAGAAAAAGGCGGAACGGCGCCGAATACAAGCGGCATAAAATATATCGAAGGGTATAAAGCGGCAGATTTCACTTATTCTGGAACCATTCAGGGAACAGGTGACAGCGGGGAGATCCAGATGGGCGGAACACTCGGAACAACCGGGCAGAGCAAGCGACTGGAGAATATCTCGCTCCATCTGAACAGAAGAACAGAAAATATGCCGGAAGGCCAGATCACCTATGCTACGCATCTGTCGCATTTGGGATGGCAGGAAAGCACCGGCCTGGATACCGTAAACGGGAGCACGGACGGATCTTATGGCATTGAGGCTGTTAAAATATCTCTTTCCGGGGATCTGGCAAATTACTATGATATTTATTACCGTGCTCATGTGCAGAAATATGGTTGGCTCGGCTGGGCGAAAAACGGGCAGGCCGCCGGAACAACTAAGTGCGGTTACCGTATGGAAGCCCTGCAGATTAAATTGGTGTCAAAAGATGCCAGTGCACCGGGACCGAACAGCAATTATTATACAGAACTGAAATACCGCAGATATCAGAATCCAAGCCAGTACTATCAGATCAAGGACTCCATTACACTGACAGGGGGCGGCTATACACTCTCCTATGGCTTCGAGGGTGTGAAGGTCATGAAAGTAATCCAGGCTCTCGGCCTTGGCAATGGTATTGGTATGGGCGGAGCGTTCTACGGGCACAATGTGGAGAATGCAGTGCGCAGTTTCCAGGCGAGAAGCGGGCTCAGTCAAACCGGGAATGTGGATCTTCTGACCTGGATGCGGATGGGATTTAATCAGCTTCAGTGGGAACAGTGGGGCGCCTATGTGAGTCCTCTGAAAGTCAACAGGGACAGTACAAGAGCGGATCATATTGAAGCAATGATTAGTACAGCATATTCCTATCTGGGAACACCCTATGTGATAGGAGCTGCCGGACCTCCGGGAACAGGTATCGACTGCAGCGGACTTGTCATGCAGGCATTATATGGCGCAGGTCTCGATATATCTCCGATTAATCCTGTACGGCATGCACACCCGGGATATGAATATGAATCCAGAAATATGTGGGCTTCATCCAAATTTATGCATGTTCCTTACAGTCAGAGGCAGAGAGGGGACCTGATCTTCTATCAGAACAGTTCAGGCGTTGTGATCCATGTGGCAATTTATCTTGGAAACAACCAGGTGATTGAATCCTGGCCCAATGAAGTGGTTGTATGGCCGATCACAAACGGACAGCGGTCTAATATAAAAGGAGTTGTCAGACCCTTTGTATAAATAGTGCAATAAAAGACGGTATTATGCCGTCTTTTATTATTTTGACACAGGTAAAAAAAGGATGACATGTCTGGTTGTTGTTTGCGGCAATTGTGTGTTATAATAATCTGAAACATGTAAAAAAACCTTCTGTCATGTAAAGCGATTGTGGGACGCAGGAGAGGAGAAGTCATATGAGAAAGAGATGGAGAAGTATCATTACAACTATACTGTGCATAGGAATGCTTGCAGGAACCGCTGCCACCGCTTATGCGGATGAACCGGGGATTCCGACAGACGCATCTGTGCAGGAGCAGGATGTATACAGCATAGACGAAAATGGCAACATCTTTCTGCTTGAAGAGGATAACGGAGGCGTTGTCGAAGAGGATGCAGCCCTGCGTAAAGGCAGATCTGCCCAGGATAAGATTGTAAACTTCCGGGCTAACGCCAATGGACAGGCAGTTTTAGATACAACTCCATATACAGAGTACTATACTGGAGAGGCGGGTTATATATATGGAAGAAGCGGCGCTGACGCAGCCTATCTCGGAGAAGAGAACGGCAAAGTGAAATTTATGATAGCCGGCGTCGTGGGATTGGTTGATAAGTCCAGGGTGCAGGTGGTGAATTTGAGCAGTGCAAAGACCTACAGCCAGTATTATGCGGGCGGATCCAGTCTGATTCACAGAATTACAACGAATATGACCGATGAGAACTGGAAGAGTTCTGCCAACGTGGGGCCGCAGCCGTCTTACCTGCAGACAGGCCAGAGTTATTACAGCTATGACGGGCACTATTTTTATCAGGATTACAGTACGATGCTGGCTGACTACAGAAATAATACAAGAGCGCATTCTGTCAATCCAAGCAATCCCTATTACAATTATTATCAGTATCTGCCGCTGAGAAGTCAGACCAGTTATTCCGGGGCTGCACTCAATAGTATGATCAACCAGTATGCGGGCGGTTCATCTAAAATGAGCAATACAGGGACCAACTTTGTAAGCAAACAGAATACTTATGGGACGAATGCCCTTATCATGGCATCGGTCGGAGCGCTTGAAAGCGGATGGGGACAAAGTTCCATTGCGCAGAATAAGAATAATCTTTTTGGGCTCAATGCAGTAGATGCCTCTCCGGCAGAAAGCGCGGATACATATAAGAGCGTAGATGCATGTATCCGGACATTTGCAGAAACCTATCTGTCCAAAAGATATCTTAGAGCCGGATGGGATTACTATCATGGAGGATTTCTTGGCGATAAAGCAAGCGGGATGAATGTGAGTTATGCATCCGACCCCTATTGGGGCGAGAAGATCGCGGCAGTGGCCTGGATGCTGGACAATGCAAACGGGCAGAAGGACTATGGCCAGTATACGATCGGGATCAAGGATACGATCAATACGCAATATAATGTGGTGAACGTCAGAAAAGAGGCAAATACTTCTTCTAATGTCCTCTATACAACGACAAGTTCATCTGCAAATTCCGTTTCGAATTATGCGGTGCTGATTAAAGGGACGAATGGCAGCTTCTACCAGATCCAGAGCGATCCGGTGCTGAACAGTGCCAGGACTGCCATCGATATGGGATCCGGGACCTATGACTTTGACAATATGTATGCCTATATCAGCAAGGATTATGTGACAGTTGTATCCGGGACAGTAAGTGAAGGTGAAGGTACAGGCAATGCAGGCGAAACGGAAGAAGATCCGGAAACGCCGTCGGCCGGTGAAGGAATCAGCTATACAGTTCACGCGCAGACTTATGGATGGATGGGCGAAAAGCAGGATGGAGCCATGGCTGGGACGGAAGGCCAGTCAAAGAGGCTTGAAGCTGTCAGGATTAAACTCCGCTCTCCGTCTGCAGAAGGATCCGTAGAATACAGAACGCACCTTCAGGGAATCGGCTGGACCGGTTGGGAAATGGACGGAGCCGTGTCAGGTACAGAGGGAGAGGCAAGAAGAATGGAGGCAATTCGGATCCGTCTGACAGGCGAGATGGCGAAGAAGTACGATATTTATTACCGTGTGCACAGTCAGACTTACGGCTGGCTCGATTGGGCGAAAAATGGAGAGACAGCCGGTACGACAGATGGAGCCAAACGGATGGAAGCACTGGAGATCCGGCTTGTAAAGAAAGGCGGCGGGGCGCCGGGCGAGACCGTGCGGGCTTATGTGCAGCCGTTGCTGACATATCAGACGCATGTACAGACTTATGGCTGGCAGAAGCAGGCGGAAGGCGGTGTGATAGCCGGAACAGAAGGAGAGGCTAAGCGGATGGAGGCGCTGAAGCTTTCGCTCACAAATCAAAAATACACAGGAAGTATTGAATATCAGGTTCATGTGCAGACCTATGGCTGGACGGATACTGCCCGCAACGGATCTATGGCAGGGACGACCGGCCAGGCCAAGCGGATGGAGGCAGTGCGGATCCAACTGACAGGCGAAATGGCAAAGCAGTATGATGTGTATTACCGTGTGCATTCTCAGACATACGGCTGGCTTGACTGGGCAAGGAATGGACAGAGTGCCGGGACAGAGGGCCTGTCCAAACGGATGGAAGCGATCCAGATCATCCTGGTGACCAAGGGCGGCGAGGCGCCGGGCAGCACAGAACAGCCATTTGTAAAAGCATAACAGATTGAATAACAGAAGCAGAATGAAGGAGGAGACAACCAGTGAAACAGATCTGGAAGAGATTGACAGCGATTGGTTTGGCGGTATGCCTGACTGCAGGTATGACTCTGGCTGCAGACTTCAGAAGCAGCGCAGCAGAAGAGGAGGAGACCGGTTCTTATGTGCAGGATGTGGAAATGATTCAGGGAGAGGAAGCATCTGAAGCAGATGTGACAGAACCAGAAGCGGAAACAGAGGCAGAACCAGAAGCGGAAACAGAAGCTGTGACAGGAGAGACACGTCTGGCAAACAGTTGGAGATATAAAGACGGTGAGCCAATCCAGAGTCAGGAGAGAGCCGCCGCAAGAACAGCTTCCAACGCATGGGAGAAGGTGGACGGAAGATACGTGAATTCCTATGGAGATCCCATTCCGGGAGCGCAGTTAAAGGGTGTGGATGTCAGTGAGTGGCAGGAGCAGATCGATTGGGAAAAGGCGAAAGAGGACGGTATCGAGTACGCAATCATCCGTGTGGGATGGCATGGAAATAATGATAGTCATGTGGACGACTGGTTTGAATATAATGTTTCCGAATGTGAGAGGCTGGGTATTCCCTATGGCGTCTACCTTTACTCCTATATCACGACAACTGCAGGTGCTGCGAACGCGGCGAATTTTGTACTGAACCAGTTGAAAGGCCATACGCTTTCCTATCCGGTTTATCTTGATCTGGAGGATGAGAGCACAATTAGCACAGATCATGGAGCAATCGCAGAGACTTTTCTGAATAAGATTACAGCAGCGGGGTATCGCGGCGGAGTTTACGCGAATCTGAACTGGTGGAACAATTATCTTACCAGCTCTGTATTTGATAATGCAGCCTGGTCCAAGTGGGTGGCACAGTACAATTTTGAGTGCAACTATACCGGTACATATGATATGTGGCAGTGTACGAGCAAAGGTTCTGTGGACGGGATCGCGGGCTATGCGGATCTGAATTTCTGGATGGTCAAAACCTATGACCAGCAGCCGGTGGAAGTGGAAGACCCCAATATTATCAGCTGTTCATCCCACATGCAGACCTTTGGCTGGCAGCCGACAGTCCAGAACGGATATCAGACCGGTGTGACCGGTTACAGCAAGCGTCTGGAAGCGCTGAAGATCAGTATTGGAGACGGATACGGAGATCTGGGTGTGAAGTACAGCGCCCATGTTCAGACTTATGGCTGGATGGATTATGTGGAAAACGGGGAGACTGCCGGGACAGTTGGCGAGTCAAAGCGGATCGAGGCGGTAAAGATCGAACTGACAGGTGCAGAGGCGGAAAAGTATGATATCTATTACCGCGTACACAGCCAGACGTATGGCTGGCTTGACTGGGCCAGCAACGGACAGCCTGCGGGAACACAGGGCTATGGGAAACGGCTGGAGGCGTTGCAAATCGCGGTTGTCCCGAAAGGATCCGGGGCGCCGGGAAGCACGGAAAAGCCATTTGAGAAGGCTCCTATGACAGTCACCTACAGTACTTATGTGAGCGGGAGCGGCTGGACAACGGAAGCACAGGACGGCGCGACAAGCGGCACAACTGGAAAATCGACTCCGCTGGAGGCGTTCCAGGTCAGCATCGACAGTCCGGATTACACAGGCGGTGTAGAATACGAGGCATATATGCAGGGATTTGCCTGGAACGGCGAAAAGGCAGACGGGGCTGAAGCAGGCCTGCCGGGAGGAGGCAAACGTCTGGAAGCCGTGAGGATTGCGCTGAACGGGGAACTGGCGGAACATTACGATATCTATTACAGGGCCTATGTGCAGACCTATGGCTGGCTTGACTGGGCCAGCAACGGACAGACAGCAGGCACACTTGATTATGCAAAACGGATGGAAGCGCTGGAGATCCGGCTTGTAGCAAAGGGTGCAGCCGCGCCAGGCGAGACGGACCAGCCCAGTAAACAGGCTGTTCTCCGATACAGCACCCATGTCCAGACTTACGGCTGGCAGGGCAATAAATATGACGGTGAGACAAGCGGCACGACTGGCCAGGCGAAGCGGCTGGAAGCGGTGAAGATTGATTTTGCCAATGGGAAAAACGCAGACAGCATCCGGTACAAAACTCATGTGCAGACCTATGGCTGGGATGAGGACTGGACGAAGGGCGGGCAGATTGCCGGCACAACCGGACAGGCAAAACGGATGGAGGCCATTCAGATTGAACTGACTGGCAAGATGGCAGAACAGTATGATATCTATTACAGGGTACATTCCCAGACATACGGCTGGCTGGATTGGGCCCGAAACGGCGAATCGGCTGGGACAGAGGGACTTTCGAAGCGCCTGGAGGCCATAGAGATCTGTCTGGTGAAAAAAGGCGCAGCAGCGCCGGGCAGTACGGAGCAGCCCTTTGTGAAGGCATAAAGAGAGAATGAGGTGAGGGAGCATGAAACATTTAAAACAGACTGCGGCGCTTGTCTTAAGCGCGTTCCTCGTGCTGGGAAACGTGCAGGGCGTACTGGCTGCAGAACAGCCGGATGAAGAGACGCAGCTTGTTCTGGATGCAGCGAATGAAGAAAGCGGGGAAATATCTGCAGATGCGGAAGTTTCCGAAGCCAAGGAGACAGACTCCGAAAACGATGAGACGGAAGAAGGGCTGGAGACTGTCAATCCGGGAGAGGAGGACAGTTCTGACAGGCCTGCTGGTGAAGCTGGAGATGAAGCAGGAGATGTCTCTCAGGATATAGCCGGGGATGAGGATTTGAAAGAGGAGGTTCCCGTGCTGTCCTACCGTGTGCATGTGCAGAGCAGCGGCTGGAACAACTGGACAGAGAATGCCGGCACAATTGGTACGACCGGCCGTGGAAAGAGGCTGGAAGCAATTCAACTGAAGCTGGAGAACAGTAATGAGGATTCAGAAGCAGAAGCTGTGAGCGGCATCGAGTACCGTGTACATGCCCAGACCTATGGCTGGATGGACTGGGTGAAGGATGGACAGCAGGCCGGTACGACCGGCCAGGGAAAGAGACTGGAAGCAATCCAGATCCGACTGACGGGAGCTGCATCAGAACAATACGATATTTTCTACCGTGCTCATGTGCAGACGTATGGCTGGCTGAACTGGGCCAGTAACGGAGAGAAGGCAGGGAGTCTCGGCTATGGGAAACGGATGGAGGCACTGGAGATCTGCCTTGTGAAAAAAAGAGCAGACGCTCCTGCTGGAGAAGGAGACAGCTATAAATATCCGGCTCTTTCCTACCAGACCCATATGCAGTCGATCGGATGGCAGGGGGAAAGGCATGATGGGCAGACAGCCGGTGTGACCGGCCAGTCTAAACGGATGGAGGCCGTCAAGATCAAACTGCCGGACAGAGAGTATGAAGGCGGTATCGAGTACCAGGCCCATGTGCAGTCGATCGGATGGCAGGGCTGGAAAAAGGATGGCGAACAGGCCGGTACCACTGGTCAGAAGAAGAGGATCGAGGCGTTGGAGATCCGCCTGACCGGTGAGATGGCGGAGCACTATGACGTTTATTACCGTGTCCATGTACAGACATATGGCTGGCTCGGCTGGGCGAAAAACGGCGAGCAGGCCGGTACGATGGGGTATGGAAAACGGATGGAGGCACTGGAGATCCGTCTGATCCGAAAAGGAGACGAGGCGCCGGCACAGGATACAGCAAGCTTCCGGTATCCTCTTGTATCCTATAAGGCACATTGCCAGTCTGTCGGCTGGCAGGACATAAAAGCAGACAATGAGATCGCCGGTGTAACCGGCCAAAAGAAGCGCCTGGAGGCCATTGAGATCCAGCTTCCTAATATTGGATATGAGGGCAGCATTGAATACCGCACGTTTGTCCAGTCCGCCGGCTGGCAGGGATGGGTGAAAGACGGCCAGACTGCCGGTACGGTCGGCAAAGGTAAGCGGATCGAAGCAGTTCAGATCCAGCTTAGCGGGGAAGTGGCGGAGCATTACGATGTATATTACAGTGTCCATATGGCCAAGATCGGATGGACGAATTACGCGGTAAACGGCGAGATGGCAGGAAGCACAGACCTGAGCAAGCGGATCGAAGCGATTCGTATCCGTCTGGTGGAAAAAGGCGGCACCGCGCCGGATACGTCCGGCGTAAAGTTCATTGAAGGTTATAAGGCAGCGGATCTGACATATGCAGGAGTTATCCAGGGGAAAGGCCAAAGCGGCAGTGTTCAGATGGGCGGCACGCTTGGTACGACAGGCCAGAGCAGGCGTCTTGAAAATATCACAGTATCCCTTAACAGGAGAACAGAGGCCACGCCTTCAGGAACAGTCAAGTATGCGGTCCATCTCTCCGGGACCGGCTGGACCGGCTGGTCAGAAGCAGGCAGTGTATCCGGATGCACGGACGGCTCAAAAGGGATCGAAGCAGTGAAGTTTACCCTGTCTGGCGATCTTTCCAAATATTACGATATATACTACCGGGCATATGTACAGAAGTATGGCTGGCTCGGATGGGCAAAGAATGGACAGAACGCAGGCACTACAAAATGCAGTTACCGGCTGGAGGCCCTGCAGATCAGACTCGTCTCAAAAGATGCCACAGCGCCCGGAGTAAACAGCGGTTACTACACAGAGCAGAAATTTAATATGGGGCCTGACGCAGGTATGTATGCGAGAGCCAATCTGTACAGCAGTGTCACGCCGTACATTGTTATGGTAGACCGGGCAAACCGGAAAGTAGGCGTATACCAGGGAAGGCAGGGACTATGGCAAAATGTGCAGTATTGGTCCTGTACTGTTGGTACGCCGTACACGCCAACGGTATCCGGTGTATTTAGAGTCGGCAGCAGGGGCTACTCCTTTGATTCCGGCAATGTGAGATGTTTCTGGTGGACGCAGTTTTACGGAGACTATCTGTTCCACTCCACTACGTACTATCACAATGGAGCGGTTGCAGACAGCAGACTGGGACTGGCACTTTCGCATGGTTGTGTGCGGCTGAATATCAACAACGCAAAGTGGATCTACGATACAATCCCAAGTGGAACAACAGTAGTTGTATATAATTAGTATTTCAAAAGCTTTTCCCGAAAATCCGGAGGAAAAATCCATTTTGGGAAAAGCTTTTATGTTGTTTAAAATAGGAAATGGTGGTATAATCCACTAAGACTACACAAGATATAGCATAGTAAAATGTATATAAATAAACAGGGGAAATGTGAGAATGAGATTTAAAAAAATCAGGACACTGATACTGGCTGGCGTGCTTGTTTCCGCATCTGTGTTTTCAGGGGATTTTGTATATGCGGACGAGAATGAAAACCAGGAGATCACAGTGGACGATGGTCTGGATAATGAAATCACAGAGGAGCTTCCTGATGTGCCCTCCGATGGGGAGCCAGAATATGATGACAGTGCGACGGAGGAATCAGATGAAGAAGATTTGACTGAAGAAAAGCCGGAAGCGGAAGAAAATGTTCAACCTGGTCTGCTTTCGGAAGAGGAAGAACCAGTTTCAGATGAATTGCAGACAGAGTCGGCTGTATTTCAAAGCGCCGGAGAAGATGCTCCTTATGGCATGAAGATCAATCTGCTGTCAAAGCCATTCGGTGTTACGAAGGGAAAGATGGCATTTACATGGATGGATGCAGATGCCAACGGCATGCAGAAGCAAACTGCTTACCGAATTGTCATTTCCAGCCGGATTAAAGATGTGTATGCAGGTTCCTATCTATATGATACTGGATGGGTTGAGAGTGCGCAGAATACGTCCGTGCAGTATGACCTTTCAGACAAACTAACAGATAATGAGTTATACTACTGGCAGGTGCAGATCCGCAATGAAGAGGGGACAGAAAGCTCGTTGTCAGAACCACAGGCATTTTCTACCTCTGTCGGAAATGAATGGAAAAGTAAAAATGGTACATGGGGATCTTCAAGCCAGAAGGTAGTTATGTTCCGTACAGATCTGGAAAGGCCACAGGGTGTAGAAAAGGCGGTGCTTAGCATAACTGCGTCTTCCGCCAGGGAAGCCCGCCAGTACGTGTATAATCTATCTGTTAACGGACAGGAGATAGGAGTAGGGCCGGTTCGCCAGGACGGAAACAACCTGTATTATAATACATATGATATTACAGAATATCTGCAGGAAGGAAATAATGCAATCGGAGCCGTCAACTATTCAGAGACAGACGGATCCTTTCTGTGCCAGATAGTCTACTATATGGAAGACGGGACAAGTAAAATTGTGACAAACAGTACAGAGGACCGGGATACATGGAAGGTAAAGGATGCAGATGAAATCTTTATAGGGGGAAACTATACTTCTATAGGGACTTCCTATTATACGGCAAGACGCGATAACCTGAATGGATTAAAATATCCGTTCGGGTGGGATACGGCGGGATATAATGCAGGCGGCTGGCGTACACCTGTCACGAACGAAAAACTGGACAACTATTATTTCGTGAGTTCCCAGATGGAATATATGAAGCGGTATGAGGTGAAGCCTGCTTCTATACAGAAAGCCAATGGAAACACCTATATTGTAGATATGGGAAAGGAAATCATAGGAGGCATCCGGTTGCATGTCAACGTGCCGGGAACCAGTACGATCGAGCTTAAATATGGCGAAGAACTAAATGAGGATGGTTCTGTCAAGTTCAACCTCAATGCGGGTAATACCTATAAGGAAAGCTGGACATTAAAGGCGGGAGAACAGTCTCTTTACGGCATTGGGATGAAAACGTTCCGGTATGTGAGTATTACAGGGCTTCCAGTCAGCATAAATCCGGAAAATATCACAGGACTGATGCTGCGGCAGGAGTTTGACGATAGTGCATCGGAGTTTACTTCATCAAATCAGGTACTGAATGATGCTTACAACCTTGCAAAATATACGATCAAGGCAGCTTCGCAGGATTTATATGTGGATTCCCAGAACCGCGAACGGGTTCCGTATGAAGGCGATTCGCTTGTTACCTCTATGAGCAGCTACAGTTTTTCGGCGGCATCTACTTCTGCGAAAGCTTCCGCAGAATATCTGCTTAACCTTGATAACACAACCTGGCCGGCCGAGTATTCGCTGCATAATATCTCACTAATTTATAAGAACTATATGTACACAGGAGATAGGAGGGATCTGGAGAATTCCTATCAGTTATTAAAAGAGAAGACTTTGGAAAAATACTACGATGCTTCAGTGGGTCTGATGAAAAATGTTACCAATGGAATCGTGGATGGACAGAGAGTTATGACGGACTGGCCCACAGTTGAATTGGATGGATATAAGACTGGTGAAGTAAATTATAATACGGTCTTCAACGCGGTGTGTTCCGGCGCCTATCATGATATGGCCTGCATAGCGCAGATACTTGGATATGAGGACGACAGAGCCTATTATCAGGGACTGTCAGATACGATCAAGAGCAGTCTGATTGAAAAACTGTACAATGCAGAAACAGGGGAGTTTTATGATGGATTGTCTATTACCGGAGGTGTTGTACAGCATTCGGCGCAGCATGCGACAGCCTATGCGCTGGCATATGGCATATACACAGATCAGGCGATGGCGGATCGGATGGCGGAAGCTATAGAGGATGACGGTCAGGTAAAAATGAGTGTCTATGGATCATATTTCCTGCTGAAAGGATTGTATGAGAGCAATCACGGCGATCTTGCACGGAAGATCATGAGCAATCCGGACAGCGAACTGGGGACTCGTAGCTGGGCCTATATGATGTATGGACAGGGTGCTACTATTACTACGGAATTCTGGAATAATATAAATAAGACAAACATGTCTACTGCGCACGCATGGGGGAGTTCTCCGGGTAGTATGCTTGTACAGGGAATGTTTGGTATACAGCCGACCTCTCCCGGATTTGAGACATTTCAGATAAAACTGCAGCCGGGGGGAGTGCAGGACGCGGCAGTAAAAGTACCTACTTTAAAAGGAGAAATTTCGGCCTCATATACGCTGGACGGGGCAGGGGGGATTTCCGGAGAGGTTTATGTACCAGCCAATACAGTGGCAACGCTGTATATACCTGTTTCATCGGATAATTCTGTTCTGTATATCGATGGGAATGTGGTGAATGCCGTGATAGAAGGCGGCTATCTGGTGTATGAACTGCCTTCAGGAATACATACCTATCAGTCTGCCTGTGGGATCATGCCGGATTCTTCCGAGTGGACTATGGAAGATGTTGTATATAGTGCATACAGGGATTCTACATGGACTGAGGACACAACAAACAGGATTGATATAAGAAATAGTAAAAACGCTCATCTTGAGGCAGTCAAGTTGAGAATACGTAATCAAAGCGTCTCCGGAGATATTCAGTATTCAGCCTATATGCAGACATATGGCTGGCAAGATTGGAAGAATAACGGGGAAGAGGCAGGTCTTCCTGGAAGCGGTAAAAGGATGGAGGCATTCCGGGTCCAGCTTACCGGGGAACTGGCACAGAAATATGATGTATATTACAAAGCATACGTGCCTGGCAGCGGATGGCTCGACTGGGCCTGTAATGGTGAGGCGGCCGGTTCAAGCGGACTTTCCAGGGAGATATTAAAACTCCAGGTGACGCTGGTGGAGAAAAACGGGACACCACCAGGCGATATGCTTACACCATACTTGAGTTCAGAAAAGGATGTATCTTATGAAACCCATGTGCAAAGTTATGGGTGGCAGCTGCCCGTCGGAGACGGAGAAATATCCGGGACTGTAGGAGGTGCCAAACGTCTGGAAGCAATCAAGATTTCACTTAGCGAGAAAATACAGGGCGGTATTTCCTACAGTACGCATGTACAGACCTACGGCTGGCAGGACTGGAAGAATAATGGAGAACTTGCAGGTACGACAGGCCAGGCGAAGCGTCTGGAGGCAATAAAGATAAAACTGACCGGAGAGGCAGAACAGAAGTATGACGTCTACTATCGGGTCCATGTACAGACATTCGGCTGGCTTGGCTGGGCGAAAAACGGAGAACCGGCAGGGTCAGAAGGATACGCCAAACGGCTGGAGGGGATCCAGATCCGTCTGGTAAAAAAAGGCGGTGCTGCGCCGGGAGCAACACAGGATACTTTCCGTAAAGCGACGTTGGCCTACCGCACACATGTACAGACCTACGGTTGGCAGCCATATGTCTATGACGGCGCTACAGCCGGGACCAGCGGGCAGGCGAAACGCCTGGAAGGCATTGAAATTAAGAATATGAATGCAGAAGTATCCGGCAGTATTCTGTACAAGACCCATGTGCAGACTTATGGCTGGGAAGACAGCTGGAAAAAGGACGGAGCGATGTCAGGGACCAGCGGGCAGGCGAAACGTCTGGAAGCGATCCGTATCCGCCTGGATGGGAAACTGGAGGAAATGTACGATATCTATTATCGTGTTCACGCTCAGACATACGGCTGGCTTGACTGGGCAAAAAATGGGGATCCTGCGGGCACAGAAGGACTATCAAAACGTCTGGAAGCTATCGAGATCGTACTTGTGGAAAAAGGCGAAAAAGCGCCTGGCAATATCATCTGTCCATTCCTGGGAAGTGACACAAAGATATCATATCAGACACATGTACAGAGGCAGGGATGGCAGTCGAAGAAATATAATGGTTTGGTTAGCGGAACAAGCGGTGAATCTCTGCGGCTGGAGGCAATCCGAATTCAACTGGAGGATTCCGGCATTAAGGGGGGTGTAAGATATAAAACGCATGTACAGACATATGGATGGCAGAACTGGGCCTATAATGGACAGCTGAGCGGGACAGAAGGACAGTTCAAACGTCTGGAAGCAATTCGGATTGAGCTGACGGGAGATGCAAAGCAGAAGTATGATATTTACTATCGCGTCCATGCGCAGACTTATGGATGGCTTGGATGGGCAAAGAATGGTGCATCCGCTGGAACAGAAGGACTGTTTAAGCGTCTGGAGGCAATTCAGATCGTGCTTGTGGAAAAAGGCGGAAAGGCGCCGGGAAGCACGGTGGGAGCGTTTATAGATTAAACATAAAGCATTCGGGAAAATGGATGTTTATATGAGTAATCTTGGTAACTATATATACTTTGTTGTTGCGTCTGTGTTTGGTGTTATTTGAGTACTTGTGTTTTGAAAGTTCCTACAAAAGAACCGAATATTAGAATACATTGGACGAAATACTCTTGTATATTACGCGTTTCAGAATAGCATCTTTATTCCGGGTGCAATACAGATTGTGGAAAGTTTCACTCAAAAAGGTATAATTTTCCAAAACCTCTTTCTGAAGGTGATTTCTGTTTTGTTCCTTACCTGTTGCGGTCTTGCCATATGGAGTGAAATATTTAACCGATGTTTTCATTTTTTGTTAGGGAAATCTTTGGTTAATGAGATAAGATAATTATACTTATAACTAAAGGTATAGTGATAGTGTGAAATCAATAGTACATAAGTCATATTTAAGGGGTAAAGATGATTATTAGAAACCAATTCTTTAGAAATTTAGTTTCGGCTTTTCTAGCGCAGGGCGTAGGGCTAGTGTTAAATGTGATATTATCATTGGCCGTGCCGAAGGTATTAGGTATAACAGAATATGGATATTGGCAGCTCTTTATTTTTTACACGGGATATGTTGGATTTTTTCATTTTGGATGGGCAGATGGTATTTATTTAAGACTCGGAGGTAAGGACTATAAAAATCTGGATTATAAGACATTGGGAGTAGAATACAGATTCTTTTTAGTGATGGAAAGTCTGATCGCGATACTTGTTGTAGTTGCCGCATATGGTATGGTCGATGATGCAAATAGAATATTTGTGTTTGTGGGAACAGCCGTATACATGGTTTTGTACAATGCCACGCTGTATTTGAATTATATTTTTCAGGCAGTGAATGAAATTAAAACATATGCGCTCTCTGTCATCATGGACCGAATTTTTTTGCTTGCAGTCGTTATAGTGCTATTGTTTGCTGGTGAAGAATCCTATATTCCATTTATAATCAGCTATGTGGTCAGTAAGTTTATATCTCTGGCATATCTTTTTTATAAAGGGAAGAAAATAGTATTTGTAAAACTTTCGGGTTATAGAGATGCTATGTTGGATACGAAAGAAAATATACTTGTAGGCAGTAATCTGATGCTTGCCAATATTGCAAGCCTGATGATTCTCGGTGTAGGCAGAGTTGTTATTGATCAGATTTGGGGGATCAATTTTTTTGGGAAAATATCTTTTTCGTTATCGCTGACTAATTTTTTTCTTTTATTTATTCAGCAGGTCAGTATGGTGTTATTTCCATTTCTGCGCAAAATACAGGAAGATAAATTAACGATGGCGTATTCTGGATTAAAAACAGTGCTGGAGGTCCTGCTTCCGATATCTTTGGTATTATATGTTCCAATAAAATGCATATTGATAATTTGGCTTCCTGAGTATGCAGAAAGTTTGGAGTATCTTGCATTATTACTGCCAGTCTGTATTTTTGACGGGAAAATGCAGATGTTATACAATACTTATTTAAAGGTATTAAGAGAAGAAAAAAAGATGTTACAGATTAATGTTATTTCACTTTTGGTAAGCGTATTTTTGGCGGGAGTATGTGGCTTCATTCTACATAACTTTTTTGCAGTAATTATTTCTATGCTTGCAGCAGTTGCATTCAGGTGTATAGTTGCTGAACTCTATTTGGCAAGAAAAATGCATATATCTTCCGGACATAATTTTATAGCAGAACTTTTGGTAGTTGTTATATTTGTTCTGGTTTCATGGCAAATGCCGGATTTACAATCTTTTATTATCGTAGTATGTGTATACATATGTTACTTGTTGACAAACAGTAAAAAATTAGTTAGCTGTCTAAAGATGTTAAAAACAAAACCTTAGATATTGCGAGTGGCAGGATACAGGATGTGCTGGTTATTGTCAATAGATGCGCTTATGTGATATGATAATAAATATGTTATAAGATATAGTATTTTAACAATGATATCTATATATCTAAAGTGTCAGCTACAGAAAGGGGAAAGATATGAATATTGCAATCTTAACAGCAGCCGGGACTGGAACAAGGATGCATCAGGATATTCCGAAGCAGTTTTTACATGTAGATAATAAACCTATAATTGCCTACACTATGCAGGCATTTCAGGAGCATCCAAGTATCGATGCAATTGTTGTAGTAACATTGGAGGCTTGGGAGGAGGTCCTCTATGCATACGCAAAACAATTTAATATTTCTAAATTGTCTATCGTAGTAAAAGGTGGAAATACAGGACAAGAATCTATTTATAATGGATTGGTGGCAATAAAAGAAAAGTATGGTGAAGAGCACACAGTCCTTGTGCATGATGGTAATCGTCCGCTGGTTTCGACAGAGATCATATCAGACGCATTGGCAACTTTTAGGCAGTATGGAAGTGCAGTGGCAGCTATTCCATGTGTAGAAGCAATGTTTACTAGCAAAGACGGAGTACTGGCCGAAGAAGAGGTTCCAAGGGAAAGAGCATTTAGAACACAGACACCGCATGTATATACAGTACAAAAATTGCTGTGGGCACATGAGGAAGCAAAGAAAAAGAATATAGTTAATACAGCGGCATCCTGTACGTTATTATATGAACTTGGGGAAAAAATCTATTTTTCCAGGGGATCAGAGGAGAATTTTAAAATAACTACAACAGATGATCTGACGATATTTAAAGCTATGTTAAAGACGAGAAAAGAGGAATGGATTAAGTAGTTATGAGGCTTTCTAGATTAGATATGTTTGAAGAAATGTGGAGAAAGGTATCCGAAATTGTTCCGCGGGACAGTTCTATTTTGGTTACCGGTGCAAATGGATTAATTGCATCAAATCTGGTAGACACATTGATGTATTTTAATGAACGATATAAAACTTGCAATGTGGTTATTGCATTATGTAGAAATGCGGAAAAAGCTCAGAAAAGGTTTGAACAGTTTCAGGAGAATAAGCTGTTCAAATTGACAATACAGGATGTTCAAAATTTTACTTTGGATTTTCATAGTGACTATATTATTCATGCTGCAAGCAATGCACATCCGATGGCATATTCATTGAAACCGATTGAAACGATGAAAACAAATTTGTTGGGGACAATACGTCTTCTGGACTATGCCAATAGAGAAAGGTGCAAGAAATTTGTATATGTTTCAACATCGGAAATATACGGAGAAGTCCCAGAGGGAGTAAATAAACTATCAGAAACCGAGTATGGACATATTAATACTCTTAATCCAAGATCATGCTATTCGGAGAGTAAGAGGTGTGCAGAAACTTTATGCGTCTGTTATTCAAAAGAAAAAGAGATGGATGTTTCGATTGTCAGACCTGGATATATATATGGGAGGCAGATTACAGAAGACAACAGCAGAGCAGATGCTCAGTTTCTGAGGTGTGTTTTGGCAAAACAGAACATAGTTATGAAAAGCGCAGGTGAGCAAAAGAGGTCTTATTGTTATGTCGCAGATGCCGTGACAGCTATTTTGTATATTATGAAAAGTGGAGGAAATGGAGAGGCATATAATATTGCTAATTCTAATTCTGAAGCAACAATCAAGGAGTTTGCAGAAACAATGGCAGATATAGGCGGAGTCAGTGTTGAGTACGAGATTCCGAGTATAGAAGAAAAAAGAGGATATTCGATGATAAAAAATTCTCTCCTAGATGATCAAAAATTAAGAGCGTTAGGCTGGACAAGTTCTTATGATTTGAAACGTGGGTTGAAAGCTACGGTAGAAGAGGAATAATAGAAATTTATCTTGTGGGTGGATTATGGCTGTAGTTAGTGTTATTATGCCGGTATATAATTCGGAAAACTATGTGGAGGATGCTGTAAATTCAATTTTGCGGCAAAGCGAGAAAAATATTCAGGTTATTTTGGTAGATGACGGTTCCCAAGATCGCTCGGGCATTATATGTGATAAAATAGCAGAACGAGATGAGCGGGTTGTAGTAATTCATCAAAAGAATCAGGGGATTTGTGCGGCTAGGAATAGCGCTTTAAAAGTAGCAAATGGAGACTATATTACCTTTTGTGATAATGATGATGAATTTCTCCCTAATTTGATCGCAGATAACTATAAAATTGCCAAAGAGTATAATGCAGATATTGTTCGGTTCTGCCGTAGAAGAATAGTTTCTGTTGATGGGAAGGTAATCAGAGATTCAGTTATGAATAATTTCCCGTTTTTGGTAATAAAAAATACAGATTATGCGAAATATGATCATGAAATTAGCAGCACGGGGAATGGAGTTTGGACAGGATTATATAAGACAAGTTTTATAAAGGAGAATCGGCTTCATTTTGATGAATCTATGAGGTATGGTCATGAAGATAATATGTTTAACCTGCAAGCATATCAAGTTTTTAAAGTGATGGTGTTAAATCCGAAAGTATATTATATATGGAAGAATAGGATGGAACACAGTACTACAGGGAAATTCAATTTAAATTATATTGAGTCATTAAAAAAATGCCTTGAGGAAGATGTAAAGTTAGCAAAGCAGTATGCAACTTTTGAAAATAATATGGGTTCATATCAGTCAAAACTGGCACGAGCATACGTTTACCCTTTGTATGATTATTTAAATCTTGCAAAAAAGAGGATTCGTCTAAGCGAAAAAAGAAACATTGTAAAGGAGTTCCGTAACCATATTGGGTTCCAAGTCCCCAATAATTGTAGGATGATAAAAAGAGACGGGATTCTTATTTGGGGAATGTGGAATTTTTTTTACCATAGACTGTATATGGTGCCATATGTTGCTCTGCACATAAAGCAAAAGATTTTTAATAGTTAAGGGAAGACAGTTATGGAGATTAACAAAGATGAACTAACATTAAGGCTACAAAGAGTGGAAAAGCAGATATATATGGATTTTCAGGAATTGTGCAAAAGGCATGATATTCCTTTTTTTGTTTCGGGGGGAACAGCTATAGGAGCTATCCGGCATAAGGGCTTTATACCTTGGGATGATGATATTGATGTTTGTATGCTGAGATCAGATTATGACAGGGCAATTCATTATATAAGACATGAATTGAGCGACAAATATGATATTTACGACTGTTGTTCGAGAGACGGACATGTTTTAGTTTTTGGGAAAATGTGTAAGAAAGGCACCAAAATTCAGGAGGATACTTATGCGGATACAAATAATATAACAGGTATTTTCATAGATTTGTTTCCGTATGACAAAACAACCTCGAATATGAAAAAGAGGAAAAAGCAGATATGGAAAACATGGTTTTGGGCGAGAATGATGGTCTTATCTGTATATGGACATCCAAGATTTCCTGATGGTTTAAAAGGAATAAAGCTAAAAGTGTCACAATTTATTTGCTTAATGATTCATTATTTCTTAAAATTTATGCATATGAAAAAGGAATTTTTTTATAAAAAATATTTAAAAGAAGCAACAAAGTATAATAAATCAGAAGAAGAACTGTATACAGATTTTTCGTATAGTCATCCTGAAAAAGTTATGTGTACATACGATATGATCTTTCCATTAAAAGAAATGCCATTTGAAGATATAACAGTGCAGATGTTGAATAATGCAGATAAGTATCTTACGTCTCAATATGGTGATTATATGAAAATCCCTCCGATAGAGAAAAGAATTACTCATAATCCGGGATATGTTGATTTTGGAGATGGCAATATTTATAGAAAAGAATCATAAACAATAGAGGGTAATTATGAATATAGCTTATACGACAAATGAGTTGTTTGCAGCAAAAGTAGCGGCAAGTATATGTTCCGTTTTTGAAAATAATAAGGCTATGGAAGAAATTGTGATTTATATTATCGGGGAGAGCCTGTCAGATAAAACAATAGAGAATTATGAAAAGCTTTCACGTAAGTATAAACGGGATATTAGAATTATACAATTAGTTGACATAAAAAAATATCTGGATTTTGATTTTGATACAAGTGGATGGAGCCAGATAATTGTTGCTAGGCTTGCATTAGATCAAATGCTTCCAGACGAAATAGAGAAAATATTATATTTAGACGGAGATACAATTAACATTGCGCCTTTAAATGAATTGTGGAATACGAATATGTGCGGCGCTACATTGGGGGCATGTATTGAAGCTACTGCAGATATAAAACGGAGAACTGCTTTGGGAATGGAGACTATTCCATATATTAATTCTGGAGTGCTGTTAATGGATCTTAAACAGTGGAGAGAGCAGAAGACAGGCAGGAGAATTTTGGAGTTTTATAAGGAGAATAATGGAAAATTGGTTTCATGTGATCAGGACGCTATCAATGGTGCTTTGAAAGAAAATATACATTACCTTAGTCCTAGGTATAATTTTTACAATATTTATTGGACATATCCATACAGGACGCTAAAGAAAAGGATGAAAAATACATTCTATTATAGTAAAGCCGAGGTAAATAGTGCAATAGCGTCTCCTGCTATCATCCATTATCTTGGAGAAGAGCGGCCATGGAGAAAGGGGAATAGGCATAAATACCGAGGCGAATATAAAAAGTATTTGCGAAAGACTCCATGGAAAAATGAGAGAATGGAGGAAGGCTGGCAACTGTATTTTGCTCTTTGGAACACATTTAATGTTATTATACGCCCTTTTCCAGAACTCCGATATCAGATCATTAATCATCTGATTCCTGTTATGATGAAATGGAGAAGTAAGCAGCTTAAGAAAAAGAAGGCAATTACGCAAAGGTAGAGACCAGCCATCTGAAAGAGGATTTCATCCGCTGAGTTCGTGATAAAGCAGTCATGTTTATCCTTAGCGATGTCAATTCCAGTGTAGATCATAAGAACACCTCAGTAATAGATTTAGATACTGCTTAGGACCACAGGGATCTCTGTGCTTGTAAACCTCGTTCTAAATCAATCATCATGCTGTATCTATCTGCTTGACAACTATATAGAGAAACTCTGGTTGGAGCCTTCCTTAAACTATCAAGTGGTAGGAAATGAGAATTAATCCACGGTATTTCCAAGCAGTATAGCATACAGACCTTGGAGAGGGTCTATAAACACTACTACTATATAATACGAGGAAATATGATGTTTTGTTTCTGTAAAACATCATACAAGAGAATAATGATGAAAAAACATACTTTTGTGATATGTGCGTATAAAGAGAGCCCATATTTGGAGAAATGTATACAGTCATTGAAGCAACAAATATTGGAAAGCAATATTATTATAGTGACCTCTACGCCCTCTGTATATATTGAAAGCCTTGCAGATAAGTATGAGATACCGTATCTTATAAATAAAGGTGAGAGCGGGATAACTCAAGATTGGAACTTTGGATATCAATGTGCGGTTAACCAATATCAAAGTAAATATATTACAATCGCGCATCAAGATGATATCTATGATAAAAATTACTTGTCTTCGATGCTAAAAAGAGTCAAGAGTGCTATACATCCGCTGATAGCATTTAGTGATTATTATGAGATTAGGTGCGAAAAAAAGGTTACAGTGAATACTGTTCTAAAAATAAAAAGATTGATGTTGCTCCCATTAAAATTTTCGCTACTCAGGAGAAGCAAATGGGTGCGGCGTAGGATTCTGTCTTTTGGTTCCCCAATATGCTGTCCCTCTGTTACATTTGTAGTGGATAATTTGCCTAGGGTTATATTTGAAAATCATTATAGGGCATGTGAAGATTGGGAAGCATGGGAAAAGATTTCTAAATTAAAAGGAGAATTTCTATATGTACCTGAAATGCTGATGGGGCATCGTATTCATGAAGACTCTGAAACAACGTCAGCTATTGGCGATAATAAGCGTACTTTGGAGGAATACCAGATGTTCTGTAAGTTCTGGCCAAAGATAATTGCAAAGATATTATCGAAAGAATATGCAAAAAGCCAGCAGTCAAATAATGTTAATTAAGAGAGAAAGAAAAAATGGAAAAAATAAAGAAATTGATTATTATTCCTGCTTTTAATGAGGAAGCTAATATTGAAAAGACCGTGCGTGCTATTTTGAGAGATGCCCCGGATTTTGATTATGTGGTAATTAACGATTGCTCTACGGATCAGACGCGAAAAATATGTGAAGAACATGGGTTTAACATTGTAAATCTTCCAATTAATCTGGGGATAGGTGGTGCAGTTCAAACAGGTTATAAATATGCCTATGAGAACGGGTATGACGTGGCTGTACAGGTTGATGGTGATGGACAACATGACCCAGAGTTTCTAAATAAAATGGCAGAGCATCTAATGGACAGGCACCTGGATATGGTGATTGGCTCAAGATTTATTGAAAAAAAAGGATTCCAGTCATCGAAAATGAGACGAGTAGGAATTATTTTCTTTTCAAAACTTATTAAATTACTTACGGGTATATTGATTACTGATCCGACATCAGGCCTTCGGATGGTGGGGAGAAATGTAATGGCGCTTTTTGCAGTGGATTATCCTAGGGATTATCCAGAACCGGAAAGTGTGGTAGCCGTGCTGAGAAGGCGTATGAAAGTGGAAGAAATACCTGTAATCATGCATGAAAGAGAGGGTGGAATTTCTTCGATTTCCTTAAAAAAATCAGTATATTATATGATTAAAGTTACATTGGCTATCCTGATTGAGAGGATCAGAAAGTATTAGAGGTGAAGAAAACATGAATATACGAATACAAATTATTGTTGCAGTTATTGTTATAGTTTCACTTTGTGTGATTGTTAATATGATTCGGAGGAAAAAGCTTGAATTACGTTATGCGCTTGCTTGGCTAATGGTCGGAGGTGGTACATTAGTATTAGATTGTTTTCCTGATTTAGTTATTTGGTTGGCAGAAAAAGTCGGGATTGCCAGTCCGGTAAATATGCTATTCTTTTTTGGCTTTTGCTTTTCTTTGATGATTATATTTGTATTGACAGTTTCAATATCAAGGATGTCAATTCGTATTAAGCAGTTGGCTCAGGAAGTGGCCTTGTATGAAAAGGGCAATAAAAATAAAGAGAATTAGAGTACAAATGTTATATTAATAGAAAAGGAAGGAAGTATGATGTTGCTTTTTATGCAAACATCATCAAAGATAACTATATGAAAGAGATTTCAATAATTAGAAAATTTGTATATTTATCATTGATTTTTGGTATTTTGTTTGTGATACTAATACCGCCATTTCAATCACCGGATGAAGATAGTCATTTTAAAAAGGCCTATGTAATAGCAGAAGGACAACTATATCCTGCTGTTGTTAATGGTGAAAAAGGCTTTTATCTTTCACGATCAATAGAGGAATATATTTCTGGTACTTTAGAATCCATAGGAAATTTGGACTACAAGTTTTCTTATTCTGAGATCATTTCCGAAGAACAAAAATCTATCACTTATGACGATAGAGAATTTCAACAGTTTTCTACAATGTCAACGAGCCCAATTGGGCATATTATTCCTGCGATCGGAATTATGGTAGGGAAAGGAGTAGCAGCATTGGCTGCAAAAGACCCATCAGTAGTGTTTTTGCTCTACTTTGCCCGTTTCTTTAGTCTGATATCATATATTGTGATTGTATCATTAGCAATTAGAATTACTCCTATTTTAAAAACTACATTTTGCATTATTGGTTGCATGCCAATGTCCTTGTTCTTGGCTAGCAGCGTATCCTATGATATGCTTCTGATTGGGTGTTCATTTATTTTCGCGGCGTTATGTTTTTGGTTACTATATGATGATAAAGTGACAATGCAGTATAAACATATGCTTGCTTTTGGGATTATAGCATATGTTTTTTTGGCATTGAAAATAATATACCTGTCTATATATTTGCTTTTGGTGGTTGTCCTCTATGATCAATATCAGAAGAAAAATATTTCTCTAAAAAGGAGCCTAAAGAACGTAGCGCTTGCGCTAACTGTTTTTTTTCTTTTAGAGTTGGCAATATCTATAATTCCGGACTTTATTGTTTCTTCTCAAATTCAAACAGGGGCAGGGACAGGAGGAATGTCGTTGTCTCAACAGCAAATGCATTATGTAATTAAAGATCCCTTTGGATTCGCAAATACATTATATTGTACTATAAAAGCAGGGAGAAATTATTATATATCATCAACTGTAGGTCTGTTTGGTTTAGTAGATACTCCTATGATTTCGCTGGTGATTTATTTATTTGTCTTCATCTCAATATTAGTAGCGCTGGCAGAGCTTGCGCTTACGAATGTTAAGGTTTTGTGGTATCATAAAATAGCTGTTTTTGTATCAACTATAATAGGAGTTGTGGGGGCTTTTCTTGCGATGTATATTTATTGGACTCCTCTTATTTTCGGCGTTGGCGCTAAAACTATTGAAGGAGTTCAGGGAAGATATTTCATTCCTTTTTTGCCAGTGGCAGTTCTTGTGCTAGGAAATAGTTTTTTGCGACGAAGAAAGCTGATAAAAATGTGTGGAGTTGTGTTAGTTGAAAATGGTGTTCTTTTATCTATATTAACATTGATTGTTTCGGTAACAACTGTTATACTAAGATATTGGATTTCATAAAAGAACTGGCTGGAACAATGATGGCAGGAGGTGTGATAACATATGCTGAAAAGATGTCTAGTTGCTTTAGAAATATTATTTAGATATGGTATATGTTCTCTTATAAGGCAAATAAGTAATAAGAAATATAATAAGTCTATAGCTGAAAGTAAAATTCAAACTATACATCTTGTTGATAAACATGTGTTAAATACTCAAAGAAAAACTATTTTTAATAATAATATTAAAATAAGTATAATTACGCCATTATATAACACTCCTTCAAATTACTTAGTTGAGTTAATACAATCATTACAAAATCAAACATATTCTAATTGGGAATTATGTTTTGCTGATGGCAGTGATGAGAATCATAAATATGTAAATGAAATATGTGAAAAATGGCGCAAAAAAGATTCAAGAATAGTATATAAGAAATTAGATGAAAATTTAGGGATTTCCCACAATACAAATGAGTGCTTGAAATTGGCATCGGGTGATTATTTGGGCCTATTAGATCATGACGATATTTTACATCCATCGGCTCTGTATGAAATCGTACGTGTGATTGAGCGAGAAAAAGCTGATTTTATTTATACGGATGAAGTGAAGTTCAAAGATAATATAGAACATATTGTGAATCCTTTAGCCTTTAATTTGAAACCAGGATTTAGTAAATATGATTTGCGAGCACATAATTACATATGCCATTTTACGGTATTTAATAAATGTTTACTACAAGGTGAAAAGGATTTATATAGAACAGAATATGATGGAAGTCAAGATCATGATATGGTATTGCGACTTACAGAAAAGGCAAATAAAATTGTACATATACCAAAAGTCTTATATTATTGGAGAATCCATGAGAATTCGGTATCGTTAAATATTGGAGTAAAGCCATATGCAGTGGATGCAGGGCTTCGTGCTGTCGAAGCTCAACTTCAGAGAAATAAAGAGCCAGGAGAGGTATATAGCGCCCCCCCGTTTCAAACGCTGTATAATGTAAATTATAGGTTTGCTTATGATAGAGTTTCTATTATCATTTATAATACACAAGATAAACAAGAAATTACTAACTGTATAGAAAAGATTTCGTCTAACACAGAATATCCTTGTATGGAAATAATTTATTGGTGCAAGTATAAAGTGAGTATAAATGATAGTCGTATAACGTTAATTAATCTTGGAAATGTTTATGAATTTTCAAGAAGTATAATGTGGAATTTAGGTACAGATAAGGCAACAGGAAAATATATTCTTTTGCTAAATAGTAATTGTAGACCACAAACTAAAAATTGGATTTCTTCAATGGTTATGTTGGCTCAAAAAGAAGATGTCTGTACTGTCGGTCCTAAGATATGTTATCGAGATCAGACAATTGCATATGCAGGATTAAGCTATTATAGAAAATTGGTACTTTTATGCCAGCATAATATGTCTAATGATATTGGGTACGAAGCACTGTTATGCCATGTTCGAAAGACAATGTCTACTATTTCTGCGTGTATGATGTTTAAAAAAGAAACCTGGAGCTTAATTGGAGGCTTTTCAGACAAGTACACCGGTTTAGAAGAGGTAGAATTTTGTCTTCGTGGTGCAAGAATGAATAAAGTATCTTTATGGACGAGTTTTTCAAAAGTAATTTATCAAAAAAGTAAAATATTCTGTTTGAGCAATAAAAGAATTACGGAAAAGTTATGCGAAGATTTTCCTGAAGAAATGGGAAATGATGAAACATACCATGAGTTATGGAATGAGCTTAGATTAGTATAGAAGGAGATGAAATTATGGATGATATTAGAACACTTGGAAAAAAGACGATAAAGACACTTAAAGAAGGAGGGGTTTTCCAAGTAGCAAAAAAATCAGTAGAGTATATAAAAGTCGAAAATATCAGACGCAAATATAATGGAAGAGTTTATAAAGATGTACTTTTTATAAATGGATGTGATTATAATAGTTTACCACACCCACCTAGGTACAGAATACAACATCAAATGGAACAATTGCGTGCAAATGGAATCGAGTGTGATGAGGCAAATTGGGTAGAACTGGACCTAAATGCTGTACGGAATTATAGATTGTTTATTATTTTTAGATGTCAATATGATGAAAAGATTGAGAAATTTATTCGACTGGCGCACAGCTTAAATAAGCGGGTGGTCTATGATATTGATGATTTAGTAATAGATACAAAGTATACAGATGAAATAAAATATTTAAATACATTTGATAAACAACAAAAAAAGGACTATGATTTGGGAGTTATGAACATGCAAAGAGTCCTTAAAATGTGTGATGCTGCAATTACAACAACGGAAAGGCTTGCTGAAGAGTTAAAAAAGTATAACGCAAATGTATTTATCAATAGAAACGTAGCGTCAGAAAAAATGTACGAATTATCTGAAAAGGCATATGAAAAGAGGGTGAATCAGAAGCAGAAAAAGGAAAAGTTTGCAATAGGTTATTTTAGCGGAAGTATTACGCATAATGATGATTTTGAGCTTGTTTTGCCTGTGATTAGTAAATTAATGAGAAAATATCCAAAGTTAGAGTTGCATATTGTTGGTTTGTTGGATATCCCTAATGAATTGAAATGTTTTCAAACGAGAATTATTGCGCATAAATTTGTTAATTGGCAGGAATTGCCAGATTTAATTGCTGCCGTAGATGTGAATCTTGTGCCACTTCAAAATAATATTTTTAATGAGGCTAAATCAGAGAACAAGTGGGTGGAGGCTGCGTTGGTACGTGTTCCGACTGTTGCAAGCAATGTTGGAGCATTAAAAAGAATGATAAAACATGAAGAAACTGGGTTGTTGTGCAATGATAAAAAGGAATGGTATGAAGCGCTTGTTACGTTGATTGAAAATGAAGAGATAGGAAAACGAATAGGTGAAAATGCATATTCTTTTTGTAAAAAGAATTGTTTGACACTTTATACAGGGATGCCGTTAGTACGCATAGTAAAAAAACTATTTACTCCTAATATTGCATTTGTGTTACCTGCATTAAATATTAGTGGAGGAGTCATGGTGGCGTTGGAACACTGTGTTATGTTAAAGAAAGCGGGGTATGATGTTACAATTATTAATACAGATATTGATAATTCTGAGTGGTGTAAATTTCACGGTGTACGATTGCCTGTTATAGCAAGTAGAAAATATACAATTACTGGTTCTCTGGATAAAGTAGTAGCTACTATGTGGTTTACAGTGCGGTTTTTAGAAGGAAATTGCAACATAAAAGAGAGATATTATTTAGTTCAAGGGTTTGAGCCGGATATGTATGAACCAGGTAGCCCGTTTCGGCTTGAAGCAAATGAAATGTATTCGCCAAAATCCGAGGTTAGGTTTGTAACTATTTCAAAATGGTGTGAGAAGTGGTTACAAGAAAAATACGACAAAAAGGCAAGATATATAAGGAATGGGATGCATGTAAAAGATTATTGGCCCATAAAACGAGATTTTTCTGGGAAGGTTCGTATATTGATTGAAGGAGATTGCGGAGTAGCATATAAAAATGTTGATGAAAGTTTTCAAATTACAAATCAATTAGATAAAAATAAATATGAAATATGTTACATGTCATATAATGCAGAGCCAAAGGATTGGTACGATGTAGATGAGTTCTACCATAAAGTTCCGTTTGAGGAAGTGGGAGATATTTATCGGAGTTGTCATATCCTTTTGAAAACTAGTACACTGGAAAGCTTTTCGTATCCGCCGTTAGAAATGATGGCAACGGGTGGATTTGTTGTTGCAATTCCTAACGGAGGAAACAAAGAGATATTGACAAATGAAAAGAACTGTCTGCTATATCATCAGGGAGATATTTTGGAAGGTGTTAATGCAATCAAGAGAATATGCAGTGATGAAGACCTCAGAAATAAGCTTTACGAAGAAGGGCTTAAAACGGCTAAGGAGCGGGACTGGAATAATATACGGAACGATGTGTTAGAAGCATATGGATGTAAAGAAAGGTAATAATTTGATTGGGCAAGTAATATAATTACGGAGGTTGGTTGTGCCGATATATATTAGCAATTTTATTAAATTTAGGCCCCTGTTACATGAGTTGATAACAAGGGATATTAAAACAAAATATAGGAAATCTATTTTGGGTGTATTTTGGACAATCCTGAATCCTTTATTTATGATGGTTGTTTTGTCTGTAGTGTTTTCAAACCTGTTTAAATTTGATATAGAGTATTTTCCTGTATATCTGCTGAGCGGACAGTTGATCTTCAATTTCTATAATGAAGCGACTACTAGTGCGATGGGTGCGATCATTGACAATGGACCGCTGATCAAGAAAATATATGTGCCAAAGTATGTGTTTGTACTGTCGCGTGTTTTTTCCAGTTCTATTAACCTCCTAGCATCCTTTACTGCGTTGATTTTTGTAATGCTGGCCATGCGAGTGGAACTTCACTATACAGTATTGTTGGTACCAATCCCACTGTTTTTTATTGTATTCTTTTCACTGGGGGTTGGTATCCTGCTGGCAGCGGTGACGGTGAAGTTCAGAGATATTATGCATCTGTATTCCGTATTTGTAACTGCATTGATGTATCTTACGCCGGTGATCTATCCTATGTCGATATTGCCGGAATGGTTGGAGAAGATTGTGCTGCTAAATCCGATTACGAATATTTTGATAATGTTTCGGGATGTAATGATGAATAATGCAGTGCCATCAATTACATCTGTACTGCTGGCGGCAGCAGAAGTGCTCTTAGTTATGGCGGCAGGGCTTTACGTATTTTATAAGAGACAGGATACGTTTATTCTGGATATATAGGTATACGAGGAGAAGTAGGATGGAGAACATGGATATTATCAGTGTGGATCATGTATCTATGCGGTTTCGGTTGGCTTCAGAAAAGGTGGACAGCCTAAAGGAATACTTTATTAAGACGCTGAAGAGCCAGATTTCTACAAATGAGTTCTGGGCGCTCAAGGATGTGTCTTTTCAAATCCAAAAGGGTGATGCACTGGGGTTGATCGGACTGAATGGTAGTGGAAAAAGCACAATGTTGAAGATCATAGCCGGTGTATTGAAGCCTACAAAGGGTAGCGTAGCTGTTAGGGGGGAGGTGGCTCCCCTAATTGAACTTGGAGCAGGGTTTGATTATGACCTGACAGCAAGCGAAAATATCTTTCTGAACGGTGCGCTGATGGGACGGTCGCATGAAGAGATGGAGTCTCATTATGAGGGGATAGTAGAGTTCTCGGAATTGAAAGATTTTATTGATGTACCGGTAAAAAATTTTTCCTCTGGTATGATTGCCCGGCTAGCTTTTGCAATTGCAACGATTGGGACACCGGATATACTGATCTGTGATGAAGTTTTGTCAGTAGGAGATTTCCGTTTTCAGGAAAAGTGTCATAAACGGATTGGCGAGATGCTGGAAAGAGGAACGACACTTCTGTTTGTCTCGCATAGTATCGAACAAGTGGAAGGCTTGTGTAATAAAGCTGTCTGGCTGGAACATGGGAATGTGAAGATGTTTGGTGAATGTAAAGAAATTGCGGAAATTTACAGAACTGCATATTAAATATGGGTAGGAGTAATATATAGCATGAAGAGAAAAATAGGATGGATTATATTTGCCTTAATATTAATAGCGTGTATATGTTTATATGCAGTTGTCGATAAAAATCACAGCATCTATGACCGGGAGATAGACTCCAGCGAATATATATCTGTTGAACTTGCAAAAGGAGATACGCTGACACAATCTTTTGTTTCCGAAGAAGATTTCCTGGATGGCATTAATATTAAAATATCAGTGACAGGGGGGGCGGCAGAAAAAGAAGTATCCTATATGTTGAAGGATAATGAAGGACAGAAAGTGACTTCGGGTAAGATGTCACTAGAAGATTTGCAGTCCGGGAAATATTTCGCTTTGAAGTTTGATCGGATTAGTGGCTGTAAAGGCCAGGAATACACACTGGAATTTACGGTTAGTCAGAGTATGGATGACGGGACTGTCATTGTATATGATGTGCCGGGAGTACAAGAAGATACGAACTTTACTGTAAGAGGCGAAGAAATAGAGGGTACACTGGCACTTCGGACAATTACGCATCGGTTTGACGTGGAAACATTTGTCGTGACAGCTATTTTTGCTGTGTATGTGATTTTATTTATTAAGTGGCTGGCGAAAGTGTTTAAGTAGTAAAGAGGCTGTCAAAGATGTTTGCGAGTATGCTCGAAATTTTTACGAAATTTCAGATGGCGGAGTAGAAGCTTTTTTGTTTGACCTTTGAGTTGAAAGAGTGATTTTTATAATATAACTGAACAATACGGAAGGAACAATTAAAAACGCCAGAGAACTGGAATTCGCTGTGTTTTGTGTTGAAAATGTTGCAAAAGAACTTGGCGTAAATGCGGAACAGGGTTTCTGATATGCATTGTATGAGTGATGAGTACCTGGCGGAAGAACTAAAGCAGGAATATGAATTGAAATTCGGTAAAAATAATTAAAAAATAGAACAAAAACGATTGTATTTCTATCAAACTATGGTTATACTATGTAACATAGGAGGAATAGAATTATGCTGATCCGATTTGAATTTTATAATTATCGCTCTTTCCGTGATAAAAATGTGTTGTCTTTGGAGGCCAAAGGGAATGCAGAATACCGGAGCTGCTTACTTCCGTATAAGAGAAAAGGGCTTTTGCCGGCAGCAGCTGTTTTTGGAAAAAACGGCGGCGGAAAAAGCAATGTGATCCGGGCGTTCTGGCTGGGGGTTCAGTTTGTCCGCAATGCACAGAGGACACAGCATGAGAGTGCAGAGGTGCCGGTGAATGCATTTACCTTGAATGATTATTCTAAAGATATGCCTACCGGGTTTGAATATGAATATACGCAGGATGGCGTAAAGTATATTTATGGTTTTTCAGCTACCAGAGAAAAGATAGAAACAGAGTATCTGTACGCTTCGCCTAAAGGACAGAAGTCAGAGGTTTTCTTTAGGGAAGGACAGGATTTCTCCTTTCCGGCAAATAGTGAGCGCAAAAAAAAAGAATTGATTGCGGAAGCAGTTGGTCCGAATCAGCTGTTTTTTTCGATTGCATGTGTCATGAATTATCAGCCCTGTATTGGTGCTATGAAATGGTTTCGTGATGATGTTTTCTTTTCAAAAGATTATATGGATATCCCGCAGCAATTATTAGAACATGCTCATAATCCGCATATGCTGAAAGCAGTGGTGTCCTATGCAAAACAGGCTGATGTAGGCATTGAGGATATGAAATTTGAAGTGAAAAACAGAGAAATTCTGAATGCTGCTGATGAATTGCCTTCGGATATTCCTCCTGAAATTGTAAAAGCGTTAAAGCAATTTGTGGAAGCATTAAGGGACACGTCTGATATGGCAGAGGCACGATTTCAGGTAAATGAGTTAAAAACGCTTTCTTTTCACAGGGGGCTGACCAAAGCAGGCTTGCCGGCAATGTTTCCGCTGGATCTCGCAGATGAGTCAGATGGTACAAGAAGGATCATGGCGCTGGCAATAGGTATAGAACAGGTATTAAGCAGGGGAGGGGTCCTTTTTGTTGACGAGATCGACCAGGATCTGCATCCGCTGCTGGTAGAGTTTGTTGTTGCGAAGTTTCAGAATCCGCAGACTAATCCGGGGCGGGGACAACTGGTGTTCACTACTCATGATACAGAATTATTAAATATGGAGATCTTAAGAAAAGATCAAATATACTTTGTTGATAAAAATCAGAAGGATGGGGTTTCAGAATTATTTAATCTGACAGATCTTCCGGTTCGTACAAATGATAACATTAGAAAGGCATATCTTGCAGGGAAATATGGTGCAGTTCCATTGGTAGATACGGCGGAGGTCGAATAATGAAAAGAAACATAAAGCCTTTGATTTATGTGTTTTGTGAGGGCGAAAGTGAGATAGAGTATGCGAATTTTTTGAAAGAAAGATTTGCAGAAACGGCAATTATAAAGAAGCCGGTTAAAGGTCTGTTTGAAGTTGCAAGAAATAAGTTTAAGCGGGAGGCACGTTATCGAAACGAGGCGGAAATTACAGATGAAATATGGTTTTTCTTTGATGTTGACGAGGAACAGACGGGAAGCTGGGAAAAGAACAAAAAGATAATTTCCACATTAAAGAGATTGCGTAGGAAACCGAATATACGGATCAGGCTTTTAATGACAACTGGATGTGTAGAATACTGGTTCCTGCTTCATTATAAAAAAACAAACCCTTCTATACAAAGTCCTGCTGAGAAAGAAAAAGTACTGGAGATTTTGAAGAAATACTGTTCTAACTATGCGAAAGGTGATCCAAGGGCAATAAGGGAAATAGGAGATAATTTAAAAAATGCTTTGGAAAATGGGAAATGGGTATTACATACTCTGGAAGGATTGCCGATAACGGACGATGAGGATATCAGGAATCAATGGCTGTATCAGTCTGGCCTGACATTTACTACAGTACATGAAGCAATAGAGTTTTTGGAAGGACTACAACGGTAAAAAGCTATGAAGAAACAAGGCTATTATTCTTCCGGCGAGTTCGCCCGCATGGCCCAGGTGACCCTGCGGACGATCCGCTACTATGATAAACAGAACATTCTAAAGCCCTCGTATGTGACAGATGCGGGGGCCCGTTTTTATACAGACGGGGACTTTGCGCGGCTGCAGCAGATCCTGCTTCTTAAGTATCTGGGCTTTTCCCTGGACGATATCCGGGAGATGACCATTGCGGACACGGATTACCACTTTATGCTGAATTCCCTGGAGATCCAGAGGAAGCTGGTGCAGGACCGGATTGAGCAGATGCAGCTCATGGAGCAGACCATCGAGGAAACCACGGAGGCGATCCGCAAGGAGCGTGGCGTGGAGTGGAGCCGGATGCTGGATCTGATCCACCTGACCGGCATGGAGAAGAGCTTTAAGAACCAGTACAAGAGCGCTACAAACATTGCGGCCCGCATCAACCTCCACAGCCTGTATTCCGTGAATTCCAAAGGGTGGTTCCCCTGGATCTTTGAGCAGCTTGACCTGCGGAAGGGGATGCGGATCCTGGAGATCGGCTGCGGGGACGGCACCCTTTGGACGGAAAATAAAGCCCGCCTGCCGGAGGGGATCTCCGTGACCCTCTCGGATATCTCGGAGGGCATGCTCCGGGACGCCCGGCGCGCGGTGGGAACGGAGGATGACAGGTTCACCTTCCGGGCCTTCGACTGCAGCAGGATCCCTTATGAGGACGGGGCCTTTGATCTGGTGATCGCCAACCATGTGCTCTTCTACTGCGACGATATCCCGGGTGTTTGCCGGGAGGTGCGAAGGGTGCTGAAAGACGGCGGGCCCTTTATCTGCAGTACCTACGGCAGCAGGCATATGCGGGAGGTGAGCGCCCTTGTGCAGGAGTTCGATGAGCGGATTGCCCTCTCGGCGGACAAGCTCTACGAGAAGTTTGGCAAGGAGAATGGGGCCGGTATTCTGGAGCGGGTGTTCCCGCGCGCCGCGTGGCGGCAGTATGAGGACGCCCTCATCGTCACGGAGCCGGAGCCCCTTATCTCCTATGTACTTTCCTGCCACGGCAACCAGGGGCAGTATATTGGGGAGAAGTACGGTGACTTCCGGGCGTTTGTGAAGAAGAAGACAGGGGCGGGAGGCTTCCGGATCACGAAGGATGCAGGAATTTTTGTGTGTTTGTGATGGAAAATTTTTTGAAAGCTGTAAAAATCTACGTTGAATTTTACAGCTTTTGCGTATAATAAAAGTGACAATAATAATATAGTATCAAGAAGGAAGCTGAAAGAATATGGCAAATATTTTACCAGTATCTGATCTGAGAAATTATAATGAAGTCCTGAAAAATTGTCACAAGGGAGAACCGGTGTATTTGACCAAGAATGGAAGAGGGCGTTTTGTAGTTATGGACATTGAAGACTATGAACGTGACCGGGCAGAAAAGAAACTTCTGGTAAAGCTGCAGGAAGCCGAAGAAGCAGTGAAAGATGGCGAAGGATGGCTGGATCTGGATGAATTGAAAGCACTTTTATGTGATCATCTATAAGGTAAGCAACGGGTATGTAGAAATCTATCGTGTGGTCAACCGATATCAGGATATCACGAGAATCTTTGAGTGATAACAAAAAAGACGATGAATGGACGCTTTGTGCAAAATAACCAAATTGTTACGAAATGTTAAAAAACACTTGAAGGTGACCTAAGGTCACCTTTTATAATGCAGATAAGCTTATAAGAAACGACAGATCAGAAATACTATGTAGCAGAGATACCGAAGAAAGGTACCAAGGAGGTTTTCAAATGAAGGGTATTATCTTAGCGGGAGGATCCGGCACACGCCTCTATCCTCTGACCACAGTGACATCCAAGCAGCTTCTGCCGATCTACGACAAGCCGATGATCTACTATCCCATGTCTGTTCTCATGAACGCGGGCATCCGGGATATCCTGATCATCTCCACGCCCCAGGACACGCCAAGGTTTGAGGCTCTCCTGGGGGACGGCCATCAGTTTGGCGTGGATCTTTCCTATGCCGTACAGCCAAGCCCGGACGGTCTGGCCCAGGCGTTCATCATCGGCGAGGAGTTCATCGGCGATGACTCTGTGGCCATGGTGCTGGGAGACAATATTTTCGCCGGCCATGGCCTGAAGAAGCGGCTGAAGGCGGCGGTGGAGAACGCGGAGTCCGGCAAGGGGGCTACGGTGTTCGGCTACTATGTGGACGATCCGGAGCGGTTCGGCATCGTGGAGTTCGACCACAACGGCAAGGCAGTCTCCATCGAGGAGAAGCCGGAGCATCCGAAGAGCAACTACTGCGTGACCGGCCTTTACTTCTACGACAACCGGGTGGTAGAGTATGCCAAAGGCTTAAAGCCCGGCAAGCGGGGCGAGCTGGAGATCACGGACCTGAACCGCATCTACCTGGAGGACGACTCCCTGAATGTGGAGCTGCTCGGCCAGGGCTTTACCTGGCTGGATACGGGAACCCATGAGAGCCTGGTGGACGCCACCAACTTTGTGAAGACCATGGAGACCCATCAGCACCGCAAGATCGCCTGCCTGGAGGAGATCGCCTACCTCAACGGCTGGATCAGCAAGGACGCAGTGCTGGAAGTCTACGAGGTGCTGAAGAAGAACCAGTACGGCCAGTACCTGAAGGATGTCGTAGACGGAAAGTATCAGGAAAACTTGTATTAATAAAGGGACTAAAGAATATGCGTTTCATGCTTGCATGAAAAAGCATATTCCTTAGGACCGAAAAAACATGAGGAAGTAGACCGGCAGGTCGGATTCCGAATGTTTTTAGGATTGCGAGAGTATGAAATACGGAGCAATCCGTATTAATATGCTATAGATAACATAAAAAAACAAGGAGAAGGATCATCATGAACATTATCGTAACCGGCGGAGCCGGATTTATCGGAAGCAACTTTATCTTTCACATGCTGGACAAGTATCCGGACTACCGCATCATCTGTCTGGACTGCCTGACCTACGCAGGCAACCTGTCCACCCTGGCGCCTGTCATGGACAACCCGAATTTCCGTTTCGTGAAGGCCAGCATCACGGACCGCGAGGCCGTGTACAAGCTGTTCGAGGAGGAGCATCCGGATATGGTGGTGAACTTCGCGGCCGAGAGCCACGTGGACCGCTCCATCGAGAACCCGGAGGTCTTCCTGGATACGAACATCAAGGGGACGGCGGTGCTCATGGACGCCTGCCGCAAGTACGGCATCAAGAGATACCACCAGGTGTCAACAGACGAAGTGTACGGCGACCTGCCTCTGGACCGTCCGGACCTCTTCTTTACGGAGGAGACCCCCATCCACACAAGCAGCCCCTACAGCTCCTCCAAGGCGGGGGCGGATCTGCTCGTGCTGGCTTATCACAGGACATACAGCCTGCCGGTGACCATCAGCCGCTGCTCCAACAACTACGGCCCCTACCACTTCCCGGAGAAGCTGATCCCGCTGATGATCGCCAACGCGCTCAACGACAAGCCGCTGCCAGTGTACGGGGCTGGTGAGAACGTGCGCGACTGGCTCTACGTGGAGGACCACTGCAAGGCCATCGACCTCATTATCCACAAGGGCCGTGTGGGCGAGGTGTACAACATCGGCGGCCACAACGAGATGAAGAACATTGATATCGTAAAGCTGATCTGCAAGGAGCTCGGCAAGCCGGAGAGCCTGATCGTCCACGTGGAGGACAGGAAGGGACATGACATGCGCTACGCCATCGATCCCACCAAGATCCACAATGAGCTGGGCTGGCTGCCGGAGACGAAGTTCGCGGACGGCATCAAGAAGACCATCAAGTGGTACCTGGAGAACAAGGAGTGGTGGGAGACCATTATCTCCGGCGAGTACCAGAACTACTATGAGAAAATGTACGGAAACAGGGAGGAGATCGGATAATGAAGGTATTTGTGACCGGTGTTGCGGGACAGCTTGGGCATGACGTGATGAACGAACTGGCAGGCCGCGGCTATGAGGGCGTCGGCTCTGACCTGAAGGAGGAGTACAGCGGCATCAAGGACGGCACCCCGGTGGAGACCATGCCCTACGTGCCCATGGACATCACAGATCCGGCTTCTGTAGAGAAAGTCCTTTCCGAAGTGAAGCCGGACGTGGTGGTGCACTGCGCGGCCTGGACAGCCGTGGATCTGGCGGAGGACGAGGATAAAAAGGACAAGGTGCGGGCCATCAACGTGGACGGCACGAAATACATTGCCGGGATGTGCAAAAAGCTGGACTGCAAGATGATCTACTTAAGCACGGACTACGTCTTTGACGGCCAGGGGGAGACGCCCTGGGATCCGGACTGCAAGGACTACAAGCCCCTGAATGTGTACGGGGAGACGAAGATGGCCGGCGAGCTGGCGGTGGCGGAGACGCTGGATAAGTACTTTATCGTCCGCATCGCCTGGGTGTTCGGCAAGAACGGCAAGAACTTTATCAAGACCATGCTGAACGTGGGCAAGACCCACGATGCCCTTACCGTGGTGAACGACCAGATCGGCACGCCCACCTACACCTTCGATCTGGCAAGGCTGCTGGTGGACATGCTGGAGACAGAGAAGTACGGATACTACCATGCCACCAACGAGGGCGGCTACATCAGCTGGTATGATTTCACGAAGGAGATCTTCCGGCAGGCGGTGGAGATGGGGCACACAGAGTACAGCGAGGAGAGGCTGACGGTGAAGCCGGTGACTACGGCGGAGTACGGCGTGTCCAAAGCGGCCCGCCCCTTCAACAGCCGGCTTGACAAGAGCAAGCTGGCAGCGAACGGCTTTACGCCTCTTCCCACCTGGCAGGACGCGCTGGCCAGATATCTGAAGGAAATCGAATTCTAAGGAGGCTTTTACAGAATGGGACAGATCAAAGTTGAGAAGAACGTGGGCGGCATCGAGGGGCTGTGCGTGATCGAGCCCGCCGTTCACGGAGACGCCAGAGGCTACTTCATGGAGACATACAACCAGAGGGATATGGAGGAGAACGGCCTGAATATGGTCTTCGTGCAGGACAACCAGTCCTGCTCCACCAAGGGCGTGCTCCGGGGACTCCACTTCCAGAAGGAATTCCCCCAGGGCAAGCTGGTGCGGGTAATCAAAGGCTCCGTCTTTGACGTGGCGGTGGACCTTAGAAGCGGCAGCGAGACGTACGGGAAATGGTTCGGCATTGAGCTGACTGAGGAGAACAAGAAGCAGTTCTACATCCCCGAGGGCTTTGCCCACGGCTTCCTTGTGCTGAGCGAGGTCGCCGAGTTCTGCTACAAGTGCACGGACTTCTACCATCCGGGGGACGAGGGCGGACTGGCCTGGAATGACCCGGAGATCGGCATTACCTGGCCGAAGCTTACGGGGGAGTACCCGGGAAGCGCCTCGGCGGCAGGGTATGCCCTGGAGGACGGCACACCGCTGAACTTAAGCGACAAGGATCAGAAATGGGCCGTGCTGAAGGAGACATTTCACTTCTAGTTTTTTCTTTATTCATTAATAAAAGATCGGATCTGCAGCCAGGCGGATGCTCCTGTGAGACAGGAGTGTCCGCCTGGCTTAATAGAACCTTAAGAAATTATTTTCTTGCCCTGCCAGGGTAAATATTGTATGATAGGTAAAGTGTTTACAGAAATAAAAAGACAGAATGAAGCAGCCGTGCAGAGTACATATTAAACAGGGAGAAGATGCAGATATGGGGAAAAACAGGATGACGCGCCAGGAGAGGGAGCTGCGCGCGCAGAAGAAAAAGAAGAGAAGGCGCAGGAGAGTGGTGGTCCTTATCGCTGAGCTGATCATCCTGGCTGTTCTTTGCGTGGTCGCCTACGGTATGTTCAAACTGGATCTTCTGAATCATTCCTTCTTTGATGAGGAGAGCATCCTGAACAACGGGGTGAACCAGGAAGGATTTAAAAATGTCGCTCTCTTTGGCACGGACAACCGGGCCGGGGAGACAAGCGGGGTGCGGAGCGACTGCATCATCGTGGCAAGCATCAACACGAACACAAAGGAAGTAAATATGCTGTCTGTCTACAGGGATACTATGCTGCTGCAGGAAGACGGCTATTTTGACAAGGCGAATTCGGCCTATGCCACAGGCGGTCCGGAGGCTGCCATCAATATGCTCAACAGGAACCTGGATCTGGATATCACAGACTATGTGACTGTGAATTTCCTGGCCCTGGCGGATGCGGTGGATCAGCTTGGAGGGATTGATCTGGAGCTGACGGATGAAGAAGTTGTTCATATGAACAACTATTGTGTGGAGACGTCAGAGATCACAGGAAAGGATTACGAGAGGATCGAGCCGGAGACAGCGGGTACCTATCATCTGAACGGTGTGCAGGCGGTTTCTTATGCGAGGATCCGTTATACGGCAGGCGGTGATTTTACCAGGACATCCCGTCAGAGGCTTGTAATCGAGAAGCTGGTGGAGAAGGCAAAGCAGGCGGATCTTCTGACGATCAACCGCGTGATCGACGCAGTATTTCCGGAGATATCCACAAGCTTTACCACGAGTGAGCTGATTGGTCTGGCAGCAGATGTCTTCAGCTACCAGCTGGGAGAAAACAGCGGCTTTCCGTTTGATCTGGAGATGCCGGAATCTGTTCCCGGATACACGGGCTCCTATGTAGTGCCGGCGGACTTGGAAGGGAATGTGCGGAAGGCCCATGCGTTTCTTTTTGGAAAAGAAAATTACGAACCGACAGAGACGGTGAGGGAGATCAGCGCACAGCTGTCAGACATGACTGGGATCTACGGGGTGGAAAACGACGTGGACAGCACACAAGAGAGCGCTACAGATAGTGTGGAATAGAGAAAAAATCCAGAAATAAATAACAATATATTGAAAAACTGCAGAAATTCGTGTATCATGTTTTCTGATATATGCATGGTAGCATCGGGATAAGTCTAGAGTTGTAAGATACCGAAGAAAGGGTGTTAGGATGGCCGGGCGGAAAAGCAGGAAACGACCAAAGCGGCACGGGTTTGCCACATGGTCGCTTGGAAAGAAAATAGGAGTGATCTTCAGCGGTGTTTTTTTTGTCGTCCTCTCGACGGCAGCCGTTCTCCTTGCGGGGAAAATGAGCAAGATCGAGACCACTTCCATTGATACGGATAAACTGAATATATCCTCTGAGGTGGAGCATGAGGAGGGGTATACCAATATAGCCCTGTTCGGTCTTGACTCGCGGGCGGGTGATCTGGGGAAAGGCAACCGGAGCGATACAATGATGATCGCCAGCCTCAACAACGCCACGAAGGAAGTCAAGCTTGTGTCCATCTACAGGGATACGCTCCTTCAGCTGGATGACGGGAGCTATAACAAGGCAAATTCCGCCTATTCTTTCTATGGGCCGGAGGGCGCTATCTCCCTGATCAATAAGAACCTGGACATGAACATAGAGAAGTATGTCGCGGTAAACTTTAATGCCCTTGTTGATGTGATCGATGCGGTCGGGGGGCTTGATATCACACTGACTGAAGAAGAAGTCGTCCACATGAATAACTACTGTGTGGAGACATCAGAAGTGACCGGGCGCGAATACACGAAGATTGAACCGGAAGTCGCCGGGACCTATCATCTGAACGGAGTCCAGGCTGTGTCCTACTCCAGGATCCGCTATACTGCGGGCGGGGATTTCGAGCGGGCAAACCGGCAGCGGCATGTACTGGAACTGATCGCGAACGAGGCGCAGAATATGTCGCTGAGTACGATCAATAAGATTATTGACAAGGTATTTCCCCAGGTGTCAACGAATTTTACCCTGACAGAGATGGTGAGCTACGCGGCTGACTTTACCAAATATAAGCTGGGGGAGACAATGGGGTTCCCGGAGGACAATACGACAGATATGCTGAACGAAGTGGGAAGCGTGGTCATCCCGCAGACGCTTTCTTCCAATGTGCTGCAGGTGCACCAGTTCCTGTTCGGCAATGACGGTTATTCTGTGTCAAGCACAGTGCAGGGGATCGAAGGCGGGATCGCGACGATGGCCGCGAACAACCGCTATACGGGATCTTCGGAGACAGTGGAAGATGATACGGATTACTATGAGACCTACGATACTGATACCGGAGATGACTATGGAGACGGGACGGGTTCCGGCACAGACGACTGGTATTACGAGGAAGAAGGAACGGGTGACTGGATCGGGGATGATTCCGGCGGCGACGGCTATGGAGACGGCGGCTGGGATGATGCGGGAGGCGGATCCGGGGATGACAGCTACGGAGACAGTACCGCCGGTGACGGAACGGGAATGCAGTAATAATACGTAAGAGAGGTAACAGATGCGATGAAACATGTAAGAAAATGGATAGCCATGGTCTTTGCTGTATGTATGATTGCAGCCATGCTGCCCGCGGAGCTCCGGGCGGCGGAGCCGCAACTCAGGTTTTCAGATCCGTCCACAACGCAGGGCACTACCTTTGACGTGGATGTGACATTCTATGCAGATGATATAGGCAGTGTGGACGCGACACTTAACTATGACACGGCGGCGCTTAAGTTTATCAGCGGCAACGGGGCGACTGCAAGCGGCTCGCAGATCCAGCTGACCGGGTCCGGCAGCGGAAGCACGCAGCTGAGCTGGTCCCTGCAGTTCCAGGCGTTGCAGGTGACAACGACGCAGATAGAAGTTGCCTCTGTGACGGCTTCTTCTTCAGACGGGACCTCGCTGCAGGTGACGCAGGGGAATTCCACTATCACGATCGGCGAGGGGGATCCCTCCCTCATACAGGATGCAGGGCAGACAGATGCTGCCGCCGGCGGTGCGCAGATCGATGTGAACGGGGCGGCCTACACGGTTGTGGATATTTCGGATATCCTCATCCCCACCGGGTTTACAAAGGCAGAAGTGACGCTTGAAGGGCAGCAGTGCCCGGCGGCCATACAGGAGAGCAGCGGGATGTATGCGCTGAATCTGGCAGACAGCGCCGGGGAGGAGAGTTTCTTCCTCTATGACCCGGAGGATGGAAGTTTTTCCCCCTTTGAGCAGATCCTGATTTCGCAGGGCGAGAGATTCATCATTCCGCTGACAGATGAAGTGGGAAGCCAGTTGCCGTCCTACCTGCAGGAGACGACTTTTACCGTAAACGGAAAGACGTTCCCGGCATGGCAGAACATAGATAATGCAAGCTTTTACGTGCTGTATGCGCTCAACAGTGACGGCGAGGAGGCATATTACCAGTACGATTCTCTTGAGGATACCTATCAGAGATACACAGTTGAGAATGCAGTGCAGGAGGATGACGGCGAGCCGTCCTCCATGCTGGGAAAGGTGTTCGACAAGCTGCGTGACAATATCGACAAGTTCCTGCTTGGCACATGGCTTATCTTCCTTTTCCTGTTCCTGCTCGTGATCATTCTTGCTGTCAAGCTCCGCCACCGCAACCTGGAGCTGGACGACCTCTATGACGAGTACGGCATCGATCTGGAGGAGGAGCCGGAGGAGATTCCGGATAAGAAAAAGGCGAAGAAAGAGAAAAAAGCAGAGAAGAAGGCGGAGAAGAAATCCAAAAAGAAGAAGGAGCCGGAAGACGACGGCTTTGAGAGTTTTGAGGATTTTGAGGACGACTACGAAGAGGAAGACTTCGATGATCCTGCAGATGATGAGTACGACCTGGACGAAGAGGACTTCGTGGAAGAGGACCTTGACGACTACAGGGAGGAAGACATCGAGGAGGAAGACCTGGACGAGGAGGACTTCGAGGAAGACTTTGATGAGGACCTGGAGGACGACTACGATGCCTTCGTAAGCGGCGCGGACAGATCCTTCGGCAAGGTGAGCCGTCAGGCGACGGATGCGGACGAAGAGGACATCGACGACCTGGATGCGCTTCTGAACGCCAGGGTGCGGGAGCCGGAGAAGCGGCCGCAGAAGAAGCCGGCAAGACGCAGCCACGCGGAGGAGGACGACACCTTCAAGATGGACATCATCGATCTGGATTAACAGATGGGAAAGCGTTTTGGGGAGAATGCAGAAAGAAAGCCTGCATTCTCCTTTTTCCTTTACAGATGCATGTGTTTTTGGTACAATACAGCTTGATAGTGCAAAAAAAACGGATGTTTGTGCAAATGAGATAAGGAGACGAGAAGTATGTGTGGAATTGTTGGATATATTGGTGAACAGCAGGCGGCGCCGATCCTTCTGGACGGCCTGGAGAAGCTGGAGTACAGGGGCTACGATTCGGCCGGCATCGCAGTCTATGACGGGGAGAAGATCAACGCCATGAAGGCGACTGGCAGACTGAAAGTGCTCTATGAGATGAGCCACGGCGGGGAGATGCTGCCCGGCACCCTGGGGATCGGGCATACAAGGTGGGCCACCCACGGGGCGCCCTCGGATGTGAACGCCCACCCTCACTTCAATGCAGACCGGACCATCGCGGTGGTGCACAACGGCATCATCGAGAACTATATCAAGCTGAAGAAGAAGCTGGAGAAGAAGGGGTATACATTCCTCTCCGAGACGGACACGGAGATCATCGCCCAGCTTCTGGACTACTACTATGACGGGAACCCCCTGCGGGCCATCACCAAGGTCATGCACCGGGTGGAGGGCTCCTACGCCCTGGGCATCGTCTTTGGCGACCACCCGGATGAGCTCTACGCGGTCCGCAAGGACAGCCCCCTTATCGTGGGACACACGAAGGACGGCAGCATCATCGCCTCCGACGTGCCGGCTGTGCTGAAGTACACCCGGGACGTGGTCTTCATCGAGAACGAGGAGATCGTCCGCATGACGCGGGAGGAGATGGAGTTCTTCAACGTGGATGAGGAGTCCATCGAGAAGGAGACCGTCCACATCGACTGGGATGTGAACGCGGCGGAGAAGGGCGGCTACGAGCACTTCATGCTCAAGGAGATGTACGAGCAGCCCAAGGCCATCACGGACACCTTCTCCCCCCGGATCAGGGAGGGGAAGATCGTCATCGAAGAGCTGGGGATGAGCGAAGAGGATATCAGGGCCGTCCGAAAGATCATGATCGTGGCCTGCGGCTCCGCCTACCACACCGGCATGACGAGCAAGTATGTCTTTGAGGGCCTGGCCCGGATCCCGGTGGAGGTGGACCTGGCTTCCGAGTTCCGCTATCGGGATCCCATCCTGGAGGAGGGCACCCTGCTCATCGTGGTGAGCCAGTCCGGCGAGACGGCCGACACCCTGGCGGCCCTTCGGGAGGCGAAGGCGAAAGGGGTGCGGGTGCTCGGCATTGTGAACGTGGTGGGCAGCTCCATCGCAAGGGAGGCGGACAACGTGATGTACACCTGGGCGGGACCGGAGATCGCCGTGGCCACGACGAAAGCGTACTCCGCCCAGTTGATCGCCCTCTACCTGCTGGCCATGAAGTTCGCCCATGTGCGGGGCCAGCTCTCGGACGCCGGCCTGGCGGACATGATCGAGGAGATGAAGGAGCTGCCGGCCCAGGTGGAGATGATGCTGGGGAACCAGAGCCGGATCCAGAAGTTCGCCAACCGGTACCTGGCGGCCAGGAGCATCTTCTTCATCGGCAGGGGTATCGACTACGCCATCTCCCTGGAGGGATCCTTAAAGCTCAAGGAGGTGTCCTACATCCACTCCGAGGCCTACGCGGCCGGGGAGCTGAAGCACGGGACCATCTCCCTCATCGAGGAGGGGACCCTCGTGTGCGCGGTCATGACCCAGGAGGACCTCTACAAGAAGACCCTCAGCAACATGGTGGAGGTGAAGACGCGGGGCGCGTTCGTCATGGCGGTGACGAACGTGGACAACACGGAGGCGGAGAAGTCCGCCGACTACGTGGTCTATATCCCGAAGACGAACAAATATTTTACCAACTCCCTGGCGATCATCCCCCTGCAGCTTTTCGGCTACTACGTGGCCGTGGGCCGGGGATGCGACGTGGATAAGCCGAGGAATCTGGCGAAGTCCGTGACCGTGGAGTAGAAGGAGAAGAGGATGAAATACGATTATCTCATCGTGGGCGCGGGCCTTTTCGGCGCCGTGTTTGCCCGCGAGGCGATGGACAGGGGCAGGACATGCCTGGTGCTGGACCGGCGGGACCACATCGGGGGGAATATCTATACGGAGGAAGTGGAGGGCATCCAGGTGCACCGGTACGGCGCCCACATCTTCCACACGTCGGACCGGCAGGTGTGGGACTACGTGAACCGGTTCGCGGAGTTTAACAACTACATCAACGCCCCGGTGGCGGTCTACAAGGATGAGCTCTACAACCTGCCCTTCAATATGAACACCTTCAGCCGGATGTGGAACATCCGCACGCCTCGGGAGGCGAAGGAGATCATCGACGCACAGATCGCGGATCTCCATATAGAAGAGCCCCGGAACCTGGAGGAGCAGGCCCTGTCCCTGGTGGGGAAGGACGTGTACGAGAAGCTGGTGAAGGGTTACACGGAGAAGCAGTGGGGCCGGGACTGCCGGGACCTGCCGGCCTTCATCATCCGCCGGCTGCCCCTGCGGTTCACCTATGACAACAACTATTTCAACGACCGGTACCAGGGGATCCCCATGGGCGGCTACACCCGGATCGCGGAGAAGCTCCTTGCGGGGGCGGATGTGGTGACAGGCGTGGACTATCTCAAAGAGAGAGAGACATATGAGAAAATGGCGTCAAAGATCCTCTTCACCGGCATGATCGACGAGTACTACGGGTACCGGCTGGGGGCCCTGGAGTACCGGAGCGTCCGGTTTGAGACGGAGGTGCTGGACTGCGGCAACTACCAGGGCAACGCGGTGGTCAACTACACGGACCGGGAGGTGCCCTGGACCCGGATCATCGAGCACAAGCACTTCGAGTTCGGCACCCAGGAGAAGACCGTGATCTCCCGGGAGTACTCCTCCGAGTGGAAGGTGGGGGACGAGCCCTACTATCCGGTGAACGACGACCGGAACTCCCGGCTCTACGAGGCGTACGCCGCCCTGGCGGCCGGGGAGGAGAAGGTGCTCTTCGGGGGACGTCTCGGCTCCTACCAGTACTATGACATGGACAAGGTGATCGCCGCCGCGCTTGAGCTGGCCGCCCGGGAGCTTGGGTAGGTTTTCAAGCTTCTTTTACGGATTTGTCACAGATTGAACACAAATATAGGGTAGACTACAGTCATAGAAATGAAAGATATGAAAGGAGTCTTAACTATGGAAAACCAGTATAACTACTACGATCCGGGACAGGATGATCAGAATAGATACAGCAGCCAGCCGCAGCAGGAGCCGCCGAAAAAGAAGAAGGGCGGATCCAGGAAGTGGCTCGGGATCATCAGCGCCGGCCTTGTCTTCGGACTGGTGGCCTGCGCCGCCTTCCAGGCAGGCAACGTCCTGGTGGGACGGGTGACGGGAAAGGACGGGAAGGAGACGCGCCAGGATGTGCCCTCCACCCAGTTGAGCCAGACGTCCAGCACCGTGATGTCGGATGTGTCCGGCATCGTGGAGGAGGCCATGCCGTCCATCGTGTCCATCACCAACATGAGCGTGCAGGAGGTGCAGAGCTTCTTCGGCCAGACCCAGCAGCAGGAGAGCGAGAGCCTTGGCTCCGGCATCATCATCCAGCAGTCTGACACGGAGCTTCTGATCGCAACCAACAACCATGTGGTGGAGGGGGCGGATACCCTGACCGTCACCTTTGCGGACAATGAGAGCGTGGAGGCGGCCCTCAAGGGGACGGATCCGTCCAAGGATCTGGCCATCGTGGCAGTCCCCCTTTCGGACATCAAGGATTCCACCATGGACGCCATCGCCATTGCGACCCTGGGCGATTCCAATGAGGTGAAGGTGGGCGAACCTGCCATTGCCATCGGAAATGCCCTCGGATACGGCCAGTCCGTGACGACCGGCATTGTCTCTGCCACGAACCGGCAGATCGACATGGACGGGTTTGACAGCGAGCTCATCCAGACGGATGCGGCCATCAACCCCGGCAACAGCGGCGGCGCCCTGCTTAATGCCAACGGCGCGGTCATCGGCATCAACACGGCCAAGATCAGCTCCAGCGTGGCCGAGGGCATGGGATATGCCATCCCCATCTCCGACGCCAGCGAAGTCCTGACGAACCTGATGAACCGGGAGACGAGGACAAAGCTGGATGAGAGCGAAAAGGGCTATCTGGGCATCCTGGGGCAGGATGTGTCCTCCGACATCGGGGCGGCCTACAACATGCCGACCGGCGTCTACATCTCTGAGGTGACAAAGGGGACCGGCGCGGAGAAGGCAGGGCTCACCAAAGGCAGCATCATCACCGGGCTGGAGGGCGTGACCATCGACAGCATGGCGACCCTGCAGGACCAGCTCTCCTACTATGGCATAGGAGAGAGCGTGGAGCTGACGGTACAGGTGCCGGCGGACGGCGGCGAGTACGCGGAGCAGACCTTCACGGTGACCCTCGGACCCAATCCGGACTAGAGGGACGGCGTTGCGTAAAGAAAATGCAGGAGTATGGAAGAAAGAGCTAAATTGAAATTTTAAATTCCGGCGAAGAGGTAAATTCCACCATACTTTATTTTTCGCGGATTTTACAGGGGATTTTTAAGCAAAATCTCCAGTTTTCTGTTATAATTAGCTAAACTCATCGAAAAATACTTGATTTCTGGGCATGGGAAACGGACCGCTGGAATACGGTGTGCGGGACTGAATTCCACCGGCCACATCTAAAAAATGTGAAACGTTTACTTCCAGTCTGACAGCAGATTTCGATCAGTTGATTAGTGGTTAAAGCGGATCAGCTTAGGCGTCAGATTTACCTCATCCGGGGCAATCGGTCTAAGCTGAAATGCGTTTAAGACCTCTTCTCCAAATGTTTCCAATGCAGCGCTGTATGGCGTTCTCCCACCCAGGCTTTCCCTGGGAGTAGAGTTGATGTGGTTTACGATCAGGTTGACATCCCATTGTGTAAGGAATTCAAAACTGGTTCCTTTCGGCAGAACCATCCGGAGCATGGTGTGAGCCTGTTCCAGACCGCCTTTCTGACCGCTCTGCATCGGGTCGCAATAATAAATACTGGAACGCTGTATTCCGGTTATACCGGTTTCTAAAGCGTCAGGATCACCGAATTCAGAACCCCGGTCCGTCAGGATATATGCAAACATGGAAGCAAATTCATAGGTTCCCATACGCTTTTCCAGACGGTCAAAAACAAGACGGACAGCGCCTTTGGTGCATCGGTTCATCAGAAAAGCAAGGAAGAGTTTTTCTTTGGTAAAAAACATGGTCAGTAAGGTTTTCTTCGATTCCCTGGAAGAATGGACCGTATCCATTTGGACATAGCTCATAAGGCCAAGGGAGCAGAAGTCGGCTCTTCGCTTTTTTCTGGTGTTTCTCCTCAATTCCCCGGTGTTCTTTAAAGTTTCACCAGTTTATTTTGAAGAACTTCTCCCTTTCCTGGTGTCACCCTAAAACTTC
>NZ_JACJKS010000110.1 GCF_016901695.1 Mordavella massiliensis | reverse complement strand
TACGGCCGGGAGAAGGTGCTGATCCCGCCGCCGCAGTTCCTGATCTTTTACAATGGAAAGGATAAGCAGCCGGACCGGCAGGAGCTGCGCCTGTCCGACCTGTATGCCGTGCCGGCGGAGGAGACCTGGCTGGAGCTGAGGGCCGTGATGCTGAATGTCAATGCGGGACACAGCCCCGGGCTGCTGGAGGCCTGCCAGACGCTGAAGGAGTACTCCCTGTACGTGGACAGGGTGCG
>NZ_JACJKS010000109.1 GCF_016901695.1 Mordavella massiliensis | reverse complement strand
CCATCACAGGGAAACATTACGCGGATCCGGAACTGCTTGAGATCAACACACTGGAGAATGCCATCTACATGTCGATGAAGAATGATGTATCCTTTCTGATCGACGGCAGGCTGTCACTGTATGAACATCAGTCCACGAAGAACCCGAATCTCCTGCTGCGGTTTCTGCTTTATATTTCGCATCTGTATTCCAGGATGACTGTGAAAGAGAACCTGTACGGAGAGACGATCATACAG
>NZ_JACJKS010000108.1 GCF_016901695.1 Mordavella massiliensis | reverse complement strand
ATTCCGGTACCACCTGTGATGCTTCTTGCTCCAGATGCCGCTGTTGCCGTTGAATTCATCGATACAGAGAGTTTCGGGGAGCCTGGCAGGACGGCCGAAGTGGATGGATTCAAAGACAGACTGGACAGTGGTTCTTCTACATAACCTGGTGACAAAGAGACGCAAAGCCTTGTAAATATTGAAAGAATGAGGATTTTGAGATGGATACTTCTTAAAAAAGTGTATAGTAAACAGACCT
>NZ_JACJKS010000107.1 GCF_016901695.1 Mordavella massiliensis | reverse complement strand
AGCCTTATTTCCCGGCCGCTGTTTTTTTCCGTTTGTAGAACAGCATCCCCAGCAATCCGCCGCAGGAAACCATCATCAGGCTGATCCACAGCGCCATATTGCTGCTGTCCCCGGTCTGGGGGCTTTCTGTTTGCCCAGAAGGCTTGCCCTGCTGTTCGGGTTTGGCTGGGTCGGTTGGGTCAGCCGGGTCAGCGGGGTCTGTCGGGGTGGTCGGGTCAGTCGGCCCAGCCGGATCGGTGGGATC
>NZ_JACJKS010000106.1 GCF_016901695.1 Mordavella massiliensis | reverse complement strand
GAAGGCGGGACCGGTAACTGGGGTGAAGTCGTAACAAGGTAGCCGTATCGGAAGGTGCGGCTGGATCACCTCCTTTCTAAGGAAAAGAAGTAAGGACCGTTGTCTATTGTTGAGTTATCAGGCTGTCAAAAGCAGATGACTTGCTGCTGGTGGCGATGCGCTTAGGGGGCACACCCGTACCCATCCCGAACACGATGGTTAAGACCTAAGCGGCCGATGGTACTGCACTGGAGACGGTGTGGGAGAGCAG
>NZ_JACJKS010000105.1 GCF_016901695.1 Mordavella massiliensis | reverse complement strand
GGTCAGCCGGGTCAGCGGGGTCTGTCGGGGTGGTCGGGTCAGTCGGCCCAGCCGGATCGGTGGGATCTGTTGGAGTAGTGGGGTCAGTTGGGTCGGTGGGGTCGGTCGGATCTGTTGGAGTAGTGGGGTCAGTTGGGTCGGTGGGGTTAGAACCAAGGATTGCGTACTGGCTCAAATGGTCGGTTTCAAACACGAGGAAGTCTCCTTCCACCACCGCGTCAAAGCGTTCCAATGGGTCGCCCAGATACACCGCC
>NZ_JACJKS010000104.1 GCF_016901695.1 Mordavella massiliensis | reverse complement strand
ACCTGCTCTCCCACACCGTCTCCAGTGCAGTACCATCGGCCGCTTAGGTCTTAACCATCGTGTTCGGGATGGGTACGGGTGTGCCCCCTAAGCGCATCGCCACCAGCAGTATCATCCGTTCTTTTGACGGAACAAATGATTCTCTTTTCCCCTTGATAGCTGAGCAATAGACAACGGTCCTTACTTCTTTTCCTTAGAAAGGAGGTGATCCAGCCGCACCTTCCGATACGGCTACCTTGTTACGACTTCACCCCAGTTA
>NZ_JACJKS010000103.1 GCF_016901695.1 Mordavella massiliensis | reverse complement strand
TTTTATCAGTCATCACATACACAAAACTTCTTTTGCGCATCTGATCACTGGTAAAACCAGTTATCCAAACAGCACTGCCCTGCTGACCGGGTTGGCGGCGATAAGTTGTTGCTCATCTGTGCCTGTATCTATGCTATATGGCGGCAGCGGATCTGCCTTTTTCTTTTTTTAATGCTGGCGGCCACCTGCTCTCCCACACCGTCTCCAGTGCAGTACCATCGGCCGCTTAGGTCTTAACCATCGTGTTCGGGATGGGTACGGGTGT
>NZ_JACJKS010000102.1 GCF_016901695.1 Mordavella massiliensis | reverse complement strand
TCTCCAGTGGCGGATGGTGCAGGCAGCGGAGTGGACCTCGTCTACTTCAGAGGCAGCATACTGCTGGATCCATTCCGTGAGATCTTCGTATTGGACCGAGTAAGGCCAGAAAGCCAGGATGTCATGGAAGAACTGGAGGGCTTCATACGCTTCCAGGAGCCCTGGGGCGACCTCAAAGGCGTCTTTCAGGCGCTGCCTGTTCTCGTTGTAGCGGGAGCCCCAGTAGCTGACCTGGTTGAATTCGCTGGTCTTAAGGAGGCGGATGATGC
>NZ_JACJKS010000101.1 GCF_016901695.1 Mordavella massiliensis | reverse complement strand
GATATGGTCTGTATGTACTGCCAGTCCTATGCTGCCGGCAGACTGGATGTGACCATCCCGGATCCCGTGACACGCTTAAAGGAACGCCATGAAGATCTGAAAGACCTGAGGATCTACTTTTATTTCTGGTGTTTCTACGGGTTCTTCTGGTGTTTTTCCGTTTTTCACCAGTTTAACCCGCAAAGCTTCTGTTTTCTCTGGTGTTCATCTTAAACTTCTGCCTTTTCTGGTGTTTCTGCCTGCTTCACCAGATTTCTCCCAAGCTCTTCT
>NZ_JACJKS010000011.1 GCF_016901695.1 Mordavella massiliensis | reverse complement strand
AAATCAGGAGAATGTCCACAAACAAAAGGATTTTCTCCTGATTTTTCCATAAACGGAGCGAGGGCGCCGCTCAATCATCTAACTTGATGATTTTGCGACACCCTCTTTTTCTATGATCCTTTTTTCTTATATTTCTGGAACACCTTCTCAAACAGCACCAGCGTGCAGTACACGACGACGGTCGGGCCGAAGAGGATGACCAGCAGCCGGGTTGCGAGGAAGCGGATGAAGAGGAATCCGGCGATCCCGTAGAACACGGCTGCGATCAGGGTGACGGGCGCGTACATGAAGGCGAAGATGAACGCGTTGAAGGTGATCTCCGTCAGCTTCCCCGAGAAGTTGACCATGACAGGATAGACCCACATCAGCACGAGCACCAGCGTCAGGAACGCGATCCCGGCTATGATCATAAGGACGCGCCCTGACGGCATGTCCGAGTAGTTCAGCATGTAGCAGGCCATGGCGAAGGCTGTGCCGAGCACAGCGGAAAAGAGCCAGACGACCGTGCCCTTCTTCCAGTAGAGCTTCCAGCCTGCCCTGAAATTCCTGGCGGTGTGGATGTCGCCGTTCATCAGGCACGCCGCGCTGTGGTGCTGGGCGGCTGTGGCGGCCCCCACCGTCACGAGGGGGATGCAGCACGCAAGCCACAGCAGGTTCAGCAGGGTGAGACGGCTCAGGATGGTCGCGGTCTTCATGAAACCGCCTTCGTAATCAAAAAGCTTCATCATTCGTCCTCCCATATGTGATGAAATTATCATACACTAAACGAAAAATTTGCGCAAGACAGAGAATTCACTGTTAATTAAAAAATTAACAAAAAAGTAACCAAAAAAACAGGATTTTTGTGCAATCTGATGGCCATATTTTTGTGAAAAATTACAAATGTAAGACGTATTGACAAAAGTAGAGTTAACGAGTACAATAAATTCAAACGTGATGTGCGGAATATTCTGAATACTCACGGCAGGTAAACGGGAGTCCGGAAATTTTGCACGGAGAGGAAAATTATTGAAAAAGGGAGGCAAGAAAGAATGAAGAAAAGACTTATCAGTGCTCTTCTGTGTACAGCCATGGTAGCGTCCATGCTGGCAGGATGCGGCGGCAGGACCGTAAGCGGCGACGCATCAGAGGAAGAAGAATACGAAGCCGGCAGTGCCGAAGATTTCGACTGGAAGAACTATGAAGGCACGACGCTGAACGTTATGTTCAACGAGCATAACTACTCCAAGGCAGTTATCGAGAAGATCCCCGAGTTCGAGGAGCTGACAGGTATCACTGTAGAGTACTCCTCAACACCGGAGTCAAACTACTTTGACAAGCTGAACACGTCACTGAGCAGCCGTTCCGGTACGCCGGATGTGTACATGACAGGTGCATATCAGGTTTGGGAGTACGCTCCCGCCGGATACATGGAGCCGCTTGACAACTACATCAACGACCCTGCAAAGACGTCCCCGGATTACGACTTTGACGATTTCATTCCCGCCGTTGTAGACGGACTGAAATGGGATACGGTTCCCGGACACAAAGTAGGCGAGGGTTCACAGTGGGCGCTGCCGATGGGCTGGGAGCTCAACTGTCTGGCTTACAACAAGAACATATTTGCAGACAAAGGGCTTGAAGTTCCCACAACGACAGACGAACTCCTTGAGACAGCTACCGCTCTGAACGAGTTCGCAGGATCCGGCTCCTACGGTATCGCCGTACGCGGCACACGTGAGTGGGCTACCATCCATCCGGGATACATGTCCCTGTTCTCCACATGGGGAGCGCAGGACTTCGCGATCGAGGACGGCAAGCTTGTATGCAAGCTCGATTCTGAGGAAGCCATCGCCATGACAGATTACTGGGTAAACCTGATCAAGGCAGCAGGTCCTCCGCAGTGGACAAACTACACATGGTACGAGGCAAGTGCTGACCTTGGCGCAGGAAAAGCCGCTATGCTTTTCGACGCGACAAGTGCAGGATACTTCCAGAACTTCGAGGGCGCTTCTCAGGAGTCCGGCAACCTTGCATGGTCCACGATTCCTCTTCCGGAAGGAAAGACAGAGGCCGATATGAAGGCAAACATCTGGATCTGGTCACTGGCTATGAACGCAGACTCCAAGAATAAGGACGCTGCATGGTTCTTCATCCAGTACTTCACAAGTCCGGAATACATGCTCTGGTCCGGTACAGAGGGAGCCAGCCCGGATACCCCGCGTACATCTGTAATGGAGAGCGACGAGTACAAAGAGATCGTTGGTTCCGCAGAGAACTATCTGGAGTCCATCGCAGCTCTGACAGAGAACGCATCCATCCAGTTCACACCGCAGCCGTACTTCTTCGAGTGTACGACCACATGGGCCGAGACACTGCAGGATCTGGTGACGAGCGACAAGTACTCGTCCACCGAGGAGGCAATGCAGACCCTGAAGGGAGAGCTGGACAAGATCGTATCTGATCTGGAGATATCGGAATAACAAAAAGCCATACATTGCCCTGAACGACATACAAGTCGGTATCTTCTTAAAAAGGGTTAGAGTCAAGGAGGGGTTACCTGACCCTCCTTGGCTCTTTTTAAAAAGAACGGATTTTAACCCGTAGGCAATGTCTGCTTTGAAAAACATGAATGGAGGAACCAGAATGAAAGAGCAGAAAAAGAACAGCGCTGCGGTAAGTGAGCTGAACGTGCTGCCGTTTAAGACGAGAGCTCTTCCCTACTTTATCGTGGCCCCTGCGCTGATCATTACGATCGGTATCATGATACCGTTCATAATGGCCATCTATTATTCGTTGACAAACTATTCTTTCAGAATGCCCACATACAGTTTTGTAGGCCTCAAGAACTGGATCGAGATCCTCTCATCTTCCGAGTTCTGGAAGGCTGTGTGGGTAACGCTGAGATACGCGTTCTTCAGCACTGTGATCGAGATGGGACTTGGAATGGGCATCGCGATCCTGCTGAACAACCTGAACAACAAGTTCTCCAAGATCATGCGCGTTGCGCTCATCTTCCCGCTTATGGTGGCGCCTGTTACGGCGACGATCGTATGGCAGCTGATGCTGAACAACTCCGTAGGTATCCTGGAGAAATTCCTGAACATCTTCGGCGTGTACAATTTCCCGTGGGCGGCGAGCCCGTCGACGGCGATGATGACAGCAGTCATGATCGATGTCTGGGTCAATACATCCTTCTGTATGCTGCTTGTGCTGGCAGGTCTGCAGTCCCTTCCGAAATCCCCGTTTGAGTCTGCCAAGATCGACGGCGGAAGCGTACTGTTCAACTTCTGGAACCTGACGCTGCCCATGCTCAAGCCCAGCCTTTACATCGCTCTCCTGTTCCGTCTCATGGCGGCCCTGCAGGAATACGCCATCATCTTCGCACTGACAAAAGGCGGCCCGGGAGACACGCTCATGAACCTGTCGCTGACAGCATACCAGAATGGTTTCCAGTTCCAGAAGTTCGGATATGCGCTGCCGTATATCCTGGTGCTCTGGGTATTCATCAACATCGTCGCGAAGCAGATCGTAAAGAGACAGCGCGCGGCCCAGAGGCAGGCTTCCGGTCTGGAGGAATAAAGTGCGGTGACAAAACCGGTAAAATAATGTTACAGAAAGGATGTTAAGCATGAATACAGCTTCAAAGAGACTTGGACGCATCGTCCAAAACGGACTGTTGATCATATATGCGATATTTGCTCTGTTCCCGCTGGTCTGGATGCTGATCCTGTCCATCAAGTCGGATGCCGAGATGTACACGACGACATTCGTATTCAGCCCGACGCTGGAAAACTACAAGGCGGTACTGCTTGAGTCGGATTACCTGCAGTACATGCTGGACAGCCTGATCGTGGCTGGCGGCGCCGTTATCGTATCGGTGGTGGCCGGCGTTCCGGCGGCATATGCGCTCGCAAGATATAACTTTAAGAAAAAGGAAGATATTGCTTTCCAGATACTCTCGTTCAAATTCGCACCTGAGATCCTGGTTGTGCTCCCGCTGTTCATGATCTACCAGATGCTGGGGATCTACGACTCCTACTTCGGACTGATCTGGGTGTATCAGCTGATCTCCATGCCGCTGCTGATCTGGGTTGTGCGGGGATACTTCGAGGATATCTCCGTGGAGATCGAGTACGCGGCGCAGGTGGACGGGTACAACTGGTATCAGATCTTCTTTAAGAACCTGATTCCGCTCATTAAACCGGGACTTGTATCCGCCGCGCTCCTTGCGTTCATCTTTGCATGGAACTGCTTCACATTCCCGCTGATGCTGGGCGGTACCAACGTACAGCCGATCACTGTTGCTATTACGAAGTTCCTTGGAACGGACAGTGCGCATTACGGACAGCTTGCGGTTGCCGCTACGATTTCTGCGCTGCCGGCGATCATATTCGCCCTGTGTATCCAGAAACACCTTGTGCGCGGCCTCAGCTTTGGTGCAGTAAAGGGATAGGAGTGAGAATATGGCAAGAATACAATTGGAAAATGTTACAAAGAGATTTGGGAAGGTCACAGCGCTGGACGGCATTTCTCTGGACATAAAGGACAAGGAATTTTTCGTACTGTTCGGGCCTGCAGGCGCGGGCAAGACGACGATCCTCAACTGCATCGCAGGCATACAGCTCCCGGAGGAGGGTGTTGTAAAGTTTGACGGCGAAGTGGTGAACCTGGTCGACGCCGCCCACCGGGATACGGCGATGGTATTTGAGAACTACGCGCTGTACCCGCAGATGACCGTGTATGACAATATGGCTTCTCCCCTGCGGAGCAAGCTCTACAAGAAGGATGAAGAGTACATCAAGAACAAGGTGCAGGAAGTTGCCGAGATGATGAAGATGGAAAATCTTCTGGAGCGTCTTCCCAGCCAGCTCTCCAACGGACAGAAACAGCGTGTCGCCATGGGCCGCGCCCTTGTCCGCTCCCCGAGAGTGTATCTGATGGATGAGCCTCTGGCCCACCTGGACGCCAAGCTCCGGAACTCCATGCGTACCGAGCTGAAAGCCATCCAGGCGAATTTCGGTACCACCAGTATCTACGTGACCCACGACTTTATGGAGGCCATGTCCCTGGGCGACCGGATCGCCATCGTGAACAAGGGAAAGATCGTGCAGATCGGCACGAGCGACGAGATCTACTACATGCCCTGCAATGAGTTCGTGGCACAGCTCATGGGCGACCCGGAGATCAACATCGTCGGCGGCAAGCTGAAAAAAGAGGGATCCGGCTACTTCTTCACACTGAACGATGTGGCAGAGCGGACCTATCAGCTCCCGGAGGATCAGGATCTGTTCCGGGCGCTGGACGAGGCGGGGCTTGAGGATATCGAGCTCGGCATCCGGCCGCAGAACGTGAAATACTCTTTTGAGCCGAAGGACGACTACACGAAGTGTACCGTGTACAGCTATGAGAGTATCGGAAACAAATCCGTTATTGTCGCAGAGATCGGCAATCTGCAGCTGCGCATGATCGCTCCCAACGGCCTGACCGTAAAGATCGATCAGGATATCTACGTGAAGCTCGAGCTGGATCACGCGATCTTTTTCAACTTGGAGACGAAAGAGTATGTGAGCAGGTACAACGAAGCGGCAGTGAAGGCTCTCGCGGCGGAACAGGAGGGATAGGAGTATGGCAGGTTTAACCATAAAACATCTTTACAAGCGTTATGATAACAATGGCAAAAAGAAAAAAGGTGCCAAGTTGAATGACTACGCTGTACAGGATCTCAACCTTGAATGCGGGCAGGGAGAGTTCATCGCGCTGCTCGGACCTTCCGGCTGCGGCAAGACGACGACGCTGCGCATGACAGCAGGTCTGGAGACCATCACAAAAGGTGAGATCTACATAGGGGACACGCTGGTGAACAACCTTCACCCGAAGGACAGGCATATCGGCCTCGCGTTTGAGGATTACGCCATGTACCCGCCCCTGACAGTGTATGACAATATCGCTTTCAACCTGAAGGCGAAGGGCGTGGACAAGGCGGAGATCGACAAGCGCGTCCGCGAGATCGCGCCCCTGATGCAGTGCGACGACCTTTTGGACAAAATGCCGGTGAAGCTGTCCGGCGGCCAGAAGCAGCGCGTCAACATCGCCCGCGCCATCATCCGGCGTCCGGAGCTGCTTCTGATGGACGAGCCTTTGTCCCATCTGGACGGCAAAGCCCGCCAGGCGATGCGCACGGAGATCAAGCGGCTGATCAACGATATCAAATGTACAACCGTATATGTGACGCATGACCAGCTGGAGGCCATGTCCCTGGCTGACAAGATCGCCATCATCAACTTCGGCGTGCTCCAGCAGTTCGGAACGCCGGCTGAAGTGTACGACGATCCGGTCAATGAGTTCGTGGCTTCCTTCATCGGCGAGCCGCCCATGAACATCCTGGAGACGACGATCGTCGGCGACGGGGATCACTTCCTCTTCACATTCGAGGGCAGCGACCTGCAGATCAAGGTGCCGGAGCGGTACAACAACGTAGTCAGCAACGGGTTCAGGTGCAAGATGGGCGTGCGTCCCATGGACGTGCTGATCGGCGGGCCCGATTCCCACGGCACACCGGAGAAGGTGGCGACCTTCGAGAACCTGGGAGACGAGAGGAGGATCGGCGTCCGCGTGGGCGAAACGCTCCTGATGCTGATCACCGACGACGAGACAAGATATAAAGCGGGAGACGTCATCAAGCTCGAGGTGCGCGGAGAGAAGACGCATCTGTTTGATATCGAGACAGGAAACCGTATCCGCGAGTAAGCGGGAAAAAAATATAAAGAGCAGGAGGGAAATGAAGTATGAGCAACTTACCGGAAAAAATGAAAGCGATCGTGGCGTATGCACCTGGCGACTACCGTTTTGAGATGGTAGACACACCCAGAGCGGGCGAGGGGGAGATGATCCTGAAGGTGGAGGCCTGCGGTATCTGCGCGGGAGACACAAAGGCTTTCGCGGGCGCAGCCAGCTTCTGGGGATTCGACGGCCAGCCCAAGTACATCAAGGAGCCGATGATCCCGGGGCACGAGTTCGTCGGAAAAATTGTGGAGATCGGCCCGAATGTAAAAGGCGGCTGGAAGATCGGCGACCGGATCTGCCCGGAGCAGATCGTTCCCTGCGGAGAGTGTATGTTCTGCCAGACAGGGCGCTACTGGATGTGCGAGAAGCACGACCTGTACGGCTTCCAGAACAATGTAAACGGCGGTATGGCAGAGTACGTGAAGGTGACGAAGGAGTCCGTTCCGTACTGCCACAGGGTTCCGGACGACCTGCCCATTGAGAAGGCGGCCCTCATCGAGCCCTACGGCTGCTCCTTCCACTGCGTGCGCCGCGCGCAGGTGAGCAACACGGACGTGGTGGTACAGTCCGGCGTAGGCACGCTGGGACTTGGCATGGTGGGCGCGCTGAAGCAGGCGAACCCGAAGCTTCTCATCGTGCTTGACATGAACGACGCGCGCCTGGCAAAGGCGAAAGAGTTCTGGGGCGACGGGGACAACATCCTCACCATGAACCCGGGCAAGGAAGACGTTGTGGCAAAGATCAAAGAGCTGACAGGCGGCTACGGATGCGACATCTACATCGAGGCCAGCGGCCATCCCTCCAGCGTACAGCAGGGGCTGGACTGCATCCGCAAGATGGGCAGATTCGTGGAGTTCTCCGTATTCGGCGCACCTGTAACGGTGGACTGGAGCATCATCTCCGACCGGAAAGAGCTGGATCTTCTGGGCGTACACTTAAGCCCCTACTGCTTCGATACAGTCATCGACTGGATCTACAGCGGCAAGCTTCCCACGGACGGCGTTGTGACGAACAAATTCCCGCTGGAGAAATGGGAAGAGGGATTCCACATCGCGAAGACCGGAGAGAACGGCGCGCTGAAAGTGGTGCTCGTACCTGATATGGAGTAAGCCGGATAAGGAGGAGAAAGATTTATGCAGCGTATATTGAACAACCCGGACAACATAGTAGATGAGATGCTCAAAGGATTCCTGAAAGCACATTCCGATATCGTAGAGGCGACGGACAACGGCCGCGTCGTGAAGGCGAAGGACATCCCGGAGGGGAAGGTAGGCGTGGTGACCGGAGGCGGCTCCGGACACAAGCCGGCGTTCATCGGCTATGTGGGGAAAAACATGTGTGACGCTGCGGCCGTGGGGGAGATCTGTTCCTCCCCCACAGCAGCGGCATTCTTAGACGCCTGCAAAGTGGCGGACCAGGGCAAAGGCGTGGCCTGCCTGTACGGCAACTACTCGGGCGACAACATGAACGTGAAGATGGCGGTGAAGATGGCGAAGAAGGCCGGGATCACCGTGAAGACGGTGGTGGCCAACGATGACGTGGCGTCCGCGCCGAAGGATCAGAGAGAGAAGCGCCGCGGCGTGGCCGGCGAGGTGCTGATGTGGAAGGTGGGCGGCGCGAAGGCTGCCAAGGGCGGCGACCTGGACGAGGTCATCGCGGCGGCCCAGAAGGCCATCGACAACACGAGGTCCGTAGGCATCGGCCTCACCCCGTGCACCCTCCCCGCTGTGGGCCATCCGAACTTTGAGATCAAGGAAGGCACCATGGAAGTGGGCATCGGCCATCACGGCGAGCCGGGCATCGAGGTGTGCCCGCTGGAGAGCGCCAACCAGATGGCGAAGCGGATGGTGGACATCGTTGTGCCGGATTACCCCTTCGTGGAGGGGGACGAGGTAGTTGTCCTCGTGTCCGGACTGGGAGCCACACCGATCATGGAGCTGTATGTACTCTACGATGAGATCGACAGGCTCCTCACAGAAAAAGGCATCAAGACCCACAAGGCATATGTGGGCAACTATTTCACATCTCTGGATATGATGGGCGCTACGCTGACAGTCATGAAGCTGGACGATGAGCTGAAGGAACTGATCGACATGCCGGCATATTCCATGGGTCTGAAGCAGGTATAGGAGGCGTAAGACATATGGGCACATTTAAAAACGAAGCGGGGAAACCCATCCTGATGCGCATGGTGAAAGGCATCCAGGAGAACAAGGCGTATCTGGGCGATGTGGACGGCCTGATCGGAGACGGCGACCACGGCATGAACATGAACAAGGGCTTTTCTGTATTTGAGGAGCGGTTTAAAGACGAGGATATCTCTTTTACAGAGGGGCTTGATGAGCTTGGTATGATCCTTCTCAATGAGATCGGCGGATCCATGGGACCGATCTACGGCACGATCTTTATGGATATGGCGGAGGCGGGCGAGGATCTGGATGAGATCTCCGCCGCGGATCTGGCCGACATGCTGGAGGCTGGACTGAACGGCCTGTACGGCATCGTGGACGCCCGGGTGGGCGACAAGACGCTGGTAGACACACTGGCGCCGTCCGTGGACGTCCTGAAGAAAGCCGGGGAGACCGGGCAGGACTTTAAGGAAGCGCTGGAGGAGATGAAGGCGGCGGCGCTGGCAGGGCGCGACTCCACCAAAGACATGGTGGCGAAGTACGGGCGCTCAAGCCGGCTCGGCGAGCGCTCGCGCGGCGTGCTCGACGCGGGGGCGACTTCCTGCTGCATTATCCTGACAGCCATGGCGGACGGGATCATCGATCTGTTATAAGTTGAACGAGGGGGAGACGGCATACCTATGTCCGTCTCCCTTTTTGTACTGGCGACGAGCCAAAGTCCGGGCTTGCCCGAGACCTTGGCGACCGCCTACAATCCCGGAATGTGCCTTTTGGCACTTCCGGTGATTCTACGGATCATTGTTGTGAAAAACGGGAAAAGACATTGACAAAACACAGTAAAATGCTATACTGAAATTACAAATGTAAATTTTAATTACAATTGTAAATAACGGAGGACGCGCATGAGAGAGGATGTATATATCAAGATCGCCTACTGGTACTACACGCTGGGAATGACGCAGGATGAGATCGCAAAACGCCTCTCCTTTACAAGGCAGAGAGTGAACCAGATCATCAATTCCCTGGTGGAGCTGGGGATCGTGAACATCACGATCCAGGGATATGAGCGCGACAACATCGAGCTGGAGTGCCAGCTCATCGACAGATTCGGACTGAAGCAGACCGTGATCGCCAGCGATTACGGCGAGAGAAAGACGGTTATGTACAAGGTCGCCAACGTGGCGGCGCAGTATCTGAACGATACCATCCGCCAGGGGGATATCATAGGGGTATCCTGGGGGCGGACCCTGTCGGAGGTGGTGGACCAGATGGTCTATCACAAGCGGAGCGACTGCCGGGTCGTCCAGCTGATGGGGGCGCAGAACATTGAGCAGAAAGTGGAGAAATCCGACGAGATCGCGCGGAACCTGGCCAACAAGCTGGACTGCTCCAGCTACATGCTGTATGCGCCTGTCGTGGTGGAGCACGAGATGACCAAGCAGATGCTCCTCAGGGAGCGGAGCATCCGGGCTTCCTTTGAGATGATGAACCGGTGCAACATCGCGGTGATCGGCGTCGGCGAGCTGACGGAGACCGCGACCATGTGCACGCGGGGCCACATCACGAAGGAGGATATCCGGATCCTGCGGGACGCGGGCTTTGTGGGGGACCTTGCCATGAACCCGATCCGGGAGGACGGCTCCTGGAACGACTGCCCGCTGACAGACCGGCTGCTCAACGCCAGCATGGAATGCCTGCGGAATATAGACAACGTCATCCTGGTGGCCTGCGGGGACGCCAAAGTGGGGGCGATCCGGGCCGCTCTTAAGACAGGGTGCATCGATATACTGATCACGGATGAGACGACAGGGAGAAAAGTCCTGTGTGAAGATACAGAAGATTGAAGAATGGAGGGAGAAGCATGGACTATATTCTTGGAATCGATGTCGGGACATCCAATGTAAAAGCCGTTCTGTTTGACGAGAACGGCGCGGAAGTCCGGGTGGCCAGCCGGGAAGCGGAGACCATCAACGACGGGGGAAACCGGGAGGAGCAGGATATGTTCCTCGTCTGGGAGAAGGTGAAGGCGTGCGTGCGGGAGCTGGCGTCGTCCAGATCCGTGGACGGCGGCAGCATCCGGGGGATCGGCGTGACCGGCCAGGGCGAGGGCTGCTGGCTCATCGACAGGGAGGGCAACCCGGTGCAGAACGCCATCCTCTGGTGCGACGGACGGGCGGTGCCGGAGGTGCGCAGGATCACGGGGGAGCACCCGGAGGTGGGGCAGCTCTACCACACGACCACCGGGACGCCGCCTCTTCTGGGCAACCAGATGATCCTGCTGCGGTGGATGAAGACCAACCGCAAGGAGGTGCTGGACAGGGCGGACAAGCTGATCTTCTGCAAGGACTGGGTCCGCTACAAGATGACGGGCGTGCTGGGCACGGAGATCACAGACAGCTTTACATCCCTTGTGGATGCGCAGACGGGCAGGATCGCGGATGAGCTGATGCGGGCCATGGATATCTATGAGTACCGCAGCTACCTGCCGGATCCCGTGAGTTCGGATACGGTGACGGGCGTCACCACGGAGGCCTTTGCCCGGGAGACCGGACTGCCTGCGGGGATCCCCGTGATCGCGGGGGCCCTCGACACATCCGCCACGGCTGTGGGGCTCGGGGCGATCCACGAGAAGGACGCCTGCGTGATCCTGGGGACGACCTGCGCCAGCGAGATCGTCATGAAGAAGGAAGACTGCCGCTTCGGGGCGGAGAACACCCGCTACGAGAAGCACCCCATCACCGAGCTCTACGTGGAGCTGCAGCCCACCTTAAACGGTACGCCGAACATCGACTGGATGCTGGAGAATATCGCGAAGACAAAAGATTTCAACGAGATCGACCGGATCGTGGACAGCGTCCCGGTGGGATGCGGCGGCGTTGTCTATCACCCCTACATCAGCGTGGCGGGGGAGCGGGCGCCCTTCTATCATCCCTACGCCAGGGCCAGCTTCTTCGGCATCAGCCAGGTGACGACAAGGGACCAGCTGATCCGGGCTGTCTACGAGGGCATCAGCCTCTCCATCCGGGACTGCCTGCAGAACATAGACAAAGACGCAAAGATCTACCTGGCGGGCGGGGGAGCAAAGAGCCCCGTCTGGGCCCAGATGATCGCGGACGTCATGGGAAAGACCGTGATGATCCCGGAGGGCAAGGAGCTCGGCGCCAAGGGCGTGGCCATCATAGCGGGCGTGAAGCTTGGCATGTACAGCTCCTACGAGGAGGCTGTGGCGAAGGCCTGCACCTTCCGGCGGACGTACGAGCCGAACCTGCAGCGGACCAAGAAGTACGACCTGCTCTACGAGCTGTTCCGGCAGGTGCGGCTGCACAACCAGCAGATCTGGGACTACCGTCACCAGATGAACAAGAAAATTCAGGCAATCAGCGAGGAGGAATAAAGCCATGAAGATTTTTTTCACAGCAGAGTACAATGAAGAGGAACTGAAGCCCTTATACGAGATGGGCGAGGTGATCAAGGACGGCTGGGCGCTGGGGCTCCCGAAGATGGACGAGGAGGAGCTGGCGGAAAAAGTCAGGGACGTGGACATGATCATCACCAGCTATGACGACATCACAAGGAAGGTGATCGAGAGTGCGCCGAACCTGAAGCTGATCGCCTGCACGCGGGCCACGCCGGTCAACGTGGACATGGCGGCCGCAAAGGAGAGGGGCATCCCGGTCCTGTATACGCCGGGCAGAAACTCGGACTCCACCGCGGAGATGACCATCGGCCTGATGCTCTCCATCGCCAGGAAGATCCCCATGGCGTACAGGGCCCTGAAAGAGGGGAAATACACCGGCAATCCGGACGCCCACAAGGAGACGAAGGCGGGCCTTAAGGCGGACGTGATCTGGGATATGAAGATGGACGCCCCCTACATGGTGTTCAAGGGGACGCAGCTCAAGGGCAAGAGCCTGGGCATCCTGGGCTACGGAAGCATCGGGAAGCGCGTGGGGCGGATCGCCCGGGCATTCGGCATGCAGCTCCTCATCTACGATCCCTACCAGGGCGAGGTGGATATCGAGGAGATCGGCATCCGCAAGGTGAACACACTGGCGGAGTTGATGCGGGAGTCTGACTTTGTCACCTGCCATATGAAAGTGACGCCGGAGACAAAGGGCATCGTGAGCCGGGAGATGATCGCGCTGATGAAGCCGACGGCCTACTTCATCAACGCGTCCAGGGGCGCGATCCTGGACGAGGAGGCCCTCATCGACGCCCTGCGGGAGAAGCGGATCGCGGGCGCTGCCTTTGACGTGTACGCCAGCGAGCCAATCGCCAGCAACCATCCCTATGTCACGGAGCTGGACAACGTGGTGATCACGCCCCACATCGCGGGCGCCACGGACGACGTTCTGGTGAACCACACAAAGCAGATCGTGGCGGATGTCCGGAGATTTTTAAACGGCGAACATCTGCTGTACCAGTACAGATATTAAAAGAAAAGGAAAGAAAAGGAGGAAAAAATCATGAACAGAGACAAGGTGAAAGTGGCGCAGATCGAGGTGTGCGAGACAGCGAAAAAGATGTCCAGCAGCGGGCTGGTGGCCGGGACGTGGGGAAACATCTCCGCCCGCGTGGACGACGAGTACATGGTGATCACGCCCTCCGGCATGGATTACAACAAGCTGTTCCCGGAGGATATGGTCGTTGTCAACATGAAGACATTTGAATATGAGGGCAGGCTGAAACCCTCTGTGGAAGTGCCGGTGCATGCGGCTGTCTATCTGGACCGCCCCGCGGTGAACGGCATCGTGCACACCCATTCCACCTACGCCCTGACCATGGCGACAGCCAGGAAGCCCATCCCCCCGATCTGCGACGACCAGGTGCAGATCCTGGGCGGCGACGTCCGGGTGGCGGACTACACGATGCCCGGCTCCAAAGAGATGGCGGAGTCTGTTGTGAAGGCGCTGCAGGACAGGGACGGAGCCCTGATCGCCAACCACGGCGCCATCACGGTGGGGCGCACCCTGGCGGAGGCGTTCACCGGATCCCAGGTCCTGGAGAAGACGGCGCTGATCTACATCAACACCCAGAGCATCGGCGGACCGGTGGAGATCTCCCGGGAGGATGTGGAGTTCTTCCATGATTTCTTTATGACCAAGTACGGACAGAAGTAAGACGGAGCGGCTTTTTGCGGGAAAAGGAGTGTGCAAAGCATGAAGACACTGATCACTGCCAGATTTGACAGAAACTATACAGATCTCCTGGAGACGATCACCACAGACTATGAATTCGCCGGCTACGGCGTGACGGGCGAGAAGATGCCCGTACCCCGGATGAAGGAGAAGATCAAAGGCGTAGAGCTTCTGATCTCCGAGTTCGAGGACATTAACAGGGAGGTCATCGAGGCGGCGGACTGCCTGAAGATCATTGTGTGCTGCAGGAACGAGGCCTTTGCCAGTGTGGACATTGAAGCGGCGACAGAGAAGGGGATCCCTGTTCTGCGGGCCGGGGGAAGGAACGCCATCGCGGTGGCGGAGCACACCATCGCCCTGCTCATGTGCGTGTCCAAAAATATCAGCCTTACGGACCATCTCTTGAAGTACACGGACCAGCTGACGAATGTGCAGTACAATGACAATGGCGGAAAGCGCGCGGAGACCATGTCCGAGTGGTCCATGGATCCCACGGCTCCCTTTGCCCTCTACGGAGGGGGGCCGGAGATGTACGGAAAGACCTTTGGGCAGATCGGCTTTGGCATGATCGGACGGGAAGTGGCAAAGCGGGCCCGGGGGCTGGATATGGAGCTCCTTGTCTATGATCCCTACGTGTCCCAGGAGCAGATGGACTATCTGGGGGCGAAAAAGACGGATCTGGATGCCCTCATGAAGACGGCGGATTTCATCAGCATCAACTGCAATGTGGTGCCGGAGACGGTGGGGCTCATCAGCCGGGAGAAGATCGCCCTCATGAAGCCGACGGCATACCTTGTCAACACGGCCCGGGCGAAGATCCTGGACTACGATGCGCTCTATGACGCCCTGGCGGAGAAAAGGATCGCAGGGGCGGGGCTGGACGTATATCCGGTGGAGCCCATCCCGGCGGGGGACAAGATCCTCTCCTTAAGGAACATCGTGCTGACGCCCCATCTGGCCGGGTCTGCCCGGGATATCGTGGGGCACCAGACCGACATTGTCCTGACGGATGTGAAGAAGATCCTGGCAGGAGAGCAGCCGAGATTTATCTGTAACCCTGAGGTGCTTGCACAGAAATAGGAGGGATGGACTGTGAACTACTCGATCGGAATTGATATCGGGACGACAACCGTGAAGTGCATTCTGTTCGGGGAAGGGCCGAAGGTGGTCGCGGAGGCGGGGAAGGAGTACGGCACGCTCCTTCCCGAGCCCTCCTGGGCCCAGCAGAACCCGGACGACTGGTGGCAGGCGGTGGTGGAGTCCGTGCGTGTGATCCTGGCCAAGAGCTGGGTCGACCCGAAGGACATCAAGGTCATCTCCGTCAGCAGCCAGGCGCCCGCCGTCCTCCCTGTCACGAGGGAGGGCAGGCCCCTCCACGACGCGCTGATCTGGATGGACAGGCGCAGCGTGGAAGAGCTTGCGCTCATCCGGGAAAAAGTAGGGGAAAAGCGCGTCTTTGAGATCACCGGCAACCGGCTGGACACCTACTTCACCCTGACGGAGCTCATGTGGCTTCTGCGCAACCGGCCCGCGCTGATGGAGAAGTGCTACAAAGTCCTGCAGGTGAACGGCTATGTCAATTACAGGCTGACAGGAGAGTTTACCATCGACGACACCCACGCCTCCCTCACCCAGATCTACGACGTGCACCGGGGCTGCTGGAGCAGGGAGCTCCTCGACGCCATCGGCGCGGACGCCTCCCTCATGCCGGAGGTCTATGACTGCATGGAGCCCATCGGCCATGTCTCAAAGGAGGCGGCAGCCGTGACAGGCCTCTCCACAGACACGGTGGTCCTCGCCGGCGCGGTGGACGCCACGGCGTCGGGCCTTGAGATGGGGGTGTACGCGGACGGGCGGGTGGCTGAGATGACGGGCACCAGTTCCGTGGTGCTCATCGGCTTTGAGGAGCTGGTGACGCGGGAAGAGCTCTCCTACCTGAAAGGGCGGGCAAAGAACAGCACGCTTCTCTACGGCGCCATGAATTCCGCCGGGGGATCCCTGCGGTGGTTCCGGGACGCCCTGTACGGCGGGGAGACGATGAAGCGGGACGCCTACCCGAGGATGAACCGGGAGATTGAACAGAAGGCCAAGCGCCCGACAGGGATCATTTTCCTCCCCTATATGTCCGGGGAGCGCGCGCCCATCTGGGATCCGGACGCCAGGGGGACGTTCATAGGACTGAACCTGAACACGTCCCGGGCCGAGATGATCCGCGCCATCATGGAGGGGGCCTGCTACGCGCTGCAGGACAACCTGGACCAGGCGCTGAAGCTGGGGCTGGACATCCGGGACCTCGTCTGCTGCGGCGGGTGCAGCAGGAGCGATATCTGGCTGAAGATCAAGGCGTCCGTGATCGATAAGGAGATCCGGATCCCGGAGGTCAACCTGGGCGCCCCCGGCGGGCTGGCCTGCATGAACGCGGCGTACATGGGCGAGTACAGGACGCCGGAGGAGGCGTCCGCCGCCACATTCAGGATCAAGAAAACCGTGGAGCCTGTGCGGGAGTGGGTGCCCATGTACAGGGAACTGTACCAGGTATACCTGGAGTCCTACCAGGCGCTGAAAGACCAGTTCCGGGCACTGGCGCGGATACGGTGACAGAAGAGAGGATGGCTATGAGCACAGAGACAAAAAAACTTCTGATATTCGATATGGACGGCGTTGTCCTGGACAGCGAGCCGCTGCACGAGAACGCCAGGCAAAGGATGTTCCGGGAACTGGGCATCACGCCGGACGACAGGCTGCCGGCCCCTGTCGGAAAGTCCGCCAGCGGCTTCTGGCGGAACGTGCTGGAGATCTGCGGCATGGAGGGGGATCCGTACGGGCTGGAGAGGCGGCAGTATGCGCTGGTGGCGCAGCAGATAGAGGAGCACCATCTACGCCCGTCGGACGGATTTGAAGAGGTCGTGCAGGAGGCGAAGAGGGCGGGGATGAAGATCGCGCTCGCCTCCTCGTCCACGAGGGTCCTGGTCGACGACGCGCTGCGTCTTCTGGGGGTGCGGGACTATTTTGACGTGACCGTATCCGGGGATGAGATCGCCAGGAAAAAGCCGGCGCCGGACGTGTACCTCCGGGTGCTTGAACTCACGGGCACAGCGGCGCGCGACGCCCTGGCGGTGGAGGACTCCCAGGCCGGCGTGGCGTCGGCACAGGAGGCGGGTATCTACTGCTACGGGTACAGCAACCCGACCTCCGGCGAGCAGGATATCTCCGCGGCGGACCGGGTCATCTTAAGCCTCAGGCAGATCGAGATCTGACGCGGGAAAGCCGCCCTGCCTTTTCCCGGATTGCCTCTTGTGCGCGGCAGGCGCAGACCTTATAATAAGGACAGAGATTATTCTATAGAAAAGGCGGGATTTGAGCGATGAAGATAGGAATTGGAAACGACCACTCTGCAGTGGAGATGAAGCAGGAAGTCATGAAGTTTCTCCAGGATCTGGGATACGAGGTAGTGAACTACGGCACGGATTCCACAGAGAGCTGCGACTACCCGGTGTACGGGGAGAAGGTCGGCCGGGCGGTGGCCGCCGGGGACGTGGATCTGGGCATCCTGATCTGCGGGACCGGCGTGGGCATCTCGCTGGCGGCCAACAAGGTGAAGGGCGTCCGCGCGGTGGTGTGCAGCGAGCCCTACTCGGCGCGCCTCTCAAGGCAGCACAACAACACAAACATCCTGGCGTTCGGCGCCCGGGTCATCGGCATCGAGCTGGCCAAGATGATCATCGAGGAGTGGCTGAACGCGGAGTTTGAAGGCGGAAGGCACCAGAGACGGGTGGATATGATCATGGCGATCCAGGACAAATAAAAAAACAGGAAACGAAAGCAAACGAAAGTAGACAAAAGAAGAACGAAATGATAAAATAAGAGAAACGAAATAAATATACAAGGAGGAACGAACAATGAAAATTGCAATTGGCTGCGATCCGAACGCGCAGGCTGCCAAGGAAGCTCTGATCAAGTACATCGAGGCAAAGGGCTACGGCGAGGTGACGGATTTCGGAAGCGAGGACCCCATCTACGGGCACACGGCATTTGCGGTAGCTGAGGCAGTGGCTGCCAAGAAGTATGACAGAGGCATCCTTCTGTGCGGCACCGGCATCGGCGTTTCCATTGCCGCCAACAAGGTAAAAGGCGCCTACGCGGCGCTGATCTCTGACGTGTACTCCGCGCAGAGGGCGCGCCTTAGCAACGACGCGAATATCGCCTGCATGGGAGCGTTTACGACAGGAAATAAAGTGCGTGAATTACTGGTAGACGCTTTCCTCGGCAACGAGTTCGTGCCCGGATGCTCTTCCCAGCCGAAGGTGGACGCATATGTAGAGTACGACCAGAACAGATAAGAGACGGAACAGAAAAAACTGCGGGAGGGACTGACAGAGGTCTCTTCCGCAGTTTGCGTTTACAGGAGGTCAAAGGCCGGCCGCGTGCAGCGCGACGCCCGCGATGACGCCGCAGGCGTAGAGAAGGCCGGTAAACTTCAGGCATTCCTTTTTGTCCGGGTTTACTTTAAAGAGCACGATCAGCCCCACGCCCGCGTTGGTGCACAGCCCCGCCACCACGGAGGCGAAGGAGAGGGCGCCGCCCAGGTAGAGCTCCGTCAGCAGCACGGAAGCCGCACAGTTGGGAATGAATCCTAAAAGGGCGGCCAGGAAAGGCTGCAGGACGCTGCCTCCCAGCAGGAAGGTGGTCAGGGATTCAAGCCCCGCGCCCTCGATCACCGCGTTCAGGACGAGGGTGCAGACGAAGATGTAGGCGAAGAGCCGGACCGTGTGGTTGAGGGCGGGCCGCACGATGCCGTGGTGATCGTGGCAGCCGCAGTGGTGGCAGAGGTCGCCGATCTCCTTTTCCGTGGCGATAAAGGGGGCAAGGCACAGGTCCGCCAGATAGCCCGCCGCCACGGCGATGATGAGCTTGACAAGGAGAAGGGATGCGACCAGGTGGCCGCTGCCCGGATGCCCCAAAAGGATCAGGACGGCCTCGTCGGAGGTGGCCAGGAAGACCGCCAGCAGGGTGCCGGGGGAGATGACGCCGCCGGCGTACAGGTTGGACGCCATGACCGAGAAGCCGCACTGGGGGATGCACCCGAAGAGGGCGCCGACCACCGGACCGGCCTTCTCCATCCGCGCCAGCGTCCGCCGGATCCAGGCGCTGGAGTAGTGCTCCAGACCCTCCAGCAGGAGGAAGGCCGCAAAGAGAAAGGGCAGCATGCGCAGGCTGTCCTGGGCTGTGTGTAAAAGGATGTGTTCCAGTAATTCCATAGGATGCGCTTCTTTCTATCAGTGAAATGAAAATGATTATCAGGTTTTCCCGACAATCATAGCAAGTTATCCCCTGCGTGTCAAGGAGCAAAAAGGTCTGCTGTACATCTCAACGCGCGGAATTTCCTTATGGATTCTTGAAAAACAGGTCTGTCTGTGACAAAATAGATAAAGATGTCTGGTATGGCAGAATATATATAGAAAAGAACAGGAGTTGAACGACATGACAAAAATAGATATCATCTCAGGTTTTCTGGGGGCCGGCAAGACGACGCTCATCAGGAAGCTTCTCAGGGAGGCGTTCCAGGGCGAGCAGGTCGTGCTCATTGAGAACGAATTCGGCGAGATCGGCATTGACGGCGGCTTCCTGAAGGAGGCGGGCATCGAGATCCGGGAGATGAATTCCGGCTGCATCTGCTGCTCCCTTGTGGGAGACTTCGGCGCGTCCCTGCGGGAAGTCATCGGGACGTACCATCCGGACCGGATCCTCATCGAGCCCTCCGGCGTGGGAAAACTCTCAGACGTGAAGCGGGCGGTGGAGAACGTAAAGACGGACGCGGACGTTGTGCTGAACAGCGCCACCACGGTGGTGGATGTGAAGAAGTGTAAGATGTACCTGAAGAATTTCGGAGAGTTCTACAAAAACCAGGTGGAGTCCGCCGGGGCCGTCATCCTGAGCCGCACGGACATCGCGGACGACGACAGGGTGGAGCAGGCTGTGGCACAGATCCGCGCCCTCAACCCGGACGCCCCCATCATCACTACCCCGGAGGATCAGATCGACGGGGCAAAGCTCTTTGCCATCATGGAGCAGCAGACGCCCTCCCTGGAGGAGGAGCTGCTGGAGGAGACCCGCTGCGAGGTCTGCGGCGGCCACCACGGGCCCGGTGAGGAGCACCATCACCACGGCCATGAGGAGCACCACGACCACCACCATCATCACGACCACCACCATCACCATGCAGACGAGGTGTTTGGAAGCTGGGGCCTGGAGACGGTGAAGAAGTACAACGCCGGGGATCTGCAGGTGCGCCTCAGCGCCCTGGGAGACGCGGACGCCTACGGCATGGTGCTCCGGGCCAAGGGCATGGTGGAAGGCGACAGGGGGACATGGATCTACTTTGACATGGTGCCCGGCGAGGTGGAGATCCGGGAGGGGCAGCCGGACTACACGGGCCGCATCTGCGTGATCGGCTCCGGGCTCAAAGAGGACGCCCTGAAAGCGCTTTTTGCGGGCGCGGCAGACTAGAAAGGACAGGTGACGGAATCGTATGCAGATGGTAGACAACGCCAGAGTGGTGGTGTACCTCATGACAGGCTTTCTGGAGAGCGGCAAGACCAGCTTCCTCCGGTACACGCTGGGGCAGGAGTATTTTGCCATCGACGGCAGGACCCTCCTCATCCTCTGCGAGGAGGGGGAGGAAGAGTACGACGAGACGGCTCTTGAAAGGAGCAACACGGTCCTCCTCACGGTGGACGATCCGGAGGACCTGACGACAGAGTGGCTGGCCAGGCTGGACCGGACCTATCACCCGGAGCGGGTCATTATCGAGTGCAACGGCATGTATCCGGTGAGCCGGATCGAGTCCATGGACGCGCCGCCCGGCTGGGGGCTTGTGCAGAAGCTGGTGACGGTGGACGCCACCACATTTGGCACCTACATCGTGAACATGAAGCCCCTCTTCATGGATATGGTGCGGGGCGCGGAGCTCGTCCTGTTCAACCGCTGCAAAAAGGAGATGCCCCTGGCCTCCTACCGGCGCAGCGTCAAGGTGGTGAACCAGAGCGCCCAGATCATTTTCGAGGGGGAGGACGGGGAGATCGACAACATCTTCGAGGACGCCATGCCCTATGACCTGGATGCCCCGGTGGTGGAGATCGACGACATGGACTACGGCATCTGGTATGTGGATATGATGGACCACCCGGAGCGGTATCTGAAGAAGACAGTGGAGTACAAGGCCAAAGTGCTGAAGCCCCGGGGCTTTTCGGCGAAGGAGTTCGTGGGCGGACGGATGGCCATGACATGCTGCGCGGACGACACCACCTTCCTCGGCTACGTGTGCCGCAGCGCCTACGCCCCGAAGCTTGCGCCGGGTCAGTGGGTGAAGATCCGCGGCACGGTGGGATACGAATACTCGCCCGCCTACCGGCGCAAGGGGCCGGTGATCCGGGCGGAGCATGTGGAGGCGGCCCAGCCGCCGCAGGACGAGATGGTCTATTTCAATTAAAAGGAGATCTGTATGAATATCAATGTACTGGCCGGGATCCTGATCCCGTTTGCAGGCACGGCGCTCGGCTCTGCCTGCGTGTTCCTCCTGCGCGGGGACGCCATGCCGGACCGCGTCCAGAAGGCGCTTCTCGGCTTTGCCTCCGGCGTGATGGTGGCGGCCTCCGTCTGGTCCCTTCTCATTCCGGCGATGGATATGTCGGCCCATATGGGAAAGCTGGCCTTTGTGCCGGCGGCGGCAGGCCTGGCGGCGGGCATGCTGTTCCTGCTTGTCCTTGACCGGACGGTGCCCCACCAGCACATGGACCAGAGGGAGCCGGAGGGTCCGAAGAGCCAATGGCGCCGCTCCACCATGCTGGTGATGGCGGTGACCCTCCACAACATTCCGGAGGGCATGGCAGTCGGCGTCGTGTTCGCGGGGCTTCTCACTGAGCAGGCCCAGATCACTCTGGCCGGGGCCTTCGCCCTGTCCATCGGCATTGCCATCCAGAACTTTCCGGAGGGGGCCATCATCTCCATGCCCCTGAAGAGCGCGGGCGGCGCGGGCAGCAAAAAAGCCTTCCTCTACGGCGCGCTTTCGGGCATCGTGGAACCGGCGGCAGCCCTTGTCACCGTGCTCCTGTCGGAGATCCTCACCCCGGCGCTTCCGTACCTTCTCGCCTTCGCGGCGGGCGCCATGCTCTATGTGGTGGTGGAGGAGCTGATCCCGGAGTCAAACGAGGGGGAGCACAGCAACATAGGCACAGCCGGGTTCGCAGCCGGGTTCATCCTTATGATGATCCTGGATGTGGCACTTGGATAAGAACAAAGGAGACAGGAAAGATATATGAGCAGAAGAAGAAACGCAGGAAATGGAAAAGAGCAGACGCAGGCGGAGCGGAAGAGCCGCCGGATCCGGACCACGCGCTACGACCCGGACCCGGAGCAGGGCCTCACCGCCCAGCAGGTGCAGGAGCACCGGCTGCACGGGTGGACGAACGTGTCTGTGGATCCCCCTGCCAGGACGGTGAAGGAGATCGTGCACGAGAACGTATTTACCTACTTCAACCTGATCTTTGCCGTGCTGGGCCTGCTCCTCTGCATCGTGGGCTCCTTCCGGAACCTGACCTTCCTGCCCGTTGTGGTCATCAACACCCTCATCGGCATCGTTCAGGAGGTCCGCGCCAAGAAAGTGCTGGAGAAGATGAACATGCTGAACGCGCCCCACGCGCGGGCGGTGCGGGACGGCAAGGTCCGGAAGGTGGACACGGAGGAGCTGGTGCTGGACGATATCGTGATCTTTGGCGCAGGGAACCAGATCTGCGCGGATGCAGTGGTCTCCTCCGGCGAGGTGCAGGTGAACGAGTCCCTGCTGACCGGAGAGTCCGACGAGATCACGAAGAAAAAGGGGGATTCCCTCATGTCCGGCAGCTTTGTCGTGTCCGGCGAGTGCCGGGCGCGCCTCGACAAGGTGGGGGAGGACTCCTACATCTCCCGCCTGACCATGGAGGCCAAGGCCATGGACAGCACGGAGCAGTCGGAGATGATCCGCTCCCTGGACCGTCTGGTCCGGGGCGTGGGCATCATCATCATCCCCATTGGCCTCATCCTCTTTGTCCAGAGCTTTTTCTTCAACCACGACGGATTCCGGGAGAGCGTCACCTCCATGGTGGCCGCCGTCATCGGCATGATCCCGGAGGGGCTCTACCTGCTGGCCAGCATGGCCCTGGCGGTGAGCGCCATGCGCCTGGCCAGGCAGCAGGTGCTGCTCCACGACATGAAGAGCATCGAGACGCTGGCCAGGGTCAATGTGCTCTGCGTGGACAAGACGGGGACGATCACGGAGAATACCATGACAGTGGGGAAGGTGGAACCCACACTGGACTACCGGGAGAAGGAGGAGGACTACCCGCCCCTGGAGAAGATGCTGGGAGACTTCGCGGCGGCCATGAGCGAGGACAACATCACCATGGCGGCCCTCAAGGAGCATTTCCGGGAGAATACGGGAAAGAAGCCGGTCAGCCTCACCTCTTTCTCCTCCACGGTGAAATACAGCAGCGTCACCTATGAGGACGGCGCCTATGTCCTGGGCGCGCCGGAGATGGTGCTGCGGGACGACTTTGTGCTCTATGAGGCGGAGATCGGGCAGTTTACGAAGAAGGGCTACCGCGTCCTCGTGTTCGGACAGTACGACGGGAAGATCGACGGGAAGCCCCTGACCGGGAAAGTCACGCCCCTCGGGTACGTGACCCTCACCAACCCCATCCGCCACGACGCGCCGGAGACCTTCGCCTACTTTGCGGAGCAGGGGGTGGACATCAAGGTGATTTCCGGGGACAATCCGGTCACCGTATCCGAGGTGGCCGCCCGGGCGGGCATCGCGGGGGCGGAGCGCTACGTGGACGCGGGGACGCTGAAGACCGACGAGGATGTGGCCCGGGCCATGCGGGAGTACACGGTCTTCGGGCGGGTGACGCCGGCCCAGAAGCGGCAGTTCGTGAACGTCCTGAAGGAGCAGGGCAACACCGTCGCCATGACGGGGGACGGGGTCAACGACATCCTGGCCCTCAAGGATGCGGACTGCAGCATCGCCATGGCGTCCGGCAGCGAGGCGGCGGCCCAGGCAGCCCAGGTGGTGCTGCTGGAGTCGGACTTCTCCTGCATGCCCTCCGTGGTGCTGGAGGGACGCCGGGTGGTCAACAACATCCAGCGGTCGGCCAGCCTGTTCCTGGTGAAAAATATCTTTTCCCTGCTTTTGTCCGTGTTCTCGGCGGTGTTCATGATCACCTACCCGCTGGAGCCGTCGCAGATCTCCCTGATCAGCATGTTCACCATCGGGGTGCCGGCCTTCTTCCTGGCGATGGAGCCCAACAAGAACCGGATCGAGGGGCACTTCCTGCCCAACGTGTTCCTGAAGGCGCTGCCGGGCGGCCTGACAGACGTGCTGGCCGTGGGGGCCCTGGTGATCTTCGGGCGGACCTTCGCCGTGGGGGAGACGGACATCGCCACAGCCGCCACCATCCTGCTGGCGATCGTGGGCTTCATGGTGCTCTACAAGATCAGCCAGCCGGTGAACCGGCTGCGGGTCGGCGTGCTGGCGTGCTGCGCCGTGGCCCTGGTGCTGGCCAGCATCTACATGGGGGACCTGTTCGCCATCACGGCCATGTCCACAGAGTGCATCATGCTCTGCGTCCTCTTTTCCATCGCCTCGGAGCCGGTGTTCCGGTATCTGAGCTTTGTGGTGGAGCAGATCGGGAAATTCGGGAAACGCCTGTTTTCCTGGCATGAGAAAAATAAAGGGAAGACAGCATAGAAAAAATGCGGTAGGAAGAAGAAATTCTTTCTACCGCATAAATTTATTGATCACATGGAGAACCCCGTTCTCGTCGTTGGACTTGGTGATGTAGTCCGCGCTGTCCAGCACGGGGGGCTGGGCGTTCGCCATGGCCACTCCCAGGCCGGCCGTCTCGATCATGGTGATGTCGTTGTACCCGTCCCCGCAGCAGATCATCTGTTCCGCCGAAAGGCCGATGCTCCCCAGAAGCTTCAGAAGGGAGTGGGCCTTGTCGATCCGGCTCGGCATGATCTCCAGGAAGAAGGGGTCGGAGCAGTAGATGTTGAGGTAGGAGCGGAACGCATCCGCCATGACATCCTTCATCCGCGCGATCACCGCCGGCTCCCCGGTGCCGAGGAATTTGTTCACCTTCCCCGGGATATCCGCCAGGAAATCCCGGCTCTGAAGCACCGGCATATGGTTGATGGAGGACTCCAGCATCGTGTACCGGTTCGGCTTCAGCCCGGAGATGATGCGGGTGTCGGAGTAGGTGAGAAGATCCGCGCCCTCCGGCGCGAAGGCGGAGGCCAGATCGTACACGGTCTTCAGCGCGTCGTCCGGAAGATACCGGCTGTAGATGACCTCCCCGCTGCGGCAGTCCGTGATGCGGGCGCCGTTGAAGGAGAGGATGTAGCTGCCGTAATCCGCCAGATGCAGCTGCTGCGCCAGGGGCATGACGCCCTGGGTGGGGCGCCCGCTGGCAAGCACGACTTTCTTTCCCCGCTCCTGGATCTCGATGAGCGCCTCCCGGGTCTCGGGGGTGATTTCTTTTCTTGAGTTGGTCAGCGTACCGTCCAGATCAAGTACGAGGATCTGATACTCCATAGTCTGTTCTCCTTATATCGCGGCAGCTCTGTCACGCCAGCTCCTGCAGCGCCTTCACGATCCCGCCAAAGCCCATGCTGTTGGAGGCTTTGACAAGGATGTTGTCGCCCTCCCGGATCAGGGATCCAAGCTGGGGGATCAGCTCGTCCCTGGAGGGGAACCAGTGGGTCTCGATAGCAGAGCCTGCGTCCTTCAGGCCCCGGATGATCTCCTTTGCCAGTTCGTCCACCGCGATGACTGCATCGGTGCCGGTGGAAGCCAGGTAGGTCCCCACCTCGTAGTGCAGTTCCTTCTCATTCTTTCCAAGCTCCCCCATATTTCCAAGGATGGCCACCTTGCGGCCGATGCCTAAGTTCAGCACGTCGATGGCGGCTCTCATGGAGACCGGGTTGGCGTTGTAGCAGTCGTCCAGGATGATGTTCCGGCCGGTCTTAATGATATTGTTCCGCCCCGGCAGGAAGGGGAGGTGCTCGATGCCGTCCCGGATCTCCTGCCCGGTCAGGCCCAGCACATAGCCGACGGCCGCGCCGGCCAGGGCGTTGGAGATCATATGGGCGCCCGGCGTGGGGACCGTGCATGCGAAAGAGCCGTCCGGCGTGTGGATCACGCAGGCAGACCCCCGCAGGCCCAGGGGCTCGATCTCATCCGCGTAGATATCGCAGCGCGGGTTTGTGCCGTAGAAGAGGGGCTTCACGCCGCGGACCGGGCCGACGGCGGCCAGAAGAGGGTCGTCCCCGTTCAGGATGATGGAGCCGCCCGGCTTCATATCCTGGAACATCTGGGTCTTCTCCTGCAGGATCCCCTGCTGCGTCTTGAGGAACTCCAGATGGGCCACGCCGATGTTGGTGATCACGCACACGTCCGGCTGGGCCACGGTGGAGAGCCTGCGCATCTCGCCGAAGTGGTTGATGCCCATCTCCAGGACGGAGACTTCGTTCTCCTCCTGCAGTTCAAAGACAGTCAGGGGGAGGCCGGATTCACTGTTTAAGTTGCCCTGGGTCTTGTGCACGTTGTATTTCTGCGCCAGCACGGAGGCGATCATCTCCTTCGTACTCGTCTTGCCCACGCTGCCGGAGATGCCCACTACTTTGATGTCAAAGGAATCCCGGTAGAGCTTGGCAATGTCCAGAAGGGCCTGTGCCGTGGACTCCACACGGATCCACGGGAAATCCCTCTCCCCCAGATCCTGCTCGGATACCGCGCACAGGGCCCCCTTCTCCATGACGGAGGGGATGAAGGTGTGGCCGTCCACACGCTCCCCGCTCAGAGCCACGAAGACGTCGCCGGGGCCGGCCTTGCGGCTGTCGATGACCACATGGGCGGCCTCCCGGCCAGCCGGGTCCGCGCTGCCGTGGAGGGTGCCCCGGCAGGCGGCTGTTATCGTTTCAATGGTAAGGTTTTTCATGCTGTTCTCCTATCTGTACCTTGCTTCCATGGATTTCTCGATGATGCGCTCGCAGAACTCCCCGTACTCATAGCCGGCCGCCCTCGCCGCCTTCGGGAGGAGGCTGGCGTCCGTCATGCCGGGCAGGGAGTTGACTTCCAGGCAGAAGAACTGTCCGGTGCGCTTATCCACAATAAAGTCCGCGCGGCAGTACACGTTGAGGCGCAGCGCCTGGGCTGCCAGCACGCCTGCCTTCTGGATCGCCGCCGTCGTCTCCGCATCCACGGAGGTGGCGGGGCAGATCTCGGACGCGCCGCCGCTCTGGTATTTGTGCACGTAGTCAAAGACGCCCCCGTCCGGGATGATCTCCACAAGGGGGAGGGCCTGCCCGTCAAAGATGCCGCAGGCGTACTCCCGGCCGTCGATGAAAGGCTCGATGACAACTTCGTCTTCCTTCTCAAAGGAGAGGCGCATGGCCTCCTGGTACTCCTCCTCCGTGTGGGCGAAATGCACGCCGATGCTGGAGCCGCCGGAGCAGGGCTTCACGACGAGGGGAAGGGGGATCTGCAGTTCCTCCAGGGAGATGTCTTTGTCTTTTCTTGTAATGTGCGTCCCGTAGGGTGTGGGTACGCCCGAGGAGTGAAAGAGCTCCTTCGTGACGCCCTTATCCATCGAGAGGGCGCAGCCCAGGGAGTCGGGCCCTGTATAGCGGATCCCCAGGGTGTCGAACGCAGCCTGGAGACGGCCGTCCTCGCCGATGCCCCCGTGCAGGCCGATGAAGGTGATGTCAGCCAGCGCGCACAGCTCGATCACGTTGGGGCCGAGCTGGCTGCGGGAATCCCCCGGCCGCGACGCCCACAGCGCCTGCAGGTCCGGCTCCGCCACCTGGATGCCGGTGGCGATCTCAAGGCCGCCGCCCGGGAGGGTGAACACATCCTCCAGATGCTCCGGCGCGTCCGGAAGTCCGAGGAAGGAGTCCAGCAGGTACGCGTTGTGTCCCCGCTCTCTTAAAGCGCGGCAGATACTTCCGCCGGAACTTAAGGACACATCCCTCTCGCTGCTGCAGCCTCCGGCCAGTACAATGATATTCATAAAAACAAGTCCTCCTTATATATGCAAAATCAGTCCATATCCATCTGGTCCAGCAGGGATTTCTTCACCTTGTAGAGGCTGTCAGACAGATCCACATAGACCTGATGGGGGTAGAAGAGACGCTTCGTCTCATCCCACAGCGTATCCTTCTCCCGGCGGCAGTAGTCCGCGATCTCCATGACAGAGGGGGATTCGTATACGCACTCGCCGCGGCGGAACACGGGCACGAGGATCTCGCGCATGGTGTAGGAGCCGCCGGGCAGCTTTGTCTTCTTCCATGTGTCGATGGGGTCGAACAGGAGCAGGTCCTTTTCCGGGTCGAAGACCTCGTCGGCAAAGCAGATGAGATCCGCCTTCACCTTGCCGCTGTCCTTCTCGTAGATGCGGTAGATCGTCTTGTTGCCCGGGTTGGTGATCTTCTCCGTGTTCTCGGAGATCTTGATCTTGGGCACAAAGCTGCCGTTCTCATCCTGGATGGCGGCCAGCTTGTAGACGCCGCCGAAGGACGGGCAGTCCTTGGAGGTGATGAGGTTGGTCCCCACGCCCCAGGACGTGATGGCGGCCTGCTGCATCTTCAGGTCGTGGAGCAGGTACTCGTCCAGGTCGTTGGAGGCGGAGATGATCGCATCTGTAAATCCGGCCTCGTCCAGCATAGCCCGCGCCTTCTTGGAGAGGTAGGCCAGGTCGCCGCTGTCCAGGCGGATGCCGTATTTCTTCAGTTCCACGCCCGCTTCCCGCATCTCCCGGAATACGCGGATCGCGTTGGGCACGCCGGATTTCAGCGTGTCGTACGTGTCCACCAGCAGGATGCAGTTGTTCGGGTAGAGATCCGCGTAAGCCCGGAACGCGGTGTATTCGTCCGGGAAACTCATGATCCAGCTATGGGCATGGGTGCCCAGTACCGGCACGTCAAAGCGCTGGCCCGCCAGCACGTTGGAGGTGCCGATGCAGCCGCCGATGATGGCCGCCCTGGCGCCGTAGAGCCCGGCGTCCGGCCCCTGGGCCCGGCGCAGGCCGAACTCCATGATGCCGTCCCCGCCCGCCGCGAACACGACGCGGGACGCCTTTGTGGCGATGAGGCTCTGGTGGTTGATGATGTTCAGGATCGCAGTCTCCACGAGCTGCGCCTCCATGATGGGTGCGATGACCTTCACGAGGGGTTCCTTCGGGAAGATGACCGTGCCCTCCGGGATGGCGTAGATGTCCCCTGTGAAGTGGAAGCCGCTCAGATAGTGGAGAAACTCCTCGCTGAACAGGCCAAGCCCGCGCAGGTAGTCCACATCCTCGTAGGTGAAGTTCAGGTTCTTGACGTACTCGATGACCTGGTCCAGGCCCGCGCAGATGGAGTAGCCCCCGTTGTTGGGGTTCTGGCGGAAGAATACGTCGAAGATAACGGTCTCGTTCTGTCCTTTTTCATAGTAGCCCTGCATCATGGTGAGTTCGTAGAAGTCCGTCAGCAGGGTCAGATCATGTCTGCTCATTGTTTTTTATGACTCCTTTGCAGTATGTATGTGTAAAAAGATTTCAAAGTTATCCCAATTATAGCACCCGGAGAAGAAAATGTAAAAACAAAGTAAAGATCAGACGAGATCCCTGTTTTTCAGGATCGTCTCCTTTATGATATTCTGGCAGTAGCTGCCCAGGTGGCGCCGGGTCTCTTTGTCGAGCCTGTCCGGGTAGATGGGCGCGCCGTACTCCAGGATCACGTGGGTCCTGCGCACAAAGGGAAGGTGTGCCTCAAAGATGGCCTGGGTGTTGTTCATGGACATGGGGATGATGGCGCATCCCGTCTTCTCTGCGATCTTCAGGGCGCCGTCGTGGAAGGGCAGCATGGAGCCCTCCTCCCCCTTATTCCTCGTCCCCTCCGGGAAGATGCAGATGGAGACGCCCTTTTTCACATAGTCAATGGCCGTAAGGATCGTCTTGAGGCCCTCCCTGGGCGTGCTGCGGTCCAGGAAGAGGCAGTAGAGATTCCGCATCCAGTCCCGCAGAAGCGGGTAGCGGAGCATCTCTTTTTTCGCCACATAGCCGGTCAGGCGCCGGCACCTGGAGTAGGTGAGGAGAATGTCGAAATAGCTCCTGTGATTTCCTATATAAAGGACCGGCTCATCGGGGATGTTCTCCTCTCCGATGACAGTCACTTTTACGCCTGCGATCTTCAGCATCAGGCGGAAGGTCCACTGCACCATCCGCAGGCAGGAGTAGTCTTTGGCCTTCGGGCTGACGAGGCCGATGAAGTACTCTATGATCAGCACGGGGATGCCGAGGACGAGATAGAGAAATAACAGGATTACAATACAGATAAACCGGATCATGGGTGTGGGTCCTTTCTTAAGTTTTAGAAACATTCGAAATCCGCCCTGTCGGGCTGCTTTCTCATGTTTTTGCGGATCCTCAAGTCATGCTCTTTCATGCGAGCATGAAAAGCATGACTTCCGTATCCTGCATCATAAGCATCTTATCATAAAACTGGTATTTTTCAAAGAGGGAGTGTGTATGATGGTAGAGAGAATATGTGTGTTGGCAGGGAAGTCTGCGTGACGGGGAAGATGGTGGGACAAAGGACGGCGCGTTTTTTTCTGCCGGCGGCCTTCCTGCTGGCCCTCTTATCCGGCGGCTGCGGCCTGTACCGGGAGGAAGCGGGCGGCTGGCCGCGGTCCTATGAGGAGACGGCGGAGGAAGAACTGCCGGAGGCGCTTAAGGAGCGGATCAGCGGGGAGAGGGAGGAGCCGTTTCTCGCCGCCTACGGGGACGGGACGTGGCTCTACATAGCGGTCGGGTACGGCAGGCAGGAGACGGGCGGGTACACCGTCCGGGTGGAGAGCCTGACCGAGACGGAGCACACCCTGCGGATCCGCGCCAGCCTGACCGGCCCCGGATCAGACGCGGAGGCAGCCGGGGCCGCGGGCGCGCCCTTCGCGGCGGTGCGGACCGCGTATACAGAGAAACGGATCATTTCAGAAAGGTAGAAGGAGGAGCAGGATGGAACAGATCAAACAGACCTTGCAGACAAGTCAGACCGGCCCGGACACGGCCGTGCAGTTCTACGTAGACGGGGACATCAATATCCCGGAGGTGAAGGCGGACGCGGCCCGGGTGGTGTGCGCGGACGGCTCCGTCCATGTGGAGGAGATCCGCCCCGCGGAGCGCAGCCTCCGTGTGGCGGGGCAGCTTTTTTACCAGGTGCTCTACGAGACGGAGGACGGGGGACTGGCAGCCCTTGCAGGCCGCCTCCCCTTTGAGGAGACGGCCGCAGCCGAGGCGGACCCGGCGGATGCCTTCTATGTCAGGCGGGCCAGTGCGGAGCTGACGGCGGGCCTTATCAACTCCCGGAAGGTGAACCTGCGGGCGTCCGTGGACCTGGAGGCGGGCGCACAGCGGGACGGGGAGGTGCAGATCACCGCGGATCTGGAGGGGGACGCGCCCCTTTGCAGGAAGCAGACGTCAAAAGAGATCCTCACCCGCGCGGGCGCGTGCCGGGATATCTGCCGGATCCGGGAGGAAGTGCAGCTCCCGGCGGCGAAGGAGAGCATCGGCACCGTCCTTCTGGCGGAGGCGGACCTGCGGAAGCTGGACACGAGGCTGGAGGAGGGGGCCCTCATCCTGCGGGGCGAGCTGCAGGTCTTCATCCTCTACGAGACGGAAACCATGAAGACGGAGTGGCTGGAGCAGGCCGTGCCCTTTGAGGGGAAGCTGGACGCCGGCGGCGCCGGGGAGGATCTGTACCACTGCGTCCATGCCTGCCTGGGGGAGACCCTTATCGAGGCGAGACTGGATGAGGACGGGGAACTGCGGATCTTCGGCGTGGAGGCGGCCCTGGAAGTGCGCTGCTGCATCTACAGGGAGGAGACGGTCCGGATCCTGGAGGACGCCTACAGCCCCGGCAGGAACCTGCTCCTGGAGCGGGAGGACCTGGAGCTGGAGAGCCTGGTCATGCTGAACAATTCCCGGTGCAGGCTGACGGAGCGCCTGACCCTCCCGGAGATCCAGGACGGCACGCTGCAGATCCTGAAAAGCAGCGGCTACCCGCAGCTGGAGCCGCCCCGGATCAAGGAGGGGGAGATCCTGGTGGAGGGGGCCCTGAGCGTGAGTTTCCTCTACGTGCGTGCGGACGACGACAGGCCCTTCGGCACCTGGCAGGGCATGGTCCCCTTCTCCCAGGTCATCGAGTGCCCGGGCGCTTCCCCGGCCATGCGCTGCGACATCGGCGCAGGCCTGGAGCAGCTCTCGGTCAGCCTCCTGGGAAGCGGCGAGGCCGAGGTGAAGGCGGCCCTCTCCTTCCGCCTCTTCCTGCGCCGGCCGGAGAAGATCCGGAACATCACTTCCGTGGAGGAGCAGAGCGTGGACCCGAAGGAATTGGAGAACGCTCCCGGCATCACAGGCTGCATCGTCCGGGAGGGAGATACGCTGTGGGACATCGCCAGGCGCTACGGCGCGACGGAGGAGGGCATCCGGGAGGCCAACGGCCTGAAGGAAGGAGAGCCGAAAACAGGGGATAAATTGTTGATTTTTAAGGAGAATATGGGTATACTGTAAGTGCGTTATACGTACACTGTATACAAGATACAAGGAGAGTACAATGGATAAACTGGAGTTGAAAGCACTGGGAAAGATCAATCTTGGACTTGACATCCTGGGCCGCAGGGACAACGGCTACCACGATGTGCGGATGGTCATGCAGACCGTCTATCTCTACGACCGGGTGACGCTTGCGAAGAAGGCGGAGCCCGGCATAGAGATCGAGACGAACCTGTCCTACCTGCCGGTAGGTGAGAACAACATCGCCTACAAGGCGGCCGCGCTCCTCACAGAGGAGTTCGGCATACAGGAGGGGCTTAAGATCCGGCTGGACAAGCATATCCCGGTGGCGGCCGGCATGGCCGGCGGCAGCTCCAACGCGGCGGCGGTCCTCTTCGGCATGAACCGGATGTTCGGCCTGGGGCTCTCCATGGAAGGGCTCATGGAGCGGGGCGTGACCCTGGGGGCGGACGTGCCCTACTGCATCATGCGCGGCACCGTGCTGGCGGAGGGGATCGGCGAGATCCTGACGCCCCTGCCGCCCATGCCGAAGTGCCATGTGCTGATCGCCAAGCCGCCCCTCTCGGCTTCCACGAAGACCGTGTATGAGAAGATCGACCGGGAGGGCGTCCGGGAGCATCCGGATATCGACGCCATCCTGGCGGGACTGGAGGCGGGCGACCTTTACAAGGTGGCCGCCGGCATGGGCAATGTCCTGGAGCAGGTGATGCTGCCCGAGTACCCGGTCCTTGGCAGGATCAAGGAGATCATGCGGGAGGCCGGCGCCCTGAACGCCATGATGAGCGGCAGCGGCCCCACTGTCTTCGGCATCTTCGACTCCCGCGGGAAGGCGAAGGCGGCGGCAGCCAGGCTGAAGAGGCAGACGCCTGTGAAGCAGGCCTATGTCACGAATGTACACAATGTCAGGAGGAAATAAATGAAGGAACCGAATTTTGAAGTCACCATGAATGAATATCTGCCCCTGCGGGACGTGGTGTTCAACACACTCCGGCAGGCCATCCTCCGGGGCGAGTTAAAGCCCGGGGAGCGGCTCATGGAGATCCAGCTGGCCAACAAGCTGGGCGTCAGCCGGACGCCCATCCGGGAGGCCATCCGCAAGCTGGAGCTGGAAGGCCTGGTGCTCATGATCCCCCGGAAGGGGGCCGAGGTGGCGGAGATCACAGAGAAGAGCCTGCGGGACGTGCTGGAAGTGCGGCGGGCCCTGGAGGAGCTGGCAGTGGAGCTGGCCTGTGAGAAGATCACGCCGGAGCAGATCCAGGAGCTTAAAGACGCGGCTGCGTCCTTCCGGGATTCCCTGCAGGAGGGGGACATCACCCGGATCGCGGAGGCGGACGTGAAGTTCCATGACGTCATCTACCTGGCCACGGACAACCAGAAGCTGATCCAGCTTCTCAACAATCTGCGGGAGCAGATGTACCGGTACCGGGTGGAGTACCTGAAGCGCTCGGATTTCCATCAGCAGCTCATGGACGAGCACGAGGAGATCATCGAGACCATCGAGAGAGGGCAGAAGGACCAGGCCGTCCAGGTGGTGTGCCAGCATGTGGACAACCAGGTGGAGGCCGTGATGGACACCATCCGCACAAAAAAATAGGCGCGCCCTGCATAAGCAGAGGAAAAAGCGTGAACACTCCTGATAGATCCCGCAGGGAGCGGGACCGGTCAGGAGGTACATAACTATGAAAAAACGATACAGCGTCAGGAAGAAAAAGGAGGCCGTCTGCCTTGCGGCGGCGCTTCTTTCGGCGGCGGTCCTGACAGGCTTTCTCCTCGTCCAGAGGGGGATGCTTGTGGAGGCCAGGACGGCGGCGGCCCAGCAGGAGCTGGCAGGGGAAGTGCTGCGGTTCCACGTGCTGGCGGACAGCGACGGCGCGGCGGACCAGAGGCGGAAGCTGGAGGTCCGGGAGGCCCTCCTTGCCTACATGGAGGAGCAGATGCCGGCGGGGGCCGGCCTGGAGCAGACGAAGGACTGGGTCCGGGCGCATCTTAAAGACCTGGAGGAAAAGGCGCGGGAGCGGCTGGAGCAGGACGGATGTGAGGACCCGGTGGAGGCGGAGCTTGTGAAGGACTATTTCCCGGAGAAGAGCTACGGCGACGTGACTTTCCCGGCCGGGGAGTACACCGCGCTCCGGGTCCGCATCGGCGACGCCCGGGGGCACAACTGGTGGTGCTGCCTCTACCCGTCCCTCTGCTTTACGGACGCGGTGACAGCCCGGGTGCCCGAGGAGGGAAAGCGGCAGCTCGGGCGGGTGCTCAGCGAGGACGGGTACGAGATGGTCACCGCCTACTCGGACTTTAGGATCCGCTGGTTTTTCTTCGGGGACAGACGCTGATACCGGAGAGGACAGATACGATACATGACAGAATTTTTGATCAGACATTTTGTAAAAGATTATGAGCAGACAGAGGAGCTGGAGGTGCGCACCCGGTACGGGACGCTGGCCTCGCTGGTGGGCATCTTCTGCAACGTGCTCCTCTTCGCCGCCAAGGCGGTGATCGGGCTTCTGATGCACAGCATCTCCGTCACGGCGGACGCCTTCAACAACCTGTCGGACGCGGCCTCCTCGGTCATCGGCCTGGTGGGGGTGAAGATGGCCGGCAAGCCGGCGGACAGCGAGCATCCCTTCGGCCACGGGCGGATGGAGTACATCACGGCGCTTGTTGTCTCCTTCCTCGTCATCGAGGTGGGATTTACCTTTTTGAAAGACGCCATCGGCAGGATCCGTCAGCCCCAGCACATGGAGTTCAGCGCGCTTTCCATCGTGATCCTGCTCCTTTCCATCTGCGTGAAGCTCTGGATGAGCGTCTTCAACCGGACGCTGGGCCGGCGGATCGACTCCAAGGTCATGCTGGCCACGGCGGCGGACGCCATCGGGGACGTGGTCACCACGTCGGCCACGGTGTTCTCCCTTCTTTTCTTCAGCGCGACCGGGTGGAACATCGACGGGTTCGTGGGACTGTGCGTCTCCCTCGTCGTCATGTGGGCCGGCATCGGCATTGCCAGGGACACGCTGCGGCCCCTTCTGGGGGAGGCCATCGATCCGGAGGACTACCGGAAGATCACCGCGTTTGTGGAGGACTATGACGGGATCGTGGGAAGCCACGACCTGATCGTACATAATTACGGACCGGGGCGCAACATGGCGTCCATCCACGCGGAGGTCCCCAATGATGTGGACATCGAGACGTCCCACGAGATCATCGACCGGATCGAGCGGGACGCGGCCCGGCAGCTTGGCATGTTCCTCGTGATCCACATGGACCCCGTGGAGACAAAGGATGAGAAGATCCTGGCGGTGAAGCGCCAGGCGGAGGAGACGGTGGCAGCCGTCGATCCCCGCGTCTCCATCCACGACCTGCGGGTGGTGGAAGGAAAGGAGCGGGTGAACGTGATCTTCGACATGGTCGTCCCCTACGGCTACGCGGAGGACGAGGAGAGGAAACTGGTAAAGAAAGTAAGAAAAAAACTCCAGCAGATCGACCACAGATACCAGTGCGTGATCACGGTGGAGAAAAGTTACATGGCACAGGGAGAGGAAGAGTAAGATGTATGCATTTGACAGCAGAGTAAGGTTCAGCGAGGCGGACCACCACGAGACGATCACCCTGCCGGGGATCATCAACTATTTTCAGGACTGTAGCATCTTCCACTCGGAGGATATCGGAGTGGGGATCGACTACCTGAAGGAGAAGAAGAAGGCGTGGGTGCTCTCGTCCTGGCAGATCGTGGCGGAGCGCTATCCAAGGATCGGGGAGAAGATCCGGGTGGGCACCTGGGCCACGGAGTTCAACGGCCTCTACGGCCACCGGAACTTCTGCATGTGGGACGAGGCGGGGCGGAAAGCGGCCTACGCCAATTCCATCTGGGTGTTCATGGACCTGGAGCGGGGACGCCCCGTGCGGCCCGACCCGGAGGACATTGAGAAATACGGCACCCAGGAGCCCCTTGAGATGGCGTACGCGCCCAGGAAGATCGCCCTGCCGGCAGAGCTTGCCGAGGCGGAGCCGTTCCCGGTGCGCAAGTACCACATTGACACGAACGAGCACGTCAACAACTGCCAGTACGTGCAGATGGCGCTGGAGTCCATCGGGGAGGAGATGCTGGTGCGCCAGGTGCGCGTGGAGTACAAGAAGTCGGCGGTGCTGGGGGATGTGATCTGCCCGCGGACAGCCAGAGAAGAAGGAAGGACAGTTGTGGAGCTGTGCGACGAGGGCGGCAGGCCCTACGCAGTTGTGGAACTGACAGGAGAGAAGAGATGTTAGAGGAAAAACTGGGAAGAAACGTGACGCTGGAGATCGTGAAGACGACGGATTTCGGCGTGTATCTGGGCACAAAGGAGGACAAAGTCCTGCTCCCGGCCCGGCAGGTGCCGGAGGGGGCGGGCATCGGGGATGCGGTGGATGTATTTCTCTACCGGGATTCCAAAGACCGCATCATCGCCACGACCCACGTGCCGAAGATCCGGATGGGCGAGGTGAAGGCCCTGAAAGTGAAGGACACAGGCGCCATCGGGGCGTTCCTGGACTGGGGGCTTGAAAAGGATCTCTTCCTGCCCTTCAAGCAGCAGACCGCCAGGGTGAAGCCGGGGGACGAGTGCCTCGTTGGCCTCTACACAGACAAGAGCGGCCGGCTGTGCGCCACCATGAAAGTGTACGACAGGCTGGAGAAGAACTCCCCCTACAAAAAGGACGACCGGGTGCAGGGCATCATCTATGAGAAGAGCCTGAACTTCGGCCTCTTCGTGGCGGTGGACGACCGGTACTGCGCCCTGATCCCCCGCCGGGAAGCGTCGGGCAGATACAAGGTGGGCGACCGGATCAGCGCCCGGGTGACGGACGTGAAGCCGGACGGAAAGCTGGACTTGAGCGTCCGGGAGAAGGCCTTCATCCAGATGGACGCGGACGCGCAGGCAGTCATGGACAAGCTGCTGGAAAACGGCGGGGAGCTGCCCTTTACGGACAAGGCGGATCCGGAGCTGATCCGGGCCCAGTTCGGCTTTGGCAAGAACGCGTTCAAGCGGGCGGTGGGCCGCCTCCTCAAGGAGGGGAAGATCGAGATCCGCGAGAAAAGCATTGCAATTAAGTAAAAAACGGCTATAATGGGGATGGAGACAGGCGGAAGCGCCGCAAAGCCTCAGAAAGGAACAGATAGAAATGAAAGTACAGAACATTACAAATATCGACAAGTTTTTCCAGGTCATCGACAACTGCAAGGGAAGGGTGGAGCTCGTGACAGGCGAGGGAGACCGCCTGAACCTGAAGTCCAAGCTGTCCCAGTACGTGTCCATGGCGAACATCTTCTCGGGCGGCGAGATCCCGGAGCTGGAGATCATCGCTTACGAGAAAGAGGATATCGACAGACTGGTCAGCTTCATGATCAACGGGTAGTCAACGGGCAGTGAAACACAGAATTCTTGCGCCTCCCTTCCAAACGTAGTACAATGTTTTCAAATGACTGCGTCCGGAAGGGAGGCCTTTTTATATGAGTTTTGCACATCTGCACGTCCACACGGAGTACAGTCTGCTGGACGGATCCAATAAAATAAAAGAATGCATCTCGCGGGTGAAGGAGCTGGGCATGGACAGCGTGGCCATCACGGACCACGGCGTCATGTACGGCGTCATCGACTTCTACAAGGCGGCGAAGGCGGCGGGGATCAAGCCCATCCTGGGCTGCGAGGTCTACGTGGCACCCGGCTCGCGGTTTGACAAGGAGGCGAAGGGAAACAGCGAGAGCCGCTACTACCACCTGGTGCTGCTGGCGGAGAACGAGACCGGCTACCACAACCTGGTGAAGCTCGTCTCCCGCGGGTTTACAGAAGGATACTATTACAAGCCCCGGGTGGACATGGAGCTCCTGGAGGAGTTCCACGAGGGGATCATCGCCCTGAGCGCCTGCCTGGCCGGCGAGGTGGCCAGAAACGCGGTCCGGGGCCTCTACGAGGAGGCGAAGGAGGCGGCTCTTCGCTATGAGCAGATCTTCGGGAAGGACAACTTCTTCCTGGAGCTGCAGGACCACGGCATGCCCGAGCAGCAGATGGTGAACCAGGCCCTGGTGCGGATGAGCCGGGAGACGGGGATCGGCCTTGTGGCCACAAACGACGTCCACTATACCTACGCGGACGACGTGAAGCCCCACGACATCCTCCTGTGCTTGCAGACGGGAAAGAAGCTGGCGGACGAGGACCGGATGCGCTACGAGGGCGGCCAGTACTACATCAAGTCCGAGGCGGAGATGAGCGCCCTCTTCCCCTACGCGCCGGAGGCCCTCGCGAACACCCAGAAGATCGCGGACCGGTGCAAGGTAGAGATCGAATTCGGCGTCACCAAGCTGCCCAAGTACGACGTGCCGGAGGGCCGCACCTCCTGGGACTACTTACAGGAACTGTGCCGGAAAGGGCTGGCAGAGCGGTACCAGCCTGTCACGGAGGAACTGCGGGAGCGGCTGGACTACGAGCTGTCCGTCATCCACGACATGGGGTATGTGGACTACTTCCTCATTGTGTGGGACTTCATCAAATACGCCAGGGACCACGACATCATGGTGGGGCCCGGGCGCGGCTCCGCGGCCGGCAGCCTGGTGGCCTACTCCCTGGGCATCACCAGCATCGACCCCATCCGCTACCAGCTTCTGTTTGAGCGGTTCCTCAACCCGGAGCGCGTGTCCATGCCGGATATTGACGTGGACTTCTGCTTTGAGAGACGGCAGGAGGTCATCGACTATGTGGTGCGCAAGTACGGGCCGGACCGGGTGGTGCAGATCGTCACCTTCGGGACCATGGCGGCCCGGGCCGTGATCCGGGATGTGGGGCGGGTCATGGACCTCCCGTACGCCTTTGTGGACAACATCGCCAAGATGATCCCCCAGGAGCTGAACATCACCCTGGACAAGGCGCTGGAGATGAACCCGGAGCTGAAGCGGGTCTGCCAGGAGGACGCCCAGGTGAAGGAGCTCATCGACATGTCCCGGCGCCTGGAGGGACTGCCCAGGCACACCTCCATGCACGCCGCGGGGGTGGTCATCAGCCAGAAGGCGGTGGAGGAGTACGTGCCCCTCTCACTGGGATCCGACGGCTCCGTGACGACCCAGTTCACCATGACAACGCTGGAGGAGCTGGGCCTTCTCAAGATGGATTTCCTGGGCCTTAGGACCCTCACCGTGATCCAGAACGCCGTGAAGCTGGCAGAGAAGAGCGCGGGGAGGAAGATCGACATCAGCCAGATCGACTACGATGACCAGAGGGTGCTGGAGTCCATCGGCAGCGGGAAGACAGACGGCGTGTTCCAGTTGGAGAGCGCGGGCATGAAAAGCTTCATGAAAGAGCTGCGGCCGAAGAGCCTGGAGGACGTCATCGCCGGCATCTCCCTCTACCGGCCGGGCCCCATGGACTTCATCCCCCAGTACGTGAAGGGAAAGAACAACACGGAGGCGATCACCTACGACTGCCCGCAGTTGGAGCCCATCCTGGCCCCCACCTACGGGTGCATCGTCTACCAGGAGCAGGTCATGCAGATCGTGCGGGATCTGGCGGGCTACACCCTGGGCCGCAGCGACCTGGTGCGCCGCGCCATGTCCAAGAAAAAGGGCGACGTCATGCAGCGGGAGCGGCAGAACTTCGTCTACGGCAACCCGGAGGAGGGCGTGCCGGGCTGCCTGGCCAACGGCATCGACGAGAAGACGGCCAACCGGATCTACGACGAGATGATCGATTTCGCGAAGTACGCTTTCAATAAATCCCACGCCGCGGCCTACGCCGTGGTCTCCTACCAGACTGCCTGGCTGAAGTACTACTACCCGGTGGAGTTCATGGCGGCCCTCATGACCTCCGTGATCGACAATCCCCCCAAGGTGGCGGAGTACATCTATGCCTGCCGGCAGATGGGCATCGCCATCCTGCCCCCGGACATCAACCGGGGGGAGGGCAACTTCTCCGTGGACGGCGGCAGCATCCGCTACGGCCTGGCGGCCATCAAGAGCATCGGGCGGCCGGTGATCCAGTCCATCATCGAGGAGCGGGAGCGGGGCGGCCAGTTCCGCAGCCTGAAAGACTTCATCGAGCGCACCTCCGGCCGGGACGTGAACCGGCGGACCATCGAGAACTTCATTAAGGCCGGCGCCTTCGACAGCCTGGGCGGCACGAGGCGGCAGTTCATGTCCATCTACGTGCGGATCCTGGATCAGGTGAACCAGGAGAAGAAGTACTCCATGACCGGGCAGATGTCCCTCTTCGACCTGGTGGACGACGACCAGAAGAAGGAGTTCGACATCCCCCTGCCCCCGGTGGGCGAGTACGACAAGGAGACGAAGCTGGCTTTTGAAAAAGAAGTCATCGGCGTGTACCTGACCGGCCACCCCCTGGAGGACTACGAGGAGAAATGGCGCAGGAACATCTCAAAGACGACGCTGGACTTCCAGATCGACGAGAACACCGGGCGGGCGAAGGTGCAGGACGGCGCCCGGGAGACCGTGGGCGGCATGATCACGGGGCGGACCATCAAGCACACGAAGAACAATAAGATGATGGCGTTCCTGACGCTGGAGGACCTGCTGGGCACGGTGGAGATCGTCGTGTTCCCCCGGGACTACGAGAAGTACCAGCGGCTGGTGGAGCAGGACGCCAAGGTGTTCATCCGGGGCCGGGTGTCCGAGGAGGACGACGCCCCCAGCAAGCTCATCTGCGAGAGCGTGATCCCCTTTGCGAAGACAAAGCGGGAGCTGTGGATCCAGTACAAGGACAAGGCCTCCTACCTGGAGGACGAGGCGCGCCTGTTTGACATGCTGCGCGCCTCCGACGGGGACGACGAGGTGGTCATCTACTGCCGCGCCGAGAAGGCGGTGAAGCGGCTGCCGGCCGGGAGGAACATCTATATCGAGCCCGGGATCCTGAGCAGATTGACGAATTATTTCGGAGAAAGTTGTGTAAAAGTTGTGGAAAAATCCATTGAAAGCATAGGGTAGATAATGTAGAATGAAATGGAATAAGGGAAAAATCCACATGATGCATGAAGCAGGCACGGGGAAGCATATCTTTTCTCTGTGCAGGCCTAATACGACAAATGGAGGAAAACGATCATGGCAGAAGGAAAAGTAATTCGTACGATCGGCGTGCTTACAAGCGGCGGAGATGCGCCTGGCATGAACGCCGCGATCCGTGCGGTTGTGAGAACAGGATTAGGAAAGGGACTGAAGGTCAGGGGAATCCGCAGAGGCTACCAGGGACTCCTTGACGAGGAGATCATCGACCTGACGGCAAGAGACGTATCCGACACTATCCAGAGGGGCGGTACGATCCTGCAGACAGCGCGCTGCGAGGAGATGCGCACAGAAGAGGGACAGCAGAAGGCAGCCGCCATCTGCAAGAAGTACGGCATCGACGGCCTGGTTGTCATCGGGGGAGACGGCTCCTTCGCAGGCGCCCAGAAGCTGGCGAACCTGGGGATCAACACCATCGGCATCCCGGGCACCATCGACCTGGACATCGCCTGCACCGAGTACACCATCGGCTTTGACACAGCGGTGAACACAGCGATGGAGGCCATCGACAAGGTGCGCGACACATCCACCTCCCACGAGAGATGCTCCATCATCGAGGTTATGGGAAGAGACGCCGGCTGGCTGGCACTGTGGTGCGGCATCGCCAACGGCGCGGAGAGGATCCTCCTTCCCGAGGAGCACGACTACGATGAGCAGGCCATCATCGAGGACATCAAGGAGTGCAGGAAGCGCGGCAAGAAGAACTATATCATCATCAACGCGGAGGGCATCGGCGGCTCCATCGAGCTGGCCAAGAGGATCGAGGAAGCGACAGGCATGGAGGCCAGGGCCACGATCCTGGGACACATGCAGCGCGGCGGAAGCCCCACATGTAAGGACCGCGTATACGCGTCCATCATGGGAGCAAAGGCAGTGGACCTCCTGATCGAGGGCAAGAGCAACCGCGTTGTGGGATACCGTCATGGTCAGTATGTGGACTTCGATATCAACGAGGCGCTGAACATGCAGAAGGGCATCCCGCCGTATCAGTATGAGATTGCGAGAGAGCTGGCACTGTAAATGACGAAAGATGTATTGATCAGTATCTCGGGCCTCCACTTTGAAGTGGGAGGAGAGTCCGGGGAGGGAGAGCCGGTGGAGATCATCACACCGGCTTCCTATTATCTGAAGAACGGCAAGCACTACGTGCTCTACGACGAGGTCGTGGAGGGCGTGCCCGGCACGGTCAAAAATACGATCAAGATCAGCGGGGACAGCCTGTTTGAGATCCGCAAGTCCGGCCTTGCCAACACATGCATGGTGTTCGAGAAGGGCAGGATGAACATGACCGCCTACGATACGCCCTTCGGCGAGATGATGGTGGGGATCCACACAAGGGATATCATCACAGACGTCACGGAGGACAGCATCGACGTCCACATCAGCTACGCGCTGGACGTGGACAGCGAACCCCTCTCGGACTGTGAGATTGATGTGAATATCCGCCCTGTACACGGCAGGGCGGAACAGAAAAAAGACCTGGCAGAAAGATGATCTGCCAGGTCTTTTTTTATGTCCGTCTATGCTTTGCCGCGGAGCCTTGCGAAAAAGCCCTTCTTCTTCTGCGGGGCCTCCAGCGGTCCGCGCAGTCCTCGCACGGCTGTGATGTAGATGCCGCTCACGGTCGCCTTGACTTCCTTCTTGACGGGAATCAGGGGATAGACCTTGGAGTCGCACATCAGCGTCATGATCTTCGGTCCGACCTTCGCCTTCACCACCGGCACTTTGGAGCGCCGCAGGTACTTGGGCGTGTTCTCCAGCACGATGGGCGGGAAGCCGGCATCCTTCAGGCGCATGGTGCGCTTGTCAATAATCAGCATCGATATAGTCTGAGCCGCCGCGTCAAGCTGTTCCTGCTGCTCGGCCTGCCTCTTCTCGGCTCTCTTCCCGAGAAAATAGAGGACGATGCAGGCGATGATCAGGACGATCAGAATGACGAATAAAACGATCGTTAATGTACTCACGGGGATCCTCCTTGCTATGTAATACTCGCAGACTATATTCTAACATTGTTTAAAAAGAAGCGCAAGTCATTTGACGTGAATGTGAAAAAAGCGTTAACTTACTTTAAATCGGGCATACTATATGCTATACTGATACGAGCATCCGGAAAAAGGGATGCAGGCAATCAGAAATATGTAAGAGGTGTAAACATGAAAAAGAAAACAGCGCTTCTGCTGGCAGGCGTCCTGGCCTGCTCTGCGGCCCTCGCGGGGTGCTCCGGGAACCAGGCGTCCAACGAGTACGTGACTGTCGGCGGATACAAGGGCATTGAAGTAGACAAGGTAGACGACAAGCAGGAAGTGGACGACGAGGATATCGACAACTACATCGGATCCGTGCAGCAGCAGAATCTGACGGAAGTGACCGACCGCCCGGTGCAGGAGGGCGACATCGCCAACATTGATTTTGTAGGGAAGATGGACGGCCAGGAGTTTGACGGCGGCTCCGGCCAGGGCTATGACCTGACCATCGGCTCCGGCCAGTTCATCGACGGGTTCGAGGACAGCATCATCGGCCACAACACGGGGGATACCTTTGACTGGAACGGCAGCTTCCCGGATCCCTACTCAGCGAACCCGGACTTCTCCGGCAAGCCGGTGACCTTCACCATCACGGTGAACTCCATCAACACCCTGCCGGAGCTGACGGATGAGTTCGTGCAGACCGTGTCCGAGGAGTCCAGGACCGTGGACGAGTACCGCGAGGAGGTGCGCGCCATCCTGGAGGAGTCCGCGGAAGAGAACTACAACTACAGCCTGGAAGCGGAAGCCTGGGACGCGGCTCTCGAGAAGGCGGAGATGGAGAAGTATCCGGAGGATGAGCTTGGCGAGATCAAAGACCAACTGATCCAGCAGTATAAAGACGCCGCCGAGGCCTATGGCATGAGCTACGACGAGTTCATCACAAGCCAGATGAACACGGATGTGGAGAGTTTCGAGGCGCAGGCGGAGGAAGTTGCCAAGCAGTCCCTCAAGGAGAAATACACAGCCCGGGCCATCGCCGAGGAGGAGAACCTGACGCCCGCAGACGAGGAGTACGAGGAGCATTTCCAGGAGCTGGCCGAGTCCTATGGGTTTGAGGATGTGGATGCCCTGAAGAAAGCCGCCTCCGAGGAGGACCTGAAGGATATGGTCCTGCAGGAGATCGTGCAGGAGTGGCTGGCCAAGAACTGCATCCAGGTCGTGAACGAGTAAGACAGATGTGTACGTGTATCACACTGGAGAGCAGGGACTTTTATTTCGGGAGGAATCTGGATCTGGAGTACACCTTCGGCGACACCGTCGTTGTGACTCAGGGCAGATATCCCTTCTCCTTCCGGCTGGCGGGCCGGATGGAGCGGCACTACGCCCTGATCGGCATGGCGGATGTGCGGGACGGGTACCCCCTCTACGCGGAGGCGGTCAACGAGAAGGGGCTTGGCATGGCGGGGCTTTACTTCCCCGGCAACGCCTGCTATCAGTCTGTGCAGACGGCTGGCGGGCCGGCCTTCTCCGGACAGGATGCGGACGGGCCGGCGCAGAGCCGGGTCGCTCCCTTTGAGCTGATCCCCTGGCTGCTTGGCCAGGCGGCCTCTGTGGACGAGGCGGCGGCGCTGCTTGCAGGGGCGCAGATCGTGGACATCCCCTTCTCGGAGCAACTGCCAAACGCGCCCCTTCACTGGATGGTGGCGGACCGGCGGCGGTGCCTGACCGTGGAGGCGGTCCGGGAGGGACTGAAGATCTACGACAATCCCTTCGGCGTGCTCACCAACAATCCGCCCTTCCCCTTCCATCTCATGCACACGTCCCAGTACCTTCACCTGACAAGCGAAGCGCCGGCGAACCGCTTCTCAAAGCGGCTGGATCTGCAGCCCTTCGGCCAGGGGATGGGGGCCATGGGACTGCCCGGGGACGCCTCCCCGGCCTCCCGGTTCGTGCGGGCCGCCTTCCTGAAGGAGAACTCCGCCTGCAGCGGGGAGGAGATGGACAGCGTGACCCAGTTCTTCCACATCCTGGAGCAGGTGGCCATGCTGCGGGGCGCGGTGAAGACCGGGGCGGGGCGGTACGACCACACCACCTACGCCTGCTGCGTCAACGCCAGCCGGGGCGTGTACTACTGCCGGACCTACGAGGATGCACGGATCCAGGCCGCGGCCCTGGAAGACGGGGACAGGGAGGGCGGCGCTCTTCGGTGTTTCCCGGTGTCGCGGACGGGGGAAGCGGTGAAACTCCCCTGTGAAACTGCCTGATAAAATGTGAAAAATACGGAAAAAACTTACAGATCTCTTATCGACAAGACAAAGACGCCTGACGGTGCGGCAAAAACGCCTGCACTGTGCAGGGGTCTTTTTTGCTGTTCAGAAAGTTCTGCCGCAGAACATGCAGGAACGTATACAAAATCTGCCGTGTCATATATAATTAGGCTTAGATGTAGTATATATAGCTGCGGGGTGATAGAAAAGATGAGACTGTTTATTGCGATCCAGATGTCAGAGGAAATGAAAAAGGCGCTGGTTTCCTGCATGCATGACCTGAAAAAACAGGGCGTGGAAGGGAACTACGTGCCAGCCCGGAACCTGCATCTGACGCTGGCATTTATCGGGGAATACAGCGATCCGGCGCAGGTGAAGCGGGTCATAGAAAGCGTGCCTCTGCCGCCGTTCCGCCTGTCCCTCTCTGAAAAAGGGAACTTCGGGAACCTGCTCTGGGCGAGCGTGAAGGGAAACCAGAAGCTTAAGACATATGTGAAGGATCTGCGGGCGGCCCTGAAGGCAGCAGACATCCCCTTTGACGATGACAGGTTCGTGCCGCATATCACGCTGATCCGCAAGGCCTCGTCGAAGAAGCCGTACCAGGTGCATCTGCCAAAGGCGGAGATGACGGTGAAGAAGGCGTCGCTCATGAAGTCAGAGACGCGGGACGGGAAGACCATGTACCGGGAGATATAAGGGGGAAAACAAATGATGAGAGAAGCCATCTTCAGGTATGTAAAAGAAACATATAAGACTGAACCGGACTACCCGTTTTCCACAGCGCCGACCTACCCGGTCCTGCGCCATGCGGACAACAGGAAATGGTTCGCGCTCCTCATGGACGTCTCCCGGGAAAAGCTCGGGCTGAAAGGCACGGAGCATGTGGATATCATCAATGTAAAACTGGGGGATCCGATGCTCGTCGACATGCTCGTCCGGCAGCCGGGCTATTTCTACGGCTACCATATCGCCCGGAGCAACTGGATCTCCATCCTGCTGGACGGCACCGTCCCCTTTGAGGAGGTGTGCCGGTGGATCGACGAGAGCTATGCTGTGACGGCTTCCAGGCAGAAGAAGCAGAAGATCCGGCCGCCGAAGGAATGGATCGTGCCGGCGAACCCGAAGTACTACGATATTGTCCATGCATTTGACAGCGCCGGCGAGATAGACTGGAAGCAGGGAAGAGGCATCCGGACCGGGGATACAGTATACCTCTATGCGGCGGCGCCTGTCTCGGCCATCCTGTACAAATGCAAGGTAACAGAGACAGACATCCCCTGCCATTACAGCGACAGGGCGCTGACGATCCCTGCCCTCATGAAGATCCGGCTGCTGAAGCGGTACAGGCCGGATAGATTTACCTTTGAAAAGCTGAAGGAGGAGTACGGGATTTACGCCGTCAGAGGGCCGCGGGGCGTGCCCCACAGCCTGGGCGAGGCGCTGAAGAAGTAGCAGGAAGGGATGCGGGAGGAAAGAGAGGACACGGTATGACACAGGAGACAATCGATCAGGTTCTGAAGTTCAGAGATGAAAGGGACTGGAAGCAGTTCCACAACCCGAAAGATCTGGCGATATCCATCTGTCTGGAGGCTGCAGAGCTTCTGGAAGTGTTTCAGTGGAGCGCAGATGACGTTCAGTGCAGCGGGAAGATTGACAAGATCCGAGAGGAGCTGGCGGATGTGGTCAATTACTGCATCCTGATGGCGGATACATGCGGGCTGGATCTGGATGAGATCGTGCAGAACAAGATTCGGAAGAATCGGGAGAAGTATCCGGTTGAGAAGGCGTACGGGCATAAAGAGAAATATACGGAGCTGTAAGCCAGGCTGGTCGCATTTGCATGGTGGCATTTTTATGGAACAGCTTTCCATTTATTCTGATCACAAGAACAAGTTCCAGAGAAGGAGAGGAGGAATCAGAATGAATGTAGTTGTCAGTATGATGGCGCCGGAAGGCCGAAAGGTGTACCACCGGCCGGACTGTATGTATGTGAAGCGGATGAAGCCCCGGAATCGGATGACCCTTCCCCGGAAGCAGGCGGTGGAATGCGGATGCCGCTGCTGCAGATACTGCGGCGGCCTGCAGGGAGAGATGAGACGGACCGAGCAGCTTCACGCCTGGGAGTGTGAGTATCGGATGTCTCTGGATTATGTGGAAAAGACAGACACGCTATATGTGCGGACAGATACCGGCTGCTGGAAGATCTTCAGCAGGAGAGGAGAAGACTTGTATCTGCTTTATCACAGGAACACCTATGGCAGATCCATGACGCTTGAACAGGTCATCCAGGGCGCATACCACCGGCAGGGAGATGTAAAGCCTTCGGAAACCCTTATGAAACTGATGCGGTATATTGCAGATCATGACAGGGCGAAGCGGATTATCCGGGATGATTACCGAAAGCTGCCCCAGTACACGAAGCGGCAGAGAAAATACTACCGGCAGGCAGAGCGCAGAGTGAGAAGGGCGGAGCAAAGGCAGAGCCGGCAGCGGATGGAGGATCTGTTCCGGGAGATCGAGGCAAAGGATCCGGAGATGAGGAAGCTGGCATTCTGCTAAATCACGTGCAGGGGTATACTTTTCGGTTGTCGGGGAATCTCCATTATATTTGGGAGAAATGATTTCGTAAGATGAAGACTGCTAAAGGTCAATGGATTATGAGATTGTTTATTGCAATTCATCTGCCGAAAAATAAAGAAGGCGCTGGTAAAATCAGAGAGGAAGACCAGGAAAGATTTGAGTATGGAATCGATCCGGATGATTTTGAGGCAGAAGATAATTTTGAATATATTAAGGTGAATGGTTTCATCACTGTATATCAGGTTCTTGATATAACCAGAATTACTACAAGTCAGGGAGCCAATGTTGCATTAGGACGATTGATTAATTCGGGAGTGGTTCAAAAAGTTCGTCAAGGGAGACATTTTATTTACCAATTGAAGTAATAATATACCAACTGATACACCAACTGATTTTTTTGATTTAGTTGTTGTATTGGTTGGTGTTTTGCTATTGGAGAAATTGATATTAGAGATCACCAGAAGCAGCGGGATCAGTTTTTTGCCGGATGATACTATGCCGTTATATTATATAGTCTGAGTGAGGAGTTGAAAAATCAGGAGTCCTTTTTATGGCACACCATAAGTACTAGGCTGTAAAAAAGCATAGAAAGGTGTGTCTGATATGGAAGAAAAGAATTGTCGATATTTCCTGATCAATCTGCGAAATGCCGGAAAAAAACCAGGGCAGAAGCAAAACCCGGCCGGGAAGCGCATCCTGTGGAAAGAGAAAAAGCCGGTTCTGCCTCCACAGCCGATCAAAGTTACCCACAATTTTGTCATAACGAAGCGTTCCGGAATCCTTCATGACCGGGAGTGTTTTTGCGTCCGCAGGATCCGGCACGGCAGACAGATCAATAAGATTGAACCCGATACAGAGGTTCGTTTCTGCAAGTGGTGTCAGAGAAAGGCTGTCGTGCGAAATGGCGTGAAGGATGTATCGGATTGTGAGATTTGTGAAAAGTTTTTTGATGAAAAGCAGGTGAGCACCAGTCTTCTTACCAGACTTTTCGTTGAGAAAGGGGCAGAAGCTGAAATGGTTCCGGTGGGAATCCAGATCTACTGTGGAGATGACTACTGGAGAATCCGGTGGAAGAACGAAAAGGGGGCAAGTGTTCTGGAGCATAACAACTATGTACGGACGATAGAGGGCGAGCGATATTTTACCAAGGGGTATCATGAACAGCATATCCGTCCAAATACGGTGACCAGTGCACTTCGCTATTTGATGGCATATGATTATACGGCGCATCACAGGGAAGCGGCGAAGAAAAAGGTGAGTCATGAATATGAAAAAAGTGCTTTGTAAAAGTGAAATTGAATTTGTAAACGAAGTGGCGGATGACTGTATAAAGAATATGCGTAAAAAGGATAAAGAATATCTAATCGCAAATCCCTACACTCTTGATTATCATTTTACATACTGTCTGTATATTAGAAATCATTACATCCATAATAGGGATTTTTCAGAAGTACCTTTCTGGGCAGAACCAGATTATTTGTCATGTAGGATTATTCAGATGATATTTTCAAGGCTTCTTCCGGAATATGACTACTATGATCGATTTATTGAAGGACTATACGACAGCAAACAATTTATAGAATTACGTAGGGAATATAAGGTTATATATGGGGAATATCCGGTTCGTCTTATAGAAAAGTATAAAGCCCTAACTAAAACAGGATCAGTACACTTGGCATCGGAAATGGATTTTGATGCTGAAACAGATTTTGACACAGGTGCTATTTCTGATGCAATAGATTCACTGATACACGAATTGGCCGAGCTTGTATGGCAAACGGATTCATTAAAGCAAACAGCTGAGGATTATGGCATTAGTTATGATTTGATTTCTGAGAATATTGAGAGGATTAAAGAGATATTTTTCACAGAAGAAGAATTTATCCCTCTTCAGGTTTGTTTTTTGCCTTATCGCGATAAAATAGGTCGGGAGCGTTATATTGAATACAGAAGGCTTTTGACAGCGCGGTTGAATGAAAATCCATGGCTGGTCGAAAAATTGGATAAAAATTATTTTAAAGATAGGGTATTAGCGAGAACAGCCTTAAAATGCGGACAGATATTAAAGTACCTCCCAATGTATCAGAATGACGAAAAGATGGTCAGGTTAAGTCTAGAACATGACGGAGAAGCAATACAATATGCGGATCAGCGTTTTCAGAAAGACCGTGAATGGGTTAAATATGCCATTGAGCACTCAAGAGACAGATCTATAATGTTTCTGGAATGTATGAAGCCTTACAGAAAAGATAAAGAACTAGTTTATCTTGCATGTAAGGTTTGTCGATGGAATTTTGCCTATATAGATGAATCTTTTCATGATGATTATGAGTTGGCGGAAATGTGTATGCAGCCAACAGGAGACCATAATACAATATATGATTATCTGAGCGAAAGATTGAAGAATAATAAAAACCTGGCCATGTTGGACTTGCAGGAGGACTATCCCCATACGGAGAGTTATTCTGCTGAATTAAAGGATGATGATGAGATTGCGGCCAGGCTCTATGAATTACACGGGCTGGCTCCCTGGGCATGGCATTATATGAGTGAAAGGCTAAAGAAGAAGTATGGGATAGAAGAGGGGTAAGCACTACGTGCCCATTCAGAGATTGTGTTATGGATAATGAATGTTTAGGATAAAGGAAGTGTTGGTGTGGGTGCTTTTTACATTAATTTCTGTCTTGAAAATATAGAATATGACGGAGAGTTTTACAGTGGTAAATTTTCTTCTCCAGATGCAGGGGTGTATTGTGAGGTTTTGTACGACAGAGTGACAAAGAAATTTGTGGAAATATGGGATAACAGTAAATTGGTAGAAGATATTTTGCCAATTGCAATATATTGGCTCGACTGGAAACTTGAAAAAATGGACATTTACGTAAAACGGAAAGTAAGATTAGCTACTAAAAAATAATTATTATAAATATAGTTTGAAAGAATATGGCTTGGCAAGATTAGTTAGTACTTACCTCTTGGCTCGTTTGGGGTGGTTTTGTCCTGTGGTGTCAGAGCCCGTAAAGCCTTATTTTACAAGGTTTTTGCGGGTTCTTACTTTTTGTCTGGGAGCGTCAAAAATCGTCATTTTTTGCGAAAATGGTGTAGTAAATGGTGTAGTAAAAGAGCCGTGAGTGATGTGACAAGAGAGTGGAAATAAGAGATAGAAAAAGGGATAAAGATTTGATAAAATTAAAATTGTTGAAGATAGATTTAAAATTGTTAACAATACCAAAGGTAAATAAAAGTGAGAGGGGAAAAGATAATAAATGAAGAATAAATTTATAGCAGTTATATTTGCTATGACAGTTATAGGTTTAACGGCTTGCCAAAATGAGCAAAGTGAGACAAATCAAGAAGAGGAAATGCAAGCTGATATATTTACTGTTCAAGTCGAAATAGCGTGTGAAGAAAATCTATTGTTTAGCAGATATGATGTAAATATATTTATAGATGATGAATTGCTTGGTACACTTGAGCATGGAGCTACTGATACATACGCTGCAGAATTAATAGAGGGAGGACATACTTTAAAGGCAGAAAAAGAAGATGAAAGTGACGTTGATGGGACAGTAGAATTTGAAGTTTCAGAAAATACAGAATTGAGTTATCAACTTTCTTTGTCAAGTGATCAAATTGAAATAGAGAAAATAGAACCAGAACAGGATGCACCACAAAATGAAGAAAAAGCAAATGAGGAATCAGCAGCAAAGATAAAGGATACAGAGGAAAATAAAGATGACGCTGAAGAAGTGTTAAATGTGGATAATTGTGAGGAACTTGCGGTATTGCTTAGTTTAAAAGATGAATTTAATCCTAGTATAGCGGAATTTGCTTCAAAATATCAAGGGAGAATTATAGAGTTTGATGGCAATGTTGCTTATGTGAGTCCACATGAAGGATATAGTACCCGCTTTGATTATTTAATATATGCGGGTGATTATAGTGAATCAATGGTGTCTGGACCAAGTTTTCAATTTGAAGATGTAAACTATTATGATCTACATTTAGAAGGAGATAATGTACCGGATTTATTTGATGTAGGACTAAATATTCATGTTATTGCTAAAATCGAGGAATATGATTTGGGAACTGGATTATTTAAGTTGGATCCTGTCAAGATTATAATAAGATAGTGTGTTGCAAAGAGTTTTGCTGTATTTTTACAAAGATATGTAAAGTGTGAAGGAGTATTATTATGGTGTATACATTTGCCGAAGGGAAAAAATATTTAGATGAAGTCTTATTATCTGAAAATACGCCTATTTTATTTTTAGGTGCAGGCTTTTCTTATGGGGCTAAAAATAAAGCAAACGCAATGGATGGAAACGGACTTAAAGACTATATTTATAAAAATATGGTGGAAAAAAGGATAGAGAAGGAAGATAGGGAGGAAGTGAAAGATTACAATCTAAGACGTTTATGCGATGAAGTATATAATTTAGATGGCAGAAAAGATGAATTATATGCTTTTTTGCAAGAAATGTTTGAAAATACTCAACCGAGTTCGTTTCATGATAACTTAATAAAATATCCATGGAAAGATATATATACAGTTAATATAGATGATTTAGTTGAAAACATATATGCAAAAAATAATAAGACTTTACTAGTACAAAATAAACAAAATTTAATTATAAATGATGAGGAAGTGCAATTATTTAAATTGCATGGTTGTGTAAATTGTATTCATGAAGGAATTGTGTTTTCGGAAGAAGAGTATAGGGAATTAACAACGAGAATATTAGATGCAAAATTAAATAAGTTCATTAGTGATATTCAGCGTGAAAATGTTATTTTAGTAGGTGCAAGTTTGGATGAGCCAGATATTCACTTTTATTTGCAAAAATATGAAGATGCTGGATGTAAATATAGAAATAACAAGTTAATAATTATTGACTATAAACCTTCTCGATATTTGCGTACAATGGCAGATAAATTAGAGGCTATATTGATACAAGCCTCTGCAGAGGATTTTCTGAGTTATCTTGGAACATTAAATTATAATCCTGATGAATTGGAAAAAGCAAGGATTGATTTATCGTATAATGGGGTATATTTATTAGATAATCTTACTAAGTTATTTGTAAGACCATATGAAAGCAAACTTTATGAAGGATATTTTTGCCAATGGCAAGATGTATTCGAAGAATGGAATTTTGAGAATAAGAATTATCAAAATGCTTGTGTACAATTGGAAAAGCTTATTGGTGATGTGAATAATATTAATTGCTTTAGTATATATGGAAAGTTCTTCTCAGGGAAAACATGTCTGTTGAAGGCGTTGGCATACTATTTAAAGAGACAAGGCTTTGAGATATTAGAGTACAAAGGAAGATATTTTAATATACGTGCAATAACCACTTATATCGGAAAAAGTGTTAAAAATAAGATTTGTTTAGTGATTGATAACGCAAGTTTTTATTATGAACAAATCGAAAAAATATTTTTTAATGATATTCAGGATAAAAAGTTAGTAATTTTGACAGCTTCAAGAACCTATTATCATTTAAAAAAGAAATATTATCTTGAGGGAAATTCGTTTCGTGATTTTCAGTTGGATGATACGCTTGATAGAAGTGGCTCAGTAATTATAAGGAATAAATTAAGCGAAAAAAGGCATTTATCCTATATGGTTTCGTTATCAGAGGAGGAACAAATAAAAGAAATTAATAAGACGCAATCAATCGCTAATCTTATTATGAAACTGACATATGGGAATATACCTAAAAGAAATAGAAATCAATTGCCTAAACTGTTCGGGGGATTGACAGCACTAGAACAAAGATTATTAACAGAATTAGCAATATTTGCAATAGCGGATATAGAGGTATATCCTCGAGAGCTTTTTTCTGAAAGATACGGAAAAAAGATTGTATTGGATGAAGAGATTACCGAAGGAGTAACAAAGATTGTGGACTTTGTTCGAATGGATGAGAATGAGTTGGCTTTAAGAAATTCTATTGTAGAAAAATATATTCTCGAAAAAAATGAATCTATTATTTCGGAGTGTGTTATTGATATTCTTCAGTATATTGCTAGATACGTATCGGAACGAAGAAATGATATCTGGTATATGATATTTCAGGGGTTATTAAAAGAAGATGTTTTGATGAATGAACTAAAACTTAACGATATTGATATCCGCAATATTTATTTTATGGTAAAGCAAGCTTATGAAAATATCAGTTATTACTGGCTGCAGTTAGGGTTGTATATGCAAGAAAAAGAAGATTTTGTTTCAGCGTATAATTATCTTGAGCAATCGGCCAGTATACGTCCAAATTCGTATAAAATACAACACGCTATTGCAAGAAATTATATGAGGCATGCAAACCATATGAATACTTATGATGAAGCAAAGGTTCTATTTTATGAAGGCGAAAGGAGAATGAAGAAATTAATTGACAGTAAAGAGTACTATAAAGAAAAGGCAAAACCTTTTTCAGTAAATTCTTTTATTCTTGAAAAAATTAAATTTTGCAGGAAATTTGATGTATGTCCATCGGATAAGGAGTTGAGGTACATGAATAGTACAATAAATAGTGTTTCGATAGCTGATATGTATATGGAGAAAGTATATTATGCATTTTATGTACTACTTCAAAAATACAGCAAATTAGATATTCTAGTACTTGATCTAGATAGCCCATATCTTAAATATATTAATAGAAACAATATATTAGATGAGAGTGATTTAGATTATGAAATTTTAGTAGAGGATATGTAAATAGAGTGAATGGATAAGTTAAAACAATAATAAAAATAAGTAGATTTTTTGAAAAAATTGGTTATAACAAAGGTGAAATTGAATAATATGAGCAGTAAAATTACAGGAAAAGAGTATCCTCTACTAAAAGTTTTTAGTTCGGATTTTGAATATCATATACCAGCATACCAACGACCTTATGCTTGGACTAAAGAAGAGACAGGAATTTTATTTGATGATTTATATGAATTTTATAAGACAGAAGCAACAGATAATTATTTCCTTGGTACAATAGTTCTTATTAAAGCGGAGGATAAACCTCATGCTGATGTTATTGATGGACAGCAACGCCTTACAACATTAACAATTTTATTTTCCGTTTTGGCTTCAAAATTAACAGGCGATGCTCGGGAAGCTTGTGATGCTTTGCTTCAGGAAAAAGGAAATATACTTGCAGGTATTCCGGCTAGACCACGAGTACATCTTCGTCAAAAGGATCAGGACTTCTTTAATAAATACATTCAAGAAGTACATATTACATCATTACTTGGTATTGATAGGGCGACACTTCCAACAGAAGCACAACAGCATATTCAAGAGAACTGTAAGGAATTACTGGAAAAATTTGAGTCATATTTTGAAGGTGATCAGAATGAATTAATTAAATTCAGTAGCTTCCTTTTAAATAGATGTTTTCTAGTATCTGTAAGCACAGATAGCCAAGCTTCTGCTTTTCGTGTTTTTTCTGTGATGAATAGTCGAGGACTAGATTTGCTTCCTATTGATATTATTAAGTCAGAAATTATTGGAGAAATTCCCGAAGATGAGCAACAGAAATATACTGAAAAGTGGGAAGATCTTGAAAACGAAACAGGACGTGAAGGATTCAATGAAGTATTTACTCATACTAGAACTATTTTTGCCAAAGAGCGTCCTAAAAAAGGGTTATTAGAAGAATTTCGTTTGTATGTGGTAAAAGGCACAAGCCCCAAAGGATTAATTGACAATGTGTTAACTCCATATGCGGACGCTTATACAATGCTGAAAAATTCTGAATATATGGCTTCATCAAGGGCAGATGAAATAAACGGTTGTTTATATTGGCTGAATAAAATAGATAATTATGATTGGATGCCACCGGCAATTAAATTTTTGGCAGAACATCCTCATGATTCAGAATATGTTTTGTGGTTTGTTAAGAAATTAGAACGCTTGGCTTCATTTCTTCATGCAACTGCACAAGATGTAAATCATCGTATGGATCGCTATAAGTGGATTTTGGCGGAAATGGATAGCAATCCAACACATAGTTTAGAACAGCCATTAACATCAATAGAATTAACTGCAAATGAAAAACACTCATTTTACGAAGCATTAAATGGAGAGATTTATACAATGCCTTCTAGAAGACGCAATTATGTTGTTCAACGTTTGGATTCATTTGTTTCTGATGGCGGGGCAAAATACGATGTGAAATTATTTACAATCGAGCATGTACTTCCGCAAAATCCGGAGATAAATAGTGAATGGAATATTGTGTGGCCAGATCAAGAAGAGAGAAAATATTGGTTGAATCGTATTGCAAATCTTGTGCCTTTGACGCGAAAGCATAATTCGGCGGCTCAGAATTATGATTTTGTTACAAAAAAAAGAAGTTATTTCCAGAACAAAGGTGGTACAACATCATATACGTTAACTACGCAAGTAATAAATGAAAGTTCCTGGACTCCTGAAATTGTGGCTAGTCGTCAAAAAATGTTAATGAGGTTGTTTTCCGAAAAATGGGATTTGCAAATTGATCCATCAGAAGAAGTAGCAGAATCCGAAAAGTTAATCTTCCACATCGCAATTCGAGGCTGTAATGCTACCGGATATGCTGGGGCTAATGGAAATTTTATTGTTAAAGCTGGAAGCACTATTTCTATAGATACTACACCCAGTTGTCAGCCATCATATGTGGAGGCAAGAAAAATATTGATAGATAATGGGATTATTGTTGATGGCGTTTTTACACAAGATTATAGTTTTGATAGTCCATCTGCGGCCGCTGGTATTGTTGGAGGGAGATCTGCAAATGGTCGTAGGGAATGGACAACTTTAGACGGACGACAATATGGAAAGGTGATTGGCCATTAATTTGATCTACTAGCATGAATAATTATTTTTACTCGAAGAGTTTTTAATTTTCTACAATTCGATTAAGCATTCCTTTATTATGTTTGTTAACTAGAAAGCGAGCCACTGAGACTCAGTTTAAGAGTAGCATTTATACCTTTATATAAAGGGATGCTTTTTTGAATAAAATAATTAAAGGTAAAAAGAAAGTCTGGAAATCAATTAGTGGATATTTTTGAAATATAACGAAGCGTATATTGTGATATGTCCGTGATGTTATTTTTGTATCATGACAAACCTGCTCTTGACGAATTCAATTGGTTAAAATATAATAGGTTTATCTCAAGAAGAGTATTTTTTTAGATGACATCTGTCATTTATCAATCATGACAAACGAGGTGGCGAAATGAAATTGCAGAGTCTTGCGGGTGTCCGCAGTGGATTAGTTTTGTCAAGAAAACAATCCAAGGAGCCGACAGATTACCGGTATCCTTTAATCAATTTACGTTGCATTCAGCAGGAGGGTAACATTGACCTACACAAAGCGGATATCTATGAAGCGAAAGAGTCACTGAAGGAAGAGTACCTTTCCAGGCAGGGAGATATTGTTGTCCGTCTTACTGCACCTTATACGGCAGTTTTGATAGATGACACTACATCAGGAATGGTGATATCCTCAAACTTTGTGGTGATTCGAATAGAAGATAAACGGTTGCTCCCAGAGTATCTTTTTTGGTTGCTTAATACCCAAAAGGTGAGGCATAAAATCTACGAGAATACGACTAGTAATATGCTTGGAGCAATAAAAGCAAAATTTCTTATGGACTTTGAGCTTGTGCTTCTTCCAATTGAGGTTCAGCAAAAAATTGCACAGCTAAATTTGCTGGCAAAGAAGGAAAGTCAGCTGCTTAAAGAATTGGCAGCAGAAAAAGAAAAGTTGTATTCGAGTCTGTTAGATCAGGAATACAAAAGAGAAAAGAGAGGAAAATGAAGATGACAACGAGAAAAGATATTGAACAGGTTCTGTGGAATGCCTGTGATAGTTTTCGTGGAAAGATCGATAGCTCCCGCTATAAGGATTATATTCTTTCCATGCTGTTCGTGAAATACCTAAGCGATGTCTCTAAGGAGAAACGAGAGGACTATATCAAACAATATGATGGTGATATGCGCCGAGTAGAGCGTGCCATGAGTCGAGAGCGTTTTTCAATGGACGAGCAGTCCACTTTCGACTATCTTTATACCAATAGAAATGATGCTGAAATTGGCCAGAAAATCAATGTGGCTCTGAACTATATTGAGGAACATAACAGCGGAAAGTTGCGCAATGTGTTCCGGGCCATTGACTTTAATTCCCAGGTGGATTTTGGTGAGCCTAAAGAGAAGAATACAACCTTGAGGAATCTGCTGGAGGACTTCAATGGTCTTGATTTGCGACCAAGTCAGCTAGGTGCTGACGATATCATTGGGGATGCCTATGAATACATGATTGCTATGTTTGCCTCTGACGCAGGAAAGAAGGGCGGAGAATTTTTCACGCCCAGTCAGGTCTCTGAGCTAGTGGCCTCATTGGTAAAGCCTAGGGAGAACGACCGGATCTATGATCCTACCTGCGGGAGCGGTGGCCTGTTGTTGAAAGCGTATAAGAAAGTTCCCAGCGGAAAAGTTGCTATTTATGGACAAGAACTCAACGCACAGACTTGGGCTCTCTGTACAATGAATATGTTTTTGCACGGTGTGGATGATGCTAGAATTTGGCAGGGAGATACCCTCTCCAATCCTCAGAATGTCGAGAATGATAATTTAATGAAATTTCAAGTCGTGGTGGCGAATCCCCCATTCAGTCTGGATAAATGGGATAGTGGTTTCTTATCGGAAGCAGAGGTAAACAGTAAGGGCAAGAAAAAAATGTCCGCTGAACTGGATCGGTATCACCGTTTTGATTGGGGAGTACCGCCCACTTCCAAAGGCGATTATGCCTTTGTGCTGCACATGCTTTCCAGCTTAGATGCGGAAAATGGCCGCATGGCAGTGGTGTTGCCACATGGTGTCCTGTTCCGCGGAGCCAGCGAGGGAAAAATACGCCGTCAGCTTGTGGAAATGAATCTGCTGGATGCGGTTATCGGGTTACCGGCCAATCTATTTTACGGCACTGGAATCCCAGCCTGTATTTTGGTATTCAAGAAGAATCGCACTTGCCGAGATGTGTTGTTCATTGATGCTTCCGGGGATGGAAACTTCGAGAAGGGCAAGAACCAGAATATTCTGCGAGACAGCGACATTACACGCATTGTGGAAGCCTATCAAGTGTGGCAGAACAAGGATAAGTATAGTTATGTAGCCTCCTTCGACGAGATCAAAGAGAATGACTTCAACCTGAATATCCCCCGGTATGTGGATACTTTTGAGGAAGAAGAACTGGTGGATATTGATGAGGTACAGCGGAGTATTGCCAGTATTGAGGCTGAACTAGTTAATGTTCAAACGCAGATGAAAAAATATCTGGATGAATTAGGAATTTAGGGAGGTAAAGGAAGTTGGCTACAACGGTTAACAATGCATTTGCTGAATTTATGAAAGATATCGTCAATCTTGATTCGGATGTTGTATGTAAAGCAAGAACGAGTCGAGACAACCTGCTTGATAATATCGCTGAATTTGATAATAGAGACGGTTTCTTTGATTTGTGTGATAGCTTTAATGTACACTTTGGTTCATTTGCGAGAAGAACCAAATGCCGTGAACTTGATGATGTGGATTTGATGATTGGTATTGCTGCTAATGGTGCAAAGTATTACTCTGATGATCCATGGGACGAAGTCAGAATAACTGCAAGTACAACTAATGAAGCACAAAAAGATTGTACACGTGAAGACGGAACACTTAACAGTACTCAGGTATCTAATAAATTTAAGAAAAAATTAGAATCGGTAAGGGAATATTCTCGTTCTGAGATTCGCAGAAACGGTGAAGCCATTATTTTAAATCTTAAATCGAAGGAATGGTCTTTTGATATCGTACCATGTTTTCATACGGTGGAAGAAAGTGATGGTAGGTCATACTATTTAATTCCGAACGGAAATGGCAATTGGAAAAAGACAGCTCCCGATAAAGACAAAGAGCATGTTACAAGCACAAACCAGAGTAAAGATGGGCGCGTGTTGGAGTTAATTCGCCTTTGCAAAAAATGGAATAAAGTAAAGAACGCAAAAACACTACCATCGTATATGCTCGAGACTATGATTATAAATTTTGCAGATTCCCAAACAGAACTGAGTGAGTATATCGATTTTCGTTTTCGCGATGCGTTAAATTATTTAGCGAGTCATATTTTGAGTCCAGTATATGACATGAAAGAGATACAAGGTGATATCAATAACCTTAGTGTAGATGATAAACTGTGCCTTCAGCAAAAGGCACAGACTGACTACAAAAAGGCCTGTGAAGCCTGGGAACAAGAAAAGGCTAGTAACCATAAAGAAGCAATTAAAAAGTGGGGTGAAATTTTTGGAAGCGACTTCCCAACATATGGATAACAATATTTATGCCAAGCAGAATGAAAAATTTTTACTCGAATGTCAGTTGGCACAAAGAGATGAATATTCTCAGGCCAAAAGAGCCAATCGGTTGAAGTCAATTATGACTCTTACGTTTGCAATCTTTTCTGTTGTTGTGTCTATTTTGGACTGTGATACACTATCTGCTTTATCCAGTTTATTTGCAGTGGGCTTGGTCGTGTTTAACAAATACTCAGATGGTTATATTTCATCTCATAAAAAACACGCTGCTTCTATACAACAATATATTGATGTAACGCTTTTTTCCTCAATCATAGGGGGTGCTACATCTGAATGGGGTGAATTGCCCAATAAGACCGATCTTGCAAAGACGACAAGTAAATTCTCAGGTGTAGATACTTCTGATATGAAAAATTGGTATAGTGATTACTCATCTTTGTCAGGTGAAGCTCAGGTTTTTCACTGTCAACGAGAAAATGTAAGATGGGACTACGGCTTGCATAAATCTTATATTTGTCTTCAACTTGGTATTTTATTAGTTGCAGTTGTTGCTATGGTTGCAAGTATGTTTATCGTCAATCCAAACTTTATAAAGTTAATATGTATTTTATCATGGTTAACACCACTTGTAGAATATATATATTCTGTCTGTAAAGAGGTCATTAAGAGTAATTCACTTTTGAAGGAAATCGATGCTTTTTGCGATAAAATTGAAAATAAATTATCAGGGGATAACAAAGTGTCTATAAAACAAGAATTGGTCGATTTGCAATATAAGATTCGAGAAAGACGAGAAGTAGGTTTTCTTATTCCGGATTGGTTTTATAAAATGCGAAAGAGAAAACATCAGAAGCAGGAAGATAGTATTGCAGAAACCATTGTTAATTTGAGTCAAGAGAATGGTGAGCAAAAATGAAATTAAGAACAAGAGATATAATTGAGCAGATTCGGCACGGAAATATTCCGGATGGATACAAAAAAACAAAAGTAGGGATTCTTCCTGTTGACTGGGAAGTGCACATGCTTAGAGACTGCCTCCAACGTATTGAAAGGCCTGTTGAGGTTGAGCCAAACGAATTGTACACACAAATCGGTATTCGTTCCCACGGAAAGGGACTTTTCTATAAAGAACCTGTTACGGGAGAAGCATTGGAAAATAAGGCTGTCTTTTGGATTGAGCCGGACTGCTTTATAGTTAATATTGTTTTCGCATGGGAACAGGCAATTGGGAAGACCACACAATCTGAAGTAGGAATGGTTGGTTCTCATCGTTTTCCAATGTACCGTCCTGTAAATGATAGAGTTGATATCAATTACCTGGTTTATTATTTTTTAACAAAGCGCGGAACCAATATTCTAGAAGCGGCATCTCCAGGAGGAGCAGGACGAAACAAAACTTTGGGACAAAATCGCTTTTTAAAGAGCAAAATTATACTGCCGTCCATTGAAGAACAAAGAAAAATTGCCGCGATCTTGATGACCCAAGACAAGGTGATTGAGTTGAAAGAAAAGCGCCTTACCAAAAAGAAGCGGCAGAAAAAGTATTTCATGCAACAGCTTTTGACCAGCAAAAAGCGTTTGCCGGGGTTTAGTGGTGAATGGAAAACGGAACGTCTAGGAAAGTTGTTTCTTGAACGTAAAGAAACAAACTGCGAAGGATTAGAGATGCTAGCCATTACGGGAACACAAGGCATCATTCCAAGAAAAGAGTTGGATTTGAAAGACAATTCTAGCAATGATAAATCAAAATATTTGAGAGTTTGCGTTGGAGATATTGGATATAACACAATGCGAATGTGGCAGGGAGTTTCAGCGTATTCCAACTATGATGGTATTGTTAGTCCGGCTTATACAATTTTGAAACCGAATTCATCAATTAATGCAAAGTACTTTGCGTATCTTTTCAAAATGCCGGAGATTATCTTTCTGTTTTATCGTTTTTCGCAAGGCTTAGTAGACGATACTCGAAACCTAAAATATGAGAATTTTAAGAAGATTAAGGTTTTTTATCCACCAGACGTGAAAGAACAAACCGCTATTGCCGAAATCCTTTCCACCGCTGATCGGGAAATCGACTTACTCCGGCAGAATATTGAACAGGAAAAACAAAAGAAAAAAGCCTTGATGCAGCTGTTGCTGACGGGCATTGTGAGGGTAAAAACATGACAGAAAAAGAAATGCAGGAACATGCTTGCAAAAAATTGTTAAAGAAAGTTGTGGACAGCGGGCAAAACTACACGGAAAAGATGAAGTCTGACTTGAAAGAAATTATTGACCACAGCAAATCGCCCGAGGAGATTTGTAGAGCTACCCTTGTCTATTTTTCCATGTACAGGTGGCAATAAAAGGAGGTGAAAAACGTATGGCAACCAATTCCCCGAGTGGTGACGGACATAGAAATGGAGCGGTAAGAGACCGTTCTCAGACTTTTAACCCTGTTACAAAACAATGGGTAAAGCGGGACAGTGATACCGGTCGTTTTATGGATGTCAAAAAGAATGGAACTCCTTTTAAGGGAGTCCGCAAAGAAAAGTAAATCCAGAGACAGTAGAGCGAGGCGGGATTTCCCGTCCCGCTATTCCTGCTTTTATTGATATTTCCGAAAGGAGGCAACCATGGACAAATCCATGTACTTAGAAAAGAATATCAGCCAGCAGCCGGCTATTGATCTGCTACGGTCCATGGGTTATACCTATATTACACCGGAGGACTGCGAGGTGCAGAGAGGCAGCCGGTACCATGTGCTGCTCAGAGATATTCTCCGGGGGCAGTTGCGTCGGCTCAATCGTTATGCTTTCGCTGGTGCGGAAAATGAGTTTTCTGCTGCTAATATTGAACGTGCTATGGAAGATCTGGATGAGCCTTTAACCGATGGTTTAGTGCGTACTAGTGAAAGAATTTATGACGCTCTTTTGCTTGGTAAAAGTTACCCAGAGACTGTGGGTGAGGGAAAAACACTCAGCTTTAATTTGAAATATATTGATTGGGAACACCCGGGAAACAACTTGTTCCATGTTACCGAGGAATTTGCGGTAGATAGTCGAGACAAGCTCCACAACGCTCGACCGGATATCGTGCTGTTCATCAATGGTATTCCTTTTGCTGTCATTGAATGCAAAGTGCCCCAGATTAGCGTTGAGCAGGCTGTGGAACAGAACATCCGCAACCAACAGAAAGAATACATTCCACAGCTGTATAAGTTTGCTCAAATCGTGATGGCAACCAACAAGAATGGTGTAAAGTATGGCACTACTGGGACACCCAAGAAATTCTGGAATGTGTGGAAAGAGCAAAACACCGCTTTTTTGGAAGAGGCACTGGCACATTATGTGACCGACCGCTCTCCCACCGAGCAGGACCGGAATCTGATTTCTCTGTTCAGCAAAGAAAGAGTAATGGAGCTGATTCGGTACTTTGTGCTCTTTGATGCCAATGTAAAGAAAATCTGCCGCTATCAGCAGTATTTTGCCATAAAAGAGATTATCAAGACCATTCAGCAGACGAATGAAAAGGGCAATCGTCAAAGTGGTGTTATTTGGCACACTCAGGGTAGCGGCAAGAGCTTGACCATGGTCATGCTGGCGAAGTATATCTTAATGGAATTGTCCAACTGCAATCCGAAAGTGGTTGTTGTCACAGACCGCAAGGAACTGGACCGTCAGATTGCTGCCACCTTTGCCCATACTCGCTTAAATCCGGCTCGGGCCACCAGCGGGCGAAATCTGGTAGAGCTACTGGGCAGCGGCAAGGCGGATGTGGTTACTACCATCATCAACAAGTTCAACACCGCCGAGAAAATGGAGCACAAAAACTTTTCGCGGGATGTATTTCTGCTGGTGGACGAGAGTCACCGCTCCAACTATGGACTGCTTGCTACCAAAATGAGGGCGGTATTTCCAAATGCCTGCTACATCGGCTTTACCGGTACACCTTTGATGAAAAAAGAGAAAAATACTATGGCGAAGTTCGGTAAACTGATCCACAAATATACCATCAAGGATGGTGTGGAGGATGGGGCTATCGTGCCACTCATTTACGAAGGACGTTTTGTGGAGCAGAATGTGGACGAGGACAATATTGACCTTTGGTTCAAGCAGACTACCAAACGTCTCACGGAAACTCAGCGGGATGACCTTTCCCGGAAATGGAGCAGCATCCGTCGATTGACCTCCACTGATGCCCGTATTAAGCGGATTGCACTGGATATCAACGAACACTTTATTGAAGGGTACAAAGATACCGGCTTTAAGGCTATGTTGGCCACCAATTATAAACGGGATGCGATACGGTATTTGGAGTGTTTTGAACAGTTTGGAGATCTGAATTGCGCTGTGGTGATCTCGCCGCCCGATCTTCGGGAGGGTGTAGACGATGTGGACGAAGGTGCTGACGATAAGGTTATTGCCTACTGGAATAAGATGATGAATCGCTACGGCGACGCGGATGCTTATGAAGAGTCCATGAAGAATCAGTTCTGCGTAGGCGACATCGATATTCTCATTGTGTGTAGCAAGCTGCTCACTGGCTTTGATGCCCCCATCTGTCAGGTACTCTACATCGATAAGGAATTAAAGGAGCATGGTTTGCTTCAGGCTATTGCTCGTACCAACCGTTTGTATGAAGGTAAGGACTACGGTCTAATTGTAGACTACCGTGGATTGATTGAAAAACTGGATACCGCAATGGATTTGTATAGTGGTGCTGGGCTCGAAAATTTCGACGGCGGTGATTTGAAGGGTGTTGTGGTGGATGTTATGTCATCTGTGGCTGGCTTGAGAGAAGCCTATACCCAGCTAACGGAGCTGTTTGATGATCTGAAAAATCCCCATGATATCGAAGAAGTAGAAGTGCATCTTGTTGATGATAAGAAACGGGAGAACTTTTATAATCGTCTTTGTGCTTACGGCAAGGCATTGAATGTGGTATTGAATGCAGAACAGGCGTATGCAGCCTTCCCGAAAGATGAATTGAAGCAATACCAAAATACATTTATATTTTTCTCCAAGGTGCGCCGCAGTGTGAAAATCCGTTACTGCGATGCAATTGACAACCGAGAATATGAGCCGCTAATGCAAAATCTTCTGGATACGCACCTTTCGGTGGCTGGCCTAAAGCAGATCACTAGTCCCATCGATATTTTAAACAAAGATGATTTTGTGCATGAATTAGAGGAGTTGGGATCTCTTCGGGCAAAGGCGGATGCTATTACCAGTAAGTTAACCCGCAGTATCAGTGAAAAATATCAGGAAAACCCAGCCTATTATGACAGCTTCTCCAAACGGATCAAAGAAGCGTTGGATCAGTACAAGGAAAAAGTGATCTCCGAGGCAGAATATCTGGCGAAGATGCGTACCATTATGGAAGATTATCACGTCGGAAAGAGCACCGTGACTTACCCGGAATCTATTAAAAATAACATCCATGCACAGGCATTTTACGGTGTTCTGTCAGCAGTATTTGATGAGGCGAAAGAAGCAGAGGTCTCTCCCGATTTTGCGGCGGAGATTGCGGAAGAGATTACCAAAATTGTGGTTAACCATAGTCAGGTGGACTGGAGTAACAATAAAACAATCCATGACCGAATCTCGCAGGATATTGATGACCTTTTTTATAATTACGAAAAAGAACGAGGATTAAAACTGTCTTTTGACACCATTGATAAGATCATTGAAAATGTCAAAACAGTGGCGCTTAGGAGGTTTTGACATCAATGGTCCAAGAAAGAACTGTTTTATATGAAAATAACGAAATTCACTACATGCTGGAGCGGAAGATGGTGAAAAATCTTAATCTGCGGATTCATAAAGATTGCACGGTTTATGTTTCAGCAAATTCAGATATCCCAGCCGAAAAGGTTGATGATTTTGTGGAGAGCAAAGGAAATTATATTTGGTCGGCACAAAGAAAGTTTCGCGAGATGGCGCAGTATGCTCCTCAGCCCAAGCAATATGTCAGTGGAGAGACGTTTTATCTGTTGGGAAGAGGAGTTCGACTGAAAGTGGAGAGAAATGTACAAGAAACAATTTCATCAAATGGGATTTATCTGTACCTCTGCGTGAAAAACCCGGATGATTATGAAAAAAAGAAAAGGATGGTGACACGTTACTTGGATGAGCAGTGTCGAGCTATTTTCGGCGAGATTATTTTAGAAATCTACCCGATATTTCAAAAATATGGAGTGTCCATGCCAACTTTGAGAATTCGGGATATGGAAACGCGGTGGGGATCTTGCTTGGCAAAAAAAGGAGTTATTACATTGAATAAACGTTTATTGGAAGCACCACGAAACTGTATCGAATATGTGGTGATGCACGAGTTCTGTCATTTTATTCATCCAAATCACTCAAAGCATTTTTATGGTTTCTTGGTTATGTTAATGCCTGATTGGAAAGAACGTAAAACTATTTTGGATCGCAGTGCAACATTTTGGCTGTGAGCTATAGGGAGGGAAAATAATGTCGATGTGGTTATGTCGTGCCGGACGATACGGCGAGTTTGAGAACAAATTTCTTGAGGACAGTAGAGTATACTGTACTTGGGACAATTTAGCTGAATCAATCATGCAGTTCCACACTAAACAAGATTTGCAACAGTATTTCGTGGACAACAACGTAGATGTAAAGGTCAAAACAGCAATGAACTGGGCAAGTCAGGTATGGCCATTCGCTCATGAGATGAAGAAGGGAGAAATTGTGGTTTTACCAAGCAAGATCAAGCCGGTAATTCATTTTGGCAAGATCACAGGTGATTATGAATTCTTGCCCAACAATAACAATCCCTACTATCATGCACATCAAGTAGAGTGGTTTGCCTGTGACATTCCTCGCACGGCTTTTGATCAGGATATCCTATATTCCTTTGGCGCCTTTATGACGATTTGTCGCATCAAACAGGAAGATCGCATTAAAGCGGTCATTAGTGCACATAAGCAGGGAAAGAAAGTACCCAAAATCACTCTTCAGGAGTTACAGAATGATGAAGAAGTCCGCGATATTGAAAATGAAGCTTTAGGGGTTATTACAAATCTGATAATCCAAAAGACCAAAGGGCATGGCTTAGCAAGAATTGTAGATGCAATTCTCCGTGCAAAAGGGTTCACTACATACGTTAGTCCGGCTGGGCCGGATAAAGGTGTGGATATTCTGGCTTCTGCTGGTACACTTGGCTTTGGTAGTCCTAAAATCTGTGTTCAGGTTAAGTCTACGGATGTGCCTGTGGATCGGATAGTACTGGATCAACTGGGCGGCGTGATGAAAAACTTCAATGCCGACTATGGTTTGTTGGTGTCGTGGAGCGGGTTTAAATCTTCGGTCATCAACGAAATAGCCAAACAATTTTTTGAGATACGTCTTTGGACTCATAAAGAAATTATCGAGGAGTTTTTGAGATACTATGACCAAATGGATGATGAAATCAAAGAATTGATTCCCCTCAAAAAGATTTGGGTTGTAAACAATAGTGAAGAATAGATGTAATAGCTAAGACGATAGAAATAATTTGCATTAAGTAAAATCATGACCAATAAAATCTCTATGACCAATAAATTTATAGATTTAGCTTGGTGAGATGCATTAAAACATTTTTCTTCTTCTTTTCGATAAATATAAGCTACTGGATGACAATGTCCCAGTAGCTTTTATTCTTTCTCAAATCTGATAATATCATTCGGTTCACAATTTAAAATCTCACAAAGCCTTTCCAGTGTAAACATAGTAATGGACTTATTATGTTTTAAATTATTGATCGTCCGGGGATTGATACCATACTTATGAATCAGTGTATAGGTGGAGACATCCCGTTGGCGCATGGTTTCCCACAATGGAGAATAGTTTATCATTTCTGCTCACTTCCCAGTTTGTAATATAATCATTATCATGGTAAAAATAATGGTTTACTATACTGAAAAATGTATCTATAATAGAGGTATATGGAGGGAGAGCTGGGATGAAAAAATATGATGAGCTATCCAACAAAGAAAAACATAATTTTGAGGAATTTCTTATTACAACATTCAAGTTTTCCGAAGATGAGCTAGCGGCGATCGATAAGCAAAAGCCAATGACAATGGAACTTTTTTCTTCATGTTTGGCTAAGTGTACGGAATGGGGACTTTATAAACTGTTCGAAAGGTTGTTGGATGAGTATCCGGATTTAATGGATAAATACGTAAAAGCTATCGATGAAGATATAAAGGATGTGGTATTGCCGGAAAGAACTCCAGAGGAGGAAGAAGAAAGCTGGAATCGATTGTGCGAAAGAATAAAAAATGAATATGGTGATGATTTAACATGCGAATAGCTGCCGGAAAATCTGGTGGCTATTTTTTATAACAGAAATCTATGAATTAAAATCTGGCATCCGGTCAAAAAAGACGGGATGTTTTTTTATGCACTTTATTAAAAATTTTGTCTCCAAACACTGTATAATCCTCGGATTTCCGTTCTATAAGTGAGGGGAAATATTTTTTGAAGCAGAAAATTAAAAAGATTTTCGAATCTCCTTGTATTTCTGTCTCTGACGATTGGGTTAAGTGAGGGGATCTTTAAAGAACAAAAAAGATAAGAGCGGATCTGGTTGATAAGAATAAAATTTAATTCTTTTTGACCCTGTATAATGGCCGCTCCCGGTTACGTTAAGTGAGGGGGTAGATATTATAGGGCAAGATCCACCCGTGTTAAGCGGTTATGCCATTTCTGGCAATCCTCTAACTTACAGGTTGAGCTCTTGATGGGGATTTTCCCAGAGCAAGATCCACCCCGTAATACACTATCGTGTTTTCCTGTGTAGGGCTCTTGCTTGGGATTTCGATTCCCCATACCCTCGATGATCTGCCGATCTGACAGATATTGGCGTCCACTGGAAAGTGGGACGCAGCACAAAAGGAAGATTCCGGCAGGACTGCCGGTTCTCCAATTTGTGATGTTACTAAAGTAACAGAAAAGAGAAGAAAGGAGGAGCCATGAGAAAAAAGAGATTAGACCGGGAACTGAACCACCCGCATTTTGTCGGAGTCCGGCTGTCCGATATTGAGCTGGAACTTCTGGACAGGAAAGCAGAGATCCTGGGGGTGTCCAGATCCGAATGCCTGCGGAAACTTTTGGTGGAAAAGGAGATCGTGCATCGGGTAGAAGTAGTCGTCGATATGGAAGAACTCCGAAGGTTGGTAGGCGAGTATGGAAAAATCGGCGTGAACCTGAATCAGATCGCACGATACTTCAATACGGGCGGGGAACGTTCGTTGGCTATGGAAGATGAAATCCGTCACTGCATCGCGGAATTGTTCGCACTCAGGGAAGAAGTGTTGAAGATGGCAGGGGATTTTGAACGGGATTATCGTCGCAGGTAAAGTAGTCCAGATGAATTGTTCCAAAATGATACCGAAACACGACCAAACTGCATTTTTGACTGCCAGACAAGAGAAACCCCAGGCAAATATATTTGAGGTCAAAAAAGCCTGGTGTAAAGGGCAAAAAATGCAAAAAAAGATACCGAAACGTGACCATATTTCGCTGTCCTGTACCGGGCACTGTCAGGATGGCAGGAAGGAGGAATGTCTGTGCCGAGAATGAGCAAGAAAAGAAAACAGGAACTGGCCTTTTTTCTCAATGAAAGAGGGCGGATCACTCACAACGACACCTGTCGGAAATGTGTCGGAGACTGCAAGCAGAGTTTCCGGACTGTGATTGTCTGTTGCCCCTGCTATGAATCCAAGCGAAGCCGTCGGCGGAAGATCAGACAGAAACAAAAGGATGGATGTGAAGAATAAAGATCAGATGGTATACATGACGGATCAGACCCAGATTCCGGTATATCTTCCTTACCCACGGTTTCTGCTGGGGATGGATCTGACTCAGACAGCCAAGGTCCTGTATGCTCTGTTGCTGGATCGGGCGAGTCTTTCTAGGAAGACAGGGTGGAAGGATGAGGAAGGCCACATTTTTGTGGTTTATCCCATTGCTTATCTGGCTGACGATCTTAGAAAGAGTCACATGACTGTAAAAAAGGCATTGAATGAACTGGAAGAAGCCGGACTTCTGGTGAGAAAAAAACAGGGATTTTCAAAACCGAATCTGCTGTATATCAAAATCCCGGCAGAGGGAAAGAAAAGTTTCCCTGTGAAGGATAGAAAAGTGTCCCTCAAAGGGAAAGAAAATGATACTTATGAGGGAAAGAAACCTGTCCCTGTGAGGGATAGAAAAGTATCCCCTAATTACTTAAATAATAGTTACTTGATATATAGTCAAACAAATAAAGAGAGAGAGGCGCGCTCTGCCTATGGCGAATATCACAATGTGTTTCTCTCCGAAACAGAATATGGAGAATTGAAACAGGAGATCCGGGAAATAGACAGGCTGATCGAGGAGCTGTCCAGCTATATGCGTTCCAGTGGAAAGCAATATGCTGATCATGCTGTTACCTTGAGAAGATGGGCAGAACGGTCAGGCCCGGTAAAAAACATTCCGGATTATACCTGCAGTGAGGAGGACAGTCTATGAACAAGATGGTAGAAGAAACAGTAAAGATCATGATGCAGCCTGGAGAAAGAACCAGGGAGGATTACATCGGAGAAGACGGGCTTCTGTATTGTGGACAATGCCATGAACCGAAGGAGGCTTATTTCGATCAGGAAAAAGTCGGAGTTTTGGGAATAAAAAAACATCCGCGTGAATGTGAGTGCCGGAGACAAAAGAGAAAAGAGGAGGAACAGTACCGGGAACAGCAGCGTCATGAAGCTGTAGTCAGAGAATTGAAGGAACATTGTTTCTCGGATAGATCCATGAAGGAATGGACATTTAAGAATGATAAGGGACTTTCCGAAAATACCGTGCTTGCAAAGCTTTATGTGAAAGACTGGGAAACAATGAAGGCGGAAAATACAGGCTACCTCTTCTGGGGAGCAGTGGGAACCGGGAAAAGTTTTCTGGCGGGTTGTATTGCCAATGCACTGTTGGAACAGGAGATAGAAGTACGTATGAACAATTTTGCGGAAGTGCTGAATGATCTGTTTGCTAATTTTTCAGAGAAGAATACATACATAAAAAATCTGTGCAGAGTTCCGTTGCTGATTCTGGATGATTTTGGAATGGAGCGGGGGACAGAGTACGGACTGGAACAGATCTATGCGGTGATCGATGGCAGATATCGGAGCGGGAAGCCCCTGATTGCGACGACCAATCTGACACTGCAGGAGTTAAAGAATCCGCAGGATATAGCACATGCCAGGATTTATGACCGGTTGCTGGAGATGTGCGTGCCGGTTCAGTTTAAAGGTGAGAGTTTTCGAAAACGTACGGCTCAGGAAAAGCTGGGGCGGATGCAGAAAAGAATAAAGGAGGAGATGAGGTAAATGAGACAGACAAAAGAAAGAGAGAGCAACTGCCGTCTGGCAGTGGATATTGAAGGTCTGGCCGCTATGCTTTCCTGCGGACAGATGACTGCAAGGAAGATTGCGGAAGATGCGGGAGCCCGGATCACCATCGGCCGCCGAGTATTGTATTCCGTACAGAAAGTGGAAAAATACCTGGAAGCAATAGCGGAATAGAGGAACACGGATGTGAGTGGGGGTGGTTTTGTGCTATACTTTTCATAGACAGGACAAGACCATTCCCTACAACAGGGAGGTGTGGAAATAGAGAAAGGAATGGTTTTGTGGCAAGAAAAGACAATAGAGGAAGAAATCTGAGGACAGGGGAATCCCAGCGCAAGGATGGACTCTATATGTACCGGTATAAAGATGAACGGACCGGCAGACGCCTGGCCGTTTATTCTCCGGATCTGGCTGAACTCAGGAAAAAAGAAAAAGAGATTGAGAAAGACCAGAGCGAAGGAATTCTGACCGATACCCAATGCAAGAACATGACTCTTAATGACCTGTTTGAGATCCACATGGATACCAGAAAGCTGGCGGAGAGTACACAGGCCAATTACAGAAGGATGTGGAACAGTCTTGTGAGGAATGAACTCGGACAGATGAAAGTGGTACAGGTAAGACCATCTCATGTACGCCTGTTTTATTCCCAGCTGAGTAAACAGAAATATTCCCACAGTACCATCAAGTTTCTCCATAATATGATCTTACCGAGCTTTGAGGTGGCTGTAGATGATGATATCATCCGGAAGAATCCGGCCAAGAGAACGCTGGGAGATTATGGAGAACCGGAAAAGAAACGCACCGCCCTGTCCTTTGATCAGCAGAAAAATCTGTTGAACTATGTTAAGAACAGCGAGGTATTCCATATCTATCTGCCGCTTTTGCAGGTGATGATCGGAACCGGACTCCGCTGTGGAGAACTGATCGGTCTTACCTGGAAGGACGTAGATCTGAAGACCCGGACCGTATACGTGAATCATCAGCTGATCTACAAGAACTATGGAGACGGGTGTGATTTTCATGTGACCATGCCGAAGACAGAAGCCGGGATCCGGGAGATTCCCATGAGCAAAATGGTGGCAAAAGCCTTTGAGACTCAGAGACGGCTGAATTTTCAGATGGGGATTCCCAGGGATGTGAAGATTGAAGGGCTTTCGAATTTCGTATTTATGAGCAGGAGCGGACGTCCGATGATGCCCACTACCGTGAACTTTATTCTTCGGGATATTGTGAAGGCTTATAACGAGGAAGAAAATGAGCGGGCAAAGCGGGAGAGGAGAAAGCCAGAAGAGCTACCGCACATCTCCGCCCACATTCTCAGACATACAGCCTGTACCAGAATGGCAGAGACGGATCTGGATATGAAGGTCGTTCAGTATGTGATGGGACACGCGAATATCAGTGTCACGATGGAAGTATATAACCATATTACAGACCGGTCCAGGATCGAAAGAGAGATTGCAAAGATGGATTTGGTGCAGATTATGTGATGGCTCAGATTTCTTTAAGAATGATTGCAGAACTACTCGCCATGCACTTCGCGAACAAGTTCGCTCAGTCGCGGCTGTCGCCTTATAGGTCCAAAACCGGAGCTGCCTTTATGTGAGCAAGCTCCCAAAAGGCACCCCGATTTCGTCCCTGCATGGCTCGTAGTTTTCGCGCAAATTGGTGTAGAAATGGTGTAAAAATGGTGTAGTAAGTCATTTTTCGGAAGAACTGAAAATTTGAAAACCCCAAGAAAGCCCGTAAAATCAAGGAACTGCTTCCACCATGCACCTCGCGAACAGGTTCGCTCGGTCACGGCTGGCGCCGTATAGGTCTAATTCCGAAAATGCCCTTCTGTGAGCAAGCTCCCAACGGGCATTTCGGTCTTATCCCTGCATGGCTTGTAGTTTGCGTGAAAAATCTTAAAAAAATTAGCACTCACCTCTTGTATGTATCTGAATCCGGAGGGATGCGTCCGCTCTGCTGATAGAGGAGGCGATTAATACTGACTGTTCGTATATCATTCGGTTTTAAAAGCGAGTCGTGGGAGATAAAGGAAAATTCGCTGCTTTTTAAAAGAAACAGATCGCTATGAGATTCTGGATAGTCTACAGGGTGATAGACATCGAGGTGCTTGAGAGGATCATAAGAAAATATTGGAAGCACATAGAGCAGTTTCTGTTTGACGCCAATTACGAGTCCCCGGTGTTCATATGACATTTCAGGGATATAATTTTTCCTGAATTCAAATTGGTATATTTCCCTTTTTTGACAGGTTTTTGACGCAATTTTTTCTTTCTGTTTTCGGTCCAGCGGGAATCGGATATAGAAAAGCGGTGAAGTTCATCTGAACTGAACATATTTTCAATGACGGACTCATTTATTTTGTTCTGTGCTTTAAGATATTCTTTCAATAAGATTTTCTCCTTGGGAATTTGGAAATAAAAAGAGTACGGCGCTAACCGTACCCTGCTCTGGCTGACCAGAGTGACCTCGTCGGTCAAATTATTCTTTCTTAGACGGCCTCGTCGGCCAGGAAACACCTTTGCAGGTGTGAAAGACGGTTGAACTTGGGTGGATGTTATTATAACGCAGGTAATACTAAGAGTCAAGATAATAGAGTGTTATTGTTGGATTTATGCTGCGAAAAAGATACGATGGAGCATCTGGGCTTTTAAAAGATATTTTGGTATATTTTGACCCAAATATCTTCCAGGAGGGACAATTGTAAAGGGGAACTGTTATGAATAACTGGAGAGATTTATTTCAGGATCATATCCTCGCCCGCGGGGAAATGTATTATTATGACGGCGCAGTTCTGGAACTTCATAAAACAGAACATGGATATCGGGCTGTTGTAGAAGGGACAGAGGATTATGAAGTAGAGATTGAAATTGAAGAGGGAGAAGTCCATGAAATGTACTGTTCCTGTCCCTATGCGGAAGACGGCAGTCACTGTAAGCATATGGCGGCTGTCCTGTATGAGATTGAGGAACAGGATGAGTCAGGGCTCCTGTCAGAGGATGCCTGTCTGGAGCAGCAGGAAAAGGAACTGGAGGAGCTGATCGAAAAGCTCCCGGAGAGGGAACTGCGTGCCTTTGTAAAGAAGCTTGCCAGGCAGGATGGCGGGATCCGGAGTATGCTTCTGACCAGATATGTGGTGGAAATCGATGAAAAGCAGATGAACCGGTTAAAGCAGGGAGTGGACCGGCTTGTGCGGGAATACAGCGACGGGAATGGATTTATAGATTACCGGAACGCCTGGGATTTCACTTATGCGATGGAATGTTATCTGGGAGACAAGGTGGATGTTCTGATCGAACGAGGCTGCTGGCGTCAGGCATTTGAACTGACCAATTATGTGTTCCAGATAATCGGGAATATAGACATGGATGATTCTGACGGCGGCATTTGTCAGGTTGCGAATGCATGTTATGAGAGGTGGGAAGAGATACTGAACAATTGCCCCGAAGATGTCAGAAGCGAAATGTTTGCCTGGTTTACCAGTCATTTGTCCTGCGATTATGTCGCGGATTATCTGGAGGAATACATAGTAGATTTTTTGATGCGCGAGTTCCGGGACCGTGAAATGCTGGAGAAGAAACTGAAATATTTGGATGAAATAATTGAAAAACAGGGTTCCTCCACGGATGGAGGAAGGACCTGGAGCGAGCATTACGGCTATGAGGATAATCTCATACGACGGCTGGATGTTATGGAGCAACTGGGTTGTTCAGAGGAAGAAATACACGAATACTGCAGGAAGCACTGGCGATTTTCAGCAATAAGAAAACTGGAGATCCAGGAGAATCTTGACCGTGGAAATCTGGATGAGGCGATCCGGATCCTGCGGGAAAGCAAGGAACTGGACAGCGATTATCCGGGCTTGGCTGCCAGCTATAGCGAGCAATTGGTCTCCATTTATGAAAAGCAGGCAGATACGAAAGCTTACAAAGAGGAACTCTTGTACTATGTTCTAAAGTGTCCACAGCGTGAGTTGACGTATATTCGGAAATTGAAAAAGGTCTGTACAGATAAAGAGTGGGAGCAGTACAGGGAGCAGATCCTGCGGGAGCCAGGGAACTTTGCAATCCGCTATCCGCTTATGGAGGCGGAAGGAATGTATGAACGCATGCTGGAGTGCCTGAGAAAAGAGGACTTTGTCCTTAATCTGGACAGATATGAAAAGGTGTTGAAAGAGAGATTCCCGGAGCAGGTGCGGGATCTTTACATTTCTTATCTGTATAGAGAAGCAGAAAGGGTCAGTGACAGAAACCGATACAGGGAACTGATGAAATATCTTAAGAAGATCAGCGGGTATCCCGGCGGGAAAGAAAAGGCGGCCGGGATCGCGGAGAACTGGCGGGCGAAGTATTATCGCAGGAGAGCCATGATGGATGAAATGAAGAAGGCGGGATTTTAGGGAATAATATACCAAAATATCTTTTGGGAGTACGCTGGTATGGATATAGAGATCAAGCGGGACTATTTTTACGGTGAAATCCGTCGTTTCCCAGTTGATTTTGTCCCCCTCCCGGCGTTATAATTCAACTGCCAATATGCCGATACCGGCGGCGGAATTTTTGTCAATTGCGGAGGTAGCAATCGTGAAACAAAAGATACTTTTCCCGGGCATTCTTCTTAGCCTGATCCTGCTCTGCCCGCTGTGCGCGCAGGCGGCGGGAGCGGGCGGGGAGGCGGCCGTCCCCATCTGGCTCTGTATTCCGTTTGCAGGGCTTCTTTTGTGCATTGCTGTCATGCCCCTGATCAGGGGGGAATGGTGGGAGACGCATCAGCCCCATGCGGTGATCTTCTGGATCCTGGCTATGGTCATCCCCTTTGCCGTCTTCTACGGGGCGGGACAGGCGGCGGAAACGGTGCTGGAGTGTGCGGTCAACGACTATCTGACCTTTATCATCCTGCTGTTCGGCCTGTTCTGCGTGTCCGGCAATATCACCATGGAGGGGGATTTCGCGGGATCCCCGCGGATCAATGTGGGGCTCCTCGTCCTGGGCACGCTCCTGGCGAGCTGCATCGGCACGACCGGCGCCAGTATGCTCATGGTGCGCCCTGTGCTGAAGATGAATTCCTGGAGAAGGCGGAAGGCGCACATCATGGTGTTCTTCATCTTCCTTGTCTCCAATATGGGAGGGGTTCTGACGCCCATTGGCGATCCGCCGCTGCTCATGGGATTCATGCGGGGCGTTCCGTTTTTCTGGAGCCTGCGCCTGTTCCCTGTCCTTATTTTTAACATGGTCCTTCTCTTGTTCGTTTTCTACCATGTGGACAAAAGAATGTACCGCAGGGATATTTCTGAAGGCCGCAAACCGGACATCAGCAGGCCGGGAACCCAGTTCCGCATCGACGGTCTTCACAATCTGCTCTTCCTTGTGATGATCGTGGGCGCCGTTATCTTAAGCGGCGTGCTGCCGGGCATGCCCGCCTTCCAGGACAGCGCCGGCAACGTGCTGGGGATTCCCATTTTCGGGGAAGTCGCGCTGGGGATCCCGTCCCTGATCGAGATCGTGATCATTCTGGCGGCGGCGTTTCTCTCCTTTAAGACGACGCCCGGGGATGTCCGGACGAGGAACCATTTTACCTGGGGCGCCATCCGGGAGGTGGCGGTGCTGTTTATCGGCATTTTCATTACCATGCAGCCGGCCCTGATGCTCCTGCAGCAGGTGGGCCCGGATCTCGGCCTCAACCAGCCATGGCAGCTCTTCTGGGCGACCGGCGCGCTCTCCAGTTTCCTGGATAATACGCCCACCTACCTTGTGTTCCTCACCACGGCTGGCACGCTTGGATTCACGAGCGGGATCGCCACCAGCCTGGGGACGGTTCCGGAGGCATTCCTGTCGGCGATCTCCTGCGGCGCCGTGTTCATGGGCGCCAACACCTACATCGGAAATGCGCCGAACTTTATGGTGAAATCCATCTCGGATGAAAACGGCGTCAACATGCCTTCGTTCTTCGGATATATGCTGTGGTCCGTGGGCATTTTGATCCCGGTATTTCTGATCGACACATTGATCTTCTTTTTGTAAGGGGGGGACAGATATGCAGGAAAACAGAGAAAAATGTATGGAACTTGCCAACCGCATCTACGATCTGGATGCGGAGGTCTATAGCTGCGTCGGGTCCGCCCTCGGAAGGACGTTTACGGGAAACAGGGAGAGCACGGTGCAGAACCTGTGCAGCCTCATGCTTGCCAGGCCGGGCGGACATCTGCTGCGGAGCGAGCTGGCGCTGATCAGCAATATGGCAAGGACGATCCGGGATAAGGGAAAAAGGGCGCAGATGATGGCAGAATACGATGCGATCCTCAAGGAGATCGAGACGCTCCCGGACAGTTTCGGGAAGGTGGACATCATGGATCTCTCCCGCGCGGAGTTAAATCCCACCGCCCGCAAGAAGCTGTCGGAGAAGGACCCGCTTGTGATCTGCATCAGCCGCACCCAGGGGAGCGCCGGCAATGATATCGGATTTGAGCTGGCGGACGATCTGCACATCAACTACTATGATGTAGAGATCTTTAACCAGGTCTTAAACCGCCTGGAAGTGGAAAAAGGGTCGGTCGGCGATGCGGAGGCGGACCACTTTGAGAATTTTGACAAGTACCGCAAGACCAGCTTCAGCCTGAAGAAATGGATGAGGGAGTTTAACCGCTATCACGGGCTTCCCAGGCAGGACGCTGTTTTCTTCAATATGAGCGATCTGATCTGCAGCCTGGCCAGGACGGAGGACTGTGTGATCATGGGACGCTGCGCGGACTCCATTCTCACCAACAACCACATCCCCCATCTGAGCATCTTTATCAGCGCGCCGTTTTCCCTGCGCGTCCGGCGGATCGTGGCGTCCAAAAATATGGATCTGCGCCATGCGAGCCGCTTCTTAAAGCAGATGGACCGGCAGCACCAGAAATATTATGATTTCTACACGTACGGCCGGTGGGGGCGACCGGAGAACTATGATCTGTGCATCAACAGCGCCAACTACGGGATCCGGGAAACCGTCGACCTGATCGAGCGGATGATCGGGCGGCAGAAGAAGGCGGAGAGCGGGGACGCGCAGAAGAAAAAGGAAGTATTGGATTAGGCATCGGATCTTCGAAAAATTTTCTCTCCCCTGCATAGATTGTAAAAACAAACTATGCGATTTATATTTTCCATAATCTAGATAGTGCAGACATATTGCCAAGAGCGTATGTCTGCCTTTTTTTAATAAAAGATAAATATTGAATAAAACTGGGAGAATTGCCAAAAATATTCAGTATAAAGTTGCAGAACAAGATTTGAACGCATATAATGATATTGAATAAAAAAGGTAAAAGCGTCAAAAATATTCAATTAAAGGAGAGGCAAGGATGGAAATCAAGCGGGATAAATATCTTCAGGATCTGATCAACCGGATGCATAACCGAATGATAAAAATAGTGACAGGTGTGAGAAGATCAGGAAAGTCCTATCTTATCTTTCACATATTTCAGAATTATCTGCTGGAACAGGGAGTGCCGGAGTCTCATATTATCCGGATTGAACTGGATCAGAGAAAGCACAGGAAGTACCGCGACCCAGACGTTATTCTGGAATATATTGAATCTTGTATTCGGGATCAGGAGATGTATTATATTCTGTTAGATGAGGTGCAGCTTTTAAGTGAATTTGAAGAAGTATTAAATTCACTGCAGCATATTGACAATGCAGATGTGTATGTGACAGGAAGCAATTCCAGATTCCTTTCCAAAGACATTATAACGGAATTTCGCGGCAGAGGAGATGAAATCCATATTTTTCCGCTTACATTCAAAGAATTTATGCAGGTGTACGAGGGAGATATCTATCACGGTTGGGCGGATTATATGCTGTATGGCGGACTTCCTCTTACCACAGCCATGAAGACAGAGGAACAGAAAGTTTCTTACCTGACAAGTCTGTTTGAAGAAACTTATCTGAAAGATATTATTGAGAGACATCATATTGAAAAGACGCAGGAACTGGAAGATCTGGTCAATATTCTTGCATCGGCGATCGGCTCTCTTACCAATGTCCCGAAAATAGAATCTACATTCAGAAGTGTACTGCGATCAAAGATCAGCGGAAATACCATACGACAGTATATCGAATACCTGGAAGATGCTTTTATTATCCACAAGGCTAACCGGTATAATGTAAAAGGAAGAAAATATATCGGGACTCCTGTAAAATATTATTTTGAGGATGTGGGGCTTAGAAATGCCAGGCTGGGGTTCCGGCAGGTGGAAGAGACACATCTTATGGAAAATATTATTTACAACGAACTCAGGAGCCGCGGGTACGCAGTGGATGTGGGGATTGTGGAAAAACGGAGAAAGGATGCATCGGGAAAAGCAGAACGGAAACAACTGGAAATTGATTTTGTCGCGAATAAAGGAAGTCAGAGATATTATATCCAGTCCGCTTTTGCCATGCCGGATGAACACAAGCAGAAGCAAGAAAAAATGTCGCTCCTCCAGGTCAAAGATTCTTTTAAAAAGATTATTGTGGTGAAAGATGTTGTGAATGTGACACGGGATGAAAATGGGATCACGACAATGAGTGTGTATGATTTCCTGCTAAAGGACAATAGTCTGGAATTGTAATATATAGTTGCCTATATCAGAGATATATCCCGACCCGCAAATCTATGTTACAATAAAATAAGGCGGTGATAAAATGTATCTTCAATGTACAAAAAAGATGCTCGATAAAATGAATATGGAAAGATTCAAAATGCTTCCGGCGGATGACTGTGATGACGGTGCAGACGGATTTTACTCATGGCATGTGAATCTGATTACTCTCAACCGTCGGAAGACGATCGTATGCATGAATAATCTGACAAGGTATCCGATCGTTCTGTACCGTCCAAAGACAAGGGATATAGCTCATTTGGAGGAACAGGTAAAAGATGGGATCCGGGCGGCATTTTCGGAAGAAGGAGTACCGACAGATATTGTGGAGGAATATCTGAAAAATTGTGGCGGTGTAGTATATTCAAAAACAGCGGGCAGAAGCCTGACCGCAAATTTGAACAAGACATGCGAGACAGTGGGGCATTATACAGAACTTCTGGATGAGGAATCTGTGATACAGAGGAGGATCAGCCTGGCTCTGGGACGCTATATCGTAAAATTTGGCGATGCGTATGATTATCCATCGGAGAGATTGTTCCGGGAGCTTTGTAAAATGAAAGGCATGCCGGAAGAAAACTGGGAGCAGATGCTGCAGATCGAGAACTATCAGATGAAAGTGAAGATTTTGCTCGACGGACATGATATCTGGCGTCGCATCCTGATCCCTTCCCGCTGCACATTCAGGCGATTGCACCGGGTTATACAGGAAACTTTCGGCTGGTTTGATTATCATCTCCATGAGTTTACCGTGCCGGATGAGTATGAAGTGAGACACGATAACCAGACAAACCTGAGAGAAATTTTCAGTGATACCGAACGATGTCTCTATACATATGATTTTGGAGATGACTGGGAGCATGAAATCCTGCTGGAAGAAGTGATCGCTAACAGTCATAACCGATTTCCGATTTTGCTGGAAAGCAATGGAGAAAGACCACCGGAAGACGTTGGAGGACCAGGTGGATACGAAGAGTATCTGCGCATTGTTTCTGACCCCGAATCCCCGGAATATGAGTCTGTGGTCGCATGGTCAAAAATGACAAGAGCAAAAAAGAGGACGATTGAAGAGATCAACCGCAGTCTGCTGTTTTACCACTGAAATTGGTTTTTCCGCAGAGCGCAGAAAAGCGGGCATGACTTATTGCTCCCCTGCATAGATTGTAAAAACAAACTATGCAGGGGTTTTTATGAAAGAGTATATTGAGGAGAGGGCAGTAGAGATCGCGGGGTATATCATTGAACATAAGGCCACGGTAAGGCAGACGGCGAAGAAGTTTGGGGTGAGTAAAAGCACGATACATATAGAAGTAATAATATAGAACGGTTTGTGTGGGTGATGAGATGATGAGAGGCGGAATATTCATATTACGAGATTAGATTGCATATATGATAAAATTAAGATAATAAGAATGTGAAGAAAGAAGAGATCACTATGATACAGATCAGACCATGAAGATGTGTTCCGGAATGTAAAGAGTGTGATCTATGACAAATAAAAATACAGATTTCAATATCTGCCGCTTTTTGAGCAGGATCTGGTACAGACAGTAAGTTACATTACGAATGTACAGAAAAATCCAAAATCCGGATGCTGCGGAAAAACTTGTGAACGATGCAGACTTTATGGAGCGCGGGATAAAGATAGATTTTTATAAAAATAAGGTTTTTAGAAGACAGGAGAGCAGTTTTAGAACTCCATAAAACGGAACAGGGATATCATGCTATTGTAGAGGGGACAGATGACTATGAAGTAGATCTTGAAATAGAAGAGGGAGAGGTTTGTGAAATGTATTGTTCCTGTCCCTATGCGGAAGATGGAAATAACTGCAAGCATATGGCGGCAGTTCTTTATGAGATTGAGGAACAAAGTGACGGAAGGATCTTGACAGAAGAAAAATTCCCGGGTTGTCAGAAAGAAGAGTTAGAAGAAATTATTGAAAATGTTCCGGAAAAGGAATTGCGTTCATTCATAAAGGGTATTGCCGCACATAACAATGAGATCCGGGATCTGCTCATGACCAGATATGCGTCGAAGATAGATGAGAAACAGACGAACCGTCTCAAACAGGGAGTAGATGATCTTGTATGGAAGTACGGAGACAGAAGCGGTTATATTGATTACCGGAACGCCCTGGATTTCATCTGGGCTCTGGAAAGGTATCTGGAAGAACTGACGGTTTTCGGTTGTGAGAGGATTGGAGATACAGGAGAATCTTGAGCGGGGGAATATGTCCGAAGCAATCCGGGTCCTGCAGGAAAGTAAAATCCTGGACAAAGAGTATCCGGGTCTGGCTGCCGGGTACAGCGAGCAATTGATCTCAATCTATGAAAAGCCGTAAAAATTATATGATTCTGTATCCATTTATGGAGGCGGAAGGAATGTATAAACGTATGCTTGAATGTCTGAAAAAAGACGGTTTTATCTATAATCTGGACAAATATGAAAAAGTACTCAATGACCGGTTATTTCCATCAGTGGGGAGGATGAGACAGCTTGTAAAAAGAGGGTAAACTGAATTCTAACCGGAGGAGGTTAATCATAGTCTGTAAAAAACGGACAAGGAGGTGGGACCGCCGTGAAATAGCAAAACCTGAAGTATCGTTTTCATGATCCGGCGGTTGCTGCTGAGTACATAATGAAGGTATTTGTTGAGGCAAATGAGAAGAAAGTAGAAGAGACAATCAGAGAAGCTGCCAGGGGAAGAAAGTTTGCCAGCGCCACATAGCAGCAAAATGTTTTAGCTGCTATGCAGGCGCGAGGGATTAAGAGTTAGCGACTATGATCTGTTATGATTCAACAATGGGAATACTCATGTTTTCAAAGGCATTCCGCATCTTTGGATGGCGGATAAGGAAATGGATAGAAGGCGTTTTATTTTTTGATACGGTGACACACTTCCCTTCGTGGATACAGATCTGTATGTTTCGGAAGGGGGATCCCGGATTTTCTGTCATACGATAATGAGGGTGCTGTTTCGGATAGTCCTGTATCAGGCGCAGATGTTTCTGATAGTCCTCCCAGGAGTACAGAATATCTTTTTCATAAAACATACCGGAAAGCGGCAGAACAATTGGATATTTCCCGAATTCTTCTCTGGTCAAAACGGGAATCTCCTCTGTTATAAAGCTGTGCCGCATAATCTTATCTGCCAGTCCGCGCTGTGATATCACGTGCTGTCGGATCTGCAGGGCGTCTGTTTCCGGAATATTATTACGGCTTAAAATCTGATGCAGCAGCTCGTCGGTTATGGTGTGCAGGGATAAAGAGGACAGGATATAATATCTGTTTCCCGCTGTTTCGGCGTTGTCCTGCAAAAATTTGTTATATGTCTGCGCCTGTTCTGAACGGAAGATTTCCATCAGGGGGTATGCCTTTGATAAAAGCTGTTTTGCACGTTTTTTATAATAGGCAACCTCCTCTTTGTTTTTTGTCAGATAATATTTCCCGTCGGTATGGTATCCGCTGATGGCTTCTCCTGTTAATGCTACGCTACCGGAGACTTTCAGAAAATGAGAAAATATATTTCCCTGTACGTTCTTCAGGTAATAAGGACAAACCTGACCTGTCATATACATGGGGATCCAGCTTTCAAGTCCCAGCATCATTTCTTCAAAAGAACGGTCTATGTTATGGATGTGATTCAGATGCAGTCCCTTTTTCAGCATCATTGCCATACCGAACATCCATTTTTTAGGGAAATCAGGATCTTTTGCCATTTCACCCATCGGCATGTCACTGTACATAATCACAGGCTCTTTCGATTTTGAAAGAACGGTTGCCTTTAAAAAGGCCAGTTCGCTGTCCATAAATTCCTTTAGTCCGAAGTAGGTTTTTGAAGTCGGAAGCTGGAACGGAACAGACGGTACTTTCCATTCATCGAAATGGATTGCTCGAATATATTCGTTCAGATCAAACTCATCCAGCTTTTCCAGAAAACCGGACATATAATCTCTGAATTTTCCGGTTCCGTTTAACAGCCATTCAGCAAGCATGGACTGAAAAGAAGAATAATCAGATAACTCTTCCGGTTTGCAGCAGATCAATTCTGAGACGATGTTCCGCTGTGTTTCATTTGTATAACGGCGGGCGATAAAACTGCTGACGCCTGCGGCAAATTCATGCGGATTGGCAGGCTGTCTCTGCCCGTTCCTGATACGGGAAATGTGGGAAGCGTCAAAATTTAAAAAGCGGGAAAGTTCAGAAATACTTACTGGCAAAACCGTAAGCAGAACATTAAAGTTTTCCTGCAGTTTAGCAACATCGATCGTATTGTTTCTGACATAGGGGGCAAAAGCATCCGATACGGACTGTACTGTCAGATCCGTTCTGTTTTTCCTTTCCGCGATATGGACGATACCTTCCACAAGATTTGCAAAGTTTTCTGTCTCTGTGTCGGGAACTCGCTCCCCGGAACGGTAACGGCTAATCGTAGCTGCTGAAATTCCCGAGGCTTCCGACAATTCTTTCCCTGTACACCCGAGCATTTCAATGTATTCAGAAAGTTTATCCTTAAAATCCAATTTTCATTCCTCCTGTAGTATGGCTGTATTTATTATACAGTACAAACCTTTCATTATGATGCTGAAATTTCCGAAAAGGCATTGCCTGTTTGGAAACAATAAGGAAATCTCCGGAAATACCGCTTATAATCAGGCTTATGTGAATGAATGAACTTACTATGTCCTGTATCAATCAGTACATACATAATATTCATTTCAGACAGGGGGTTATTTATGAAAAAAACAAATGGAAAGAAAAGATGGATGGCGGTTTTACTCATGTTATGTATGGTACTGTCCATGCTTCCGACGACTGCCTTTGCAGTCACAACGGACCGTACCATGTCCGCATCCATTTACACAGGTCAGGACAGCAGTACCGGCGGATTTACCGGACAGACCGACACATTTTCTGCAGACCAGGAGGGGCTGATCCTGCATCTGAGCGGTTTTAAGGACGCGCTTCCGGAGGGATCGGTGGTAGAGAGCCTTGCCTTCTACCCCGCAGACGGATCCGATGAGTGGGGAACCGTGTTCTGGTTCAACGGGACAGAGGACTATCCCTGCAACAATGGAACCGCTAATGACAAGATTTTTGTGGACGGGGTGTATAACGGCGTGTTCCAGCTTCTGAATTTCACGCCTGGCGGAAATATGTCTCTGACTCCGGGGACATACAAGGTGATGGCCTATGTGGGAAACGGGAAGACGGGGGACGCCTATGAGGAATTATACTATCTGTCCACCGACACCTTCACCATCACTGAAGGAGATGAAGGCCCTGCCGAAAGCAATCCCATCGTGGACAGCTACACCTTCCCGGATGGAACGGTAGACGCAGCCTATGAGGCAAATCTGCCCGCTGTGCCGGGAACCCAGGGGCATACCCTGACCTGGGAGGTGGCAAGCGGCAGACTGCCCGACGGGCTCAGCCTTACGACGGTAAGTAAGAGCGCCGTGGTTTCCGGGACGCCCACCACCGAAGGCACTTACAAGTTCACGTTAAAGGTTACCGAACGGGATGCCGAAAACAATATTACCGGCAGCACCAGCAGGAGCTACTCCATCACCATAAGGAAAGCGGCGAAAATCAGCAGCGGCTACGCCTACTTTACCACAGACAATAGCGGCAACCCCATTGCGGAAGGCTGGGGTACCTATACGATGACCCTTTCCAGCCAGGTGGATGCCGATACGGCTGCCGCTACGCTGTACTATAACGGCAGCAGTACACAGGAAATAGAATTATCCAGAAGAGGGGGCAGCAATACGTTTGACGGAAGTCTTAATATACCGGAAGACGCCACGGTGCTGAATAAGGTGGTTTTCACCGCGGACGATGTGGAGAAGCCCTGGGAATATGAAATAAAAAAGGGTGATGTCCAGCCCTGCGTGGAGGCAACGGTGAGCGGTGTCCCCGACGGCAGCACCCGCCGCCTTGTGCTGCAGAAGAAGGCCGGCGATACCTGGGAGACTGAAAAAACGGTGGATTCCTGGGCAGGAAACGGCGATGTAAATGTCGTCTCCGGGCTGGAGAGCGGTGAGACCTACCGCCTGGCGCTGGTCAGCAGTCAGTCCGGAAGAGAGGTTGAATACGGGACAAGTGAAGAGCTGACCGGTATTACCGGGAGAAAGCGTGTAGAGGTTGCCTATGCGGAAAGAACAGTGACCACGGTAAAGCCCCAGGTTTATGCCGGTGAAAATAAAGTATCCGGCAGCTATACGCTGAACTGGTATGACGCAGAAAGCGGCGGCAGTCTGGTGGCCACCGGCTCCAGCCATACCTTTGTGGACGGGGACGATCCCCTGTGGGTGGAGGCTGTGCCCACGCGCAGCTATGCCCTCCGCTACCTGCCTTCTGCGCGGGTACAGGCGGACGGCACGGACAGTGAGCCGGTGCTTACGATGTCCTCTGTGCCCACAAGCACGGTCAACGGTACGGTGACATTAGAGGGCGAGCCTGTCGGGTGGGCCAGGGTCACCGTGTCCGTGACTACGGGAGACGGCTACGCCGGTTCCTATAGCGCTTCTGCGGATAAAAACGGAGCATTTACGATCAAAGATGTGCCGTTGTCAGCGCCGGACAATGAGTTTTTGCTCACCGCCACCGATGCTTCCATCAATGACTGGACTTACGACGGACTCACGGCAGAAAACTGTGAGAATATGGAAATCAAAGCCAAGCGGCGGACCGGCATGATCCAGATGCCCGGACTTTACGGAACGGTAACGGTAACCGACGCAGAGGGGAAAGAAGTACCCATACGCAGCCGAAGCAGCAATGGTATATATCTGGAAGCGGACAAGGTGTCGGCAGATCAGACTGTTACTCTCCACTTGGATAAAACAGATCGTTATATTGAACTTCCTGTTACATTGGATAAGAACAAATGTGCAGTTGTGACAGATATCCCATGGATGTATAGGGATCGTGCATTATTCAAGGTAAATATCAGCAACCAGATGAAAGTAGTCGCCCTGTGTTATAATGCACGCGGGAAGCTGTGCTATGAATACGAAATGGAACGATATTACAACACAAGTTTTTTCAGCCCGTATCAGGAAGGCGGAACCTACACCTGGGTATTCGTGTCTGCTGCCGCTCTGGGTGCTGTGAGCTATACAGAAAAAAGCACCTTTGACGGCCTGAAAAAAGCGGTGGATGCTGACTACTATAAGATCGTTGATGTCACATTGGAGGAGCCCCAGGCCGGCAGCGCCCCGAAGACCAAAACCACGGATGTGGAGCTGACACTCCAGAATCTGCTCAACAACATGACGGATATAGATGCCAGCGGGCTGACCATGTCCGCAGACGTGGAGACCATCGACTTCCGTGTGACGGCCGCCGCAAAAGAAGAAGGGCTGAAGCAGAAGAAAGCCATCATCGGTGTGGACGTTAACAACGCAAGCCGCAGTATTTCCGATAGCGGTACTCCGGATGTGGTCAACGGCAGCGTGTATATCAACGGACACAAGGCAGGGACGGACGTGACCATTTATCCAAATAATACAAGTCATGCAGGTGACTTTAAAGGAAACTATTCCATCACCATCCCCGATGTGGACGTTTACGGCGGCTGGCCTCTGGTGGTGCAGTTCCAGGCAAAGAGAGTCAATATGGGCAACCTGACTGCCACCGCCACCTTACAAAATAATTATAAAGATAAGATCCTTTTGGGTGAGGCAGATCTGAGCAGCCCGGCTCTCAGTATCTACGCCCCCGCCGGGATCAATCAGGACCGCTTTTCGGTGTACGGGCTGGCGCCCGGCGGCAAAGAGGTTTCCCTCTATTTGGACGGGGAACTTGCAGCCACTGTGACAGCACAGGAGGACGGATACTACACGGCGAAACTGGATCTGGGCGAACCTTATATCTATGAGGAATACACCCTTTCCGCAACAACTGAAACAGAAGGCCAGACCATCTCCTCCCGCACGGTGGATTTCTGCTATAACTCCACCCTGCCCAGCCTGTATGAGATCCGGGCCACAGACTATAGAAAACAATGGTTCACTCTGTGGAAGGACGGTCAGGCAGAGACCGGTTACTATTTTTACATGCCGAATACCCCAATGCGTTTTTCCGCTTCCTTTACGGACAGCAACGGCAACCGGATCACCGACGCGAACGCCATGGAGGAGGTCTATGTCCATGTGCCGAGAACGGACGGCGTGATTACCCTGAAGGCGGAATATGACAGCAGCCTGAAAGCCTGGGTAACCGGGGAGTATAAGTGCGGCAACAACCCGCCGCAGAACACCTGGGTGAGCTACACCCCTGCCACCCCGGGCCTGGCGGCTACGGCGCAGGACCTGGAGCGGGCGGATGCCGCGCAGGCGAATGTGGATCCCGTTACAGAGAGCGATGTGGCGGACTACGCAGAGGATTTCAAAAATATGGGCGTGTCCGTTACCTGGGATGAGGACGGAACGCCGGAGTCCATGACCATCCCCGCAAACGGCAATACCTATACCATCACCAGCTCGACCACCCAGGGCGGGGCAGCCGCCGGGATCGCGGAACTGCCCAAGTGGGAGGAAGAGCCGGTGACGGCAGACCATGACAAAACCGGCGCCACCTACATCGTGCCCTCCGGCAATGTGGTCTATGCCCGTGTCAGCGGGCCGGATGAGGCCGAATTGAAATACGATTACATCGAAAGCTATGACCTGCCGGACGGGGACCAGTTCGTGGTGCGCACCACCGTGACCGCAGATCAATATACGCAGGTTTACTATGACACGGCTGCCGACGATATTACCAAAGTGACCTACACAGCCAAAAACAAAAATACCCTTCCTGAGGGAGATTATAAGCTGAACAGCGACCGGATTGTGGATCTTGCATACCACTGGGCTACGGTTGCCTATGATATGGACAACCTGCAGACTGCGCAGACCCGGACCCTCAGCAAGGCGGCACGCTCTGAATCTGCTTACCGGTACACCGGCAACCATGAGATCGACACCTATGCACAGCTGCTCCAGTTCTACCGCGACAACGGGGTCACCGTGGACGGCGAGGCGGGAAGCGGCGGCACCGACACCTGGTGGGAGTACGTGGTGGACGGAGGCGGGGACGGCACCCTGGGAAGCCTCCACAGCCGCGCAAACGGCGGCAAGGCCAACCAACGCCTCTCCAACGCCCTCTTCAAACAGCTGGGCAGTGACATCAAGAGCGCGGTATCGGGCGGCAAGGACATCTACCAAAAAGGTCCCCAGGTGGCGATCAAAAAGATTCGGGAAATGCTGACCAAGCAGACGAAGAACCAGCTCAAGCAGCGATACGGAAAGGTCAAGGATTCCGAGGAGATTCTGGAAGCGAAGCGGGAGGCGTACCAGTTCGCCGCAGACCTGAAGAAGAAGGGACGCGACGTGGACTTCACCAACCTGCCTCCCATCGAGGGGCTCATGGATCCCCGGGACTGGGGAAAAGATAAGGATTATCAGGACGCCTTTGATGATGACAGCGGCGGAGGCGGAGACGACAGCGGTGAAGGCGGAGACAGCAGCGGAAGCGGAGACAGCAGTGGCGGCGGAGGCGGAGGCTTCCTTGACGGTTCCGGCGACGACGGTTCCGGCGACGGCGGTTCCGGCGGCAGCAGCAGTTCCGGCAGTTACGGAAACTATACCGTAGAGGTTCCCAATACAAGGAAGGCGATTATTGACCCATCCGGATATGTGTACGCAGGTGTTGAGAGCAACCGGGTTGAGGGCGCTGACGCCACGGTATACGAGGTGGCCGAAAATACCGGTACCCGTACCCTTTGGAATGCAGAAGCCTTTGACCAGAGCAATCCTTATATCACCGGGGCAGACGGTTTCTATCAGTGGATGGTGCCATCAGGCCTGTGGTCGGTCAGCGTGGCGGCCAATGGCTATGACGCCTACACAACAGGGGAGAAGGACGGTACAGATGCGAAGGAAATCAACGGCACGTGGGCCATGCCTGTGGCGCCCGTACAGCTGGATGTGAATATTGACCTCCAGGCAAGTGCGGCCCCCACGGTAGAGAACGTCCAGGCGGCCGGAGAGGGTGTATACATTGTATTTGACCAGTATATGAATACGGACACCCTGACGGCGGAGCAGTTTGTGCTTCTGGTAAACGGGGAAAAGCAGGAATTCGAGGTTTCTTATCCGGACGCGGAGAAAAACGGCGGCAAAACCTATGCCCGCACTGTGATGCTGACAGGCGCGGCCTATACGGGTGAAGATTCCATCTACCTGCGCGTGGAACCGAATGTGGAAAGCTATACCGGCAAGGAGATGGATTTCAGTTATGAGGAGCGGGATATTCCGGTTGTGGCACTGCAGAAGGCAGAAGCGCCTGCGGCAGATCCCGGCAGCGGAAGCGTGGAAGTGAACACGGCAGTTACGTTAACAACGGCGACTGAGGGTGCAAAAATCTTCTACACCACGGACGGCAGTGAGCCGGATCTGACCAGTAAGCTCTACACAGGCCCCATCCTCATCACCGCTGAAACGGTCATCAAAGCTATTGCGGTGAAAGCAGGCATGACCAACAGTGACGTGGCTGCATTCACCTATACTGTGGAAGTCTCCGGCGATGACCAGCCGGGAACGGATCCGGGAGAGGATGGGCCAGGAAGTGACCCGGGAGAGGATGACCCGGGAACGGATCCGGGAGAAGACCAGCCGGGAACCGATCCCGGTGAGGAGCAGCCGGGAATTGATCCGGGCGGTGATCAGCCTGACGGTGACGTTACGGCGCAGGAGCCGGACAAGAATACCGGCGACGTAACCAGTCCACAAAGCGGTGACAGCAGCAACGTTCTGCCATGGATTATTTTGCTGATTCTGTCTGGCGGTGGAATTGGTATAGCATATAAAAAGAATAAACGAAATACACGTAACAGATAATAATTGAGGAGAGGAAAATATCTATCCTCAAACCAAACAGGGGGATTGTGGAAAAACCAGTCACAATCCCCCTGAAATTTTTTTATAAAAGAGAAAAGATAAGGCGGAGATTGTAGTGAGGGCTGTTGAATGGTCAGGAACGGTAGTTGAACCGGTGATGTTATCTGTATGGAAAACCAGTAAAAACTTAAAATCATATGATTGTGATGAATGAGCATGTCGCTCCCTGCATACATTGTAAAAACAATGTTTGCAGGGGGATTTTTTTGAAAGAATATATTGAGGAAAGAGCTGTGGAGATTGCTGATTATATAATAGAGAATAATTATAGAGGTAATAATATAGAACGGTTTGTGTGGGTGATGAGATAATAAGTGTAGAAATGGGATTATATGTAATCAATCCGAATAGTTAAAAAGTATTCTGGAGGTATTGTTGCGGGGCCTTTTTGGCGAGAAAAGCTTGGTTTAAACCCAATGTCATTAAGATAAGGATAATCATCTCAGAGTGAAAAGAGTGGAATATGTAGAAATGCATATTCTGCTTTTTTATATTAAAAATCAAAAAACACTTGACAAATAC
>NZ_JACJKS010000002.1 GCF_016901695.1 Mordavella massiliensis | reverse complement strand
GGCAGGGCGGGATCCCAGGGAGGTGACCCTGATCGCTGTGAGCAAGACCAAACCCACAGAGGTGCTGCAGGAGGCCTATGATTTCGGGACAAGAGTCTTCGGGGAGAATAAAGTGCAGGAGCTTGCAGACAAGTATGAGGCTCTTCCCAAAGATATCCACTGGCATCTGATCGGCCATCTGCAGAGAAACAAGGTCAAATACATCATTGACAAGGTGGATCTGATCCACTCTGTCGACTCCGTCCGGCTGGCTGAGACCATTGAGAAGGAAGCAGATAAGAGAGGCGTCACAGCCAATATCCTTCTGGAAGTAAATGTGGCGCAGGAGGAGAGCAAGTTCGGATTCCGGACAGAGGAAGTGGAAGATGCGGTGAGAAAAATCGCTCTTTTCCCCCATATAAAAGTGTGCGGCCTCATGACGATCGCTCCTTTTGTGGAGAATCCGGAGGAAAATCGTCAATATTTTCGCAATTTACGCAACTTATCTGTTGACATAGGGGCCAAAAAAGTTGATAATGTTACTATGAGTATTCTCTCGATGGGCATGACCAACGACTACGAGGTTGCGATCGAGGAAGGCGCGACTATGGTCCGTGTAGGAACAGGTCTGTTTGGCGCGCGCAAGTATGCTCTGACTTAAAACGAAACGTAAGATAGGAGATTTCAAACAAATGGGAGTATTGGATAAGTTTCTTGACATCATGAAATTGAGCGATGACGACGACGATTACGAGAACGACGATTTCTTTGATGACGACTACGAGGACGATGAGTACGAGGAGCGCAGCTCGAAGAAGGCTGGCATCCTCTCCAGATTTAATAAGGGAAGAAACACGCGCAACGACGCATATGACGATTACGATGAGGAAGAATTTGACGAGCGGCCGGCCAGGCAGTCTTCCAGAGGCGGACACAGCTCCATGGGCGCCGGGTCCGGCAAGGTGACGCCGATGCGGCAGCCTGCATCCAGAAGACAGGCCCCGAATATGGAAGTCTGTGTGATCAAGCCCTCCTCTGTCGAGGATGCGAGAGAGATCACGGAGACGCTTCTTGGCGGACGCACTGTCATCCTCAATCTGGAAGGACTGGATCTCGAGGTGGCGCAGCGGATCATAGACTTCACATCCGGCGCAACATTCGCCATCAGCGGCAACCTGCAGAAGATCTCGAATTACATATTCCTCGTGACGCCGACGAACGTGGATATCTCCGGCGATCTGCAGGATCTGCTGGGTACATCTTTTGACGCGTCCTCCATGCGCACGAGATTCTAACAGCCGGGACAGATATGAACAAAGAAGAGCAGATGCTTCAGAAACGTCTGATCGAACTGTCCGAGCTCTCCTACAGGAGGGACATTGTCACCTTTTCAGATTTTCTGAATTTAAACGAATTAAATATACTGCACACAATCCCCAGAGACATGCTCTCATCCAGATATGAGACCTTTGGGGGTTATGAACCTGCGGAGCGTCAGATGGCTGCATTCCTTCCTGATGCTCTTTATTATGAGTACAGATATCCGATCAGCGTCATCCGGATCACGCCGGCAAACAGAAAATTTGCCGAAGATCTTACGCACAGGGATTTCCTGGGCGGCATCCTCCATCTTGGGATCGAGAGGAGCTGCCTTGGGGATCTTCTCGTGGATGACAGCGCCTGCCACGTTTTTGTGACAGAGGCCATGGCGGATTTTATCTGTGAGAACCTCACCCGGATCCGGCATACAGTCGTGCGGGCCGGGAAGATCGACGGAGCTTCCTTTTCCTACACCCCGAAGCTGGAAACGATCCGCGGGACCGTGGCATCTGTGCGGCTTGACTCGGTGCTCTCGGTCGCCTTTCCCATGTCGAGGAGCCGCCTGACCGGCCTCATCGAGGGCGGGAAAGTGTTTGTGAACGGGAAGCTTATCACTTCCAACGGATACCGTCTGAAGGAAGGGGATATCATCTCTGTGAGGGGGATGGGGAAACTGGCCTACCAGGGCGTCCTGTCTGAGACAAAGAAGGGCAGGCAGTTCGTGCAGGTAGGAAAATATATCTAGAAACGGAGCAGGAAGAAAGATGGCATCAGATATGAAAAAAAATGCCGGGTACTATATCGTGGCACTTGCGGTCGCAGCGGCGGGCGTCATACTGGATCAGTGGAGCAAGTATATGGCGGTCCTGCACCTGAAAGGGCAGGGTGCGCTGGAGCTGATCCCGGGCGTCTTTCAGCTTACCTATCTGGAGAACCGGGGCGCGGCTTTCGGCGTGCTGCAGGGACAGCAGACTTTTTTCTATCTGATCACAGCGGTGATCCTGTTCCTTGTCGCAGCGGCCTATATCCGCATCCCCGCAGGGAAAAGATTCCGCCCCCTGCGCATCTGCGCTGTGCTGATCGCCTCCGGCGCAGCCGGCAATCTCATCGACCGGGTGCGGCTCGGCTACGTGGTGGATTTCTTTTACTTTGAGCTGATCGATTTCCCGGTCTTTAATGTGGCGGACATTTTTGTGACTGTATCTGCCGTGCTTCTGGCAGTGCTGATACTTCTGTATTATAAGGAGGAAGATCTTGAACAGATTTTTTACAGTGGAAAGCGAAGAAGGGGAGAGGATCGATAAATACCTGGCCGGCGAGATGGAGGACGTCACGCGCTCCAGGATCCAGAAACTCATAAAAGAAGATAGAGTGGAAGTCAACGGAAAGCCTGTAAAAGCCAATTACAGGCTTTGTTTTGACGATGAGGTGCATGTCTCCATCCCGGAGCTCAAAGAGCCGGAGATCGCGCCTGAGGACATCCCGCTTGACATTCTGTACGAAGATGACGACCTTATCATTGTCAACAAGCCAAAGGGGATGGTCGTCCATCCCGCTCCCGGGCACTACAGCGGAACGCTTGTCAACGCCCTTATGTTTCACTGCGGCAGCCGCCTCTCCGGGATCAACGGCGTGATGCGGCCCGGCATCGTCCACCGCATCGACATGGACACCACCGGATCCCTCGTGGTCTGCAAAAATGACGCCGCCCATCAGAGTCTGTCCGGACAACTGAAGGAGCATTCTATCCGCCGCGTGTACGAGGCTGTCGTCCACGGCAATCTGAAGACGGACGCCGGCGTCATCGACGCCCCCATCGGCAGGCACCAGACGGACCGCAAGAAGATGAGCACCCGGACCAGAAACGGGAGACGGGCTGTGACCCATTACCAGGTTCTGGAGCGCTTTGGCAGCTACACCTATATCCAGTGTGTGCTGGAGACAGGGCGGACGCACCAGATCCGGGTGCATATGGCTTCCATCGGGCACCCGATCGTGGGCGATCCTGTCTACGGACCGGCCAAATGTCCCTTTAAGAACCTGAAGGGACAGACGCTTCACGCCAGAACGCTGGGGATCACGCATCCCCGGACAGGAGAGTACCTGGAAGTAAACGCGCCCCTTCCAGCCTATTTTGCTGATTTATTGGACTCACTTCGAAAAAGCAGCCAATAATTTTCAAAAAATTCTATACTTTTACGCACAATTGTTGTATAATACTTACTAATTAGAAAAGGAGCGTGAAGCGTATGGAAAAGACAAACACGATTATCACCATAGGAAGGCAGTTCGGAAGCGCTGGGCGCGAGATTGGCTATAGGATTGCGGATGATTTTGGGATAAAGCTGTACGATAAGGAGATGCTGAACAGAGCGGCCAAGGAGAGCGGCATCTGCGAGGAGCTGTTTGAGGCACACGACGAGAAGCCGACGAACAGTTTCCTGTATTCCCTTGTGATGGATACGTACTCCCTCGGCTATTCCTCCGGGAGCTATACGGATATGCCGATCAACCACAAAGTATTTCTCGCCCAGTTCGATGCGATCAAGAAGATAGCCGGGGAAGGTCCCTGCATTCTTGTGGGCCGGTGCGCAGACTATGCTCTTGAGGAGTTTGACAACGTGCTGTCCGTATTTATCCACGCGGACATGAGCGCCCGAATCCGCAGGATCGCGCGCATCTACAATCTGACGGACTCAAAAGCAAAAGAGATGATCCAGAAGACAGACAAGCAGCGCTCCAGCTACTACAATTATTACACGAACAAAAAGTGGTCTGATGCGGAGAGCTACGATATCTGTCTCGACAGTTCCGTTCTCGGCATCGAGGGAACTGCGGAGGCGATCAAACAGCTTGTGGCGATCAAAGAGAGCGACCGGGAGAAGAAACTGTAAGTTTATAAAATGCAGATACAAAAAGGATCAGGGGAATGTATCTCCTGATCCTTTCCTTTATCTTGTATGGATGATGCGCTCCGGCCAGCCCTCGATATTGCCGTTCAGGATCGCCGTGAACATGCGCTGTTTTGCGCCCGGATGTTCCCGGTTGAGCTGACGGACCAGCTCCTTGGCGTACTGGCGCTTTGTATAGCCGTCGATGGGACAGCGGCTCTTGACGACCGGGAGATCGTACTTGTTCCGAAAGCCGATCACGTCCGCCTCATCCACAAACATGATGGGACGGATGACGGTCAGGTCCATCCGGTCCAGGTATGTCCGGGGCGAGAAGGAGTAAAACCGCCCCTCAAAAATGAGAGAGAGGAGCATCGTCTCAATGATATCGTCCCTGTGATGCGCGTAGGCAACCTTGTTGCAGCTCATCTCTTTCACAGCCTGGTTCAGCGCGCCTTTACGCATCTTGGCGCACAGGGAGCATGGATTGCTCTCTTTTCTCTCCTCAAACAGGATATGCGCGATATCCGTCTTTACAATATGATAAGGTACGTCCAGCTCTTTGCACAGCGCCTGCACCGGTGTAAAATCACACTTCTCATATCCGAGATCCACCGTGACAGCGCTCAGCTCGAACCGGTTCGGATAGAAGCGCTTCAGCCCGTGCAGGGCATAGAGGAGCGTAAGGCTGTCTTTTCCGCCGGATATGCCTACTGCAATATGGTCGCCCTCATCGATCATCCTGTACTCGTCTACGGCCTTTCTTGTATAACTCAGAAGCTGCTGTAATCTCATAATGGCAAGCAATTCCTTTCTCTTGTCTTTTTTTGATTTCCATAAAATAATTATGAGCACTAAAACCTGCTATTCCCGCAGATGCACGGCTGTGGCCGCCTGTCGGCGCCGGTTCTCGTCAATGGCTGCATAGTGCTTCTTTGTCGTGTTCACGTCCTTGTGTCCCAGCACATCAGCCACCAGGTAGATGTCTCCGGTCTCCTTGTAGAGGGATGTGCCGTAGGTGCTGCGGAGCTTATGGGGCGTGATCTTCTTGTTCGGCGTGACCTGGCGGGCATATTTCTTCACCATGTTCTCCACTGCCTGGACGCCCATACGGCGCTTCTGGGTGGAGAGGAAGAGGGCGTTCTCGTGGCCGGGCAGGGGAGAAGCGGCTTTGCGGCTTCCCTCCATATAGGCTCTGAGCGCTTTCTCCACCTCATCGCCAAAGTAGACGACCATCTGGTTGCCGCCTTTCCGGGTGATGGTGATCCCGTTGTTCTTGAAATCCACATCCTGGATATCGAGTCCAACGCACTCTGAAACACGGATGCCGGTTCCGAGAAGAAGGGTCAGGATCGCAAGATCCCGCTCCTTTGTCTTTTCATAGTAAACTTTCGCCTGTCCTGTGAGGGCGTTCCCGCACGTCTCAACATGATCGAGCAGCATGGCCACCTCATCTGCATCCAGCCGGATGATCGCCTTTTCATGCTGTTTGGGCATGTCTACAAGAAGGGTCGGATTGCTGCTTATATAGCCATGTCTGTGGTAGTAGGCATAGAAACTGCGAAGCGCGGACATCTTCCTGGCAAGGCCTTTCTCCCCGTTGGTCATCACCTCATCGTCATCACGCCTGTAAACTTTCAGATATTCCATGTATTCCTCGATATCCACAGGCTCCAGCCTGTCCAGATCCGTGACGTGGAACCGGTCGATCGTATACTCCTTATAGACCGGATTATTCTCCATTAAAAAGTGAAAAAACACCCGGATATCGTAAGCGTAATTCATCCGCGTGCGGATCGACGAATTGGGCTCAATAGCCCGGAAGAAATCCTTCGCAAAAGGCGGAAGGGTTTTCAGGATCTCGCGGAGACGAAGCGTATAGTCTATGACTGTCTGCTCGTGATAAGATTTCGTTTCTTTCATAATAGAATAAACCCCTTTATCTGATACATGATTTATAACTCCAGGACAGATTATACCGCATGCCGGCTTTTTTGTCCATATCTTTTGGAAAAATCGGTATTTTACGTATAGATCTGTTTCTGTGACAAAACACCTTCAGGACACTTTGGAGGCTGCTAAGCACAGAACATGCAGACAGCACCCTGTCCGGCGGCGCTTCTGCTGCCTCACAGGATGCTGTCAATGGGTGAGTATAATCATATATAAAGCCTGTTCTCCAGAGGATAAAGGCAATTATATATCGGAATAAACCGGCCGCCGTTTTATCTGTAATAGACAACCGTCAGATACTGGCCTTCATGGATCAGATCATTTTCAAGCTGGTTGATGTCCATAAGATCACACACATATTCCTGTATAGAGATATCTGTGCCTTCCGTATAGCTCTCCGCAAGATCCCAGAGCGTATCGCCTGATCCGATCTCAATACTTTTATAGAACTTCTGCGTACCGGCCGCTGTGTCCGGATCCTGCGCCTGCACAGACTGAGAACTCTCGATCATGATAAAGCAGAGGCAGGCGAATGCGATCAGAACTGCCGCCAGCAGGATCATGACTTTTTCTCTGTATACAACTCTTCTTCTTTTGCTTGCTGCATGTAATCTGTGTGCATTCATACTCCCTGTACCCCTCTTCTGTCTTTATCTTATCCGAACATTCGTTCCTTTTGTGATTTTCATTATAAAGTACGAACACATGTTTGTCAATACGTTTGCCACAAAAAATCGAACATATTTTCTAAACATTTGTTTGCCTTTTTTATATGCGTATGATAAAATGTTACATATAAAAATTATTTCACTTAAAATACAAGATATAGATATGCAAGGGGGAACTGGCCATGTCACAGGGAAAGATAAGTCCGAAACAGCAGGAAATATTAGAGTATATCAAGGAACAGATCCTGACAAGAGGCTTTCCGCCGGCTGTCCGCGACATCTGCGAAGCCGTCCATCTGAAATCCACCTCTTCCGTCCACTCTCACCTTGAGACGCTGGAGAAGAACGGATACATCAGAAGAGATCCCACAAAACCGCGGGCTATCGAGGTGCTGGATGACACCTTCAATCTGACGAGGCGGGAAGTCTCCAATGTGCCGCTGATCGGGCAGGTTGCAGCCGGACAGCCGATCCTGGCGCAGGAGAACATTGAGAACTACTTCCCTATTCCGGTGGAGATGCTTCCAAATAATAAGACATTCCTTCTGACAGTCAGGGGGGAAAGTATGATCAATGCCGGCATTCTGGATGGGGACTATGTCCTTGTCGAGGAGCGCCATACCGCTGACAACGGCGATATGGTCGTAGCCCTTATCGAGGACGGCGCCACTGTCAAGACTTTCTACAAGGAAGAAGGCGTGATCCGCCTGCAGCCGGAGAACGACTTTATGGATCCGATCATTGTAAGAGACGTACAGATCCTCGGGCGGGTGATCGGCGTGTTCCGCTTCTTCAGGTAAAGGGAAAGAGGCGGACGGAAACCTAACCGGATATGCCGGCGGTATCTGGAGAAAAGAAAAACTGCTGGCACTGGAACGAGCTTGATTCCAGCGCCAGCCAACTGTGGGGAAGCCCTGCCGGGTACTGCGTCCCATCGGTGAGCAGGACAGGGAAGTTTACTTCCGGGACCGCAGGATCAGCCCGGAGCTTTTCTGAAAAACATGTGAATTACAGCATGCATATTAAGCCCGCTGCAATTTATTTACAAGTTGACGGATTGTCTCTTCCGTCTCCTCCAGGGCATTTGCAATCTCAGGGATAGAGATCCCCCTGGCAAGTTTCTTCTCTACAAGCTGTAATAAAAGCTGTTCTCTTCCCTGTTCAATTCCCAGTTCTTCCACATAATCACTTAGGTTGCACATCTGGTTCAACTCCTCTCCCATGGTCTTACTTTCCATTGGTATCGAAAATTCTTTTTTCAATCGTTGTATCTTTACTTTTCCTTTAATCTTTGGTGATAGAAGCAGTCCCAGCATCCGGGTCAATGGATTCCCCCTCTCAGACTTTGGATTCAGGCAGACCGTCACTACTGTCATCTTATCATATGTATTCCTCTGATCCGGAATCCCCGAAATCAAATCCTCTTTACAGATCTGATACTTGGAAATTGCATTTCCAATATAGTCCGGTAAATTCTATCTCTTTCTGGGCCGAGATCATCCGTGCCCCATAGAAGATACCTCTTGTTGTAAGAGAATATCCGGGATAGAATGTTTTCTGCGCTTCCACATTGATCAGCAACCTGATCCGTTCTTTCCAGGCCTTAAGATAGGCGGAAAACCGGATGTCATAGTAAATCTCGCCCTCTCCCGGGACGGCATCCTCCTGCACTTCTCCTCTGATCTTTTCCATTTCCCGCCGGTTGGCCACGCCGGGCATCACTCCTACTTCAGACATCTCAATGTCCGGACCGATACAGGTTTTGATCTCATCCACAGACATATCCGCGAACTCTTCTGTCACATACTTTAAGATCCATGCCAGGATGATCTTATTGGAAAGGACCCGTTTCACATAGTTGTCATACTGGTGCTTTCCTTCCGCCAGAGAAAGATCTCTGGCCAGTTCATTTTTCATAGGCTTTTCCTCTCTTCATTATAACGAAATTGTCCTTTGGTTACAAGCAGTTGATCTTACCTCTGAAAATGAGGCTTTGGAACTACCAGATTCTCTGGCGGCGTAAGATGTGGCGATATGCCAGCCGCCTTAGATAAAACAAATTTACCATACTTTCTGTCTTGGTACAAGATGGAATAGAAAAAGAAAGATCCTGAGCGGGGTCGCTCCCCAGCCAGGATCTTGAAAGTCACCGCTCTGCCCGGTTCCGGTAAATGCTGCTGACTACACCCCACACGATCCCGGCCACCGGCCAGATCACCCATGTGATGCGCCACTCCATAGTCAGGAAGCTGACCAGCAGATACACAGCTGTCACGCAGCCCCAGTAGATCCCGCTGATCCGCTTGTTCTGCTTCTTGGCGATCCGGGTATAGTCCCCCTCTTCCAGAAGAACCTGGTAGCCGTCCCAGACGATACAGGTATGTACAATAAGGAACACACCGGTGGCCACCAGAAACAGAAGCAGTGCTATTGCCCCTGTCAGCGCCATCACATTTTCTTCCCCGAACAGAAGGATCATCAGGAAAATGGGGATGCAGGAGGCCACGCACAGCGCCACGCCAACGGTCAGCTTCTTCACATGACTTCTCTCGTATTTCTGTTTCCGGTCCCGGACCATGCCATCCACTCCGTAGGCTGTATCCAGTGCCTCCTTCTCCAGGAACTCATACTTTTCATCATAATGACCGTTGATCACAAAGATGGATACTGCCGCCACGATCAGAAGGATCAGGATGGTAGTCCCAAGAAGGGCTCCCTGGTCTTCCGTCAGCGGGATCAGTCCTGCTTCCCCGGCCCCGGCAAGGAGAAGAAGAAACACCGGTGACATGATGCATAAAAACACACCGAAAGCGGTGGGAACCGACGCCCTTTGGCAGTGCGCCAGATAGTCGTTGGCAAGTTCCATGGACACAGGAACCAGCTTCTCTCCTGTCTCATCTGCGACTTTCTCATCGGTCGCCGGATTTTTCTCTTCCTCCTCGATCTCGTCACGAAGAAGATAGTCTGTGCTGACGTCAAAGAGTTCGGACAGCCTCAGGATCCGGTTCATATCCGGAACAGACAGGGCTCCCTCCCATTTTGAGATGGACTGTCTGCTTACCCCCATTTTCTCCGCCAGCTCCTCCTGGGACCAGCCAGCCTTTTTCCGCAAGTAAATAATTTTGTCTGCTAAGATCATATGTGTTCTCCTTCTGCCAGCCGGCTTGTCACATGCGCCTCACTGGTCTTTGTCAGGAAAAGTATAGCGTTTTCACCGGTTGCATGCCAGCAACCGGACTTTACAATTCCGCAACCGGCGCCAAGCAAAGCAGGTAGGTCATCCGGTTCCGGGTGATCTGCCTGCCCTGTTCCCTATTCTCCGCCAAGTTCTTCCGGGCTGACGGTCTGCCCGTCGCTCCAGACATGTTCCAGATTGTAGAAGGAGCGGTTCTCCTGGTCAAATACATGGACGATCACATCGCCGTAATCCAGGAGCACCCAGGTGCCCTCCCGCCCCTCTCTCTGTTTCAGGGAGAAGCCGGCCAGGTGCATCTTCTCCTCCACGTTGTCCACCAGGGCGTTCACCTGGCTGGAACTGCCGCCGTCCGCAATGACAAAGTAATCTGCGATGACGGAGATCTCCTCGATCCGGATGATCCGGATATCACGTCCCTTTTTCTCGTCCAGCGCCTTCCAGGCAGTAAGAGCCATGTTTTTCGAGTGGTTCATAGTCAGTCCTCCTCTTTCTTTAAATAGTCTTTATAGTACACGTACGTCCGCTCTGTGGCGGGATCTACCGGCAGCCCCCTGGAGTTCAGATACACGAGGGAATCTTTAAGGAGCATATAGAGACACTCGTCGATATCCTCAAATGCCAGCCGTCTTGCTTTTGCCATGTTAGGCAGTTGCGCCCGGTTCGGCTCGATGTAGTCCGCAATGTAGAGGATCTTGTCCAGCAGGCTCATCTGGGGCTTTCCCGTCGTGTGGCAGGTGATGGCAGACAGAATGCCCCTGTCCCGGATGTGATATTTCTTCGCAGCCAGGTACGCGCCCAGCTTGGCGTGCAGAAGGGACGGGTTCGCCTCTTCCGCCGGCGAGACTGTGATGCCGTTCTTGCGGCACATGCGGATCTTTTTATCGTTGGGGATACACTTGGCGCAGTCGTGCAGAAGCCCTGCGATCAGCGCCTGATCCAGATCAGCGCCCCAGCGCATGGCCAGCGCGCCGGCTGTGTACATGACCCCCAGTGTGTGAATGTACCTGTCCTTGTCCAGATACTTTTTTACTTTCTTGCGCATCTTGTCGATCGCTTCATTCATACTGCTGCACACTTCCTTACGCATAGAGTCTGTTTTCCCGAATATATGCCTCCACTGCCTCCGGCAGATACGCCGACACATCCGCATGTTCCATGAGCATCCTGCGCAGTTCATGGGAGGATACATCGACAGGCGGCATCGTGAGAAGGCGGATGTCCGCCTGATATTTCCCGCGCAGCAGGCGCATCCGGGAGCGCATCACGCTCCGGCTGCTCTTGTCGTCCCGGAATGCCGCCAGGACCGTGCAGGTCGGGAAAAGCCGCTCCACATGCACCCACTGCTCGATGGAGAACAGGGAATCCGCCCCGATGATGAAATAAAACGTGTCGTCAGGGCGGGCCTTCTTAAAGTGCTCCATCGTCTCGTAGGAGCAGCACACCTTCTGCTGTTTCAGCTCATAGTCCTCCAGGCGGAACCTCTCATGTCCGCGGATGGCAAGAGACACCATCTGCGCCCTCTGCTCCGGCGTGGAGACGATCTTATTGTTGTCCTTGTGGGGCGGATGCCCGTTTGGCATAAACCAGACCTGATCCAGCAGATATTCCCGGCAGGCGCACTTAGCCAGCGCGAGATGTCCGTTGTGGACCGGGTCAAAGGTGCCGCCCATGATACCGATCTTCATATACAGCTCCCCGGCCTACGGCAGTTCGATCTTCTTTTTCTCGTTCTTTCCCTCTTTGTAGAGGACGATCTTCTTTCCGATGACCTGCACCACCTGGGACCTTGTGCGCTCCGCCAGGACTGCGGCCAGCTCCTTCGGATCGTCCGCACAGTTCTGGAGCACGCTCACCTTGATGAGCTCCCTTGCCTCCAGCGCCTCGCTGACTGCCTTCGTCAGCTCCGGCGTCATGCTGTTCTTGCCGATCTGGAAGATGGGATCCATCGTCATGGCAAGGCTTTTCAGATATGCCCGCTGTTTTGTCGTCATGATTTGTCTCTCCTGTTCTTTACTTGTAATAGTCAAACTGCAGCCCGTACATCCGCACGGTATCGCCCTCCTGGATGCCCTTTGCCTCCAGTTCGTCCAGGATTCCCGTGTCCTTCAGGAACTTCTGGAAGAACTGGAAGCCCTTCTCAGAATCCAGGTTGGTGTAGCCGAGCATCTTCTCGATCTTGGGTCCCTCCACCACGTATACGTCGTCTTCCTTCTCCACAGTAAAGGGAAGATCCTCGTAGATGAGCTCGTCCTCGGGGAAATACTCCTGCTGGAAGATAACCGGCTCGTCATCCATCTCATCCAGCCTGCGGGACACTTCATACAGAAGTTCCTCTATCCCGGCTCCGGTGACGCCCGAGATGGGGAACACTTTGATCCCTGCGGGCTCGAACTCTTTGCGCAGCCGCTCTACCGGATCCTCACCCTCCGCATAAATGGCGTCGATCTTGTTGGCTGCGATGATCTGTGGCCTTGAGGCGATCTCTGGATTGTACGCCTCCAGCTCCGCATTGATCTTGTGAATGTCGTCCACCGGATCCCGGCCTTCGGTTCCGGCCGCATCCACCACATGGATGATGAGCTTTGTGCGCTCGATGTGACGCAGGAACTCATGTCCAAGCCCCACGCCTTCCGATGCGCCCTCAATGAGTCCGGGGATGTCGGCAATGACAAAGCCCTTGGCGCCCGGCATGTCCACGACGCCCAGGTTGGGACTCAGTGTCGTAAAGTGATAGTTGGCGATCTTCGGCCTGGCGTTTGTCACCCGTGAGAGGAAGGTGGATTTTCCCACGTTCGGGAAACCGACCAGCCCCACGTCCGCGATGACTTTCAGCTCCAGGGTGACCCAGAGTTCCTGGGCCGGCTGTCCCGGCTGCGCGTATTTCGGGATCTGCATGGTGGCTGTGGCGAAATGCTGGTTGCCGAGGCCGCCTTTTCCGCCCTTTAAGATGACCTGGCGCCGGTTCTCTCCGGACATGTCTGCAATGACTTTTCCGGTCTCGGCTTCCTTGATCACAGTGCCCTCAGGCACCCGGAGTATGATATCATCGGCATCGGCCCCGTGGCAGCGTCTCTTCCCCCCGGGCTCGCCGTCCTTTGCCGCATATTTCCGCTTGTGCCGGAAGTCCTGGAGCGTGTTCAGTCCCTCGTCCACCTCGAAGATCACGTCTCCTCCTCTTCCACCGTCCCCGCCGTCCGGGCCTCCGTTCGGAACATACAGCTCCCTGCGGAAGCTGACATGCCCGTCCCCGCCTTTTCCGGAACGGATAAATATTTTCGCTCTGTCTGCAAACATGTTCTGCCTCTCCTGTCTGATCTTGGTTTTAAGTGTAAAAAGGCCCTGCCGTTCCTTGTGTACGGCAGGGTCCAACCTTTGCTGCTTACTGTGCTACGGGATAGATAGAAACCTGTTTCTTATCTCTTCCTTTTCTCTCGAATCTCACAACACCATCTACCAGTGCGAACAGTGTGTCATCTCCGCCGCGTCCTACGTTGACACCCGGATGGATCTTCGTTCCGCGCTGTCTGTAAAGGATGTTGCCGGCTTTCACGAACTGTCCGTCCGCTCTCTTGGCGCCTAATCTCTTAGACTCGGAGTCACGTCCGTTCTTTGTGGAACCCACACCTTTTTTATGAGCAAAAAACTGAAGATTTAATTTCATCATGGTCGTTACACCTCCTCAAATCTTACCTGAATGTATTCCGAATAGTTGCTGTCGTCCGCCATCTCCTTAAGACCAAGGATCATGGCGTTGAGCAGAAGCGCTGCCTCCTTTGAGGGATGCGCCTGCAGACGGAAATCAATGAGTCCCTCCATATCATCCGACACAAGGGAGGTCTTGTCGTCCGCAAAGGCCTCAATGGCGTTCACCGTGTTGATCATGAGCACGGACGCCGCCGCGCAGACAATGTCCTGTCCTGTCTCGCTGAAGCCCGCATGTCCCTTTGCAAGGAAACCTTCGCATTCTTTCTTCTCGTTCTGATAAATCGTTACCCGGATCATATTATGCGTTGATCTTCTCAATCTTGACTGCTGTGTACTGCTGTCTGTGACCGTTCTTCTTATGATATCCAGTTTTTCTCTTATACTTGTAAACGATGACCTTCTTAGCCTTGCCGTTCTCAACGACAGAAGCCTCAACAGTCGCGCCCTCTACAGTGGGATTACCGATCTTCAGACCGTTGTCGCTCACTGCAAGCACCTGGTCAAATGTATAAGTCTCTCCAGCTTCCACACCAAGTTTTTCTACTTTAATGATATCGCCTTCGGCTACTTTGTACTGTTTACCACCTGTTGCTATGATTGCGTACATATGGCACCTCCTATTATCATTACTCGCCAGCTTCGGCGGCTCTCCGTCATGGAGCGCACTTTGAAAGCCCCGCTGTGCGGCACACTATCGTAGTTTAACACAAATGGCACATAAAATCAATATGTATATCTCAAGAAAACAAAATTATTTTTACAGGAGCGGGATGCCGTGGGCCTGCGCCTCCTCCACGATCTCATCCGGCCAGATGGAGGACTGCACTTCCCCAATGTGGGCCTTGCGCAGGCAGTACATGCAGATCCTGGACTGGCCGATCCCGCCGCCGATGGTGCAGGGAAGCTCCCCGGCAAGGAGCGCCTTCTGGAATTCCAGGTTCGCCCTCTCCTCGCAGCCTGCCGTCTTAAGCTGGCGCCGCAGCGCCTCCTCGTCCACGCGCACGCCCATGGAAGAGAGCTCCAGAGCGATATCCAGCACCGGATAGTACACGATGATATCCCCGTTCAGCTCCCAGTCGTCGTAGTCCGGCGCACGTCCGTCATGCTTCTCGCCGGAGGCGAGCACCTTGCCGATCTGTGAGATAAAGACCGCTTTTTTGCTCCGGGCGATCTCATGCTCCCTCTCCTTCGGCGTCAGGTCCGGATACATGTCCTCCAGTTCCTGGGATGTGATGAAGAAGATCTCGTCCGGCAGCATGGGCTCGATATAATTGTAGCGGCGCGCGATGAAATGCTCCGTGTCCTTCAGCGCCTCGTACACCTTGCGCACATTGTACTGCAGCGTCTCCGTGTTGCGCTCTTCCCTGGAGATCACTTTCTCCCAGTCCCACTGATCCACATAGATGGAGTGGATGTTGTCCGTGTCCTCATCCCTGCGGATGGCGTTCATATCCGTGTAGAGTCCCTCCCCGGAGTGAAAGCCGTACCGCTTCAGGGCATAGCGCTTCCACTTTGCAAGGGAATGCACGATCTCCGCCACATCGTCGTCCTGCTCCTTTATGCCGAAGGCCACCGGGCGTTCCACCCCGTTCAGGTTGTCGTTGAGGCCTGTGGACGGCTTGACGAAAAGGGGCGCGGACACACGTGTGAGATGGAGGGACTTTGCAAGCGCCCTCTCGAAATAGTCCTTCACCTCTTTGATCGCAACCTCGGTCTCCCGTATGGTGAGGGGGGATCTGTATCCCTCCGGTGTCATGATACTGCTCATAGTCTTTACCTCGCTTTGCTGTATGATTCCATTCCAAGAAGCGCTTTTGCGTTTCCCTGGAAAATTTTATCTCTCTCGTCCTCTGTGAGGGGAAGCCGGTTCATATATTCCACGAACTCCCTCTGCCCGGCCCACGGCGAATCTGTGCCAAAGAGGATCCTCTCTGCCCCGTGGCTGCGCACGATCCGCAGGAACTGCTCATCCGGGATCACCCCGAAGACAACCGCCGTGTCAAACCAGACATCCTCTCCCACCAGGTACTCTTCCACTTCGTCCCAGCGACGGAAGCCGCCCATGTGCGCAAGGATCAGTCGCTCCGGCTGCACGTCACGGATCACTTCCCTGGCCAGATCCGGCGGACAGTGGACGCACTCCGGATACCCGGGGTCAAACCCGGCATGGACGCTGACGATCAGCCCAAGCTCCGAGGCGCAGCTGATGATGCGCTTGTAGCGGATATCGTTGATCATCACCCCCTGGTAGTCCGGATGGAGCTTGATCCCCTTCATCCCCATGTCCCGGATCTGCCGCAGCTTTTCCTTATAGTCCGTGTTGTCCGGATGGATGCCCCCGAAGGAGAGAAGCCCCTCTTCCGGGTCCAGCATGCCGGCCGCGAACCGGTTGATGGAGTCAAACTGGGACGGCTTCGTCACTACGGGCATGACAACGGAGAAGGCAAGACCCGCCTCTCTTGTGGATGCCAGCAGTCCGTCCGCCATCCCGTTCGTACAGGGGCGGGTGTGGCACCGGGACTCCAGGAACGCGAGCGTCCGTGCCGCGATCTTCTCCGGAAAGATATGTGTGTGAAAATCAATCACCCTGCCCCGCCTCCTGTCTGATCATCTCTTTGTAGCAGTAGCCGATGATATCTTTTCTGGTGATGATGCCGATGAAATAGTCCTGATCGTCCACGACCGGCACAAAGTTCTGCTCCATGGCCCTCTCGATGAGATCCTCCATCTGGGACTTGGCTTTCACACACTGGTAGTCCAGACGCCTGTCGATCTTCATGATGCTGATGTTCTCCGCATCCTTAATATTGAAAAGATCCAGCTTCTTCAGCCCCCACAGAAGGTCGCCCTCCGTGATGGAGCCCACGTACTTTCCTTCCCGGTTCAGGATCGGGATGGAGGAATACTTGTGGTACTCCATGATCTCCAGGGCCTGGCGGACTGTGTGGTAATCGTAGATGTATGCCGTCTCCGCCTTTGGCTTCAGGAAAAATAAGATGTTGCTGTTCGCGTGTTTCATGGTCTGTCTTTCTTGCTCCTTGTCTGTCAGATCTGTGTTGTAACAAAAATATCATAGATGGCGCGCACCGCCGTGTCGAAATCGTGATTCCGCACGCCGATGATGATGTTGAGCTCGCTGGAACCCTGGTCGATCATCTTCACGTTGACATTGGCGTGGGCCAGCGCGGAAAAGATCCTGCCGGAAGTGCCCCTCGTTGCCCGCATCCCCCTGCCGACCACGGCGATCAGGGCAAGGTCCGACTCCAGTTCCACAAAGTCGGGCTCCACAGCCCTGTGGATGCCGGCGATGACATCCTGCTCCTTCTCTTCAAATTCATCCTGGTGGACGAACACAGTCAGGGTGTCGATGCCGGAAGGCATGTGTTCGATGGAGATATCGTTGTCCGCAAAGACGCCCAGCACCTTGTGGCAGAAGCCCACCTGTGAGTTCATCATATCCTTCTCAATGGTGACGGAGGCAAAGTCCTTCTTGCCCGCGATCCCGGTGATCGTAAAACGGGGTGTCCTGCAGGTGGCTTCCACGATCAGCGTGCCCTTGTCCTCCGGCGCGTTTGTATTGCGGATGTTGATGGGGATCCCCTCCTTGCGGACGGGGAAAATGGCGTCCTCGTGCAGGACGGAAGCGCCCATGTAGGCCAGCTCCCGAAGCTCCCTGTATGTAATGATGTCGATGGGCTTCGGGTTCTTCACAATGCGCGGATCCGCCACCAGGAAGCCGGACACATCGGTCCAGTTCTCGTACATGTCCGCATGGATGGCCCGCGCCACGATGGATCCGGTGACGTCCGAGCCGCCCCTGGAAAAGGTCTTGATCTTCCGGTCCGGCATACTGCCGTAAAATCCGGGGATCACCGCCCGCCCGCAGTCCTTCAGCCTCTCGGAGAGGATCTTGTCCGTCTTTTTCGAGTCAAAGGATCCGTCCGCCTTAAAGAAGATCACCTCCGCGGCATCGATGAACTCATAGCCAAGGTACGCCGCCATCACCATGCCGTTCAGGTATTCGCCCCTGGAAGCCGCGTAGTCCCGGCCGATCTTGCGGGTAAAATTCTCCCGGATCGTGCGGAATTCGCCGGACAGGTCAAGGGAGAGTCCCAGCCCCTGTATGATCTCGTCGTAGCGGGCTTTGATCTCTGCAAGGAGGCCGTCAAAGGACTCCTCCTCGTCCTCCTCCCGGATGGCCATCAGATAGCAGCTGTACAGCATATCCGTCACTTTGATATCGCCCGCATACCGCTTGCCCGGCGCCGAGGGGACCACATACCGTCTGGATGCGTCCTGCCGGATGATGCGGCCAACTTTTTTGAACTGCTCGGCGCTGGCAAGAGAACTGCCGCCGAATTTCACAACTTTCTTCATCTTCGGTCCTCCATATTTTTCTGTCATTGCGTCTTCTCTGTCATGGGCATCTCAGATGTCCAGCATGTGGTACGCCATGTCCGGTTCAAACACGACGCCCCGGATACCGAGCCTTGCAGCCGCCTCCACATTGACCGGCCGGTCGTCAAAGAACACGGCCCTCTCCGGCCGGATCCGGTATCTCTCCAGCAGGAGCCGGTAAATCTTTTCCTCCGGCTTGATGGACTGCACTTCGTAGGAGAAGATCCCGCCGTCAAATTCCTGCAGGAACCCCATCATATGGCTCGTCTCCCGGTGCAGATGCTCCGAGTAGTTTGAGAGGTAATAGAGCTTCAGCCCCTGCCCCTTCAGCAGGCGGACAAGCCTGTCTGTGTAGGGCAGCGGATAGATCGTATGTGCAAGGCCGCTGTAGACCCTGCGGATCTCCTTCTCATACGCCGGCGCATTCTCTATAAAAAGCTGCTCCCATTCTTCTGCTGTGAGGCCGCCCCGGTCGCCCCGCTCCCAGTCCTCATTGAGGAACACGGCGTCCGCCAGGATCCGCTCTGTCTGCGCATCGTATCCGAGAGATCTCAGATAGGGCTGCCAGTCATACCCGAGAAGCACCTTTCCCAGGTCAAAGATGACTGCCTCCGTGTCTGCGTCTATGTATGTGATCTGTCTATCCATCCAAACTCTCCTCTGCCGTGACGTCCGCAAAAGCTGCTCCTGTCACCTTCTGAAGATCCCGGGGCGACAGCCTAAGCTGCATGCCGAGCTTCCCGCCGCTGATGTAAATCTGATCCAGCGTCTCAGCATCCGCCTGGATCACCGTGGGGAACTGCTTCTTCATCCCGATGGACGTACAGCCTCCGCGGACATAGCCCGTCACCTTTGTCAGGTCTTTTAAAGGCAGCATCTCCACGGACTTCTCTCCCACGGCCCGGGCCGCCTTCTTAAAGTCGATCTCTGAAGCGATGGGGATGACAAACACATAGTGCGCGCCCGTCTTTCCCACAGTCACCAGCGTCTTGTACACCTGCCCGTGGGGAAGGCCAAGCTGATCCGCCACGTGGATCCCGTCTGTGAATGTCCCGCAATCATATGTCTCATAAATGTACGGGATCTTCTCCCTGTCCAGCATGCGCATGGCGTTGGTCTTCAGTTCTTTTTTACTCATGTTCCCGTCTCCGTTACCTGTCTATCATACCACCATCGCCCCCGCGGGGCAACGGCTGTTTCTGCTGTGTTCTTTACAAAATGTCAGATCCCAGGGCCTCCAGGCTCAGGAAGCCGCCATCCGGATCTGCGGCATAGAGGTCCAGGCGGTGATAGTGGAGGTTCTGCCCGGGCTCTTTCGCCCAGTCACAGAACGCTTCCATGATAAGGTCCGGCTTTACGTTGTCCGCGCTGCCGGCCGCCAGCTTAAGGAAGAGCCCGTCCTCCCGGAGTTCTGCCTCGTAGATGAGCGGCAGGATATCGAGCTCCTTTACGCTCTTCTTCGTCTTCTTCTCCACTGTGACAGACGGCTGTCCGAGAAATTCCGGCAGCTTTTCACGCCAGAAGTCAGGCACCGCCGGCCCCTCCTTTGCGGTCACGAGATAGTCCGCCGCCGCCACGATGGTCATGCCGCTGCTTTTCTTATCCCCGCTGATCTGGCGGAAACTGACGACCCGGATGTCCTCTGTCATGACTTTGTTCAGCGCCGCCACAGCCGCCGCAGAGGAGACGGGCTCCGTCAGCTCGATGTCCATGTACTCCCCGTCGCTTGTAAGCCCGATGCCCAGAGGCTGGGCAAAAGACATGATCATGTGGGGGCTGTAGCCGCCTGTGAAAGCGATGGGGATATCCGCCCTGCGCATGGCCTTCTGGAAATAGCGCATCACGTCCAGATGCCCGATAAAGCGCAGGATCCCGTGTTTTGTAAATTTAATTCTTACCTTCAACGCACACGCCTCCTCTCCAGACAGCCGCGCCGCAGCCGGAACACTGCTGGCGGCAGTTGGGCGTCACCTCGCCTTTCATGGCCCGCTCCCACTCCTTCCGGAGGAAGGCCTTCGTCACGCCGATATCGATGAAGTCCCAGGGGAAGATCTCCTCCTCCCCCCGCTCCCTCTCATTGTAAAAAGCAAGGTCAATGCCTGTTTTCTCAAAGGCCTGCAGCCATTTTCCATAGGTGAAGTTCTCCGTCCAGGCGTCATAGAGACAGCCGAGCCGGTACGCTTCCAGGATGGCCGCGCCGACGCGCCGGTCGCCTCTTGCAAGGACGCCTTCCAGCACCGTCACCTCAGCGTCATGCCAGTTGTATTTGAGGCTCTTCCGGTTCAACTGCTCCTGGAAGGCATGCTTCACGACAGCCGCCCGCGAAATGTACTCCTCGTTGCTGTACATCCGGGCCCACTGGAAGGGAGTAAAGGGTTTGGGGATAAAGAAGGAGGAACTGGCTGTGATCTGGCACTTGCCGTTTCTCTTCTCCTTCGGGATCTCATAGTACCGCCGGGCCACCTTGTCGGCCAGCACGGCGATGTCCCGCATGTCCTCCTCCGTCTCCGTGGGAAGCCCCAGCATAAAGTACAGTTTTACCTTGTTCCAGCCCCCCTCGAAGGCCTCGCCGGCGCCGGTGAGGATGTCCTCCTCCGTAAGCCCCTTGTTGATGACGTTGCGCATCCGCTGGGAGCCCGCCTCCGGGGCAAAGGTAAGGCTGCTCTTCTTCACATCCTGTACCTTGCTCATCACGTCCAGGGAAAAGGCATCGATCCGGAGGGACGGAAGGGAGATGTTGATCTCCTTTCTGCTGCACTCGTCAATGAGGTAGGTGACCAGCTCCTCCAGGCGGGAATAATCGCTGGAGCTCAGGGAGCTCAGGGAGATCTCCTCATGCCCGGTATTCTCCAGCATCCTGCGGGCGTACGTTTTGAGCATCTCCACATCCCGCTCCCGGGTGGGCCGGTAGATCATGCCCGCCTGACAGAAGCGACATCCGCGGATGCAGCCCCGCTGGATCTCCAGCACGACCCGGTCCTGGGTCACCTTAATAAAGGGAACGACCGGCTTTTCCGGGTAGGTCGTCTCCGAAAGGTCCATGACTACCTGCTTGCGCACCCTGGCCGGCGCGCAGGGGTCCGCCGGCGCGAAGGACGCGATGGTCCCGTCCTCTTTGTAGGTCACTTCGTACAGGGACGGCACGTAGATGCCCTCGATGCCCGCGGCTTTCCGAAGGAACTCCTTGCGCGTCCCGCCGTTTTTCTTATTTTCCTTATACACGTCAAGAAGCTCCCTGTATACGGCCTCCCCCTCCCCGATGTAGAACAGGTCGAAGAAGTCCGCCAGGGGTTCCGGGTTGTAGGCGCAGGGCCCCCCGCCGATCACGACGGGGCAGTCCTCCGTCCGGTCCGCCGCAAGGAGCGGGATCCCGGACAGGTCCAGCACCTGCAGGATGTTCGTGTAGCACATCTCATACTGGATGGTGATGCCCAGGAAATCAAAGTCCTTTATGGGATCCTGGGACTCCAGGGCAAAGAGCGGGATCTTTTCCTCCCGCATGACCGCGTCCAGGTCCGTCCAGGGAGAATAGACCCGCTCGCACCACACGTCCTCCATACGGTTGAACATATCGTAGAGGATCTGGATGCCCAGATGGGACATCCCGATCTCATACACGTCCGGGAAGCACATGGCAAACCGGACATCCACCTTCTCTTTGTCCTTCATCACCGAGTTCACCTCGCCGCCGATGTAGCGGGCAGGTTTTTCGATCTTTAGTAATATTTCATCATTTAACGCTAGTTTTCTCATATGTTTTCTTGCTTCTATTGTATAATGTATACAAAATTAAATTTCTTGTTTCAGGGTTTCAAAACTGCAGTTATTAATGTTGGTTCTGTTTGATGATCTGAACGGTGTCTCCGTCTAAGATCCTCATGGCCAGGGCCTCACGTGTAATGGTTTCTGGCTTACCGTCAGAATTGATGATATTTATAGTGTCAGAAAACTGAGCCTTATTAATAGGAGGCTGGGCTGTTATTTCCTTGTTGAATCCGCCGATAGACGTCTCATATAGAAAAGTTTTGATATCTTTTGCCTTACCGGTCTCATAGTAGCACACCAAATGTGTAAAGAACTCCGGCTGTTTTTCAACAGGAACGGCCAATATCCCTGCCCCGCCATGGATCATGATCTGGTTTGCCGCAATCTGAGCTGTCCGCTTGTTCCCATCGTAGAAAAGCTGTGATCTCATAACATACAGCATAAGATCCATCGCTTTCTCCGTGACAGACAGATCCGACTGCATAATGCGGTTGATTTCGTCTTCAGCCTTTTGGTAATCCGGAATATCCGGTCTCCAGGAAGTGCCGCCGATACTTACTGCGGCAGTTCTTAAGTTTCCGGCGTCCGTAACGATACCATTCCCCACTTCCAGATTGATCTGCCGGATATACCGCAAATCGAGCGGATAATCAATGGTATCAAAAATGAACTGCCAGCCGTGTTTCAGGTTGTTTACTTTGATGATATCTTCTACGCTAAGACCAGAAACAGAACGCCCCTCATATATTTCCTGCGTTTCCGGAAAAGTAACCGCAATACCCTCTAAGCGGGACTGCTTGTAGATGCTGTCCACGATGCAGCGTTTAGCATACATAATATTGTCAGCTTTCGACATAGTATATAAATCATCCATAACGAACCTCCTACTCATATTTATAAATCATAACACAGGAAACGGCAAGCCGCAAGGATAGACGCTGCTTCGACGTATTATGTATGGACTTACCTTCCCGCATGATTTATAATAAGATCAGATTTTAAACAAGGGAGTGCCAGGATGAGAAAGTTAACCAAAAAACAGTTGGAGGTCATGAAGGTATTATGGGATAACAACAGACCGATGATCTCTTCTGAAATCGAGAAAAGCGATCCTTCTTTCAATACCAACACAGTGCAGGCCTGCCTGCGGGAATTGTTGAAGAAGGGGTATATTCAGGTCGCAGATATTGTCTACAGTGGGACTGTCCTGACCAGGAGTTACCTGCCCACCTTCACAAAGACGGAGTATCTGAAGGATGCGTGCCGCGAGATCATCGGCAGCGGCCACAGCTCCTTTTCCTTATGCGCTTCCTTAATTAAGGAGCAGACAGATCCGGATGATCTGGCAGAATTGGAAAAAATGATCGAGAAGAGAAAGCTCGAGTTAGAACATGATTAAAGCACTTCTCCTGTCACCCGGTCCTGTCCTCACCTGCCTTCTCGCCATTATTTTGCTGCTTGCTTTTTTCTCGCTATCTGTCCGGTTCGGATTTTTGTACGACAGGACAAACACAAGAATTTTTTTCGCGATCATTTCTGTTATATGCTTAAGAATGGTGCTTCCGGTCAATTTCCCATTTACATATTCTATTTACATCAGGGATTTTGTCCGTCCGGTTATGGATGTTCTTTCCGCCAGCATAGCAGATACGCCGTTTATGGTGTTTGACTGTTTGTATGGTATCTGGGCGGTCGGCGCTGTCATGCAATTGTGCCGGTTCCTGAAAGCAAAAAAAGTTTATACAGACCGCATCAGGGAATTCATAATAACCAAAGAATCTTCCTGTGCTTACTTGTATGATCTTGCGCAAAATCACTCTGCAAAGCAGGTCAAAATAGCGGTTGTTCCCTTTCCTGTATCCCCTGGCATCACAGGGATATGCAACCCTGTTTTGATCTTGCCGGAAGTGGATGGTTTTTCCAAAAAAGAACTGACATATATATTCGATCACGAATTGTACCATTATAAAAAGCACGATCTCGCCTTACTTCTTTTGATCGATATCGTCTGCTGCATACATTGGTGGAATCCATTGGTCTATATGATGAAGAAGTGGTTCTGCCTCGCCATGGAGATCACCAACGACCAGGCGATCATGCAGGGCAGAGACAGCGCAGACAGGCTGGAGTATGCCTCCCTGATCATCAAAATCTCAAAAAAACTTCAGGACGCTCAAAATACACCTGTTTATAATTTAGACTTTGTCGGTTCCAGGCCTTCACAGTTGGGACTGCGCATCAGATATCTGTATAAGGATGCGGATAACAAAACATATCTGTCTGCAATCAGAAGCCTGAAATTCCTGTTTTTAACGATGCTTTTGGTTTTCAGTCTGTTTTTTGTTATCGAGTCAGAAGCCACTGTCACACCGGCTGATGCGGAGGGCTCCGTAGTTATAACGGAAGAGAACAGTTATTTCATAAAGTCTGAAAATGGATATGACCTTTACGTTGAGGGAAAATATTTTACGTCATTTATTGAAATACCGGAAGAATTTAAAAATTTAAAAATAAAATAAAACGGAATCATACCAATACCCCGTCTGCCATTCTGATCTTTCTGGTCGCATACCTGTCCATTTCCGGATCATGTGTGACCATTACGATGGTTTTCCCCTGCAGATGCTGCTTTTTCAGAAGTGTCATGATCTTCCCGCTGTTGCCGGAATCAAGGTTCCCAGTGGGCTCATCGGCCAGGATGATATCCGGGTCATTCATAAGCGCCCTGGCTATGGCCACCCTCTGCTTCTCTCCTCCTGACAGTTGGGAGGGCCGCAGCTTTTTCTTGTCTGCCAGTCCCACTTCCTGCAGCAGAGTGTCTGCACGGCGCGCCATTTCTTTCTTTTTCTTTCCCGCATAGCCGGCCGGAAGGCATACATTTTCCATCACATTCAGTTCCGGGATCAGATAGAAAGACTGAAACACATAGCCGAAAGTCTGATTTCGCAGCTTCGCCTGCTCATCTCCGGCAAGGTTTGTAATGTTTTTTCCATCAAGAAGGATCTGGCCGGACGTGCAGGGGTCCAGCAGCCCTATGATGTTCAGCAGCGTCGTTTTTCCGGAGCCGGATTCCCCGTACAACATGACAAACTCTCCCGCTTCAATCTTAAAATCAATGTGGCGCAGGACTTTGTTTTCGATCCCCTGCCCATAGTAGCTTTTACAGATATCCTTTAATTCGATCATCTTACCCTCTCTTCTATTTACCCGTTTCTCTCAGCGCTGCATAGATGCCGCCCTGTTTCAGCGGCAGAAGGACCAGGACGCTTTGCAGGAAAGTCATGGTCAATGCCAGCACCAGCGCGATCAGACAGGACCGCAAATCCGGACGGACCGGAAGTCCTAATTCGACAGTTTCCGTAAGGATCGTTCCGACCCCCGTTCCGATCACACATCCGCCAAGGCAGATCGCCGCGATCTCCAGGATCACTTCTTTTACGATGCTCCTGCGTGGAGCTCCGCAGGCAGAACAGATGGCCAGTTCGCTCCTCCGCTTTAGGAAAAACAGCTTCAGAATCCCCGCATATCCAACAGCCATGATAAAAATAAGGATGACGGCGACTTTTCCAAGATATCCTGGTATGAGCGAAAGGTATTCTACCAGGTATTCTTTTTCATATTGCTGATTTGAGAAATAAAAACTGTATTCCTCTCCATATTTCTCATTGAGATACTGTAACAGATTTTCCGCAAAAGGCCCGTTTTCTTTCTGACTGCCAATGGTCATGACACATTGCACATTTGCTTCTTCACGGGTGACCGGCAGCTCCTCTGAAGAAAGGACAATGCAGTTTTCTATTTCAAGCGGCCGGTCGAAGCAGCCCAGGGGAAGCACATGATCTGGAAATGACGTCTCCGTCTGATACCATGCCCCCCTGATACAGATCCCTCCTTCCGCCTCCTTAGCATCCGGAATCTTTTCTTCCCGGATCCACTGCCGCGCCCGGCTGCCCACGTATGCGCTGCCGCGGCTTATCTGATCAGATAATACATATGCATATTCCAGCGCGTCTTCCCCGGAAAAGGTCACAAGAAAAGCGGCGGTTGTGCAGTGTATCTTTCCATCGGACATCTGGCGGATCCGGCTTATATCTTCCGGATCCGGCCTGAACAAAGGCCGCTGCACATCTGTCTGTGAGATCTGTAAGACCAGTTCTTTATCCCTGAAAGCTGCCGCCGTTTTTTCTGATTCTTCCATTCCGTAAAAGAAATAATGAAAAGCAAAAACAATACATGCGACAGCCACTGTAATTTCAAGGAGCAGCAGACTGTATATTTTTCTGTGATACACAAGTTTTCTTTTCACTTTAAACAGAATATACGGCACGGCTATCCCCTCTCTTTTTGAAGCTGTTCATAAATGGACTTTCTCATAAAGTGGTTCACAAGCAGGGCGCTCAGGCACAGGCAGAACAGGAAGGCGATCCCGGTCACTCCCAGGATCACAGAGAGATCAAATATCACTTCCTGATCCAATCCAAGTATCCGTACAATGGCCCGGAAGGACACAAGAAACAGCAGGATGGCCAGGCTCATGTCAGACAGGCTCTCTTTTAAAAATCCCTTCAGAAGATCCGTTCTTTTTGCTCCCACTGCCCGTCTGACTGCATACTCTTCTTTTCTTTGCTCCAGCATGCCCAGTAAAACCACAAAGATATTTAGCAGCGAGAAAGCGGATACAGCCATCCCCACTCCGGCGCGGGATAAGATCATATTTTTTAAAAATACTTTCCCTTCTCTTCCGCTTTCTTCCAGACTTTGATATGAGATCTGGCTGCCGTCTGTCCCAAGCGACGCCAGCTCTTCTCTCACCAGACCAAGGTCACTGTCCTTTTCCGCCATCACAGACTGCTGCATGCTGTGATGTCCGTAAATACCGGCAAAACAGTCATAAGGGACCACCACTTTATTTTTCCCGTACCCATGCATGATCCCGACGATCTCAAACTCCTCTCGATGGATCCTGATCCTGTCGCGGATCTGCAGGTCTGCCATGGCGGCAAGCTTGTCCGAAACGACGCATTTCTTCTCATCGCCTGCGAATTCCCGCCCGTTCAGAAACCGGCCTGACACCATGCTGTTTCCTGCAAAAGTCTGCATCCTGCCGCCATAGCCAAGCACGGCGATGTCTTCTTCCATGGAAACTTCCGGGAGGATTTCCTCTATCCGGAACTGGTAAGCAATGTCCCCTTCACATACCTGCTCCATCTGTTTCTGTTCCTGTTTGCCAAGAGCTTCTCCCTGGAAACCAAGTTCCCCACCCTCACGAATGGTTTCCGGATAGATATTCTGTAACTGCCGGTAAAAACATTTTGCATTGGAAAGGCAGTACCCGGGAAGAAGCAGGGACAGATAAAAAGCAAAAAAAATAATTTTTTTATTCATCTGTATGACACCTGATACGAAAAACTTCACCTGTCTGCGGGTTTGTCAGAAAGATCTGCTGCGGATCAGCGGCTGAAATATAATTTCTGAGGTCGATCTTTTCATGCAGGTCTTTACATACAGCCAGGGTTTTCTCCCATTCGCCGTCTGTATGAAATGCATACAGTTTGGCCAGGCTGCTTGCAAAGCAGATCACTTGATCATCAAAGCAGGTGAACGCATTCACTGACAGGCCGTCCGGCAATCTGCCTGACACGGTCAGTTTGTCATTTTCAATTTGAAAGAGGTAATTATCTCCGGATACAACTGTCATGGCGATCTCTTCCGTATCCACGCAGATATTTCCCCGGTTCAATGCATAGATCCTTCCCTCATCGCCATAAATGGATCCGTAAAAGTTTTCTCCGATCCTGGTCATTTCCCCGTCTTCCCATTTGGTAATGTGCCGGTCCAGCAGGGAATCGCCGCAAAGATAAATCGTACGTTCGGATTCTACGGCTATATTTTCATAAACCGTCGGCGCGTCACTGTTATCTGCCAATGACAGTTCCTCTTCAAACTGAAGATCTTTCGTCAGGACCTGAACTCTGTTGTTGCCAGCATCAATCACATAAATCTTGTCCTTAAAAGAAGCGATCCCGGTAGGACTGACGAATTCCAGCGGACCATTTCCTGTGCCTCCCACACTCTGGATGAAATTCCCCTCATAGTCCGCCCGGATCAGACAATCCTTCCCCCGATCTACTAAAATGACGTCCTGCTCCCGGCATAAAATGCCTGCCGGCGTATCGATCTGTCCGCCATGGATCGTCCAGATCTCCTTCGTATACGGACCTGTATCATCCGAGAGAAGCACTGGATCATACTCTTTTTTGCGCTCCCCGCTTTCCAGATCCAATACAGGAAGAAGGTCATCCTCTGTCTCTTCTATCAACGCTTCGTATTCTTTTTTCAGCTCCTGCTCTGAACTGCAGCCGCCTGGCAGGACGATCAGTATAGCAAATAGCAGTATATATGATCCTCTTTTCATGTATTCCCTCCTTTCTTTTTGTATCGCATATTCCCGCTTTATTTTATATTTATAATATATCATTATTTTAATACTACATCAATATAAGATTGTGGGGATTTGCTTTACGGATCTTATTTCTTTTTGTAAACTTCTTTCCCATCCCCGTCTTGCCGCTCCCCTGCAAATGTAGTAAGATGGACACAGGAACAGAAGGGAGGCGTTTTATATGGAATGGACCCCGCTTCCGATCGGAGTGGAAAATTACGAAGAAATCATTGAAAAGGGCTATTACTATGTCGATAAGACGCTGCTCATAAAGGATCTGATCGATCTGCGCGGAAAAGTCAATCTCTTTACCCGGCCGAGACGGTTTGGGAAAACACTGAATATGAGCATGCTGCGCTACTTTTTTGAAAAATCTAATGATGACCGGTCACACCTGTTTGCCGGAAAGAAAATCATGGCTGCCGGTGCAAAATATACAGAAGAACAGGGACAGTACCCTGTGATCTCGCTGTCACTGAAATCCATGAAGCAGGCGGACTATGAATCTGCATTCCACTGCCTGAAGGAAGAGATTGCGAGAGAGTTTAAAAAGCATCCTCAGATTATCCAAAGTCTGAATTCCGAGGATGACCGCACAAAATATCAGCTTTTGATGAACCGTGATGCGGGCGATGAAGAGTATCTTACTTCATTGAAATTTCTTTCCGAATGTCTGTATACATTTTACGGGCGCAGGACGGTCATCCTGATCGACGAATATGACGTACCACTGGAAAATGCGTATTTCAGCGGTTTTTATGATCGCATGGTATCGCTGATCCGCTCCCTTTTTGAATCGGTCCTGAAGACAAACGACACCCTGGAATTTGCCGTAATAACCGGATGTCTGCGCATCAGCAAGGAATCCATCTTTACCGGTCTGAACAACCTGAATGTTGTCTCGATCCTGGATAAATCCTACGCTGAACATTTCGGCTTCACGCCTGATGAAGTGCGGAAGATGCTGGCATTTTATGATCTGGAAGAAAATCTGTCCGTCGTACAGAAATGGTATGACGGCTATTGTTTCGGCGATACAGAAGTATATAATCCGTGGAGCGTGATCAACTACGTGGATTCCTGCTATAAGGATAAGAAAGAATTCCCGCGCCCTTACTGGTCCAACACCAGCTCCAACAGCATTGTCCGCACGCTTGTGGAACGCGCGGATCTCTCCGTAAAACAGGAAATCGAGGCTCTCATCGAGGGAAAGACCATCACCAAACCGATCCATGAAGACATCACCTATGACGACATGGACTCCACACAGGACAATCTGTGGAACTTCCTGTTCTTCACCGGCTATCTGAAGAAGATCAGTGAACAGCAGGACGGCGAGGACATTCTGGTGGAAATGGCGATTCCGAATAGCGAAGTGCGCTATATTTATAAAAACACAGTCCTGCGCTGGTTCGAGGAAAAGACAAAAGATAAGAAGTTCTCTCTGCTCTATGAAAGCATCCTGAACGGTGACCGGGAAAAGATGGCTGGGATCCTCTCTGAAAACCTCATGGAAACGATCAGTTTCTATGATTATCAGGAGAGTTACTATCATGGCTTTCTCGCAGGAATGCTCAAAAACATCGGGAACTATATCGTCCTGTCAAACCGGGAATCGGGAAATGGACGCCCGGACATCCTGCTGAAGTACCCGAGTGTCAGGGGAAAGGCTGTCATCCTTGAGATCAAGGTGGCGCATACCTATCAGGAACTGGAAAGCAAGTGTGACGAGGCGCTCCGGCAGATTGAAGAGCAGAAATACGAGGAAGCGCTGAGGCAGGAAGGATATTCGGATATCCTGAAATACGGCATCGCATTTTACAGAAAAGAATGCATGGTAAAGTAAACGACAGGAGCCGCACGGACCAGTGATCCGTGCGGCTCTGATAAGATTACAGGAAATAAAGCAGTTTTTATGCCGATTTCTGCCGCTCCAAAAGACACGGGAGAGAGAAATCCAGCTTATTCGCAAAAACTTCCGTTCCAAAGTCCGCTCAATGTACGGCATAACACGACCTCCTTTTTAGGAAAATATAAAGTTGATTTTATTTTATCCTAAATTTTTTCTCTGCCAACAACAGGCGGAACTGGATACCTTCTTCAGATATGGCAGCTGCTTTTTCAGGTCTGACCGCACGCTCATATGCCAGAGGAATTCTCCAGCGAAAAGGAATTTATGTACATAATCTTCAAAAATGAGCGCATGGATCAGTCTCCTGAAAAAATAAATCCTTTTGCTGGCACGGATGTGTTCTAGCTGCAGTTCGTAAGGCGTCATATTCTTCGGATAATGAACGACATTTCCGTTGTAAAGCCCCCAGTTCCTGTGAAGCAGCCTGTCTTTATGCGTCTCATAGACCGGTGTACCAGGCACGAAATACATGGACTGGATCAGCACGCCCTGAATATGGTTTTCGATCACAAAGTCCGCCAGCTGGTCTCCCACGCCTTTCTCCTGGTCGTCTGAACCGAGGATGAACAGTCCGCGCACGCTGAGCCCATGTTCCCGGATATTTTTAATGGATCTGACTATCTCATCTTTCGTGCTCTTCTTGTGATATGTCTCAAAGGATTTATCATCGATGAATTCGATGCCCATATCCAGTTCAAAGAATCCTGCCTTCTTCAGAAGATCAAGCATCTCATCATCAAAGCCAACCTCATATCGGGCCTGAACATTAAACCGGTAATCCAGTCCGCTGTCAATGATCGCATTGAGCACAGAGACCGCCCATTCCCGGTCCGCAAAGAAATTATCATCTGTGATCCAGAGATCCTTGACCGGCCGGAAATGTTTCCTGTCAAAAAACTCAATGGACTGCCGGATGTCCTCCACCACATTTTCGGGCGGACGGGTGCGCACTTTGCGCCCGAAATGCCGGACAAGCGCACAGTAGTCGCAGTTATGGGGACACCCTCTTGATGCATGGACCTGCGGCCAGATCGTATTATGCCCCGCCATTTTCTGATATCTCCAGATCAGGTTCCGGTCCGGTATCGTCCCGATATCCTGCGGCGGCTCCGGATAGCCGGTAGAGACCGCCTCCCCATCTCTTAAGTATGCAAGGCCCGGGAAGTCCATCGGCTTCCCCTGCTCCAGTGCATGCAGGAAAGTCAGGATCGTCTCATCTCCTTCTCCCAGCAGGACATAGTCACAGTATTTCACGGCTTCCTTATAATTCATGGAAGCATGGAGTCCGCCCATAACAATGACCGCACTGCTGTGCTTCTTCAGATATCGGGCCAGCTTATATCCACGCACTGCCGCAAATGTAAAGATCCCGATGAAGATCACATCCGCATCCAGCACATCCTTCAGCGGGATCCTGGAAATGGATTCGCTGTACATCAAAGTGTCGTCCACCTCTCTCTTCACGATCGTCGCCAGCGTATTCATGCCCACAGATGGTGTCCGGATATACCGGTCATAAACGACATAATTCAGCAGGGACGGCCTGTACGGGCGGTTTCCCGGTTCGATAAATCGCACTTTCATTTCGGATCCCCCTTTATTGTACTTTTCACATGTTTTTTCTTTTAGCCATTGCATTTTCCTGTCACAGTGCTATAATAGATTGCATGGAAGCATAGCTCAGCTGGGATGAGCGTTCGCCTCACACGCGAGAGGTCATGGGTTCGAGCCCCATTGCTTCCATTTTTCATGCCCGGATTTATGTGCCGGGCTTTTTATCTGACCGCGTCCCGGATCTCCTGCCAGACTTCCGCCACGCCCATATCATCCGCCACCGCCTCTGTGATCCGGCTGCTGCTGACGTCGGCCACAGTCAGGTCATAGTGGTCCATGAGGACAAACCCGAAAAAGAGAAGGCAGCAGAAGACAACCCGGAGGGAAAAGGTTCCCTGCGGCGCCGGTTCCTCCTCCTTGTACAGGCGGTTGTAAGCGCTTCTGTACCGCGGATGGACGGCCGGGACAGCCCCTCTTTCACTGTACAGGTTTCTCGTCTGCGCGAGCAGCTTTCTCCTTCTTTTTTCCGCATCTGTCCGATCCATCTGTCCCGTCCTTTCCGGCTTCCCTGAAACTTGTTCTATATCTTATGCGCCTGGGACTTTCTGTATGTATGCCAAGAGCGGGCCAAAGATGCACTGGTTTGTCATCTGTGGTCCGCTCTGTTTATCCGCTGTGGGGGCGGACCTAGTGGGTCTCGCCCATGTTTTCTTTCACATCCGCCTCGTTTTTGACTGCCGCTTCAATGCTGTACTCGATGCCCTTGGCGATCATCTCGAGAGACATGAACGGCGTGCCGTTCGCCTTGTCCACGACCTGTCCGCTCTCGAACGGCACATGGATAAAGCCTCCGCGTACGCCGGGATACTTCTTGTCCAGCAGATACAGCACATTGTACATCACTGCGTTGCACACATAGGTGCCTGCCGTGTAGGAAATGTGCGCCGGGATCCCATGCTCGCGCATGTTCTCCACCATGGCTTTCACAGGGACCGTGGCAAAGTATGCCGTCTCCCCGTCCGCACGGAGGGGCTCGTCAAGAGGCTGTTCCCCGTCATTGTCCGGGATCCTTGCCTCCGCCAGATTGATGGCTACCTTTTCCACTGTCATGCAGGAACGTCCGCCCGCCTGTCCGACATCGATCACGATATCCGGCTGGTGCTCCTTTATGGCTTTCTCAACCACATCCGCGCTCCTTGTGAACACGGTCGGGATCTCCAGCTTGATGATCTGCGCGCCGGCAATGGTGTCCGGAAGCAGCTTCACCGCCTCAAAAGCCGGATTGATCTTCTCGCCCCCAAAGGGGTCAAATCCTGTTACCAATACTTTCATGCTACGGCTCTCCTTTCATTTTTTAATATACATTCGGCTCCGGCAGGATGATCTTGCCATACTGCATGATCTGCCGGTTGTCTGCGTAGATATCCGGGTTCAGGCACACAAGGTCGAAATGGCCTTTTGCGTTCTGCACGCCTCCCAGAGCCAGGTTTCTGCCCAGCCCGATGTGGAAGGTGCCGTACGCGGACTCATCCTCTATATAACAGTTTCCCACGCAGTCCGAATAAGAATTCAGTCCGATGCCAAATTCTCCCGCAATATAGATCCTGCTGTCCTTGTAGCCTTCCATGTACTCCTTCAGCCTCAGCCCGGTGGGCGTCTTTTCGATCTCGGTGATGCGGCCGTCCCGGAAGAGGATCCGTGTAGGCTCCTCGGCTTTCCCGATATAACCCAGGGATCCGTCCAGCACCATGACGCCCTCTGTCTTTGTCTCCTCAATGGGAACATAGACTTCGATGCTTGCGGAGGAATACCCCTTCCCGTCTTTGACCACCCCGTTGAAGAAGCCGGGCTTCCTGCCCTTCTTTCCCATCTTCAGGTCAGTCCCTGCGGGGGTCGTCACATGGAGTTCCTCGGAATACCGGATGTATTTCATGATGACATTCGCCATCAGACGGCTCTTCTTTGTGTCCATCAGAAGGAAATCATATTCCAGCATGGAGCGTCCGTCATTTGTAGAAAGAGGAAGGGAAAGAAATTTCTTTCCCTTCTCAATGGCCCGCTTGGCGGCCTTCGTCGTCACGAGCGAGTACTCGGTCGCGGCGATCACCGCCGTATACGGGTCAAAGATATCCTCATTGGCGTCAAAAAATATCCCCACATCGCGCCCCTGGTTCTCCACCACCAGCGTGTTCACTGACCTGGCGGTGCGGAACGCCTGCGCCCGGAGGGCGCGGGACTCCGGCAGATGCTCCCTGTTTGTCACGACAAGGAGCTTGTCCCAGGGTTTGATCCGCATCCAGTCATGGATGATGATGCCTGCGCCGCGGTCCATATTTTGCATATTGCTTCTTCCGCCTTTCCTTGGATCAGGCTGTCCTCATTATTTGAACATGATCATGTAGCAGATCTGCACGATGAGCATGATCACAGCCACGATCACCTGATTCTTGATAACGCCCCAGCGGTCCTTCATGTTCAGAACAGCTACGGGAACGATGTTGAAGTTCGCTGCCATCGGCGTGCAGAGTGTTCCGCAGTAACCGCATGTCAGGGCCAGCATGCCGATCGTCACCGGATCTGCACCGTAAGCCAGCACAAAGGGAGCGCCGATACCAACTGTCATAACTGTGATAGCTGCGAACGCATTACCCATAACCATGGTGAACAGCGCCATGCCGATCGCATAGATGATGATGCCCACATTGACATTGCCCTTCGGCACGACATTCTCAACAAGAGCCGCCACAACGTCGCCTACGCCGGCCGCTGTGAAGACGCCGCCCAGACAGCCGAGGAGCTGCGGCAGCATACATAAGGGTCCCATCATGGAGAGGAATCTCTCCGAGTCAGTCAGGAATACCTTCGGCTTGTTGTCGGATGAGTACACCATAAGGATGATCACGGAGATGATCACGCCTGTCATGATGCCCACCATGGAGTTGATGTTCGTAAAGAGTGCGAACAGAAGGGAGCAGACAGCCACTGTCAGGGCGGGGATGAAGATCTTCATGCCGATCTTCTTAAACTGTCCCGCTGAGTACTCCTTTGTAGGTGCATTGACTGTCCCGACCTTCACGCGCTTGAAGATCGGCGGGATGCACATGATGATAACGAGAAGACCTGTCACCTTGCTGGGCAGCCATGTACCGAACGCACAGGCGACACCGAAGGAGCACCAGAACACGGCGGTTCCGATTCTGGACGGGTTCTCTTTGTCAAGCAGGTTCTTGATTCCGGCAAAGATCGTGATCAGACCGATGACGATCCATACTACCTCGAGCAGGTTTGCTCCGAGCACTTCATTGATCTGTATAAACTTAAAATCCATTTACGCTTCCTCCCCTCTTACTTCTCTTCCTTTTTCGCCGTCTGGGAGCCGTAGTACTTCTTCACCAGTTTCTTATCCTTCTGGACGAAGACGATGCTGGCTACCACAAGGGCGATGATGGCGATCGGGATCTCAGCAGCCGCAAGGGACACAAGATCCACTTCGTAGCCAAGGGGCTGGAGCGTTGTCTGTACGAGCACGCCGCCGGCTCCGCCGACGAACAGTACCTGGAAGAAGAACCATGTGATGTTCTCCATACCGGAGGCCATTCCCTTGATCTCCTCCATGTGCTCCTCGTTGGGCTTGTTTCCTGTGTTCTCGATCGCACCCTCTGTCATAGGCATGAGCACGGGCCGTACAAAGCCGGCCACGCCGCCGAATCCTACGTTGAAGGCTGCGAAGAAGCCTCTCAGGATACCGTACGCGCACACGAGACGCCCGGCCGTGGCGCTCTTTACCTTGTGCATCAGGGCAGCGGCCGCCTCTCGCAGTCCGTTCCTCTCAAGCACGCCGGTTACAAGGAAGATCATGATAAAGATGGCCATGGAGCGGTTGGCAGTAAAGTTTGTGCCGATCGACTCCAGGAGACCGTCGATTCCGAGACCTCCCACAAGCCCTGTCGAAATAAGGGCCAGGAAAATGATCAGGATAGAGTCGAGCTTCAGCGCAAAGCCAAGGATTACGATCACGACTCCGACCAGTTTGATAAGTTCCGCAAATTCCATAACGTTTCCTCCTCTTCTCTCATTTTATGAAATTTTGGTATATCTTTTTATCCGCATCAGACGATCATGGGCCGACGTCTGATATGTGCGGCAAAAAGCTCTTCTCCCCGGGCTTTGAAGCTGTCCTCGTAGACAAACTCTGCTCCCATCAGCATGGCGAGCGTCGCCTCGTCGTGTTTTACATGGGCCCGGGCGCACAGGTTGAGGTACTCTCCCTGGGCTGTTTCGTCCGCCACCTCGCTTGTGTAGGCGACGGTGGTGATCCACGGATAGCGGATGGATGTGTAGCCGTGGTCCGCCTGGTAGTCAAAGGGGATCCAGTAGTCGATCATGCCCTTGTAGTAGTCCGCCGGGAACATCCGCGGCAGCCACTTGTGGGCGAACATCTCGAACTGTGCGGTCCACTCTTTGTTGAGCGCCGTCATCTCCGGCTCCTCCCCGATGGCGTCTGCGATCACATCCTCCATCTTCTTGTTGACAGCGACGTTGCCGCTGTACTCCGGATCCCTGATATACCAGTAATACCCGTACAGGAGGGATCTGGGCAGCCAGAAGCCCTTGTAGGACGGGGACGTATAGCCTGAGAACTGCTGCTCCCACTCGTGGGAGGGCACGCCGTGGTTGTCCACCACGATATCGGGGAGCAGGCGCATCCACACTTTCAGGAACGCCTCCGCCTCCGTGTGGATCGTGCCCGGTGTAAAGTAGTCCCTGTAGAACTCCTTCCCGATGGCGTTGAACCTTGCCACGTGGAACTTCCAGTACGGGTTGTCCTTCTGCAGCTCATAGTGCAGCGCCGCGCCGTCCACATTTTCCATGGGGATAAGGATCAGGTTCAGCTTGTCCGGCAGATCCCGGTATGTCTCCTCCGTCAGGATCTTCTTCAGAAGGATGAGGGCCGCATTCGTGGAAGAGACCTCGTTGGCATGATGCCGCGCGTTGATATATTCGCTCGGATGGTTCGTGATCCTCTTGACGCGGGACACATACCCCTCGTCCTTCGGCAGGATCTCCACAGCCAGCACTTCGCGCCCCTCGTAGGACACAGCCGTGCGGTACACGTCAATGCCAGGCACATGGCGCAGCTCCCCGGCGATCCGCATGAAGTCGTCATAGCCGATGAGCTGATGCTCCATCAGGTCAATGTCCGTGATGCTGCGGTCCTTCGCAGGCGCCTCGTAGGGGCGGATCTTCGCCTCGCAGCTTCCCTCCGGCGTCTCAAACCGGATCACATCCGCGCCGCTTATGCGGTTCCCGCACCAGGTCAGCCCCTCCTCCATGAGGGAGGCCAGGACCTTTGTCCGGGCCAGGGAAGCGTCCGTCTTCACCGTCACGCATGTCCTTCCGCCTTCGCAGGCGATGCCGGTCATATAGGCCGTGCTCTGCTTTTCCGCCACCGGCCGCGTCTCCCCTTCACATGTCAGGTAGGAGGCGTTGCCGTAGGGCTCTGATAAGGTCACCTTGAAGTACGGCTTCCCTTCGGTCTTCTTCAGTACGGGCAGGATCAGACCCGGCGCGTCGTACAGTTCATCTGACTTCTGCAGGCCGTAGTTCTTGAAATAGTCTGTTCCCACAAAGTACATGTCCTCGTGAAGGCCGTCAAGGGAGGAGATCATGTCCTCTCTCGACAGGAGCTTCTCGTCGGGCTCGCTGGCGTTTACTTCCAGACGGAGCTCAGCAAAGAAGGGCTGCATGTCAGCCGTAATGCCGTCCGGATACTTTTTCTCTATATAGTCCCTGCAGTCCGGGATCACATCCGCCTGGAAAAGATCCCACACTTCTTCCATGTCAGTCCGGATCCGCTCGTCCAGCACCAGCTCGCCGTTCTTCCACACCCGCAGGTAGCCGGTGGCCGGGTGTACCTTTCCCATCTCCGGGAACTCATCCAGGTAGGGACGCTCGCCCCATGCTGCCCTGTAGGTGTCTGTGCAGATCTCATTGCCGTCCGCATCCAGGCCGCGGCACACATAGGTCTCGCTGCCCTCCCCCTCGCAGGTCGTGAAGGTGACGTCTCCCGCCTCCATGCCCAGTTCCCTGCGGAGCGTATCCTCTGCCGGGTACAGTTCCTGCAGGAACCGGATCGGCAGATCGTACCAGGCGTCCGGATCGCCGGCGCCGATGTTGTGGTAGGACGGCCTTGCCCCGTCCTCGTCCTTCCACTTCGTCTCCCCCTCGGGGAGGAAGGGCCGGAACGCCACTTCCACCTTCGCGGCTTTCTTCTCCTTCAGAGCCGGGATCACCGTCTCCTCGATCCAGGAGTAGCCCTGCTTGTAGGCGCAGTATACATGGCAGCCTGCCAGGGAGATGCCCCGGCCGGCCAGGATCTCTTTGATCTCCTCCTCCAGGCCGCTGCGGACTTTGCGGTCCTCGCTTAGAGCGCCCTCGATGCGGATCTCATCTGCGGGTCCCATCAGGGGAAGCGCCTTCTCCTTCAGCACATCCAGAAAGACGTCCTTCTCCCATGGGATATCGTATGTCTTCTCATACACCTGCCTCTTTGCCTTCCGGTTACAGAAAGACACAGCAGGGAAATGGCTCTTCAGCTCGTCCTTCCTGGCGGCGAGCACAGGGGACACGTAGGCGTCCACCCCCGCGCCGTCTGCGGCTGCCTCCACGGCGGCTGCCAGCTCGCCGTCCGCGTTCCTGCCGGACAGGCCGTCGGCGATCTCCGTCAGCACGTCGCTCCAGGTCCGTCCCTCCGGCTGCAGCGGGAAATGGCTGCACAGATCCGCCGTAAAGCTCTCCAGCTCTTCTCCTCTGCCGCTCACTGTCACGTGGATGAACCCATCTTTCTCCTCGTAGAAGACGCCCGTCTTCTCATCCTCTGTCACAAGGACGGTATGGCAGTCCGCCGGGACCGCCTCCCCCGGCGCCAGGCATGTCACCAGGCTGCCTGCAAAGGCCGTCGTCTCCATGCCGAACCGGAAGGCCAGGTTGCAGGCGGCCGCCGTCGCATGGACGGAGCAGTCCGCCTGAAGCAGGATCCGGAACGCAAGCGCGTCCGGGAGCCCGTCCTCGTTCCTGTCAGGCAGAAGCCTGCCTTTTGCAAAGAGCTTCTCCAGCCCTTTCACCGCGCGCAGGTCTGTCTCCGGCAGCTCCCTCGGATAGTCGCTGGCCGCCTTCCAGTCAGCCGGGGGCTCCTGCCCTCCCGCCTCCTGCGGCGCCTGCGCGGACACGAAAGGCTGCTCTTTAGCCGAATAAACAGGGAAGCGGGCCGCCTCGTGATAAAAGCCCGCCACGAGAGCCCGCCGGACCGCTTCCTCCTTCTCTTTTCCGCTCATAGATGCAGTAAGTTCTATTTTTTCCATGACAAATGCACCTCCTTTGGTCAAATTGTCCTATTCCGTCAAAAAAATAGACTTGCATGATATCTTATTTTACCAAACAGGGGTATTTTAGTCAATAAAAAAGAGCATACTCTGTAAATTTTATCTATAATATAAAACCGGCGGATCTATCGATCCGCCAGCTCCTTCACAATGTCTTCCCAGTCCACGCCCCGCTCGACCATGAGCACCATGGCGTGGTACAGAAAATCCGCCATCTCGTATTTGACTTCCTCCGGATTCGGGTTCTTGGCCGCAATGATGATCTCCGTGGCCTCCTCCCCGACCTTTTTCAGGATCTTGTCAATCCCCTTGTCAAAGAGGTAGTTCGTGTAGGACCCCTCCTTCGGGTGCTCCCGCCTGTCCACGATCGTGTTGTAGACGCTCTCAAACACCTGGAGCGGATTCGTCTCGTCGTAATCCGAACCGACAAGAGGCTGGAAAAAGCAGGTCGGGTTGCCCGTGTGGCAGGCAGCGCCCACCTGGTCCACCTTGGCCAGCAGGGTATCCCGGTCGCAGTCGATGGTCAGGGAGTGGACGTACTGGTAGTGTCCGCTCGTCTCCCCCTTTACCCACAGGCACTGGCGGCTCCTGCTGTAGTAGGTCATCTTCCCGGTCTTGATCGTCTGGTCAAAGGACTCCTCATTCATGTAGGCCAGCATCAGTACCTCCTGGGTCTTGTAGTGCTGGACGATGACCGGTATAAGCCCCTGGCTGTCTGTTTTGAACTCCGAGAAATCCATCATGCTCTCAAAGGAAGTCATGCGGATCTGCTCTTCCTCGCATTTTTCCTTGAAGGCGTTGAAGTCCATGTCCGTCTGGCTGACGTATTTCCCGGACAGCCCCCGCACGCCCGGGCACTTCAGGATCTTGAAAAGCTCGGTTTCCTCCATGGTGTCTGTCACCACCACGCAGGGGATGTCGGTCACGTTGATCACGGAGTTGAGATCCAGCCTGTGCATGAAGACAAGCTCGCTCGCGTACTCGTTGATCAGGTGCTGGTGCTTAAACAGGGCGTCAAAGTCGTTCAGGGACACGGCGATCTTCTCCTTGCCGAAGCGCTTTGACACGTCTTCGATGAGTTTCTGGCTGTCAGATTTTGAGAAATTCAGCATGGCCCGCTTGGCGCCCGCATAGAGGATCTTCTTTACATCCTCCTGCCGCCGGATATTGCCCCCGGCCACCATGGGGATGTGGATGACGCGGTTGATCTTCTTCATCAGGTCGATGGCCTCGTCATGGTCCTCATCGGACTCGGACAGGTCGAACACAAGCAGTTCGTCCGCCCCGTGGCCGCTGTAATATCTGGCAAGGGAGACCACGTCTTCGCTGAGCACCGTATGGTCGTCAAACCAGCGCACCGCCTTGCCGGAATCTATAAAAATGCAGGGGATCAGTCTTTTGTAGCTCATCTGCTCCCACTCTCCTTTCGTTAAAGTGTGCCTTTTGTCGTCCACGCATCCCGGATGCGGGGCTCCGGGGCGGTCGCCATGTCAAGTGCGCGGCCAAACCCTTTAAAGAGGGCTTCCGCCATGTGGTGGCTGTTGGATCCGTCCAGGACCTTCAGATGGAGGTTCATCATGGCGCTGTAGGACACCGCGTAGAAGAACTCCCGGATCATCTCCGTGTCCAGGCCGCCGGTCCGCTCCGCCGCAAAGGAGGCGTCAAAGTTGAGGTACGGGCGCCCCGACAGGTCGATGGCGCACAGGACAAGCGTCTCATCCATGGGGAGCAGGAAGTGGCCGTAGCGCCGGATCCCCTCTTTTTTCCCCAGTGCCTGCGCGATGGCTGTCCCAAGCACGATCCCCGTGTCCTCCACCGTATGGTGGCAGTCCACGTCAAGATCGCCCGCCGCCTTCACGGACAGGTCAAAAAGCCCGTGGCGGGCAAAACCGTCCAGCATGTGGTCAAAAAAACCGATGCCGGTGTGTATATCCGTCTTTCCCGTGCCGTCCAGGCAGATGGTGACCTCGATGTCGGTCTCTTTCGTCGTCCTTTTTACAGTCGCTGTTCTCTCCATATCTACTGCTCCTCTTCTTCAAACCGGACTTTGATGGAATTGGCGTGGGCGGTCAGGTGCTCCGCCTGTGCAAACGCCTCAATGTCTTTGTGTATGTCTGCAAGTGCCTCCCTGGAATACCCGATGATGCTGGATTTCTTGATAAAGTCGTCCACGGAGAGGGGGGAGAAAAATCTCGCCGTCCCGTTAGTGGGGAGCACATGGTTCGGCCCTGCGAAATAGTCCCCCAGGGGCTCGCTGGCGTAGGCCCCCACAAAGATGGCCCCCGCGTTGCGGATCTTTGTCATCACGTTCCAGGGGTCCGCCGTCTGGATCTCCAGGTGCTCGGAAGCGATCTCGTTGGCAATGGCAATGGCATCGTCCATCGTCTCCGCCACCAGGATATAGCCGTAGTTGTCCAGTGATTTGCGGATGATCTCACTCCTGGAGAGCTCTGCAAGGAAGCCGTCCACTTCCTCTGACACCTGCCTGGCCAGCTCCATGCTCGTCGTGACGAGGATCGCGCTTGCCAGCTCGTCGTGCTCTGCCTGGGAGAGAAGATCCGCCGCCACATACCGCGGGTTGGCCGTCTTGTCGGCGATCACGAGGATCTCGCTCGGGCCGGCAATGGCGTCAATGCTGACATGCCCGTACACCGCCTTCTTGGCCAGCGCCACGTAGATGTTGCCGGGCCCCACGATCTTGTCCACTTTGGGGATGCTCTGCGTCCCGTAGGCAAGCGCACCCACCGCCTGGGCGCCGCCGACCTTGTAGATCACGTCGGCGCCGGCCTCGCAGGCCGCCACAAGGGTATTGGGGTTTACCTTCCCGTCCTTTCCGGGCGGAGTCACCATCACGATCTCCTCCACCCCGGCCACTTTGGCTGGCAGGACGTTCATGAGCACGGAGGAGGGGTACGCCGCTTTCCCGCCGGGCACATAGACGCCCACCCGCTGCAGGGGCGTCACTTTCTGCCCCAGCAGGGTCCCGTCCGGCCGGCTGTCAAACCAGCTGTACTGCCTCTGTTTTTCATGGTACGCGCGTATGTTGACGAGCGCCTTGCGGATCACGGATACAAGCTCCTCCCCGGCAAGGCTGTAGGCCTCCCGGATCTCCTCCTGCGTCACCCGGATCGTGTCCGCGCTGATCTTTGCGTGGTCAAACTTCTCAGTGTAGGAGAAAAGGGCCTCGTCTCCTTTCTCCTTCACGTCCGCAAGGATGCGGGCCACGCCCTCCTCGTACTGTCCGTACTGGTTCGGGCTCCGTTTCAGCAGGTCTTCCAGGAGATTTTGTTTTGTGTCGCTGTCCAGTCTCAGTATTCTCATTTGTCACCCTCTCTTTCTCTCATAACGCCTGTCAGATCACGGTCCGAAGGCGCGTGATCAGATCCCGGATCCGGTCGATCTCCATGCGCATGCTGACCGGATTGACGATCATCCGCGCCGACAGGGGGCAGACCTCCTCCAGGACGGTCAGGCCGTTCTCTTTGAGGGTGGATCCCGTCTCCACGATATCCACGATCACTTCCGCCAGCCCCACGATGGGGGCCAGCTCGATGGATCCGTTCAGTTTGATGATCTCCACCGTCTGATGTTTTGTATTGTAAAAATAGTCTTTCGCGATGTTCGGATACTTGGTCGCCACGCGGATGAGCTCATGGTGCTCCAGAAGCGGCGCCGCTTTCTTCGGGCCGCAGACGCACATCCGGCAGGCGCCGTAGCCAAGATCCATGACTTCGTGGACCTTGCGCCCCTCCTCCAGGATCGTGTCCCTGCCCACGATGCCGATGTCGGCCGCTCCGTACTCCACGTACGTGGGCACGTCCGGTCCCTTTGCAAGGAAGAACCGGAATTTCAGATCCTCGTTCGTAAAGATCAGCTTCCTGGACGTCTCATCCTTCATCTCCTCGCATGTAATGCCGATCTTCTCAAAAAGTTCCAGCGTATGTCTCGCAAGCCTGCCCTTTCCCAGGGCGAATGTAAGGTATCTCATGTCTAAAGCTCCTGTTCGTTTTTCCCGATGACTTTCTCTTCGCCTGTGGCGAGATTGACCATCAGGATCTCCCGGTCTGCCTGTATGTAGATCAGGCTTCCGGCGTAATAGTCCTTTCCGTAGCGCTTGTACTCCTCCAGTGTCCTGGCCGGATCCTTCTGCAGAAGCTCCGTGTTCTTGAACTTCTCCCGGAACTCCCTGGAAAGCTCGATGGCAGGCCGCTCCATCCCCTTGTCGTAGAGGATGAGCGTGTTCTTTCTGGCGTAGGAGATCCGCACGTGCTGGCGGGTCAGGGCGTTCATCAGCTCGTCGATCACGAGGGCGAAGCCGATGGACGGGGACGCCTTTCCGAATTTCTCCAGGAGATGGTCATAGCGGCCTCCTTTTACAATGGCATCCCCTGTGCCGAAGGTGTAGCCGCGGAAGATGATGCCTGTGTAGTACCCGTACGTGCCGCACATGCTCAGATCAAAGCTCACGTACTGCTCCGCCCCGTAAAGCTTCAGGATGTCGTAGATCTGCTCCAGCCGCCGCACGGCCATGATGGCCTTGGAGTTGGGAGCCATATTGCGGGCCTTTACAAGGACTTCCGGGCCGCCGAAGAGGTCGCCGAGTCCGGCGAGGGCCTCCCGGGCGCTCCTTCTGACCTGGATGCTGTCCAGGTACTCCTCCACCCCGAAATAGTTCCGGTTCCCGATGAGCTCCCGCACGCGCATCTGCGCTTCCTGATCCAGGGCCGCGTCCTCGATGAGGCTCTGGAAGAAATCCACATTGCCCACGCTGACCTGGAAATCGCGCAGCCCCACTGTTGTCAGGCAGTCCACCACCATGGCGAGCATCTCCGCATCGGCCTCCACGGTGTCGGCGCCGATCAGCTCCGCGCCCATCTGGGTGTTCTCCCGCAGCCTGCCCTGGTAGCTGGAATGATTCACAAAGGTATTGCCTGTGTAGCACAGACGGATCGGCAGCACTTCATCCCCGAACAGCGTGGCCGCCGCCCTGGCGATGGAGGGGGTGATATCCGGCCGCAGCACGAGCGTATTCCCCTCTTTGTCAAAAAACTTGTAGAGTTCCCTCGACGGGATCGTGCCGATCTCTTTGCGGAAGACATCAAAATATTCAAAGGTAGGCGTCTGGATGTCGTGATATCCGTAGAGCTGGATCACCTTGTGAAGGCGCCCTTCCAGGGAAAGTTTCTTCCCGCACTCCACATTGCAGATATCCCGGACTCCCTCCGGTGTATGCAGTAACTGTTTCATGAAAATCCTCCTTGCACTTTACCGTGCTAACACGTTAAAACTCTCTTGCAATTATACGGACATTTTTACGGATTGTCAAGTTCCTCCCGCATGGACAGATCCAGGTTCATCCGGTCCAGGTAGGGGAGATAGAGATTCGTTTTCATATCCATGAAAAACCGTGGGTCAAGCTCCTCCATGCGGAAGCTCTTCCTGCCCCCCTCTTTCGCCCGGTTCCAGAACGTGAGAAGCTCTTCAAACCGCATGTAGTAGGCCAGGTTCGACCCGCTGAAATAGATGAGGAGGAAGGCGACCCCTCCCTGCCGCTCAAACTGCTCCATGAACACCGCCTGATGCTCGTGGATGTTCTGTACGGGGAAGGTGGACGAGGCGCACTCCTTGGCGTCAAAGCAGACCGGGATCCCCTGCACGACGCCGATGTAGTCCACCGTGCTCTGCTGGTCAAAGTAGGCCAGGGTGATCTGCCGGTTCTCCTTGTCCATCCGGACCGGCGTGATGGGCGTGGGGATCTTCTGGATCAGGGCGATATTTTTTTCTTTATACCGCTCGTTTGTCCGGTTGATGACATCCTCCAGGGCTGAGCCCCGCAGCCCTCTTGTATTCCATGTCGCCATTGCCCTACTCCTCTCCTTTCAGTATTGTCCGGAACAGGGCCGGGAGGGGGGCCTCCACGGTTCTGCCGGACAGGGCCGCCAGGGGGGCCTCCAGCGCGGGGAACTCCACCCTGCAGGCGTGGAGGAGCTGGCTTTCAAGCCCGTACCTGCGCCTGTATCTTGCATTTACCTGCGCATCGCCGTACTTGCCGTCCCCCACGATGGGATGGCCCTGTGCAGCCAGATGGGCGCGGATCTGGTGCGTCCGCCCGGTGATCAGGTAGACTTCCAGAAGCGTCGTGTGTCTGTATACTGCGACCGGGCGGTACTGGGTCTCGATGAAGCGGTCCGCGCCGCCCTCTCTGTCCGGCCGCACGGTCACCCGGTTTGTCTTCTCATCCTTGGCAAGCCAGCCCCGGATATGCCCGGGCCCCTCCACCCTGCCGGAGACAAGACACAGGTAGTACTTCTTCAGCGTCCGGTCCCGAAAGAGGCGGCTCAGCTCCTGCAGCCCCGCCAGGCTCTTTCCGGCGGCGATCAGCCCGCTCGTGTTCCGGTCCAGCCGGTTGCAGACGGAGGGGCGCAGGGTCCGCAGATCATCCTGCCCAAGCTGCCCGCTGTCCAGCAGGTAGCGGATGACGTACTCCGTCATGGACAGCTCCCGGTCGTCCGCCCGCTGGGAGAGGATCCCCGCCGGTTTGTTGAGGAGCAGCACGTGGCTGTCCTCATAGAGGATCTCCTGTTCCGTGATCCGGAAGGATGCCTCCTTCTCCCCCGCAGCCTGCGTATCCGGCGCGTCTTCTGAAAACCGGTCGATGGTCTCCTGGGAGAGGAACAGCCTGACCACATCCCCCTCTTTGAGCTTCTCGCTGCCGGCCGCTTTTTTCCCGTTCAGCACGATATTCTTTTTCCGAAGCATTTTGTAGAAAAAGCTTTTGGGAGCTTTTCTCATATATTTTGCGAGAAACTTGTCCAGGCGCTGTCCGGCCTCGTTTCCCCCGATATGCACCTCTCTCATCGCGTCCTCTCCTGTCTGCCCCGGCTACATGGAAATGCCAAGCAGGATCTGCCGGATCCTTCTCTCCCGCTTCTTCTGATCCGCGCCGTCCACCTGCGCGATATTGTTCATGGCTTCTGCGCGCAGAAGGAAGGCTTTGTAGGAGGGAAACAGCTTGACTGTGATCTTGGTGAGGCGGTTCTCCTCCAGGATCGTCCGGATATGTTTTGCGGCCTCCTCGGGATCCGTTTTCTTATTGGGCGCATAGCCGCACACTGTGTTCCCGGAGATGACGAACGCCTCCACAGGCATGATCTTCTCCCTGCTTGTGATGACCAGGTCAAAGGCTGTTGTGAGAAGCGGCGCCTTCTCGCAGATCTCAGCCGCCTTCCCGGGATCAGCCGTCCGGTAAGGCAGGATCGTGATAAGCCCCACCAGCGCCTTGCAGGCCGGCAGGCAGCCCACGACCGCCACCACTGTCAGCAGGTTCAGCCTCGTGCCGGTCTGCATCCAGCCCAGGACGAGGAGGGCGATGACGATGGCAAACTCCAGCAGGGTGAGCAGCAGAATCCGTATTTTCCTGGCATGCAGATAGCCAGGCGTCCCTTTTTCAATCTTCATCTTATGTATGACTCCTTGTATTTATTCTGTTCATGATCCAGTCGGTCAGCCGGTCCGGGGCAAGCTTCGAGACTGTTTTCGCGCCTTTCATCGCACAGCCGTACACGGAGACGGCACGTCTTTTACGCACATCCTTCAGGGCCTGGCGCACCACATGCTGCGGGCAGGCCATCAGTTTCCGGCGGGCCGCCCCAGCCGGTTCCCCGGCTGTCCGGAAAAATTCAGTCTCCACCGGCCCGGGGCACACGGCAGTCACGAATATGCACCGCTTTTCAAGTTCCCTGGCCAGCGCGCGGCTCAGGCTCAGCACATAGGCTTTGGTGGCGCCGTAGACCGCCGCCCCTGGCTGAGGCGCGAAGGCGGCCGCCGAGGCCACATTGACGATCCGGCTCCCCCTGTTCATGTAGCGCAGGCACAGACCTGTCATCCGTGTGAGCGCGGCGCAGTTGAGGCCGATCACACCGGTCAGCCGCTCCGGGTCCGTCCCCGCGAACGGTTCCGTGCAGCCTGCCCCGGCTGCATTGACGAGCATGCGGATATCCGGCTTTAATGCATCCAGATCCCGCTGGAGATGGTAGTACACATAGTCCCGCAGAAGGTCGCTGTCGTAGATGCGGCAGTAGATGCCGCTCTGCCTTGTCAGCTCTTCCCGCAGCTCCTCCAGCCGGTCGCTGCGCCGGGCTATGAGCCAGATCTCATCCAGCCCGCGGTAGAACTTCGGTATCTGTCTTGCGAACTCCCTCCCAAGTCCGGAGGAAGCCCCTGTCACGATCGCTGTCTTCATGGAAATCCCTTCTTTATCGTTATTTATACTCTGTATCATCGGTTACTTTTTGCGGTGTACGTTGCGGATCGTCTTCTTTTTCCCCGTTCTGGTCCGGGCCGGGGACTCCTCCCCTTTCAGCTTCCGGGGCCGGATCAGGCAATGCCTGTCAAACCCGACCAGATCCATGCGCCCCGCCTTTTTCAGCGCTTCCAGGACAAGGTCTCGGTTCTTCGGATCCCGGTACTGGATGAGGGCCCGCTGCATCGCTTTTTCGTGCGGGTTTTTCGGCACGTACACCGGCTTCATGTCGCGCGGGTCCACGCCGGTATAGTACATGCAGGTGGACAGGGTGGAGGGCGTTGGATAGAAATCCTGCACCTGTTCCGGACTGACTCCCTGATCCCGCAGATACTCCGCCAGCGCCACCGCCTCCTTCAAGGTGGAACCCGGATGGGAGGACATCAGATAGGGAACGAGATACTGCTTTTTGCCGATCTGGCGGTTGACCGCCGCATACTTGTCCGCAAAGGCCTGGTAGACGCGGTTCCGGGGCTTTCCCATGCGGGTGAGGACGGCGTCGCAGATATGCTCTGGCGCCACCTTGAGCTGGCCGCTCACATGGTACTGGCACAGCTCCTTAAGGAAGGTGTCATCCCGGTCTGCCATCACGTAGTCAAAGCGGATCCCGGACCGGATGAACACCTTTTTCACCCCGGGGATGTCTCTCAGTTTTCGTAATAATTTTATGTAGTCTTTATGACTGACTTCCAGGTTTTTGCATGGCTCCGGGAACAGGCACTGCCTGTTCCTGCACACGCCCTTTTCAAGCTGTTTGCGGCAGGATGGCTGCCGGAAATTGGCCGTGGGGCCCCCCACATCGTGGATGTATCCCTTGAAGTCCGGCTCCTTAATCATCCCCTGCGCCTCCCGGAGCAGGGAGGCGTGGCTTCTCGTCTGGAGGATCCGCCCCTGGTGGAAGGTGAGGGCGCAGAAGCTGCAGCCCCCGAAGCATCCCCGGTTGCTCACGAGGGAGAACTTCACTTCCTGTATGGCCGGAACACCGCCGGCCGCCTCGTAGGAGGGATGGTAGGTCCGCATATACGGATAGCTGTACACATCATCCATCTCCGTCTGGCTTAAGGGCCTGGACGGCGGGTTCTGCACGATAAAGCAGTGGTCCGAATAGGGCTCCACGAGCCTGCGCCCCGCGAAGGGATCCGTGTTGCAGTACTGGGTGTAGAAACTGCGTGCGTAGTTCAGCCTGTCCTGCCTGAGCTCGTCGTAGGACGGGAGGATGACCGGATCGTACACGCTGGAAAGGTCCCGCACTTTGCAGACGGTCCCGTCAATGTAGGTGAGGTCCCGGACTGCGATCCCCGCGTCCAGCGCCTCGGCGATGGCCGCAATGGAGCGCTCTCCCATCCCGTAGGATATAAGGTCTGCGCCCGAGTCCATAAGGATCGACCGCTTCAGGCTGTCGGACCAATAGTCGTAATGGGCCAGCCTGCGAAGGCTTGCCTCGATGCCCCCGATGATGACCGGCGTATGCCGGTAGACCTGGCGGATCAGGTTGCAGTACACCACCACCGCATAATCCGGTCTGCGGCCCATGGCGCCGCCGGGGGAGTAGGCGTCCGTCCGCCGCCTCTTCCTGGCGACTGTATAGTGATTGACCATGGAATCCATGTTTCCGGACGACACAAGGAACGCAAGACGGGGTTCCCCGAACTCCATGATGCTCTCCTTCTTCCTGTAATCCGGCTGGGCCAGCACGCACACCTTATATCCGAGGGACTCCAGCATCCTTGTGATGATGGCATGCCCGAAGGAGGGATGATCCACGTACGCATCGCCGGACACATAGACAAAATCCGGCCGATCCCAGCCTCTTAGTTCCATCTCCCGCCTCGAGACAGGCAAAAATCCATGACTCATTGTTCTTTCAACCTCTTGATCTCTTCCTCTGTCAGGGGGCGGTACGCCCCCGGCTGAAGGCTCTCGTCCAGCGCGAGAGGTCCCATGACCTCCCGCTTCAGGTAGAGGACCTCCATGCCCTGCGACCGGAACATCCGCTTGACCTGGTGAAACTTTCCTTCCCGGATCGTAAGGCGCACGTGCGATACAGGGCGTCCCCCTTCCTGGCCGGTCCTTAAGATCTCCAGCCTGGCCGGCATGGTGCGAAGGGGCTCCTCCCGGCTTCCGATATTGACGCCCTCCAGGAACGCCTGCTTTGTCGCCTCTGTCACAAGCCCGTCCACCCGGGCATAGTAGACCTTGTCCACATGCCGCTTCGGGGACAGGAGCCGGTGCGCCAGCTCCCCGTCGTTGGTGATGAGAAGAAGCCCCTCCGTGTCTTTGTCAAGCCTGCCCACAGGGAAGAGGTCCTTTCTCTTTTTGTCCCGGATCAGATCCAGCACAGTCGTCTCCCTTTTGTCCTCCGTGGCAGAGACCACGCCTGCCGGCTTGTACAGCATGTAGTACTCCTGCGCGGCGTAGGCGACGGGCGCCCCGTCCAGGAGGATCTCCATCCCCGGCTCCACTTTGTACTCCGGAGAGCACACTGCCACGCCGTCCACTGTGACAAGTCCTTTCCGGATATATTTTTTTACTTCCTGGCGTGTTCCTTTTCCCATATCAGCCAGGTACTTGTCCAATCGCATCATACGGACTGCCATCTCCATCCCGGAAGGTATTTATTCTTTAAGGTCCCGCCGGAGAGCTTCCCCCACCCGAGGGGAAATCCGTCCACGCAGAAGAGCTGCCATCCTTTCTTCTTCGGAGAGACGACATCCTCCACATCCAGCGTCTCCCCCTTCAGGTAGCGGATCACCCGGCCGTCATCGGCGGGAAGGCTGATCACGTCCTCCAGTCCGCCGGCCGGAAGCGCCATGGCGAGCGCCTGGCTCGGCTCGAACCGGTTCTTCCTGTTCTCGCCCAGGAGAAGACCTGTGCGCAGGAACCGCATGCCCCGCATGTCCGGAAGCCCTACCGGCATATCATAAACCCTTTCGCCGTGAATATCCAGCGTGCAGCAGCTTAAATCTATCTTAAATTTCTGTGAAAACTCCTCCAGCTCCGGCGCAGCTTCCTTCCTTTTCCTTCCCTGCTGCGCGTCCGCCCTCTCTTTTTTCCCGCGGGCATCCTGCCCCTCCCCTTTCTTAAGCAGGGCCAGGAAGTGGCCCTCCCCGTGCATCCTGTGGGGGAAGATGCGCACGGTATCCGCAAGGGACGGATCCGCGCCCGGCACCAGATCCGGACGTCCCGGCGCGAAACCGTCGTAAGGTTCAATAGAACAGATGCAAAAACCGGGGCGCTCCCTGAGCAGGTGGGCGATGACCTCCTCGTTCTCGGAAGGGTCAAAGGTGCAGGTGGAGTAGAGCATCATGCCTCCCTCCCGGAGCATGTCGGCCGCCTGCAGGATGATATGTTTCTGGATCTTTGAAAAATAGGCGGGCCCGTGCTCTTCCCACGCCTTCACCATCTTCCTGTCTTTGCGGAACATGCCCTCCCCGGAGCAGGGGGCGTCGATGAGGATCTTATCAAAGTAGCCCGGAAAATACTGGCACAGCCTGCCCGGCTCCTCGCTGGAGACAAGCACGTTGCCGATGCCGAAGAGCTCCAGGTTCTTCAGGAGCCCTTTTGCCCGGGAGCTGCTGATGTCGTTGGCCACAAGAAGGCCCTCTCCCTTCAGCTTTGCTCCCAGCTCTGTCGCCTTGCCTCCCGGGGCCGCGCAAAGGTCCAGCACCCGGTCCCCCGGCTCCACGGGGAGCCGGTCCGCCGGCGTCATGGCGCTCGGCTCCTGCAGATAGTAAAGGCCGGCGAAATAGTAAGGATGGCGGGCAGGCGACACCTGCGTGCCGTCATAGTAGAATCCGTTGCGGATCCAGGGCACCTGCCGGACTTCAAAGGGGCAGATCTTCAGGAACTCCTCCACGGAAATCTTTTTCGTATTGACGCGCAGGCCAAAGTACCTTGGCTCGTCATAGCAGGCCAGATAGGCGGGATATTCCTCGCCCAGCAGGCGCTGCATCTTCTCTTCAAACGCAGCTGGAAACCTCATTCTTCTCCTCCGTAAGCAAAACATCATCTGATAAAGTATAGCACAGATGGACGGATTACACCAGTTAAGAATACGCGTATTTCAGCCGGCTCTCCTCCAGCTTTCGGAGGAGCCGGTACGGGTTGACGCTGATCTCCTCCCCTGTATCCCAGGAGTAGACCCCAAGGTGCAGGTGCACGGGAAATTTCCCTTCCGTGCCCTCCGGCCCGTACCCGGAATCCCCCATGAACCCGAGAAGCTGCCCGGCCTTCACCGCATCCCCCTCCCGGATATCCGCGTAGGAGTCAAGATGGGCATAGTAATAGTAGACGCCCGACGGGGAGGTGATCCCGACCCGCCAGCCGCCCAGCTCCAGCCACCCGAGGTTGGTCACGGTCCCGTCGGAGATGCTGAGGACCGGGTAGAGCCCCCGTTCTCCTGTGTCAGCCATGATATCCGTCCCCTCGTGCCCGCTGGTCCCCTTATAGCTGCGCTCGTACATCCAGGAATCTTCATAGGAGACTGTAAGAGACGGATCCTCGCTGGAGGCAGGGACAGGGAAGCAGACGCTGTCCCTGCGCACCTTTTTTAAAAAGGACCGGCACTCTCGGGACAGGCGCCTCTCCTCCTCCCACATCTCCTGCGAATAGAAATCCCGCCTGTACGCAGCGGACGCGATCCCGCGGCCGGCCAGCGTGTTCGTGCGCGCCTGCTCCAGTATCTGACCGGCTCCCAGGGCGCAGAAAAAAGAAAATAGTAATACAAGAAGGAGCAGCCTTCTTCCCGTTCCATGTCGCAAGGGGCAGACTCCTTTTTGTATTACTATATGTCTGCATTTGCAGGGTTTAGCACCTGCCTATCTGCATTTTGCCAGAACCGCCTTCAGATAGTCGTAGCAGCGCTCCACGGAGGCAATGCTGAGACGCTCCCGGACGGAGTGCACATCCGGGATGTCCGGTCCGAATGACACGCAGTCCAGATCCGGCCGTTTTCCGAGGAAGAGGCCGCACTCCAGGCCCGCGTGGATGGTGATGACCTCCGGATCATGTCCGTACATCTCCCGGAAGGCCTCCACCATCACCTCTCTGAGCGGGGACTCCTCCCTGTACATCCAGCCCGGGTACGCGCCGTCCGTCTCAAAGGAAGCGCCGCACAGAGCTGCCAGCGTGCGCAGGCGCTCCGCCACTTCCGTCTTGCTGCTGTCAGAGGCGCTGCGGATCAGGGCGTGAATGCCCACCACATCATCCTTCGTGGATACGACGCCCGGATTCAGGGATGTATCCACCTGGCCGGCCAGCCTGCGGCTGTACGCCTGGGGGCCGTTCGGCATGAGGAAGAGATAGTCGGTGATCCGGCCTGTCGTCTCCGGGGACGCAGCCGGAAGCGATGTCCGGCCCTCGTCGGACACGGTGACGGACAGTCCCGGCTCATCCCCCATAAACTGCGCGTCCCACTGCTCTTTCAGCCGGGCCGCCGTCTCCCCGATGAAGGCGCAGCTGTCGTCGTCCTTCACAAAGAACACAGCCGTGCAGTCCATGGCGATCACGTTCCGCTTGCTGCCGCCATCCAGGCTGACAAGACGCAGGGTGCGGTCTTGATTCGCGCAGTGGAGAAGCTGCCCCATCAGCTTCAGCGCGTTTCCTCTCTGCAGATGGATCTCCGATCCGGAGTGGCCGCCGGCAAGGCCGCTGATGCGCACCCGCACAAGCCGTCCTTCCGCCTGGCTGCTGTGGAGGCTGAAATATGTGTGGGCGTCGATGCCGCCGGCGCATCCCACGGTCAGGTAGCCCTCCTCCTCCGAGTCGATGTTGATCAGTTTTTTCCCTTTCAGAAGGCTGAGATCCGCGGCGATGGCGCCTCCCATGCCGCTCTCCTCGTCTGTTGTGAACAGGGCCTCGATGGGCGGATGGGGGATATCGCTGCTGTCAAGGACAGCCAGCGCCATGGCGACGGCAATGCCGTCATCCCCGCCCAGCGTTGTGTCCTTCGCCTTCACAAAACCGTCCTCCACATAGAGATCCAGCCCGTCTTTCGTGAAATCATGGCTGCTGTCCTCTGTCTTCTCGCACACCATGTCCAGGTGACCCTGGAGGATCACGGGCTCGCTGTCCTCGTAGCCGGGCGTGCCGTTCTTGCGGATGACCACGTTGTTCGCCTCATCCTGGATGACCGGAAGGCCCCGCTCCCTCGCGAACCGGACGCAGTAGTCGCTGACCCGTTTCGTGTCGAAGGTGCCCCTGGGAATGGCGCTCAGCTCTTCAAAGTAGCGGAACACGGACTTTGGTTCCAGATGTTCAAGTACATGCATTTCTTTCTCTCCTTTGACATGACCGTATTTTCAATCCTATTGTGTCACTGTCCTCATAAAAAAGCAAGTCCTATCATAGAATAGAGCGGATCCTTTTGCGAAGGGAGGGCCTGCCTGTGAAGCGGCGCCTGTTTGTCCTGGCGGTCCTTATCTTTTTCTTCTCCATCCTGCTGTTTCCCGGCGCGGCGTTTGCAGGGGCGAGCCGGGGCATCCTGCTGTGGTTTGATACGGTTCTCCCCACGCTTCTGCCGTTCATGATCGCTGCCGGACTGATGGTGCGGACAAATGCGGTCGATCTGCTCTCCCGCCTGACAGGACCTGTGCCAGGCCGTATCCTGCATGTTTCCCCGTGCGGCTCTTTTGCTGTGACAGCCGGGTTCCTCTGCGGCTATCCCATGGGGGCAAAGGTGACGGCCGACCTGCTCAGGCAGGGGCGGATCAGCCGGGAGGAGGCAGGGTATCTCCTCTCTTTCACCAACAATATAAGCCCCATGTTTGCAGTCAGCTATGTGGCGCTCCGGTTCATGCCGGATCCATCATTTGCAGGCCCATCCATCCTGCTCCTCTTCCTCGCCCCGCTTCTGAGCAGCCGCCTCTTCTACCAGTGCAGGAAAGGACAGCTAAAGAAGCGCAGAGACAGCCCGCACCCCGAAAGGGGACGTCCTTTTTCCGCCGGCGTGGTGGACGCCTCCATGATGGATGGGTTTGACGCCATCGCGCGGGTGGGCGGCTATATGATGCTCTTTTCCATCCTGACAGAGATGGCCGGTCTTCTTCCCGGCTCCCGTGCCCTGCCGGCGCGCTGCGCGTCCGCTTTCCTGGAAATGACTTCCGGCGTGGAGATGCTGTATTCGCTCCCGGCTCCCGCCGGGCTTCGCTGGATCCTCATTATGTCCCTTTGTTCTTCCGGCGGGCTTTGCGCTGCAGCCCAGACATACAGTATGATCCACGGGACCGGGCTCAGGATTTCTGTCTATATGGCAGAAAAACTGGCCACCGCAGGGGTGACCAGTCTTCTGTGTATTGTATATCTTTATGTACTGAGATAAATAGCAGCCGGGAAAAAGACCTACTCCAGCTCTTCCTCCGCGATCTCATAGTCCTCCTCGGGCGCCGGCGTGCCGTACTCCGCCTCCAGCCCGCGCGCGGACTGATCCGGGATCTCCAGCTCGGAGCGGTTGTTGCGGACCATGTCGTAGCACTCCTGCAGGGAGTTTACAAGGCCGTCGTATTTTGTCGTGTAGCTGTCAAGCGTGTGGCCGATGATGCTCTCCGCGTTTGCAAGGAGATCGTCCGTATACTGCATGGCGCCGATCCGGATGTCGTTGGCGTCGTTGGTCGCATTGTCCAGGATCTGCTGCGCCTGCTCTGTTGCGGCTGTCACGATCTCATTTGCCTGGGCATATGCCTGCTGCATGATCTCGTGCTCGCTCACAAGCTCGTTCGTCTGGATCTGCGCCTCCTGAAGCATGCTGTCCGCCTTTGCCTGGGCGTCTGCCAGGATGGCGTCCTTGTTGGCGATGATCTTCTGGTAGCGCTTGATCTCGTCCGGCGTCTTCATGCGGAGTTCCCGCAGAAGCTCATCGATCTGATCCTTGTTTACAATGATCTTTGTCGTTGACAGAGGCTGGAATTTGCAACTGTCAATGTACTCTTCGATCTCTTCGATAATCTGTTCAATTCGGCTGCTCATAATTTACACTCTCCTTCTTTCATCCATTTTTTCCTGCATCCGCTCTATCACGATGTCTGGTACAAACTGCGATATATCTCCCCCGAAAGCGGCCACTTCCTTCACGGTCGAAGAACTCAGATAGGAGTATTCCAGGCTGGTCGTCAGAAAGATCGTCTCGATCTCCCGCTCCAGCTTGTGGTTTGTCTGCGCCATCTGGAGTTCGTACTCGAAATCCGTGATCGCCCGCAGACCCCTCACGATCATCCTCGCTTTCATTTTTCTCGCAAAGTCAACCAGCAGGCCTTCAAATGGAATAACTTTTACATTTGGAATATTTTCCACTGTATTCTCTAGTATTTTAACACGTTCTTCCACGGAAAACAACGGAGTTTTTGCGTTATTTACCAATACTCCGACAATTAATTCATCTACCAGTTTCGCAGATCTTGTGATGATATCCAGATGGCCGAATGTGACCGGGTCAAAGCTGCCCGGGTAGATGGCTCTTAACATATTTCCTTCCTCCCCGCAGGCTCTATGAACACGTGCTTGTTTGTCTTGTACATCTTTTCTTTCAGTATATAAAATCCCATGTCGTCAAGGTAGTCAAATTTTGTCTCTTTTGCGGCCTCCACAATGATGACTCCCTGGTCTGCAAGCAGGTCCGATCCGGCGAGGTAGTCGAGGACCTGCCTCTCCAGTCCCTGGTTGTAGGGCGGATCCATGAAGATGTAGTCAAACTGCTTCTCGCCCTCCAGCCGGTAGAGCGCTGTCATCACGTCCGAGGATATGGTGAGCGCCTTCCGCTCCAGGCGGGTGTGCTTCAGGTTCTCTTTAATGCAGGCCATGGCCTTCGGGTTCTTTTCCACAAAGACCGCCTCCATGGCGCCGCGGCTCAGCGCCTCGATCCCGATGCCCCCGCTTCCCGCGAAGAGATCGAGGAAAATGCAGTCGTAGAGGTAGGGCGCCAGCATATTAAAAAGCGTCTCTTTGATCCGGTCCGTCGTGGGACGGGTATCAAGGCCGTCCAGCGTCTTCAACTGCAGACTGCGGGCCGTTCCGGCGATCACACGCATAAAATCACTCCTTTATTGGGGACGTAATACTTTGAACAAGTATTACGTCCCCAATTATACTAACTGGTGTGTAATTGTGTCAACCCATTTGTTATTATCTGAATATATTTTATTCCTTTATCTTACAAAAAAAGCACCTGGCAGACATTTTTCTTCTGTCAGATGCTTTTTCTTCGCTATTTTCAAAAATACAATTCAAACAATTGGCACATTTACACACCATTCAGTTTAATTTCGGACGTAACACTTTTAAAAAATGTTACGTCCGGAACAGTGTTATTTCCCTGCCATCTGCTTCTCCTGCTGCTCGATCATCTTCTTTACCATATACCCGCCGACAGAGCCGTTCTGTCTGGATGTCAGGTCGCCGTTGTAGCCGTCAGTGAGCGGCACGCCAAGCTCGCTTGCAACCTCGTATTTGAATTTGTCCAGCGCGCCCTTTGCCTCAGGCACTGCCGCCTTGTTGGATGAACGATTATTCATGTTATACTCCTCCTTTTTTGTAACAGTTTGTTTTGTTGTTACGCTGATAGTATATGGAGGATCTACAGGATTACACTAGCAGTTCCTGCATGCGCTTCCAGTTTTTTCAACCATTCGGAGCCGGCTGCTTCCGGCGAGGCGACAGCCTCGCTGGCCATCTTGAGAAGCTTTGCGTCCTGGAAAACATCGCCCAGCCGGAAATTCATAAGGCCGCTCTGGCGGATCCCGAACAGGTCGCCGGGACCGCGCAGCTTCAGGTCCTCGGCCGCGATCTTGAAACCGTCGTTGCTCTTATTCAAAATATCCAGTCTTTCTTTTGTCTCCTGGTCGTGGGAGCCTGTCATGAAAATGCAGTAGGACTGATGTTCTCCCCGGCCCACCCGGCCCCGGAGCTGGTGAAGCTGGGCAAGTCCGAACCGCTCTGCATTCTCCACCATCATCACGGTGGCGTTCGGCACATTGATCCCCACTTCTATCACGGTCGTCGAGACAAGAACCTGGATCTGGCCGCTCCCGAACTGTTCCATGATCCCGTCCTTCTGCTCCTGCTTCATCTTTCCGTGGAGGCAGGCGACGCAGATGTCCCCGCCCAGTTCCTCCTGCAGCATGGCTGCATAATCCGTCACATTCTCCACTTCCAGATGCTCGCTCTCCTCCACCATCGGGCAGATGATGTAGCACTGCCGCCCCTGCGCCACCTGCTTTTCGATAAACCGGTACGCGGTCGGCCGGTAGGATGTGTCCACCACGCAGTTTTTGATGGGCAGGCGGTTGGCAGGCAGCTCGTCGATCACGGAGATATCCAGATCGCCGTAGAGGATGATCGCCAGGGTCCGTGGAATGGGTGTGGCGCTCATGACAAGCACATGCGGCATCTCGCCCTTTCCGGCCAGCTTCTCCCGCTGCTTCACGCCGAAGCGGTGCTGCTCGTCCGTCACCACAAGGGCCAGGTTCCGATAAACGGCTTTTTCCTGGATGAGTGCATGGGTGCCGATGATGATCTGCGCTGTCCCGTCCTCCATCCGGCTGTAAACATCCCGCTTCTCCTTCGCCGTCATGGAGCCTGTGAGAAGCTCTGTCCGGACGGGGATGCCGTGCCGGGCAAGCATGGCTGTGACCGACTCATAATGCTGTTTGGCGAGCACTTCCGTGGGCGCCATGAGCGCTCCCTGGAACCCGTTCAGCGCCGCAGTAAGGAGGGCCAAAAGCGCGATCACCGTCTTGCCGGACCCCACGTCTCCCTGCACAAGCCGGGACATGGAGACATCTTTTTGCATGTCCCCCAGTATCTCCTCCCATACCTTTTTCTGCGCGCCTGTCAGCTCATAGGGGAGCGCCCGGATGAACGCGTCGACCCCGGGCGCCGGCCGGATCCCGAAATGGTTGCGGGCCCGGTCCTTCTCCTCCCGAAGCGCCCGGAGGGAGCAGATGAACTGGGCGAACTCCTCAAAGACAAGCCGGTTCCTCGCCTGGAAATACACTTCTTTATCTTCCGGAAAATGGATGCCGCGGACCGCATAATTGTACTCCGCCAGGTGGCAGCGCAGGCGCAGGCCCTCCGGCAGCAGCTCCCGTTCCAGGGGCATCTCATCCAGCGCCTGGCGCACTGCCTTCATGACTGTATTGTTGGAGAGCCCGCCTGTCAGCGGGTACACGGGCTGCATGGTGTGCAGTTTTTCCTCATATCTGGCAGAGGGATAGAACATCTCCGGATGCTCCATGACAAGTCCGCTCTTTTTCCTGGACACAAGGCCCCGCAGCGTGATCACGCCGCCCTTTGCAAGGGTGGTGCGCAGAAAAGGCATGCGGAACCAGACGACCTTCAGCGTGCCGGTTATATCCTTTACATGGATGGTCGTCACCTGCATGGCGCGGTTCCCGGACACCTGCACGCGGCCGAAAATGGCGCCCGTGACCGTCTGCACTTTCCCCTCTTCCAGCTCGCTGACCGGCACAGCCTCTTCATAGATGTCATATCCGCGCGGGTAGTAGCCGAGCAGATCCCCCACCGTACAGATGCCAAGCTTCAGAAACAGTTTTTCCGTCTTCTCCCCGATTCCTTTAAGCTCATGGACCGGCGTCAATTTGTTCATACAGTTCTTCTCCTCTTAAACAAAGAAGTAACAGGCAAATCCCGTGCCTGCTACTTCTTTGTCTTCTGCCTGTTCAGATCTATTCGACAGCCAGTACATAATAGTAGATCGGCTGTCCTCCGTAATGGGCGTCCACATCCACATCCGGATATTTCTCCTCGATCTCTTCCACGAACTTCCGGGCGTCCTCCTCCTTCACTTCCTCACCGTAGTAGAGGCTGATCAGTTCGGAATCTTCGTCCACAAGCTGCTCCAGCATATCCCGCGTCGTCTCCCCGATATCTGTGCCGACCGCGATAATGCCCGCATCGCCGATGCCCATGATGTCGCCCTCGTGGATCTCCTTGTCATCGATCTTTGTATCGCGCACCGCGTATGTCACCTGGCCGGATTTCACATTGGCAATGGCATCCAGCATAGCCTCCTCGTTGGCCTTCGCATCCGCCTCCGGCATGAAGCTGATAATGGATGTGATGCCCTGAGGCACGGTCTTTGTCGGGATCACGACGATCTCCTTGTCCTTCACCAGCGCCTTCGCCTGGTTGGCGGCAAGAACAATGTTCTTGTTGTTCGGAAGGATAAAGATCGTGTCCGCATTCACATGGTCCACCGCGTTGAGCATATCCTCCGTACTCGGGTTCATGGTCTGGCCGCCCTCGATGATGTAGTCAGCGCCCAGCTCGCGGAAGATCTCATTGAGTCCCTCGCCGATGGAGACAGCGATAAAGCCCATCGGCTTCCTCGGCTCTGCGGCCGCCTTCTCCTCCTCTTCCTTCTTCTGCTGTGCCGCAAGCTTCTCGGCATCGCGGATCAGCTTCTCCTGGTGCTCCTCGCGCATATTGTCGATCTTCATGCGGGAGAGCTGCCCGTATGTGAGCGCCTTCTGGATGGCAAGTCCCGGGTCGTTCGTGTGGACGTGGACCTTCACCACATCCTCGTCCGCCACGCAGACAATGGAGTCGCCGATGGACTCAAGATACGCCTTGAAATCGTGCTCCTGCGCCTCTGTAAATTCTTTCTCTGTCAGGATGATGAACTCCGTGCAGTATCCGAACTTGATGTCCGCCGCAGAATCCGCCGCCATCTTTCTCTGTCCGGCGGATACGGAACCCGCGCCCTGGGACGCCAGCGCGCTGTAGTCGATCTCCTTGCCGAGGAAGGCGTCGTAGGCCCCCTTGATGACTTCCATCAGACCCTGTCCGCCGGAATCCACCACGCCGGCTTCCCTGAGTACAGGGAGCATCTCCGGCGTCCGCGCCAGCACTGCGTCCCCCTCCTCGATGAGGGCCGGGAGGAACACCTCCAGATCATCTGTCTCCTGGGCCAGTTCATTGGCCTTCTCGGAAATGCCCCGGGCCACCGTAAGGATCGTTCCTTCCTTCGGCTTCATGACCGCCTTGTACGCCGTCTCCTTGGCGCGCTCACAGGCCGCTGCCAGGTTCTGCACATTGACTTCCTTCTCCTCCCGCAGCGCCTTTGTAAAGCCGCGCAGCAACTGGGAGAGGATCACGCCTGAGTTGCCCCGCGCCCCGCGCAGGGAACCGGAGGAAATGGCCTTGGCCAGCGACTGCATCGTCAGATCCTCCAGCGCCGTCACCTCTTTGGCGGCCGACATGATGGTCAGGGACATATTCGTGCCGGTATCTCCGTCCGGAACCGGAAATACGTTGAGTTCATTGATGTATTCTTTCTTCGCCTCAATGTTCTGTGCTCCGGCCAGAAACATCTTGGCCAGCATATCTACGCTGATCGTATTTGTAGCCACTTAAAAGTCCTCCTTAACTAATCGATGACTCTGACGCCTTCGATGTAGATATTGATCTTGTCAACCGGCATGCCGGAAAACTCCTCCACCCTGTACTTCACATTGCTGATGAGATTGTCCGTCACTGCAGAAATGCTCACGCCGTAAGAAACGATCACATGGAAGTCGATGGTGATGCGGTTGTCATCTGAGATGGAGACCTGGATGCCGTGGGTGAGGCTGTCCTTCTTGAGGAGCCTGACAAGGCCGTCCTTCATGTTTACAGCCGCCATGCCGACAATGCCGAAGCACTCAACGGCTACTGTGCCTGCGTATTTTGCGATCACTTCAGGATTGACCGAAATGATACCGAGATCTGTGCTCATGCTTCCCTTCATATAGTTCCCTCCAATGCTCTATTTTACATTTTATAGAAGTCTGCTTAACAAAAGTATTATACTCTGTTTCCCGTTGATTTACAACAAAAAAAGACTAACTTCCCATAGTTGAACAGGGAAATTAGCCCTCTTTCACACTCACTGATTAAGCGCGCTCTACTTTGCCGGACTTTAAGCAGGAAGTACATACGTACATTCTCTTTGCTCCGCCCTCTGTTTTTACACGAACAGATTTCACGTTTGATTTCCACATTTTCGGTGTCTTTCTATGAGAGTGGCTGACACTGTTCCCGAAGTGAGCACCCTTTTCGCAAATAGCACATTTCGCCATGACTGCACCTCCTAACGCTCATAATAAGTCCGTTCTCCGGACTCGCAACACTGATATTCTATCAGATAGATTTTCAAAATGCAAGCATTAATTTTCTGTTTTTCGAAATATTTTGTCACTTATCATCCCCGCAGCAGAAAAACAGCTCATAGGCCGCCAGAAGGCAGAGGATGATGCAGAGCACTTCCACAAACAGGTTCGGAAGCCATATACCGATGAGAATGCCCACGCCGGTAAAGAACAGTGCAAATCCTGCCACCCGCTTCACAAAACGGCCCCCTTCCATGCGGAACCTCTCATCTGCAGTCTATGCGTGCACAGCCTCCCCTATGCAAAAAAAGAAGGGAAAACAGCTATTGATCCGCCTCGTCCAGGATGTCGTTCAAGTCGTCCTCCGACATGCCCGCGCTGCCTCTGGAGGCAAAGCGGTCCATCACATCCGGCACCATGTCCAGGATCTTGGTGACCGTATCCTGGTTCTTGATGTTCACCAGCCTGGTCGTCCCGTTCTGGATGACGAGCACAGCGCTCGGCGTCATCCTGCCGCCCAGGCCGCCGGCCCCCTTGTCCTTCTTCTCCCCGCTCTTCTCTCCGTTGAACGCGCCTGCACCCACGGCAAATGACACATCCACAAGGGGAAGGATGATCGTATCCCCGATGTGGATGGCATCCCCCACGACTGTCCGGGAGGAGATGACCGCATCCATCCCGTGGAATAACGCCTCAACTGTCCCTTTGAAAGTATTGTCTGCCATTGTATGATCCTCCTACATTTTTATGCTTCCGCCTGGAAGAGATCCCGTATATCCCTGTATGTCTGCCGGACAGCCCTGCGCCGCAGGACCTGGAAGGCAGCAAAGACAAAATGCACTGCATACAGCCGCCCGTCAGCCTGCGCCCTGCCCCGGCACACCCGCCTCTCAAAATCCGGGATTACCCGGATCTCTCCGGGGACAAAGGGATAGAGCACAGCCAGCCCTGCCAGCGCCTGCCCCGTGTGATACGGATCGGCAAAGCCAAAGCAGACCGACAGCCGGAGATGTCTGGGCGCCGTGCGCCGCAGAAGACGTATCCCTTCTTTTTTCACGATCCTGTACGCGCTCCTGTGAGCCTCATCACCCAGAAACGCCAGGATCTCTTCCCTTTTTTCCATTAACAGGTTTATTTTATCACAGATTGCCCGGAATGTACATTTTATCTTTTTAAGGAGCGAAGGAATGCGTTCGCGGATCTTTTGAAACGCCTGGCGGATCTTACGGTATTTTTCTGAAGAGCCGGCGCTTTCTTTTTCATCATGCGCAGTGTTTTCTTCAGCGGTCTGCGCATCCTCTTCAGATGCTTCCGGAACATCTTCAGCTGCTTTCTCCTCCTTAGCAGGTTTCTCCACTGTTTCTTCACCGTTTTCATGTTCTTTTTCATGCTCTTCCTCCTTTTCTGCAGGAACTTCCTTTTCTGCTGGAGCTTCCTTTTCTGCAGGAACCTTCCGTTCCATCCCGCCTGCGCGTTCAGGTTCCGCCCGGCCGCCCAGTTTCTTCCACGCGATGCGGCCCCGCAGGTGCGTTCTCCCGTCCCGGTGCGCGAACCTCAGTTCCAGCAGGCCGAAAAGCCAGCGTACGCTGCCCTGGGCCTTCAGCTCTCTTTCGTCCAGATCCCATTTCGCGGCTCCGCGGTAGCAGACCGGAACAAACAGGACAAGGAGCAGCACTGTTATGAGTATGCCCAGGATGACCGCCAGTATGATCCCCAGGATTTTCAAAATCAACAATAAAATCTGAAGCATATCACCTATCCCGCTCCCGCCCGCGTATGTAGCTGCACACATCCGTCTCCAGACCGGCGTCCAGTGTCTCCTGCGCGATCTGCCTGACCAGATCAAGCGCATCCTCATAGTCTCCCGCCAGGCCGGCGATCAGAAGACCTTCCGAGGGATAGGACCGCTGCAGAAGCTCTGCGGAAGACAGGATCTCCAGCCGCTCCGTGCCGTAGTCGCACAGGGCGAGAAGGTAGACGGGGCGCGCCAGTTTCCTCATCCGGAGGCGCCGGATCACTTTATCCTTCTTCTTTTCCATTCCCTCTGACAGATACATCCGCCTTGCAAATCTCATACGCTCAGGTTCCTTTTCTGCTGTTTATCCTACTGATTATAATAATAACTGTCCATCACTTCTTTTGCAACATCTACTGCGCGCAGACCGCCGTCTGACTGCTCTACGATCACGCAGACCGCCAGCTCCGGATTGTCTGTGTTGGAGAATCCGACAAACCAGGAGTGGTTCCTGGAGGAATCCCCGTCCGCGTACTCCGCCGTGCCTGTTTTCCCCGCCATGCTGTATCCGGCGCCGGCAAAGACGGAGCCTGTGCCGTAGGATGTCACATCCTGCATGTACTCCTTCAGCTGCGCGGCCTCCCCGGAAGTCATCAGATTTCCGTAGCTCTCCGGCGACACCTCCCGCACAACGGCGCCCGCATAGTTGGTCACCTGCTCCACCAGGTAGGGGCGCATCAGATTGCCTCCGTTGGCGATGGCAGACACGAGCAGCGCCATGTGATACGGGCTTGTCTGCGTCTGTCCCTGACCCATGGCCGTCATCATCCGGTCGGATTCCGACGCGTTCCCATCCAGCAGAAAACTGCTCTTTGCCGCCGACACATCCCGCCCCGGGAGCGACTTGTTAAAGAGCAGATCCCCGGCCGTATCCCGGTAGGAGGAAAGGTCGAGTGACAGGCCGATGTTGCAGAAGGAGGAATTGCAGGAGTAGGCAAAAGACTCCGCCAGGTTCTCAGTCCCGTGCACCTGCCCTCCCGCGCAGGGGATGGTCACGCCCCCCGCAGAGATCGACCCATCACATGTATAGGTATAGTTTCCGTAGTCCCCGTGCTCCCGCATGTACTCGAGGGCCGTCACGATCTTGAAGGTGGAGCCCGGCGCGTACTGGCCCTGCAGGGCCCGGTTGAGGAGACTGCTCTGGGGATCGCTGCTTAAGTTCTCCCAGTTCTGGGAGACTGTATTCGGGTCAAAGTCCGGCTTGGAGACCATGGCGCGTATCTTCCCGGTGGAGGGCTCCAGGATCACCACCGCTCCCTTGTGATCGCCCAGCGCGCTGGAGGCCGCCTGCTGAAGGCCCGTGTCCAGCGTCGTCACCACGGTGTCCCCCTGGTTCTTCCTGTCCTGGAATTCGTTGCGCAGCTTCTCCAGGAAAAAGGCGTTGGAGGTCAGCAGCTCAAAATTTTCCGTGGATTCCAGTCCCGCATTGCCCTGTCCCACATAGCCGACCACGTGGGCGAAAAGGCTGCCGTAGGGGTAACTCCTGTACTCGGTCCCGTCCTGGGCCGTCTCCGTTTGGGCCAGCACATTCCCTTCCGAATCCAGGATGGTGCCCCGCACCACCCGGTCCGCCATGGAATCCAGCCTCGGATTGTAGGGACTCCGTATGATGTCCGCGCTCTTCACGACATTAAAGTAGCCGATATAGCACATGAGCACGAGGAAGAGCGCCACAAAGGCGTAGGTCACCCTAGCGAACTCTTTGTTTACTTCCCGCTTTCTCTTTTTTTCTTTCTTTTCCCGCACTTTGAGCTCTTTTCTCTCCTGCCGGGTCATGGACGCTTTTTCCTGCTGCTTCCTGCGCCGGTCTTCTTCTCTTCTGAGCTCGTAGCTTCTGTTGTTCTTTTTTTCTTCTTTCAATGCTCTCTTCCTCGTCCTCTCTTAAGATGTAAAGTCCCTGGATGATCGCGAACATGATCAGCGTGCTCAGCATGGAGCTCCCGCCGTAGCTGATAAGAGGCAGCGTCACGCCTGTGGAGGGGATGAATTTGATCACTCCCCCGATGTTCAGAAACACCTGGAAGATATAGCAGGTTCCAAGTCCCAGCGCCACAAGCTTGTAGAACTGGTCGTGCAGCTGCATGGCAATGTTGAGGAACATGATGTAGCAGCTCACGAAAATAAGAATGAGGCACAGGGCAAACACAAGCCCCAGCTCCTCCGCAATGGCGGAAAAGATAAAGTCCGAATCCCGGACCGGGATGCTCTCCGGAGATCCCTGGCACAGCCCCATGCCAAACCAGCTCCCGGTCCCGATCGCAAACAGGGACTGGGCCACCTGGTAGCCGCCGCTGTCGTAAGTGGCAAAGGGGTCCCGCCACACGTTGACGCGGGTCCTCACGTGGCCGAACAGGTAGTAGCCGGCGACGGAAGCGAGGGAGCCGGCCCCCAGACCGGCCAGCATGTACAGGGGCTGTCTTGTGGCCACATACAGCATGACCAGATACACCACAAATATGATGAGGGCTGCGCCCAGGTCGGTGGATATGACAAGGATCAGCACGTGGAGGGCCGCCACCACGGTGGTGATCACGACATGCTTAAACTGTGTGGACTCTTTCAGGCTCGCCGCCACGAAAAAGACAAAGATGATCTTGACAAGCTCCGACGGCTGGATGCTGACCCCTCCGATGGAAAACCCGAGCCGGGCCCCGTAGGAGACCTGTCCCAGGACAGCCACCACCGCCAGGGATACCATGCCGGCTCCCGCGTACAGAAGCTTCAGCCTGGACAGCCCCTTCACCCTGCGGATGATCACAGGTACAACGAGGCTCAGGGCGATACCGGCCGCCGCAAAGACAAACTGCTTCATAGCCGTCCCGTAGTCAAGACGGGTCAGCATGACAAGACCCACGCACAGCAGCATGCACATGTTGTTGACGACCAGCCTGGACACCCGCGGGTACAGCTTCGTGTACAGAAAGATCGTCAGGATGAAGAGCAGCACCTGCGCCAGATAAAGGCCTGCGATCCGGATGTCGTCCTTCTCCAGATACAGCACGAGAAACGCCGTCAGATGAAACAGGAACATGAACGTGTTCTGCCGCCGCAAGAGCGCCTGCTTTCTTTCCGCATCGTGATACCCGAAGATGGCAAAGCACAGGTACGTGTACATGATGATGAGTATGATGATCAAATATTTGGAAAGCTCAACAATAATATTTACCAATGGTTCACCTACTTTACTCCCCGCCTGAAATGTCCCCGCGTATAAGACCCGTCCCACGCAGGCATCTCCCGGCCTGCAAATACGCCTTCAAAGTAGTCCAGCACGGCTTTCGTCCTCTTTTTGTTCTCCCATGTAAAGGACAAAAGCAGGGCCGCCGGGGCCAGCCTCTCTATCTCCTGCCGCTGGTCCGCAAGGACAAGGGGATCTGTGTTATATATGACATTGTAGCAGCTTTGGCACTCCGCGCGCACCATGAAGCGCTTCCCGCGCCGGTCCGTGATGCTTGTCCATCCCGGCCTGCGGGTACAGGAGGCTGTGTTTTTGCGGACGCAGCCCGCGCTCACCATGACCGGCTGATAGCCGTACACCGGGAGGATCATCTGCGTCCTGTCCAGACCGCGCAGCTCTCCTTCGTGCAGCTCGGCCGGCGCCTCCAGAAGAGCCGCCCCCTGTCCGTGCCAGAACTGCTGGGCCAGCCGGTTCCAGCCATAGGCGGATCCCGCCATGTCAACGGGTTTCCCAAAGCCGCTCTCCCGCAGAAGGAGAAGCTCCTCCAGGTTGCAGGCCATGGCCCCGTCGCACCGCTTCTCCAGGCCGGCCAGGTGCGCCCTGTAATAGTCCTCTGTCTGCGTGCGGCAGATCTGCGGCATGAGGAAGAATACTTCCACGCCCCTGCGCGCTGCTTCTGCAAGGAGTTCCTCGCCCCGGCCCTCCTCCAGCAGGATATCCGCCAGATACAGCCGCTTCACCCGGGAGTGCAGAAGCGCCGCCTCCGCCTGCTCCTGCGACATGGCCGACACAAACACCGGCATGTCAGCCAGGCTTCTGTATCCGCCCTGTCCCACCGGTCCTGCCGGCTCTCCCCGCCTCTTTGGCTCCGGCCGCCGGAAACTTTCCGTGATCTGCCTTTCCAACTCCTTAAGCGCAGTTCTCCGCAGGGCGTTGAGGGACTGGACCGGCAGAAAGATATTTCCTTCCGCCCGGATGTCCAGTTCCCGGAAGGCAAAGGGCGTATTTCCTGTCCGGCCGGCCTGCTTTCTTATCTGCTCCTCCGACATGGGCTTGTTCCGGGCTTCCTGCACCTCATCGCCCTCGGTCCGCGTCCCGTATGTGCGCCCGCCGACCTGTGCGGACAGGGTTAGTGTAGCACGTTTTCCCGGGGAAAGTATGAATTTCCCCTTAATTTTTTCTTTCGGTTCTGTGATCTGTCCCTCTTCCGTACGGGCCCTCTCCCTCTCCGGCTCCGGCCTTGCAAAGGAGATCATCTCCCTCCCGTTGTGCCTGCGGTAGTAGCCGTCCGTGTAGCCCCGCCGTCTGTAGGCGTCCATGAGCTCCTGCCGGTCCGCACCGGACACCCGGAAAGGTTCCCCGTTCCCGCCGGCGATGTAAAGATCCGTATATTTCCTGTACAGGGCCGTCACAGTCTCCACGTAGGAGGGCTGCTTCATCCTTCCCTCGATCTTGAAGGAAGTGATGCCGGCTTCCACAAGCTGCGGGATCATGTCGATGGTGCACAGATCCTTGAGACTCAGGATATCAGCGCTCTTCTTCTGTCCCTGTGCCGTCCAGGCAAGCCGGCACGGCTGGGCGCACTGCCCCCGGTTCCCGCTGCGGCCGCCGATCAGACTGCTCATAAGGCATCTCCCCGAGTAGCAGTAGCAGAGCGCCCCGTGCACGAAGCACTCGATCTCCAGATCCGTCTCCTGTCGGATCCTGCGTATCTCCGCAAGAGAAAGCTCCCTGGCCGGCACCACCCGCGTCACTCCCTGCTGTTCGAGAAAGCCGGCGCTTCGGGCTCCCGTGACCGTCATCTGGGTGCTGGCATGGATGGCAAGTCCGGGAAACTCCCGCCTGACAAACTCCATCACGCCCATGTCCTGGACGATGACAGCGTCCAGCCCCTGCCTGTAAAACGGCAGCAGATAGCGGTAGAGCTGCCCGAACTCCTTTTCTTTGACAAGCGTATTGACTGTGAGATACAGCTTCCGGCCGTGGAGATGCGCATAATCGATCCCCTCCAGCATCTCATCCTCTGTAAAATTCTGTGCGAAAGCCCTGGCCCCAAAACAGGATCCGCCCGCATAGACCGCGTCCGCGCCCGCCGCGAACGCGCCTTTCAAGATCGCCAGAGACCCTGCCGGCGAGAGGATCTCAACCTGTCCACTTTCCATCTTGCTCCTGCCTTTCCCTCTGTAATGAAAAAGGCTGTCTGCTGACAGCCTATTTTTTCTGATTGTTCTTCATCTCTGTCTCCAGCTTCACGATCTTCATCTGGAGTTCCTTGTTCTCTTCCTTCATCCGGTCAAGCGCCTTCTCCGCATTCTCAAGCTTGATCTGCACGGAGATCAGTTCATGCTTCAGATCGTACATCTCCTTGTCCTTCGCCTCGATGTCGCTCTCCAGCGTACCGCCCTGCTTCTTTGCCTTGAAGTAGTCGTCCGCGATATTCAGGGCCAGGAGGATGCTCCTCGTCTCCGCGCTCTGCTTGCGGTAGCCCTCGCTGTTCGTGCACTCTTCCAGTTTGTGGTTGAGGTAGGTGGATACCCGCTGCAGATATTCCTCGCTCTCAAATCCGCTCAAGGTAAAGACCTTCCCCCCTATGAGAACTTCCGTATAATTCTTTGATGATGCCATAAAAGACCTCCCGCTCATTTCCGTTGTCCTGTCATCCATTATAAACTACTTACCTGTAAAAACCAACTATTTTTCAAGATTTTCCGTGGAAATTCCCAGATGTCCGTACGTCAGATCCGTCACGACCCGCCCTCTGGGCGTCCTCTGGATGAAACCGTTCTTGAGAAGATAGGGCTCGTACACATCCTCGATGGTGCCTGCATCCTCCCCCACAGAGGCGGCCAGCGTGTCAAGCCCCACGGGACCTCCCTGGAATTTCCGGATCATGGTCAGCAGGATGTTCCGGTCAATGTGATCCAGCCCGTACTTGTCCACATCCAGCAGATCCAGCGCATAGTCCGCCACCTCTTTCGTGATGACTCCGTCATATTTGACCTGGGCAAAATCGCGGACCCGCTTCAGAAGGCGGTTCGCCAGGCGCGGCGTCCCCCTGGAACGCCTGGCCAGCTCCGCGGCTCCCGCCTCCTCGATCTGCACGCCGAGAACGGCGGCCGAGTGCATGATGATCGTTTTCAGCTCTTCCACCGTATAGAACTCCAGGTGGTGCACAACGCCGAACCGGTCCCGCAGCGGGGCTGTCAGCATGCCGGCCCTGGTGGTCGCTCCCACGAGCGTAAACCGGGGGAGATCCAGGCGGATGGACCTGGCTGACGCCCCCTTGCCGATCACAATGTCGATGGCAAAATCTTCCATAGCCGGGTAGAGGACTTCCTCCACCTGCCGGTTCAGCCGGTGGATCTCATCCACGAAAAGCACGTCCCCCTCCTGCAGATTGTTGAGGATGGCCGCCATCTCGCCTGGTTTCTCGATGGCCGGCCCGGAGGTGACCTTCATGTGCACCTGCATCTCATTTGCAATGATCCCCGCCAGGGTCGTCTTGCCAAGGCCGGGCGGCCCGTAAAAGAGGACGTGGTCCAGCGCCTCCCCCCTCGCTTTCGCCGCTTCGATATATATCTTCAGCGTCTTCTTGGCCTTCTCCTGCCCGATATAATCCCGCAGGAACTGGGGCCGCAGACTGTTCTCTATCTTGTTGTCTTCTTCCAGACTCTCGGTCGTGATAATCCTTCTCGCCATATCTCCTACCTGTTTCCTGTCTCATCCTGTCCGGGACATGCGCCCGCACGGTCCATCAGAACATCATGAACTTCAGCGCCTGCTTCAGTACGTCTTCCACCTGCATATCGTCTGTGACTTCGATCTGGCGCACCGCCTTCAGGGACTCTGTACTGCCGTACCCGAGCGCCACAAGCGCCTGCACGGCATCGTTCTGCACGGATCCGGCAAGCTGCGGGCCGGCGCCGGCCGCAGCCGGCTCTTCCCCGGCATGTCCCAGGGCATCCTCCAGGCTCAGTTTGTCCTTCAGTTCCAGGATCAGCTTCTCAGCCGTCTTCTTCCCGATCCCGGGCGCGGCGCTGATGGCCTTCGCATCTCCCGAGAGCACGGCAAACCTGAGCTCGTCCGCCGAGAGTGCGGAGAGGATATTGAGCCCCCCCTTCGGGCCGATGCCGCTGACGCCGATGAGCAGCCGGTACACGTCCAGATCATCCCTCGTGAGGAAGCCGAAGAGCTGCATGCTGTCCTCCTTCACGCTGAAATACGTGTGGATCTTCACCTCGCTGCCGACAGACGGAAGCCGCCCCATCGATGTGCCGGACATAAAGATGCGGTAGCCGATCCCGCCGGCCTCCACAATGATCCGGTCCTCCTCCACTGCCGCAAGCTCGCCTCTTATATATGAAATCATGCTCTTTCTCCTTATCTGCTGAAAATCTGTGCGCTGCCCCTCACAGCTCCAGGCCGGTCAGCCTGCGCAGCATACTGTCCGCAGCGACCCCGATCACAAGTCCGGTGACCAGCCCCGCCGCCAGAAGCACCGGGATGTAGTAGGAGACGCTGAAGGTCTGCACGACGAACATGGCCACGATGAGCTGCCCCACATTGTGCATCACGCCCCCGGCGATGCTCACCCCGGTCACGCTGAACCCGCCCGTCCGCTTCAGCACCGCCATGACTGTGAGGCTTGCAAGCGCCCCGGCCAGGCTGTACAGGATGCTGAACAGATTACTGAAGAGGAAGCCGGACAGGACAACTCTCGTTACAGACAAAAGATAAGCCTCTCTGAGGCTCATCTTGTAAAGTGCGATCACTATGATCAGATTGGCCAGGCCCAGCTTCACGCCCGGAATGCCGATCTGGAATGGTATGAGGGATTCCACATAGCTGAAGATCAGCGCCAGAGCTGTGAACACTCCGAAATACGCCACTCTCGCTCTCAAAAAAGGCACCTCCTAGTTCGTGACAGCATCGTACCCGCTCTCCTGTCTCGACTGGATCTCAACGATCACCCGGTTCGGCAGGCAGATGATGCTCTCCCCGTTGCCGGACACGGCCTTCTGGTTCACGCAGAGCTGATCGGGACAGTCCGCCTCGATCATCTTCGCCTTTCCGTTCCGGATCCGCAGGATATTGGTTCCATCGTTGATGGAGATCTCTTCATCCTCATTCAGGGAGTAGGTTCCCTCGAACGCCCCGTCCACACGGATCACGGCAATGCCGCTTCCCGCGTCCTTCAGAACTTCATGCAGGATCCATGCGCCGGCGGCCACCAGAAGGATGAGGATGATAAGGATGATATCTTTTTTCTTCAGACGTTTTTCCATCATATCTGCTGTGTTTCTCCTAAATACTCTATCTGCTATTCTAACATATCAGTTTCCAATATGCAATCACATGTTCGGGCGCATCCCTATTGCGGCCGGGGTAAGGCCATGATATAATAGCCACAGCGCGGCTTATATATAGCTGCGCCTGAAGTGAAAATGCAAGAAACCTGTGAGGTGTATCTATGAAATTACGAAAGAAATGTCTGTTTGCCGGACTGACGGCAGCGGTCCTCATCCTTCCGTCAGGCTGCTCCGCCGTCTCCTCCGAGCCCATGACATACACGGACACCCTGTTCGACAGTGTGATCTCCGTCCAGATCTACGACTCCAAGGACGAGGAGATCCTGGACGGATGCCGGGATCTCTGTCAGGAGTACGATGTGAAATTCTCCCGGACAAACGAGGAGAGCGAAGTATCCATGATCAACAGCGCCCAGGGCAATCCTGTGGAAGTGTCCCCCGAGACTGCCACTCTCATAAAGAAAGGGCTGTACTACGGAAAGCTCTCGGACGGCGCTTTTGACATCACCATCGGCTCTGTCTCCCGGCTCTGGGATTTCAAGGCCGAAGAGCCGGCCCTCCCGGACCAGGCCGCCCTCGCCGAGGCGCTGCAGCACGTGGACTACAAGAAAGTCGTGGTGGAGGGCAACACCGTGAAGCTCCAGGACCCTGCGGCCGCCCTTGATCTGGGAGCCGTGGCAAAAGGCTATATCGCAGATCTTCTCAAGGAATACCTGGAGGGGGAAGGCGTGCACCATGCCCTCATCAATCTGGGCGGCAATGTGCTCGCCATCGGCGGCAAACCGGACGGGTCCGCCTTCAACATCGGCATCCAGAAGCCCTTTGACGAGAGCGGCATCCCTCTCACATCCGTGCGGATCAAAGACAAGTCCATTGTCACCTCCGGCACCTACCAGCGGTACTTTGAAAAGGACGGCACACTTTACCACCACATCCTGGATCCCTACTCGGGTTACCCGTGCAGCAACGGTCTGGTCAGTGTGTCCATCATCACAGACTCCTCCCTCACTGCGGACGCCCTGAGCACCACCTGCTTCATCCTCGGTCCGGAAAAGGGGCTGGAGCTTGTAAACCAGCTGGACAATGTGGAGGCCGTCTTTGTGGACAGCGAGGAGAAGATCACGTATTCCAACAATTTCCAGAAATAAAACAAACGGGATTTCCCGTGCAGGCTTTTGTGCCTGACGGGAAATCCCGTTTTTTTACTCTTTTCTTCCGGGATCCGGCCCGCCTTAATAGTAGGAGTAGGCGCTGAAGATAGCCGTTCCGAAGGCGACCGACACGACAATGGTGAGGATGATGACAACCGCCTCAATGACGAGCGCAGCCCGGCAGTAATTCCTCCTGTTGATGTTGCCGTTCCGGCCAAAGGCCCACACAAAGTACAGGATGATGCCTGCACAGGGGATCATGAGCGCCAGGATCGTGAGCACCCAGTCTCCCATGGACATGGGGCTTGTGTCCATGCCGCCGTACTGCTGGGGATTGTATCCGCCGTTTCCGCCCGGCCCGTAGTTCTGGCTGTAGTTCTGGCCATAACTCTGTCCGTAATTCTGGTTGTAGTTCTGATTGTAGTTATATCCCTGGTTCTGTCCGCTTCCGGTGTACTGGGTCCCCGCATTCGGATCCGTATACTGCTGATCCCCCTGCTGTCCCTGATCCGGATTGCTGTTGTAATTCTCATCCATGTCTTTTTCCTCCTTAAAGTACAATGGTTTCTTCCCGAACTATTCTACCACAGTCAGCACCGTATGACAATCATGCGGATCAGATTATCCGGGTGATACACATAGGGCGCCCTGTCCGGGAAATACATCCACATGCGCGCTGCGTAGAACACTGCCATACCCAGGATGACCGCGCCCCCCGCCGCCTTCAGCCAGCCGGGCAGCCGGCGCCTCCCGCTTCCGTACCGGATCCAGGCTGCAGCAAGGAGCCAGAGGGCTGCGGGATAGATGAACGGCTGCATCTCCCAGGCCTGTCCGAACCGGAAGGTGAGAAGGCAAAGGCCAGCCCTTGTAAGGCCGCAGGCCGGACAGGGATACCCGGTGAGGCACACGAGCGGACAGATGCTGCCGAACACGAGATAGAGAAACAGAAAACAGGCGATTATAGAAATAACCGCCCATTTTACATTTCTGATATCGGATCCGAGCAGCGATGCCGCCGCTCTGATACGCTCTTTCATATACAGTTTCCTCTTAGAGAATGATCTTCTTCGGGCACTTTTCTGCGCACTTGCCGCAGTTTGTGCACTTGGAAGGATCAATGTGCGCGATGTTGTCCACAACCTTCACGGCGTCAAATTCGCACACCTTCTCGCACATCTTACATCCGATACATCCGACGGAGCAGACGCTCATCACGTCCTTGCCCTTGTCCCTGGAGCTGCACTGCACAAGGTGCTTCTGCTCGTAGGGGACAAGCTCGATCAGATGGCGCGGGCAGACGGCGATACACTTGCCGCAGGCCTTACATGCGTCCTTGTCCACAACAGCCACGCCGTCCACCACGTGGATCGCGTCGAAGGGACATGCCTGCACGCAGGAGCCCTCGCCGAGACAGCCGAAGGCGCAGGACTTCGGTCCGCCGTTCTGCATCATATTGACCATGATACAGTCGTGGATGCCTGTGTACTCATACGTCTGCTTTGCCTTCTCACAGGTGCCGGCACATTTCACAAAGGCCACCTCGTGCACCTGCTCTCCTGCTTCCACGCCCATGATGTCCGCCACTTTCGCGGCGACAGGTGCGCCGCCCACCGGGCAGGCGTTTACCGGCGCCTCTCCCTTGGAGATGGCAGCCGCCAGGCCGGAGCATCCCGGATAGCCGCAGCCGCCGCAGTTGTTGCCCGGCAGCACGCCCAGGATCTGCTCCTCTTTCTCATCTACTTCTACTGCAAACTGCTTGTCTGCAAGTCCGAGGAAAATACCGATGAATAAACCAGTACCGCCTACAATGACCGCAGCCAAGATGATTCCTGTCATACTCATGCTCTTTTCCTCCTAAATCAGTCCGGAGAACCCGAAGAACGCGATCGCCATCAGTGTGGATGTGAGAAGTACGATCGGCATTCCCTTGAAGGATTCCGGTATATCATTGTATTCCATTTTCTCCCGGATACCTGCCAGAAGAACGATGGCGATCAGATAGCCGACACCTGTCGCAAAGCCGTTCACCACGCCTTCCAGGATGTTGTATCCGTCCTGCACGTTGTTGAGCGCCACGCCGAGCACGGCACAGTTCGTCGTGATCAGGGGCAGGTATACGCCCAGCGCGTTGTACAGGGAAGGCACAAACTTCTTCAGGAACATCTCAACGATCTGTACGAGGGCCGCGATGACAAGGATGAAGACGATCGTATTCAGATAGTCAAATCCGAGCGGCGCCAGGATAAACTGGTGCAGAAGCCCTGCCACCAGGGATGCCAGCGTGATGACGAAGATAACCGCCCCGCCCATGCCGACAGCCGTCTCTGTCTTCTTGGATACACCGAGGAAGGAGCAGATGCCGAGGAACTGGCTGAGCACAACGTTGCTGACGAGTGCTGAGCCGACTGCTATTAATACTAAATTTGCTAAATCCATCATTCACCCTCCTATTGCTTATCTTTGCCGGCAGCAGACGGGCATCCGCCGCATGTCGCACAGTCGGAGCCGCAGCCGGACTGGATCTTGGACGCGTCTTTGCCCTGCTTTTCCATATTGATCTTGACCTTGTTCTGGATCGCCGCAAGGACAGCGAGTACAAGGAACGCGCCGGGTGCCAGGATAAAGATGGTGATCGGCGTGTAGCCTGCCTTGCCGGTCGCTGCGTCAGCGAGGGGCAGGATCTGATAGCCGAAGATCTGTCCGGCTCCCAGGATCTCACGCACGATGCCGATCGCGATCAGAGCCACTGTAAATCCAATTCCCATGCCCAGTCCGTCGAAGATGGAGGGGAGCACTTTGTTCTTGGAAGCATAGCTCTCAGCACGGCCGAGGATGATACAGTTCACTACGATCAGGGGGATATAGAGTCCCAGCGAATCGTAGAGCGCCGGCGTAAAGCCTTCCATGAGGAAGTCGACGATCGTCACGAAAGAGGCAACGACCACGATGAAGGCCGGCATACGCACAGAATCAGGAATGATCTTGCGCAGCATGGAGATCAGCATGTTGGACATGACAAGCACGAAGGTTGTGGAAAGTCCCATGCCGATACCGTTTGTCGCTGATGTTGTAACGGCAAGTGTCGGGCACATGCCGAGCATCAGTACGAAAATAGGGTTCTCAGTTAAGATACCATTTTTTAATCTCTCGCCACATTCATTCATCTTAAACTACCTCCTAAAACGCGTTCTGGAAGTAACCAAGTGCTGCATTCACCGCACCTGTCACTGCCCTTGATGTAATGGTGGCGCCGCTGATGGCATCAACCGGCTCGCCATTGCCGCCGTCTTTTGACACATAAAACTGCTCGGTCTGCTTGCCCACATACTGTCCGTAGAAGGACTCGTTCTGGGCGTTCATTCCAAGGCCGGCCGTCTCGCTGATGGAGAGGAAGGAGATGCCGCTCACGGTCCCGTCAGCTGTGATGCCGACAACGACCTGGATGTCCCCGCCGTATCCCTCGCTGTCCGTTGCAGTGATGACATAGCCGGTCTCGCCGCCGTCCACGGCACAGACCTCGTCAATGGTGGCCGCAACGCCCAGATCCGCGATGACCTGATCCGCCACGTCCGCGTCTACATCCGTCTGCTCGAACGCATTCAGGTCCGCGTCCGGGAAGACAGCCTGCCACGCCTCCTTCTTGGCGTTCTCCTCCGCCTGCGCGATGGGGTCTTTCGTCACCTCATAGGCAAGTCCGAGCAGAAGGCCGGATATCAGCGTGATGATTGTAAGGATGATTGTATTTCTGATGATCTTCTGCATTATTTCTCTCCTCCTTTACCAAACGGTTTTGGAAGAGTAACCTTCTCGATCAGCGGAACCAGAAGGTTACTGATGATGATCGCATAGGAAACTCCCTCCGCGGATCCGCCGAAGATACGGAACAGTCCGGTCAGGACGCCCAGGCAGATGCCGTAGAGGTACTGCCCCTTCTTCGTGATCGGGGATGTGACATAGTCTGTCGCCATGAACCAGGCGCCCAGCATCAGGCCGCCGCCGCACAGGTGGGCCGTCAGGTATGTGGGATCAAAGAATCCGATCTCCGGGTGGGCCACATGGCCGAAGATGCCGACGAAGATCACGAAAGTCACAATGTATGTACCGGGGATCCGAAGATCGATCACACCCATCAGGATCAGGAAGATCGCGCCGATGATGATGGCGATCACGGACGTCTCACCGATCGTTCCGGGGATCGTACCGATGAGCATGTCCATCGTGTTGACCTCACTCAGGGCGCCCTCCTTCACATAGGAAAGGGGGGTGGGGCCGGTCATACCGTCATACACAAAGCTTGTCATGGGGCCGGTAAAGGACAGGAGCAGGAAGCATCTTGCGCCCAGGGCCGGGTTCATGAAGTTCTGGCCCAGACCGCCGAAGAGCTGCTTCACGACCAGGATCGCGAACACGCTGCCCAGCGCGCCCATCCACCAGGGAGCTGTGGGCGGCATATTCAGGCCCAGAAGGATACCGGTCACGACCGCACTGAAGTCACCCACCGTGACCTTCTTGTGCATCAGTTTCTCGTAAACGTACTCTGTCAGTACCGCTGCCGCTGTTGTGCTGACCATCATGATCAGGGCTGGCAGCCCAAAGTTGTACACTCCGAATGCAGTTGCCGGAAGCAGCGCAATGACTACCATGAGCATGATATTGCCGGAGGTCACTTTGGAACGTATATGTGGTGAAGATGAAATGTTAAATGAATTCTCCACGTTTGTTCACCTCTTCCTCTCTTAATCTCTATTTCTTCTTGCGGTTCGCAAGTGCGATCTTTCTCATAGAACCAATGGACTGCTTCAGCTGGCGCTTTGCAGGACATACGTAGCTGCAGCATCCGCACTCGACGCATTCCAGTCCGCTCATCTGCGTGAACTTCTCCTCGTCGTGGTGCTCGGCATAGTCCGCCAGTCTGGAGGGGATCAGCCTGCTCGGGCAGGCGTCCACACAGCGTCCGCAGTTGATGCACGCCGTCGGTTCAAACTCCGCCACCGCATCTCTGGAAAGGCAGAGGATGGAGGAAGATGTCTTTGTGACAGGCGTATCCAGCGTGAACATGGCAAATCCCATCATGGGACCGCCGGAGATGACCTTTTTGGCCTCTCCTTTGAAGCCGCCGGCAGCCTCCACAAGCTCCGCCTGGTTCGTGCCGAACAGCACCTTAAAGTTGCCCGGCTCCGCCACCGCGTCGCCGCTGACTGTCACGATGCGCTCCATGGACGGGCGTCCCAGCACGACCGCCTGGTAAATATTGATCATGGTCTCCACGTTGTCCACCACGCAGCCCGCGTCCGCCGGCAGCATGGAGGAGTTGATGGCTCTTCCTGTTGTCGCGAAGATAAGCTGACGCTCCGCGCCCTGGGGGTACTTTGTCTTCAGCGCCATAACCTCCATGCGGGGCTCGTCCTTTACAAGCTCCTTCAGCTTCGCGATACAGTCAGGTTTGTTGTCCTCCACCGCGAAGATCCCCTTCGCGTTGTCGAAAAGGGAGAGCACCACCTTCATGCCGCCCACAAGCAGCTCCGGGGTCTCCATCATCCTGCGGTAATCCGCCGTGATATAGGGCTCACACTCCGCGCAGTTCGCGATGATGTGATCGATCTTCTCCGGCTCCTTGGGAGAGAGCTTCACCCTGGTCGGGAATCCGGCGCCGCCCATGCCGACTACGCCTGCCTCGCCGATGGCGTTCAGGATCTCCTCCTTCGTCATCTCTTCGAGCGGTTTTACCGGGGCATACTCGACTTCCGCATACTCCCCGTCATTCTCGATCACGATGCAGTTCACCTTCGCGCCCGTGGGATTGAAGTGGGGCTCGATTGCCTTGACCGTCCCGGAGACAGACGCGTAGATGGGCGCCGAAACAAAGCCGCCCGCCTCCGCGATCTTCTGTCCTTTTAATACGTGGTCGCCCACTGCCACAACGGGAGCGGCCGGAGCGCCGATATGCTGAGAAAGCGGATAAACAAGCAGCCCTTTGGGCCTGATCTCGACGATAGCCTTGTCTTTTGCCAGGCTCTTGCCGTCGTCCGGGTGAATGCCACCCTTAAATGTCAACAGTGCCATCTCAATTTCCTTCCTTCCTGTTATAATCTGTATATACTATACAAGAAAACGTCCGCTTCATCCAGTTATTCCGGCAATTTTCTTGTATATTTCAAGGAACATCTTGTCGTAATTTTAACAAGAACATGCACGAAAAGATAGAGACTATTGCATAGTCTCTATCTCTGTGTGCGCTATGTAATTATAAGAGCCGCAATAATGCCTACTCCTCAGAAGCCTCCGCGGCCTCCTCTGTGTGGGAAGCGCTCTCGAGAGCCTTCATGCTCAGGCTGATCTTCTTCTCATCCTCGTTGAGGTCAACGATCTTCGCGGTGATCTCCTGTCCGACAGACAGTACGTCAGAGGGCTTGTCCACATGCGCCCTGGAGATCTGTGACACGTGAAGCAGCGCATCCACGCCGGGAGCAAGCTCCACAAAGGCGCCGAAGTCTGTCATGCGGGCCACCCTGCCTGTGATGATCTTACCGACAGCAAAATCCTCCGCTGCGTTCGCCCACGGATTTGTCTCCGGGAACTTCAGGCTGAGCGCGATCTTCGTGTCATGGATATCCTTCACGAGAACAGTAACTGTCTCGCCAACTTTAAATACCTTCTTCGGGTTCTCCACCCTGCCCCAGGACATCTCGGAGATATGAAGGAGTCCGTCCACTCCGCCGAGATCGATAAAGGCACCGAAATCTGTCACATTCTTGACCACGCCCTCGATCCTGTCGCCTACCTGGAGCTTCTCAAAGAGCTCTTTCTGCATCTCTGCTTTTCTTGCTACAAGAAGCTGCCTTCTGTCGCCGATGATGCGGTTTCTTCTCGGATTGAACTCGCTGATCACAAACTCGATCTCCTGATCCTGATACTTGCTCAGGTCCTTCTCATATGTATCGGAGACAAGGCTTGCGGGAATGAACACCCTCGCCTCGTCGATGACAACAGAAAGGCCTCCGCCGAGGATCTGTGTCACAGGCGCCTTCAGCACTTCCTTGTTCTCAAAGGCCTCCCTGAGACGCTCATTGCCCTTCTCAGCCATGAGACGCTTGTACGTAAGCAGCACCTGACCTTCGCCGTCATTCACTTTCAGGACTTTTGCCGTCATCGTGTCTCCCACGGATACGAGAGTCGTCAGATCAACGTTGGCCTCGTTTGTGTACTCGCTTCTGGTGATGATGCCATCCGCCTTGTAACCTATATTTAAAACGATCTCATCCGGCTTCACGTCGATGACGGTACCGTCTACCACCTCTCCGTTCCGTATTGTCTTAAAAGACTCATCCAACATCTGTTCAAAAGTTAATTCTGACATTATTTTGAACCTCCTCAATTATTTTGTTGGGCGTGGATGCCCCTGCTGTCATACCTACTGTTTCCACGGACCTTAATTGATTCATATCAAAATCGTCAAGTGTCTGTATGTAGTACGCACTGCAAATCGCATCTAAAACAGTTATATCATACCCCTTTTCCGCGATAATTTCAACTAAATCTTTGAATTTGTTGTAATTCCGTGTCGCAGGGGCACTAGACATATATCACGGGCGGCAGAGCGCCAGGATCGCGTCCGCCACCTCGCGGATCGTCATGTCGGAGCTGTCGATAAGTACGGCGTCCGCCGCCTGCCGAAGCGGGGAGACCGCCCGGTTCATATCCCGCTCGTCCCGCTCGATGATGTCCCGCTCGATCTGGCTGTAGTCGCAGGGCACGCCCTTCTCCCGCAGCTCGTCATACCGGCGCCTTGCCCGGGTGGCGCTGCTGGCCGTGAGATAGACCTTTACGTCCGCGTCCGGCAGCACGCACGTACCGATATCGCGGCCGTCCATCACCACGTTCTCCCTCCGGGCCAGGTCCCTCTGCAGGGAGAGGAGTTTTTCCCGCACCCGGGGCACGGAGGAGCTCCTGGAAGCCATGTTGCCCACCTCCTCGGTGCGCAGAAGGGAGGTGATGTTCTCGCCGTTCAGATAGATCTGCTGGCTGCCCTCCTCATATCCGATGGAGACATCCGCATCCTCACAGGCCGCCGCGATCCCGTCCGCATCTCCCGGGTCAATGCCCTGCTTCAGGAAATGCACGGCCAGCCCCCGGTACATCGCGCCCGTATCCACATAAATGTATCCCTTCTCCCGCGCCACCAGGCGCGCGATGGTGCTCTTGCCCGCTCCTGCCGGGCCGTCGATTGCTATACTGTATCCCATAGATCTTGCTCCTTTATTTCTTTCCGGAATGAACCGGTCTTTTACAGGTATGTGACGCTGCCGCCGGCTTTTGTGCATTTGCGCACGAGGAATTCCTTCAGGTCCCCGAGGCTGTGACCTTTGACGCTCCCTTTTTTCAGAGCGATAAAGCCGTCTTTTTTGCGCTTTTTCTCCGCCACAAGGGCCAGCGTCGTGTCGGTCTCGTAGATCCCCTCGATCTCATCATACCGGAATTCCTGGTGCACGTCCCCGGTCTCGCATGTGAAGCAGTCCTCGTAGAAAGACACCTTCACAGTCCGCTCCCGGCGGCTGATCCGTTTCAGCTCCGCCCAGCGCTTCCTCGCGCTCTCCTGGGCGCGCCCCCGGATGTCGCCCGTCTTAAACGGCCCCCAGGCCTTCGTGTTCCTGTACTTGTACAGCGCCGTGTACATCTCGTTTACGATCTTCAGGGATTCGCTGTATTCCATGTAAAATAATACTGTCTCCATTTTTCTCGTTCCTCTCCGTGTATAGTTTGCCGTTACGGGATGCTCGTCCCCGCCAGCCAGGCTGTGGACCAGGCGATCTGCAGGTTGAAGCCGCCGGTCACCGCGTCCAGATCCAGCACCTCCCCCGCAAAGTACAGTCCTTTCACTTTCTTCGACTCCATCGTGGCCGGGTCGATCTGCCGCACGCTGACCCCGCCCTTTGTGATGATCGCCTCGCTCCATCCCCGCAGGGAGACGGCCGTCATCGTCAGATCCTTGATGCAGGAGACGAGCGCCTGGCGCTCCTCCTTTGAGATGTCGTGGATCTTCTTCTGCGGCGGGATGCCGCTGAGCATCACGATGACCGGGATCAGCTTCGAGGGCAGGAGCCGCGCAAGACAGTTCTTAAACTGCCTGTTTGGCTGCTCCCCGAAATCCCGCAGGATCCGCTGGTCCAGCTGCTCCCGTGCAAGGGCCGGCTTCAGGTCCACATGGACCGAGAGGGGCCTTTTGCTCAGAAGGGGCCCGACCTGGCTCGTGGCGCTTAAGACGACCGGTCCGCTCAGGCCGAAATGGGTAAAGAGCATCTCGCCGAACTCCCGGTACACTTCCTTTTTCCCGTCTTTCATGACAAGTTCAATGTTGCGCAGGGACAGCCCCATCAGATCACGCACCCACGGCTCCTTCGTCTCCACCGGCACGAGGGAGGGGAAGAGCTCCGTCACCGTATGCCCGCTCTCCCGGGCAAACCGGTAGCCGTCCCCCGTGGACCCGGTGAGGGGATAGGAACAGCCGCCCGTAGCCACCACGCATGCATCCGCCGTCACTGCGGAGCCGTCCGCCAGCACGATGCCCCGGAACTGCCCTTCCTCCGCCAGGATCCGCTCCACCTTCTTCCCGGTGTGGATCTTAACATGGAGTCTCTCCAGCTTCCTCACCAGTGTGCGGATCACATCCGAGGAATGGTCGGAGGCAGGGAATACCCTGCCCCCTCTCTCCGTCTTAACAGGCATACCGTTCTCCTCAAAAAAGCGGATCACGTCCTGATTGGTGTGCGTGTAGAAACTGCTGTAGAGGAACTTCGGATTGCTCTTTACCGCGCCGAGCATCTCCTCCACTTCGCAGGCATTTGTCAGATTGCATCTGCCCTTCCCGGTGATAAACAGCTTCTTTCCCGGCTTTTCATTTTTTTCGTACACATGGACTTCATGTCCGTTCCCGGCCGCTGCGGCCGCCGCGTACATGCCCGCGGCCCCGGCCCCTATGATCAATACCTTACTCATGCCCGTCCTCTTTGCCGTCCGGCCCTGGCGTCCCGTTTCCCAGTTCCACCCGGCCGCTCACCTTGTCCAGCTCATCCCCGCTGTAGACCTGGTACTCGTCCCAGATCTCCTCCAGCCGCTCCAGCGTGGAGACGACTTCCTTCTGCTTCTTCATGCACAGGGCCACCACAAGGGCGTTCACAACGCTCAGCGGCGCCACGAGGGAATCCACGATGGACGCCATATCGCTCCTGGCGATGAGGTTGCAGGAGGAATAGAGGTTCATGGGCGAGTGGATGCTGTCGGTCAGCGTGATGACCTTCGCCTTCCTGTTGCTGGCAAATTCCAGCGCCTTCAGCGTGCGCATGGAATACCTGGGAAAGCTGATGCCGATGATCACGTCCTCCTCGCCGATCCGTATAAGCTGTTCAAAGATCTCGCTGGAACTGTTGGTGCTCACCGCCTTCACGTCGTCGCAGACAAGATTGAGGTAAAAGCTCAGGAAACTGGCCAGGGGCGCGCAGCTGCGGATGCCGACCACATAGACCTTCCTGGCCGCCAGGATCGTCTCCACCGCCAGCTCAAAGGCTTCCTGGTCAATGCTCTCCATGGTGAGCTTGATCTTCTCGATGTCCGACTGCAGCACAGAGGCCAGGATCTCCCCCTGGGTGATGCGCCCGTAGGTCACTTCCATCCGCTGGATGGAGTTGAGCCTTGTCCGCACCATCTCCTCAAGGGCCTTCTGGAAATCCGGATAGCCGGAGTACCCGAGGGCCGTGGCAAACCGCACGACCGTGGACTCGCTGACGCCCACGACCTCCCCCATCTTTGCCGCGGTGAGGAAAGCGGCTTTGTCATAATCCCTGCGGATGTAGTCAGCCAGCTTCTTCTGCCCTTTGCTGAACTTCTGATAGCCGCTGTCTATCTTCTGCAGCAGTTCATTGTTCGTTCCCATTGTAACAGTCCTTTCAAAAATACTTACTCCTGCGGGACGACGATCAGATCCTTGGTGAAGTGGTTGAGCACTTCACAGCCATCCTCCGTGATCAGCACAAGATCCTCGATGCGCACGCCAATCTCCTCGTCCGGCAGGTAGATGCCAGGCTCCACAGAGAAGCACTGCCCCGGCCGGATGATGTCCGTGTTGACAGAGGATACGTCTCCCGCCTCATGGTCTTCCAGACCGATGGAGTGGCCGGTTCGGTGCGTGAAATACTGCCCGTACCCCTTCTCCTCGATGTAGCTGCGGGCCGCCAGGTCCACATCGCACATGCGGTTGCCCGGCTTTGCAGCCGCGATGCCCCGCATGTTCGCCTCCCGGACGATCTCATAGATCTCCCGGGCCCGGTCGGACACCTCGCCGATGAAGACCGTCCGGGTCATGTCGGAGGCGTAATTGTCCTTGAAGCCCCCGATGTCAATGACAACGCTGTCGCCCCTCTTTCCCCGCGTGCCGTCGGCGGCATGGTGGGGATCGGCGCCGTTCTTTCCGTAGGATGTGATGGGGTCGAAGGAAACGCCCTCGCAGCCCGCCTCCTTGTAGATGCGCCGCACTTCCTGTTCCAGCTCCTGCTCTGTCATCCCTTTTGTCACAAGGGGGATGACCTTCTCCATAACACTGTCATTGATGCGGGAGGAGATGCGCATCAGTTCCTGCTCCTCCCCGTCCTTGATCTGCCGCACGTCATCCACAATGGAGGAGGCGTTGACAAAGGCGCTGCCGCCGCCCAGCTCCTGCAGGCGGAGCAGGAATCTGGCGGGCCACGTCTTGTCGATGCCCATGACTGCATTCCTGTCCACATGGCGGCTTAAGATCTCCACCGCATCCTCCACGTCGTCGTACCAGATAAGATCCACGCCCAGATCCTTCTCCTGCGGGAACAGTTTGTTGATGACCAGTTTGTGGCCCCCGTTCACATGCAGGTAGAGGGCCAGCATCCGCTCGCCCGGGTGGATCCATTTCCCTGTCAGGTAGAAGATCGCCACAGGATCCGAGATGATCATCTGCGGGACGGCGCGCTCTTCCATTGCTTCCAGCACTTTCTGTACTCTCGTCTCTTTCATATCCGTTCTCTCCTCTCTAAACAGCTCTCGTGTACCGTCTCAGCCATTCCGTCTCCTCCTCGTCCAGGTGGGGGCTGAGTTTCTCATACACCGCGCTGTGATATGCATTCAGAAGGTCTCTCTCCTCCTGCGTCATCATCTCCGGCAGGATCGCGTCCAGATCCATGGGGATGTACGTGATCGTCTCATAGTACATGAACTGCCCGTACTCGTTCTGTACGCCTTTGCATGTCAGAAGTTCGTTCTCCAGGCGGATGCCGTACTCCCCTTCCAGGTAGACGCCGGGCTCATCCGTGACGATCATGCCCGCCTCAAAGGGCTGCGTCTCGCCGGCCCGGTACTGCCACCTGAACCCGGTCGGCGGCTCGTGAATGTTGAGCAGGTAGCCCACGCCGTGCCCGGTTCCGTGGTTAAAGTTCATGTCTCTGTCCCAGAACGGCTTTCTGGCCAGCATGTCCATCGTCATGCCCGTCGCCCCGTACAGGAACTTTGCGGAGGCCAGGGACAGATTGCTGACCGCCACAAGGGTGAAGTGTTCCTTCATCTTGTCCGACACCCGGCCAAGCGCGTAGGTCCTTGTGATATCTGTAGAGCCCTCACAGAATCCGGCTCCTGTGTCCGTCAGGAGAAAGCTTCCGCCCTCCAGCTTCACGTCCGTCTCCGGCGAGGAGGTGTAGTGGACGATGGCGCCGTGCTCGCCGTAGGAGACGATGGGCTCAAAGCTGGGCCGGATAAAGCCGCCCTGCTGCGCCCGGAACTCGTCCAGCTTCGCCGAGGCGCTCATCTCCGTGATCTCCTCCTTGTCGTAGTTCTCCTTGACCCACTTCATGAACTTCACGTGGGCAATGCTGTCCTTGAGCTGCGCCTTCTTAATATTGGCGATCTCCGTCTCGTTCTTGACCGCCTTGAAGAGGATCTCCGGATTGCGCGCCTCCACCCTGCGGACTTCCTCCGGGATGTTTCTGCAGAGCGCGTAGTTCAGCCTGACCGGATCGATCAGGACCGTGCCGTCCCCGGGAAGCCGCTTCACATCCTCATAGATGTCGTTGTAGGGATGGAACACAACCCCGTCGGCCCCAAGCCTTTCCTTCAGCGCATCGGAGAACTTCGCGCCGTTTACATAGAGATCCATGCGGTCCATGGTGATCACCGCGTAGGACAGGACAAGCGGGAAGAACTCAATATCATTCCCCCGGATATTGAGGGTCCAGCATATGTCGTCCAGCGTGGTGAGGATATGGCAGTCGGCGCCGCTCTCCTTCATCGCCTCCCGGATCCTGGCAAGCTTGGACTTTCTGTCCTCCCCCGCGTACGCCAGATCCAGCTCCCACACCGGCTCCTTTGAGCGGGCCGGTCGGTCCTCCCAGATGCTGTCCGCCAGGTCTTCCCCGTAGCTGACCCGGCCGTTCTTCTTCGCAGCGATCTCCTCGTAGCACGTCCCGTCCCCCAGGGACACGCACCTTCCGTCAAATCCGATGACGCCGCCCTCCGGGAGTGTGTCCTCCAGGAACTGCGGGATCGTCGGGACATGCGGCTCCCCCATCTTCATCAGCCTGACCGGCGTCCCCTCGATCTGCCTCGCAGCCTGGATAAAATACCTGCCGTCCACCCAGAGACAGGCGTCATCCTGCGTGAACACGGCCGTCCCCGCAGACCCGCTGAATCCCGTGAGGAACTTTCTCATCTTAAAATGCTCTCCGACATACTCGCTCTGGTGGAAATCCGCCGTCGGAACAATGTAGATATCCACGTTTTTCTGTTTCATGATCCTCTGCAGAGCCCCAATCCTCTCAGATACAGTCATGACTTGTTCGCCTCCGTTTTCTTTCATATTTTCCGCGCCTTTCTCCGGCCTGCGGGAGGGCGCTTCCCCCTTTACGCATGCTACTTTATTTTACAATACAGATACCTGTTTGTAAACTCAAAAACTTCATGTTATACTGGGCTAAAACGGACAGGAGGTTTCATTGATATGAAGATCACAGAAGGATACATGCCTTTTCTCGGGCACCAGACATACTACAGGATCGCCGGGGAGTGCCGGGACGGGAAAGCCCCCCTGCTCCTCCTTCACGGCGGCCCCGGCTCCACCCACAACTACTTTGAGGTGCTGGACGCCCTCGCAGACACCGGGCGGGCCATCATCTCCTACGACCAGATCGGCTGCGGCAACTCCTATCTGGACGGGCACCCGGAGCTCTGGACGCTGGAGACATGGACAAGGGAACTGATCGCCCTGCGGGAGCACCTGGGCCTTGACAGGGTGCATCTCCTCGGCCAGTCCTGGGGCGGCATGCTGGCCATCGGCTATCTGTGCAACTGCCAGCCGGACGGCGTCGCATCCGTCATTCTTTCCAGCACCCTCTCCTCGGCCAGCCTCTGGGCCCACGAGCAGCACCGCCGGATCTCATTCCTCTCCGAGGAGGACCAGCAGGCCATCGCCGACGCCGAGCGGACCGGCAATTTTGACACGCCGGAATGCGTCAGGGCCACAGAGCATTTCATGCTGCGCCACTGCGCCGGCGAGATCACGGAGGAGTCCCCGGAGTGCATGCGAAGGCCCAAGCGGTCCGGATCCGAGGCCTATCTCTATGGCTGGGGGCCCAACGAGTTCACGCCCAGCGGCTCCCTGAAAGATTTCGAGTACACGGACCGGCTGCACGAGATCCGCTGTCCCGCCCTCATCATCAGCGGGACCAACGATCTGTCCAGCCCCCTTGTATCCAAGACCATGTACGACAACATCCCGGGCGCCAGGTGGGAGCTCTTTGACGGATGCCGCCACATGTGCTATGTGGAGGAAAACGAAAAATACATCCGGCTTCTCACCGGGTGGATGGATGAGACAGAGTAGGCGGCATGCCAAAAGCCTGAGAGGTGATCCTCTCAGGCTTTTTGTATGTCTCTTTATTTCTGATTCCGGAACTGCACCGGCGTCATGTCGTAGGCCTTCTTAAAGAGCCGGTTGAAGTGCTCCACATTCTGATAACCCACGGACAGGGCGATGTTCTCAACGGTCATGCTGCTGCTCTTTAAGAGCGCCCTTGCCTTCTTCATACGTATTTTCTTCACAAGATCCCCGAACGTCATGCCGGATTTCTCCCGGATATACTTGGACAGGTAGGGCTTGGAGAGGAAGAACTTCTCCGCCAGGTCGTCCAGCGTCACGTCGATGTAGTTTGCCTGGATGTAGTTCATGATCTCGATCATGCGGGCATCCTTTACAGGCTCCGTGCTGCTGAGCTCCTCGATCTTGTTGACCGCCACGATCAGCGCCTCGATGGACGCGCGGATGATATCCGCGTCGATGCCGACGCCCCAGAATGTCTTCTCGTGGGAGATGATGCCCACGTAAGCCACCGCCTTGGAGGAGGAACCTCTCGTCAGGGAGTGCTCCTCATAGTAGCGCAGCTCATAGCTGATGTTGAAGTACTGCTTGATGGCGTTGCTCACCGCGTCCAGACGGCCGTTACCGGAGGCCGTCACCACCTGCTCGTCATTTCCGTGGTGGATGGTGGCGTCGGCGATGATGCCGTCGGCCTGGCGGAAGTGGCACTCATCGATGGAGAACACCGTCTTCGCGTTCACGTAGTTGTCTGTAAAGATCTGGTATACCCACTCCGGCGTCAGTTCCTTGTGGGCCCGGTCGGACACGCCCTTCACAAGGTAGCCGACCTCCTCGCGCATCTTCTCCGGCAGGTTGATGCCGTGGCTCTGCTTGAGGATATAGTTCACGCCGCCCTTTCCGGACTGGCTGTTGATGCGGATCACGTCAGAGTCATACCGTCTCCCCACATCCTGCGGGTCGATGGGCAGGTAGGGCACGGTCCACGCGGCGCACTTCTTCTCCTCCCTCCAGGCCATGCCCTTGGCGATGGCATCCTGGTGGGATCCGGAAAACGCCGTAAACACAAGCTCACCCGCATAGGGCTGGCGCACATCCACCGTCATCCTCGTGAGACGCTCGTAAGTCTCCTTGATCTCCTCCATGTCAGAGAAGTCAAGGCCCGGGTCCACCCCGTGGGAGAACATGTTCATGCCGAGGGTGATGATATCCACATTTCCGGTCCGCTCGCCGTTCCCGAACAGGGTCCCCTCGATCCGGTCCGCGCCGGCCAGGATGCCCAGCTCCGCCGTGGCCACCCCGCAGCCCCTGTCGTTGTGTGGGTGAAGGGAAAGGACCACGTTCTCCCGGTATGCCAGATGCTTGTGCACGTACTCAAGCTGGGAGGCAAACACGTGGGGCATGGCGTTCTCTACCGTGGTGGGAATGTTGATGATGGCCTTGTTGTCCGCAGAGGGCTTCCACACGTCCAGCACGGCGTTGCACACCTCCACCGCGTAATCCACTTCCGTCCCGGAGAAACTCTCCGGGCTGTACTCGAAGGTGAAATTCCCCTCTGTCTCATCGGCAAGCTGCTTCAGAAGTTTCGCGCCGTCGATGGCGATCTTCTTGATCTGCTCCCTGTCCTTTTTAAAGACCTGCTCCCTCTGGGCCACGGACGTGGAATTGTAGAGGTGGATCACCGCGTGGGGCGCCCCCTTCACGGCCTCAAACGTCCTCTTGATGATGTGCTCCCTCGCCTGGGTGAGCACCTGGACCGTCACATCGTCCGGGATCATGTCCCTCTCGATCAGGGCCCGCATGAAATTATATTCCGTCTCAGAGGCGGCCGGGAAGCCGACCTCGATCTCCTTGAATCCGACTTTCACGAGAAGCTCGAAGAACTCCAGCTTTTCTTCCAGGCTCATGGGCTCGATCAGGGCCTGGTTCCCGTCCCGCAGATCCACGCTGCACCACACCGGCGGGCAGTCGATGTATTCCTTCTTCACCCAGTCATAGGTCACCTCGGGGGGCATAAAATACTGCCGTTCATACTTCTCATAATTCTTCATGTAACATCTTCCTTTCAGCGGCGCAAAGCTGAATATTCATCAACTTTATTGTCCGATTTTAATACCTGTTTATCCTAACACACTGTCTGCAAAAATAGAAGTGGTGTTTTTAATCATTTTTATTGATCTATTTTAACCACTCCCTGCAGAACAGACGAAAAACCGCTCCGCGATCCGGCAAAGGCACCATCCGGGCGTCCTCTCCTCCACATCCCGGGCTGCCGTCACCTCCTGGCGGGCCATGACCTGGCCGTCCAGCGTCCACACGACCTGCCCCATCTTCTCCCCCTGTCTGACGGGGGCGGCAGCGTTCTTAGCAAGTTCCGCCTCCGGGACCAGTTCCTCCCCCTCCCCAAGAAGGAGGGTCACGCGGGACTTAACGGCTTCCAGGCGGACCGATGCCTCCTCTCCCAGCCTCCCGGATGCGGGCGCACCGCCCTTTACCGGAAGATCCGGCAGGGGGATCTGAAGCGTCACCTCTTTTCGGTGGTAGTGCTCCATCCCGTAGCGCATCAGTTCCTTCGTATCCTCCCACTTGTAGTTCCGGTTGTCTGGCCACCCGCAGGCCAGCAGGGCCACGATAAAAGTCCGTCCGCCGTCTTCAAGGGCTCCCACGTAACAGTAGCCTGCATCGGCCGTGAAGCCGGTCTTCCCTGTGAGCGCTCCTTCCATCATAGTCAGAAAGGCATTGTGGTTTACAAGGGAAAAACTGCGCGTTCCGTCCAGGTCTGCGATGGAGCGGTCCTTTGTGCGGGTGATGGCGAGGAAGTCCTCCCTGCACGGGGACTCTGTGATACAGTACCGCAGGATCAGCGCCAGATCCCTGGCCGTGGTGGAGTGGACGGCTCCGTTGTCAGAGGCGTCCAGCCCGTTGGGCGTGAGGAAACAGGTGTCGCGGCAGCCGATCTCCTCTGCCTTCCGGTTCATCATGGCGGCGAACTCTTCCACGCTCCCTCCCACCGCTTCCGCGATCACGACTGCGCTGTCGTTGTGGGATTCCAGCATGAGGGAGTAGAGGAGATCCGCAAGCCGGTACCTCTCCCTCTCCCGGACGCCGAGGCGGACCTGGGGCTGGGCGGCGGCGCCGGCCGACACGGTGCAGGCCTGCTCCATCTCCCCCTCCTCCAGGGCGAGGATGCACGTCATGATCTTTGTGGTGCTGGCCATGGGCCGCGCCACATCCTCCTCTTTCCCAAATAAAACACGCCCGCTGTCAGCGTCCATCAGGACCGCTGAGCGGGCGTAGAGCTGCGGCCCGTCCTTCTCACCGTCCCCCGCTGCCCGGAGGGAAAAGCCAGGGACAGCAAAAGACAGCAGCACAAGGAACGCCGCCATATACAGTTTCACACTTCTCATTCTCATCACGACCGGGCCTTCTTGGTACCGTTATCCCAATCTATGCGCATCGCCGGCGGGATATGCCTAGACATCCAGCTTGAGCTGCGCCTCCTCCTCGGCCTCGTGCTTGAAGTTTTCAATCTGCTCCGGATTGATGCCCGGCAGATCCTCCAGAGAGTGGATGCCGAACCGGCGCAGGAACTCCTCCGTCGTGCCGAAGAGGATCGGCTTGCCCGGGGCGTCCAACCTGCCCACCTCGCACACCAGGTCGTACTCCACCAGCTTGTTGACCGCATGGTCAGACTTTACGCCGCGGATCTTCTCGATCTCCAGCTTGGTCACCGGCTGCCGGTAGGCGATGATGGACAGGGTCTCAAGCTGTACGTCCGTCAGCACGTACCGGCGGGGCTGCTTCGCCACCCGGATCAGGTACTCGTACATCTCCGGCTTGGTGCACATCTGGAAGGAGCCGTCCAGCTCGATGATGCGGACCCCCCTGTCCTGCGCGTCATACTTGTCCATCATATTGCGGATCACCCGGCGGGTCGTCTCCTCGTCATGCCCTGCAGCGGCGGCGATCCGGGAAAGCTCCACAGAATCGCCCATTGTGAAGAGTATGGCCTCTATGATCCCTTCTAATCTGCTGATCTCCATTCACACTACCCCTTTTCCTCTTCCCTGTCTGCCACGGCCCCCTGGCCCTCGCAGATCATGGATGTAATACAGATATCGTCAAACGGCTGCTCCTGCCGGATAGTGATCTTCCCCGTCTTCATCAGCTCCAGGACTGCCAGGAACGTCACCACAAGACGCACTCTGGATGGCTGCTTTGCAAGCAGTTCGCGGAAGCTGAAGGTGCGGTGCTCCCTCGCATACAGTTCCACATCCGCCAGCTTCTCCGGCAGGGATACTTCCTCCTTCTCGATCTTCCCGAACCGACTGCGGATGGGGTCGATCTTGTCCGTCTGGCGCCGCATCATCTCCCGGAAGATCCGGTTCAGCTTCGCGAGCGTCACCCCGTCCAGCAGCGCGTCCAGATCCACAGGCTCCACATAGTCCTTAACTTCCCTTGGCACGTCCGGCGCCCGGTAGAGGGACCTCTCCCCGTCCAGTTGCCTGTCCTTCAGCTCATAGGAGATGTACTTGTACATCTTGTACTGGAGGAGCTGCTCCACCAGCTCCCGGCGCGGATCTTCCTCCTCGCCCTCCTCGTTCACTTCCCTTGGAAGGAGCATCCTGCACTTGATGTCCAGCAGGGTCGCCGCCATGAGCAGGAACTCGCTCATGATATTCAGGTCTTCCTTCTCCATGGCGTGGATATACTCCATATACTGGTTCGTGATCTCCACAATGGGGATGTCATAGATATCGATTTTATTTTTGTCAATGAGGTGCAGGAGGAGGTCCAGCGGCCCCTCGAACACCTGCAGCTTAACCTCTAACCCCACAGATAGCCTCCGCTCTTTTCATCTGATCTCATTTCATTGCCCGGCCATGACCGGATCTGTCTTATTATACCCGGACAGCCTGCATTTCTCAACCTGTTTCTACTGCCGCACAAGCACCCGGGAGCGCAGGACGCCCACCAGCAGCTCCTTTGCCTCCCGCTGCAGCTGTTCCACCGGCACTTTCTCCGCATGCCCCTCATTGATGAAGCCGATGATCCCGTAGCACAGAAAGCCTGCGATCCGCTTTGGGGAGTAGCGCAGCCGGCTCCTGCGGTCCATCCGCTTCGTGTGGCCCTCCACCGTCTCCAGGACGATGCTGTAAAACGCAAACGCGAGATAGGGATTCCGGTCCGGGGCCGTGTGGCGGAAGAAGTCAAAGTGGCCGTAGTACAGCTCCAGGATCGAATCCAGGATATTGCAGTAGCTCAGAGCCTCGTCCCGCCCCGGGTTGTTCTCCCGCTGCTTCCTCTCATAGGCGGCCGTCCCGATCTCCACCATATCCTGGAAGATCTCGTCCACCAGGGCGTATTTGTCGCTGTAGTGGGCGTAGAATGTGATGCGGCTGATCTCCGCCTCCTGGCAGAGCTGCGTGATGGATATCTGCTCGAAAGACAGCCCCGACAGGAGGCGGATCAGCGTATGTTTCAGCGTCCTTTTTGTCTTTGTGATCCGCTTATCTTCCATAAACATTTTCCTTTTTCTGTATAAATAACTAACAGTTTCCCCGGTTCTGTCATTGTGAACACACGGGTGTTCTGCTATAATACTTTAACATGTGTTAAAATAACGGTCAACCTGTAAAGTTTTGCGGACCAAAAGGAGAGTACTATGCCAGGTATTGCTATTATGACAGACAGCAACTGCGGGATCATGCCGGGATGCGAGCCTTTCGCAGACATCCGCATCATTCCCATGCCTGTCCTGATCGACGGAGAGATCTTTTACGAGGGGACGAGCATCCGCCCGGAGGAATTCTACGCAAAGCAGCGCGCGGGCGCGTCCATCAGCACATCCCTGCCCTCGCCGGGCGACGTGATGGACATGTGGGCTTCCCTCCTGAAAACCTACGACGAGGTCGTGTACATCCCCATGTCCGGCGCCCTGTCCACCTCCTGCGCCAGCGCGTCGGCCCTGGCGGCTGAGGAACCCTTTGCGGGCCGGGTCCACGTGGTGGACAACCGCCGCATTTCCGTGACCCAGGCCCAGTCTGTCCTGGACGCCCACTACCTCGCCGCCGACGGCCTGTCCGGCAGGCAGATCCGGGAGCAGCTGGAGGCGGAAGCCCTGGACGCCAGCATCTACATCGCCGTAGACACGCTGAAGTATCTGAAAAAAGGCGGCCGCATCACGCCTGCCGCCGCCGCGGTCGGCACGGTCCTTAATTTAAAGCCCGTCCTCACGATCCAGGGGGACAGGCTGGACGCCTTCACCAAAGTGCGGGGCATGAAATCCGCCTTCCGCGCCATGTGCAGGGCCGTGAGGGAAGATCTGGACACCCGCTTCGCCCCCCTAAAGGAGGCCGGCCTCCTCAAGCTCGGCATGGCGGAGACAGATATGACAAAGGAGGAATTCGGGCAGTGGCGCGACCGGTTTCAGGAATGCTTCCCGGATATGGAGGTCCTCCACTCCCCCCTCACCATGAGCATCGGCTGCCACACCGGCTCCGGCGCTCTCGGCGTGGGACTCGTCCGGGTGCACCGGCCGTAGTTCCCTACGCGCCGGCAAAGACAACAGACACAAGTTCTGCCATATTGAAGAGACGGACATGGACTGTATGGGTGCCGAGGCCCCTGCTGACGATACAGGTTTGTCCGTCTTTTTTGTACATGTCGCCGGAATACTGCGGAAAGAGCTGCATCTGCGGCGTGATCACGCCCCCCAGGCCGGGCAGGCGCAGGACGCCGCCGTGGAGGTGCCCGGAGAGGACAAGATCCGCGCCCCAGCCCCAGTATGCATCCATGTACATGGGATTGTGGGCCAGCAGAATATGAAAGCCGTCTGTGCCGGCAGGTCCTGCAGCCTCTTCCACCTCACCCGCCGACAGGCTCCCCTTCCCGAGATGCCGGTAGCAGGCAAGAGGGATCTCCAGCCCTGTCACCGGGAGGCAGAGACCCTCCTTCTCATAAAGCATGGTGCGGTTTTCCAGCAGGTGGACGCCGTGGGCCAGCAGCTTCTCCCGGTATCTTGCGTACCTGTCCCCGTACACATCCGTCTGCTCCTTCATCTTCTGCTCATGGTTCCCGTTTGCCGCAAAGACCGGGCACAGGGACGCCATCTTTCCAAGGAGGGCGGCAGCCGTCCGGTCCGTGTCCGGCTGCGTGCGGGTCAGCATATCTCCCCCCACAAGGATCAGGTCCGGATCCTCTCTTTCGATCTTCGCAAGGAGGTTTTCATTCTCCTTCCCGTATTCCTTCCCGTGCAGGTCCGAGAGGTAGAGCATGCGCACAGTCCCGCCTCTTTTCATGCCCGGCACCCGGATCCTGTACCTTCTTACCCGGAAGGTGCTGACCTCCCTTGCGATCTCCCCGCCGCATATGAGGGCGGAGGCGCCAAGCACCGCCAATGGCTTCTTCCACATGTATCTTCTCCTCCTGTCACAAGTTTCGCTGGTACTGATTATAGTATCATCCCGCCTGTTTTGCAACGTTCCTCTCTCTTCCTGCCACAAAGAAGTCTTCCAGCGCCCGCAGAAGGGAGCTCTCATAGGTGGCCCGCTCCACCTTCCCGGCCGCCCCGAGAGGCGCGGATCCGATCTCTTTCCCCTCCAGGCTGTAGACGACCTCCCCCGCCGCATCTCCTGTCTCCACAGGCGCTTTCAGCGCGCCGGACGGGCGGAATTCCTTTTGGATCTTCGTCAGGTCCGCGCCCTGGGTGTCCACATAGGTAAACGGTTCCATCTGGCGCACCCGCACCGTATCCGCGACGCCGCCCTGCACCGGGACCGGATCCGGCTCCTCCCTGCCCTCATCTGCGTAGAGCACGCACGTCCCGAACCCGTAGTCCAGAAGAGCCGCCGCATCTGCAAACCGCTCCTTTGACGTGGGCGCCCCCAGCACCACAGCGATCATATCCATACTGTTCTTCCTGGCGGAAGCCGAGATACAGAATCCGGCCTCGTCCGTGGACCCGGTCTTGAGCCCGGTGGCTCCGGCATACTGGCGCACGAGCCTGTTTGTGTTGGCGAGCGTAAAGGGGCTGCTCCCCTTCGCCGTCACGTGGGTGATGTCCTCCATCCAGATCAGGGCGTAGTCCTTTACCTGCGGATAGGTAAGGAGCAGTTCCCGGGACATCAGGGCGATATCCCGGGCCGTTGTCAGATGCCCCTCCGCGTCCAGGCCGTTGCAGTTCACAAAAGATGTATTCTCCATCCCCAGAGCGGCGGCACGCCTGTTCATCTGCGCCACGAACGCCTCCTCGCTGCCTTCCGTGTACTCTGCCATGGCTACGCAGGCATCGTTGGCGCTTGCCACGGCGATGCATTTGATCAGCGTCTCCACCGTCTGCACTTCCCCCGCTTCCAGGAATACCTGCGAACCGCCCATAGACGCCGCATATTCGGACACAGTCACCTCGTCGGCCAGGGAAATCCGTCCCTGTGCCAGCGCGTCAAAGATAAGGAGAAGCGTCATGATCTTCGTCACACTCGCAGGCGGCCCCTTTTCATCCGCCTGTCTTTCATACACAACCGTCCCGGTGGATGCCTCCATCAAAAAGACACAGGGCGCGCTCACCTGCGGGCCTTCCGCCTGCTCCCCGCCTGCCTCCTCCCCCGCGTCCGCAGGCGCTGCCAGGGACGCCGCGCCCTGCCCGCAGAGCAGAAGAGCCAGCAATACAGCCGCCATTTTCTTCATCTTCGCCCTCTCCTTTGCATGTTTCGTCTGTTAACAATATATTGTAAAACACCGCCGGCTATGCTAAGATTATCTCTGCCTCTCCCGCTGTTTCAGGCGGGAGAAAGAATGACAAAAAAGGGGTTTTTCGACTGTGAACAAGAAAGAAGTACTGGAAATACGCAGGCAGTTCTCACCGCAGAACTGCGCCATCACCCGCATCTGCGGCTGCTACGTGGACGGGGAAAAAGAAAAAAAGCTGGAGTTTAAGGATGCCTTCCTCTCCCTGCCCGAGGAGGAGGAATTCAAATATTTCGACCTGTTCAAGCGCACACTGTCCGGGACCGTGGGCAAAAATCTGCTGAACATGTCCTTCCCCCTGGACGCGGAACTCCCGGGAGGGCCCCAGCAGTTCCTCCTCCAACTGCGCGACTCAAAGCTGGACGACGACATGCTTGTGTCCGAGTTCTACGACAGGGTGATCGAACACTATGATTTCGGGGAGCACTATCTCATCCTTCTGATCCACGCAGCCTACGATGTGCCGGGCAAAGCCTCCGACGGCACGGAACTGTACGACGCCTCCGACACAGTCTACGACTACATCCTGTGCAGCATCTGTCCGGTGGCGCTCTCCAAGCCGGGGCTTTGCTACAACGCGCAGCACAACAGCATCGAGGACCGGATCCGGGACTGGATCGTGGGGGATCCCGCAAACGGCTTCCTCTTCCCGGCTTTCCACGACAGGGGCGGCGATCTGCACAGCCTCCTCTACTACTCGAAAAAGCCGGAGGATCTCAAGGATGCCTTCCTCTCCCAGGTGCTGGGGGCCGGCTGCGTCCTGAGCGCCGGCACGCAGAAAGAGTCGTTCCAGACCATGATCGCCGACACGCTGGGTGAGGACTGCGCATACAGCGTGATCCGCAACATCCACGAGAACCTGAACACCCTGATCGAGGAGAACCAGGAGGCGGACGAGCCCCTGGAGCTCGGAAAGCTGGAGGTGAAGCGTCTCTTTTCCCTGAGCGGCGTGCCCCAGGAGAACCTGGAGCACTTCGACCGGGATTTTGAGGAGACGGTGGGTGAAAAGGCGTCCCTTCTCGCCTCCAACATCGCCAGCACAAAAAAATTCAACATCCGCACGCCGGACATCGTCATAAACGTCAATCCGGACCGCACGGATCTTGTGGATGTGCGCCTCATCGACGGGCGCAAATGCCTGGTCATCCCCGTGGACGACCAGGTGGAGGTAAACGGGATCGAAGTGAGGATGGATCCCGCCTCTGACCAGGATTAGACATATGAAAAATGCCTGCCGGAACAGCTTCCGCGCAGGCATTTGCTTTTCTCCTACAGATCCACGATCCGCGGGCGGTGGTGTGTATGGGGCAGGAACTTCTTCAGCAGGTCCTGCGTCTTAAACTTCAGGTGGGTCGTGTTGATGCCCGTGTTGCACACGAACCACTCCCCCTCCGCGACTTCCTTGTCAATGATGAGCTGCACATAGTCGTCCTCATCATTTAAAAGTCCCATCACGCTTGCGGATCCCGGCGTGCAGCCGATGTGCTTCACCATCAGCTCCGGCGGGGCGAAGGACATGTGGGACACGCCCAGCTTCCTGCTGAAAGAGGCCGTGTCAAAAGGTTTGTCGTCCGGCATCAGGAGCAGGAAGAAGGAAGTCTTCTTCTGGTTGCACAAAAAGACGTCCTTTCTGACCGGCGCGCCGAGCACCTCCCCGATCTCCGCGCATTCCTCCATGGAAGAGGCGGGGTCATTGTCCACCCTCTCGTACGGGATGCCGAGTTTCTGTAAGACCTTGTATACTTTCTGCTCCAGGGGAACGCGCTCTTGTGCGTTCTCCGGAGGCGTTGTCGTGATCTCGCTGATATACATTGGGTATTTCCTCCGTTTCTGTTTTGTCTTATAATACACATTATAGAGCAGGGCAGGCGGCAAAGGCAAGCTTTGTCTGCGCCCGGACTAAAAAAGAAAGGAAAAGGCAGTATGAGATACATTTTAGCATCCGCATCACCCAGAAGGAGGGAGCTTCTCACCCAGGCCGGCCTCTCCTTCGACGTCATGCCCTCCGGTGCCGAGGAGAAAATGGAGGGCTCCGACCCGGCGCAGATCGTCCGGGGGCTGGCCATGCAGAAAGCGGCGGACATCTATGCGAAAGCAAAAGATGAGACGGACGGCGATCTCACCGTCATCGGCGCGGACACAGTCGTCTCTTACAGGGGCGAGATCCTCGGCAAACCGGCGGACGGGGAGGAAGCCATGGACATGCTCTCCCTCCTCGCCGACCGCACGCACCAGGTGTACACCGGCGTCTGCCTTCTCGTGCGAAAGGACGGCAAAGAGACGGCGCACAGCTTCCACGCATGCACCCAGGTCACCTTCTACCCCATCTCCAGGCAGGAGCTGCGGGACTATATCGCCACCGGCGATCCCCTGGACAAGGCCGGCGCCTACGGCATCCAGGGCCCCTTCGCCATCCACGTGAAGGGGATCGAGGGGGATTACAACAACGTGGTGGGGCTCCCCATCGCAAGGCTCTGGCAGGAACTCAAGCAGCTGGGTCTAAAATAAAACGAGTGACACGCAGATGCGTGTCACTCTTATTTTGCACATTAGTTATATTTACGTTTTCTTGCAGCTTCGGATTTCTTTTTGCGTCTTACGCTCGGTTTCTCGTAATGCTCTCTCTTCCGAATCTCCTGCTGAATGCCAGCCTTTGCGCAGCTTCTTTTAAATCTGCGTAAAGCGCTGTCCAACGTCTCGTTTTCTTTAACGATTACATTTGACATAGTCTCACACCTAACCTCCCCTCCAGCCCTATATTGTGCATCATACGACTGATCGGGTATTTTTATTGCACTACCATAGATTATAGCACATTTTTCCGGCACGTCAATGATTTTTTTGCGTTTTAGAGCTGGTTTTCCAGCACTTCCTTCGCCTTGGCAAGGGCCTCGCCGATGCCTGCCGGGTTCTTGCCGCCTGCCTGGGCCATGTTCGGACGGCCGCCTCCGCCTCCGCCCACGCAGGACGCGATGGCTTTGATCAGGTTGCCGGCATGGGCTCCCGCCCTGATGGCGCCCTCCGTGGCTGTCGCCATGAGGTTCACCTTGCCGTCTGTATCTGACGCCAGCACGATCACGCAGTCGCCCAGCTTGTCCTTGAGCTGGTCTCCCAGATCCCGCAGGCCGTTCATGTCCGCTCCCGGCGCCTGGGCAGCCAGGAATTTCATGCCTTTCACCTCGGTCACCTGATCCGTCACGTCGCCCATGGACTCCCTGGCCAGTTTGCTCTTTAAGCTCTCCACCTCGCTGTGGAGCTCCTTGTTCTCCGCAAGCATGTGGGTCAGTCTCTCCTCCACCTTGTCAGGCGTCGTCTTCAGAAGTTTTCCGCAGCGCTCCAGGCGCGCCTCCAGCTCATCGTAGTACCGGAGAAGCCCCTTGGATGTGAGGGCCTCGATCCTGCGGACGCCGGCCGCAACACCTGTCTCAGAGACGATCTTAAAGGCGGTGATGACGCCTGTGTTGTCCACGTGCGTGCCGCCGCAGAACTCTTTTGAGAAGTCGCCCATGCTCACCACCCGGACGATGTCGCCGTACTTCTCGCCGAAGAGCGCAGCAGCCCCTGTCTTGCGCGCCTCCTCGATAGGCATGTTCTCAGCCCTGACAGGCAGGCAGTTCATGATCTGCTCATTGACGATCTCCTCCACCTGCTTCAGTTCCTCCTTCGTCATGGCGGAGAAATGTGTGAAGTCAAAACGGAGCCTGTACTCGTTGACAGAGGAGCCGGCCTGCTCTACATGAGAGCCCAGCACCTGGCGCAGCGCCTTCTGCAGCAGGTGCGTGGCGCTGTGGTTCCTGGCGGAGAGGGCCCGCTTCTCCTCATCCACGTTGAGGGACGCTTTGTCCCCCACCTTCAGCATGCCGCTCTCCACATGGCCCACATGGCCGATCTTGCCGCCCAGGAGCTTGATGGTATCCTCCACCCGGAACACGCCGTCCGCTGTGCGGATGTATCCGTTGTCCGCCTCCTGGCCGCCGCTTGTGGCATAGAAGGGCGTCTCCTTTACAAAGACCGTTCCCTTCTCCCCGTCAGAGAGGGCATCCACGATCTCGTCCTCCGTGGTGAGGACGGTGATCTCGGAATCGTATGTCAGATGGTCGTATCCGACGAATTTGCTTGTGACGGAGGGATCAATGGACTCGTACACGGTCACGTCCGCGCCCATGTAGTTGGTCTCCCCGAAGGTGCCTTTCGCCTTCTCCTTCTGCTCCATGGCCGCCTTCTCAAACCCTTCCTCGTCGATGGAGAAGCCTTTCTCCTCCAGGATCTCCCGGGTCAGATCTGCAGGGAACCCGTACGTGTCATAGAGACGGAACGCCTCCGCGCCGTCCAGCACTTTCACGCCCTGCTTCTCCATCTCGGCCTCCAGGCCCTCCAGGATGGACAGTCCCTGATCGATGGTCTTATTGAACTGGTCCTCCTCTTTTGTGATCACTTTAAAGATAAAGTCCTTCTTCTCCTCCAGTTCCGGATATCCGTCCTTGGATCCGTCGATGACGGTCCGGGCCAGCTCCACGAGGAATTCCCCCTGGATGCCCAGGAGCCGGCCGTGGCGGCATGCCCGGCGGAGCAGGCGGCGCAGCACATAGCCCCTGCCGCTGTTGGAGGGCAGGATGCCGTCGGAGATCATAAAGGTGACCGAGCGCACGTGGTCTGTGATCACGCGGATGGACACATCCGTATCGTACTCTTTCCCGTACTCCTTTCCGGCAATGCGGCACACATGCTCCCGGAGCGCCAGGATCGTATCCACATCGAACATGGAGTCCACGCCCTGCACGATGCAGGCCAGGCGCTCCAGTCCCATGCCGGTGTCGATATTCTTCTGTTCCAGTTCCGTGTAGTTGCCGTGGCCGTCGTTGTCGAACTGGGTAAATACGTTGTTCCAGATCTCCATGTAGCGGTCGCAGTCGCAGCCAACCGTGCAGTCCGGCTTTCCGCAGCCGTACTCGGGTCCCCGGTCATAGTACACCTCGGAGCAGGGGCCGCAGGGGCCGCTTCCGTGCTCCCAGAAGTTGTCCTCCTTGCCGAAGCGGAAGATCCGCTCCGCAGGGATGCCGATCTGCTTGTTCCAGATCTCCCACGCCTCGTCGTCATCCACATAGACAGACGGGTAGAGACGGTCCGGGTCAAGGCCCACCACCTCGGTGAGGAACTCCCACGTCCAGGCGATGGACTCCTTCTTAAAATAATCCCCAAAGGAAAAGTTGCCCAGCATCTCAAAGAAGGTGCCGTGGCGGGCTGTCTTTCCAACATTCTCGATATCACCCGTGCGGATGCACTTCTGACAGGTGGTGACCCGCTTTCTCGGCGGGATCTCCTGGCCCGTGAAATAGGGCTTCAGGGGCGCCATGCCGGAATTGATGAGCAGCAGGCTCTTGTCGTTGTGCGGCACAAGGGAAAAACTCTTCATAGCCAGGTGTCCCTTGCTCTCGAAGAACTCCAGGAACATCCTTCTTAATTCATTCACTCCGTATTTCTGCATAACTTCCTCCTATATTCAGGCTATCTTCTAATTATAAGGAGAGCCCCGGAGTTTGTCAACGCCGGGGCTTTTAATTAATCCAGCTCGATCTCCTCCAGCTCCTTCGGCGGAAGCTGCCGGGAGGATGCTTTCACAAAGTCCTGTATCTTCTTCTGGGCCTTGGCCACCGGGATGTTCGTGCCGGCTCCGGCCACACAGCCGCCGGGACAGCCCATGCCCTCGATGAGGCAGCCGTTCATGCGGCCCGCCTTCGCCAGGGTGAGCACTTTCTTGCACTCAGCCAGCCCTTCCGCATGCTCGATGCTGACATCCACATCCGGATAGTACTCGCCGATGCACCTGCGGATGGCGTCCGCCACGCCGCCCGCCACGGCGTATCCGCGCCCTGCGCCGGTGGCGTTGTGGAAGGAGGACTCGGCCTCGTATTTGGTGAGGTCAATGTCCTTTGCGTCAAACATGGCCTGCAGTTCCTCAAATGTGATGACAAAGTCCACATCGCTGCGCACATCCCTGCGCATGGCCTCCAGCTTTTTGGCCGCGCAGGGGCCGATGAAGACGACTTTGGCGTCCGGGTGCTTCTGCTTGATCGTGCGGGCTGTCGCCACCATGGGCGTCAGCTCCTGGGATACCTCGTCGATGAGATCCGGGAAGTATTTCTTTGCCAGCATGGCCCAGGACGGGCAGCAGGATGTGAGGAGGAAGGGAAGCTCTCCTGTCGCCACCTTCTCCACATAGTGATGGGCCTCAGCGACAGCGCCGATGTCCGCGCCCAGGGCCACCTCGTAAAATTCCTTAAATCCAAGCTCCTGAAGCGCCGCCTTCAGGTTCCTGGGCGTGATGTTGTCGCCGAACTGACCGTAGAATGCCGGCGCGATCTCCGCGATGATCTCCTCCCCGCCTTTCAGGGCGTGCGCCAGCTGGAAGATCTGGGATTTATCCGAGATGGCGCCGAAGGGGCAGTTCACCATACACATGCCGCAGGATACGCACTTGTCCGCGTCGATGTAGGCGCGCCCCATCTTGTCGGACGTGATGGCGCCCACGCCGCACGCCTTCTGGCAGGGGCGCTCCTTCTTGGCGATGGCGTCGTACGGGCATACAGACTTGCACTTGCCACACTTGATGCACTTGGACTGGTCGATGTAGGATTTTCCGTTCACGAAGGAGATCGCTCCTTTCGGGCAAACCTCCATACAGGGGTGGGCCAGGCAGCCCTTGCACATGTTGCTGACCTCGTAGCCTCTCTCCTCGCACGCCTCGCAGGCGGACGGGATCACCTGCATAAGCGGCGGTTCATAGTACTTGTCGGAAATGTTGCTCGCCTCCACGCCTGCCGTCAGGTGCACCGGCCTGTTCTCCGGCCGCAGGGACAGGCCCATGGCAAGGCGGAGTCTCTCGCGCACGATGGCCCGCGCGCGGTACACGCTCTCCCTGTACTTCACCTTTGTATCCTCATTGACCATCTTGTAGGGAATGGCCTCCATATCGTCGTTCAGTGTCTCGTCGCAGGACTCGAAGCCAAGTCTCGCCACTTCCTCGAACACCTGGCGGCGGATCCTGCGCACTGTTGTATCCAGCCCTCTTACCATAACGCTGTCTCCTCCTGTCATTTTAATCATCTACACTATAGCCAGTTGTTAATTTCCTGTCAAGGAGGGCCTGTGTACAAAATCAGATACATGAAAAATGTCCCTATCTGTCAAATACACGCTGGGCATAATAGACGGACTGCATGGCGTCCTTCCCATAGAAATCCGCGCCGATCTGGTCCGCGTACTCCTGGTTCAGGACCGCGCCTCCCACCATCACGCGGCAGTCGCTCTTGCGCTCCCGCAAAAGGCGGATCGTCTCCTCCATACTGCTGACCGTGGTCGTCATGAGGGCGGACAGCCCCACCAGCCGGACGTCCTCCTCCACAGCCTTCCCGGCAATGTCCTCCGGCGGCACGTCCTTGCCCATGTCGATCACCTGGAAGCTGTAGTTCTCCAGAAGTACTTTCACGATATTTTTGCCGATATCGTGAATATCTCCCTTCACCGTGGCGAGGATCACCTTGTCCTTTTTCTCCCTGCCGGTCCCGCTCTCCTCCATCCGGGCTTTCAGGACCGCGAAGGCGGCCTTGGCAGCGTCTGCGCTCATGAGAAGCTGGGGGAGGAAGACGGTCCCTTTCTCAAAGCCTTTTCCCACTTCGTCGAGGGCCGGGATCAGGTGTCCGTCGATGATGGCAAGGGGCTCTTCCTCCTTCAGGAGCTCTGCCGTGAGCGCCGCCGCATCCTCCTTCAGCCCCTTCCGGATGGCGCCCTTAAGGGAGGGCGCCCCGGCGGAGGCGCCGCCGGCGGAGACTGCCAGCTCTTTTTCCTGCCCGAAGCGGCGGATGTAGGCCCCACAGTTCACATCGTATCCCATGAGGGCCCGGTACGAGAAGTAGGCCCCCATCATGTCCTCCGAAGCCGGGTTGATGATCCCTGCCGTCAGGCCGCTCATGAGCGCCATCGTGTAGAAGCCGGCGTTGATCACCGGACGGCGGGGCAGCCCGAAAGAGATGTTGGAGACGCCCAGGACTGTGCGCACCCCGTACCTCTCCCGCACGAGGCGCAGCGCCTCCAGTGTCGTCCCGGCGCCCGCCGGGTCGGAGCTGATGGTCATGGCCAGCACATCGATCACGATGTCCTTTGGCTCGATGCCGTACGCCGCCGCCCCCGCAAGGATCCGGCCGGCGATGTCCGCCCGGCCTTCAGCCGTATCCGGGATCCCCGTTTCATCCAGGGTGAGGCCCACCACCACGCCGCCGTATTTTTTCACAAGCGGGAAGACCTGCTCCATGGATTCCTGCTTGCCGTTCACAGAGTTGATCATCGGCTTGCCGTTGTACATGCGCATGCCTGCTTCCAGCGCTGCCGGATCCACCGTGTCGATCTGCAGCGGCAGGCTCGTGATGCTCTGGATCTCCCCTATCACATCCCGCATCATGGCCGCCTCATCGAGATCCGGGAGCCCCACATTCACATCCAGGATGTGGGCCCCGGCTTCCTGCTGGGCTGCCGCCTCCCTGAGAATGTAGTCCATATCGTGCTCTTTCAGCGCCTGGCGGAACCGCTTCTTGCCGGTGGGATTGATGCGCTCGCCGATGATCACCGGCTCATCCCCAAGGACCACCGCCTGCCCGTAGGAGGAGACGACGGTCTCCTTCTTCTTTACAGGCGGCTTCACGGCAAGCCCCCGGCAGGCTTTCGTCATGCTTGCGATGTGCGCAGGTGTCGTCCCGCAGCAGCCTCCGACGGCGCAGGCGCCCATCTGAACGATCCGCTTCATGGAGGCGGCAAACTGCTCCGGATCCACATCGTACACGGTCCGTCCGTCCCGGACTGCCGGCAGGCCGGCGTTTGGCTTTACGATCACCGGCAGGGAGGTGACGCGCAGGATCTCCTCCAGCACAGGGAGCATCTGCGCAGGGCCCAGGCCGCAGTTGATGCCGAGGGCGTCCACCCTAAGTCCCTCCAGCATGGCGACAGCGGCAGCCACATCCCCGCCGGTCAGAAGTTTTCCCCGCTCGTCAAAGATCATGGTCACAAAGACCGGAAGGGAGGTATTCTCCTTCGCGCCCAGTACGGCCGCCTTTATCTCGTACATATCGCTCATGGTCTCAATGTGGATCAGATCCGCCCCGGCAGCCTCCCCGTACCGGGCGGCCTCCCCGAAGGCGGCAACGGCCCGCTCAAACTCCAGATCGCCCAGCGGCTTCAGAAGCTTCCCGGTGGGCCCCATATCCATGGCCACATACACCTCCCGGTCATCCGTGACGCCCAGGTATGCGCCCTCCCTGGCGCTCACCACAGCCGCGGTGATGATATCTTCCAGGTCGTAGTCCCCGCCGTGGAATTTCAGGGCGTTGGCCCCGAATGTATTTGCCAGGACAATGTCGCTGCCCGCCTCAAAATACTGCCGGTGGATATCCACGATCTCCTCCGTGTGCTCCAGGTTCCACGTCTCCGGCAGTTCTCCCGCCGCAAGCCCCTTCTCCTGCAGGAGCGTGCCCATGCCTCCGTCAAAAAAAAGCAGTTCTTTTCCCAGTCTGTCCAGTATCATCCTTCGTTCCTCCGATATATGCAGTCTCTTTTTTCACAGGCCTCGCAGCCCCTCCGGTGGCACGGCTCCCTGTGCCTGCTGATGCCGGCCACGGCCGTGACGGATTTCACAGGCGTCAGCATGCAGCTGTCCGTCATGGACAGTCCGATCCGCTTCGGCGCCTCCAGCATAGCCAGGATCTGCCCCTGGTGCCGGATGGAAAAATCTCCGTATCCGGGGCTGAACCTGGGCCGCAGGTATCTGCCCTCCCCGGCAAGGCGGCCGGCGATCCTCTCCTGCTCCTCATCCAGATACGCCTCCAGCATGGCCGCGGCGCAGGCCTGGGTCACGACCGCGTCCGCCATGTCCGTCAGGGACTGCCGCCGCAGGAGCCGGTCTACGCCCGCGCCCAGCGTGGCGGCCAGCAGGATGGCCCGGCAGCATCCCTTCATATTCTTCCCGAGGCTCCTGCTGCGGATGTGCATGCCGCCGATCCAGACTTCCCCGTCTCCCGTGAGGGAGAGGTCGAACTCCCGGCTGACAAACCGCCTGTCCGCCGTGCGTTCCAGCTCCCGGAACGCCTGCCCGATCTTCTCCGCCACAAGGCTGTCCGCCTGCTGCCTGCCGTATCCGAGATAGCGCAGCGCCTCCTTCGTCCTCTCGTCTGTCATACCTTTCTCCTGTAGAATGCAACGGGCCGCCGCGCCCGATATGTGAACGCGGCGGCCCGTGATCTGTCTTCTTTTTTATAATTCGTCGTAGAGCTTCTCGTACTCCCTGGCGGAATGGTTCCAGGAGAAGTCCTGCTCCATCGCCCGGTCCACGATCTTGTTCCAGTCTCTCTTGTGGTCGTAGTAGATCTGCTCTGCGTAGCGGACGGTAGCCATCATCTCATGCGCGTTGTAGTTGGCAAAGCTGAAGCCCGTTCCTGTCTTCTCGTACTCGTTGTACGGCTCCACCGTATCCTTCAGGCCGCCTGTCTCCCGCACGATCGGGATCGTGCCGTACCGGAGGCTCATGAGCTGGCTTAAGCCGCAGGGCTCAAAGAGGGACGGCATGAGGAATGCGTCCGACGATGCATAGATCTTGTGGGACATGGGCTCGGAATAGTAGATATTCGCGGACACCTTGCCCGGGTACTTCCAGGCATAGTGGCGGAACATGTTCTCGTAGCGCGCCTCGCCTGTGCCGAGAGCCACGATCTGGATGGCGTCCTGGCAGAGCTCGTCCAGCACGCAGTCGATCAGATCGAATCCCTTCTGGTCCGTCAGCCTGGACACGATGCCGATCATCATCACGCGGCTGTCCTTCTCAAGGCCCAGTTCCTCCTGGAGCGCCAGCTTGTTCTTCACCTTCTCCTTGCGGAAGTTCGCAAGGGAGTAGTTGCGCGCGATATGTCTGTCCGTCTCCGGATTGTAATCATCGTAGTCGATGCCGTTCACGATGCCGGACAGGCAGTTCGCCCTGGCGTTCATAAGGCCGTCCAGCTTCTCGCCGTAGAAGGGGGTCTTGATCTCCTCCGCGTATGTATTGCTCACCGTCGTGATGCGGTCCGCGTAGACAATGCCGCCCTTGAGGTAGTTGGCGTCCTTGTACGCCTCCAGCTTGTCCGGCACAAAATAGTAGGGAGGAAGCCCTGTGATGTCCTGCACCCGCTTCGTGTCCCATGTACCCTGGAACTTCAGGTTGTGGATCGTCATGATCGTCTTGATCCCCCTGTAGTACTCATTGCCGTAGCGGAAGTTGTCGAGGAAGACGGGGATGAGGCCGGTCTGCCAGTCGTGGCAGTGGATGATGTCCGGGCGGAACCCGATCACGGGGAGCGCGCTCAGCACCGCCTTGGAGAAGAAAGCAAACTTCTCAATGTCCGCATACATATCGCCGTACGGGGCCCATCCGCTGAAATAGTACTCATTGTCGATGAAGTAGAAGGTGATCCCCTCGTACTCCATCTCCAGGATGCCCACGTACTCCGTCCTCCAGTTCAGATCCATGTAAAAATGCGTCTTGTACTGCAGCCGGTTCCTCCACTCTTCCTTAATGCAGAGGTATTTCGGCAGCATGACGCGGACATCATACTTCTCTTTATCAAAATACTTCGGCAGGGACCCGGCCACGTCAGCCAGTCCGCCTGTCTTGATAAAGGGAACGGCCTCCGATGTCGCAAAAAGTATCTGTTTCATGATGTTTTCTCCTCCCATCCTTACGATATATCAGTATATGGCCTTATTATACCGTATTTTTCTGTGGAAGAAAAGGGTTATCTGTTTTTATACTCCAGCCGGAGCGTGTCTGCGATCAGGGCGATAAATTCCGAATTTGTCGGCTTCCCCTTCCCGTTGCTGACCGTGTATCCGAACAGCTCGTCCAGGGTGTCCAGCTTCCCCCTGCTCCACGCCACCTCGATGGCGTGACGGATCGCCCGCTCCACGCGGCTGGCTGTTGTCTGGTGGCGCTTGGCCACTGTCGGGTACAGCACCTTTGTCACCGCGTTGAGCACATCCATGTCCTCCACCGCCATCATGATCGCGTCGCGCAGGTAGTGGTATCCCTTGATGTGAGCCGGGATCCCGATCTCATGGATCATGTCCGTCACCCTTGTCTCCAGGTTCCTCTCAGGCCCTGCCTGCGCCTGCTCCCCGCCGTGGGAGCAGGGCGGCTTCCCCTTCCTTGTCGCCTGCTTGATCCGCTCCAGGATCACCTCGTTCCTGAACGGTTTCATCACATAGTACATGGCGCCTTTGTCAAACGCATCCTCTGTGATCCGCTCCTGCCCCACCGCTGTGACTATGATAAAATACGGGCGCTTTTTCAGCGTTTTATCATGATTGACTGCGTCCATCACGCCAAGCCCGTCCATTTTTGGCATGATCAGATCCAGGAGGACAACATCCGGCTCCTTCTCCCGGATGACCCGGCACATGTCCTCCCCGTTATTTGCCTTTCCGACAAGGCGCAGATCCTTGTCTGTACTGATGATATCGCCAAGCAGTTCCAGAATTCTCTCGTTGTCGTCGGCGATTGCCACACTGATCTCTCCCATTCCGTAATCCTCCTATCTGTTCTTTCAAAACTGTCAAGGAAAATTATAGAATTACAAAAATGCGAAATCAAGGTTTTGCGGTCGTAAGATCTCGACTCTTTTTTTCTCCTTTCTTTACGCCTCGATATGTTTCAACATATCCTGAATAAAGATGCCGTACCCGGATGCCGGGTCGTTTACAAACACGTGGGTCACCGCCCCGACAAGCATCCCGTCCTGGATAATGGGGCTTCCGCTCATGCCCTGCACGATGCCTCCCGTCAGGTCAAGGAGCCTTTCGTCCGTCACCTCCAGCATGATCTTTTTGTTCGCTTCCCGGGCGTTTTTGTCGATGTTTGTAATACGGATCCCGTACTCCTCCACCTGCCCGCTGACCGCGCACCGTATGACCGCATCCCCCTCCCGGACCTCTTCCTCCTTCCTGGCCGGGGCAAGGGGCGTTGTATCCGGGAACAGCGTATCGGCGCGGTCCAGACGGCCGTAGATCCCGTCCTGGGTGTTCTTGGTAATGCGGCCGAGGATGTTGTAATTGTTGTAGATGATCACGCCCTCCATCCCGCCGGGCGTCCCGTCCTTCCCCCTGGTGATATCCCGGATGCTGGTCGTATAGAGGAGCCCTTCCGACGCGTCCAGAAGCTCCCCCGTGTCTGTATCCCGGATCCCGTGCCCGAGCGCGCCGAACTGGCTGTCCGCGCTCAGGAATGTGACGGTCCCAAGGCCCTGGGCATTGTCCCGCACCCAGATCCCCAGCTTGTATTCGTCCCGCTCACAGCGGACCGCCTTCATGCGTATCTCCATCTCCTGCCCGTCCCTGCGCACCCGCAGCACCACTTCCTCCTGCTCCAGGGCTGCCACTGCCTCCACCAGCTCGGACTTGCTGCGGATCCTGGTATCGTCAAGGCCGATGATATAGTCTCCCTCCTTCACGAGGCTGGCGGCCGGCTCATGTTCCTGCCCGTCCTCCCCCTCGATCTTCTCCGTGCCAAGGACCATCGCGCCTTCCGTCTCCAGGTAGATCCCCACAGGCATGCCGCCCGGGATCAGGAGCGTGCTGTCCGCCTCCGCCCCTGCCTCGCAGGTGAGCACAGCCCTGTTTCTTTCTATGAGATACCAGCTTCCACCGACGGACACTGTAAACAGGAGGATCATGATCAAAATGCGTCTGTACCAATATCGTCTCATACCATCGTCTCCACACTGCCGCTTCTCTCCGGCGTTTTGTCATTAGTATATGAAACGGCGTTCGTTTTACGCTGGTAAATACTGGTGTGTCACGACTCCCGGATGATCTCCTCGGCGATGCGTATCTTGCGCACGCAGCGGTCCATGGCGGATTTTTCGATGTAGCGGTGGGCGTCCGGTTCACGCATGTTTCTCTGATCCACGAGGATCCACTTTGCCCTGTCTATCGTCTGCTGCTCCTTCAGACGCTCTTTTGCGCGGCGCAGTTCCTCCTCCAGCTTGCGGATCTTCACCTGCACGGCGCAGAGCATCCGGACTGCACTGCAAAGTCCCTGCCGGGTCGTCGGCCTGGCCAGCGTGACGATGCCGTAGTTCTCTGTCTGCAGGGACACCTGTTCATACAGCTCCGCCTTCACAAGAAGGAGGATGCCCGCCGTGTACTGATGTGCGATATCAATGGATGCCTGCACGCCGAAGTCGTCCGTAAGCGGAGTGTTGACGATCAGGATGTCAAAAGGCTGGCTTACGAGCATCCGCTTGGCATCCCCCATGGAGGACACGCACACGGGATGCCTGTACTGCGGTCCGGGCAGCACGTCCCGGACCACGCCGGCCATTTTTTCAGACGCAGATACAACGAGAATGCGGTATGGATCCCTCTCTGCTGCCATGTGCTCTCACACTCCTTTATCTTCTGTGCAGTCCTATCTGTCTGTCTTTGGAAGGTTCCTGTACGCCTCCAGGTAAGCGGCCGGGAGCACGTCCCTCACAAGGGCGCTCCCCACGGCGCACTCCCACGCCTCCTCCCGGCTGCCGGGCAGTCTCTCAAGACCTCCCGTCACCTCCGGCCCCGCCGTGTACAGGTTCACGCTTACCGGATCCCTCAGGGGCAGTTCCCTCCGGATCCCGTCAAGACCTGCGTGGATGAGGAGCGCGAAGGCCAGGTACGGGTTGGCCGTCGGATCCGGGGAGCGCAGCTCAATGCGCTTCTTCCCGTTCTTCACAGCCGGGATGCGGATGAGCTGGGACCGGTTCTGGGGAGACCATGTCACATACCTGGGCGCCTTCTTCTCTCCCAGCCTGGCGTAGGAATCCACAGATGGATTGAGGAACAGCGTGATCTCCCGGATATGGTCCAGGATGCCGCTCATGAACAGCCCCGTCTTGTCCTCCCCGTCGCTGCTTTTCACTGACATATTGATATGCATGCCGTTGCCCGCATATTCCTTGACCGGTTTGGGCGAGAAATCCGCATACAGCCCGTTTCCCATAGCCGCCGTGCTCACCACCCACTTGAACGTAGCCGTGTTGTCCGCGGCAGTCAGCGCGTCGCTGTACTGAAAGTCGATCTCGTTCTGCCCAGGCCCCTCCTCGTGGTGGGACGCTTCCGGTTCGATCCCCATATCGATAAGGGTAAAGCAGATCTCCCGGCGGATGTTCTCCCCCTTGTCCTCCGGGGCCAGATCCATGTAGCCGGCCCGGTCAAAGGGGATCTTTGTGGCGCTTCCCCTCTCATCTGTCTCAAAGAGGTAGAACTCCACCTCTGTTCCGAAGTCCACCCGGATCCCCTCTGTGCGCGCCTGTTCTACCGCCTCTTTCAGAATGTATCTGCTGTCCTTCTCGTAGATCCGCCCGTCGGGATAGCGGATGTCGCAGTACATCCTGGCCACGCGGCCGGTGGAGGGACGCCACGGGACAATGGAGAAGGTGGACGGATCGGGGTGGAGGAAGAGGTCGCTCTCCACTTCGTCGCCGAAACCGGCCACCGCCGAGGCGTCAAAGGATATCCCTTCCCGGAAAGCCCGCTCCAGCTGCCCCTCCATGATCGAGATGTTTTTCTGTACGCCGAACACATCAAAATACGCCAGGCGGATGAACCGGACGTCCTCCTCCTCCACAAAGCGCATCACTTTTTCGTAATCATACTGTTCCATAGACGCTTCCTCCTTTTTAAAAATGAAAAAGGCGCCGCCAAAAGAAAGCCCCTCCCCGGAACCCCTTTTGATGAACGCCATTGTCCATTTCATAATATATGGAAAAATATAGCGGATTTCCACGCAGGTGTCAACTTTGTCCCGGCTCCCCCGTGGATTGTACGGAAATAAATACAAAAAATAATTTGACAAAGTCATGCCGGCGCTGTATAGTCGTAGGCAAAGAACGGCAACGGCGTCGCGGAAAGGATCTTTCTGTGCGCCGTTTTTTCTTTTACTTTGTGCATGCGGCAATGGAGTCGCTTTTCCACCCTGAGAATGGCCATATCGGGGTGGAGAAGTTCCACTGCCGCTCTTTTGTTCTAAAAAATAAAAAGGAGTTTGAGAGTCATGAGTACAGCAGCAGAAAAATTTGGTTCAATGGTTTTTGATGAGTCTGTCATGAAGGAACGCCTTCCAAAGGAGACCTTCAAGCAGCTTCAGCGTACAATGAAAGACGGAAGGAGCCTGGACATAAATATTGCCAACGTAGTCGCCAACGCCATGAAAGACTGGGCGATTGAAAAGGGAGTCACACACTACACCCACTGGTTCCAGCCCATGACAGGCATAACAGCCGAAAAGCACGACAGCTTCATCAGCCCGGATGTGGACGGAAAAGTCATCATGGAATTTTCCGGCAAAGAGCTGGTGCAGGGCGAGCCGGACGCCTCCTCCTTCCCGTCGGGAGGACTTCGGGCCACCTTTGAGGCCAGAGGATACACAGCCTGGGACCCCACAGCCTACGCCTTCATCAAGAACGGTGTCCTGTGCATCCCCACGGCCTTCTGCTCCTACAGCGGCCACGCGCTCGACAAGAAAACGCCTCTTTTGCGGAGCATGCAGGCCATCAACCGCCAGGCCCTCCGGGTTGTGCACCTCTTCGGAAATGAGGATGTGAAATCCGTAAAGACAACGGTAGGCCCGGAGCAGGAATATTTCCTGGTAGATAAAAAGTATTATGAGGAAAGAAAAGACCTGATCTACACCGGTAGAACGCTGTTCGGCGCACCGGCGCCCAAGGGGCAGGAACTGGAGGACCACTACTTCGGCACCATCAAATCCCGCGTCCAGGCATATATGAAGGAACTCAATGAAGAACTCTGGAAGCTGGGAATCCTGGCCAAGACAGAGCACAACGAGGTGGCTCCCGCACAGCACGAGCTGGCGCCCATCTTCACCACTACCAACATTGCCACAGACCACAACCAGCTGATGATGGAGCTGATGCAGCGGATCGCCAAGAAGCACGACCTTGTCTGCCTTCTCCACGAGAAGCCCTTTGAGGGCATCAACGGAAGCGGCAAGCACAACAACTGGTCTATCTCCACGGACACCGGCATCAATCTCCTTGAGCCCGGCGACACGCCCTCCGAGAATGCTCAGTTCCTCCTCTTCCTCTGCGCGGTCATCAAGGCTGTGGATGAGTACCAGGATCTCCTGCGCCTGTCCGCCGCTTCAGCCGGAAACGACCACAGACTGGGGGCAAACGAGGCGCCGCCGGCCGTCATCTCCATGTTCCTTGGCGATGAGCTAACCGAGGTCCTGAAAGCCATCGAAAATGACGAGGCATATGACGGCAAGGAAAAAGAGCTGATGCGTGTCGGCGTACACGTTCTTCCCAAGTTCCCCAAGGACTCCACAGACCGGAACAGGACATCACCCTTTGCCTTTACCGGAAATAAATTTGAGTTCCGTATGCTGGGCTCCTCCGCTTCCATCTCAGGCCCCAACGTGATCCTGAACACGGCGGTGGCAGAAGAGCTGAAGCAGTTCGCCGACATCCTGGAGAGCGCGGACGATTTCGAGACCGCCCTCCACGACCTGATACGGGATACGATCCGGGACCATAAGCGGATCATCTTCAACGGAAACGGCTACGATGACGCATGGCTTGAGGAGGCCGAAAAGAGAGGTCTTCTGAACCTGCGCACCACGCCGGATGCACTGCCCTGCTTCCTCCACGAGAAGAACGTGAAGCTGTTCACCTCCCACAAGGTGTTCAGCGAGGAAGAAATGCAGTCCCGCTATGAGATCATGATGGAAAATTACGTGAAGGTGCTGCACATCGAGGCCCTGACCATGGCCGAGATGGCTGAGCGGGATATCCTCCCGGCAGTCAGTGGATACGCACACTCACTCACAGACACTGTACTCGCAAAGCGCTCTCTCGGAGCGGAGATCGACACATCCTATGAATACAGCACAGTCAAGAAGATCTCCTCTCTCACTGCTTCCGCCTACGAGAAGCTGGAGACACTGAAGAGGGTTGTCAGCGAGGCAGGAACCATTTCCGATTTCGAGAAGGAGGCCTTCTACTACAGAGATATGGTCATCCCGGCCATGGACGCCCTCCGCGGCGATGTGGATCTGCTGGAGACCATGACAGACACATCTATATGGCCATTCCCGACTTACGGAAAGCTGCTCTTTGGCATCATCTAGGCAGAGCGCCTGATTTATAAAAATCAAATCCCGGAGGTAACATCTATGTGTTCAATCATGGGGTACTGTTCACCCAGTGCCGATCACGATCTATTCAAGGAGGGATTTGACCGCACCATCTCGAGAGGACCGGACGACAGCCGGATCATCGATACCGGCTTCGGCCTTCTCGGTTTTCACAGACTTGCGATCATGGGACTTACAGGAGAAGGGATGCAGCCCTTCTCCCTTTGCGGTCATACCCTTGTATGCAACGGAGAAATATATGGCTTCAGAAAAATGAAAAAAAAGCTGGAGGAGAAAGGCTATACCTTTAAGAGTGACAGCGACTGCGAAATCCTTCTCCCCCTCTACAAGGAATACGGGACAGACATGTTTGGCATGCTGGATGCAGAGTACGCTCTCATCCTCTTTGACGGCGACACGAGATCATACATAGCGGCAAGGGACCCCATCGGGATCCGCCCTCTCTACTATGGCTATGACAAAGACGGCGCCGCTATTTTCGCAAGCGAGGCCAAGAACCTGGTGGGACTGACCGATAAGATCATGCCCTTCCCGCCCGGACATTACTATAAGGACGGCGAATTCATCTGCTACCGCGATATCACTGCGGTTTCCTCTGTCTGTACGGATGACACGGAGGAGGTCTGCAGGAACATCCACGACAAGCTGGTGGAAGGCATCCGCAAGAGACTGGACGCGGACGCTCCCCTTGGCTTCCTCTTAAGCGGAGGCCTGGACTCCTCTCTCGTGTGCGCTGTGTCAGCCCGCATCCTTGGCCGCCCCATCCGCACTTTTGCCATCGGCATGAGTGAGGACGCCATTGACTTAAAGTACGCAAAGGAAGTGGCGGACTATATCGGCAGCGACCACACAGAGGTCATCATCACAAAGGAGGATGTGCTTCATGCCCTGCCGGATGTCATCAAAGCTCTCGGCACATTTGACATCACTACCATCCGCGCTTCCATGGGCATGTACCTTCTCTGCAGGGCCATCCACGAGAAGACAGATGTGCGGGTCCTCATGACAGGCGAGATCTCAGACGAGCTCTTCGGCTACAAATATACAGACTTCGCCCCCTCACCGGAGGCCTTCCAAAAAGAGTCTGTCAAGAGAGTCCACGAGCTCCACATGTACGATGTACTCCGGGCTGACCGGTGCATCAGCGTGAACTCCATGGAGGCCCGGGTACCCTTCGGCGACCTGGATTTTGTATCCTACGTCATGAGCGTGGACCCGGCAAAGAAGATGAACATCTACAACAAAGGAAAATATCTTCTCCGCCATGCCTTTGAGGGAGACTATCTCCCCCACGACATCCTGATGCGTGAGAAGGCCGCCTTCTCCGACGCAGTGGGCCACTCCATGGTGGATTATCTGAAGGAATACGCAGAGGGCTGCTATTCCGATGAAGAATTTGAAGAAAAACGGAAACAATATTCACATGCAGCTCCCTTCACAAAGGAGTCCCTCCTGTACCGGGAGATCTTTGAGAAGTACTATCCCGGACAGTCTGAGATGATCGTGGACTTCTGGATGCCCAACAAAGAGTGGGAAGGCTGCGATGTGGATGATCCTTCCGCAAGAGTACTCTCCAACTACGGAGCAAGCGGCGTTTAGACAAAAGCGCCGCAACACGAAAGGAGTTTTCTATATGAACCAGGAAAATCAAAATTTATATCAGAGCAGTTTTGAGCACGATGCCTGCGGCATCGGAGCTGTTGTCAGTATCGACGGCGTAAAGGAATACAAAATTCTGGACGACGCCCTTACGATCGTAGAAAAACTGGAACACCGCGCAGGCAAAGACGCTACTGGACAGGTTGGTGACGGAGTGGGAATCCTGACGCAGATTTCCCACTCTTTTTTTTCCAAGGCAGCCGCACAGATCGGCATCACTCTGGGAGACGAGCGGGACTACGGCGTGGGCATGTTCTTCTTCCCCCAGGACACGCTGAAGAGGAATTTCTCCCGCAAAATGTTTGAGGTCATCCTGGAGAAGGGGGGCCTTAAGCTCCTGGGCTGGAGAAATGTGCCGGTCCACCCGGAGATACTGGGCGACTACGCCAGAGAGCGCATGCCCTACATCATGCAGTGCTTTGTGGAGAGGCCGGCGGACTGCCCGAAGGGCATCGACTTTGACCGCCGTCTCTACATCGCCAGAAGAGAGTTCGAGCAGAGCTGCGAGGACACCTACGTGGCCTCCCTCTCCTCCCGCACCATCGTGTACAAGGGCATGTTCCTTGTGGGACAGCTCCGCCGGTTCTACGACGACCTGCAGGATACGGACTATCGCACGGCCATCGCCATGGTCCACTCCCGCTTCTCCACCAACACGACACCCAGCTGGGAGAGGGCTCACCCCAACCGCCTGATCCTCCACAACGGGGAGATCAACACCATCCGGGGCAACGCGGACCGCATGCTGGCCAGGGAGGAGACCATGCACTCTTCTGTCATCTCAGACGACATCGACAAGGTACTCCCGGTCATCGGCAGCAGCGGCTCTGACTCCGCCATGCTGGACAACACCCTGGAGTTCCTCTACATGAACGGTATGGACCTTCCCCTGGCCGTCATGATCACCATCCCGGAGCCCTGGAGGCATGACCGGTACATGGATGAGAAGAAAAAAGATTTCTACCACTACTACGCCACCATGATGGAGCCCTGGGACGGCCCTGCGGCCATCCTCTTCTCAGACGGAGATATCCTGGGCGCTGTGCTGGACCGGAACGGACTTCGTCCCTCCAGGTACTACATCACAGACGACCGGCACCTCATCCTCTCCTCCGAGGTGGGCGTGCTGGATCTCCCGGCGGAGCACGTGGTGGAGAAATCCAGGCTGCAGCCGGGAAAGATCCTCCTCGTGGACACGAAGAAGCAAAAACTCATCTCTGACGAGGAGTGCAAGGAGTACTACTCCACCCGCCAGCCCTACGGCGAGTGGCTGGACCTGAACCTGCTCTACTTAAAGGACATCCCGGTCCCCAACAAGAAGGTGCCGGTCCACAGTCAGGTGAGAAGGGATCAGCTCTACAAGGTCTTCGGCTACACCTACGAGGATGTGAAGGATGTGCTCCTTCCCATGGCGACAAACGGGTCCGAGGCCACGGCCTCCATGGGAACCGACATTCCCCTGGCTGTGCTGTCCGAGAAGCATCCGCCTCTCTCCCACTATTTCAAACAGCTCTTTGCCCAGGTGACCAACCCGCCCATTGACTCGCTCCGGGAGGAGATCGTCACAGACACCACCGTGTACATCGGCTCAGACGGAAACCTGCTGGAGGAGGAGAGCGGCAACTGTACGGTGCTGGAGGTGAAGAACCCCATCCTCACCGGCGTGGACATGATGAAGATCAAGTCCCTGGACCGGCCCGGATTTAAGAGTGCGGTAGTATCCCTGCTCTATTTCAAGAACACGTCCCTGGAGAAGGCGCTGGATCAGCTCTTTGTGAGCTGCGACCGGGCCTACACAAAGGGAGCCAACATCATCATCCTCTCCGACCGGGGCGTGGATGAGAACCATGTGGCCATCCCCTCTCTCCTGGCTGTCTCCGCCATGGAGCAGCACCTGATCCGGACAAAGAAGAGGACCGCTGTCTCCATCATCCTGGAGAGCGGCGAGCCAAGAGACGTGCACCAGTTCGCCGCCATCCTGGGCTACGGCGCCCGGGCTGTCAACCCCTATCTGGCCCACGAGTGCATTGCGGAGCTCATCGACAAGGGCATCCTGGACAAGGACTACCACACAGCTATCCACGACTACAACGAGGCTGTGCTCCACGGCATTGTAAAGATCGCGGCCAAGATGGGCATTTCCACCCTCCAGTCCTACCAGTCCGCCCAGATCTTCGAGGCTGTGGGCATCAGCAGGGAAGTCATAGACAAATACTTTACCAACACTGTCAGCCGGGTGGGCGGCATCAGCATGAAGGACATCAATGACGACGTGATCGCCCGCCACAACAAGGCCTTTGATCCGCTGGACCTGGGCGTGGATACCACGCTGGACAGCACCGGCTTCCACAGGCTGAGAAGCGGCGAGGACAAGGAGGACCACCTCTACAATCCCGCCACCATCATCGCCCTCCAGCAGGCCACACAGAACGGCGACTATGACAGGTTTAAGGAATATACGGCCATGGTGGACGACGAGACCCGTCCCCACACCCTGCGGGGTCTTCTGGCCTTCCAGTTCCCGGAGGACGGGGGCATCCCCATCGACGAGGTGGAGCCCGCCTCTGAGATTGTCAAGCACTTTAAGACAGGGGCCATGTCCTACGGCTCCATCTCCGAGGAGGCCCACGAGTGCATGGCCATTGCCATGAACCGGCTGGGCGGCAAGTCCAACTCAGGCGAGGGCGGCGAGAAGCCGGAGCGCCTTGGAACGGAGAAAAACAGCGCCATCAAGCAGGTGGCCTCCGGCCGCTTTGGCGTCACAAGCGAGTACCTGGTGAGCGCAAAGGAGATCCAGATCAAAATGGCCCAGGGCGCAAAGCCCGGAGAAGGCGGACATCTGCCCGGTAAGAAGGTATACCCCTGGATCGCAAAGACCCGCTACTCTACCCCAGGCGTGTCCCTGATCTCCCCTCCGCCTCACCACGATATCTACTCCATCGAGGATCTGGCGCAGCTCATCTACGACCTGAAGAACGCCAACAGAAAGGCCCGGATCGCTGTCAAACTGGTGTCCGAGGCAGGCGTCGGCACCATCGCCTCCGGCGTGGCCAAGGCAGGCGCCCAGGTTGTGCTCATCTCCGGCTACGACGGAGGTACAGGAGCTGCGCCCCAGAGCTCCATCCATCACGCGGGACTTCCCTGGGAGCTGGGCCTTGCGGAGACACACCAGACGCTGATCCAGAACCACTTGAGGAGCCGTGTAGTCATCGAGACAGACGGCAAGCTCATGAGCGGCCGGGATGTGGCCATTGCCGCCCTGCTTGGCGCTGAGGAGTTCGGCTTTGCCACTGCTCCCCTTGTGACCATGGGCTGCATGATGATGCGTGTCTGCAATCTGGACACCTGCCCTGTGGGCGTTGCCACCCAAAACGAGTGCCTGCGCAAGCGCTTCAAGGGCAAACCGGAGTATGTCATGAACTTCATGCTCTTCATTGCCCAGGAGCTGCGGGAGATCATGGCAAAGCTTGGCTTCCGCACTCTCTCTGAGATGGTGGGACACACGGAATGTCTGAAGGTGAGGGAGAACTGTACGATCCCGAGAGCGAAAAAGGTAGACCTCTCAAGGATCCTCTGCTCCTCCCCGGAGGGCAGCGCAGTTCACTTCAACCCGGAGGATGTCTTTGACTTTGAGCTGGAGAAGACCGTGGACGAGGCCATTCTTCTGCCCCGCTTTGAGAAGGCGCTGAAGACTGGCAGGAAACACAGTGAGAGCATCCGGGTAAACAGCGTGAACCGCTCTGTCGGAACCATCCTGGGATCCGAGATCACGGCTGCCTTCAAGGATACGCTCAAGGATGACACCTTCAAGGTACACTGCACCGGAGGCGGCGGACAGTCCTTCGGCGCCTTTATCCCCAAGGGTCTGACCATGACGCTGGAGGGAGACGCCAACGACTACTTCGGCAAGGGCCTGTCAGGCGGAAAGCTGATCGTGTATCCGTCCAGACACAGCACTTTTAAGGCCTCCGAGAACATCATAATCGGAAACGTGGCCCTCTACGGCGCCACATCAGGAAAGGCCTATGTCTGCGGCGTGGCCGGCGAGCGCTTCTGCGTCCGCAACTCCGGTGCCACAGCGGTGGCCGAGGGCTGCGGCGACCACGGTCTGGAGTACATGACGGGAGGCTGCGCGGTCATCCTTGGAAAGACCGGCAAAAACTTTGCCGCGGGCATGAGCGGCGGCACAGCCTACGTGCTGGATATGGATCATCAGCTCTACAAAAAGCTGAACAAGGATATGGTGACCATGTCTGAGGTGACAGAAAAGCACGACATCGCCGAGCTGAAAAATATACTGAAGGACTACGAGAAGGAGACCTCTTCCGCTCTGGCAAAGGATATCCTTGAGCATTTCGGAGACTACCTGCCGGGATTTAAGAAGATCCTTCCCAACGATTACCAGCGCATGCTCCACGCCATCAGCAAGTACGAGGAGAAGGGTCTCTCCCACGAAGACGCGGCGCTGGAAGCATTTTACGAGATCCAGAAATAGTCCAAAGGAGGAAGACTGACTATGGGAAAACCAACTGGTTTTTTAGAATATAAAAGAATGGATAATTCATCCTGTGCTCCGGAGGAGCGCATCAAGAATTTCAATGAATTTCATCCCCCTCTTTCCCCTGAGGAAAGAAGGCTCCAGGGGGCACGCTGCATGAACTGCGGCGTTCCCTTCTGCCAGTCTGCACTGCAGCTGAAAGGCATGGTGACAGGCTGTCCGCTCCACAATCTGATCCCGGAGTGGAACGACGAGGTGTTTCACGGGAATTACTCCCAGGCGCTCTCCCGCCTGCGCAAGACCAGCAGCTTCCCGGAATTTACCGGGAGAGTCTGCCCGGCTCTGTGCGAAAAGGCCTGTGTGTGCGGCATGAACGACGATCCGGTCACCATCCGCGACAATGAGCTCTTCATTATAGAGACAGGTTTTGCCGAGGGAAATATGAAGCCCCGCATCCCGGCGGTGCGCACGGACAAGAAGGTGGCCGTGGTTGGGTCCGGTCCCGCCGGCCTGGCAGCCGCCGACCAGCTGGGCCAGAGAGGCCATCATGTGACTGTCTTTGAGAGGGAGGACCGTGTGGGAGGGCTCCTCATGTACGGCATCCCCAACATGAAGCTGGACAAATCCATCGTGCAGCGCCGGGTGGATCTTATGACTGCGGAGGGCATAGAGTTCGTGACCGGAGCCAACATCGGCGCCGACATCCCGGCACAGAAGCTGCTGGAGGAGTACGACGCTGTGGTCCTGTGCTGCGGCTCCAAGAGAGCCAGGGACCTAAACGGTGAGGGCCGTCAGGCGGAGGGCATCTACTTTGCCGTGGACTTCCTCACAAGGGCCACAAAGCACCTGCTGGACGGCACTCCCTGGGTGTCTGCAAAGGGCAAAAAGGTCATCATCGTGGGCGGTGGAGACACCGGCAACGACTGCGTGGGAACCTGCATCCGCCAGGGCTGCGCCTCTGTCACACAGATCGAGATGATGCCCAAGGCCCCGGATGAGCGCACCCCATCCAATCCCTGGCCGGAGTGGCCCAAAATCTGCAAGACCGATTACGGGCAGGAGGAGGCCATCTACTGCTTTGGCCACGATCCCCGGATCTACGAGACGACCATCAAGGAGTTCCTGACAGACGACAAAAACCAGCTCACAGGAGTGAAAACGGTGAAGCTCGCCTTCAAGGACGGGAAAATGACAGAGGTAGAGGGAAGTGAAGAGATACTGGAGGCAGACCTGCTCCTCATCGCGGCAGGCTTTACCGGATGTGAGTCCTACGTGTCAGACGCCTTCCAGCTTGACCTTACGCCAAGAGGCGTGGCCGCCACTGCCCCCTCCTCCTACAGGACAAACACAGAGAAGGTGTTCGCCGCAGGGGATATGCACAGAGGTCAGTCCCTCGTCGTCTGGGCCATCGCGGAAGGCCGGGAGTGCGCCAGAGAAGTGGACGAGTACCTGATGGGGTATACGAATATGTAAGCTGTCTGGGCAGAAAATCATAGCTATTCAAAAAATGTTTCCATAAGCACATTGACAAAAGATATTTTTCTTACTATACTGAGGATGAAAAGAAGCATTGCATATCGGATCAAAACCGATGTGGCAGCTCTTAAGCTAAAGTGTTATGTGCGTCTTGAATGACGCGAACGCCCACCTTGCTTGGCAGAGCGGATGGGCGTTTTCCTTTGCCGGAATATCATTTTACTTCCCGCTTCCGCTGCGGGCCAGTTCTTTCATCTCCCTCGCGTTCTCGAGAACCGCGTCCGTGATCTTCGCGCCTCCCAGTATCCGGGCCAGCTCCTCCACAGACTCCCCGTCTGTGAGCTGCCGGATACCCGTGCGGGTGCGGCCATCTTCCACTGTCTTCTCGATCAGGTAGTGGGCGTCGGCCTGCGCTGCGATCTGGGCCAGGTGCGTGATGCAGATCACCTGGTGGGTCCTGCCGATGACCGCCATCTTCTCAGACACCTTCTGGGCCGTCCGGCCGCTGATCCCCACATCGATCTCATCAAAGATAAGGGTCGGGATGTCGTCCCGGTCCGCCATCACTGTCTTGATGGCCAGCATGATCCGGGACAGCTCGCCCCCCGAAGCCACCTCGCAGAGCGGCAGCAGCGGCTCTCCCGGGTTCATGGAGATCAGGTAGGCCGCGTCATCCTTGCCGTTCGCCGTGTACTCCGGCAGCTCAGAAAAACTGATCTCAAACCGCACGTCGGCGAAATTGAGATCCTGCAGTCCCTCCGTGATCTGCTCTGCAAAGCGAAGGCTCATCTCCCTGCGGATCCTGGAGAGGGTGCTTGTATGCATCTCCAGATGCTTCAGGGATTTCTCATATTTCTCCTTCAGCTCCTCCAGATATCGGTCATAGTCCTCCAGAACAAGAAGCCTGCTTTTCTTCTCCTCACAGTAGGCCCGGATCTCCTCCACCGTATGGCCGTACTTCGTCTTCAGCCGGTTGATCTCATTGAGCCGGCTCTCCGTCCGGGCATACTCCTCATCCGAAAATTCCAGTCCTTTTTCATAGTCGGCCAGCTCCCGGTTGAAGTCATTGAGCAGGCTGTCCACCTCCAGGAGCTGGTCGTAGAGGGCCCTGGCCCCCTCGTCCAGGCCGGCCGCATCGGACAGGCAGCGGGCCGCCCGGCTCAGGGCGTCGCTGGCGCTTCCGGATCCCTCGCTCGTATATGCATGCGCCTCGTGGACCCCCTCTGCGATCCGCCTGCTGTTCACCATGCGGCGGTACAGTTCCTCCAGCTCTTCATCCTCGCCGTCCTGCAGGCCTGCCTCCTCGATCTCCCGGATCTCAAACGCCAGAAAAGCGGCTTCCTTGGCCCGCTCCGCCTCGTCGCTGTCAGCCTCCTGCAGTTCCTTTGCCCATTTCCGGTACTGTGCAAAAGAGGCCCGCACGTTCTCCTTCGCCTCCCGGACCGCATCGGACGCGAAGGTGTCCAGAAGCTCCAGCTGGCGTTTCTTATAGAGGAGGGACTGGTGCTCATGCTGTCCGTGGATGTCGATGAGAACCCCGGCCACTTCCTTAAGAAGGGCGATGGGCACGGTCTCGCCGTTGATCTTGCTCGTGCTTCGCCCCTCCATCAGGCGGCGGCTTAAGACGACCGTCCCGTCTTCCGGGAAAACGTCCAGCTCGTTCAGACGTCTCTCCTGCTTTTCATCCTCCACGGTAAAGGTCAGTTCCACCAGCCCGTACTGCGCCCCCTTGCGCAGGATATCCGTGGAGTATCTCGCCCCGAGAGCAAGACTGACCGAACCGAGGATGATGGACTTCCCCGCTCCGGTCTCTCCTGTCAGTATATTCAGCCCTCTTTGGAAATCAATCTCCACTTCATCGATGAGAGCCAGGTTCTTTACGTGCAAATTCTGTAACATACAGCCTCCTGTCCCTTTATGAGACGATCTTCTTGATCTTGTCCATGACGGACACAGTATCCTCCTCGCTTCGCACCACGCAGATGATCGTGTCATCCCCGGCGACGCTTCCTATGATCTCCTTCCACTCCATGGCGTCCAGCGCGGCACACACGGCGTTTGCCATGCCTACGACAGTCCTGATGACGAGGATGTTCTGCGCCTTGTCCATGGATGCAAACCCGTCCCGGAGCACACGGATATACTTCTCGCTCATCTTTGTCTCCGCCTGCTGATGCACGGCATAGCGCTGCTTCCCGTCGTCCGTCGGCACCTTCGTGAGCTTCAGGTCCCGGATATCCCTGGACACCGTGGCCTGGGTCACTTTAAACCCCTCCCGGTTCAGGTAGTCTGCAAGTTCCTCCTGCGTCTCGATATGGTATTTGTTGATCAGTTCTACTATCTTCGCGTGTCGGTTGATCTTCATAGTCTAATTCCCTTTCATTTTTCTGCGCAGTATTTCAAGAAAGCTGACTTTGTTCAGCTTGATGAGCCTGGTCACATGGCGGGACTTGCGGATCCGAACCCTGTCGCCGGTCCGCAGGACCACGGTGTCCGCCCCGTCAAAGGCGACGCACACCTCCTGCTCCTTCCCGTTGCGCCCCTCCCCGATCTCGATCACGATCTCATCCTCCGCCGAGAGGACGATGCTGCTCGTGTTGAGGGCGTGGGAACAGATAGGCGTCATGACCATCAGCTCGGCTGTGGGCTCCACCACCGGCCCCCCTGCGGACAGGTTGTAGGCCGTGGATCCGGTAGGCGTGGAGACGATGATCCCGTCCGCCTCGTAGGCGTTCAGAAAAGCGCCGTTCACATACAGGTTGAAACGGATGAGCCGCAGGTCCCCCTTTCTGGAAACCACGATGTCGTTGAGCGCCACATCCGGCTCTCCGCCCGGGAAAATGCCCTCCAGCATCATCCGCTCCTCTATGGCAAAGTCTCCTGCCAGGATCCGGCTCACCGCCTCCCCGATCCGGGATGGCTCCACTTCCGTCAGGTAACCCAGGGTGCCCATATTGACGCCCAGGATCGGCACCTCGCTCTTCAGAAGCCTCGCCACCTCGATGAGGCTTCCGTCCCCGCCGATGACAATGGCGCAGTCCACATCCTGCGGCACCGAGGAGGGGATGATGTTCTTCTCCGCGTCTTTCCTGGCCAGGATGCACGTCTTTCCCTCCTGCTCCAGCAGGCGGCAGATCTGCCGGGTCACGGCTCCGTCCCTGTCTTTTCCGTCGTTCGTCACAATGTAAAACCGTTCCATAAGCTACCCCCGCAATGTCTCAAATGCTTCCGCCACGACGTTCCGCGCACAGATCGAATCCGCGGCTGCCGCTTCCTGCTGGCTGCATTTTTCCAGCTGGACCAGATACTCGATATTGCCCTCCGGTCCTTTGACCGGCGAAAAGGTGAGATCCAGGACCCTGAATCCGATGGACACGGCATAGTCCATCACTTTTCCGATCACTTCCAGATGGGTTTCCGGATCCCGGACGACTCCTTTTTTGCCGACCTTCTCCCGGCCCGCCTCAAACTGGGGCTTGATGAGGGCTACGATCTGCCCTTCGTCCCGCAGATAGTCGCGGATGGGCTCCAGCACTTTTGTCAGGGATATGAAAGACACGTCGATGGAGGAAAAATCAATGGGTTCTCCAAGATCCTCCGGCTTCACATAGCGGATGTTCGTCTTTTCCATGCAGACGACTCTTTCGTCCTGCCGCAGCTTCCAGTCCAACTGCCCTCTCCCCACGTCGATGGCAAAGACTTTCACTGCCCCGTTCTGCAGCATGCAGTCCGTGAATCCGCCGGTGGAGGATCCCACATCGGTGCAGACCTTCCCCTCCACGGACACGTCAAACTCCCGGATCGCCTTCTCCAGCTTCAGGCCGCCCCGGCTGACGTAGGGGAGTGTATGTCCCCGGACTTCGATGCTGACGTCATCGGAAAAGGTCGTGCCGGCCTTGTCTTCCTTCTGTCCGTCCACATAGACGATGCCGGACATGATGATGGCCTTCGCCTTCTCCCGCGACCCGGCCAGGTTTCTCTTTACAAGCAGTACATCCAGGCGTTCTTTCATGATCTGTCTCCTATATATTCCGTAATGATGCGCTTCGTCATGGACTCTGCGTCCAGCAGCACTTCCCTGCGCAGCACGTCCACGCTCCCATGCTCGATGTAGTCGTCCGGGAGGGCGAGATTGAGCACTTTCACCGGAAGGCCGCGGGAGGAGACGTACTCTGTCACCTGCTCGCCAAAGCCGCCGCAGAGGACGTTTTCCTCAATGGTCACGAGAAGCCGGTGCTTCTTTGCAAGCTCCCCGATCATCTCTGTGTCAAGGGGCTTGACAAACCGCGCGTTGACAAGGCTGCAGCCGTATCCTGTCTCCCGGATGAGGCGGCGGGTCTTCACAGCCTCCTCAAACATATGGCCCACGCTCACAAGGGCGATATCCCCCTCCTCATAGACATACTCGCTCTTCCCGTAACGGACTGGCGGACGGAAGGACTCGTAGCCGTCGTAGGCTGTCCCCCTTGGATAGCGGACCGCCACCGGGCCGTCGCACTCCTCCACGGCAAACCGGAGCATGTCAGCCAGCTCCCAGCGGTTCTTGGGCGAGAGCACCGTCATGTTTGGGATGCTCCCCAGGTAGGACAGGTCAAAGATCCCCTGGTGGGTCTCCCCGTCGCTTCCCACAAGGCCGGCCCGGTCCACAGCGAACACAACCGGCAGGTTCTGCAGCCCCACATCATGGATGATCTGGTCATATCCTCTCTGCAGGAAGGAGGAATACACGGCAAATACGGGCTTGATCCCTCCCGCGGCAAGGCCGGCCGCAAAGGTGACCGCATGCCCTTCCGCGATCCCCACATCGAAGAAGCGCTTCGGGAACCGGCGCCGGAATTCCGAAAGCCCGGTGCCGTCCGCCATGGCAGCCGTGATGACCGCCACATGCGGGTTCCGCCTGCCGATGTCGCACATCACTTTGGAGAACACATCCGTGTAGGAATCCTTCTCCTTCGCAGCCGCCGGCTCTCCTGTCTCAATGTCAAAGGGGCCTGTGCCGTGGAACCGGGCCGGGTTTTCCTCCGCCGGACCGTAGCCCTTCCCCTTTCTGGTCAGGACGTGGAGCAGGACCGGCCCCTCCACCTTCTTCGCCTCCCGCAGGGCGCGGCACAGCATGCCGATGTCATGGCCCGGGACCGGGCCGAGATACGTGATGCCCATATCCTCAAAAAGCATGCCCGGCACAACGAGCTGCTTGATGCTGTTCTTTGTCCTGCGGATCTGCTCGATGATGGAGTCCCCCGCCACCGGGATCTTGTGGAGCGTGTTTGTCACGCCTTTCTTGAGCCCTGTGTAGAGGTCCGCTGTCCGCAGCCTGGCCAGGTAATCCGACATGCCCCCCACATTCTCGGAGATGGACATGTGGTTGTCGTTGAGCACAATGATAAAATTCGTCTTGATCTGCGCGGCGTTGTTGAGGGCCTCGTACGCCATGCCGCCGGTCATGGCCCCGTCGCCGATGACGGAGATGACATGGTAGTCCTCCCCCAGCAGATCGCGGGCTTTCACGTAGCCCAGGCCCGCGGAGATGGAGGTGGAGCTGTGGCCCGTGTCAAAGGCATCGCAGTCGCTCTCCTTGCGCTTCGGGAAGCCGCTCATGCCGCCGTACTTGCGCAGCCCGTCAAACCCGGCCCTGCGCCCTGTCAGGATCTTGTGGGTGTAGGACTGGTGCCCCACATCCCAGATCATCTTGTCCTCCGGTAGATGGAAGACCCGGTGCATGGCGATGGTGAGCTCCACCACGCCCAGGTTGGAGGCCAGGTGGCCGCCTGTCCGGCTGATCTTCTCGATCAGGAACTGCCGGATCTCCCGCGCCAGCTCCTCCAGCTCCTCCTCCTTCAGGTTCTTTATATCATTTTCTCTTTCGATCTTATCCAACAACATATGCACCGCTCCTTATTTTTCCCGGTGGATCAGCTTCTCCAGCAGCCGGGAGAGATACGGGTTATCCCCCGGGAGCTCCGCGAGGAGCCGGATCGCCTCGCGGGATGCATCCTCCACGATCCTGGAGGCCTCCGCAAGGCCTGTCAGGGTCACGTAGGTACTCTTCTCGTTCTTCTCATCACTGTGCACCGGTTTACCGAGCACATCGCTTGTGCCCGTCACGTCCAGTATGTCGTCCTGCACCTGGAAGGCAAAGCCGACCGCGGACGCGATCTTCTCCACCTTCTCCACCTCCGCATCGGAGGCCCCTGCCAGGACGGCCCCGATCATCATGGAGCTCTCGATGAGGGCCCCTGTCTTCAGCTCGTAGATAAAATCCAGCACTTCCCTGGAGACTGCGTGTCCCGTCTCCTTCACATCCACCACCTGGCCGCCGATCATCCCGTAGATGCCCGCTTTCACCGCCAGGATCCGCAGCGCCTTCCCGATGAGGAGGGCTCTGTCCGGATACTGCTCAAAGGCAAGAGTGGCCGTCTCGAACGCGTAATTGAGGAGCGCGTCCCCTGCCAGGATACCCATGTCCTCCCCGTAGACCACGTGGGTCGTCCTCCTGCCGCGCCGGTAGTCGTCGTTATCCATGGCCGGGAGGTCGTCATGGACGAGGGAGTAGGTATGGATCATCTCGATGGCGGCCATAAAGGGCTCCACCACCTTCTCCCTGCCGCCGAACAGGGCGTATGTCTCCTGCATCAGCATGGGGCGCAGCCGCTTGCCGCCGGCCAGCAGGCTGTACTCCATGGCCTCCATGATCAGCCTCTGCTGTCCCTGTTTCTCCGGGAGATATGCGCGCAGGATCTCCTCGATCCCGGCGGTCTTCTCCTGTCTTTCCCTCTCAAACTCCACTTCCCAGTCCTTCTTTTCATTCCTGCAGCTCATGTATGTCTCCTTTGTCATCCAGAACCTGTATCTCCTTCTCCACCCGGTCGATCCTGTCACTGCACTCCTTCAGCATATCCATGCCCCTGTGGTACAGTCTGAAGGATTCCTCCAGGGAATTCTCCTGCTCCAGGGCAGCCGTGACCTGCTCAAGCTCCCCGAAAAGCTGTTCCAGCGTCTTCTCCTCCCGGACCGCTTCTTCCGTCTGCCCTGTCTTTATCTCTGCCATGCTGCTCCTCCTTCCCGGTCTGTCTCAAGGACCTTCGCGCGGATCACGCCGTCCGCCACATAGATCCGTAATTCCTCGTCTGTTTTTGCCTGCCGGATGCTCCGGACCGCCTCGGGCGCCCCGTCCTTTTCTCTCTCCACGTAGGCCCAGCCCTGGTTCAGCTTGCCCGCCGGCGACAGGCCGCGCATCTTCTCAATACTAAGGGCCAGGGCCTGCCTCGCGTTCCGGACCTTCTGCCCCATGGCCCGGCGCATGGCGTCCTCCAGCTCCGCCAGCATCTGCTTTCTCTCCCGCAGCTTGCTCTCCGGATGGAGGTAGGCAAGCCTCGTCTCATACTTCTGGACAAGCAGCCGGTTCACCTGTAAAAGCCTGTCCATCTGCCGGTTCATCTTAAGCGCGCACTCCCGCAGATGCTGGTCAAAGAGACGCAGATCCCACACGGCCAGCTCCGCGGCTGCAGAGGGGGTGGGCGCCCGCAGGTCCGCCACATAGTCCGCAATGGTCGTGTCCGTCTCGTGGCCCACTGCCGAGATCACCGGCACCGTGCAGTCGAAGATCGCCCGGGCCACTTCCTCCTCGTTGAACGCCCACAGATCCTCGATGGATCCGCCCCCGCGTCCCACGATCATCACATCCACGCCGGCACGCTCCAGCGCGCGGATCCCCCGCACGATGCTCTCCTTCGCGCCCTCGCCCTGCACCTGCGCCGGGCAGAGCACAAGCTGCACATACGGGTTCCTGCGCCTGCTGATATTCATGATGTCCCGCACCGCGGCTCCCGTGGAAGCGGTCACCACGCCGACCCGCATGGCGAACCGGGGGATCGGCTTCTTGTAGTCCGGGGCAAACATGCCCATCTCCTCCAGCTCCTTCTTCAGGGCCTGGAATCTCTCGTAGAGAACCCCCTCCCCGTCCAGACGGATCTGTTTGGCGTAGAGCTGATAGGTCCCGCCGCGCTCATACACGCTCACGGAGCCGAGGACGATCACCTGCTGCCCCTCCGCCATACGAAAAGAGAGCCCACCACGCTGGCCTGCGAACATGACGCAGGCGATCGTTCCGGACTCATCCTTCAATGAAAAATATATATGACCCGATGTGTGGTATTTACAGTTCGATACCTCACCCCTGACGTAGATACGGTTCAGCATGAAATCCTGGGCAAACATATTCCTGATATATGCATTTACCTGTCTGACTGTATACACATTTCCCGCCATGATCTTCCACGCTCACCTTCCGTGTCAGTCAGCGATCCTGGCAAGGACGCCGTTCACAAAGGACGGGCTCTCATCGCCGCCGAACCGCTTCGCCAGCTCGACCGCCTCGTTGATGGCGACAGAGACCGGGACGTCCTCATCCCACTTCATCTCATAGACAGCCAGGCGCAGGATCGTAAGGTCCACCTTGGCCATGCGCGTCGTCTTCCAACCGGTCGTGTGCGCGTCGATCAGGGCGTCGATCTCCTCCCGGTGCTCCGCCACGGCGCGGGCCTTATCCTCGATGTATGTCCGGTCCTTTTCGTCCGCCTCGCCGAGCTGCTCAAAATAGAGCTCCAGCTGCTGGGGGAGTTCGCCGGCGCCGTTGAACTCCAGCCCGAACACCATCTTAAATATATGTTCCCTCGCTTCTGATCTCTTCACTTACGCTTCCTCCGGGACATCCACGCCTGCGATCCGGATATTCACATCCGCCACCGTCAGACCTGTCATATTTTCGATGGAAGCTTTCACTTTCTCCTGCACCTTCTGGCAGATCTCCATCACATTGTAACCGTACTTCAGGTTCAGCTTCAGGGATACGGTGACGATCCCCTCCAGCACATCCACCTTCACGCCCTTGGAGAGGGACTTCATGCCGAGCTTGCTGATCAGCTCCTTCGTGGCGTTGCCGGACATGGATGCCACGCCCTCCACTTCCATGGCCGCGAGGCCGGCGATGATGGCGACAACCTCGTCCGCGATCTTGACTTCACCGAGGTTCTCATCCTCTTTTATTGTATAGGTATTTCTCTCTTCTTTTCCCATAAGACTGTCCTCCAAACTACATGAACTCATGCTATCATAATACACATTATAACAAATTAATATACAAATGCCAACACTTTCGGGGACATTCCTATGACCGGCCGAACTCGGCCAGCACAAGGCCCTCGTTGCGCTCCTCGGTCATGCGGATGCTCCACTCGTTCACGAAGAGGAGCAGCGGGCGGTCCTTGAGATCCCGGATCTTCTTCATATCGGAAGTTCCGGACAGGCGGTCCAGATCGATCTCCTCGTTTTCAATCCAGCGGATGTATTCATAGGGCAGCGGATCCAGCCGGATCTCCACCTTGTATTCGTTCTCCAGCCGGTATTTGAGCACGTCGAACTGCAGGACGCCCACCACGCCGACGATGATCTCCTCCATGCCGGTGTTGTACTCCTGGAAGATCTGGATGGCGCCCTCCTGGGCGATCTGGCTGATGCCCTTGATGAACTGCTTCCTCTTCATTGTGTCCACCTGGCGGACCCGGGCAAAATGCTCCGGCGCAAAGGTGGGAATGCCCTCAAAGGCAAACTTTTCTGAGGACGCCGTCAGCGTGTCCCCGATGGAGAAGATGCCCGGATCGAACACGCCGATGATATCGCCCGCATAGGCGTTCTCAATGATCTTCCTCTCGCTCGCCATCATCTGCTGGGGCTGGGAGAGGCGCACCTTCTTCCCGCCCTGGATGTGGCTGACCTCCATGCCGGCCTCAAACTTGCCGGAACAGATGCGCATGAAGGCGATCCGGTCCCGGTGGGCCTTGTTCATGTTTGCCTGGATCTTAAAGACAAAGGCGGAGAAATCCGGCTCCTCCATGGGATCGACCTCCCCTTTGTCTGCCTTTCTCGGAAGGGGCGACGAGGTCATGGCAAGGAAGTGCTGCAGGAACGTCTCCACTCCGAAGTTCGTCAGGGCGGACCCGAAGAAGACAGGGGACAGCTCGCCCCGGCTGACAAGCTCCTGGTCGAACGCGGCGCCCGCGCCGTCCTGAAGCTCGATCTCCTCCTCAAGCTGCTGCCTCTGGTTCTCGTCGATGAGCCAGGTGATTTCCGGATCGTCGATCTTTACTTTCTTGACCGCTCCCTGTGTCGTCCCCTTCTTTGTATCCGAGAACAGCTCCACCTCCCGCTTCGCGCGGTCATAGACGCCCTTAAAGCTCTTGCCGGAGCCGATGGGCCAGTTGACGGGGCAGGTGGCAATGCCGAGCTCGTTCTCAATATCGTCCAGCAGTTCAAAGGTGTCCATGGCCTCCCGGTCCATCTTGTTGATAAAGGTAAAGATGGGGATGTGGCGCATGGTACAGACTTTGAACAGCTTTCTTGTCTGGGCCTCCACGCCCTTGGAGGCGTCGATCACCATCACGGCCGAGTCGGCCGCCATCAGCGTCCGGTACGTATCCTCCGAGAAATCCTGGTGCCCGGGCGTGTCCAGGATGTTGATGCAGTACCCGTCGTACTCAAACTGCAGGACCGAAGATGTAACGGAGATTCCTCTCTCCTTCTCGATCTCCATCCAGTCCGACACCGCGTGCTTCGCGGTTGCTTTTCCTTTCACGCTCCCCGCCTGGTTGATGGCGCCCCCGTACAGGAGGAACTTCTCAGTCAGCGTCGTCTTACCCGCATCCGGGTGGGATATGATGGCGAAGGTCCGGCGCCTTCTGATCTCCTCTTTCATCTGCTTTGTCAAATCCGGCATGATATCTGCTCTCCTCTGTCCTCATAAACTTTGATTTTCGTTTTACTCCGAACATATAGTTTAGCACAGGTGGGAGCTGTTCTGCAATCATTCTTTTCCAACAATCACCGGAAGTGCCAAAAGGCACATTCCGGGATTGTAGGCGGTCGCCAAGGTCTCGGGCAAGCCCGGACTTTGGCTCGTCGCCAGTACAAAAAAACCCCGGTCATTACCTCACCAGGGTTTCCTGCTGCCCTCACTGCTGCCTTTATCTTATCTACTGGGATGCGCTCACAGGTGTGATCACGATATTCTGGGCCGCCACGCCGGTCTTTCTCGTGATGATGTCCTCGATCTGGGCCCGGTTCGCCTCGGACAGGTCCGCCGCATTCACCACCACGTCCGCGCTGTCTGCCGTGAGGCTCACGACGGCCTCGTCAAACCCCTTGGAGGCAAGCAGTGTCTCCGCCGCCGTCTCCTTCTCTGCCAGATCTGTCATCTGCACCATCTGGTTCACAGCGGTCTGCTTCTGCTCGTCGCTCAGGTTCTCATTGTCGATGATGGAGAGGAGGTCCTCCTTGCTCTTCGCCCGCACCTGCTCCCGCGTCACTTTGGCCTGGGCCACCACCGCGGAGGCATCCCCGCTTGTCAGGACTGCCTCCCCCGGCGTCCCGTCCACAGTGCCGTCCTCCCCGTCTCCGGCTGCATCCGCATCCCCGTCCTGGCTCTCGATGTCGTCCGCTTTGGCGGATACATCCTCCTCCGATATGTCGAGCAGCTCCTGGTTCGCCAGATCCGCGCTTGTCTGGGCGGCGTCATCCTCCCCGCCAAACAGGCGCCCGGAATAATTCAGATACCCGGCGGCGGCGATCATGACCGCGAGCGCCGCGATGATGATCTGGTTTTTCCTGAATATTTTTTTCACTTCCCTACCTCCTTATGATTCTTTGAGCTTCATCACCTTAATTTTATGCGTGTCTACATGGAATAATGCCTGGACCGCCTCTGTGATGTCCCGGACTGTCTCCGGGCTGGAGCCGCCCTGGGCGAGCACCACGACGCCCTCCACGGCGGGGCTTAATTCCTTCGTGACATAGGGCCCCCCGTCCCGGGCTGTGCTTTCCCCCTCCCCGTAGACAGTGCTGCTCCCGGACCGGCTCTTTACGGTCGTCCTGGTGCCGCCCTGGCTGTCTGTCTCCTCCACGGACTCGCTCTCGCTCTCCCGGTCCTTCTCCACCACCTTCTCCGCCGTAGACTGGAGCGTGACCATCACTTCCGTACGCCCCACCCCCTCAGTCTGGGAGAGCACCTCCTCAAGCCTCCTCTCCAGGTCCGCGGCGTAGGCGGCGCTTGCGCCGGATCCGCCGGCGCTGCCTGCGGTGCCTGCGGCGGCATCAGCCCCATATCCCGTCAGCCCGGCTTCTTCCTGCTCCTCCCCCGCCGGCCATGTGACCACGAGAAGAAGGATGCCTGACAGAAGCGCGATCAGCAGACGGTCCTTTTTAAGCAGCGCCCGGATCCGGCTACTCTTCAATTCTGATATCTTCCACATGGATGTTCCCCTCCCCGTCTCTTCCTTCTTCTTTCCGCCTCACTCCCCCGGGATCCTCCGCAGATCCGATGTCCTGGAAATAAGCGCCGGCCTCCCGGATCTGCTCCAGTTCTTCCGTGTAGGCGCTGCCCCGGTACAGGGAGAGGATCTCCCCTCCCATCCCGGCCAGTTTTAAAAGCGGCGTCACAAGCAGTACCACAAGCAGCAGGCCGGTAAAGAAGCGGATGTATTTCCGGTAGTCCTCCCCCGGCACCACATGGTCCAGCATGGCGGCAAAAACCATGAAATACGCGATCCCGCGGATCCATTCGTACAGTTGTTCCAGCATCCCGCCGTCCCCCTTTCTCAAGTCCGGTTCGTGGAGACCGCCACGATGGCGATGGTCAGAAGAAAGAGCATGCCCGCCGTGAAGATCAGCCGCATGAGAAGCTGGCAGGCGTCCGCCATGCCGGCGATGCACCCGGTCAGCCTCCTGTCTGACACCGGCTGCAGGACGGCTGCCGCCAGCCGGTACATCAGGACCATGGCACCGGCCTGGACAAGGGGCGTGACGCACAGGGCGAAGCAGAACAGGGCGCCGGCTGTCCCGATCCCGTTCTTCACCACCACCGCCGTCCCCAGGATCACCTCCGCCGTCCCGCCGATGGCGTCACCCACTCCCGGTATCGCCTCGACGCCTCTTGTCAGGGCGCTCCTCTTGACGCTGTCGATGGCGGGCGCGATGAGGCCCTGGATCGTGCCAAGGCCGATCACAAGCGCCAGGAGCGTCTTCAGCGTCCAGGACACCGCCGTCTCGATCAGCTCCGTCAGTCTGGACAGATACTCCTCCCCGGACAGGCAGTTCAGCACCCTGAGCATCATGTAGATGCGCAGCACAGGCAGAAGCACCTTAAGAAGCAGGATCTCCACAAGGAGGATCACAAGGAGCGCCAGATTGTAAAAGGCTGCCGCCGTCATGCTGCCCTTAGCCGCGGAGACAGCGATGAAATAGACCGGACAGAGCGCCTTCATAAACGAGGCGAGCAGGCTGATCCCGTCCTGCGTCCATCCGGCCGCGCTCTCAAACGCCCGCAGGCACAGGGCGAGCAGCAGCATGTACAGAAGGTAGAAGCTGATCTCCGACACCTGCCTGGCCCGGAAGACATCTGCAAAATTCGTGAAAGCCGCCGCGATCACTGCGATCAGCACCATGTGCACCAGACTGTCCCTGTTTACCTGCAGCGCGCCGAAGATGCTCTCTGAGACCACCTCTCCCACAAGCCCGGCCGAGACCGACAGATCTCCCGAAAGGAGCGCTGCCACCGTCTCCTGAAAGTCCGGCTTCTCCTCCGGGAAGATGTCTTCCAGCGCCCGGTTTATCTCCCCCAGATCCATCTCCTCCTCCAGCATCTCTTCCGCCCCCGGCACTGCAGACTCCCCCGGCCCGGCAGCCCTGCACGGAAGCGGCAGCAGGCACGCTGCCAGAAACAGGATGCAAAGGAGCGCTCTATGCGCGGCTGCCAGCCGCTTTCCCCGCCTCAAGACAGGAACTCCCGGATCATCTCCAGCAGGGCCAGCACCACAGGGAGCCCCAGGACGAGCACTGCCAGCTTGGCCGCTATCTCGATCTGCCTGGCTATGGTCTGATACCCGGCGTCCTGGCAGAGGGCTGAGGAGAACTCGGCCACAAAGGTGATTCCCAGCATCTTCACCAGCATCTCCAGGTACACCGGAGCCAGGTCAATGTAGGCCATGATCTCCCGCAGCCTGCCAAGCACCGCGCCGGTCTGTCCCAGCACGGAGAAGAAGATCACAAGACTTAAGCCCGCGCAGATATAGATCCCGTATTCAGTCTTTCCGCTCCTGAACTGGATGGCCAAAAGGGTGCCGGCCACGCCCAGCAGGGCGATCTTTACGATGTCCATCCCATTCCCCCTTCCGACAGTTCCCCTTGCCTACAGGGAAAAGAGGTCCTGGATCGCGGTAAAGAGATCGTAGATGTAGGGTACGATCCAGAAGAGCACGAGGAGCAGCCCTGCCAGACTTGTCAGGAAGGCCTGTTCCTCCCTGCCGCTGTGCTTCAGTACCTGGCTGAGCACGGAGACGAGGATCCCCACTGCCGCGATTTTAAATATCAGATCTACTTCCATCTTTTCCTCCCTATATGAGCAGGACCGCAGCCAGTATGCCCCCTGACATGCCCAGGATCCTGTACAGCTTTTTCTGCATCTTTATCCTGCGGCGCATCTCCTCCATCACTTCCTCCAGATGCCGGGTGTACAGTTCCAGGTGCCGGATCTGCATCTGTGCGTCCGCACTCCCAAGATAGAGGCCGAGCCCGCCCAGCCTCTCCTTCTCCTCCCGGCCAAGGGCAAGTCCGCCAAGATACTGCCGCGTCGTCTCTTCCCATATGGCCGGAAGGCTGCCCTCCTGCCTCCTCTCCATCTTCCCGTGGAGCGCCCGCAGCCAGGCTTTGTATGGATCCTTCTGGCTCCCTGCGATCTGCAGGAGCGCCTCCCCCAGAAACGAGCGGGCATACCGGATCTCCCCCTGCAGCATGCACAGGATCCGGTGCAGGTCCTCCGCCTCGCGGTACGCTATGTCCAGCGCCTCCGACGCCCGGAAGCCGAGGAGGGTGGCGGATGCAACGACCAGGGCCGCGCCTGCCAGGCGGATCATGTCCCTCTTCCCACCTCTCTCCCGTCACCGTCCAGGATGGCCTCCACCTCTCCCCTTCCGCGGAGGATGACGTACCGCTCAAACCGCCGCTTTTCGACCATCTGCCCGGATACCGGCTTCCTTCGCAGCTCCTCCAGGGAATCGCCGTGCATGGTGGCGATCATTTTGCAGCCGCAGTGCATGGCGTACTCGACTGCATGCACGTCCTCTTCAGCGCCGATCTCGTCGACGGCGATCACCTGGGGCGCCATGGAGCGGATCAGCATGATCATGCCCTCCGCCTTCGGGCAGCCGTCCAGCACGTCTGTCCGAATGCCGAGATCATTCTGGGCCACGCCCCGGCAGCAGCCCCCGATCTCGGAGCGCTCGTCCACCACGCCCACGGTCATGCCTTTCACGTAGGCGTTGCCGTCGGAGATCTGCCGCACCATGTCTCTGAGGAGCGTCGTCTTCCCGCATCCGGGCGGGGAGATGATGAGGGTGTGGGCCACCTGCCTGTTGTATGTGATCCGGGGAAATACCTTGTCCGAGCAGCCGCGCACCTCATGGGAGACGCGGATGTTCACGGAAGAGATATGCTTCAGGTTCCTGACATGCCCGTTCTCCACGATCACCTGGCCGGTCAGCCCCACTCTGTGCCCGCCCTCGATGGTGATAAACCCCTGCCGCATCTCCTCCTCATAGGCGTAGAGGGAGTAATTGCTGGCATAGTCCACAGTCTCCCGCAGATCCCTGGCTGTCACGATATAGGGGCCTGCGCGCCCCGGGATCCGCTCCCTGCCGCCGCAGCGGATCAGGAGGGGCTGTCCGGTCCGCAGCCGGATCTCCTGGATCCCGCCTGCAGCGTCCGGCTCCTGTTCGATCACCTGGCGCACCCGCGCCGGAAGAATGTTTCGCACCTGTTCGTCTCTCATCTTTGTCCACCTCTTTAACCCATATATATGTGGAGCCGGGTGATTTATACCTGCATAAAATATACCTGCATAAAAAGAAAGGACGCCACGTCCGGCATCCTTTCCCTCTGTACTGTGTTCTATTTTACTCGGCTACATCCTTCATGCTGAAAGAGAAGCGTCCCATCTTGTCTTTTCCAAGGCATACGACCTTTACCACATCGCCCATCGTCAGGACATCCTCCACCTGCTTGATGTGCTGTTTGGAGATCTTGGAGATATGCACCATGCCCTCCTTGCCGGGAGCGAACTCCAGGAAGGCGCCGAACTCTTTGATGCTGACAACCTTTCCTTCCAGCACCTGGCCGGCCTCGAAGTCCGTGACAATGATCTCGATGAGGCGGCGCGCCCTCTCCATGGCCTCGCTCTCGGTGCCGCAGATGGACACGGAGCCGTCGTCCTCGATGTCGATCTTCACGCCCGTCTCCTCGATGATGGCGTTGATGGTCTTACCTCTCTGTCCCACCACATCGCCGATCTTCTGCGGGTCGATCTGCATCAGGATGATCTTCGGCGCGTAGGGGCCTACCTCCGGTCTGGGCTCAGCGATGGCCTTGGCCATCACTTCGTCGAGGATGTAGGTTCTCGCCTTCTTTGTAGCGGCGATGGCCTCCTCGATGATCGGCCGTGTCAGGCCGTGAATCTTGATATCCATCTGGATGGCTGTGATACCCTTGTGGGTGCCGGCCACCTTGAAGTCCATATCCCCGAAGAAGTCCTCCAGGCCCTGGATGTCTGTCAGGACAAGGTAGTCGTCGTCCGTCTCCCCGGTCACAAGACCAGCGGAGATACCGGCTACCGCCGCCTTGATGGGCACGCCGGCCGCCATCAGGGACATGGATGAAGCGCACACGCTGGCCTGGGACGTGGAGCCGTTGGACTCAAATGTCTCGGATACGGTGCGGATCGCATAGGGGAATTCCGCCTCGCTTGGGAGGACCGGGATGAGGGCTCTCTCAGCCAGGGCCCCGTGTCCGATCTCACGGCGTCCGGGTCCTCTGGACGGACGGGTCTCGCCTACGGAGTAGGACGGGAAGTTGTAGTGGTGCATGTATCTCTTGGACGTCTCGTGCTCATCCAGGCCGTCCAGGCGCTGTGCCTCAGACAGGGGCGCGAGCGTCGCGATGTTGCAGATCTGCGTCTGTCCTCTCGTGAACATGGCGGAGCCGTGTACGCGCGGGATCAGATCCACCTCCGCAGCCAGCGGGCGGATCTCATCGATGGCCCTGCCGTCCGGGCGCTTGTGATCCTTGAGGATCATCTTGCGGACCGTCTTCTTCTGGTACTGGTATACCGCCTCGTCCAGCTTCGCCAGATACGCCTCGTTGTCCGCGAAGGCCTCTGCCAGCTTCTCTGTCACCTGGCGGATATTCTCCTCTCTCGTCTGCTTGTCGTCTGTGAAGACAGCCGTCTCCATCTCCTCGGGGGGCACGATCTTTTGGATCTCGTCAAACAGCTCCTGGGGAACTGCAAAACTCTCATATGTGTGCTTCGGCTTGCCGCACTCGGCCACGATGGTCTCGATGAAGGCGATCACCTTCTGGTTCAGCTCGTGGGCTGCGAAGATGGCCTCGATCATCTGTGCCTCCGGCACTTCCTTAGCTCCGGCCTCGATCATGATGACCTTCTCCTTTGTGGAGGCAACAGTCAGCGCCATATCGGACACTTCCCGCTGGGCCGCCGTGGGGTTGAACACGAACTGGCCGTCCACCAGGCCCACCTGTGTGGTGGAGATGGGTCCGTCAAAGGGGATGTCGGAGATGCAGGTGGCGATGGCAGCTCCCAGCATGGCTGTCAGCTCCGGCGCGCAGTCCTGATCTACGGACAGGACCAGGTTCTCCAGCGTTACATCATTGCGGTAATCCTTCGGGAACAGGGGACGCATGGGCCGGTCGATGACGCGGTCTGTGAGGATGGCGTTCTCAGAGGCCTTGCCCTCGCGCTTATTGAAGCCGCCCGGGATCTTGCCCACCGCGTACATCCTCTCGTTGTACTCCACGCTTAAGGGGAAGAAATCGATCCCCTCCCTCGGTTTCTCAGATGCCGTTGCCGTACACAGGACCGTGGTGTCACCGTAGTGCATCAGGACAGCGCCGTTGGCCTGCTTGGCCACTCTGTCCACATCCACGCGAAGCGTTCTGCCGGCTAATTCCATTTCATACTTCTTGTACATGTCTTTCTCCTTTTCTTTCTTAACTTGAGCCTGGACAGGCAAAACCGAAACTACTGAAAAACACACCTTGCAGGCAGATGCGCTTTTCAGTGGTCCCGGATTTTACCCCTGTCCGCAATCTAAAATATTATAGCATAGAAATATCCCGCAGGCAAGAAAAAAGGAACACCCTGTCAGGTGTTCCCTCCATTTTTCACAGATTACTTTCTCAGGCCAAGTCTCTCGATCAGCGCACGGTATCTCTCGATGTCCGTCTTTCTCAGATATGCGAGAAGTCCTCTTCTCTGACCAACCATCTTCAGAAGTCCTCTTCTGGAGTGATGATCCTTCGGGTTTGCCTTGAAATGATCTGTAAGATCATTGATCCTTGCTGTCAGGATGGCGATCTGTACCTCCGGAGATCCTGTATCTCCCTCAGTTCTGCCGTACTCAGCGATGATCTGTGCTTTCTGCTCTTTTGAAATCATGTCTTGTTTCCTCCTTTTTCTTCTACATGGCCAGGCATTAAGTAATGGTCGGAGTCTTCCTCTTACCGAACACCGGCTGTTTTCACCGTCTGGTAGTATAGCATACTCAGGCGGGAAAGTAAACTCTTTTTTATCTGAAACGGGAAAGATACTCTCTCCCTGCGGCGATATCCCGGTCCACCTGCCGCTTCATCTCCTCCACGTCCGCGAATTTCTGTTCCGGGCGCCGGAAGGCCCGCAGCCGGATCTTCACCTCTTTCCCGTAGGCGTTGCCGCTGTAATCGAAAAGATAGCTCTCGATCAGCACCCTGCCGCTGTCTGTCACGGTTGGCCTGACGCCCAGGTTGCCGATGGCTCCGTGCCAGATCCCGTCCACTTCCACCTGCTCCAGGTAGACCCCGTTGGGCGGGAGCAGCTTCTGGGCCGGCGGCTCCACGTTAAAGGTGGGAAACCCGAGGGTGCGCCCAAGCTGCTTCCCGTGCTCCACCGTGCCCGCGATCTCGTACGGATATCCGAGGAGCGTCTGCGCCAGCTCCATGTCGCCGGCAGCCAGCGCCTCCTTCACGTAGGTGCTGCTGATCTCGCGCTCCTGGTACCTTTCTTTTTCCACTACATCCAGGCGGTAGCCGTACACGTCCTGATACCGCTCCAGCATGTGGTAGTCGCCCCGCTTCTGGTAGCCGAAGGAGAAATCCGTCCCCACGACCACGTAGGCAGCGTGGAAGATACCGCACAGCACATCCCGGATAAAATCCTCCGCGCTCATGCGGCTGAATTCTTCCGTAAACGGGCAGTCCACCAGGTAGTCCACCCTTCCCTCCAGATGCGCCCGCCTCTCCTCTTTTGTCATGAGGACGCGGTAGGGGCGGTGGAGCCGCTCGCTTAGAGGCTCCATGTCGAACGAGCAGACCGCTGTGCGGACCTTGTCCGCCCGGCCGTAGGACTCCACCTTCTCCACCAGCTTCTGATGCCCGCGGTGCAACCCGTCAAATTTCCCCAGGGTCACAGCAGTCCTGCCGCTCTCCCGGAATGCGTCCAGTCCTTGTATATACTGCATGTTGCTTCCTTCTTTGTCATACAATCTTCTGTCTTACCGGCGGCTGAAGAACATCTTCTCTGTCCGGAAGACGCCGCCTTTTTCATCGTACCGGTACAGGGCCACAAACCGTCCCTCCCGGTCGTACACGCGCACCAGCTCTCTGTCCCGCACGTCTTTTTGCAGGCCGGGAAGCCGGAGCGGATTGCCGTTCCAGAGGAGCGGTTCTTCCTCGGCCCCCGCATCCGCCCGCCTGTATGAGGCAAATACGCTGTCCACAGGCATAAGACGGCTCTCCAGGCTGCCCTGCTCCCTGAGGGCCTCAAGCTCCGAAAGCCGGAGGCTGTCACCGATGGAGAACTCCCCCACCCTTGTGCGGAGCAGTTCTTCCATGCAGCCCCCCACGCCAAGCTTCCGGCCGATGTCGTCGCAGAGGGTCCGGATGTAGGTCCCCTTGGAGCAGTCCACTTCCATCCAGACTCTCGGCAGTTCCATCTTCAGGATCCGGATGCGGGAGATCTCCACGGGTCGGGCTTTCCTCTCCACTGTCTTTCCCTCCCGGGCCAGCTCGTAGAGCTTTCTGCCGTTCACCTTGAGCGCGGAGTACATGGGCGGCGTCTGCATGTAGACGCCCTGAAAACTCTCCACGGCCTCCCGGACCTGCGCTTCTGTAAGGGCGGCTGTCTCCTTTTCCTCCAGACAGGCGCCGGAGATGTCCTGCGTATCGGTCCTTCGTCCAAGGAGCAGCACCGTCCGGTACGTCTTGCTCTTGTCGGCCAGCACATCGCAGACCCTGGTGGCTTTCCCGAGACAGACGGGAAGGACGCCCTCCGCATCCGGATCCAGCGTCCCTGTGTGTCCGATCTTTCTCTGCCCCGCAATGCCGCGCAGCTTTGCCACCACATCGTGGGATGTGTAGCCTTTTTCCTTGTATACGTTAAAAATGCCGTCCAGCATGATCACGCCTCATCCTCTCCTTTGTCCGCCCCGAGCTGGCGCTCGATCTGGACAGCCAGATTGTTGATCACGTCGTGGACCGTCCCGGGCATCGTGCAGCCGGCCGCCCGCACATGGCCGCCGCCGCCGAAATACTGGGCCACCCTGCTCACGTCCACCTTCTCCCTGGATCGCAGGCTCACCTTGTATACGCCCGGTTCCTGCTCGTAGAGGAACACCGCCACTTCCACGCCCCTGGTGGTGCGAAGCTGGCTGACGATCCCGTCCAGCTCCTTCGGCGTCACGCCGTAGAACTTCATGACTGCCTGGGACACGGAGCTGAAGATGCACTGCCCGTGCATGAAGACAATGCTCTCCAGCAGCGCCCGCCCGAGGATCTGGTTCTGGGCGTACGTCTTCTCATAGAATGTATTCTCAATGATGGACGGGGCGTCGATCCCCTTCTCAAGGAGCTCCGCCGCCGCCCGGAATGTGTCCGGCCCCGCGCAGGAATACCGGAACACGCCGGTGTCGTGCACGATTCCCGTATAGAGGGCTTCCGCGATCTCCTTTGTCACCTTCTCCCGGTCCATGAGTCCGTACACAAGCTCGGATGTGGAGCTTGCGTCCGGCACGATGCAGTTGTCCTGCGCAAACGCCTTGTTGCTGATATGGTGGTCCACGCAGAAGGTGTGGCCCGCGCTCTCAAAGAGCGGCGCCGCAAACCCGAGCCTCTCCTCGTCCCCGCAGTCCAGGCAGATGAAAAGGTCGTATTTCTTCCCTGCATCCGCCTCGTGCCGGATCATCTCCGTTCCTTTCAGAAAAGAAAAGTGGGACGGGATCTTTTCCAGGTACACATCTGTGTCTATGTCTTCAAAGTTCTCTCTCAGGTAAAGGTACAGCCCCATGCAGGACCCGACGCAGTCGCCGTCGGGCCGCACATGGCCGCCGATCGCCACAGAGGTCTTTCCCTCCAGAAGTTCTGCAAGTCTATTCTGCATCCTGTGCATCTCCTTTTTGATCCAGGCCTTTGGTTACGTCTGCTATCTTCTTTGACATATTGACGCCGTACTCGATGGACTGGTCCAGGATGAACCGGATCTCCGGCGTATTTCTCATGTTCAGTGTATGTGCCAGTTCTCTCCGGATATACCCCTCTGCACTCTTCAGGCCGGCAAGGGTATCAGCCTGGGCTTTCTCGTCTCCCAGCACGCTGATGTAGGCCTTGCAGGTCTTCAGGTCCGGGGCCACCTCCACGGAGACGACAGAGGTCCACGGCGCGATCCGCGGATCTTTAATGCCGCCCCTGATGATGTTGGAGAGCTCCCTTTGCACTTCCGTGTTGACTCTTGTATTCTTAATGCTGTTCTTTCTCATAGCACTCTCCTTACTGTGGCAGCCAGCCGGGGCCTATCTCGGGATCTCTACCATCTTGTAGGCTTCCACCTGGTCTCCCTCTTTAATGTCGTTGTAGTTCTCAAAGACAAAGCCGCACTCGTATCCGGCTCTCACCTCTTTGACGTCGTCCTTGAACCTCTTCAGGGACGCGAGCTTGCCGTCGTAGATCACGACGCCGTCGCGGATGATCCGCGCCTGGCAGTCTCTCTCGAAGGTGCCGTCCAGCACGTAGGCGCCGCCGATCGTTCCCACGCCGGAAGCCTTGAATGTCTGGCGGATCTCCGCATGTCCCAGCACCTTCTCCTCGAAGACGGGATCCAGCATGCCCTTCATGGCTGCCTCCACATCCTCGATGGCATTGTAGATCACGCGGTACAGGCGGATGTCCACGCCCTCTCTCTCCGCGGTGTCCTTCGCCGTCGCATCAGGCCGTACGTTGAAGCCGATGATGATGGCGTTGGAGGCGGAAGCAAGGCTTACATCCGACTCGTTGATGGCGCCCACGCCGCCGTGGATCACCTTGACGACTACCTCGTCGTTGGAGAGCTTCAGAAGGCTCTGCTTCAGCGCCTCCACGGAACCCTGCACATCCGCCTTCACGACGATGCCAAGCTCTTTTAAGTTGCCCTCCTTGATCTGCGTGAACAGGTCGTCAAGGGACAGCTTGGATTTCGTCTCTTCCAGCAGTTTTGCCTTGTTCTGTGAGATAAAGGTATCTGCAAAGCTTCTCGCATCTTTCTCATTCTTGCATCCCATCAGCACCTCGCCGGCGTTCGGAACGTCGTTGAGGCCGAGGATCTCTACCGGCATGGACGGACCTGCTTCCTTGACCCGTCTGCCCTTGTCATCCATCATGGCGCGCACTTTTCCGAAGGAGCTGCCGGCCGCCACGGGATCGCCTACGCGGAGGGTGCCCTTCTGCACAAGGACGGTAGCCACCGGTCCTCTGCCCTTGTCGAGCTGCGCCTCGATGACGAGGCCTCTCGCCCGGCGATTCGGGTTTGCCTTCAGCTCCAGCATCTCTGCTGTCAGAAGGATCATCTCCATCAGATCGGGAAGTCCGTCGCCGGTCTTGGCGGACACCGGTACGAACACCGTGCTGCCGCCCCAGTCCTCCGGGATCAGCTCGTGCTCTGCCAGCTCCTGCTTCACGCGGTCGATGTTGGCGCTTGGCTTGTCGATCTTGTTGATGGCGACGATGATCTCAACGCCTGCCGCTTTCGCGTGGTTGATGGCCTCCACTGTCTGGGGCATCACGCCGTCATCCGCAGCCACGACAAGGATCGCGATATCCGTGGAGTTGGCGCCGCGCATACGCATGGCTGTGAACGCCTCGTGTCCGGGAGTGTCGAGGAAGGTGATCTTCTCCCCGTTCACCTCCACCACGTAGGCGCCGATGTGCTGCGTGATGCCGCCGGCCTCGCGGCCTGTTACGTTCGTGTGGCGGATCGCATCCAGAAGGGAGGTCTTACCGTGGTCAACGTGTCCCATGACGCAGACAACCGGCGGACGCTTCTTCATCTTCTTCTCGTCCTCCTCATCCTCCTTCAGGAGCTCCTCGATCACGTCAACGACTTCTTCCTTCTCGCAGAGAACATCAAAGTCCAGCGCGATCTCCTCCGCGGTCTCGTAGTCGATCTCCTGGTTGACCGTCACGATCTTGCCCTGCAGGAACAGCTTCTTTACAATCACAGAGGGCACGATCTTCATCTTGTCGGCCAGATCCTGGATCGTCAGAACCTCGGGGATCACGATGGATTTGATCTGCTCCTCCTGCTTCTGCTCCTTGTGCTGGGGCTTCTGAAGCTGCGGCTTCTGATCCTGCTTCCGGCCTCTTCCCTTTGCTGTCCTCTCCTCGTCGTCGCGGTAGTCTTTCTTCTTATAGTCGCCCTTTCCTTTTCCCTTGCTGCGCTGGGGCTTCTGTCCCTCCAGTGCGGGCGCCGGGATGGATGGATTCTTCCTGGGCTGGCGGTCCTTGTTCTCGCCAAAGCGGCCGCCCCTGCCGTCGCGTCTGTCGTCGCGCCTCTCGCCGCGCTCGCCGCCGAAGCCTCTCTCCGGGCGCTGGCCGGGCCTTCTGTCTCCCCGCTCGCCATCGCGCCTCTCGCCGCGTCTGTCGTCACGCCTCTCGCCGCGCTCGCCCCCAAAGCTTCTCTCCGGGCGCTGGCCGCCTCTGCCGTCGCGCCTGTCGTCGCGTCTCTCGCCGCGCTCGCCGCCGAAGCCTCTCTCCGGGCGTGTGCCTGCGGGTCTCTCCCCTGCCGGGCGGGCTCCTGCGGGCCTCTCCCCTGCCGGGCGTGTGCCTGCGGGCCTCTCCCCTGCCGGGCGGGCTCCTGCGGGCCTCTCCCCTGCCGGGCGGGCTCCTGCCGGTCTCTCCCCTGCCGGACGGGCTCCTGCGGGCCTCTCCCCTGCCGGGCGGGCTCCTGCCGGTCTCTCCCCTGCCGGGCGGGCTCCTGCCGGCCGCTGCGCGGCGCCCCGTGCGGCCTGGCCGCCCTGAGCGCGTCCCTGGCGCATCAGATTCTTGCCGTCACGGCTGTTCTGGGGCCGGAAGACATGCACGATATTCTTTTTCTTCGGGGCCTCTTCCTTTCGGGGCGCTTCCTCTGCAGCGGCAGACTCCTTTTTCACCGGCGCCTCCTCCGGCTTTTTCGTAAACGCGCGGCGCACTCTCTGGGCGTCCTCGTCCTCCAGCGCGCTCATATGGCTCTTTACTTCTATCTTCCTGTCTGCCAGGAACTCCATCAGCTCTTTGCTGGATTTGCCGAGCTCCTTGGCAAGTTCATACACTTTTATTTTCGACATGCAATTACCTCCTCTATGCAGCATCGTTATCTGTCCGTATCCAAATGTTTCATGATCCCCTTCGCAAAGCCTTCGTCAAGCACTGCCAGAGATGCCCGGAATTCTTTTCCCATGGCATGCCCGAGCGTATCCTTGTCTCCGAACACGCGGATGGGCACTTCATAGAAATCACACATATTCCGGAATTTTTTCTTCGTATTGTCCGAGGCGTCCCCGGCGATGATCACAAGCGCGGCCCTGCCGGTCTTCACTTCCCGCTCGGTCAGGAATTCCCCGCTGGCCGTCCGCCCTGCTTTCGTCGCAAGTCCGATCATGGACAGGGCTTTATTCTGACTCAATCTCTTTCATCTCCCTTTCCAGCATCTCGTAGACTTCCTGCGGGATGGCCTGCCTGAAAGAGCGCTCCAGCCCTTTCTGGCGTATCGCCTTTTGCAGACACGCGGAGGACGGACACAGGTAAGCGCCCCTCCCGTTCTTCTTCCCGGTCGCATCCAGAAGGAACTCCCCCTCCTGGGTGCGGATAACGCGCAGCATTTCCTTCTTACTCTTCATTTCCTGGCACCCCACGCACTTGCGCAGCGGCACTTTCTTATTTCCGCTCAAAAGATCACCTGTCCTCCTCGTAGGATTCCCCGTCGTCATAGTCGTACGCATCGTCGTAGGACTCCCCGTAAGTCTCGTCATAGTCCCCGTCGTAGCCGTCCTCGTATGTGCCGTCGTAATCCTCCTCGTAGCCGTCCTCGTAGATCTCTTCCTCGTACACGCCCTCGCCGAGCTCCATGTAGTTCTCCGGAAGCTCGCCGGACTCGATGGCCTGGGTCTCGCTCTTGATGTCGATCTTGTATCCGGTCAGGCGGGCAGCAAGCCTCGCGTTCTGCCCCTCCTTGCCGATCGCCAGGGAGAGCTGGTAATCCGGCACGATGACGCTTGCCGTCTTCTCATCCGGATCCGCCATAACAGAGATGACCTTGGCCGGGCTTAAGGCGTTCTCGATCAGGATGCCCGGGTTCTCATCCCAGTTGATGATGTCGATCTTCTCACCCCGCAGCTCGTTCACGATGGCGCCCACTCTCGCGCCGTTCATGCCGACGCAGGCTCCCACCGGATCCACGTCCGGATCGTTGGACCAGACGGCGATCTTCGTGCGGCTGCCGGCCTCCCGGGCAATACTCTTGATCTCCACAATGCCGTCCTTCACCTCTGTGACCTCCGCCTCGAACAGGCGCTTCACCAGCTCCGGGTGGGTGCGGGACACAAGGATCTTGGGCCCCTTTGTCGTGTTCTTGACTTCCACCACATAGAGCTTGATGCGCTCGGTCGGCTTGAAGACTTCGCCCTTCACCTGCTCGTTCTCCGTCAGCATGGCGTCCGCCTTGCCAAGGTTGATGCTGATGTTCCTGCCCACATACCGCTGCACAACACCGGTGACGATGTCCTTCTCCTTCTCAAAGTACTGGTCGTAGATCACCTTCCGCTCCTCCTCGCGGATCTTCTGCAGGATCAGGTTCTTGGCGTTCTGGGTCGCGATGCGGCCGAAGGACTTGGACTCCACCGGGATCTGTACGATGTCGCCCAGCTCGTATTTGCTGTCGATGTTCCTGGCGTCCTCCAGGCTGATCTGCTCCACCTTGTCTTCCACTTCCTCCACAACTGTCTTCTCCTGAAGCAGCTTGTAGTCGCATGTCTCCCTGTCCATGATGACCTTGATGTTGTCTGCCTTTCCAAAGTGGTTCTTGCACGCATTGATCAGGGAATTTTCAATGGCGTCCATCAGCGTATCCTTGCTGATATCCTTCTCCTTCTCCAGAATATTCAATGCTTCCAGTAATTCTGTGTTCATGTGACCTTCCTCCTAAAAAAACTAAAAATCAAATGCCAGGCGGATCAGTGCGATATCGCCTTTATCAAATATCATTTCGCTTCCGTCTTCCATCCCGATCGTCACCGTATCTTTATCATACGCTTTCAGGATGCCGGTAAATTCCTTCTTCTTATCCACCATGCGGTAGGTCCGGATCTCTACTTCCTCGCCGAGGCTTCTCTTGAAATCCTTCTCCTTCTTCAGCGGGCGTCCAAGTCCCGGCGAACTCACCTCCAGGATGTAGGCCTCGTCGATAAAGTCCTTCTCATCCAGGATGTCGGAGAGCTCCCGGCTCACCGTCTCGCAGTCGTCCACGTTGATGCCGCCCGGTTTGTCGATGTAGGCCCGCAGGTACCAGCTTCCGCCCTCCCTGACATACTCCACATCCACCAGCTCGAACCCGTTCTTCTCTATAATAGGAAGAAGGATCTCCTCTGTCTTCTGTTCATACGTTTCTCTCTTCGTCAATACAAAACCTCCCATCATGTAAAGAAGAGTGAACTTTCGTCCACTCTTCTGCCGCATGCTTATGTAACTGCCATATAGTATAGCACTCATTTTCCGGGAAATCAAGGGGTTTTTCGCATTTTTTACATTCTTCCCTGTGTCCGGCCTACCCCCTGTTTTTCACACCCTGGGTATCCCGCTTCCCGATCCGCAGCCGGTTCAGGGCCACTTCCTTCTCTTTGTAGACGGCCTTCGGGTCCTCCCCGTCCTCGAAGAGGTACACCGCCTCCAGCTCGTCGTTCCTCGCAAGGCGGATGCCCCGCACGCCGACGGCCCCCTTCTTCTTCTCCGAGACCTCCCCGGCGCGGAACCGGAGGAAGTACCCGTTCTTCGACTGGAGCACCACGTACTGGTTGTCGTTGATCACTGCCACAGACACGAGGGCGTCCCCGTCCTGCAGCTTGGTGGCCGCAATGGTCCGCTTGGACACCTGGAACTCGGTGCCCTCCACCTTCTTCACCATCCCCTGCCTCGTGGCGAAAAGGAGCATGGCGAAACGCATCTGCTCGGCGTCGCACATGTAGACGATCTCCTCGGACGTACTGTCAAAGTTGCTCATGTTGTCAATGGGCTGTCCCTTGTCCCGGAATTTCCCGAAGGGCACGTCCAGCACTTTCACCTGGTGCATCCTGCCGCCGTCTGTAAAGATGCAGATCCTGCCGGTGTTGAGGCAGGTGAGCACGTACCTGTTCTCGCTGTCCGCCGCCTCCCTGTTCCTCTCGTAGGTGGCGGTGTCCACGCAGCGGGCATAGCCGAAGCGGTCCATGAGGAAGACCACCTCCTGCTCCTCGATCTTCTTCTCCTCGAAGACCGCCTCCTCGCCGTTCTCCACCACTGTCTTCCTGGGCGCGGCGAACTCTTTTTTGAACGCGTCCAGTTCCTCTATGATCACGTCCGCCATGGAGTCGTAGTTGTTCAGGATATCCTCATAGCGGGCGATGTTGGCAAGGGTCTCCTCGTGCTCCTTCATCAGGGCGTCGATCTCCAGGCCGATGAGCCGGTAGAGGCGCATCTGCAGGATGGCGTCCGCCTGCCGGTCTGTGAACCGGAGCATGGAGGCCATCTTCTTCGAGATCTTTGACTTGAAGGTGATATTGTCCGTAACGCCCTGGGTGAGGCACGCCTTGGCGTCCTGGACGCTGCGGCTGCCCCGCAGGATCTCGATGATCAGGTCGATCACGTCGCATGCCTTGATGAGGCCCTCCTGGATCTCCTTCCTCTCCAGCTCTTTGGCCAGGAGGGTCCGGTATTTCCTCGTGGCAAGCTCAAACTGGAAATCCACGTGGTGCTCGATGATCTTCTTAAGCCCCATGGTCTCCGGACGGCCGTCCGCCACCGCCAGCATGTTGACGCCGAAGGTGTCCTCCAGCCTTGTCTTTTTGTAGAGCATGTTGGTCAGGTTTTTGACGTCCGCGCCCTTCTTCAGCTCAATGACGATCCGGATGCCCTCCTTGGAGGACTGGTTGGATATATCCACGATATCGGACGTCTTCTTCGTCTCCACCAGGGCGCACACATCGTTGAGGAACTTCCCGATCCCGGTGCCGATCATGGTGTAGGGGATCTCCGTAATGACAAGGCGCTGCCTGCCGCCCTTCATGTCCTCCACTTCCACTTTTCCCCGGATCTTGATCTTCCCCGTGCCGGTCTCGTAGATCTCCGGCAGGTCATCCTTGTTGACCACGATGCCCCCGGTGGGGAAATCCGGCCCCTTCACATACCGCATCAGTTGTCTCGTGCTGATGTCACTGTTCTTCATGTAAGCCTTGACCGCGTCGATGACCTCCCCCAGATTGTGGGTGGGGATGCTGGTGGCCATTCCGACGGCGATGCCCTCCGCCCCGTTCACGAGCAGGTTCGGCACCCGCACCGGCAGCACTTCCGGCTCCTTCTCCGTCTCGTCGAAGTTGGGCACAAAGTTGACGACATCCTTGTCCAGGTCCTGCAGGAACGCCATCTGCGTGAATTTGGCCAGCCTCGCCTCCGTGTAACGCATGGCGGCAGCCCCGTCCCCCTCGATGGAGCCGAAGTTGCCGTGGCCGTCCACCAGCACCATGCCTTTCTTGAACTCCTGGGCCATGACCACCAGCGCCTCATAGATGGAGCTGTCCCCGTGGGGGTGGTATTTACCCATGGTGTCGCCGACGATCCTGGCGCACTTCCTGTAGGGGCGGTCCCAGCGGATCCCGAGCTCGTGCATGTCGTAGAGGGTGCGCCTCTGCACCGGCTTTAGGCCGTCCCGCACATCCGGCAGGGCCCGGGAGATGATGACGCTCATGGCGTAATCGATATATGATTTCTTCATCAGATCGGAGTATTCCGTCCGTATGATCTGTTCTTCCGGCATCTTTTCTTACTTCCTTCCTATATATCAAGCTCCGCCTCGGTGGCGTTCTCATAGATAAACGCGCGGCGCGGCGGCACCTCATTTCCCATCAGCATCTCCGTCACGCCGGAGGCCATGCGGGCGTCCTCGATCTCCACCAGCTTGAGGATGCGCGTCTCCGGGTTCAGCGTCGTCTCCCAGAGCTGCTGGGCGTCCATCTCTCCCAGTCCCTTGTACCGCTGCAGGGTAAAGGGGCCGTCGTGGGTCTTCCGGTAGCGCTCCAGCGCCTTATCGTCGTAGAGATACTCCTCCTCCCCTTTCTTCGGCATGGCCTTGTAGAGAGGCGGCATGGCGATGTACACGTGGCCCTCGTAGATCAGCTCCGGCATGAACCGGTAAAAGAGGGTGAGGAGCAGGGTGGAGATGTGGGCTCCGTCCACGTCCGCATCGGCCATGATGATGATCTTGTCATACCGCAGCCTGGAGATGTCAAAATCATTGCCGTACCCTTCCGAGAAGCCGCAGCCAAAGGCGTTGATCATGGTCTTGATCTCTGCGTTGGCCAGGATCTTGTCGATGCTGGCCTTCTCCACGTTGAGGATCTTGCCGCGGATGGGAAGGATCGCCTGGTACATGCGGTCCCGGGCCGTCTTGGCGGAGCCTCCCGCGGAGTCTCCCTCCACGATGAAGATCTCGCATTTGGACGCGTCCCGGCTCTCACAGTTGGCCAGCTTGCCGTTGCTGTCAAAGGAGTACTTCTGTTTGGTGAGCAGGTTCGTCTTCGCCCGCTCCTCCGTCTTCCGGATCTTGGCTGCCTTCTCCGCGCAGGAGAGGACCTTCTTCAGGTTGTCCAGATTCCGGTCAAAATAGCGGACGATCTCGTCCCCGGCCACCTTGCTGACAGCCTTGGCCGCGTCCGGGTTGTCCAGCTTCGTCTTCGTCTGCCCCTCGAACCGCGGATCCGGATGCTTGATGGATATGATGGCCGTCATGCCGTTGCGGATGTCCGCGCCGGTAAAGTTGGCGTCCTTCTCTTTCAGGATGCCAAGCTCCCTGGCGTACTGGTTCATGACCGTTGTGAAGGTCGTCTTAAATCCGGTCAGGTGGGTGCCTCCCTCGGCGTTGTAGATATTGTTGCAGAAGCCGAGGACATTCTCGTGGAACTCATTGACATACTGGAACGCAGCCTCCACCTCGATGCCGTCGGACTCCCCTTTAAAGTAGACCGGCTCGTGGACCGTCTCCTTCTTCTCGTTCAGCTCCCTTATGAAGCCCAGGATGCCGTCCGGCTCGTGGTACACGACCTGCTCCGTCTCCGCCCCGCGCTTGTCCTCGTAGATGATGGTAAGGCTCGGATTTAAGTAAGCCGTCTCGTGCATGCGGCTCTTGACCTCCTCGCCCCGGAACTTCGTCTTCTCGAAAATGGTATCGTCGGGCAGGAAATTGATCTTCGTCCCCGTCTTCTTCGTCTTCCCGGTCTTCGGCAGCAGACCGTCCTCAAGCTCCACCACCGGCACGCCTCTCTCGTAGCGGTCATGATGGATATAGCCGTCCTTGCTGATCTCCACGTCCATGTAGGTGGACAGGGCATTCACCACAGAGGAACCGACGCCGTGCAGGCCGCCGCTCGTCTTGTAGGCGGAGTCGTCAAACTTTCCGCCGGCGTGCAGGGTCGTGAACACGATGCGGGCGGCCGGAAGCCCTTTGGCGTGCATGTCCACCGGCACGCCGCGGCCGTTGTCCGCCACGGTGCAGGAGCCGTCCTTCTCCAGCGTCACGCGGATCTCACTGCAGAAGCCCGCCAGATGCTCGTCCACCGCATTGTCCACGATCTCGTAGATCAGGTGGTTCAGCCCCTTGGTCGACACGCTTCCTATATACATCCCCGGGCGCTTGCGGACGGCCTCCAGCCCTTCCAGTACAGAAATGCTCTCCGCATCATAGGTGTTCTTATTTGCCATGTTGCTCTTCCGATCCTTTCTATATGCATACTGATTTGATATTACCACAAAATGTTGGGGTATGCAAACAGAAACAGTACAACTTCCTATGAGCCGGTCAGCACAATGTGCAGGATATCCGCCAGTACTTCCATGGCGTTGCGCATTTCCTCCACGGTGTTTGTCTGGGCCCCGGCCTCCACGAGAAGGCTTTTGGGCATGAAATGCATGTTGTAGCGGTAGCCCCGCAGGTAGATCCGCCGGGTGAACCCGGGGTACTTGTTGTTGGCCGCCACCTGCATCTGCAGGGAGAAGGCCAGATTATCCTGGATGTAGGGGTTGGCGAGATAGTCGATCTCCCCGTTGGCGCGGGTCTTGCTCAGCCCGTTGAAAAACATGATCTGCGCCGTCTGCTTCCCGTTCACCTCCGTCACAAGGCGGGTTCCCTCGTTCACCCCGTCCCGGTGCAGGTCGATCACCACCTCAATGGACGGATTCTCAGCCAGGATCTTCTCCAGGTCCGGCTTTGCCAGATCGTAGGCAAGACTCCGGTCCAGCTTCCCGTCGATCAGGTCGTAGACGCCCGTATGGTGGAGGGTCGGGATCCTGTATGTATCATTGAGAAGATCCGTCAGATAGTCCCCCATCCCCACAATGGATGTGGATGCATCCCCGGGGACCGAATCCGCAAAGGACTCCTGGGAGTGGGTGTGGTAGATGAGGATCTTCGGCCCCTCCCCCTCTCCTTTGATCTTCATATCCCTGCCAAGAAGATCCGCGCCGTTCAGCTCATCCGGCCGGACCACGGTGGTGCTGTCCACCGTGTAGAAGTTGCTGAGAAGATAGTCAAAATCGCTCATCTTTTCTATGGAAGTATCGATGGGCGTCCCGGATGTGCCGGCCGCCTTCGCGGAACCGTCCGCGCCGCCTGCCGGGCTTTCGTCCGCCCCCGCCCCGCTGCCGTCCCCGGCCTCCCTGGCCAGGATCATCTCATAGGTAGCCGCGTCTTCCACATCCGTCTCCAGCCCCCTGCCTTCCTGCACATACAGCCCCGCAGGCGCCAGGAGATCCACGCACCCTGCCAGGAGGGAGGAGACGGACCTTGCCCCTCCCCCCCTGTCCGGATAGGAAGCAGCCGGCAGATATACCCGGCCGGACTGCTCTGTCAGAAATCCTGCCATCTGGCTGTCCATATCGTCAAAGGGAAGGCCACCCGCCTCCGCCGACCCGTATACGGCCAGCGCAAGGAGGGCCGCCGTGATCCCTGTCCTGCTCCGTCTGTGTCGCTTTCTCAATCGCTGTTCCACCTGCTCGTCTCCCATCTGTCCGGCGGCCCCGGCCGCCTCTACACTATATGCCGGGCGGCGGCTGCTTATGCGAAGAGACGGTTCAGCGCCTCCGAGATGGTGAAGCTGATCCGCCGCACCGTCTCATCCACATCTTTTGGCGTGACGAACATACCGTTCAGATGAGGCGCGATCAGTTCCTTCACAAGCTCGTATTTCTCCGCCGCACTGTAGCCCGAAAGGACGACCCCAACCCCTTTCAGTGCGTCGGACGATTCCATGCTTGCGATCAGATTCTCCATCGCATCGCCCACAATAGTGGCCGCATCCACCACCGTGGGCACGCCGATGGCGATGACCGGCACCCCCACCGTCTTCTGCGTGATGGCGTTCCTCTGGTTGCCGATCCCCGACCCCGGGTTGATGCCCGTATCCGAGATCTGCACCGTCCGGTTCAGCCGGCGGGTGTTCCGCGCAGCCAGCGCATCGATGGCGACGACCGCATCCGGCTTTGCCTCCCGGACTACGCCCCGCAGGATCTCCACTGTCTCCATGCCTGTCTGGGCCATGACGCCGGGCACAATGGCGCTGAGGAGGCAGACTCTCTCCCGTCCCATGGCATACTTCCCGTACTCTTTCACGATGTGCCGCGTGATGTTCAGGTTGTCAGCCACGTAGGGACCCAGCGCGTCCGGCGTCACCTGCCGGTTGCCGAGCCCGGCCACGAGCACGGAGAACTCGTCCTTATCCGCAGGAAGGAGGCGGCGCAGGTAGCGCAGGATCTCCTCCGACACCTCGCTGTGGTACCCCTCGTCCGGCACGGCCAGTTCCGGCGCCTCCAGCGTGATGTATGTGCCCACCGGCTTGCCCATGATCTTTGCGCCCTTCTCCGTCTCAATGCGGACGGTCGTCACCCGGATATCCCTCTCCCTGTCTTCTTCCTCCTCAAGGACGACCCCCGGGATCTCCACATTGTCCGCCTCAAACCGCTCCTTCTGCTCCAGGGCCAGATCCGTCCGGATACTGTACTTTTCAATCATGTCTGCTAACCTCGCTTCATCCTTTTCATTTGTGGATAGTTTTTGCAATATTTTTGGGAAATATGTATTGACATCCGGGAAACCTTGCCCTAAAATAAACTAGTATGTTTCGTTAGAACGTCCGTGTCCGGCTCTAACGAACACCCATCGATGTAGATCGAAATAGTTTGTAATGGAGGTGGACAAGTTGGCTAACATCAAATCTGCTAAGAAGAGAATTTTAGTAAACGAAACAAAGGCTGCTAGAAATAAGGCAATCAAATCTAAGGTAAAGACCTGTGTGAAGAAAGTTGAGACAGCCGTTGCGAACAAGGATGCCGCTGCTGCTGCTGAGGCTCTGAAGGTTGCTACCGTTGAGATCAACAAGGCAGGAAGCAAGGGTGTATATCACAAAAACACCTGCGCAAGAAAGATTTCCCGTTTAGCAAAAGCTGTAAACGGAATTGCTTAATAATAAAAGAAATAAAAAAGACAACCATACCGTCAGTGGTTGTCTTTTTTATTTGTCTTACGTTTCCCGTATGTTCTACAGAGCCGAGTGCCCGTAGCTGTTTACAAAGGCGTCTATCTTCTGTCCCGCCGCGCACATCGGGCAGTTGCCGTCCGAGAATTTCTCATAGCCCACCACTTCCTTCTGGGTGAAGACTGCGTTGATATCCATGCCCGCCACCTTGGAGACAAGACTGAACACGGAACAGATCCCGTTCACACTGCCGCCGTAGTAGAGAATACTCTCAATGGCCTGCAGCATCGTCTTGCCGGTGGTGATCAGTCCGGCCACGATGAGCACACGCTGCCCCTCGATCATACGCCGCACGTTGTCGCGGAAGATCATCTGGCCGGCCTTGTTCGTCTCAGGCGTGACAATGGAGATATTTTTGCCCGTGTTGATGGACACCGTGCCCGGCCTGGACAGGATGTCCGCCACGAACGTGCCCACGACCTCCATGCCATCCAGGCATACGATCGTATCCACCTCCGTGGAGGCGAGGTAGGGCTCCGCCATCACCTTGGCCGTCTCCCTCGCATTGTTGCACCGCGATTTGACCGTGGACAGGTCAATGTACGTGTTGACGTGGGAATGGGTTGTCACGAAATGTCCCTTCATGACCTTCACCCGTGCCTTCGGGTTTTTCCAGGAGCGGAGATCTTCAAAATGCACATCCATACTCTTAGTTCCTCCCTTCTGCCTTGTGCAGTTTTTTCATTTTTCTGTTATTCTGTATTTTAGCACAAATTAGTAAAAAGTGGAATATTGTCAGAAATATTTTATCCATTTTATTCAAAAAAACGCCCCCCGGAGCTGCTGCCCCGGAAGACGCCTTTCTTACTGTTTTCTTACTAGTTGTTGATCAGCTTGTCCTCGCCGTTCCAGCTGTAGAGTTTTCTGATCTCCTCGCCGATCTTCTCTGCCGGATGCTCGGAAGCCAGTTTTCTCATAGCCTTGAAGTGTACCTGGCGTCCCGCGTCGGACATGTCAAGCAGGAACTCTTTCGCAAAGGATCCGTCCTGAATGTCGGAGAGGATCTGCTTCATAGCCTTCTTCGTCTCCGCTGTGATGATCTTCGGCCCTGTGATGTAGTCGCCGTACTCCGCCGTGTTGGAGATGGAGTATCTCATGCCTGCGAAACCGCTCTGGTAAATCAGGTCTACGATCAGCTTCATCTCATGGATGCACTCGAAGTAAGCGTTTCTCGGATCGTATCCGGCCTCTGTCAGAGTCTCGAAGCCTGCCTGCATCAGGGCGCACACGCCGCCGCACAGAACAGCCTGCTCGCCGAAGAGGTCTGTCTCTGTCTCAACCCGGAAGGTCGTCTCAAGAAGTCCGGCTCTCGCTCCGCCGATGGCAAGACCGTATGCCAGCGCGCGGTCCCATGCCTTTCCTGTGGCATCCTGCTCTACAGCGATCAGGCAGGGCGTTCCCTTGCCGGCCTGGTACTCGCTTCTTACCGTGTGACCCGGCGCCTTCGGAGCGATCATGGTAACGTCCACGTTCTTCGGCGGCTTGATGCATCCGAAGTGGATGTTGAAGCCATGGGCGAACATCAGCATGTTGCCTTCCTCCAGGTTGGGCTCGATGTCGTTCTTGTACATGTCGGCCTGCTTCTCGTCGTTGATCAGGATCATGATCACGTCCGCCTGCTTTGCAGCCTCAGCGGCTGTGTATACTTTGAATCCCTGCGCCTCGGCTTTCGCCCAGGAGCGGCTTCCCTCGTAGAGGCCGATGATCACGTCGCATCCGGACTCCTTCAGGTTCAGCGCGTGAGCGTGTCCCTGGCTGCCGTAGCCGATGATCGCGATCTTCTGTCCCTCCAGAGCCGCCATATTACAGTCTTCCTGATAAAAAATTCTTGCTGCCATTTTTACATTCCTCCTACTTATTCATGACTTTTCTATTGTTAAAGGTACTATCCTTTAGCAGTCTTTTTTCCCGCTGTTCTCCGGAGTCCACGTCCATGTGTTCCCGTCGTCGTCGATGCACGTGATGTTCCGGACTCCTCTGGACAGACCGGCGATCCCCGTCCTGGCAAGCTCCAGGATCTCGTAGCCGTCCAGCAGATCCAGGAAGGCCTCCAGTTTGGACTGGCTTCCCGTCAGTTCCAGGATCAGGGATTCTTTCTCCACATCCACCACCTTGGCCCGGAAGATATCCGCCACAGCGATGATCTCCGCCCGCTGCGCCGCGTTCGCCCGCACCTTCACCATGATGAGCTCGCGGTAGACAGACTCGCCTTCCTTGAGCACCTTGATCTCGATGACGTCCTCCAACTTGCGGACCTGCTTCTCGATCTGGGACAGGATGAGCTCGTCTCCGCTTGCCACGATCGTGATCCTTGTAAATCTCGGATCCGCAGTGACACCGGCCGTGATGCTGTCAATGCTGTATCCTCTCCTGCTGAACAGACCGGAGATACGGCTCAGCACGCCGGGCGTATTGTCCACGAGCAATGAATAGACTCTCTGCATATCTGCACCTCTTTTCTCTTTCCATAAAAAACAGAGTGTGGTCTGTTTAAAACAGAGTGCGTTCTGTTTTTTTATCATAGCAAGGATCTCTTTTTTTGTCAAGCAATTTGCAGGAAGTTTTAGGAGTTTTCGGATGCCTGTCTCAGCGCCCGATCTTCTCTGCCAGCTCGCTGAGGTACACCCACCTCTCCATCTTCCCGTCCAGCTGCGCCTGCACCGCCTCTTTTTGCTCCATCAGTTCCCGGAGTTTCACGGAGTTTGTGGCGTTGGCCATGATCGCCCCGTCCAGCTCCTCCAGCTTTGCCTCCAGGGCTGCGATGTCGGCATCAATGGTCTCGTACTCCCGCTCCTCCTTGTAGGTAAACTTAAGTTTCGCGCTGTGGTGCTGCTTCCAGTCCGCCGCGCTCCCGGCCGCCGGTTTCTTCTGCGCGCCCTCTCCTGCCTGTTTCTTCCCGGCGTCCTGCTCCCGGCTGTCCCGGGCCATAACATAGTCTGTGTAGCCGCCCTCATACTGCGCAAGTTTTCCTTCCCCCTCAAAGGCGAAGATGCGGTCCGCCACATTGTCCAGGAAATACCGGTCGTGAGAGACAGCCACCACGATGCCGGTGAAGGAGGACAGGTAATCCTCCAGGATGGTCATGGTGGCGATATCCAGGTCGTTCGTGCACTCGTCAAGGACAAGGAAATTCGGATTGGACTGCAGGATGCCCAGCAGATACAGCCGCTTCTTCTCCCCGCCCGAGAGTTTCCCGATGGGGGAATACTGCATGTCCGGCGTAAAGAGGAAGCGCTCCAGCATCTGGGAGGCCGTGATCCGCCCTTCCTTCGTCTGCACATACTCCCCAATGTCCTTCACATAGTCGATCACCCGCCGGGCTGCATCCATCTGCGGCAGCTCCTGGGAAAGGCAGGCGATGCGCACGGTCTCTCCCACTTCCACCTCCCCGGCGTCCGGCTGCACTTCCCCCGCGATGATCTTCAGGAGCGTGGATTTGCCGCAGCCGTTCGGCCCTACGATGCCCACTTTCTGGTTCTTCAGGAAAATATAGTCAAAATCGTCGAGCAGCACCTGTCCTTTGTAGGACTTGCTGATATGGTGGAGCTCCACTGTCTTTTTCCCCATCCGCGTCTCCACCGAATCGATCTGGGCCGTCTCCTGCACAGCGGGGCCGGTCTGCTGCTTCAGCGCCTCCAGCCGCTCCAGCCGCGCTCTCTGCTTGGTGGATCTGGCGCGGCATCCCCGCTTCGCCCACTCCAGCTCCATGCGCAGCACGCTCTTTCTCTTGCGCTCGGCGGCCAGCTCCCTCTCCTCCCTCTGGGCTTTCAGCTCCAGAAATGTGGAGTAGTCCCCCTCGTAGGAATAGATCTTTCCGTCGTCGATCTCCAGGATCCTGTCCGTCACCCGGTCAAGGAAGTACCGGTCGTGGGTCACCATGAGGACCGTGCCCCGGAATGAGCGGAGATATTCCTCCAGCCAGTCTGTCATTTCCTGATCCAGGTGGTTGGTCGGCTCATCCAGAAGAAGCACGTCAAAGGAGTCCGCCAGAGTTTTTGCCATGGCGGCCCGCTTCTTCTGCCCGCCGGACAACGTGTCGATCCGCGCCTCCCAGTCTGTGATCCCCAGCTCATTCAGATTGCTCTGCACTTTCCAGTCCGTGTCCGGATCTCCGGCGAAGGCGTAGGAAGCGACCGTATCGTCCGGCCCAAACGCCGGTGTCTGGGACAGGTATGCCATGCGGATGCCGCTGCGGGTGACGACCTGCCCCTCATCCGGCGTCTCCAGGCCGGCCACAAGCCCGAGGAGCGTCGTTTTCCCCGTGCCGTTGATGCCCACAATGCCAACCTTGTCCCCCTCCTGCACACCGCAGGAGGCGTCCTCAAAGACCGTCTTTCCGCCAAAAACTTTGCTGATATGTTCTATATTGATGATGTTCATATACATACCTCTTTCTTTTTCATACGCTGCAAACAAAAACACATGCAGCAGATCCTTTGCACATACTGCTATTTTATAGGATTTCCCTTTTTCCGGCAAGTTTTATTGACTGTTCCCCGGGGGCACATGCTATAAAATATATAAGGAAGCGGTAACAGGAGGACATGCGCTATGAAAATAAAGGAAGCAGAGGAAAAGACCGGGCTCACCCGCAAGGCCATCCGGTACTATGAATCAGCCGGCCTCATCCGGCCCGGCCATGCGGACAACGGATATAAGGACTACGACGATGCATCCATCCGCCGGCTCCTTCTTATCCGGAAGCTGCGTCTGCTGGATTTCTCCGTTCCGGAAATACGCCGGTATCTGGACGGGGAGGACACTTCCCATATACTGGAAGGGATAATACAAAACAAACAAAAAGAACTGCGTCAGGCAAGACAGGTCCTCCATCTGCTGCAGAAGCTTCACAGGGGAGCCAGCCTGGAACAGCTGGATGTGGAATCCGCCCTTCTTGAGAAGGCACTCACAGGGACTCGCCGCATCCTCTCCGGCAACCTTCTCTTCGCCCTGTGCAACCTTTGCTCCTTCTTTGTGATCACAGGCGTTCTCATCTTCCAGATGCTGAAGGATCCCGTCTTCACACTCCCGCCCTGGCTTTTGCTCATCCAGTGCTCTCTCACCGCCATCTTCGGCATCTGGAAGAGCCGGCTTAAAGCCAGGGCTCTTGAAAAAGGCGTCTTCCTGCAGATGATCATGCCTGCAGAGGCCATTGTTCTCTTTCTTCTGTGCGCCTTTACCTTCGCTGTCGCCGGACAGATGGTCCTCAGCCGGGGCTGGCTGATCCGGGAGGCCATCCTGCAGTCCGGCAGTGATCCGGCTGCCGCGGCGGCGGCAGTTCTCCAGGGGCTCTGTCTTCTTCTCTACGCAGCCCTGGATCTTGCCATGATCATCCTGCCTTTCACCCCGGCCATGCGGTCACAGGCAGAATTTCTGACAAAAAGGACCACGCCAGGTTAGGGGCAGCACCCCCGCTTCAGGGGCAGACAGGCATGAAAAGAGGGCCTCCCAAAGTCGTGACCGACTTCAGGGAGGCCCTCTTAGCTGGTTTCAAAGTGTATATGGTTCTCTTATTTATGCATTCCGGGCAGCCTTGCGGGCAGCGCGCTTCTTGCCGTACCAGAGGATCAGCGCCACATAGAGCACGGCTGCTGCGATACCGATCACATATGCTGCACCCCACGGTACGTTGAAACCGATCTTAGCGTTCACGATGTATGTGATGGTAACGAACGCGTACCATGCGCCCGGGATCAGCGGCATCCAGACGAATTTTGCCTTGCCGTTCTCGAACATCCATACAGAGATGGCGATGAACGCGAACAGGGACAGGGTCTGGTTGGACCATGCGAAGTAACGCCACAGGATGTTGAAGCCCTCTGCGTTCATCTTCGCGAACACAAGGATCACTGCAACAAGTGCAAAGATCACTGCTGCCAGGGAAAGGCGCTTCGCCACGTTCTTCTGGTCAAGGTGCAGGGCGTCGGACACTGCCATACGCAGGGAACGGAGCGCCGTGTCGCCGGATGTGATCGGCAGCACGATAACGCCGAGAAGGGCGATGATACCGCCAACCGGTCCGAGGATGTCCTTGCAGACAACGCCGATGGTCGCTGTAGCCAGTCCGGCATCAGCAGCCTGCAGGCCCAGGTTGTATACGCCCATGGCGCCGGCAGCCCATACCATGGCGATGAAGCCCTCCAGAACCATCATGTTGTAGAATGTCATGCGGCCCTGACGCTCGCTCTTCATCGTACGGGAGATGATCGCCGTCTGTGTGGAGTGGAATCCGGAAAGGATACCGCAGGCCACGGTGATGAAGAAGATCGGGATGAAATGGTTTGCGCTGAAGTAGTCACCGTAGGATACGAGAACGCCGTTCCAGTTGTCCCAGATGTTGATCAGCGGATAGCCCTTTGCAAAGAGGCCGACGAACACGCCGACTGCGGAGAACAGAAGGATCGCTCCGAAGATCGGGTAGATACGTCCGATGATCTTGTCGATGGGGAACACGGTTGCGATCAGGTAGTAAACGAAGATGACACCGTAGATCACCCATGTAGATACGGATGTCGCCTTGCCGTCAAATCCGAATACCTGTGTCGCGGCGATGTCGCCCGGTGTGTAGATGAACACCGCGCCTACCAGAAGGAGCAGCAGGCTGCAGAAGATCTGGTAGAAGGTGTACACGCCTTTATTGCTGTACTTGCGGATCATGTCCGGCATCTGTGTGCCGCCGTCACGCAGACAGATCATACCGGAGAAGTAATCGTGCATGGCTCCGCCGATCACGTTTCCGATCGGGATGGTGATAAATGCGATGGGTCCGAAGAGGATACCCTGGATAGGTCCGAGGATCGGGCCTGTACCTGCAATGTTCAGCAGGTTGATCAGACTGTTCTTCCACTCTCTCATGGGAACATAGTCCAGACCGTCCTGTTTGGTGTAGGCAGGAGTCTTCCTGTCGTCAGGACCGAATACGTGCTCGCAGAACTTGCCGTACAGCGCTGCGCCGACAAACAGGATCGCGAGACCGATGATAAAAGTTGCCATATCATTTCCTCCTTTTCTCATTCCATATATAACACTTTTACACACTAAAATAGTATAGCATTGTCATTATGTACTGTAAAGAAACAATTTTAATCTCTCATCACTCCTGTTTTCTTGATCTTTTTTAACATTTTTCCTGTGGTAACGACATTTCTTCTCAAATACAGAACGCAGTGCTATAATAAATGGCATCACTGACAGGAAGAGAGGTACTGCTTGTGCTTGACTTTTTACAGGAAGAAGGGATCGACCCCCGCGTCATACAGGGGATCGGGGAATTCCGGCGCCGCTACGCGCCGTCCGGGGATGCGCTGTCGCGCCCCCGCTACTACTATTACGGGAAGAAGGTCTGGGAGCAGGCCGCCCAGGCGCTCCTCGCCGGGGAAAACCTCCTGCTGGCAGGGGCCAAGGCCACAGGCAAGAACGTGCTGGCGGAGAACCTGGCCGCTGCTTTCGGCCGTCCTGTCTGCAACATTTCCCTCCACATCAACGCGGATGCCACCACCATGCTGGGGACAGACACCTTCCGGGACGGGGAGGTGACTTTCCGGCCGGGTCCGGTGACGGAGGCGGCCGAAGGCGGCGGCTTCTGCGTGCTGGATGAGATCAACATGGCCCGGAACGAGGCGCTGGCTGTTCTTCACTCCGTGCTGGACTTCCGCCGCAGCATCCGGATCCCCGGCTACCGGCAGGTCGGGATCCACGGCGCGGCCCGCTTCATCGCCACTATGAATTACGGCTACGCCGGCACCCGGGAGCTGAACGAGGCCCTCTCCTCCCGGTTCATGATCCTCACCATGCCGGAGATCGCCGGGGAGGATCTCTCCAGAATGCTGCAGAAGGAGTTCCCCTCCCTGCGCCCGGAGTACGTCCGCCAGTTCACCGCCCTCTTCCTCGACATACGGGACAAGTGCAGGAGCGGCGAACTGACAGAGAAAGTGCTGGACCTGCGCGGCCTTCTTGGCGCAGTGCGCATGATGGCCGGCGGCCTTGCGCCCATCGACGCCCTCAACATGGGCATCACCAACAAGACGCCGGATACATACGAGCAGTCTCTCGTGCAGGATATCATCTCCTCCCGCATCTCCGGGAAAACAGACCGGGACAAACTCTTCGGGGACCGGGGGTAGGCTGGAGGATACAGCAGGATAAAGGAAGGATTCGTTATGGAGCAGGGGCAGCTGACCCGCCCCCAGAGGCGGGCTCTCAACATCATATGGACCGCAGCCGGCGATTACTCTTTCACGCCGGCTTTCACGGCGTTTCTGGAAGACGGGGAGCCGGATCTCTACATGAACGCCATCATAGGCTATGTGCGCAAATGGTATGATCCCGCCGTTATGGATCCCCTCTTTGACCAGATCAGCCGCTCCTTCTTCAGCGAGACGCTGGACGGCCTTCTGTGGGTCGCCCTGGAAAACTGTGCCTTTGAAAAGGAGGCGCCCCTGCGCCCGGTTCTCGCCGAGCTGCGGGCCGCCCACGCCCGGGACTTTTTTGACCGGGAGCTGACCCGCTCCCGGCAGCAGTGGATGGCGCAGAACAGCCTTGTCTACGCTCTCCAGGCGGCCCGGTGCCGGGTGATCCTCGGCAGGGATCCCGGCCTTGTCAACCCCTGGGAGCGGAGCCTGTTTGAAGCGCTGCAGCTTGACGGCTCCCTGACGGCCGAGGAGGTCGCGGCGCGGATCCGGCACATTTTCCGCCGGTATTTCCCCGCCTCCGGCTGGAAGCGCTCCCCTGCTTTTGTCAGGGAGCTCCGCAGGAAGCTGAACCGCTTTCTCATCCGGAAAATGCCCTCCCGGCTTGTGCGCACCGACACCTTGCTCATGATCGGACCTGCAGGGCGCGAGGGGATCCTCGCGCAGGGGCGAAAGGGGCTTACAGCCGGGCGCAGGGATCCGGCCGCGCAGCGGGCGGACCGCCTCTATATCGAGGGCTGCTTCGGCCTGCCCCTCTACCCGGATGACGTGAGCGCGCGCATCGACCAGGCGCTGTGCACCGGCGCCCACGAAAACTGCCACCTCTACTTCACCGCAGGACAGAAAAGCGCGGTTCCTCCCCGGGACGGCGTCATCGGGAAGGTCCGCCGCGACGCCGCGTGGCAGATGCAGAAGAACAGGGCCCACTTTCAGAGCAGGCGCCTCCTCTATAAGAACAGCATCGCCAGGCTGACGGAGCAGATCCGCAGCTCCCTCCTCGTCCACGCCCAGCCGGTTCCCCTACGCAGCCGGTCCGGAGCCGTCTGCCCGTCCCAGGTGTGGCGGGGACTCTACCTGCACGACCCCCGCATCTTTCAGGATACCCTTGAGGAGACGGATGCGGATTTCTCTGTGGATCTCATGCTGGACGCATCCGCTTCCCGGCTGCAGGACCAGGAGGTGATCGCCGCCCAGGGCTGCGTGATCGCCAGAAGCCTGCAGGCGTGCCGCATCCCCGTGCAGGTCTTCTCCTTCCTGAGCGTGCGTGGCTACACGGTGCTGCAGCGCTTCCTCGGATATGAAGACATGCAGGCGGAAGATACGCAGCGGATCTTCCAGTACTTTGCCGCCGGCTGGAACCGGGACGGCCTGGCGCTGCGGGGCGCCTGGCAGCTGATGAAGGACGCGCCCGCAAAGAACCGGCTCCTCATCATCCTGACCGACGCGAGTCCCAATGACGACCGCCGGATCCCCGCCGATCCCGGGAAGCGGCAGTTTGTAAGCCAGGACTATTCCGGGAAGGCCGGAACGGACGACACAGCCAGAGAGGCGCGGGCCCTGCGCCGACAGGGGATCCACCTGTGCGGGATCCTTACCGGGAGCAGCGGGGACACCCACGCCGCCAGAGAGATCTTTGGGAATGATTTTGTCCGCATTGAGAAGATGGAGCGGTTCGCCGACGCAGCCGGCGTCCTCATCCGGCGGCAGATAGAAAAACTGACCATGGGGTAATCCCATGGCCAGTTTTTTTCATTTCTTTTATTTCACTTCGATCAGCTCGTAGTTCCTCGTCCCGATTCCGATCTTCTCCGCATGCTCCAGACAGAACTTCCACTCGCTCTCCGGCGTCGTATTGACGAAATGATCGTGGTGGTCGCAGAAGTCATGATCGTGCATCCGGTCGTCCAGCAGGCTGCCCGGGATGGGCTGCTGCGCGTTGCAGGCGTCTGCGCAGGCCTGGTCCAGCGCCACCGGATCAAAGCTTGCGAACATGCCCACATCCGGCAGGATCGGCAGATCGTTCTCCGCGTGGCAGTCGCAGTAGGGCGACACGTCGATGACCAGATTGATATGGAAATTCGGTCTGCCGTCCAGAACCGCCTTGGAGTACTCCGCGATCTTCATGTCCAGCTCTTTTACCGCGGAGGCGTTCTCGTTGTAGATCGCGTCAAAATTGCAGGCTCCCAGGCAACGGCCGCATCCCACGCACTTGTCGTGGTCAATGCTCGCCTTCTTCTCCGGGAACGAGATCGCGCCGTGGGCGCAGTTCTTTGCACAGACTCTGCATCCCACGCATGTGTCGCGGTCCACGGTCGGTTTGCCGCTGTTGTGCTGCTCCATCTTGCCGGCCCGGCTGCCGCAGCCCATGCCGATATTCTTGAGGGCGCCTCCGAATCCGGTCGCCTCATGGCCCTTGAAGTGGTTCAGGCTGATGAAGATGTCCGCGTCCATGACCGCGCGGCCGATCTTGGCCTCCTTCACCAGCTCGCCGCCCTCCACCGGCACAGCCACGTCGTCCGTCCCCTTCAGGCCGTCCGCTATGATGATATGGCAGCCTGTGGACAGGACCCCGAAGCCGTTCTCAAAGGCGGCGCTCAGGTGCTCCAGCGCGTCTTTCCTTCGGCCCACATACAGCGTGTTGCAGTCGGTGAGGAAGGGACGTCCGCCCAGCTCCCGGATGACGTCCGCCACTGCTTTCGCGTAGTTGGGGCGGAGGAAGGACAGGTTGCCCGGCTCCCCGAAGTGGATCTTGATGGCGACCATCTTCTTCTCAAAATCGATCTCCCCGATCCCTGCTTTCCGGATCAGCTTCTTTAACTTCTCCGGCAGGTTTGTCCCTGGAAGGGCTCTTAAATCTGTGAAATACACCTTTGACTTTTCCATCATCATCTCTCCTTTTCCCTCATCATTTATCTCTTCAGACCGGGCGCTGACAGAAGCAGCACCGCGGCAAGAATACAGAAAATACCGGCCACATCCATCCCCACGAACACGACATGCATAAAAAGTGCCGAGGCGATGGTGGCCGTAACCGGCTCCACAGACGCCAGCAGGCTGGCCCTGGGCGCCCCGATCAGACGCACGCCCTCCATGTAGAAGGAGAACGACAGGACGGTCCCCACGACAATGACGACCGCGATGGCTCCCACTCCCCGGAGATCCCACTGCCCCGCCACATGCCACGGCCTTGTGAACGCGGACAGGAAGATGCCGCCCACCAGCATGCCCCAGCCGATCACGCAGAAGGTGCCGTACTTCTTCATCAGCTTCCCGGGAAGCAGGTTGTAGACCGCCATCATGACGGCTGAACCGATCCCCCACAAGAGCGCCTCCGGCGACAGGGCCATGGAGCCCGGATTGCCGTGGGTGGCAAGGATGAACGTGCCGCCCAGGGCAAGGAGAAGGGCCGCCAGCTCATATCCCTTCGGCCTGCGGCGGCTGCGCACCGCGTCGTATGTAAGGATGATCACCGGCGCTGTATACTGCAGGACCGTCGCCGTCCCTGCGTTGGACAGTTCCACCGCTGTGTAGTAGGACAGCTGGCACCCTGCCATGCCGAGTACGGAAAACAGGAGCAGGGACACCGCATCCCGCCGGTTTGTCCAGATTTTCCAGAAGCTGTCCCTCTGCTTCATAATGACTGTGGCCAGAAGGAGCGCGCCTGCAATGAGGAGCCGCACGCTGACAAGCCACCTGGCGTTCGTCCTGTTGTGCTCAAAGAGATACTGGCCGAACACGCCGGCAAGCCCCCAGAACACACCGCCGATCAGCGCAATGGACATGCCCCGCAGCGCCTCTCTTCTCTCCATATTCGTCATCTGCTAGTCCACCTTTTTCCCGTAAAATACAAGTCCCACCACGCCCGGGCCCGCGTGGGTGCCAATGCTGGGGCTCACATCGTTGATCACGATATGGTCAAAGCCGAGCTCCCGCACCTGCTCTGCAACGCCCCGGGCGTCCTCCAGGCAGTCGCCGTGTATGACGGCCACCGGCCGCTCCTTCCCGAAGTGTTCCGTGTCAAGAGCCTGCTCCATCCGGGTCACCAGCGTCCGCAGCGCCTTCTTGCGCCCCCGGACGGTCCCATCCGACTTCAGCTCGCCGGAGGCGGTCACCGTGAGGAGCGGCTTGATGTTGATCATGCTGCCGACCACCGCCGTCGTCTTTGAGACGCGCCCGCCTCGCTGGAGGTGGTGCAGGTCGTCCACGGTAAAGTATACCTGGATGTGATCCCGCTCCTTTACAAGGATGTCGTAGACCTCATCCATCCCTTTCCCCTCCTCTTTCAGGGAGACCGCCCGCATGACGGACACGCCTTCCCCGAGAGATGCGTTCAGGGAATCGAACACCAGGATCTTCCGGTCCGGATACTCCTCCATCAGATCCCGGGCCGCCACCTGCACGTTCTGGCAGCTCCCGCTCAGGGCGCTGGAGAAGGCGATGTGAAGGATGTCCCTGCCCTCTTTCAGGATCTCTGTAAACGTCTGCCGGACCACTTCCGGATTGTTTGCCATGGACTTGGGGAGCTCCCCCTTCCGCATCGTCTCGTAAAATTCGGACGGCTCCATCTTCAGCTCGTCGCCGTACACGGTCTCCCCGAACATGTAGTACTGGGGGATCACCGGAACCATGTGCTGCGCCAGATATTCCTCCGGCACGTCGGAATTGGAGTCTGTTGTGATCACATACTCTGCCATATTCATAAACCTCCTCGTGAGATACCAGATTTCATAAGGGATATTATACTGCATCCGGACCCTGTTTACCAGTGAAGAATTTAGCAATAGACAGATTTTACTTTGCATTTCCTATATTTAATGATAAAGTAGAAAGGTAATGCAAACTATTCTTTACTGAGGAGGAACTTATGTCTGAATTACATTCTTCTGCAAAAAAAACACGCGCTTCCGTGTTTGAGTTGAGCGGTGTCCCCGCCTTCGGGCAGGCTCTCCCGCTGGCTCTCCAGCACGTGGTCGCCATGATCGTGGGATGCGTCACGCCCTCCATCATCGTCGCAGGCGTCGCGGGCATCAGCGGCAGCGACCGGGTCATCCTGATCCAGGCCGCCCTCTTCTGCTCCGCCATCAGCACCCTGCTCCAGCTCTTTCCTTTTATAAGAGGGAAGAACTTCCAGCTTGGCAGCGCCCTGCCCGTCATCATGGGCATCAGCTTTGCCTACGTGCCGAGCATGCAGGCCATCGCAGGCACCTACGATATCGCAACCATCCTGGGCGCCCAGATCGTGGGCGGCGTTGTCGCCATCATCGTGGGATTCTGCATCTCCAGGATCCGCATCCTGTTCCCGCCCCTTGTGACAGGGACTGTAGTGTTCACCATCGGCCTCTCCCTCTATCCGACAGCCGTCAACTACATGGCGGGCGGCACGTCCAGCGAGCAGTACGGCTCCTGGCAGAACTGGCTTGTGGCTTTCTTTACCCTGGCCGTCGTGACAGGCCTCAACCACTTTGCCAAAGGCTTTCTCAAGCTGGCCTCCATCCTGATCGGCATCGTGGCCGGCTACATCCTGGCCGTGCCCTTCGGGCTGGTGGATCTCTCAGGCGTGCAGTCCGCCGGGCTCTTCCAGCTGCCCCAGCCCCTGCACTTCTCCCTGAGCTTTGAGCCCTCCGCCTGCGTGGCCATCGGCCTTCTCTTTGCCATCAACTCCATCCAGGCGATCGGGGACTTCTCCGCCACCACGTCCGGCAGCATGGGCCGCATGCCGGAGGACAGGGAGCTGCAGGGAGGCATCGTCATGTACGGCATCAGCAACATCCTCTGCGCCTTCTTCGGCGGGCTCCCGACGGCCACCTACAGCCAGAACGTAGGCATCGTCACAACGACAAAGGTCATCAACCGGTGCGTGCTTGGCCTGGCAGCCATCATCCTGATGATCGCCGGCTTCGTGCCCAAGTTCTCCGGGCTCCTGACCACGATACCCCAGTGCGTGCTGGGTGGCGCCACCATCTCCGTGTTCGCCTCCATCGCCATGACGGGCATCAAGCTCATCTTCCAGCAGGAGATGAATTTCCGCAACACATCCATCGTCGGGCTCTCCGTTGCGCTCGGCATGGGCATCACCCAGGCTTCCGCGTCCCTCGCCTCCTTCCCGGAGTGGGTGACCACCGTTTTCGGAAGCTCGCCGGTAGTCGTCGCCACACTGATGGCGATCCTTTTGAATGTGATCCTTCCAAGGGAGGAAAAGAAAGCATAACTTTTTTCACCGCATCTATTGACTATTTGAAAAAAATCGGGTAGGATTAATAAATATGAATTTTAATTTATATTTATTCAAAAATTGAGGAGGATTTTCTATTATGAAGAAACGAGTATTAGCAGGATTTCTCGCTGCATGCATGGTCATGTCACTGGCCGCCTGCGGCAGCAGCGACAGCGCTTCCGAGGAGACAAATGAGACGACGGAGAGCACTTCCGATGAGGGCGGTAAGAGCGACGGAGCTGTCAAGACTGTGACAGAGGGCAAGCTGACAGTTGCCACAAGCCCGGACTTCGCTCCCTATGAGTTCTATGCCATCGACGAGGACGGCAATCCGACGCTGGCCGGCTTTGACATGGATCTGGCACAGTACATCGCAGATTACATGGGACTGGAGCTGGAGATCATCACCGTTGACTTCGACGGCGTGCTCAGCGAGCTGCAGACAAAATCTGTAGACCTCGGCATGGCAGGCCTCTCTCCGGATCCGGCCCGCGAGTCCATCATGGATTTCACAGACATCTACTACATGGGCGGTCAGTCCCTTGTGACGGTAAAGGACAACGCGGATACGTACAATTCCTTTGACGCCATCAACAACCCGGATGTCACAGTCGGCGCGCAGACCGGTTCCATCCAGCTCGACCTGGCAAACGAGAACACACCGGACGCTGACATCGTATCTCTTCCGAAAGTAACGGACATCATCTCCGAGCTTCTCTCCGGCAAGATGGACGCAGCGTACATCGAGACCGTTGTGGCCCAGAGCTACCAGAAGAACTACCCCGATCTTGAGATCGTGATGGAAGTTCCCTACGATGTGGAAGGTTCCGCCATCGGCGTATGCAAGGACAACCCGGAACTGCTTGCGGCAGTGAACGAGGCGATCAAGGCAGCGACAGAGGACGGCAGCCTGGACCAGTACATCGCAGATGCGACAGATCTGGCAGCAGGCGAGACATACGAAGGTCTGCTTGACGACAGCGGCAACGTACAGTAAGCATGAACAGCAAGAGGCGGGCTCCCACGAAGGAGCCCGTTTTACTGGATGAAAGGAGTTATCTGATTCATGGATCAATTTTTCCAGATTGAAAATTTTTCCCGGATCTCGCCCTACGCAGACCTGTTCTGGCAGGGCACGCTGGTCACGGTCCTTCTGGCCCTGTTCACAGTGGTCATCGGATTCTGCCTGGCCCTGATCCTGGCCCTGATGCGCATGTCCAACCTGCGCCCCTTCCGGGCCCTCGGCCTGGACGCGGACGGACATCCTAGGGAGAAAGGCTTTCTCGCTCTTCTCTCCCGCTTTAACCCGCTGGATTTCATCGCCACCGCCTATGTGGAGATCCTCCGCTCGACCCCTGTGATCGTGCAGATCTTCATCATCTACTACGGTGTGTTCAGCCTCATTGAACTGCCCGGCTTCCAGCTCTTCGGATTCATCAAATTCGACCGCTTCCTGCCCGGCGTTGTGGCTCTGGGCATGAACTCCGGCGCCTACCTGTGCGAGATCATCCGCTCCGGCATCCAGTCCATCGATTCCGGACAGACGGAAGCCGCCCGCTCCCTCGGCCTTTCCCAGGGACAGAACCTGCGGTTCATTATCCTGCCCCAGGCGATCAAGAACATCCTTCCCGCGATCGCGAACGAGTTCGTCGTGATCATCAAGGAGTCCGCCATTACATACACCATCGGCGTGCAGGATATCATGTCCGCTGTCAACGCGGTGCGCGGCGCAACATTCATCATCATCGAACCCTTGCTGGTGGCAACAGCGATCTACTTCTGTCTCTGTTTCCCCACCTCCAAAGCGATCGCATACGTAGAAAGGAGGATGAGCCGTGGAGACAAGAGATAGCCTGATCCAGGTCACGGATCTGAAAAAGCATTACAAGGGCGGCACCATCAAAGCCCTGGACGGCGTGACCGTCGATATCAACAAAGGCGATGTGATGGCAGTCATCGGGCCTTCCGGTTCCGGCAAATCCACGTTCCTCCGGAGCCTGAACCTGCTGGAGGAACCCACAGGCGGCTCCATCATTTTCAACGGCATTGACATCACAAAAAGGAAATATAAAAATGAAGAGGGAAAAACGGTAAAGCTCAACATCGACGAGCTGCGCCAGAAAATGGGCATGGTGTTCCAGCACTTCAACCTCTTCCCCCACATGACGATCCTGGACAACATGACGCTGGCCCCCATAAAAGTGAAAGGCGTCTCCAAGGCCGAGGCTGAGGCAAAGGCGCTGGAGCTTCTGGACCGTGTCGGTTTAAGGGACCGCGCCGACGCCTATCCGATCCAGCTCTCAGGCGGCCAGAAACAGCGTGTCGCCATCGTCCGCGCCCTGGCCATGGAGCCGGAGGTCATGCTCTTCGACGAGCCGACTTCCGCTCTCGACCCGGAGATGGTCGGCGAGGTTCTGGATGTGATGCGCGAGCTGGCCGAGGAAGGGATGACCATGGTCGTCGTGACGCACGAGATGGGCTTTGCCCGAGAGGTTGGCAACCGCGTGCTGTTCATGGCAGACGGGAAACTTCTGGAGCAGGGGGATCCGAAGGAGCTCTTCGATCACCCGCAGAATCCGAGACTCCAGGATTTCCTCTCGAAAGTCCTGTAATACCCGATCCCGGAGGAACTTCCTTCGGGATCTTTCATTTGAATTCATATCAGCAGACAAGGAGAACTACATCATGACACAGGAAAAACTGACAGCAGTCCATGCTGTAGAAGAAAAAGAAGAGATCATCTGCCAGGCGGCGGACCATATCTGGAGCCATCCGGAGCTGTCCCTGCAGGAGGATGCCTCCGCAGCCTACTACTGTGAGCTGCTGGAGGAAGAAGGATTCCGTGTGGAGAAAGGGATCTGCGGCATCCGCACTGCATTCGCGGCAAGCTTCGGAAGCGGCAGCCCGAGGATCGGCATCCTGGCTGAGTACGACGCCCTCTCCGGCCTCTCCCAGGAGGCCGGAAGCCTGGAGCAGAAGGAACTCATCCCCGGCGGCTGCGGGCACGGCTGCGGGCACAACCTGCTGGGCGCCGGCGCTTTCGGCGCTGCCCTGGGCGTCAAGGCTTACCTGGAAAAGACCGGGCACGCGGGAACTGTCATCCTCTACGGCTGCCCGGGCGAGGAGGGCGGCGCTGCCAAGGCCTTCATGGCGCGGGAGCGCCTCTGGGAATCCCTGGACGCGGCCCTCACCTGGCATCCGGAGGATGTGAATGAGGTGCGCACCGGTTCCTCCAACTCCTGCATACAGATCCAGTATAAATTTACCGGCACCGCCTCCCACGCGGCAGGCGCGCCTGAGATGGGCCGGAGCGCCCTGGACGCTGTGGAACTGATGAACATCGGCGTTCAGTTCCTGCGGGAGCACATGAGCGACCGGGCGCGGATCCACTATGCCATCACTGACGCCGGCGGCGTCAGCCCCAACGTTGTGCAGCCGCGGGCAAGCGTCCTGTACATGATCCGCTCCAACCATGTGGCGGAGGCTGTGGAACTCCAGGCCAGGGTAGACCGGATCGCCGACGGGGCCGCACTCATGACAGACACGCAGGTAGAGCGCAAATTCATAGACGGCACAGCGGACACGGTCAGCAATCACACGATCGAGACGGCCCTGTACGGGAATTTCCGCGAGATCGGCGTCCCGGCACACACAGAGGAGGAACTGTCCTTTGCAGACAAGCTGGCGCAGACCTATCCGGGAGCAGACCACGTACCGGGATTTGGCGCTGCCGGCGATGACGCGATCCGCGAGGAGGTACGTGCCCTCCAGCAGAAAGCCGGACATGCCATGAACGATTTCCTCTGCCCCCTCTACCAGGGTCCCGCTTTCACGCCAGGTTCCACAGACGTGGGTGATGTGAGCTGGCAGACGCCCACCGCCCAGATCCATGTGGCGGCGTGGCCCAACGGCTGTCCCGGACACAGTTGGCAGAACGTCTCCTGCGACGGCACTTCCATCGGGCGAAAGGCCGCGGTGTGTGCCGCCAAGGTTCTGGCCGCCACGGCTGTGGATCTCATGGAGGATCCCTCTCTTCTAGCCGCCGCCCGCAGGGAATTTGAAAAGGCCGCTGCATCCGGGTATGTATGCCCCATCCCGGAGGGCGCAACGCCCGCGATACCGGATTAAAGAAAACCACGCAATACGCGTGGTCTTCTTTATGCTCAATATTACTTTTCATCTGCTAACTCAGCAACCCATTGCTGCACTACAGACACATCCTCCTCCACTGCCTGTGCAATCTTATCTGCCGGCATGCTCATTTTAGCCAAATTGACGGCTACCGTCCGTTTTTCTTCCTGCCGTCCTTCGCGCATTCCATCTTCCCACGCATCCTCCCGCTCCTGTTGAATGTGCTTTGCCTGATCATATTCATAAATACTCATTCTCTTTGCCTCCGCCCGATTCTTACTCAAAAAATCTTCAAGGATCCCCTCCCGTATACATTCCGTGATCGCAAGTTCCACGGCGTCGTCGGTGGACATCTGCGCGGCATATCTCCTCACGCGGGCCGTGTATTCTGCATAATCCGCCATAGTCTTGCAGGCTGTAAGGAGTTCCGGGCTGTGGCCTGCATTCACATTGATCATCACTGCCTCCAACTCCAACTGATGCCTCTCCTCTTCCACTCCGTACAGGTCTGACAGCCGCAGGATCTGCCTGTCCGGCTGCTCCTCCTGCCCGTTATAGAAAATAATGAACTGAGGCGGCGGGATCAGCACCTTTTTCCTGCCGTACAGTTTTTCGTCTCTGGTCATCTCTGCATACAGATCCGCCAGATACATCAGCATCCGCAGCGGCAGATTCGGACTGTAGGTTGACTGATGCTCATACAAAGAGAGCCTGGAGTCGATCACAAAGGAAAGATCGTTCCGAACTGCCATATAAATGGCGTTCTCCAGCGTATTGATCTCCAGAAGCGAAGGATCCTTATACTGTTTTCCGCTTACCGCATTGTAAAGTCCCAGCAGCTCCTTCCTGTCACTGAACAGCATCGTAAAAATGGATGACTTGTAATTCCGGTTTACCGCGTTTCGCTTGCTCATATGTACCTCCTTTACAGTATAACCCGCAGGAGGCATCCCGGAAAAACAGATCTGCCGTGTTCGAGAAACCTCTCTGCTTTAAAAATGGAAATGAAAGCACGGAGATTTCTTTTAGATTTTTGAAGATATCAGACGCGGCGCATGCCGCACAGAAAAAACTGCCAGAAACATCATGCTTTATGTTTATTTTATCACATGTTCCCGACAGTTTCCATAACAGAATTATTAAGTTTTTGTAACATCTGCGCAGCTATCACAGTTCCCTGCAGATCATTCAATATTCTCATCGTCCAGCCTGTGGAAGTCCTTGTTCTGCCCGAACACATGGACCAGGGGAATGACCTTGATGAAGCAGTCGAAGCTGCCGTTCCTGATAAACTCACGGAGCCTGACATACTCCCTGGAGTTGCACACGCAGCTCATCTGGATCTTCGGTTCGCCCGAATAGCCGCCCACAGCGTCGTGATAAATGGTCACGCTCTTGTGGATCGTATTGATGACAAAGTCCTCGATCTTCTCCATATCCTTGCCGATCATCTGCACATCGTAAAGCTTCGGCCCCAGATTGAACACCACATAGTTCATGCTGTTCACATAGATGAGCTGCCCCGCAAAGGCGTAGGCAAGCTGGTCCAGACTGAAAGCCAGCGTCATGAACAGGAGGATGAGGGCCTCCTCAAAGTAGTAGATCTTCTTGAACTCCGTGGCGCGCAGGATCGTCTTTTTCAGGATCTTGGCCACTGTGTCGTCGCCGCCGTAGGAGAACCCGATCCGGTAGGGAATGCCGATCCCCACGCCGTAGAGGACGCCGAACGCACCCAGTGCGATCAGCTTCTCCTCGAAGATGATCTGCACGTCAATAAAGCTCAATACCCACAGCACCATGGGGTACAGAAGCGACAGGATGATGATGTTGGACGCGTCCCGCTTCCCCAGCGTCAGGTAAGTGACGACAAGGATCAGGATCGTGATCGCATAGTAGATGAGCGCGTAATTGATGCCTGTAAAATGTTCCACTGTCATGGAGATACCCGTGATGCCCGGCGCCGCCAGGCCGTTGGGGATCATGATCCAGTTGGTCGCGATACTGCAGCACATGCAGCCAAGAACCAGAAGAAATGCTGTAAAAACCGGTGACTTTTTCATGGTGTCTTCGCAGGGTTCCCCGCCCCGCCTTCCTCCTCATGCATACGTAATTCTTCTTTTAGTATAGCGGATCTTACGCTGCCGTGCAATATGCCCGCAGCCCATTTTCCGCCTCTGTTATTGTTCCTTTTTCCACCTGCGGATCGCGTCCAGCCGCTCCCTCACTTCGCTCTCACGCCCCTCCCGGGTGGGGTGATAGTACGTCGTTCCCCGCATGGATTCCGGAAGGCATTCCATGTGGGTCAGCTTCTCTTCCGTGTCGTGGGCGTACTCGTACCCCTTCCCGTACTCCAGTTCCTTCATAAGCCGGGTGGGCGCATTGCGAAGATGCAGGGGCACAGGCTCTGCCTGCCCGGTGCGCACATCCCTCTTGCAGGCCTCGCAGGCCGTGTAGAGGGCATTTGACTTGGGCGCCATGGCCAGGTAGACCACCGCGTGGGTCAGGTGTACGTCGCATTCCGGCATCCCGAGGAAATGGCAGGCCTGGTAGGCGGCCACCGCCACCTGCAGGGCCTGGCTGTCCGCCATCCCCACGTCCTCGCTGGCGAACCGGATGAGGCGCCGGGCGATATACAGCGGGTTCTCCCCGCCCTCCAGCATCCGGCACATCCAGTAGATGGCCGCGTCCGGGTCGCTGTTGCGCATGGATTTGTGGAGGGCGGAGATGAGATTGTAGTGCTCCTCCCCGGTCTTGTCGTAGAGGAGGGATTTGCGGCTGATGCACTGCTCCATCCCCTCCTGTGTGACAAGCACGCCGTCCCCGGTGATCTCCCCGTTCAGGACCGCCATCTCCAGCGTGTTGAGAGCCGTCCTGGCATCCCCGTTGGCAAAGGCAGCGATGGCGCGAAGCTGGTCTTCGCTGATCCGCACGTTCTGCCCGCCGAAGCCCTTCGGGCTCTTCAGCGCGTTCTGAAGGAGCTGCACCAGGTTCTCCCCGGTCAGCGCCTTTAACACGAACACCCGGCACCGGGACAGAAGGGCCGCGTTGATCTCAAAGGACGGGTTCTCCGTGGTCGCTCCGATCAGGATGATGCTGCCCCGCTCCACATAGGGGAGGAAGGCGTCCTGCTGGGCCTTGTTGAACCGGTGGATCTCATCTACAAAGAGCACCGTCTTCCGGCCCATCCGTCGGCTCGTCTCCGCCGCCTCCATCACGGCCCGTATCTCTTTGATCCCGCTGGTGACAGCGCTGAAATTGATGAATTCCGCATGGGTGTGCCCGGCGATGATGCTGGCCAGGGTCGTCTTCCCCACCCCCGGCGGGCCCCAGAAGATCATGGAGGAGATCTGGTCCCTCTCTATGATCTGCCGCAGCATCTTCCCCGGCCCCAGCAGGTGCTCCTGCCCGACGAAACCATCCAGCGTCTCCGGCCGCAGCCGGCTGGCAAGAGGCGTCATCTCCTGCCTCTGGTCAAATAGCGACATCTGCTCCATCTTATCTTCGCCACCTCTCCTTTGAACCGGGACGCTACCGTATAAAGTTCGTCCCTGTCTTCTGCTCCTTCTCCGGGAGGCCGTAGGCCTCTTTTCCAAGCGCGATGCTCTTCATGAGGAAGGACATGTTCCGTGCCAGGACCCGCATGGTCTGCAGCCCCTCCGCGTCGCCCGCCGCCTCGCCCGGGTTCATGCCGTGGACACTGTTCCAGTACTGGCTGGAGGCCACCGGCATGCCGGATATGGTAAAATACTTGTTCAGCTCGTCAAAGGTTGCGGACAGGCCTCCCCTTCTCGCCACAGCCACGGCGGCTCCCACCTTCATGGTCTTGTCAAACCGGGTACTGTAGAACAGCCGGTCCAGAAAGGCAATGAGGGTCGCGTTGGCCGACGCGTAGTAGACGGGGCTGGCCGCCACCAGACCATCGCAGGATGCAAAGGCAGACGCCGCCTCATTCACCAGGTCGTCAAACACACATTTCCCTGTCTGCAGGCAGGCGTAGCATGCCATGCAGCCCCGGATATCCTGATTCCCGACCTGCAGGATCTGCGTTTCGATCCCCTCCGCACGAAAGATCTTCTCCATCTCTACCAGGGCAAGCGCTGTGTTGCCATTGGCATGGGGGCTTCCGTTCAGCATCAGTACTTTCATCTAAAACCACTCCTTTTACCCAGCGTTGCTCGCCGCGATCTTCACACGGCTCCACAGGTCGCTGATGATCTTCTTTGTATCCTCATTATACACGAATACTTCGTCGTTTTCATTGTCCGTTCTTGGAATGTAGGCGTTGATGCCCTCGTAATCGCCTCCCTCGCCGGAGAGGTCCTCCATGACCTCCACATTGGAGGAAGTGTAGCCGACATAGCTGGAGTTATCATACGCCCCGTCATAGTCGCTGGCAAAGTTGATGAAGGCGTGGGCCAGCTCCGGGTTCTTTGCGTTCTTCGGAATGACCATGGCATCGGACCAGAGGTTTGTCCCGGTTTCCGGCATGTAGTAGCCCATGTCCTCATTCTCCGCCATCACATAGGTGGCGTCTCCTGAATAGATGAGCCCCAGGGCTTTCCTTCCCTGCGCCATATTGTCGATGATCTCGTCCGTGACGATCTCCGTATCCATCGTCTCCACGCACTGCACAAGCCAGTCGTAGGCCTCCTGAAGCTCGGCTTCATTCTCCGTGTTCATGGAATAGCCGAGAGCCTTTAAGGCCATCATGAAGGAATCCCGCTCAGAGTCATAGAGGTAGACATCTCCTTTGTACGTTTCATTCAGGAAGATATTGTAGCCTTCTTTTTCCAGATCCTCCGGATCTACCTTTGTCTTGTCGTACACGATGCCCACCGTGCCCCAGAAATAGGGGACGGAGTAGTCGTTTTCCGGGTCGTAGGGAAGGCCCAGCACCGCGTCATTCAGCTTGTCAAAGCAGTCCAGCTTTGATTTGTCCAGCTTCTGCAGGTAATCCTCCTCGATCAGGCGCTGGATCATATAGTCGCTCGGCACAAGCAGGTCGAAGGACTCCCCGTTCGCCACCTTGATGTACATCTGCTCGTTGGAATCAAAGTTCTCCATCACTACCGTGGCGCCCGTCTCCTCCTCAAAATCCGGGATGATATTCTCGCCTGTGTACTCGCCCCAGTTGTAGATGTGGAGCGTCTGCCCCTCGAAGGGTCTCTGGGCGCCTGTGCCCCTGCCTGCCTGTACAAACGCGATCCCGGCCACAAGGGCTGCGCACACGGCCAGGGCCGGTATCATGCGCCGTTTCCTGCGGATCTCCGCCGTCCTGCTTTGCTTTGCCGCCAGAGCAGGCGCCACGTTGATGAGCACAAGGACAACGGTGATGATCACCACCACCAGGGTGGAGATGGCGTTGATGCTCGGGTTGACCCGCTTGCTCATGGTATAGACCACGATACTTAAGTTCTTTACGCCCCGCCCGGTCACAAAGTAGGAGATGATGAAGTCATCTACGGACATAGTAAAGGCAATGAGGGCGCCGGACACGATGCCCGGTGTGATCTGAGGCACGATCACCTTTGTAAGGGCCCGGAAGGGCGTGGCGCCCAGATCCATGGCCGCGTCCGCCAGGTTTGGATCCAGGGACCGGATCTTTGGCATGACGGAGAGCATCACATAGGGGATGCAGAAGGCGATGTGCGCCAGCAGCATGGTCATATAGCCTTTCTCCACCTTGAAGGTGATGAAGAGCAACATAAAACCGATGGCTGTCACGATCTCCGGGTTCATCATGGGAAGATTGTTCACCTGCTCCATAATGTTGCGGATGATCTTTCTGGAACTGGACAGGCCGATGGCCGCCACCGTCCCCACTACCGTGGAGATCAGCGTCGCCAGGATCGCCACGCTGAATGTCGTGTAGAGGGCCGCCATCATGTCCTGGGACTCCAGCATGTGCTGGTACCAGCGCAGGGAGAAACCGGTAAAGCTTGTCAGCGATTTCCCGTCATTGAAGGAAAATACTACCATATAAAGGATGGGAAGATAGAAGAAAGCGATCAGCACGATCAGCAGGAACTTCCCGAATGGCCGTCTGTTCTTTTTCATGCTCTCTCCCCCTTTCCTCCCTGGTTGCGGATCTCAATCCGGCGGACCAGCATCATAAGCAGCATCATGATGACCGCCATGATCATGGAGATGGCGCTTCCAAAGTTCCACTCTCCCACTGTGATAAACTGGTTCTCGATCATATTTCCGATGAGGAAATACTGGCCGCCGCCCAGCAGTTTCGGAATGAAGAAGGAGCTGACTGCCGGCAGGAATACAAGTGTGATCCCGTTGATCACACCCGGCAGCGACAGCGGCAGTGTTACCTTCCCGAATGTCTGCACCGGCCCTGCGCCCAGATCGGCGCTGGCTTCCAGAAGGGAATTGTCCATCTTGGACAGGGAGGTCTGGATCTGCAGGATCATAAAGGGAAGGAAGTTATAGACCATGCCCAGAAGCAAGGATCCTTCCGTGTAGAGGAGCTCCACGTCCCCCAGGCCGAAAAGGCCCAGGAGCCGCTGGATGATGCCGCCCTCGCTTAAAAGCCCGATCCAGGCGTAGGTGCGCACGAGCATGTTGATCCACATGGGGATCGTGATGCACAGGATCAGGATGTTCTGCACTTTTTCCCGGCTCCGGGCGATAAAGTAGGCCGCCGGATACCCGAGGATAAGGCAGATGATGGTCGTCTTCACCGCGATCACCAGGGATCTCCACAGGATCAGGAGAAAGTCCGGGTCTGTGAAGAACTTGATGTAGTGGTCCAGCGTGAAGGAAAAGGAGATGATGCTGTTCCCATGCTCCATAAAGGAGTACAGGGCGATCAGCGCCATGGGGAGCACCAGCATCAATGCCGCCCACACAATATAAGGCACTGCCAGCCTTGAAAATCTTCTCATCTAAAATACCTCCCTGGACATGACATGGATATCCTCCGGGAAGAAGGTAAGTCCCACTTCCTGTCCCTCCTGCGTGTAATCGGTTGTATGGATCTTGAACTCCCGGCCCGTGGTCGAGAAGGTGATCTGGTACACGCCCTCCGCCACATTCTCCGGGTCAAAATCATAGTCCACGCTCAGGTCCACGGACTCATCCTCGTTGCTCAGCTTCCAGCCCTGGGCGCCCGCCCACGTCTTCAGGTCAGTGTCCAGAGCCTGGGACTCTGTGATCTCATCCACCGTCTTGAAGAAATTGAAGGCCATGACGCCCTCATTTGCCCGCTCGTTCCTGACATAGGGCTGATCCACCACGTAGATGGTCCTCTCAATGCTTGTCCCGCCGGATGTGGAGAAGGTCACCGGGTACCGCCCCTCCTCCCGCGACAGACTGTACTCCACCTTCGCGATGGAGATGTACTCATCCGTCTCGGGATCCCATGCCTGGGCGTTGGAGAGAGCGATGATCTCCTTGTCGTCCAGCGCCTCCACATCGTCGATATCCACATAGAAATTGCTGGCGCTGATCATTTCTTTTCCGTCTTCGCTCTTCACATCCTGATTCCGGATCACCCGCATATTCACGGTCACACTCGTCCCGGGCACCGTCTCCACCATGATCTCATAGTGGACACCCTTGAAGAGTACGCTTAAGACTTCCCCTGTCATCTTGCCGTCCTTCACATCCACAATGTCGATGTCCTCCGGCCGGATCACCACATCTACCGGCTCTTTCTCCTTGAAGCCGAAATCCACGCAGTCAAAGGTAATGTCGTCAAAGCGCACCTTGTAGTCTTCCAGCATGACGGCCGGAATGATGTTGCTCTCGCCGATGAAGTTTGCCACGTACCGGTTGGCGGGCTCGTTGTAGATGTCCTGGGGCGTCCCCACCTGCTGGATCTCCCCGTTCTTCATGACCACGATCTTGTCGGACATGGTCAGGGCCTCCTCCTGATCGTGGGTGACAAAGATAAAGGTGATGCCTACCTCCTGCTGGATCCGCTTCAGCTCGTACTGCATCTCTTTGCGGAGCTTCAGATCCAGGGCCGCCAGGGGCTCGTCCAGAAGGAGCACCTTCGGCTCGTTGACAAGGGCGCGGGCGATGGCCACCCGCTGCTGCTGCCCGCCGGACAAAAGGGTGGTGTTCTTATCCTCAAATCCCTCCAGGCCGATGAGCTTTAACATCTTCATCACCTTCTGGTCGATGACGTCCTTGCTCATCTTCTTGATCTTCAGCCCGAAGGCAATGTTCTCATACACGCTCAGATGAGGGAACAGGGCGTACTTCTGGAACACCGTGTTCAGCTCCCGCTCGTAGGGAGGCTTCTTGCTGATCTCCTCCCCGTCAAAGATCACAGACCCTTCGTCCGCGTCCAGGAACCCGCCCAGAATGCGCAGAAGCGTCGTCTTCCCGCATCCGCTGGGGCCCAGCAGGGTCACAAACTCATTCTCATATATATCCAGATTGATCCCTTTCAGGACAATCTGCCCGTCAAAGTTCTTCACAATATTCCGAAACTCGATCAGCTTCTTCTCTTCCATCCTCTCTCTCCTCCTAAAACATGGGCGGCGTGGTGATCCAAAGGATCTTCGCATCCGTGCCGCCGTGATTGTACAGGTAGTGGCTCCTGGATCCGTCCATGTAGAACGTCTCGTGCGCCTTCACCCGGTACTTCTTTCCCCCCTGTACGATGGTCACGCTTCCCTTCAGTACATAGCCGAACTCCTGTCCCTGATAGGCCGACAGGACATAGCTCTTCTTATGGGGGTGCAGCGTCAGGATAATGGGTTCCATCTCGTTCTTCTGCGCGTTCGGCACGATCCACTCGATGGTGTAGTCCTCCTGCTCGTCCACAAAGAAGTCCTGCACCGGGAATACGATCTGCCGCTCTTCCTCCTCGTGGAAGAAATCGGACAGATTGCTCCCGAGCGCCTCCAGGATATCCTCCAGCGTGGCGATGCTCGGCGTCGTCAGGTTGCGCTCCACCTGGGAGAGAAATCCCTTGGTCAGCTCACTTCTGGATGCCAGGTCTCCCAGCGTCAGGTCGTTCTGTAGCCGGAGCTCCTTCAGCTTCTTTCCAATATCCAATTGCCGCACCTCCCGTTTTCTAATACTATACTTTTTGTTAAAAATAAGCGAACCAAGATTAATTATACATGGTTCGCCGTAAAATGCAATATTTTTTTAATTTATCCTTATACAGATGTCTCTTCCTGCTTCATCAGCTTCACCAGCCGGCTCGTGCCCAGCCGGTCAGCGCCAAGTGCGAGGAACTTCTCCGCGTCTTCAAAGGAGCGGATCCCGCCCGCCGCCTTCACCTTCACATGCTCCCCCACACAGGCCCGCATCAGCTCCACATCCTCGAAGGTGGCGCCCTCCGCGGCAAAGCCGGTGGAGGTCTTGATATACCCGGCCCCCGCTTCTGTGACGATCCTGCACATGGCCGTCTTCTCCTCCTCGGTGAGGAGGCAGGTCTCGATAATGACCTTGAGGATCCTTCCCCGGCACGCTTCGTTCACCTTCCGGATCTCCTCTGTCAGGGCGTCGTATTTCCCGTCCTTCAGCCAGCCCACGTTGATGACCATGTCGATCTCCGATGCTCCGTTTTCCACCGCGTCCGCCGCCTCAAAGGCCTTCACCGCCGTGGTGCTGTAGCCGTTTGGAAAACCGATCACTGTGCAGATGGGGATCCGCCCCGCCGCATAGTCCGCCGCCTGCCTGACATAGGAGGGTGGGATGCACACGGAGGCCGTTCCGAAGCGGATGCCGTCGTCCAGGATCTGCCGTATATCCTCCCAGGAAGCGTCCTGAGAAAGAAGGGTGTGGTCAACATGCCGCAGTATCTCTCGTTTATCCATCTTTTTCTTCTCCTGTTCTTTTCTTACTGTTGTTCCAGATTGCCCGGGCCAAAGCCCTGGGGCAGAAGATCCTTCAGCCTGTATGTGCGGTACTCGTCCGTGCTCCGGGCCAGGATGATCTGAAACTTCTCCGGATCACAGAACTCCATCATCACCTGCCGGCACACCCCGCAGGGCGGCGTGTAGTCTGCCGGCCCGCCCTCCGGGCCGCCCACGATGCAGATGGCGCAAAACGTCCGCTCCCCCTCGCTGACCGCTTTGAAGAAGGCCGTCCGCTCCGCGCAGTTCGTGGGTGTGTAAGCAGCGTTCTCGATGTTGCAGCCGGTATAGATCCGGCCGTCCTCTGCAAGCAGGGCCGCTCCCACTCTGAAGTGGGAGTAAGGCGTATAGGCCGCCTCCCTCTGCCGGATGGCTGCCCGGATCAGCTCCTGTATCTTCGCCTCTTCCATCCGGCTACACCCCCTTCTCCCGGTCCGCCCGGATCAGCCTGCGGACGGCCTCCACACCGGTGCGCACCGCGCTGTCCGTATCGTGCACCACCGGGTTCTCAAGGCCTTCCCGGGCCCGCTCCTGGTTTGCCATGACAAGGAAGCAGGAACCCACGCGCACGCCAAGGGAGCTGGCCACCACAAAGAGCGCCGCCGACTCCATCTCTGAAGCCAGGCACCCCAGCCGCTTCCAGGCCTCCCATTTATGCAAAAGTTCATAGCTGACCGGCTTTGTCTCCGGCGCATGCTGGCCGAAGAAGGCGTCCTTGCACTGGACCACGCCCGCATGGCAGGGATATCCAATCGCATCCGCCGCCTCCACCAGCGCGTTCGTGACACCCAGATCCGGAACCGCCGGGAATTCGATGGGCGCGTACTCCCGGCTCGTCCCCTCCATGCGGATGGCGCCGGTGGCGATCACGAGGTCTCCGCTCTTCACCTGCAGCTGCATGCCGCCGCAGGTGCCGACCCGCACAAAAGTGTCCGCGCCGGCCATGACCAGCTCCTCCATGGCGATGGAGGCTGACGGGCCGCCGATGCCGGTGGAGGTGACACTCACCTTCACCCCGTCCAGATAACCGGTATACGTGACATACTCCCTGCTGTCCGCGATCAGCACGGGGTCGTCAAAGTACTGCGCGATCTTTGCGCACCGCTTCGGGTCCCCCGGAAGGAGCACGTATCTTCCCACGTCTCCTTCCCCCACCTGGGTGTGATACTGCTTCGCTGCGTTTTCCGAATAATTGATCATGGCCCTCGCCTCCTCTTTTCTTAAGTATAGCATCTTCTTGACATACTGGGAAATTTATTTTATCCTTTGAGCACAGGGAGGTGCGTTTTATGGCGAAAAAGAAAGGCCTGCTCCTGGCAGGCGTGCTTCTCGTTCTTCTTCTGCTTCTCATCGTCTGGTTCAACCCCACGGCCTTCGCCAGGGACGGGCTGCTGACGCGCATGAAGGTGGACGGATATCAGACCCAGTATGATCTGGGGGCTACGCGCCGCCATGACAGCGATGTGGACAGGGTCTATCTCTTCTGCCTCTCCCCGGATGCGGTGACTGTGGAGAGCGAAGAAATGTTTGAAGGGCGCCCGGTCGAGGTGACGCAGATCCTCCCCTTCCTCTACAGCTGGGAGCGCACCCTGAACGACAGCGCCTTCCGCGTGAGCGTCGGGGACGGCAAATACTACTTTACCATTGTATCCACGTAAAAATCCGGCCTCTCTACAGGGGCCGGATTCCTTCTACTTCAAATCTTGTAAGCCATGGATAGTCAACGTAGTTCACCTCGATATCGCCCGTGATCTCCACGCCTTGAGCCGGGTAATATACCTTCCCGACTTCGCTCTCACCGGCGACGTAGCCTTTCGCCTCCATGTCCTCCTTCTCTTCCCGGGTAAAACTTACCACGATCTCCCTATACGGAGGCGCACATCAGCTCGTGTATTCCTCCACGCCGAGAACCACATCGCTCCATCCCAGCTTTTTCAGATAGTCTTTTGCCGCGTCATTTAGCCGTATCATGCGTCTCAACCCCCTTTTTCTTCCGGATCTGTATCGCACCGTTCTTCTCCATATTCACAAAGATCATCAGCGCCATGGGGAACAGGATCAGGCCCGGCAGCCCTGCAAGGCTCACGCCTGTAAACAGCGCGATCAGGGTGAGCAGCGGGTGCAGACCGATCTGCTTTCCGACGATGCGCGGCTCCACAGAGTTCCGGATGACTGTGATCACGATGTAGAGGATCAGGATCCCCGCTGCCAGGGAGTAATTCCCCATGATCGCCAGCACGGCAGCCCACGGAAGGAGCACGCCTCCCGTTCCCAGCACGGGCAGGATGTCAAAGACTGCGATCGCTGCGGCAAAGCCCATGGGATACGGGATCCCGAGGAGCACAAAGCCAAGGGCTAGCTCGGCGAACGTCATCAGGAACAGCAGGGAATAGGACTTGATGTAGACCTTGATCATATTCAGTCCGTATTTCCGGATGTCCACACAGATCCGCCTGCCGGATTCCGGCAGGTAGCGCCACATGGTCTTCATGATCCGGTCATAGTCCGCACAGATGTAAAAGGATGTGACGATGGTGATCACCACCCGGATCAGCACGGACGGGATCCCTGCAATGTATTCGGATACAGCCCGCAAAAGGTTCACAGACAGGGTGGACACCATCTGTCCGATATTCTGTACGAACTCCTGCAGGCTCTGCTCGATCTGCGAAGAAACGAAGGGGTCCGCATTGGCAAGCTTGCCGCTGACCCAGTCCAGGATATCATTCAGAAGCGGCAGGATGTCCGTCTGGTACATCCGCGGCAGTCCGATCACAAAATTCCGGATCACGGAAAACGCCTTGCCGCCCCCCATGAAGATCACGCCCGCAAAAAGCAGGTAAAAAAGGATCAGCAGTATCAGCGTGAAAGGCTTCCTCGGCAGACTGAACGCCCTGGCCAGCCCCCCTGCGGGACGCCGGATCACGAAAGCGATGATGAATGCCATGATAAACGGCATCAGCACCGGCAGCAGGTACTTCCCTGCAAGAAAAAGGATCACGACAAAAAAGCCGTAATATCCGATATTGATCAAAAATGCTCTTTTCTTTTCCATAACTCCTCCGCCGGGAAAGACGCGCTGCATCGCGCTCTGTCTTTCCCGCAGTCTTTATTGTAACATTGGTTTCCGCGCAAGGCAAGTGCTGACCCCCGCCGGAGAAGTATAAAAATCAGAGTTCATAGGAATAGATGGGAATATCGTTCAGCTTCCACTCGCCGTCCTCATTTATGTAGGAGACATACTCGTAGAGTGTCCAGTCTGACGTTTCCTGCCTGTTGGTCCAGAATGACTGATACGTCTTCTCGTACTGCATCTCCACATCCAGGCTGACCGTGTCTGTGTAGACGAGCCCGTCCTGCACAGTCACTTCGATATCTGAGATGGTATAGCTGACGATCTCGCCTTCTGCGAACACGTCGCACAGTTTTTCATAGGCATTCTCTGTGTAGTTGTCCGAGACTGCCTGGCTGCTGAACACGTCCTCCACCTCGCTGAAAGGCGCGCCGGCCGCGGCTTTGTCGAGGACTGTCTTCAGATCATCCGCATACTGCTGTGCCACTTCCTCCCTGGCCTCTTTTGACGGCACAAGGGTGACGCTTGTCGTGGATCCGCTCCCGGACATGACATTCAGAAGCTCCCTGTAGGGATCCATCCCCTCGGCTGTCACTTCCAGCTGGTAGGTTCCGGCGAACAGATAGGGAAATGTGATCGTCTGGCCATACTCGTCCTCTGTCACGTTCTCTTTAGCAGCTTCTTTGCCGTTCAGTGTCACCGTCGCTCCGGTGGGCGCGGTGATCACATAATTCTGGGCCAGGCTGTCTCCGGGAACCACCTTCCAGTCTGACCAGAACAGGAATTTATTTCCGTCCTTTACAAGCTGGATCTGGTCATAACTTTTATCCGTGCTTCCGGGCAGCAGGTACTCTACCGTGTATGTGCGCATATCGCCCTCCTGCTGCATCATCTGCTCTGTGATCCCGGCGGCATGGTAGTCTGTCTTCTCCGTCTGCAGCGCGTGGGCGTCTGCGTAGGTCTGATCCGTGAGCATCGCATCATCCGGGAAGGAGCAGTAGGACGCCGCCTCGCCCCATTCGCAGTCCATCACAGCCTCCCAGTAGCGAAGCGCCACCTTCTCCGGCGAGAACTTCGCGTTCAGGGCAAACACAAGGCCCGCCAGAAGCGCTGCCCCTGCCAGTGCCTCTATGAGCAGGGCCGTGGCCTGTCTGGAGAGCGGCTTTTTCTGCCGTACATACGATCCCTCCGCCGGGGCGCCCTGCATCAGTGGTTCCCCTGCCGGGGCTCCCTGCGCCGCCGGTTCCCCGGCCGGAATGTCCCCGGCAGAGGTTTCTTCCGCCTGCATCTGGTCCGGCTCTGTCTCCGGCTCTGTCCCCTGCTCTGTCTCCGGGCCGTCCGTCTTTACATCCACATCTTCTCTGTACTCTGCAAGGGGCGTACCGCACTCACCGCAGAACAGGTCGTCATCATTTACTTTTGATCCGCAATTCGGGCAAAACATAACTCCACCTCCCTAAGACCAGCCGTTGGCATCCGCGTACGCCTGCAGCGCATCCACGTTCTCCTGCTCCACAGCGGAGAACATCGCATTCACCTTGTCCATATCCGACTCTTTTTCTGTATTTTTGTACCAGTCAAACTGGTTGTAGTAATCGCTGTACTCCGGATCCGTAAATTCGTACCCGTGGCGGGCATAAATCTCATTGATGGCCAGACGGGTCGTCTCACTGTCCGTGAGCGTCTCTTTCATCTGCGCCTCTGTGATCTTCTGCGTATCGCTGTCCGGGAAGATCATCCCGTCGCTGTCCGCGCCTGTCTGGGAAGCCGCCTCGTCCCCCTGCGCCTTATCTGCCGTCACGCTCCCGCCGCTGTAGCTGATCGTGGCATCCGATACATACTCGATGCCGTACTCCTCCATGCCGTAACTGTCCGCATTGGCCTGGAAATCCGGATCCAGATCCGGGCTGACTGACTTTGCGGATGTCTGCGGCATCAGAAGCACAAGAAGAAGCGCTGCAAAGATCAGGACATCCACAACTCCGGCAAGGATGAGCGCTGTCTTTTTGTTCCCGTTTTTGCTCTTTTCTTTCTCCATCGTATCTTCCTCCCTCTACATCAGCGAACCAAACGAACTCATCAGGCTTCCGGTCAGCACCGAAAGCACACTCTGGCCGAGCGCGTAGAAGATCAGATACATCACGACCGTCACGATCGCCTTGACAAGGAAAAAGGCATACACCCTCCTGTCCTCATCCCCGGGTACGACCGCGCGGAAAGCGCCATACTCCACATACGGCAGGATCACGCCGCCGATCAGCACAACGAACACCATCCCTTTGGGGAATATGAGCGCCAGGATCCCGGCTGCCGCCGCGATGATCCCGTCATACAGCGCGCGGCTTCCCACCACGGAAAACATGGCGTTTATATCGGTGCTCCCGCCGAACATGCCCGCAAAGGACTTCAGAAGGAATGCCTCCAGCACATCCATTGCCAGCGTGAGGAGCAGCGCCAGAAGGATCAGTTTGAAATAGGGCATCTCGATCAGCCCGCCCATGGCGTCGGACAGCCTGGCAGCTGCCACAAGAACGATGATCAGGACCACCAGCGCCTTGAGTCCCATGAACTCCAGACCGACAAGCGGCGAATGCTCCGACGCGATCTTACGCGTCTCCGTGACCGGGCGCTTCAGGACCGGCACGATCCGGAGGAACATGTTCTGGGCCCCCGCCACAGCCTGCGCACCCATCTGCTTCATCTGCTCCGTATCGATCTGCACCTTCGCTGCCTGCTGTCCCTGGTACTGATACTGGTACTGCGGCTGCGCCTGTGCCGTGTTCTGCGCCTGGCCCGCACCCTGCGCCTGGCCCTGGCAGTTGCACACTTCCCCTTCCTCAAGTCTTCTTCCACATTTTGTACAGAATTTTGCCATCTTTACCCCTCCTTTAGTTTCAGGACTATACTGCCTTACCAATACTATAACAGAAAAAGGGGCTGTTTTCAGCCCCTTTTTTATTCTGTGATCTCTTAGAATTTTCCAGCTTTCTTTGCCTCCTCGATGGAAACGGCAACAGCAACTGTCATGCCGACCATCGGGTTGTTTCCTGCGCCGATCAGGCCCATCATCTCTACATGAGCCGGCACGGAGGAGGATCCTGCAAACTGTGCGTCAGAATGCATGCGTCCCATGGTGTCTGTCATGCCGTAGGAAGCCGGTCCTGCAGCCATGTTGTCCGGGTGAAGCGTACGTCCCGTACCGCCGCCGGATGCCACGGAGAAGTACTTCTTCCCTGCCTCTACGCACTCCTTCTTGTATGTGCCTGCAACCGGGTGCTGGAAGCGGGTCGGGTTCGTGGAGTTACCTGTGATGGACACATCCACGCCCTCTTTCCACATGATGGCAACGCCCTCGCGCACATCGTTGGCGCCGTAGCAGTTTACCTTGGAGCGCAGTCCGTCAGAGTAAGCGATCCTCTGCACTTCCTTCAGCTCGCCTGTGAAGTAGTCGTACTCTGTCTGCACGTATGTGAATCCGTTGATCCTGGAGATGATCTTGGCAGCGTCTTTTCCAAGTCCGTTCAGGATGACACGGAGAGGTTTCTTGCGGACTTTGTTCGCCTTCTCAGCGATACCGATGGCGCCCTCTGCCGCTGCGAAGGACTCGTGTCCGGCCAGGAAGCAGAAGCAGTCTGTCGTCTCCTCCAGGAGCATCTTGCCAAGGTTGCCGTGTCCGAGGCCTACCTTTCTCTGGTCTGCGACGGATCCCGGAATACAGAAAGCCTGCAGGCCCTCGCCGATAGCGGCCGCTGCGTCGGCAGCTGTCTCGCATCCCTTCTTGATGGCGATGGCTGCGCCTGTGATGTAGGCCCAGCATGCGTTCTCAAAGCAGATCGGCTGGATGCCCTTGATCTGGTTGTACACGTCCAGTCCGGCGTCCTTTGTGATCTTCTCCGCCTCTTCCAGGGAAGCGATGCCGTAGCTGTTTAACACTTCATTGATTTTATCAATTCTTCTTTCATATGATTCAAATAAAGCCATTTATGTATCCTCCTGAATTATTACCTTATTCTCTCTGATAACCTGCGGTTTACTCCTTGCGGGGATCAATGATCTTGGCAGCGTCAGCCACACGGCCGTACTGTCCTTTCGCCTTCTCCCACGCGTCGTTCGGTGTGTCGCCGTTTTTGATGAAGTCTGTCATCTTTCCAAGGTTTACGAACTGGTATCCGATGATCTCATCCTTGTCATCCAGCGCGATACCTGTCACATAACCCTCGGCCATCTCAAGGTAACGGGGGCCTTTGGCTAATGTACCATACATGGTGCCGACCTGGGAACGGAGTCCTTTTCCGAGGTCTTCCAGTCCTGCTCCGACAGCAAGTCCGTCCTCAGAGAACGCGCTCTGTGTTCTTCCGTAGACGATCTGGAGGAACAGCTCTCTCATGGCTGTGTTGATGGCGTCACAGACAAGGTCTGTGTTCAGGGCCTCAAGGATCGTCTTGCCGGGAAGGATCTCGGAAGCCATGGCTGCAGAGTGGGTCATGCCGGAACATCCGAGCGTCTCAACGAGCGCTTCCTGGATCACACCGTCCTTGACGTTCAGCGTCAGCTTGCAGGCGCCCTGCTGCGGTGCGCACCAGCCTACGCCGTGTGTGAATCCGGAGATGTCCTTGATCTCTTTTGCCTGTACCCATTTCGCCTCCTCCGGGATCGGAGCCGGTCCGTGATTTGCACCCTGAGCTACCGGACACATCATTTCTACTTCATGTGAATAAATCATTTTAAAACTCCTTTCGATATACGCGCACGCCCTTGGCTGCATGCGTGGCTTTTTTTGCAGGGGTCGTTATATATTTAACCCATACCTGAAAATATTTTCGCACAATTTTTGACATTCGTCAATTGGCTTTCGCCAATTTTACGGATGTTTTAACAGTCCGTCCCCTAGCGCCCGAGGGCGGACCAGAACGTACTGTCCGTGGAGAAGGAACCCGTCTCGTCATAGTCAAAGGGCGCTGTCACCCAGGCGTATCCCCGGTTGTCCGGGCTGTCAGCCGGATACCGGAAGGAGAGGCCGATCTCCACTCCGTCCGCATCTGCAAAGAACTGCGCGTCGTAGACGCCGTCCTTTGTATCCCCGCCGAGCACAGCCTTCATATCCTCCTCGCCAAGCTCCGCGAGAAGGGCGCTGTCCTCCGCCTCATCCCGCATCTCCTGCGCCCAGAGGCTGATGAACGCATCGTCCAGGGAGGCGATATCCTTCACCTGATAGACGGTGCCGTCCTCCAGGTTGACGTTGCAGCACCTGAGTGACGTATAGACATCTCCGGCGCTCCCCTCATAGCTGTAATCCTGGAACACCACGCTTAAGAGGGAGGGGCTCTGGTACGTCACTTTGTACTCCACAAAGCTGGCCAGCACCGGGTTCTCCTCCCCGAGCACCTTCTCCTTCATCTCGTCGGAGGGCTCCAGATAGAGCTTGTCCACTGTGGCGAGGGCGCAGTCCTGGAGCGCCGTGTTCACTTTCTCCTGCACCTTTTCATCGAGGCCCTCCACCTGCGGGTAGTACACTTCAAACTGGATCGCCGCGCTCGTGGTGTTCTCGGCTGTATACGTGTAATCGCTCTCCGTGACCTGGTAGCCGCAGTCCGGATCCACATGCGCGTCGATGGCGTCTATGCCGCTCTCCTGGCTGTCCGTTAAGCCGTCCTCCCCGGGATCCGTGTCCCCGTAGAAATCATCGTAATACTCATCATACCAGTCCCAGGCGGAAGGACCGTCCTCCCCCGGCACAGAGAAGGAGCCGGAACCGCTGCCGTTCTCGGCTGCGTACTTCGTCTCCCGCATGAGGGCGGCGGAGGCCACAATGAGAAGGGCAATGCAGGCCGCGCCAATCCCGGCTGCAAGGAAGAGTCCCTTCTTCTTTCTCCGGGCCGGGGCGGCGCTCACCCACATCCCCATGGGCGTGTAGCGCATGCCGCCGCTGCTCTGCTCGGGAGCCGCGTCATACATCCCCATATGCCGGAATGCGTTCACAGCGCCCGGGGCCGCGTTCACTGTCACCTGCTGCACCCGGAACACCTGGCCGGCAAACCCGCACATCTCTGTAAAAAGCGCTTTTCCGATGCCCTGGTGCTGGTACTGTCTTCTCACAAAGAGGAGGGCGATATGCCCTGTGGGAAGAACGGCGCCCGCGCCGCGCAGCTCCATCCCCTCGTAAGCGCCGAACATGGCAAGCCCCTCTGTCTGTATCTTCTGTTCTATACTGGGATACCGGATAAAATCCTGGAACGAGGCCACGCCCTGGGGCGTGTAAAAAGGCGCCACATCCTGGGCGAACACTTCCCACACAAGATGCAGGGCATCCAGTATCTCCTGTCTGTCAAGCCTGCGGATGATCATAGGCTTTTCCTCCTTCTACTGTTTATCTCCGGCGCGGAGCAGTTCCTCCCGCAGGAGGGTCAGGGCCCGCACGACCGCGTAATCCCTGTTCTTGCTGCGGTTGCCTGTAAAGCGGAACTCCTCCACGCGCATCTTTCCATTGACGCAGCAGCCGATGTACACAAGCCCCACCGGCTTCTCCTTTGTCCCCCCGTCCGGCCCTGCGATGCCTGTCACGGCGAGGGCCGCGTCCGCGCCCGCCTGTCTGGCTGCGCCTGCCGCCATCTGCTCTGCGGTCTCAGGGCTCACCGCCCCCACGGTGCGCAGCGTCTCGTGGCTGACGCCGAGAAGCTTCTCCTTCGCCTCGTTGGCATAGGTGATGTAGCCTTCCCGGTACACGGCGGATGCGCCGGGCACGTTCATGATCCGGCCGGCCAGCAGGCCGCCTGTGCAGGACTCAGCCGTGGTCACGGTCATGTGCCTCTCTTTCAGGAGCCCCACCACCGCCTCCTCCAGGGTCACGTCCTCTTCCATCGTGTAGATATAGTCGCCGAAGCGGTCCTTCAGTTCGTCCAGCATAGGCTGCATGAGCCGCTGCGCCGTCTCCTCATCCGCCGCCTTGGCCGTCACACGGAAGTGCACCTCGCCCGTCTTTGCGTAGGGAGCAAGGGTCGGGTTCGTCTGGGCGTCCATCAGATCCGCCACCATGGTCTCCGCCTGGCTCTCCCCGATGGTGCAGACTTTCACCATCCGGGAGTAGATCCCCTCCGGCTGCAGCCGGTTCAGGTAGGGCGCGATATCCCGCTCAAACATGGGCTTTATCTCATTGGGCGGCCCCGGCAGGAGGATCGCCGTCTTCCTGCTCTCCCGGTCCTCCAGGATGATGCCCGGGGCCGTGCCGTTGTGGTTGTCCACCACGATGGCCCCCTCCGGCACCAGGGCCTGCTTCCAGTTGTTGGCCGTGATCTGCGCGCCCTGGGCCCGCCTCCTGTCAAAGTAGGCCTGGATCCTCTCCCTGGAGCGTGCATCCTCGCGAAGCTGCCGGCCGAACACCTTCGCCGTCACTTCCTTTGTGAGGTCGTCTTTCGTGGGGCCCAGCCCGCCGCTTAAGATCACGATGTCAGACCTGGAAAGGGCAAGGCGTATGGCGTCCTCCAGCCTCTCCTCGTTGTCCCCCACCGCGCTCTGGTGGTAGCAGGACAGTCCGAGAAGCGCGATCTTCTCAGCCAGGTAAGCGGCATTTGTATTCACGATATTCCCGAGAAGGATCTCCGTGCCGACGGAAATCAGCTCCACTGTCATCCTACATTCCTCCCTTTGTCAGCACCTGCACATTCTTGGCGATATAATCGATCAGCGACACAACAGTGAGGATCAGGGAGATCCAGATGAGCGCTGTGCCGATCGTGTCAAACACGCCGCCCAGATCCGCGATCAGCACGATCACCATGAGCATCTGGGACACCGTCTTGAATTTCCCCCAGTAGCTGGCAGCGATGACGATGCCGCTGTCCGCGGCCACAAGGCGGAAACCGCTGATGATGAACTCCCTGGCGATGATGACGATGACCACCCAGGCCGGAAGTTTGCCAAGCGGGATGAGGCAGATCATGGCGGAGCAGACAAGCAGCTTGTCCGCCAGCGGATCCATAAATTTCCCAAAGTTTGTCACCAGGTTCCTGGCCCTGGCGATCTTGCCGTCCAGCATGTCCGTCAGGCTGGCAAGGCAGAACAGGATGAGGGCGATCCATTTGCCCGCCTCACCCGCAAAGTCCGTGAGCATGAAGAACACGAAAAACGGCACCATGATCACGCGAAGTACAGTCAGTTTGTTTGGCAGATTCATCTTATATCAACTCTCCTATCAAATCGTATTCTGCTGCCCCGGTGACCCGCACACGCGCAAAGTCGCCGGACATCAGTTCCTCGTCCGTATTGACGAATATAAGGCCGTCCACATTCGGGGCGTCCCGGTAGGTCCTTCCCACGTAGGCGTTCTCGTCCGCCACTTTTCCCTCGATCATGACGAGCACTTCCCGGCCCACCATGTCCTCAGCCTGATCGAAGGCGATCTCCTGCTGGAGTTCCATCAACTGCGCCTGCCGGTCCTCCTTTACTTCCTCGGGGATCTGGTCCGGCATCCCGGCGGCCGGCGTATCCTCCTCCGGGGAGTAGGTAAAGACGCCCAGCCGGTCGAACTCCATCTGGTCCACAAAATCAAGGAGCTCCTCATGCTGCTCCTTCGTCTCCCCCGGGAATCCGGTGATCAGTGTCGTGCGGATACAGATATCCGGGATCTCGCTCCGGAGCCTTCCGATGATCTCCTCCAACTGCTCCCGGGACGTGCGCCGCCCCATCCGCTTCAGGATCTCCGTACAGCCGTGCTGGATGGGAAGATCCACGTAATGGCAGATCTTCGGCTCCTCCTTCATGACCTGGATGAGCCCGTCGTAGATCTCCTCCGGATAGCAGTAGAGGAGGCGGATCCAGCGCAGTCCGTCGATCCGGCACAGCTTTTTCAGGAGCAGGTGGAGGGATTTCTCTCCGTACAGGTCCACGCCGTAGACCGTCGTCTCCTGGGCTACCAGGATCAGCTCCTTCACGCCGTCCGCCGCCAGATCCTGCGCCTCCTGCACAAGCCGCTCCATGGGGACGCTGCGGTAATCGCCGCGGATCTTCGGGATGATGCAGTAGGTGCAGTGCTTGTCGCATCCCTCCGCGATCTTCAGGTAGGCAAAATGGCCGCCTGTCGTGACGATCCTCTTTGTCTCCGGGAGCGGCAGGGCATCCAGATCCGCCAGGTGTACGCCGCCCTTCCCATCCAGCGCCGCCTCGATGGCCTCCACGATCCTGTCGTAGGAGGAAGTGCCGAGCACCTCGTCCACCTCCGGGATCTCCCGGAGGATCTCCTCCTGGTACCTCTGGGCCAGGCAGCCGGTGACGATCAGCGCCTTCAGGGGGCCCCTCTCCTTGTACTGCGCCATCTCCAGGATGGTGCCGATGCTCTCCTCCTTGGCGTCGTGGATGAAGCAGCATGTGTTGATGACAATGACATCCGCCTGCGTCTCGTCGTCTGTCATCTGCCAGCCCCTGTCCCTGATAAGGCCCAGCATCACCTCGGAGTCCACCAGGTTCTTGTCGCACCCGAGGGATATGAAAAGTATCTTCATTCTCTGTTCTCCTTCCAGTCAGAAAGGCAGATACCTTATAAAAGCATCTGCCTTCGTTTCCGCCAGTTATTTATCTGCGTCCTCCGCAATGATCTTGAGCTGTCCGTTGTTCAGCTCGTCGATCGCGATGGAGAGAGGTTTCTCGCCGTCCTTTGTCTTCACAAGGGGCACGTCTCCGTCGATCAGTTGTCTGGCCCGCTTCGCGGTCGCCATCACGATGGAATAGCGGCTGTTGACAACCTTTGTCTCGCCCTCCTCCACGTCTTTGTTCACTACTTTCATCAGATCCGTATAAGATGGATGCAGCATGTTCTCATTCTCCTTTCAAATCCGCGCTGTTCAGCTCTTCTCTCATATGTTCGATAAACCCACGGCTGCGGGCGCTCTTCTCATGCTCCGCCAGGATCGTTCCGTGCACTCTGTCCACGCACTCCTCCAGGTCGTCGTTCACAATGATGTAATCATAGGACTCCATTACGAGCGCTTCCCTCGCCGCCGTGCGCATCCTCTCTTCGATGACGTCGGCTCCTTCCGTCCCTCTGCCTCTCAGCCTGCGCCTGAGCTCAGACGCGCTCGGCGGGGCGATAAAAAGGAGCGGTGTGTCCGGGAACTTCTCCTTCACCTTCAGGGCGCCCTGCACCTCGATCTCGAGGATCACATCCCTGCCGAGGGAGAGCTGCTCCTGCACGTATGCCTTCGGCGTGCCGTAGTAATTATTCACGTACATAGCATACTCTATCAGTTCATCTTTCGCAATCATTTTTTCAAATTCTTCCCGTGTTTTGAAAAAATATTCCCTGCCGTTCTCCTCGCCATCCCGCGGCTTTCTCGTGGTCGCCGAGATAGAGAGGGCGTAATTGTCATATTTTTCAAGGAGGCGCTTCAGGACCGTCCCCTTCCCTGCCCCTGAGAAACCCGATATAACGGTAAGTATTCCCTGCTGACTGCTCATGCCTGTTTTCCTGTCCTTTCTGTTACTCTATGTTCTGGATCTGCTCGCGCACTTTCTCGATCTCCGTCTTCAGGTCAATGCCCCGGTTGGAGACCTCCAGGTCGTTTGCCTTGGAGAGGATGGTGTTGGCCTCCCGGTTCATCTCCTGGGCGATGAAGTCCAGCTTCCTTCCGATGCCCGCCTCGTCCGAGAGGAGCACCTCCTTCATGTGGCCGATATGGCTCTTCAGGCGGACCACTTCCTCATCTGTGCAGATCTTGTCCGCGAAGACAACCACCTCCGCGGCGATCCGGCTGTCATCGATCTGCGCGTCCTGAAGGAGCTCCTTCACCTTCTCCTCCAGCTTCTGCCGGTACTCGGCAATGATCCGGGGCGCGCGCTCCTCTATGTAGGATACAAGCTGCGCCATGCCGTCCAGCTTGTCGATGATGTCCCGTCTTAAGTTCTCCCCCTCCAGGGTGCGTGTCTCCACGAACTGTGTGAGGGCGCCCTCCATCGCTTTCTTCAGCCCGTTCCAGATCTCCTCCTCGTCGATCGCCTGCTCCTCCATGGTGAGGACTTCCGGATATCTGGACAGAGTGGAGACGCGGATGTCGTTCTCCAGCCCGAACTGCTCTTCCATCTGTCTGAGCCGCTCCATGTACTCCCCAGCCAGCGCCGCGTTGTACTTGAGCACCGCCTGTCCCTCCGACAGATCTTCATAGCTGATAAATATATCCACCTTGCCCCTGGAGACATACTGCTTCAGCAGTCCCCGGATGGACGTCTCAAAAAAATTGAGCTTCTTCGGCATGCGGATGTTCACATCCAGATAGCGGTGGTTCACGCCCTTCATCTCCACCGTGAATTTCCGCTCCCCGTCCGCGAGTTCGCATCTTCCAAAGCCCGTCATGCTCTTGATCATGTCTGACAACCTCTTTTTCGAATTTTGATACTGACTTATTATAATTCATTTCCCTTCCACCGTCAACTTTGCAAAGTATTCTTTCTATGATACAATAGGGCCCAGAGCACGAAGAAAGGACTGTATATTATGGCTTTTGACGGAATCACTGTAGCGGCCCTCGCAAGGGAGCTCACAGAGGAATTAAAGGACGGCAGGATCAGCAAGATCGCACAGCCGGAGGCGGACGAACTTCTCCTGACTGTAAAGACGCCGGCCGGGCAGAGGCGGCTTGTCATCTCAGCCAGCGCCTCCCTCCCCCTTCTCTATCTGACGGAAGAGAACAAACCCAGCCCCATGCAGGCGCCCGGTTTCTGCATGCTGCTGCGCAAGCACATCGGGAGCGGCCGGATCGCCCGCATCACCCAGCCGAAGCTGGAGCGCATCATCCGCTTTGACATCGAGCACCTGGACGAGATGGGCGACCTGTGCCGGAAGACGCTTGTGGTGGAGCTCATGGGCAAGCACAGCAACATCATCTTCTGCGATGACAGTGGCCGGATCATCGACAGCATCAAGCATATTTCCGCCCAGACAAGCTCCGTGCGGGAGGTGCTTCCCGGGCGGGACTATTTTATCCCGGACACCATGCACAAACTGGATCCCCTGCACGTGACCCGGGAGGAGTTTATCAGCGCAGTGCGCCAGCGGGGCGGCCCCCTCTCCAAGGCGGTCTACACCGGCTTCACCGGCATCAGTCCCGTGGCGGCCGAGGAGATCTGCTATCTGGCGGGCCTTGAGTCCCGCATGACGGCGGGGGACCTGTCAGACGATATGCTGACCCACCTGTACCGGCAGTTCAGCTACTACCTGGAGCCTGTCTGCGTGGGCTGCTTCTCCCCCGCCATCTACTATGAAGGGGAAAAGCCCCGGGAGTTTTCCGCCCTGCCCCTGAGCCACTTTTCCAACTGCACAAGGAAAGAGTTTTCCTCCATCTCCCAGGTGATCCGCACCTACTACTCCTCCCGGGAGGCGCTGACCCGCATCCGGCAGAAGTCCGCAGACCTGCGGCATGTCGTCCAGACCGCCCTGGAGCGGAACCGGAAAAAGTACGACCTCCAGGCCCGGCAGCTTAAAGATACGGAAGGGCGCGACAAGTACAAGGTGTACGGGGAGCTCATCCACACATACGGGTACGGTCTGGAGCCCGGCGCAAAGCAGCTCACAGCCCTCAACTACTACACGGGCGGGGAGGTGACGATCCCCCTGGACGAGCACATGACGCCGGCCGAGAACGCCCAGCGCTATTTTGCAAAGTACAACAAGCAGAAGCGGACCTTCGAGGCCCTGAGCGAACTCATCTGCGAGACGCGGGACGACATCGCCTACCTGGAGTCCATCAGCAATGCGCTGGATATCGCGCAGGGCGAGGACGACCTGCTGGAGATCAAGGAGGAGCTGACCCAGGCCGGCTACATCCGCCGCAGGAACACAAAGCAGAAGGTGCGCATCACAAGCCGCCCCTTCCACTACATCTCCAGCGACGGCTACCACATGTACGTGGGCAAAAACAACCTGCAGAACGAGGAGCTCACGTTCCGCTTCGCTTCCGGGAACGACTGGTGGTTCCACGCAAAGAAGGTGCCCGGCTCCCATGTCATCGTGAAATCCGGCGGGGACGAACTGCCGGACACCACCTTTGAAGAGGCCGGCCGGCTGGCCGCCTACTACTCCAGGAGCAGGGGGAACGACAAGGTGGAAGTGGATTATATAGAAAAGAAGCATGTAAAAAAGCCGAGCGGCGGCAGGCCCGGCTTTGTCATCTATCACACCAATTACTCCCTTGTCATCGTTCCGGATATCAGCGGGATCAGGGAGGTAAAATAAAAGAGGGGTCCGTCCCCTCTTTTTTTATTCCATCCCAAGCAGGTAGTCGATAAACTGCTGGGCCGTCCGCCCGGACATGCCGCCGTGGCTCAGCTCCCAGCGATTTGCCTCCAGAAGGAGCCTCTCCTCGTCCATCTCTATGCCGTTTCTCTTTGCAAGCTGCCGGACGATCTCCTGGAACTCCTTCTTGGCCGGCTTCCCGAAGTAGATCGTCACGCCGAAGCGGGCCACCAGGGAGAGTTTTTCCTGCACCGTGTCGTTGGTGTGCAGCTCCTCGTCCCTCTCCTCTTTGTCCCGGAAGCTCTCCCGGATGAGATGGCGCCGGTTGGAGGTGGCGTAGATGAGCACATTGTCCGGCTTGCGCTCCAGTCCGCCCTCGATCACTGCCTTCAGGTACTTGTACTCGATCTCGAACTCCTCAAAGGAGAGATCGTCCATGTAGATGATGAACTTGTAGTTCCGGTTCTTGATCTGCCCGATCACGTCGTTGAGATCCTGGAACTGATGCTTGTACACTTCGATCATCCGAAGGCCCTGGTCATAGTACCGGTTGAGGATGGCCTTGATGGAGGAGGATTTCCCGGTCCCCGCATCGCCGAAGAGCAGGCAGTTGTTGGCCCTGCGCCCCTTCACAAACGCCTCCGTGTTGTCGATGAGTTTCTTTTTCGCGCTCTCATATCCCACCAGTTCATCCAGCTGCACGTGCGCGATCTTCGTGATGGGCTCGATGCGGACGCCCGCCTCGTCGTGGGCGATGCGGAAGGCCTTGTGAAGGCCGAATTTCCCTACGCCGAACTCCTTGTAGAACTGGGTCACCGTCTTTTTAAACGCCTCCCCGTCCTCCGTGGCTGCCAGCGCCTTCGCAAGCGCGCAGATCCGGTCCCGGATGCGGCGGTTGAACACGCACCCGTGGGTGCCGGATCCGGTATAGTCAAGGATCATGGAGACGCAGTCCACGCCGAGCGTTCTCTCCATATCTGTAAAATCATAGTCAAACAGTTCCTTGAATATCTCAAAGTCGTGGAGGGCGATGCGGTTGATCCCGCCTTCGATCTCGCCGATGATCTCGCAGGACGTGCTGTAGGCATTCTCGTTTTCCGCCAGCAGGAAGGTCAGGTAGTCGTGCCAGAGATTTCCCTCGAACCCGTGGTCCACGCACAGCTCCAGGATCCCGTTGACGCAGTCGAACAGAAGGCTTTTCATGTCCTGTGCATTGTAGTAGTCGCTGTTGTAGTTTTCCATCAGGAATGTCATATCCTGCAGGATCTGCTCTTCATCCATATGTTTGTAGATGATCAGTTCATGTATACGCATCTGTCATTCCTCCTGTCAGTAGTTCCCGAGGATCTTGAGGCTCTTTGACTCCTCCCTGAGACCCCGGATGGCGTTCTTAACCGCGCCCTCGCCCATGTTGCCCTCAAAGTCGACGAAGAACCTGTACTCCCACGTCCTCCCCTCCACGGGGCGGGACTCGATCTTCGTCATGTTCAGGTTGTTGTATGTAAAATGCGCCAGCAGATGGTACAAAGATCCGCTGGAGTGATCCACCTCAAAGCAGATGCTGATCTTCTTTGCGTCCCGCAGGAAGATCTTCTGGTTCGTCACAATGATGAACCGGGTGGAATTGTTGTCGTTGTAGTTGATCTTGCGGTCCAGCACTTTCAGTCCGTAGATGGCAGCCGCGTGCTCGCTGCAGATGGCCGCCTGGGTGATGTCCCCGTCCTCCAGCACCTTCTTGGCCGCCACTGCCGTGTTGGTCACACTGATCCGCTGCCAGCCAGGCTGGTCATCCAGGTATTTCGCGCTCTGCATCAGCGCCTGGGGATGGGAGTAGACGGTCCGGATCGTCTCCAGCGAGGAACCCTCCACGCCGGCAAGGGCATGGTCGATGGGCAGGATGATCTCGCCCACGATGTAGTTTTCAAATTCCACCAGCAGGTCGTAGACCTCGCTCACCACGCCGGCCGATGAATTCTCAATAGGAAGGACGGCGAAGTCCGCCGAGCCCTCCTCGATGGCCTCCATGGCGTCCCGGAATGTCCGCACGTGGAAACTGTTTACATCTTTCCCGAAATACGCGTGCATGGCCGCCTGGGAATAGGCCCCGTCCGTTCCCTGAAACACGATCCGGGAATGCTCGTAGTCAAGCCTGTCCACGCCGATGAACGGCAGGCGTCCCAGGGCGCCTCTCTTTGTCAGCATCTGGTACTGCATCTTCCTGCTCTGCGACATGAGCTGCTCAAAGAGCTCCGTCAGCCCCAGCTTCAGGAAGGCGTCATCCACATTCCTTGTCACCCGCGCGAGCTGATCCTTCTCCCGCTTTTTGTCAAACACTTTTCTTCCGGCTTCAATCTTCACATCGCCGATCTTCTCGCAGATCCCGACCCGCTTCTTATATAGTTCGGCGATCTGGTCGTCTATCCCGGCCAGATCCTCCCGCAGTCTCTCTAATTCTTCCATTTAGCTCTTTCTCCTTTTTGCACATATCAAAAGGTATTATAATACATCTCCCCTTCAAAATCCACGGCAGACATTGAAAAAGAAGGATATTTATTATATGATGTACATAGCGCCGGAATGCACCGATCTTTGAAACGCTTCCGGCAGGATGCATCATTTACGCTGTTATGGAGGTTTTTATGAGACATTTAATGAGTCCACTTGATTTTTCCGTGGAAGAGCTGGACAAGCTCCTTGACCTGGCGTCAGACATCGAGGCGAACCCGAAGAAGTACGCCCACGCCTGCGACGGGAAGAAGCTGGCCACCCTCTTCTATGAGCCCAGCACCCGGACGCGCCTCAGCCACGAGGCAGCCATGCTGAACCTCGGGGGCAGCATCATGGGCTTCTCTTCCGCAGAATCCAGTTCCGCGGCAAAAGGGGAGAGCGTATCAGATACGATCCGCACCATCTCCTGCTACGCGGACATCTGCGCCATGCGCCATCCAAAGGAAGGCGCCCCCATGGTGGCCTGCCAGCACTCTTCCATCCCGGTCATCAACGCCGGCGACGGGGGACACCAGCACCCGACCCAGACCCTGACAGATCTGATGACGATCCGCTCACTGAAAGGGCATCTGGGCAACATGACCATCGGCCTGTGCGGCGATCTGAAGTTCGGGCGCACGGTCCACTCCCTCATCAATGCGCTCGTCCGCTATCCGGGCATGAAGTTCGTGCTCATCTCCCCGGAGGAGCTGCGGCTTCCCGGCTACATCCGGCATGATGTCCTGGAGAAGAACCACGTGCCCTACGAGGAAGTGGTGCGGCTGGAGGATGCGCTTCCGGATCTGGACCTCCTCTACATGACACGGGTACAGAAGGAGCGTTTCTTCAATGAGGAAGACTATGTGCGGATGAAGGATTTCTATATCCTGGATGCAAAGAAGATGAAGCTGGCCAAGGATGACATGTATGTGCTCCATCCCCTGCCGCGCGTCAACGAGATCTCCACGGAGGTGGACGACGACCCGCGGGCAGCTTACTTTAAACAGATGCAGTACGGCGTCTATGTACGCATGGCGCTCATTTTGACACTGCTTGAGATCGAAGTATAGGAGGGGAAGGACATGGTTGAAAACAGACTGAACGTCGGGCGCATCGCCGAGGGCTTTGTGCTGGATCACATCCAGGCCGGCCGCAGCATGGATATCTACAAATATCTTCACCTGGATCAGCTTGACTGCTGCGTAGCCATCATCAAAAATGCAAGAAGCAACAAGATGGGGAAGAAGGATATCATGAAGATCGAGTGCCCCATCGATTTCATCGATCTCGACATCCTCGGCTTTATCGATCACAACATCACCATCAATATCATCAAGGATGAGGAGATCATCGAGAAAAAGACGCTCCATCTTCCCAGGAAGATCAGGAACGTCATCAAATGCAAGAATCCCCGGTGCATCACCTCCGTCGAACAGGAGCTGGACCACGTGTTCGTGCTCACCGACCCGGAGAACGAGGTGTACCGCTGCATGTACTGCGAGGAGAAGTACGAGAGAAGGCCAAGATAGGAGGCCTTCAGACAAAAGAGGGACAGACGCGGCAAAAGCTGCTTCTGTCCCCTTTTTATTTCCTGCCCCTGAAATGCTCCATCATCACAGGAAAGTACTCCCTGCTGTACTCTCCCAGCGAATCGCTCCCTTTTCCGAGACACCATTCCGTCACGAGCGCCCTCTCGCACATGGAGTAATACTTTACAACCGCGCGGATCGGCACATCTGCGCGGATCTCCCCCCGCTTCTGCCCTTCCTCCACGATCCCGGACAGCAGCTTGTAGTACTTGCGGTTCTCGTTGAGAAGCCGGCTCGCACCCTGCGCTGCCAGCTGGGTGGAGTAGAGGGAGGCCAAAAGTTCCATGCTGACATTCTTCTCCATCATGTCGTGCATTTCCCGGTTCAGGTAAAGAAGCTTCTCAAAACAGTCCGTGCCGGGGTCCAGTTTCTTCTCCAGCTCCCCGTAGTAGTCGTCCAGCATATCCGCCAAAGTATTCAAAAGCTCGTCTTTAGCGCTGAAGTAGTAGTAAAAGGATCCCTTGGACGTGCCGGACTTTTCTATGATATCATCCACCGTCGTCCCTGCAAATCCCTTGTCCCGGAACAGTTCCCAGGCAGCTGCGATGATCCTGCTCTTCACGCTTCTCTTTTCCTCTGTCTTCTCCATAGTCCCGTCCCTTCCACCTTTTTTCCTTACTATACTTTCTCCATTTTAACACAAAACGGGACAGAGGAAAATGAAAACCTCTGTCCCGCATGTCATCTGTTTTCTTTTTACAGGCTCTTTGATATCTCCTCGCACGCTTTCATGGCCTCGAAAATGGCGCTTCGGAAGCCTCTTTCCTCCAGTACCCGGACAGCCTCTATGGTTGTCCCGGCCGGGGAGCATACCATGTCTTTGAGCTCCCCCGGATGTTTTCCGGTCTCAAGCACCATCTTCGCACTCCCGAGCACTGCCTGGGCGGCGAATTTATATGCCTGACTGCGGGGCATGCCGCCGGATACAGCCGCGTCCGCCATGGCCTCGATCAGCATGAAGACATAGGCCGGGGAACTGCCGCTGACAGCCACAACCGCATCCATCATGCGCTCCGGGATCACTTCCGCCTTCCCAAATCCATTTAAGATGGCCAGCGCCTTCTCCATCTCCCCGTCCGTCACACAGGCATTTCTGCAGGCTCCGGTCATGCCCTCTCCCACCATGGCCGGCGTATTCGGCATGGTGCGCACGATCTTCACCGGTTTCCCAAACTGCTCCTCCAGCCAGGCCAGCGTCTTGCCTGGCGCGATGGTGATGATGAGATGGCTGTCCGTCACATCGTCCCGGATCCCGGCGATCACATCCGCATAGAACTGCGGTTTCACAGAGAGAATGACAACATCGGCATCTCTCACAACTTCCCTGTTGTCCCCGGTCACCCGGATACCGTACTTTTCTTTTACTCTCTCCCGGCCGGGCGCAAAGGGGTCGGATCCGATGATCTCCTCCGGCGCGGCGATCCTGTTTTTGATGATGCCGCCCATCATGGCTGCAGCCATGTTCCCTGTCCCGATAAATCCAAGTTTCATCATCTTCTCCTCCTTAATTGAAAGACTGCTCTGTCCGGTTGATGATCTCGTCCTGAAGCGGTTTGTCCAGGTTGCGGAAGAAGTCACTGTACCCTGCTACGCGGACGATCAGATCCTTGTAGTCGTCCGGATGCTTCTGGGCATTGATCAAAGTCTGGCGGTCCACAACGTTAAACTGGATATGATGCCCGTCCATGGCAAAGTAGGAACGGATCAGGCTGGACATATTGTTCAGCCCCTCCTCGCCTGCCACCACATCCGGCGTAAACTTCTGGTTCAGGAGTGTGCCGGCAGTTGCCAGGTGATCCATCTTGGAACAGGACTTGATCACGGCTGTGGGGCCGTTCGTGTCTGCGGATTTCTCCGGGGAAATACCTTCTGACACCGGCTTGTGAGCCTTTCTTCCGTTCGGTGTGGCCAGGATCACATCGCCGAAGTACACATGACATGTGGTAGGCAGCATATCCACGCCATACTTTCCGCCCTTCATGTTCGGGCGTCCCGTGATGGTGCTTCTGTAAAGTTCAAACACATCCTGCATGATGCTGTCAGCATAGTCGTCGTCATTGCCGTATTTGGGCGTTCTGTCATGTACCATGCGGTAAATGGAATCATATCCTTCATAGTCATGCTCCATGGCCTCGATCAGCTCTTCCATGGTAAAGTTTTTCTTGTCGTAGACATTGTATTTCACAGCTGCGAGACAGTCAGTCACGGTGCCGATCCCCACACCCTGGATGTAGTTCGTGTTGTATCTTGCGCCTCCCGCGTTGTAGTCCTTTGCGTTGGAGATACAGTCGTTTGTCACGACGGACAGGCAGGGAGCCGGCATCTCCCGGGCGTACAGCTCCTCGATCACATTGTTGCCGCGGATCTTCACGTCCACAATGTGCTCCAGCTGCTTCTTAAAGGCTGTCCAGAGCTCGTCATAAGTCTTAAAGTCTTTCGCATAGCCAAGTTTCAGGCCGATCTGCTTTCCGCTGTACTGGTCGAATCCGTTAAACAGTGTGAGCTGGAATACCTTTGGGATATTCAGGTAGCCGGTCAGGATATAGGCCTCGCTTCCCCATGCGCCTGTCTCCACACAGCCGGATGAGCCGCCGCGGCGGGCGTCCTCCAGCTTCTTCCCCGCATTGACAAGCTCCATGATCTGGGCTTCTGTATTGTAAAATGCAGGCTGCCCCCAGCCTTTTCTTGAAATCTCACAGGCTCTCTTCAGGAATTTGGCGGGCGTCTTCTTGCTGATGGTCACGTTTGAGTTTGGCTGTACCAGCTTCATCTCATCCATGCAGTCCAGGATCAGATAGCTGACATTGTTGACTCCGTTGCGCCCGTCCGGCGTCACGCCGCCTGTATTGATGTTCGCAAAATCCGTGTAGGTGGCGCTCTCCTTCAGCGTGATGCCAACCTTTACGGGCGCCGGCTGGTTGTAGAATTTCACCCACAGGCACTCCAGCAGCTCAAGGGCTTTCTCATCGTCCAGGATGCCCGCCTCCACATCTCTTTCATAGTACGGATACAGATGCTGGTCCAGTCTGCCCGGACTGAAAGCATCCCATGGATTGAGCTCTGTGGTGACCGCAAGGTGGGTAAACCAGTAGAGCTGGATCGCCTGCCAGTATGTCTGAGGCTTGTGGGCCGGAACTACTTCCAGGTTCGCAGCAATCTGCAAAAGCTCGGCCTTCCTCGTCTCATCTGTCTCCTTTTCCGCCATCTCAAGGGCCAGTTTGTGATAGCGCTCGCCCAGGATGATCACCGCATCGCAGGCGATATCCATGGCTTTGAGCTCCTCGCATTTATCGACAGCGTCCGGATCGTTCATGTAGTCCAGGGCGTCCATGGTCTTTTTGATCTTCTCTTTGTACTCCATGTATCCGGTCGTAAACACCTGCTCGCCGCCGCATGTGTGGCCCGGTCCTCTCTGTTCCATGAACTCGGTAAACATGCCGGCCTCGTAACAGTCATGCCACTCCTGGGTCATCCGGGAAAGAAGCTTTTCACGCATGCTGCGCCCGGTCCAGTAGGGGATGATCTCTTCTCTCTGGAGCTTCCGGTCCTCCTCTGTCGTCTTGAAAGACACCAGTTCCCTCTCGCTCATGACGATCATGTCCTCCTCACTGTGGCAGCACAGCTCCGGGAATGTGGGGGAAGCCTGGGGATCTTTTCCCTTCTCACCGACGATCAGCTCCCCGTCTCCGAGATACAATGTCTTTTTTGAAAAATATTCTTTCAGCGTCATGGCCCTCATGACCGGAATGGAATATTTCCCATCGTTCGCTTTGTAGAAGTCTGTCTCGATCTTCGCCCTCTCCAGATCAATATGAACAGGTGTGTTCACGCTGATCTCTCTGAGCTTCTGGATCCTTTCATTCATGCCCCGCAGTTTTGCCATCTTTTTACCCTCCTATTTTGGTGTTTTTGAAACCTGCCTCCACGAAAAGAGCGGCAAGCGCCTCCATCTCTTCTCTGTCCGGCGCGTGCAGGTCTGTGCCTTTATATTCCATATCCAGCTTGCGATACTTCCCGCTCCCTGTATCGTGGTAGGGCAGCAGGTTGATCTGTGCCGGATGGATATCATGCTCCTGGAGAAACGCGATGGTTTCCCGCATATTCCCGGCGTTTCCGTTGACTTCCTTCACCGTGGGGATCCGGATGTAGATCCTTGCCCCGTCCCGCGCAAGGCGGACCAGATTCTCAAGGATCAGCCGGTTGTCTGTCCCGATGTATTTCTTGTGAAGCTCCGGGTCCATCACCTTCACATCATAGAGAAAGGTGTCCACATAGGGGAGGAGCTCCTGAAACCGCTCGTAAGGCACGTAGCCGCATGTGTCTATCGTGAGTGTCACATCCTGCTTCTTCAGTTCTCTGGCCGCAGCAAGGATAAATTCCATATCCATAGCCATCACTTCGCCGCCGGAAAAAGTCACCCCGCCGCCGGACTCCTCATAGAACATCTGGTCCTTCATCAGTTCCCGGCTCAGTTCTTTGACTGAATACTCCTGCCCCACGATCTCCCGGACCCCTGCCGGACAGAAATTCACGCATTTCCCGCAGAGCACGCATGCGCCCGTGTCCAGAACAGGCTGGCCGTCCTCTATATGGAGCGCGCCTGACGGGCAGACCGCCTGACAGGTCCCGCAGCCGGTACATTTTTCACGGTCTACCTGCATCTCTTTTTCAAATCTCTGAGTCTCCGGATTATGACACCACTCGCACTTCAGGGGACATCCTTTAAAAAACACGGTTGTACGTATCCCATCGCCATCATGAACAGAAAACTTCTGTATGTTTGTTATATTCTTCATCACATTCACTCACCCCGCTGTTTCCACACGCGCACTATAAACTATCGTTTGAACTATAGTCTAACTATTGATTTTAATATATCTTATCGTTATTTTTTTGTCAATTGACACCTCTACCATATTCCTCACCCCGATTTTGTGCAATCTGCACCATGACAGTTCTTTTATGCAAGTCAAGACCACCGGCTTAGCCGGTGGCTTGCTTTGACCCTATAAGGGTCTTTTACCGGCACTGGAGTCTAAAGACTCATCGATTTGGTTCGCCAATCGCAACATCATTTCCTTACTTGAGCCCTAAAGGGCTCTCCTTATCTGTTTTGCTTTACTGGCTCACCCGTGAACGGGTCTATATACTCTTTCAGTGTCATTTGATCGTATTCCAGATCTTCCTGTAGCTGATTGGCTATATATTCCTCTATTTTCTTCGCATTTTTCCCTACCGTATCTACGTAGTATCCTCTACACCAGAAATGTCGGTTCCCATATTTGTATTTCAAATTGGCATGCCGTTCGAATATCATTAGTGTACTTTTCCCTTTCAGATACCCTATAAAATACGATACACTCATGCTTGGCGGAATTTCTATCAGCATATGAACGTGATCTGGACATATCTCTGCTTCTATGATTTTTACACCTTTCCTCTTGCATAACATACTTAGGATATTGGCTATATCCTGTTTTATTTTTCCATATGCTACTTTTCTTCTATACTTCGGTGCAAAAACTATATGATACTTACAATTCCATCGGGTATGTGATAAACTATTACTATCCATATGGATACCTCCTTTGTTTTTAATGCGGTTGGCGAACCTGCATTAATTATAACATTGGAGGTTTTTCTGTAAGCTGAAGCATCCTTATCCACTTGCATAGCAAGTGGTTTTTTGGTTTTCTGCCCCTCCATTTTTCGGAACCCGAAAAACTCCAGGCCAGAAAACAGGCCCTTGGCCTAACAAAAAAAAGACTGCAAATACAGTCTTTTTTCGCATAAACATACACAATTACACACCAGTTATATTAATTCCGGACGTAACACTTTTTAAAAGTGTTACGTCCGGAATTAAACAAAACCAGGCATGACGATAAGCCGGGTTATGTCGTTGGGTGATCATCTATCTAGGCCTGCCGTCGCCGGCAGGCTCGAGCGACCAACCTGAGACGCGGCGGGCCGCCGCATTGTCTCTATCCGGTCTTGCTTCGGATGGGGTTTACATGTGCCCCTCCTGTTACCAGGAGGGCGGTAGTCTCTTACACTGCCTTTCCACCCTTACCGGGGAGATCCCCGGCGGTACATTTCTGTTGCACTGGCCTTGGAGTCGCCTCCACCGGACGTTATCCGGCATCCTGCCCTGTGAAGCCCGGACTTTCCTCACCTGCTGCCTTTCGGCGTCTGCAGCCGCGATCACCTGTCATACCTGGTCTCACGGTGACTGATTGTACCACACTTTCTATCCCTGCGCAAGCCCTGCATCCTCGATGAGATCATCCCCGTCGGCCGCTGATGTTGCCAGCTCGTCGCACCGCTCGTTCTGGGGATGCCCGTCGTGGCCCTTCACCCAGATAAACCGGACCTGATGGGGTTCCTTTGCCTGCAGGAGCCGCTGCCAGAGGTCCACATTCTTCACCGGCTCGTTCTTTCCTCTCTTCCACCCCTTGCGGATCCAGCCTCCGATCCAGTTCTGGTTGAAGGCGTCCACCACATATTTGGAATCGGAATAGACTTCCACGCTGCACGGCCTGTTCAGCGCCTCCAGCGCGGCGATGACAGCCATCAGCTCCATCCGGTTGTTGGTCGTTTTCCTGTATCCGCAGGACAACTCCTTTGTGTGGAGCTGCCCCTTTGTGTCCACATATTCAAGGACGGCCCCGTAGCCGCCCGGCCCGTCCGGATTGCCTCTCGCCGCCCCGTCTGTATAGATCTTTACCTGCATAAAAACTGTCTCCTGTCTGCTGCGGCGCTCAGACCGCAAACACCTGCCCTTCCCCGGTGATGTGCGCTATCTTACCGCGGTAGCCGGCTGCCACTGGCTCCTCCATCAGCCGGTCATAGAGATCATACCGTCCCTGCATGTGCATGGGGAACACAAGATCCGTGTCCGTCTGACGCATAAACCAGTCCAGTCCCCAGTGGTACTGCGCCCCAAGTCTTGGATCCACCGGGACAAAAGCCGCGTCTATATGCACGCCGGCCAGCTTTCCGATCTCCTTCTTATAGGCCTTCTCCATCAGGGCGTTGTACCGGTCTGACTCCTCCTCCCAGTGCCACCAGTTCAGGTCGCCTGCGTGATATATGGTCCGCTCCTTTGTCCGCACGAGGAAAGCCACCCCCTCGTCTGTGGAGCGAAGCGCCTCCACCCGGATCCGGCCCCCGTCCGTCCCGGCGCAGATCTGCTGCCCCGGCCGCATCCGGAAGACATCCCGCTCCGGGATGCGGATATCACTGGAAAGGACATAGAAAATGCGGGGAAAACGCTCCGCCCATGCAAAGATGCACGGCTGAAAATGATCGTAGTGGGCGTGGCTTGCGAACACCCACACCTCCTTTTCGCGGTCAAATTCCGGGAGCGCTCCCCGGTAATAATCAAAGATCAGCACCCTGTCATCCAGCTCCACGGCAAACCCGCTGTGCTGTATATACGTGATCTTCATAGCAGATGCGATACCGCTCCTACTGTCTGGGCGCCTTCTGGATCACTTCCACTGCATGGGTGATCTCAGGCAGCAGATACTCCAGGCACTGCTTCACCGCACCGGCTTTGCCCGGCAGGTTGACAATGAGGACGTCTCCCCGGATGCCGGCGGCGCTCCGGTTAAGCATGGACCGCTTTGTCAGCTTCATCGTGTGCGCCCGCATCGCCTCGGGAATACCGGGCACCGGCCGCTCCACCACATCCATGGTGGCCTCCGGCGTGATGTCTCCCGCATTGCACCCGGCTCCTCCTGTCGTCAGGATCAGATCCGTCAGATGCCCGTCCGCCATCCGCTGCATCACCGTGGAAAGGACGGTCCTGTCACAGGGGAGCGCCTTCTGGAAGACGATCGTATGCCCCTCCTGCTCGATCAGCTTCCGGATCACCTTTCCCGCAGCGTCCTCCTCTTTTTCTCTGTAAACTGCCGTATTGGCTGTAATGATCGCAACTCTCATTCTGGTACCTCCAAAATTCTTTCGTACAGGCCCTGGCCCGCTTCCCCCTAATCATACCAAGTTCCGGGGATGTTTGCAATACGCCCTCTGCGCTTACTGCTTCTTTACGACCTCTCCCTGCCGCTTGTAAATGCTGTCCGCCGGCACATACCCTCTGACAGAGGAAAGGGGGTAAATGTTCGTGTGGCTTCCCACCACGCTGCCCGGATTGAGCACCGTGCCGCATCCGACTTCCACCTCGTCGCCCAGCATGGCGCCGAACTTTTTAAGGCCTGTCTCCATGTTCTCCTCCAGCGTCTTGACAACAACCAGCTTTTTGTCGGATTTCACATTGGATGTGATGGAACCTGCGCCCATGTGCGCCTTGTATCCCAGGATGGAATCGCCCACGTAGTTGTAGTGGGGCACCTGCACCTTGTTAAAAAGGACCACGTTTTTGAGCTCTGTGGAATTGCCCACCACGGCTCCCTCCCCCACGATGGCATTGCCGCGGATAAAGGCGCAGTGGCGCACCTCTGCATTTTTACCGATGATAGCCGGCCCGTGGATGTAGGCGGACGGGAATACGGTGGCAGACCTGGCGATCCACACATCCTCCCCCACCTTTTCATATTCCTCTTCCGGCAGCGTCTCGCCCAGCTTCAGGATAAAATCCTTAATCTTCGGGAGCGCCTCCCACGGGTAGGTCAGCCCCTCAAAGAGATCCTTTGCGATCGTCTCATCCAGTGTGTAGAGTTCCCGGATCGTCAGTTCTTTCATTTTTTCTTCACTCCATTTCCGCCTTCCGGCTTTTTATTTTTTGATTTGGTTTTATAGAAAGCTGCCGCTTTATCATAGCAGCTCCTTAGCTGATACTGGTTGTTGAGGCCCAGCACGCCGCTGGTCCTTGCCCGTATGAAATGCTCCAGCTTCTCCATGTACTCATCTGAGGTGATCTGCCCGTCCGCCACGTACCCAAGCCCCTTCTCCCAGCTTGCTGTGAGCTCCGGGTTCAAAAGGGAGCGGATGGAATGGTCCACCACATCGTAGATCATCTCCCCCTGCAGGGTGGGCGTGACGATCTGAGTCTTCTTGTTGAGGGCTAGATACTTGTTGTTGAACAGCTTTTTCAGGATCTCGCCCCTGGTGGCGCTGGTGCCGATGCCGCAGCCCTTGATCTGCTCCCGCAGCTCCTCGTCCTCGATGAGCTGTCCCGCGTTCTCCATGGCAAGGATGAGGGAGCCGGAACTGTACCGCTTGGGCGGGGATGTTTTCCCCTCCCGGATCTCCAGGGCGGACACAGGGAGCGTCATCCCTTTCTTCAGCCCTGCGACCGCCTCCATAAGCCCCGCCGGCTCCTCCTTCTTCTGTTCCGGGACGCCGGCCACTTTCAGGTACCCCTCCTCGGCGAGCACCCGCAGGCCCGCAAAAAACTGCTCTGTCTTCATGCCTGCGGTGACAGACACTTTCTGGTATACGGCTGCCGGGTAAAAAATACTCAGAAATCTGCGCACGATTATATCATACACCGATTTCGCCGTGTGCGCCACACTATTTAATGCCAAAAGCCCCTGGCCGGTCGGGATGATGGCATAGTGGTCCGTGATCTGCTTGTCATTGACGTACCTCGTCCTGGCCAGCCCCTTGTGGCTTCCCATGGCCGCGATCTCCTGCAGGTACGGGACGGCCGGCTCATACTTCATCAGCCCGTTTAAGTTCTTGTGGATCTCCTTTGCCACCGCGGTGGAGAGGACCCTGGCGTCAGTCCTCGGGTAGGTGACCAGCTTTTTCTCGTAGAGCTCCTGCACGATGCGCAGCGTCTCATCCGGGCTGATCTTGAACCTCCTGGAGCACTCGTTCTGCAGCTCCGCCAGATTATAGAGGAGGGGCGGGTTCTTCTTCTCCTTCTTCTTCTCGACGGAGAGGATCCGGCAGGTCAGCTCCGGCGTCTCCTCTTTCAGGTACCGGATCAGCTCCCGGGCCTTTTCCTCCTCTTTAAACCCATTCTCCTTGTATAAATGCGGGGAGGCGAAATACCGGGACTCCGGCGCCGCGCGCCACTCCCCCTCGAAGGCGGCCGCCCCCTCCGGGGCTTCTGCCTGTATGCAGGCGACGACCCGGTAAAACGGCGTCTCCACAAACTCCCGGATCTCCCGCTCCCGGCGCACCACCATACCCTGCACGCAGGTCATCACCCGGCCCACGGAAATGACCGCGTACTTTGTCTTCAGGTATCCGGAGATGCTGTTCCCGTACTTCAGCGTGAGAAGGCGGGAGAAATTGATCCCCATCAGGTAATCTTCCTTGGCCCGCAGATAGGCGGAGGCTGACAGGTTGTCGTAGGCCGACAGATCCTTCGCCTCCCGGATGCCGCGCAGGATCTCCTCCTCCGTCTGGGAATCGATCCACACCCGCCGTCTCTCCTTGCCCTTCACGCCCGCCATCTGCTCCACGAGGCGGTAGATATATTCCCCCTCCCGCCCGGAGTCGGTACAGACATAGATCCTCTCCACGTCCTCCCTGTGAAGAAGGGAGGAGACGATCCGAAACTGCTTCGCCACGGCCGGGATGACCTCATACCTGAACTCCTCCGGTAAAAACGGCAGAGCCTCCAGACTCCACCGCTTGTACTTTTCGTCGTAGGCCTCCGGATAACTCATGGTGACAAGGTGCCCCACGCACCAGGTCACCACCGCGTCGTCCGATTCCAGGTAGCCGTCATGCCTTCCCGCGCGCAGATGGAGCGCCTTCGCAAACTCCTGGGCCACGCTCGGCTTCTCTGCTATGTATAATGCTTTTCCCATAGATGCTGCATACTCTCCTGTCCTTTTTGTATTCCTACTTCTTCAGCATACGCAGGATCCTGTCTTTCAGACTCTCCTTCTTCGGGGTCGTCCCCGCACTCCTGGCCGCATGGACGGCCTCCTTCATAAAGCGGTCCTGGGCGTCGACCCGGTGCTCCGTGATCGGCTTTTTCTTATATGTGCCGTCCGGCTGCAGGACTCTCGCCTTCACGTTGTCCTCCAGCATGACCTTCATATAGTAACTGATCTGCCGCTTCAGGGCATCGTCCAGAACCGGACAGGCCACCTCCACACGCTTCTCCGTGTTGCGCGTCATCATGTCCGCGGAGCCGATATAGATCTTCTGGTCCGCTCCCGTGCCGAAGCAGAAGATCCTCGGATGCTCCAGGAATCTGCCCACGATACTGGTGACCGTCAGATTGTCCGTATAGCCCGGGATGCCCGGCAGGATGCAGCAGATGCCCCGCACATTGAGGTCCACCTTCACGCCGGCCCGGGACGCCTCCGCCACTTTGGCGATAAAGTCCACATCCGTCACCGAGTTCATCTTCATGACAATGCGGCCCCTCTCCCCCTTCCGGATCTCCTCATCCATGAGCCGGAGCACCGTCTGCTTCAGGGAGGTGGGGGACACGATGAGATGGCGGTATACGCCGTCCAGATTGCCGATGGACATATTCTGGAAAAAGAGGGCCGCGTCCTCCCCGATCTCCCGGTCCGCTGTCATCAGCGAGAGATCCGTGTACTGGGCGGCCGTCTTCTCATTGTAGTTGCCGGTCCCGATCTGCGTGATATACTGGATCTCGTTCCGGTTCCTGCAGGTGATCAGGCAGATCTTGGAATGGACCTTGTACCCCTCGAACCCGTAGAGGACGCGGCAGCCGGCATCCTCCAGCCTCTCGGACCAGTCAATGTTGTTCTGCTCGTCAAACCGGGCCCTAAGCTCGATGAGAACCGTCACTTCCTTGCCGTTCTCCGCGGCGGCGCACAGGTATTCCACCAGCCTTGCCTTCTTTGCCAGCCGGTAGATGGTGATCTTGATCGTCATGACAGAGGGATCATAGGCCGCCTCCCTGATCAGCTGCAGGAAGGGATCCATGCTCTCATAGGGGTAGAACAGAAGCAGGTCGTGCCTGCGGATCTGGCGCATCATGCTGCCCTCCTCCACCTGCCTGCCCGGCTGGGGCGTAAACGGCGGATAGATCAGGGAGCGCTTCATGGGATCCGGCAGGTTCCCGCTGATGGCAAACATGTAGTCCAGCTTCATGGGCATCTTGGTGCGGAAGATCTGCTTCTTTGTGATGTTGAATTTCTCGCAGAAATACTTCTCCATATCCTGGTTCAGCTTCTCCGCGATCTCCAGGCGCACCACCGCCATCCTGCGGCGCTTGTGGAGCGTCTGCTTCATCAGGTACCGGAAATCATCGTTGACTTCCAGGAGCTCATCATCCGGCGCGATGTCCGCGTTCCGGGTGACGCAGATGTAGTTCCGGTCCGACACCTCGTACTGGCCGAACACCAGATCCAGATGCTCCATGATCACCTTCTCCATCCGGATGTAGCGGATGTCATGCCCCGGCAGATAGAGGATGTCCGACACGAAATTGGGCACCGGCACGATCCCCATCATCGTCCTGCTGCCCGCCTTCAGCATGGCGGTCACATACAGCTCCTTGTTGAGCAGGTGGGGAAACGGATGGCCCGCATCCACGATCTGCGGCGACAGGATGGGGAGCACCTGCTCCTTAAAATACTTCTTCACATACTTTTTCTCGCTCTGCTCCAGCTCCTTGTAATCCAGGCCGCAGACACCGTACGGGTGGAGCTGCTTCTTGATCTCCGCGTAGGTCTTGTCCCGCTCCTTGTACAGAGGCGCCACCGCCTCATATATATTGTCCAGCTGCTGGGACGGCGTCATGCCGGATCTGGCGTCCACTGCCTTCGGATCTGTCTGCGCCATATCAAAAAGGCTTCCCACCCGGATCATAAAGAACTCATCCAGATTGCTGGTGAAGATCGCGACAAACTTCATCCTCTCCAGAAGAGGCACGGACGGGTCCTGCGCCTCCTCCAGCACGCGCTGGTTAAACTTCAGCCAGGACAGTTCCCTGTTCTGGGTGTACTGCAAAATATCTTCCTTCATCTTCCGCCCCTTCCTTTCATATATATCTGTTAAAGATTATACATGTAAACCGGAAATATATCCAGTCTCTTTTGCGTTGCAAAAGCAACAGACACAGGTCTGTTCCTGTGCTATACTCTGGTTGTAAAAAGAACAGCAAGGAGGAATTCATCCATGATACGGAAGATCATTCATATTGACGAAGAAAAATGCATCGGCTGCGGTCTGTGCGCGGACGCATGCCACGAGGGAGCCATCGGCATGGTGGACGGCAAAGCCCGCCTGCTGCGCGACGACTACTGCGACGGCCTGGGGGACTGCCTGCCCGTCTGCCCCACAGACGCCATCTCCTTCACGGAGCGGGAGGCTGCCGCCTACGATGCGGAAGCAGTTAAAAAGCACATATCCGAAGCCGGACCTGCCGCGGCAGAGAAGGCAGAGCCGCTCTTTCGGCCCTCCCAGCTGCGCCAGTGGCCGGTGCAGATCAAGCTGGCGCCTGTGAACGCGCCCTGTTTTGACGGGGCAAAGCTCCTCATCGCCGCCGACTGCACCGCCTACGCCTACGCCGGCTTCCACGAGGATTTCATCCGGGGCAGGGTGACGCTCATCGGCTGCCCCAAGCTGGACAGTGTGGACTACACGGAAAAGCTGACGCAGATCCTTTCCGGGAACGACATCCGGGAGCTTACCATCGTCCGCATGGAGGTGCCCTGCTGCGGCGGCATCGAGCACGCGGCAAGGGAGGCGCTTAAGGCCAGCGGCAGATTCATCCCCTGGCAGGTGGTGACGCTCTCCATCGACGGGAAGATCCTGGACCAGTAACAGGAAAAGAGCTTCCAAAAGGAAGCTCTTTTTGTGTACACTATTTTGCCTGGATATACCCCTTGGCCGTCAGGGCCTCCGCACAGAGCACCGCGCCGCCGGCCGCGCCGCGGACCGTGTTGTGGGACAGGCCGATGAACTTGTAGTCGTAGACCGTATCCTCCCGGAGACGTCCGATGGACACGCCCATCCCCCGCTCGTAGTCCACATCCATCGTCACCTGGGGACGGTTGTCCTCCTCCAGATACTGGATGAACTGCTTCGGCGCGCTGGGAAGACCCGCCTCCTGGGGGAAGCCTTTGAAGGTCACCAGCTTCTCGATCAGCTCCTCCCTGGAAGGCTTTTTCGCGAAATTGATGAACACGGCAGCCGTGTGGCCGTTGAGGACCGGCACGCGCACGCACTGGCAGGTGATCTTCGGGGCGTCCGCCATGACGATCTGCCCGTTCTCCACATGTCCCAGGACGCGCAGGGGCTCCTTTTCACTCTTCTCCTCCTCGCCGCCGATGTAGGGGATGATATTGCCCACCATCTCCGGCCAGTCCTTAAATGTCTTGCCCGCGCCGGAGATTGCCTGGTAGGTCGTCACCACAAGCTGCACAGGCTCAAACTCCTTCCACGCAGCCAGGCAGGGGGCGTAGCTCTGGATCGAGCAGTTCGGCTTGACCGCGATGAAGCCGCGCTCTGTGCCAAGCCGCTTCTTCTGGTCTTTGATCACCTCAAAGTGGTCCGCGTTGATCTCCGGCACCACCATGGGAACGTCCGGCGTCCAGCGGTGGGCGCTGTTGTTGGAGACGACCGGCGTCTCCGTCTTCGCGTAGGCCTCCTCGATGGCCCGGATCTCATCCTTGGTCATATCCACCGCGCTGAACACAAAATCTACGGTGGCGGCCACGTCCTCCACCTCGTTTACATTGTGGACGATCAGGTTCTTCACACCCTCCGGCATGGGCGTATCCATCTTCCAGCGGCCGCCCACGGCCTCCTCGTATGTCTTGCCGGCGGACCGGGGGCTGGCAGCCACCGTCACCACCTCAAACCAGGGATGGTCCTCCAGAAGGGCGATGAACCGCTGCCCCACCATACCTGTCGCGCCTAAGATCCCAACTCGTAATTTCTTTTCCATGTCTTTTTTCTCCTCCCTGTCTGTCTAAGATGCATATTCCCGCAGATACTTTTTGTAGATGCCGACCGCTTCCTCCATGGCCTTCCTGCCCGGGGCCCCTGTCGTCAGACGCCGGTTGACGCAGTTGCCGACTGCGATGGCGTCGTAGATGTCCTCGTCAAACACCGGCGAGATCTCCCGGTACTCCTCCAGCGTCATATCGTCCAGGGCGATCCCTTTTTCAATACAGTGAAGGACCAGTCTCCCCACGATCCCGTGGGCATCGCGGAACGGTACTCCTTTTCCCACCAGATAGTCGGCCGCGTCCGTGGCGTTGGTGAAGCCGTGCCTTGCGCTGTCCTCCATCCGCTTCCGGTTGAACCGCATGGTGCGCAGCATGCCGGTAAAGAGGGCGATGCACCCCTTCGCCGTGTCGATGGCGTCAAAGCTCAGCTCCTTGTCCTCCTGCATATCCTTGTTGTAGGCCAGGGGGATCCCCTTCATGGTGGTGAGGAGCGACATGAGCGCGCCGTACACCCGGCCTGTCTTGCCCCGGACAAGCTCCGCAATGTCCGGGTTCTTCTTCTGGGGCATGATGCTGCTGCCTGTGCTGTAGGCATCGTCGATCTCCACGAACTGGTACTCGTTGGAGTTCCAGATGATGATCTCCTCACTGAACCGGCTCAGATGCATCATCACCGTGGACAGGGCCGCCAGCAGCTCGATGAGGTAATCCCGGTCCGACACGCCGTCCATACTGTTCAGCGTCGGTCCGTCGAATCCGAGCAGCTTGGCCGTGTAGTCCCGGTCCAGGGGATAGGTGGTGCCGGCCAGGGCGCCGGATCCTAGAGGACAGGTGTTCATCCTGCAGTAAATGTCCCGCATCCTCTCGTGGTCCCTTTTGAACATCTCAAAGTAGGCTCCCATGTGGTGAGCCAGGGTGATGGGCTGGGCCTTCTGCAGGTGCGTGAAGCCCGGCATGATCACGTCAAGCCCCTCCTCCATGATGGTCAGGACCGCATACAGCAGCTCCTTTAAAAGGTTGTCAATGAGGTGCACCTCATCCCTTGTATAAAGTTTCATATCCAGCGCCACCTGGTCGTTCCGGCTGCGCCCCGTGTGAAGTTTCTTGCCGGGCTCCCCGATCCGCTCGGTGAGCACCGCCTCCACAAAACTGTGGATGTCCTCATAAGTATCCGGGATCTCAATCTTCCCCTTCTCAAGATCGGACAGGATGCCCTCCAGTCCCTCTATGATCTTCTCTTTATCCGCGTCCGTGAGGATGCCCTGCTTTGCCAGCATCATCACATGGGCAATGCTTCCCCTGATATCCTGGGCGTACAGCCTCCTGTCAAAGGAAATGGATGCATTGAAATTATATACAAGCTGATCCGTCTCTTTTGTGAAACGGCCGCCCCATAACTGCGCCATCCCGCGTCATCCCCTTTCTTTTGTATCATTGTATAATTATTCATTTTCATAGTGTACCATACTTTTTTCAAAAAGCACAGCTTAATTTTCCTGTTTTTCCGGATCTTTCCTGCGCGCCTGCGCGTCCCGGAGGGAAAATTCGCAGCCGCAGTAATCCTGCCTGTACAGGCCGTAGATCCTGGACAGCTCGATGGACCGCTTGTAGCCGTTCTTCTTTTTGAAGTCCGAGGGGAGGTACTTCACCCCGTATTCCCCCGCCAGCCTCTGCCCGATCTCCCCCAGCTTTGCCGCGTTCTTCATGGGACTGATGCTCAGGGTCGTGGTAAAGTAGTCGTAGCCGCCTTCCTCTGCCAGCCGCGCCGCCTCCCGCAGGCGCAGCTCATAGCAGCGCATGCAGCGCTCTCCCCCCTCCCGGACATGCTCCAGTCCCGCCGCCATCTCGTAGAACTTCTCTTTCTCGTACACACCCGCCACAAAAGACACCGGATGCTTCGTCTTCATCTCACCGATCAGCGTCTGCTGCTCCAGGATCCGCTTCGTGTACTCGCTCTCAGGGTAAATATTCGGATTGTAGTAAAAGACCGTGATCTCAAAATATGCGCTTAAGTACTCCAGCACATAGCTGCTGCAGGGGGCGCAGCAGCTGTGGAGCAGAAGCCTGGGAACTTTTTCCTCCTCTTCCAGCCTGGCGAGCAGCTGGTCCAGCTCTCTCTGGTAGTTCATGACATGACTCCTCCCGCGTTCAACCTGCTACCTAGTATAGGGCATTTCCCCGGCGGATGCAAGCACGCCATCCCGCTGCCCGGCATACACTACCTATATACAGCGGCGAGGCCCGGGAGGTTCCCATGGAAGAAATCCTAGAACTGAGACATATTTCCTACTCTTATCACACAATGGACGGGGAGACGCCGGCCCTTGCCGACATCTCGTTTTCCATGAAGGAGGGCGAGTTCGTGGCTGTCGTCGGCCCTTCCGGCTGCGGCAAATCCACGCTCCTGTCACTGATCAGCGGGCTCCTTGAGCCCGCGGCGGGACAGATCCGGATCCGGGGGCGGGACAGCAAGGAGAGCGCCACCAATATCGGCTACATGCTCCAGCACGATCAGCTCTTCGAGTGGCGCACCATCTACAACAATGTGATCCTGGGCCTTGAGGTCCAGCACATGCTCACCGCGAAGGCCCGGCAGAAAGCCCATGAACTGCTGGACACGTACGGCCTGGCCCAGTTTGAGAACGCCAGGCCCTCCCAGCTCTCCGGCGGCATGCGCCAGCGGGCCGCCCTCGTGCGCACCCTGGTCCTGGAACCGGACCTTCTGCTCCTCGACGAGCCCTTCTCCGCCCTGGACTACCAGACCCGCCTGCGGGTGGGGGACGATATCGGGCAGATCATCCGCCGCGAGAAAAAGACCGCCATCCTGGTGACCCACGACCTTTCAGAGGCCGTCTCCCTGGCGGACCGGGTCATCATCCTGGGACCGCGGCCCGCTTCCATCATCCAGACAGTGCCCCTCATCTTCGGCGCCGGGGCGGACACACCTCTTGGGCGGCGGGACGCGCCGGAATTCAAGACCTATTTCAATCTCATCTGGAAGGAACTGAACAGCAATGAATAGCAGCATATCCAAAGCCCAGCTTCTCTACCTGCGGCGGCAGAGGGCGCGCCGCGCCGCCGTCCTGGCGGCCAGGATCCTCCTCCTGGCCGGTTTCCTGTCCCTGTGGGAGTACTGCGCCGGCAGGGGGATCATCGACTCCTTCATCTTCAGCAGCCCCTCGAAGATCGCCCTCTGCTTTGCCGGTATGGCCCGGGACGGCAGCATCTTCCGCCATATGTGGGTGACGCTCCTGGAGACAGTCACAAGCTTCCTCCTGGTCACCGCCGTCAGCATGCTGGCGGCGGTCATCCTCTGGCTTTGCCCGCGCCTCTCGGAGGTGCTGGACCCCTACATGGTGGTCCTCAACAGCCTGCCCAAATCCGCCCTGGCCCCTCTCCTCATCGTCTGGCTGGGAGCCCGCACAAGGACCATCATCGTGGCCGGCATGTCCGTGGCCGTCTTCGGGAGCATCCTCACCCTCTACACCGCCTTCTGCGGCGTGGACCCGGAGAAGCTGAAGCTCATCCGCACCCTGCGGGGCACAAGGATCCAGGCTCTGACTAAGGCCGTGATCCCCAGCTCCATCCCGGCCCTTGTCAGCACCATGAAGGTCAACATCGGCCTCTGCCTGGTGGGCGTGGTCATCGGGGAGTTCCTGGCAGCCCGGGAAGGACTGGGATATCTCATCATCTACGCCAGTCAGACGTTCAAGCTCGACTGGCTCATCATGTCCATCCTCCTTCTGTGCATCATGGCCCTTCTCCTGTACGCCGTGATCGGTCTGGCGGAGCGGATCTGCCTGCGCAGAAGATAGCAAAAGAGCAGCCCGCATACGCGCAGGCTGCCCTACATATCCGTCTTACATCCTGTTCAGTTCCTCCACGACCGCGTCAAGCCCCTCCTCGCTGAAAGGATAGCGGCGCGTGGTCTTTTGCTCCTTCGTGGCGTCATAGCAGAAGGGACCCTTCCACACGGACAGGAGAAAGAATTCCTCCTTCTCTTCCCCCTCTCCTTCCGACACCTTCTCGATCCGGTAATTCAGCTTCCCCTTGCTTCCGTTGAACTTGGACTTTTTGTAGAATGCCAGGGGAAAGATCATCTGTCTCGTAACAGCCATCCGGCCACTCCTCCCTAGATCTCAAATGTCTCCATGTCATCCGGCACATACAGGTTCCCGTGGTAGAACGCCTGTCCCTCGCCGGTGTAGAGTTCCTTGCGGCGGGCAATGTTCTTATCCTCCGTGTGGTAGAGGATCAGGTTCGGGATCCCCAGCTCCTCCGCCGTCTGGCAGGCCTCCTTCACCGTGCTGTGGTGCTTCTCGTAGGGGCCGAACACATCCGCCTCCGCGTACAGGCAGAACGCCTCGTGCATGAGCCAGTCGCTTCCCTCCACAAAGGGACGGTCCTGCTCATTGTAGGGCTCATCCCCCGCGCAGGTGAACTTCGCGCCGCCCGGCAGCCGCATGGTAAAGCCATACTGCTTCGCTTTTGTAGAGAAAATATCAAAAAAGGTCACCGGACAGTCCAGGATCTCCTTTGTCTCGCCGTGTCCCACCGGGATCAGGAGGATCCGCTCCCCGATATGCTTCGTCACTTTCTTCTGGATGGTGAGGTCCGTGATGGTCCGGATGACCGGGATCAGATCGCTGTGACAGTAGATGCGCAGATCCCCCTCGTATTTCCCCTTGTTCATATTCTGACCGATCATGCGCACAAGCCAGATCAGTCCCAGCAGGTGGTCGATGTGCTCGTGCGTCAGAAAGATATCATGGATATCCTGAAGCGGGATGCCTGCATCCTTCAGTCTCTTCAGGATCTGGTTGCCGCCTCCTGCGTCCACCAGGAAGTGCCTGTCCCCGTCTGAAAATGCGAAACATGTGTTATAGACTTCTGTGACCGCTGCGTTTCCTGTTCCCAATATCGTAAGTTTCATCTCTCTTATCTCCTGTCTTTTATAAAAGGCGCTTCACCATCTCCTGTGAAGCGCCTTCAAAAAGCCGGAAATCAGACTCGAACTGACGACCCCTTCATTACGAGTGAAGTGCTCTACCGACTGAGCTATTCCGGCTTAGCAGCTTTTTTCAAAAGCCACAACAATTATTATACCGTATTTTTCCGAAAATGCAAGAAGTTTTTTCTATAAATGTGCGCCCGGTCTTGTCAGGGTGCGAACTGCACATCCACCACGCAGATCTCCGCCTTCGTCCCCACCCGCATGTTGGGCCCGAACAGACCGGCGCCGGAGGTGACGATGCTGTGCATCTGTCCCTTCTTCAGGTACCCGCACGGATTTTCCCAGAGAAACTCCATCACGATATCCACCGGAAACACCTGGCCGTCGTGGGTGTGTCCGCCCAGATCCACATCCACCCCTGCCGCCGCCAGCTCTGAGAGCTGGGAGGGCTCGTGGTCCAGCACGATCAGCGGTTTGTCAGGATCCAGCCCCTCCGTGATCTCCTCCGGCGAAAGGCGCTTCTCAATGCCCCTTCCCGGCTTGCCAGCATCCGCCCGGCCAAAGAGATAGAAGCTGTCGTCTATGAGCACGCCCTCGTCGTGCAGGAGGATGATCCCGGCTTCTTCCAGGAAGGCGTCCATCCGCGGGTCGCTCTCCTTCCGGTCCCCGCTGCGGTCAAAGGTGAAGCCGGACAGGATCTTTTCATCGATGTCATGGTTCCCGTAGCAGGCATAGACACCATACCGGGAAGAGATTCCCTTAAGGATCCGGATCAGCTCCTCCGGGTCCTTAAGGGCTTCATATTCATTGTCAAAGATATCCCCGGCAATGACCACCAGGTCCGGCTCCTCCCGGTTGATCTTCTCCACCATCTGCTCCATCTGGCTGCTGCCGATGTTGTAACCCAGATGCAGGTCCGCCGTCAGCACGATCTTCAGATCCTGCAGCGCTCCCGCCTCTTTGTCCACGGTCACCGCATAGTCTGTGGTGTGGATGATCCGGGCGTTCACAATGCCCCACAGGGACACGGCGGCAGTCAGGGACAGCACCGCCGCCCCGGCCAGGACTTTCAGCCGCCGGCAGGGGGGCTGCCTTTTTCCGGCCAGATACCGGATGAGGCGGACGAGCTCCAGGGCTGCCAGAAACAGGATCCCGTAGAGGAGCACGCCCATCCAGTAGTAGCCGAAGGATGTGAAAAACCGCTTCCCCTGCCCCGCCGGCAGAAGAAAGCCGATGAGGGGCGTCAGGGCAACGCACGTATAGGCAAGCGCGGCCGCAAGGCGGAGAAAGCAACGGGGAGAGGCGCCGCAGCAGGCGCCCATCCAGCCAAGAAGCCTCCGGACAATATAGACATTTACAAGTATGTATAAGGGGGACAGGTAGACTGCAAGCATGCGGTTCTCTCCTCGTAATCCGTAATTCCTCTGCCGCTGTTCGGATGTTCAGCGGAATAGACGTTGTCCACGGCAAAACCCGTGATAAGCAGCAGGCACAGCGGGATCAGGACAGCCGGGTGAAGCCGCTGGATCTGGTTGTCCAGAAGGGGCGCCAGCATGTAGACGATGGCAATGCCGCCGATCCCGAAGACAAACAGGCCCTCCGCGCAGATCCGCCCGTTCAGGTTCAGGAAGTAGCCGCTGTAATCCCACCACCTCTCCCCGTTGTGCAGGATCTCCAGCACGACGGATGTGGTGTACTCCACGCACCCGCACAGGATGACAATGCCCACAAACTCCAGCACCGGGCGCTTCCTCAGTTTATTGAGGAGCAAGAGGATGAGCACCCCTCCGCCCCCGTAGATGGGAAGCCAGGGGCCGTGGAGCACGCCCCGGTTCACAAACTCGCCGTCTGTCACAAGATGGATGCTCACCTCCCACATCCATCCCGCGAAGGAAAAGATGAAGAAAAGAAGGATGACAGACCACACCGAGTAGTGCCGCAGGTAGTGGATCGTCTCGATGCGGCTCCGCTTCTGCACCTCCGGGACGGCGGACAGGCGGCTCGGATATGTCTTCCTGTCCACGGCGCCCTTGAGAAGCTCCATCTTGACCCGGCAGGCCTGCATCTTCTCATACTCCCGCTCCTTCTTCGTGTTGGTCAGCAGCACGCCGAACCAGTCCGCAAAAAACTTGCGGACGCCCTTAAGCTGCAGCACATCCCTGGATGGCCGCACAAGGGCCGAGATCACATCCTCATAGGCCAGGTAGATCAGCTCGTCCTCCGGCATCTCAAAGAGATAGGTGTCGTTCATCAGCTCGCTTCCCTTCACGTGCTCCCTTTTGGCCGCCTCCCGGATCCCCGCGTAGTACTCGGTGAAGGCAGCGGCCCGGTAGGCATTGGAGTACAGAAGTTCCGAGAGCCCTGCCGTCAGGCCCCCCAGCAGCGCCCAGGGCAGGAAGGACAGTCCGAAGACAAAGCACTCCCACTTGTGCCCCTTCATCAGTCGCCGGGACAGCCGGATCGCCTCGCCCGGCGCGATATCCGGATTCTCCGCCGCAATGTAGGGGACCAGGTAATAGGAATAGTGTTTGATGATGCCGCCGATGATCGTAAAGTTCCAGAGCATCTGATAAAAGGACACAAGGAACATGGTGCAGCACACCTTCGTCCACTTCCGCACCCGCAAGAGGAAGAGGATGCGCTGGAAGGGAACCTTCTCATAGGTGCGGCCCTCCAGCAGCACCCGCCTCGTGATCACGGTAAATACATTGATAAAGAAGAACCAGACCGCAAAGAGGACGGCGGTGCCAAGAAGGATCAGGAGCAGGATCGCCGCGTTCTCCGACCCCACCAGGGAATGGAGGGCCGCCAGCAGGCTCACCACAAACGACCCAGACGACACGCTGTTGACCATCCGGGCAAGCACGCCCCTGGTCCGGCCAAGCGCCGGACTTTCCTGCACCGCCCTGGCGATCTGCGCCTCCTCATTCTCATAGGCCAGCTCGCCGGCCGCCTCCTCGTCTCCCGCAAAAATGTCCCGCATGACGCCGGTAATGCCGCCGTTCAGATCCGACGGCCGCTCCAGCCGCTCCTGTGCCTCATAGCCAGGGGCGGGCGTCACATCCAGCACTTCCAGCGAGGAGCTGAACTCCGCGCCGATGTAGGCGGCGATCAGGAACAGGGCCACATACAGGATATAGTGTCGTTTCAGAGCCCTCCTGGCTCTGCGTTTCATCTCTTTTCTTCCGGGCATCTTACGTTTCCTCTCTGTGCACTGTGATCTGGGTGTAGGGGATGCGGATCCCCTCCCTGTCAAATGTCAGCTTGATATCTTCCAGAAGCTGCCAGCGCACCTTCCAGTACTCATCCATGCGGGTCCAGGCGCGCACGCCCAGGACAACGCTGCTCGTCCCCAGGCTGTCCACAAAGACGGACATCTCCTTCTCTTTCAGGATGCCGGGCGTCCCCTGAAGCAGCTCCGTAAGGATCCGCTTCGCCTCCCGCAGGTCTGACTCATAGGCGATATCGATCCGCAGGTCAAGCTGCCGCTCGTCCTTCTCCGTCACATTGGTCAGGCTGTTGTTGGTCAGCATGCCGTTGGGAATGACGATGGTCCTGTTGTCCACGGTCGTCAGCTTGGTGTGGAAAAGCTGGATCTCCTTGACCGTCCCCTCGTTCCTGTTGTTGTCCTCTATGATGTAGTCGCCCACCGCAAAGGGCTTCAGCGTCAGGATCAGCACCCCGCCTGCAAAGTTGGCGATCACATCCTGCAGCGCCAGGCTGACAGCCACGCCCGCAGCAGCCAGGATGGCGGTGATGGAAGTCAGGTTGACGCCGAATCCTGTGAGCACGAGAATGAAGAGCACGGTGTACAGGCCGTACTTGATGAGGGAGTCCGTAAACTGGCTCACCCCCGCGTCCGCGCCGGCCCGCTCAAACGCTTTGGCCGCCAGATTGCGCGCGCCCCGTATGATATATTTCCCCGCGATCACCAAAACGACAGCCGCCAGAATCTTCAGTCCGAAGCTGATAAGATCCGGGATGCGCTCCCGGGCAAAAGTAAGAAGCCATGTTCCGCTCTCCACCGCGTCTCCTCCTCTCTTTATTCCATCTGTTCCTTCAGCGCCAGAAACGCGCTTAAGTTTCCCCTGTTCCAGCCCAGCACCCTGTGGGAAAAGAGAAGGTCCGGATTGCAGCAGGTGCACAGGTTCGTCACTGCGATATGCTCCGGGAGGAGCCCTGCCTCCAGCAGGTTGATCTCATTGGCCTTCCACAGGTCGAGCTGGTACTTGTCCCTCTCCTTCTGTCCTTCCTTCTGGCTGAACAGGCTGTCCCAGCAGGACGGATCATAGTTCTCCTTAAACTGTGCGGCCACGTCCCCGCTCACTTCGTAGCAGTCTCTGCAGATGGAAGGCCCCACGGCGGCGACGATGTCCTCCGGCCGGCTGCCGAAGGCCTCCTGCATCTTCCGCACGGTCACGTTGGCCATCTTGTTCACGGTCCCCCGCCATCCGGAGTGGGACAGGCCGATGGCCCTGTGCACCGGATCCACAAAGTAGAGGGGCACGCAGTCCGCATAGAAGGTGACGAGGCACAGCCCCGGCTCGTCGGTGATCATGCCGTCCGTCTCCGGCAGGCTCTGCCCCACGTCACCGGCTGTGACCCGGGCCACATTGACGGTGTGGGTCTGATTACTGTAGACCATCTTCTCCGGCTTCACGCCAATGGCGGCTGCGATCCGGCGCCGGTTCTCCTCCACGGCGGCCGGGTCGTCCCCCCGGTGGATGCTGATATTCATCGAAGCGCAGCCGCCTGTGCTGACGCCTCCAAGCCTGGTGGAGAACCCGTGGTCCACGATCCCCGTATCCTCAAGAATGGGAAAAGACAGATAGGGCACCCCGTCCTTCTCCCTCTCGTCAAAGATGTGGGCCTTGCTCTTGTACTTCAGTCCGATACTCATATCCCTTCACTCCCTGTACGCAAATGCGTCTTTTACATGGATGACCCGCCCTGCTTCGCCCTCGATCCCCGCCACGTCGAAGCGGCAGGGCGCGTCTGTCAGGCGGTGCTCCGCCAGATAGAACAGGGCGCACCGGGACAGCGTCCGCTGCTTTCCGGGCGTCACCGCCTCCAGGGCGCCGCCCCGGCAGACGGTCCCTCTGTATTTCACCTCGCAGAAGACGATGATCTCCCCGTCCCGGGCTACGATATCGATCTCGCCCGCCCGGCATCTGTAATTATACTGCAGGATCGTGTACCCCTGCCTGCGCAGGTACTCTCCCGCCTTTCTCTCATAGACCGCACCGGTGCTCCTTTTATTCATTTCCGTCTCTTCCCGCGGCAGGCCGTTCCCGGCGCCAGCCTCCTCACAGGCTGACAAAATGGCCGATAAAACTCCTCCTGTGGATGGGCGTCGGTCCCAGTTCCCTGAGCGCTTCTATATGTGCCTTTGTGCCGTATCCTTTATTGGAGGCAAAGTCATAGGCAGGAAAGATCTGCGCGTACTCCCGCATGAGCCTGTCCCTCGTCACCTTGGCGATGATGCTGGCCGCCGCGATGGACACGCTTTTGGCGTCTCCCTTGATGATGGGGACCTGGTGCACGGAAAGCCCCGGTATCGTCACCGCATCGTTCAAAAGCACCGCCGGCTGCACCCCAAGCTGCTCCACCGCCATGCGCATGGCCTCGTAGGTGGCGTTCAGGATATTGATCTCGTCGATCCGCTCCGGACCGACGATGCCTACGCCGACCGCCCGGGCCCGCCCCATGATCTCCTCATAGAGAGCCTCTCTCTTTTTCTCGGAGAGCTTCTTTGAGTCATTGACATACAGGATGGGATCCCCCTCCGCAAGGATCACCGCCCCCGCCA
>NZ_JACJKS010000001.1 GCF_016901695.1 Mordavella massiliensis | reverse complement strand
TGCGGGAGGAATCCAATGCGAATATCCAGAGTGAAGAAGGGATCCTGAAACGCCAGACACGATCGATCCAGACAGAAGGACACTTTGGAGATATCAAAGAGAACGAGAAATTCCGCCGTTTTAATTACCGTTCAGCAGAAAAAGTATACAAAGAATTCATGTTGTATGCAATAGGCCGGAACATCCTGAAATACCACCGGTTCCTGCATCATGAAATCGAGAAATACGAAGGAAAAAAGGAGCGGAAAGCCGCCTGATCGCTGGAGCGCCCTTGCGATCCAGGACAAGGGGGTTTTGCGCCCTAAAATACAAGAGATAAAAAGAAAGAGACATTCCGACAGAGAAATCCGGTTCCTGAAAAAATCCGAATTCTCTGGGATTGTCTCTTTCCTGCGTGTTAGGGATTAAAATTCGGTATTAACCGACTTCCCCTTTCTGCAAAATACGGATTAAATGAGCCAAACGGGTACATACCAGTTCTTTTCGTCCACAGGCAGCAGATCATTTGCCATACAGACCACACTTCCTGTTCCAATCTCGACCTTCAAAGACTCCAACCCTTCGAAAGCCGGTTCTCTGGTAACGGGTTCCAATACCTTGAAGTTTTTAATCGCGGTTTTGCCTGGTGACGCCGATTTTTTGATCTCTATTGGGGAAAGCATACCATTTTGATATAGCAGCAGGTCGATTTCTTTCTTGTCTTTATCCCTGTAATAGAAAACAGGCGGCTCTTTTCCTGCGTTCAGGTAACTCTTATAAATCTCTGAAAAAACATAGCTCTCAAAGAATGCCCCGGACATGGCGCCTCTCTCCAGTGCTTCGGGATTGCCCCATTTTAAAAGGTACGCTGCCAGGCCGGTGTCCAGGAAATGGAGCAGTGGCATCTTTACCACCCGTTTGAGCGCATTGTTGTGATAAGGCTGTACAAGCGCAATGATATGAGACGACACCAAAATAGAGAGCCATTTTTTTGCCGTTGGAGCTGAAACGCCTGCGGCATTCGCCAGTTCCTCATAGACAACAGGCTTTGAGGTCTGTGCAGCAACAATCGTCATAAAATTGTAAAACTGCATTTCGTCCGCGACCTGTGCCAGATCCCGAATATCCCTTTGCAGATAGGTGTCAACATAGGAGCGGTAATAAGTCTCCCAGTCCACATTTTCATCTGCATAGAGTTCCGGCATAGAACCTTTGAATATCCGGCGGTAGATCTCATTTAAATCTCTTTTTCTTTTTACGGGCAAACGCTCCATCAAATACCCGGCTTCTGTCTGGAAAGGCTCGCTCGGTTCATGATAGATTTCCGCATCGGATAATCCCAGCAGGTTCACGATTCCAATCCGTCCGGCCAGACTTTCGCTGACATTTTTCATAAGGCGGAAACCCTGCGAGCCTGCAATCCAGAAATCACCTTTTTTCTTAGAATGGCCAACACTCATTTTGATGTAGGGCAGCAGCTCTGTTGCATACTGGATCTCATCAATCAGTACCGGTGGAGAATACCTCTGTAAAAACAGGGCAGGATCGTGTTTTGCCAGGTAGCGGACATCAGGATCATCCAGAGTCACATATTTACGCTCTATGCCTTCACTTTGCTGTGCCTCTGCCATTCTTTGCAATAAGGTCGTTTTTCCAACCTGTCTGGGGCCAGTTACCAGCAGCACAGGAAACATTTTGGACACCCGTGCAATCGTATCTTCCGCAGCTCGTTTGATATATGCCATGACAATCTCTCCCTTCGGTTATAGTATAGCCAATTTTATTCAGAATATCCGTCCAAACTAAATTATAATTTTATTATAGCCAGACTTTTTTTGATTGTCAATGGTATCTCTGGCTAAACTAAATTATGATTTTGGTTTGGCCAAAACATTAGCCACAACTATTCCAAGAAAAACTAACTTTTTACCGAACTGAATTGTCTTATTAGATAGAAGCAGGTCGAGGGAGGTAAGAAGAGTGAGAAGATACAAACGATATCGCGGCAGAAAAATACTACTATTATAATTTAGTAGTATTTTTATTATATACCCCTTGATTTTAGTATAATATATGATATTCTATAAGAAAGAAATCGATTTATAATCACAAAGACAGGGGGTGGGACAATGGAATTTGCTTTACAGAAAACAGTATGTGCTTCGGAAGTGAAACTAATACGCGGACAATTGAAGATGAAGCAAAAAGAACTGGCCGGGCTGATGAATGTTTCTGTTAAAACGGTGGAACACTGGGAAAGCAGCGGGGGGACAGTGTCGGGAGCTGCTGCCGCCATGCTCTGCATCCTGCGGGAGCGCCCGTGGCTTTTGGAAGAGCTGGAGATCCCGGAAAAAGAGTTCCCTCTTCGGCTCAGATATTTGAATCAGAACCGGCTGTGCACCATCATAGATGTGAATGACAGGGAACAGCGGGTAAAAATCAAAAACTATGTAACGGATCCCTTGTACCGGGCGTTTGGGAGGAATGAACACCCCACATATGAAGAATATGAAGAATTCCTGGAATCAAGATGTTTCCCGCGGACGAGAGACAAGATGAAGATCCTGCTGGAGGAGCTGAATCTTCCATTTTATGATCCGCTTATGATCATCCAGAAAACCAAAGGGAAAATGGCAGAAGATGATTTTTGGATTGAGATTGAGAGGTGAGGAAAATGATCCGTCTGGAAGAAAAGGATTTGAGGACTGCGGCGCATCAGTCGTCAAAAGGGAATCAGTTGAAGTGGGAATCGGAAGGAGTATGGTACAAGGCGGACTATACCGGTTATGAAGGCCTGGCGGAATATGTAGTCTCAAAGCTTCTGCGATACTCCAATATGGAGGAAAATGATTATATTCTGTATGAAACGGAAGAAATCGGGTATAAGCAAGCAATATACAGGGGCTGTCGCAGCAGAAATTTTCTCCCGGATGGCTGGCAGCTTATCACGTTGGAGAGATTGTTCAAGAATCTGCATGGACGGAGCCTGTATGTGAGCATTTTCCAGATACAGGGTGTAGAGGAAAGGACGCGTTTTCTGACAGAGCAGGTGGAGCAGATGACGGGCCTGAAAGACTTTGGTTTTTATCTGAGCCGTCTGCTGACAATAGATGCGCTGTTCCTGAATGAGGACAGACATATGCATAATATTGCTGTGCTGCTTGACGGAGGCGGTCATTATCATTACTGCCCGGTGTTTGATAATGGCTGCGCGCTTCTGTCGGATACACAGATGGATTATCCGATGGGGGAGGATATTATCACGCTTATCCCGCAGGTCAGAGCCAAAACACTGAGCAGAAATTTTATGGAGCAGTTGGAAGCTGTGGAAGCTTTGTATGGGCAGTCCCTGAAGTTTTCTTACAGCATAAAAGAGATTGAAATGCTGTTGAAGAAAGAACCTTATTATCCGGAAGAAATTAAAATACGGGTACGGGACATCCTGTTGCAGCAGCGTCGCACATATCAGTATCTATTTCGGTAAAACAGGGAGCAAACACCCATGAAGATCCTCTTATCACCGGCAAAGAAAATGAATGTGAATACGGATGACCTGGCGCCAGAGGGCCTGCCGGTCTTCCTGGAGCAGACAGAAGAGATCCTTCAGTTCCTGCAGGGCTTGTCCTATGAGGAGGCGAAGAAGCTGTGGGCCTGCAACGACAGGATCGCAGAGCAGAATTATGACAGGCTGAAACATATGGATCTCTGTCACGGGCTGACTCCGGCGATCCTTTCCTATGAAGGGATCGCGTATCAGTATATGGCGCCTGCTGTATTCGAGTCCGGGCAGCTTCAGTATGTGCAGGAACATCTGCGGATCCTGTCTGCATTTTACGGCGTGGTAAAGCCGCTGGACGGCGTGACGCCCTACCGCCTGGAGATGCAGGCCAGGGCAAAGATCGGCGGAAAGAAGGATCTGTATGAGTACTGGGGCGGGCGCCTGTACCGGGAGGTCCTGGACGAGAGCCGGATCCTCATCAATCTGGCGTCAAAAGAATATTCCCGGTGTGTCGAGAAGTATCTGCAGCCGGAGGATGTGTATATCACCTGCGTCTTCGGTGAATTTTCCGGGGCGAAGATCGTGCAGAAAGGCGTGTATGCCAAGATGGCCAGAGGCGAGATGGTGCGGTATATGGCGGAGAACCGGATCCGGGATCCGGAGGAGATGAAGCGGTTTGACCGATTGGGATATACATACCGGGAGGAGTTGTCTGACGAGAGGACATTTATATTTATCAAAGGATAGATGTTTATTCTCAATAGCAAAGAGGAAAAGCGGGGAAGTATAATGCTTTCTAATATTGACAAAAAAACATGAAATGTTTATAATAATAAACATTATAAGATTGGTGGATGAAATGAAGAAAGCAGTATATAATATACTTCCAAAAACAGAAGAAATACTGAAGACCATGGGGGAACAGATCAAGCTTGCCAGGCTCAGACGGAGTCTTTCAGCTGAGCTGGTGGCAGAACGAGCAGGAATCAGCCGCGCTTCTTTGTGGAAAGTTGAAAAGGGCGATCCATCTGTAGCTATGGGGATCTATGCATCTGTTTTGCATGCCTTAAATAATCTGGATCAGGATCTTCTTCTTATTGCGAAGGATGATGAACTGGGCAGACAGCTTCAGGATCTGAATCTGATAACAAGAAAGCGGGCGCCGAGGAGGAGTGATTAATGGCGGACAAGCAGAAAACCATCTTTGTTTATGATGAATTCAGTTCAAAGCAGCCGGTTCTTATGGGCGCTCTTTATGTGAATGTCATCAAAGGAGGAGAGTCCTATTCCTTTGAGTATGACAAGGAGTGGCTGAAAAAAACAGGTCTTAAGATTACGCTGGATCCAGAACTTATGCCGTATTCAGGAAGGCAGTATCCATCCGGGAAGAATATCTTTGGCTTATTTGCAGATGCATCTCCGGACCGCTGGGGCCGTGTGCTTATGAATAAGCGTGAAAGAATACTGGCGGATAGGGAAGGGCGAAAACCTTCTAAGCTATATGACAGCGATTATCTGCTTGGGGTATGCGATGAGACCAGAATGGGCGGCATTCGGTTTAAACTGGATCCTGATGGGCCATTCCTTTCTGATGATAAAGAAACAGCGGCTCCGCCCTGGGCCAAACTTCGCACTTTAGAGGAGGCGTCCAGACATTTTGAGAGTGATGAGGACGGCTTAGCCGAAAAGTGGCTGAATCAGTTGATCAGGCCGGGGTCATCTCTTGGAGGCGCCAGACCAAAAGCAACGGTGGTGGATACGAAAGATCAGCTCTGGATTGCAAAATTTCCGTCCAGGAATGATGAAAACGATACAGGCGCATGGGAAATGGTAGTGCATGACCTGGCGGCCCTTTGTGGATTAAATGTTCCGGAGGCAAAGCTTGAGAAGTTTTCTTCTCTGGGAAGCACATATCTGGTAAAGCGGTTTGACCGGGTTTTGGATAAGCGGGTACATTTTGCTTCTGCAATGACGCTTTTGGGAAAAACAGACGGAGCGTCTGCAGCTGATGGAACCAGTTACCTGGATATTGCATCCTTCATAAAATCCTATGGTGCACAGCCCAAGAAGGATCTTAGAGAGCTCTGGAAGCGGATTGTTTTCAATATGGCTGTTACAAATACGGATGATCATCTTCGTAATCATGCATTTGTTCTTGCAGAGCATGGCTGGATTCTTTCGCCTTTATATGACGTGAATCCAGTTCCATATGGCGATGAGCTATCCTTGAATGTAGATGAAGAGAATAATAGTATCAGTATCGATCTTGCTATACAGACAGCTGTCAGATTTGGAATTTCTGAGGAAGACGCAAAGAATTGTGCAGAAGATATTCGGAAGATTGTGCGGGAAAACTGGGAAAGGACAGCGGCAGATTACGGACTGACACGCAGACAGATTGAAGAAATGAGGCCGGCTTTCAGTGCTTGTTTTTCTGTTAGCACTAATCGCAATGAAGTAATGAAATGATTAAATGGCAGGAGACGATTTGTTTGTCTCCTGCCATTGCTGCTGTGATCCGGCTAGACGAGCGCGGCGCCAAGTTCCCGGCACGATGTCAGAGCGTCCTCGTCCGGGGCTTCGTTGCAGATCACGCTGTCGCGGGCAAGGACAGCCCCGTCGTCGCGGCAGCGGGCTTCCCAGCCGCGCATCCATTCCCCGTCGCCCCAGCCGTAGGAGCCGAACAGGGCAATCTTTTTCCCGTTTAAACCTCCCTCGCAGGCGGTGAACATGGGCTCAAATTCACTTTCCTCGAGCTGCTCCGCCCCCATAGACGGGCAGCCGAAGGCAATGGCATCATACCTGCCAATCTGGTCCTCTGAAAATTCCGACGCAGTAAGAAGGGACACATCTGCGCCCTTTCCTCTGGCGCCCTCTGCGACTGCGAAAGCCATTGCTTCCGTATTTCCGGTACCGCTCCAATATACAACTGCAATGTTACTCATAAGACAAAATGACCTCTCTTTCTGTTTTTTTTGACACATCATCCAGCCACGGTAAGCTGTTCGATGGATTTCCCCTGTTTCCACTGCTGCACATAGATCCTGCTGCAAAGATCGTATTTTTCAAAGGTGCTTTTTGCCCTCTCTTCATCCCCGTACACCTTCCAGCATCCAAGGCACTTGTGCCTGCACGCTTTATTGAGGATGAATCCGAGGACGTCCTCCGGCGGGTAACTCAGAAACAGTCCGATCTCATGGGGAAATTCCCCGGCAGACGTAAGACGGCGGATCAGGTGCAGCACGCAGGCGTTGCTGTCCTGCGCCGGGTAGCCGTATTGCAGCAGCAGATCCCTGGCGCGCTGATCCGCCAGATCACTTTTGAGCGCATGGGGGCGGTAGGCGTATATGAGCGCCCGGTTCCCGCAAATCCGCAGCGGCAGGATGCAGAGACCTTTTGGGACAAGTTTCCTGTTTAAACCGGATAACGCCTTCATAAGCTCCTTCCTGCAGGGGCAGGAACAGGAAAAAAGGCTGCCGGTCTTGATCCCCGCAAGAGTGGGGGAGCAATGACGGATCACCATACCTTCTGACATAGGCACCTTCCTTTGCTGAAACAGCAGAAACAATGGTTTTTACAAGTGGTTAGCCATGACTAACTACCTATGGTGAAATTATATACGGAACGGGGAAACATGTCAAGAAGATATTGATATTCGTTTTCAAATAGTGTATGATACAGACAAATGTTAGTTACAACTAACCAAAAGAGAAAGAAATTTACAGGGACAGGAGGATGGATATGAGCGTTGTGATCATCGGCGGACATGACAGGATGGTAAGCCAGTACAAAAAGATATGCAGACAGTTTAACTGCAAAGCGAAAGTATTTACGCAGATGTCAGCCTCTCTTGGCAAGCAGATCGGGAGGCCGGATCTGGTCGTACTGTTCACCAATACCGTATCCCACAAGATGGTGCGGTGCGCTGTGGAGGAGGCGCAGAAATGTCACGCGGAAATTGTGAGGTGCCATACAAGCAGCAAGAATGCGCTGGAAGAGATCCTTGGCAATGTATGTGCATGAGGGAGGACGGAGCAGGAGATTACTCTGGACAACACTTATTTATACATATAATATAAAAAAGTAAGGAGGAGTAATCCATGGAGACCATTCTCATCATTGAAGACGACGCGGCTCTGGCTTCGGGCCTTTGCCGGGCGCTAAAAAGTGAAGACCGCACACTGCAAAGCTGCGGGAAGATCCGGGAAGCCCGCCGGCTCCTTAGAGAGGCGCAGCCGGATCTGGTGATCCTGGACGTGAACCTGCCGGATGGAAGCGGGTTTGATTTCCTGGGGGAAATCAAAGGAAAGGGGGCGGTTCCGGTCATCCTTCTTACAGCCAACGACATGGAGACAGACATTGTGGCGGGGCTGGAGGCGGGAGCCGACGACTACATCACCAAGCCCTTCAGCCTGGCTGTGCTGCGGGCCCGGGTCAATACGCAGTTGAGGCGGAAAAAGGAGACGGAAAGCCAGCAGGATGTCCGGTGGGAATCCGGCCGATACCGGTTCCTCTTTGACCGGATGGAGTATCTGGTGGAGGGAACCCCGGTGGAACTAAGTAAAAATGAGCAGAAGCTGCTCCGCATCCTGGTGGAGAACGAGGGCCGGATCGTAAAGCGGGAGACACTGATCGACCGGATCTGGACCGACGGCGCGGAGTATGTGGACGAGAACGCCCTGTCCGTTACGGTGAAACGGCTGCGGGACAAGCTGGCGGCAGGGGAGTGGATCGAGACGGTCTACGGGACCGGATACCGGTGGGTGAAGCAGCATGGATAGAGGAATGATGATCCTGGCGGCAGCCTGCATTCTGGGCAGCGTCCTGTTTGCCATATATTCATATCGAAAAGAGAGACGGACCGCGGAGCGGCTCCGGCGGATGCTGGAGGCGGCAAGGAGCGGGCAGTTCCGCGAGACCGGGTTCGACGAGAGCGTGTGTTCCGCGCTGGAAAGCGAGATGACGGATTATTTGAGCGCCGTGGAGCGATCCAGAGAGGCGGCCGCGGCAGAGAAGGAGAAGATCAAGACCCTGATCGCGGACATTTCCCATCAGACCAAGACGCCCATTGCCAATCTGCTGCTCTATACGGAGCTTCTGGAAGAGCGGGAGTTAAGTCCGGAGAACCGGGAGTATCTGACCGCCCTCGGGAAGCAGGCGGAGAAACTGCATTTCCTGATCGGGGCTTTGATCAAGATGTCCCGGTTGGAGACGGGGATCATCACCCTGCACCCCAAAGAGCAGGATGTGAAGGAACTGCTGGCAGAGGTCACGGGCGCCTACAAGGAGAAGGCGGAGAGGAAAGGTCTGAAGCTGACCGACTGTTCCGGGCCTGCCACGGCCTGGTTTGACCGGAAGTGGACGGCGGAGGCTGTGGGCAACATCCTGGACAACGCGGTCAAATATACCAGCCGGGGCGGGATCGAAGTGCGCACCCGGCGGTATGAACTTTTTACGGCCATTGAGGTAGAAGATACCGGCCCGGGAATTGCCGAGGAAGACATCCCGGAACTCTTCGGCCGGTTCCGCCGGGGAGAAGAAACGGCGGAGCAGGAGGGCGTGGGGATCGGCCTCTATCTGGCGCGGGAGATCCTGGCTGGAGAGGGAGGATATATCAAAGTGTCTTCCCGGAAAGGGAAGGGATCGGTGTTTTCCATTTTCCTGCCAAATCAGGGAAAAGGAAATCTTTCAGAACTGTCATAATTGTTTTTGGCGCTGAAAGATTCTGGAAAGAATACCATGAGATAATCTGTATGAATGATACATTCATACAGATTTTTTCAGTTGAAAGGGGAGCAGGTTATGGAAGTTCTGAAAGCAGTCAATCTTACAAAAATATACGGGAAAGGGGAAAATCAGGTGCGGGCCCTTGACGGGGTCAGCCTGTCTGTGGAGCAGGGGCAGTTCGCAGCCGTGGTGGGCACTTCCGGCTCCGGAAAGTCCACGCTCCTCCACATGCTGGGCGGCCTGGACCGGCCGGACGAGGGGAAGGTGTACGTGGACGGAAAAGACATCTTTTCTCTGAAGGAAGAAGCCCTGACCATCTTCCGGCGCAGGAAGATCGGCTTTGTATTCCAGTCCTACAATCTGGTGCCGGTGCTGAGCGTCTATGAAAATGTGGCGCTCCCGGTGGAGTTGGACGGGAAAAAGGCGGACCGGGCATTTATCGAGGAGATCCTGGATACGCTGGGGATCCTGCAGAAAGCCAGAAGCCTCCCGGGGCAGCTCTCCGGCGGACAGCAGCAGCGCGCGGCCATCGCAAGGGCGCTGGCCTCCCGGCCTTCGATCCTTCTGTGCGATGAGCCCACCGGCAACCTGGACAGCCGCACGTCCCAGGATGTGCTGGGGCTTTTGAAGCTGTCCGGCCAGAAGTTCGGGCAGACCATCGTCATGATCACCCACAACGAGGAGATCGCCCAGATGGCGGACCGGATCATACGGATCGAGGACGGGCGGATCCTTTCTTCCAGAGGAAGGAGGGAGGCGTAGCATGCGGGTCAAAAACAGGAAAACCATCTGGAACTTGAGTCTTAAGTCCTTTCGGGCCTCCGGGAAGCGGAACCTGATCGCAGTGGTGGCCATCGTGCTGACAACGGTTCTCTTTACCTCTCTTTTTACTATTGTGATGTCGTTAAATAAGAGTTATCAGACCTACACCTTCCGGCAGATCGGCGGGTACGCCCACGGCACCTTTAAGGATGTGACAGACAAACAGGCAGAGGAGATTAAAGGGCATAAGAAGGTAAAAGCCGCCGGGGAGCGGATCGTGGCGGGGATCATCGCGGAGGATGCCTTTGCCAGAGTCCCGGCGGAAGTCAGCTACATGGACGAAAATAATACAAAGTGGAGCTACATCGATCTGAAAGAAGGCAGGGAGCCGGAAGGGACAAAGGAGATCATCCTGGACGAAGCGGCGCTTGAACTGCTGGGCGTGACGCCAGAACTGGGAGCCGAGATCACCCTCACCTATCAGGTGTCCGACAAGAAGCAGAACGGGGGAGTGCGGACGGACACCTTCACCCTTGTGGGATGGTGGGAGTACGATCCCGTCATGCCGGTGCATTACATCAATGTCTCCAGAGCCTATATGGAACAACTGGAGCGGGACGTGACAGGGGAGGGCCTGGAGCCCTTCCGGAGGGACTTAAATGTCATGCTGTCCTCCAGCCTGGATATTGACGGGACCATGGAAGAGATCGAAGAGGATCTGGGATACCAGAGAGACGATCCGGGAGCGGATACTTATCTGAACTACGGGGTAAACTGGGGCTATACCACGGCCCAGGCAGCAGCGGAGCTGGACCCCGGCCTTCTGGCCGCCATGGCGGCGTTCCTCCTGCTGGTGATCTTCACCGGATATCTGATCATCTACAACATTTTCCAGATCTCCGTGACAGGGGATATCCGCTACTACGGCCTTCTGAAGACCATCGGGGTGACGCCCCGGCAGCTTCGGCGGATCATCCGGCAGCAGGCCCTTCTGCTGTGCGGGATCGGTTGTCCGCTGGGGCTGATCGCCGGCTGGCTGGTGGGATCCGGCCTGGTGCCGGTGGTTCTTGCCAGGACCAGTCTGGAGACGATACAGACAGAGGTCAGCAGTTCGCCCCTGATCTTCGCGGCGTCCGCGCTGTTCGCGGTGGCGACGGTGCTGCTCTCCTGCGGGCGGCCGGGCCGGATGGCGGCGAAAGTCTCTCCCGTGGAGGCGGTAAAATATACGGAAACCGGCATTTCTTACCGGAAGGAGCGAAGAAGCAGCCGGGCCGGGATCGGCGGGATGGCTTTTGCCAACCTGGGAAGGAATAAAAAGCGCACCGCACTGGTGGTGATTTCCCTGTCTCTGTCGGTGGTGCTGCTGGCCCTTACCTTCCAGTTTACCGGCGGATTCAGCATGGAGAAATATCTGGAACAGAAGACCTGCGCGGATTTTATCGTGGGGAACACGGATTACTTCCGGTTCCAGGCAAATGGGCCGGAATCCGGCCTCGCCGGGGAGACGGTGGAGCAGATCCGGGAGAATACAAAAGAAGCGCACGCAGGTCAGGCCTGGGCGGTGCCTGGAGTATATCCCCAGGTGTGGCTTGACGAAGAACAGTTCCGCAGCCTGTCCTTCACAGGGTCTGAAGAGCAGGTCAACCAGGAACTTCAGATCCGGGAAAAACGGGGAGACAAGATCCAGGTATCGCTCCAGGCAGAGGGCATGGACGATGCCCTGCTGGACAAGCTGACAGTCCTGGAAGGGAGCCTGGAACCCCTGCGGGACCCGGAGGGCGGGGCCATCGCTCTTCCGGTGGAGACCGATGATTACGGGACGCCCCAGATGACGGAGCATTATCCAAAGCCGGGAGACAAACTGACGGTGACCTATGTGGACGAGTGGTACTATGCGGACTCCCGGACCGGGGAGCCGGTGACAGACGCCACGCCGGAGGAATATATCCAGTATCACATAGAAAAAAGCCATGACGTGGAATACACCGTCTGCGCGCTGGTCACAGTGCCCTACCAGATTTCCTTCCGGGCAAGCCTCATGTACGGCATGGATGCCATCATGGGGACGGAGCAGCTAAAGGCAGACAGTGGAGAGGAGCTGTATTCGCTCTTCTACATGTTCGATACGCCAGACCGGGAAGCAGAGGAAGCGGCGGAACACTTTCTGGCAGAGCTGACAAAGGGGGAGACGTCCCCTTTGATGTATGAAAGCAAGGCGCTGATCCGCCAGGATTTCCAGGGATTCCGGCAGATGTTCCTGCTCCTTGGAGGTGCGCTTTGCGCCATCGTGGGCGTGGTGGGGATCCTGAATTTCTTCAACGCCATCCTCACCGGGATCCTGGTGAGAAAGCGGGAATTTGCCATGCTGCAGGCGGTGGGCATGACGGGAAAACAGCTGAAGAAAATGCTGGTGACAGAGGGCCTTCTCTATGCGGGAGCCACCGTCCTTTTATCCCTTGTGCTGGTATTTCTTCTGGAACCGCTGGTCGGCGGCATGCTGGAAGATATGTTCTGGTTCTTTGCTTATCATTTTGATGTGACCGCCCTGTGGGCGGCTGCGCCGGTCTTCCTGCTGCTGGGGATTGTCCTGCCTCTTGGGGTCTACCGGGGGATCGCGAGGATGACCATCGTGGAGCGGCTGCGGGAAGTGGAGTAGAAGGGTTGACAGAAGGATATCATTTAAGTATACTAACAGTAAGTAAATATAATATTTACTTACTGTTAGGAGAATAAAGATGTTATATGAATATTTGATAAAAAATTATATTCCGGGAGAACCGATTTTTACAGGAGATATTCAGATTCCGGGGATGACAGAAGAAAATCTCAGATATCATTTGAAAAAATATGCAGACAGCGGAACAATATGCCGATTTGAGCCGGGAGTATACTATTTTCCAAAGACAGGTATTCTGGGTGAAAAGTTGTCTCTTTCTGCAGATACAGTAGCTGTTCATAAATATATCATGCGGAGGGGAAGACGAGTTGGATATTATTCCGGGTATACGTTGGCAAACCGTATGGGATTATCTGTGCAGGTTCCATATACACAGGAAATAAGCAGCAATTTTGCCCCTGCATCAGTAAGAAAAATAATGATCAAAAACAGACCGTATATTATCAGAAGGCCTGTGGCAGAAGTAACGGAAGAAAATGTATCGGTATTACAATTCCTTGATTGCCTGAAAGATATTGAGAAAAGTTCAGAAATAGAGTTGGAGACATGTGGAAGGATTCTGACAGAATATGCCAGAAGGAACGGCATTACCAAGAAGAGGATCGATCAGTTTATAGCAAAGTATCCTGTTAAGATCTATAAGGCTATTTATGAGACGGGGGTAGAGTATGTATCTTCATGAAGACAGAGAAATGTTTAGAACCATCGTAGAGCAAGTGGCAGAAGAAAGCGGGAAAAATTCTATAGTGATAGAAAAAGATTATTATGTGACAATGATCTTGAAGGAAAAAACTTAAGCATGTTGTTCTAAAAGGAATCAGCGAAAAACTGGGAATGCCGATCGTCAATTGGGACGAGACACAGAGTGACAGAGATTATAATGCATATTTTTTTTCTTATACCTCGGTGTTTGCATTGGAGGATGAAAGACTGCCACAGTATGTTAAACTGGAAATGGCATTGGGCTCGTATGCATTTCCCACACAATCGGTAGAGATCCATAATTTTATTGGAGATTATCTGGAAAATCGAGATAGAAAAGATATTGCGGAACAATTTTTTCTTGATAGATTTTTCATGAATCTGCAATCTTTAGAAAGAACCTATATTGATAAGATTTTTGCTCTTTGTGATTATTATATGCAGGGAAAATCAAAAAGATATTCCCGACATTTATATGATATTTATAAACTCACGCCTTTCATTGCTTTTGATGATGAGTTTGCTTTATTGGTAAAAGAAGTTCGAAACCATAGGGCACAGATGTCGGTGTGTCCGTCTGCAGACGCGAAGATAAATATACCGGCTCTTATTACAGAGTTTTGTGATAACTCTTTTTACGAAGAAGATTACCATTCGATTACAAGTTATTTTACGGAAGATTTTGTGCCATATGAGGATATCATAGATAATATGAAAAAAATAATAAAAAAGATTTCTTTTTAAATAATTAGTATCAATCCAGGCAAGGGAGGTGATCAGAGGTGAGATATTATATTGCGGACCCGCATTTTTTCCACGGGGCGCTGAATACGAAAATGGACCGGCGCGGCTTTGAGAGCGTCGAGGCGATGAACGAATATATGCTGCGGCAATGGAACCGAAAAGTGCGAAAGAATGACGAGGTCGTTATCCTGGGGGATCTGTCGTGGGGAAAGGCGGAAGAAACCAATGAACTGCTGGAGCGGCTCAACGGACGCCTGTATCTGATCCAGGGAAACCACGACCGGTTTCTGAAGAACAAAGACTATAACGCAGGCCGGTTTGTGTGGATCAAGCCCTATGAGGAACTGCAGGACAATAAGAGAAAGGTGATCCTCTGCCATTATCCCATCATGTGCTACAATGGCCAGTATCGTGTGGATGAAAATGGAAATCCCAAAGTATACATGCTTTACGGCCATGTGCATGACACGCAGGATCAGCGGCTTCTGGAGCGGTTTCAGGCGATCACAAGGGAAACTGCCTCGGTAAGTCCTGACGGGACAGCGAGACAGATCCCCTGCAACATGATCAATTGCTTTTGTATGTATTCCGACTATGTGCCGCTTACGCTGGATGAGTGGATCGCATGTGAGAAAAGAAGGATGGAATAGGACGCCTTTTTACCATATCAATTCCTCCATCATTTCATCAATTGCAGTTTCTATTCTTTCATCTGCCCGGTCCTGCAGGGAACAGGCCAGTGAAACAGGATCGACCTTGCCTGAAACGGCAAAGAAAGAAGGGTTATATTTCCAAAGTTCTATAGTAACCAGAGTGTCGGGCTCCACCCATCTGGGGTCGATTTCGCATAAAGATTTCTTATCTACATCTGCTTTGTAAACAGCCGCTTCTGTAATCCGCGGGGGATTGAGCATAGAATATTCACTGAGAGCTGTCTCGCCGGCATATAAAAGATTACCTTCCAGAGCAGACCTGCAGACGGTAAGTCTTTTCTGAACAGGATTGATCAGATAAGGCTTTGCCAACTGAATCGCTTCCGGCGGTGTGGCTTTTAGATACATGCGGATCTCTTTTCCTGTTTTTTCCTGTCTGATCAGACCCATTGCCGATAATTGGTCAGAGGCTCTTGTAATGGATGTGCGGGTGCACTGCAGATCCTTAGCGGCAAGATATTTTACAGCAGAGTTTTCTTTCTGATAGAGCAGATATAAAAACAACTGCTGTGTGACGGGCATCATTTTTTCTTTGTTGACTTCCCTGGGGAGTCTGAAACGATTGCTAAGAATCATGCCGAGAAAAGGCAGATAAATCTGATCCGAACCGGCAACAAAAGGGATCTGCTTACGGATCAGAGAATCCCGCTGCATTCTGGATATAAAATCAAAGGAGAAGGCGACAGGAGAACGCAGACTGTTTTCGTAGATTTCCATCTGCTTTTTTAGCGCTGTTACAGGAAATTTGTCGTCGGGCGCAATTTCAATCAGTATAAAAGAAATGCCGTCTATATTAACCTGGAACATACGGCGCTTAGCCAGGAAAAGTGCAATGTGAGGTTTTTCTTTTATTTCATGAAGCGAAACAATATCCCCAAAATAATTTTTAAATATGTTTTCCATACAAATCACCTTAATAACATTTTTAATCATATAATAACATTTAAAATGTTATTGTCAATAAATAATATTATTATAAGAAGGCGTTCATAATAAAGAAATATTTTTCGTATTTTACCAGTGAAAAAGATTTTGAGCAAATCAGGGGAGCAGATAGTCACAATTCCGTGATAATCTGTTCCCCTGATTTTTTTATGTGTATTTCATGATATAATGATTGCACAAAGTGCAATCCAGCCCGGGAACCGGGCTGCCCTGCTGCGCAGGGATTATACCGGCAATCCACGGCTTGGGAAGTAAATGCCGCCTGCGGCGTCGCTTCCTTCCCTGCGCGCGTGGTATAATGATTGCACGAAGCAGCTATTCTTCTGAATTGGGAAAGGAAAGAGATATGTGTCGAATTTTAATCATAGAAGATGACCGGGAAATGAACCAGGGGATTTCTTATGTTCTGGAAAAGGACGGATACCGGACGGCTTCCGTCCATTCTATTGCAGAAGGGAAGAATGCCTTTGAAGAGCAGGGAGCGGATCTGATCCTTTTGGACGTGAATCTGCCGGATGGGGAAGGCTTTGCCTTTTGCCGGTGGGTCCGGGAGCGTTCCCGGGTGCCGGTGCTGTTTCTGACAGCCAGGGATCTGGAAGAGGACGCGCTGAAAGGGTATGAACTGGGCGCGGAAGATTATGTGACAAAGCCATTTTCCATGAAGATCCTGCTAAAAAAGATCGACGTGATCCTGAAGCGGGACAGAGAGAAAGAGAAGATTGCTTTTGACGATGGATTCCTGCAGATTGACCTGGATAAGGCGCAGATCCGGCGGGAGGGCGAACTTTGTACCGTGACGCCCACGGAGTTTCGGATTCTGAAGGAATTTCTCATGCACAAAGGCCAGCTTCTTACCTATGAGATTCTGCTAGATCGCCTGTGGGACGGGGGAAATCAGTTTGTGGACAAGCATGCGCTGGCCGTCAACATGAACCGGCTCCGGGGAAAGATTGAAGATGAGGAACACAAATATATTTCAAATGTATACGGGATGGGATATCAATGGATTGGAAAATGATCATGCTGGCATGCGCCATTGCTCTGGCAGGAATCCTTAGCTGGAAGCTTTGGAAGTTGAAGCAGGATGTCTGTGAATTTGCCGACAGGCTTGACGAGAGTCTGGATGCGGTCCTGCAGGGGAGAAAGCCGGAGGAGTCCGCAGATACGCAGGATTCTCTTTTGGGAAAAGTCAATGAAAAGCTGGGCAGGACGCTGCATGTCCTTGAGACAAAAAATGAAGAAAATCTGCGGGGAAAGCAACAGATGAAGGAGCTGATCTCTGATATCTCCCATCAGACCAGAACCCCCGTTGCGAATCAAAAGATCTATCTGGAGATTTTAAAAGATATGGATCTGCCCGGGGAGGCAACGGAATTCCTGAACAAGCTGGAACATCAGACAGACCGGCTGGATTTCCTGTTTCAGAGTCTGGTAAAAATGTCCCGGCTGGAGACGGGGGTGATCCAGATCCGCAAAGAAAGAGGAGACCTGTTTGATACTCTTGCCGGCGCCATGGCGGCGGTGGTACCTGCCGCGTCGAAAAAGGGCATTGCGTTGGAAGTAGAAGGCGGGGGAGAGAAGTTGTCAGGAGAAACCGATAAGAACAGGCTTCTTCTTTCCCATGACAGGAAATGGACAGAAGAAGCGGTCTATAACCTGCTGGATAATGCGGTGAAATACACCCCGGAAGGGGGCCGGGTTACGCTATGCGTAGAGAAAAAGGAGATTTTTACAGAGATCCATGTGAGAGATACGGGAAAGGGGATTGCCCTGGAGCGTCAGGCACAGATCTTTACCCGGTTTTACCGGGAGCCGGAGGTGCAGGATCTGGAGGGCCTTGGAATCGGGCTTTATCTGACACGCAAGATTGCGCAGCTTCAGGGCGGTTATGTGGAGGTGCGTTCAGAAGCAGGAAAGGGAGCGGATTTCTGCCTTTTCCTGCCCAATGCCGGAACACTCACAGTTTCGTGATTTTTTGCGATTGAGACCGGTTTGTGATTTTCAGGGGATAGGATGAGATCACAAAGGAGGGAAAAGACATGAAAGACGAGATCGTAAGGACCGTGGGTCTGAAAAAATATTACCGGCTGGGGGAGAATACTGTCAAGGCGCTGGATGGAGTGAACCTTTCTGTAAGGGAGCGGGAATTTATCGCTGTTATCGGGAAATCCGGGAGCGGGAAGAGTACGCTGCTCCATCTGATCGGTGGTCTTGATATTCCCACATCCGGTGAGGTGTATGTGGACGGGAAAAAGCTTTCGGATATGAAGCGGGAGCAACTGGCCGTTTTTCGCAGGAGAAAGGTGGGATTTGTGTTCCAGAATTATAACCTGGTGCCGGATCTCAATGTGTATGAAAATGTAGTGCTGCCCATTGAGCTGGACGGGAAACGGATTGACCGGCCGTTTGTAAGGGAAATCCTGGAACTTCTGCAGATTGCAGATAAGAGGGAAGCGCTGCCGGGCATGCTCTCCGGAGGGCAGCAGCAACGGGTGGCCATTGCGCGGGCCGTGGCTGCAAAACCAGCCATTATCCTGGCGGATGAGCCCACCGGCAACCTGGACACTGCTTCCGGCCACGATGTAATGGGACTTTTGAAGGTGGCGGCAAAGCAATTTCAGCAGACAGTGATCCTGATCACTCATGACCGGGATATTGCGCAGATGGCGGACCGGATCGTCCATATTGAGGATGGGCGGATCGTGGGAGCAGGAGACCCCGATGACAAGGTGTCCGGCGGGGAGGCAGGTGATCCGTATGCTGGCGAATAATAACAGGAAGGTTATTGACCGAATGGCAGCGGGTTCCCTGAAGCATAACCGGGGACGTAACCTGATCATTTTTCTTTCCATTGTGCTGGCGTCCTTTATGTTGTTTTCCATTTTTACGGTGGGGATCACTTATTTTCAGATGCAAAAGGTTCAGAATATCCGGCTGAACGGTGGAGAGTACGATGCTGTCCTGTACGGGATCACACCGGAGCAGCGGGAAAAGTGTGAAAATGATCCGGATATCCGCCGGGCAGGAATCCTGGCCTTAAGCGGGTATCTGGAATCCACTCAGGGAGACGACACAGTGGAGGCGGCTTGTATCTGGTGTGATCCGGTCTTATGGGATGAGATCATGGCCCCTGCCAGGGAGTGGGTGAAAGGAACCTATCCCCAGGAGGAAGATCAGGTTATGGTGACGGAAGAAGGTTTGGAAAAAGCCGGACTGGCCGGCCTGACAGTGGGGGATCATTTCCGGGCCGGGTACAGGGACGGCGATGGAAACCTCATGGATAAGGAATTTGAGATTTCCGGGATATGGGAAGGGTATGGCACCAAGTCGGCGTTTTATGTGTCAGAGGCATTTTACCGGCAATCCGGTTCGGATATCTCCGAGGTGACATGCGGCAGGTATCATCTGGATTTTGATAAAAAGATCATGACAAAGAGCGAGCAGGATGCGTTTATCGAAAGCTTGGATCTGGGAAAGCAGCAGGCGCTGTTTTTTACCAGTGAACTGGGGTATTCTTTGCCAATCTTCTTTGGACTGTGCGGTCTGGCCCTGGTGACCTGCCTGTGCGCCTACCTGCTGATCTACAATATCCTTTATCTGTCAGTGGCGGGAAATGTGCGGTATTATGGCCTGCTTCAGACGGTGGGGATGACAGGGCTGCAGATCCGGCGTCTGATCCGCAGACAGATGATGATCCTTGGATGTGGCGGGATCTTGTGTGGACTTATAACGGGAAGTCTTGTTTCTTTCCTTTTATTTCCGTCGGTGATCCGTGCGCTGGGAATCCGTGCAAGAGAAGCGGGTGAGATACAGATTTCCCTGAATCCGGCGGTTTTGCTTCTTGCCGTGGCGCTGACAGGGCTGACCATTTGCCTGGGAAGCTATAAACCTGTGAAACTTGCGGTATCCATTTCTCCGCTTGAGGCGGCAGGTTACCGGCCGGCGCAGGGGAAGATGGGCGGACGCAAGACGAAAAAGGGCAGGCTTCTGCGCCGTATGGCATGGGATCAGATCTGGAAGGATAAAAAGAAGTCTCTGGTGATCATGACGTCTCTGGCGGCCGCTCTATCAGTCTTTCTGTGTATCAGTACACTGTTGGAAAGTCAGGCGGCCAGGACCATTGTGACCAATCATATGAATAATGATCTTACGATTACCAATGATTCCCTGCGAAAGGAAGACCCGGAAGATCACCGGGATGTTCTGACGGCTTCGTTTATGGAAGATCTGGAACATCTGGATGGGGTTTCAGCGGTGTATCCGCTGCTGTACGGGCAGATCACGGTTCCCTGGGAGCCGGATTTTGCAGAGCAGTGGATGGAGGAATTCTATGCCAAATGGATGATGATTCCCTATGAGGAGGACCGGAGCGAATATCAGCAGTACCCGGAAAATTTCGGATCAGTCATTCTGGGGATCAGCGAAGAGGAGTTCCCCTATTTGCAGGAAGTGGTAGATACGACACTGGACCGGGAAGATTTTCTGTCTGGAAAAAGCTGCGTCCTCTATCGGAACGGGTTGGAACTTACGATGGAAAATCTGGCAGGAACACAGGTGACCTGTGCAGAATACGGAGACAGCGGGAATACGCGTACGTTTGAGATCGCCGGGTTCACGGACGAAGGGTATTATACCGGCCCCATGCTGGGAGATCCGCCGACCATCATCGTAAGCGAGTCCGTAGTCAGGGATTTCCTGGAAAATCCCTGGATCTGCAAGGCTGGCGTGAGATACACGCAGGAATATGATGAAGAAACGGAAAGCAAAGTGCTTGGTCTGATTCAGAACAGTCCGGATGGAAACGCCCTTTCCTGGGAATCTAAACTGGAAACCCTGCATGAAGTGGAACGCGCGCAGGGGAATATGCGGGAAGTGGGGCTTGGCATTGCCCTCGTTCTGGCATTCATTGGGATTCTGAATTACATCAACACCGTGACCGGAAATATCCAGAGCCGACTAAGGGAGTTTGCTATTCTGGAAAGTATTGGCATGACGGACCGGCAGAGGAACCGGCTTCTCGTGACAGAAGGTCTTTTCTATGCGGCGGGTTCGTTGCTTCTTACCGCCACACTGGGGCTTGGGATCACCTATCTGGTGTACCAGTCCATGAACTATATGATGGTGCCGTTCAAAGTGCCGCTTTGGCCGGTGGTGGGGATGACGGTGTTTATTGTCCTGGTATGCATAGCGATCCCGCTGGCTGCCGGAAGGTATATGTCGGGAAAAGGAAGTGTGATGGAGCGGGTGCGGTTTTCATAACAAAGAGCGATCTTTATCTGTAATAAATGTTGAAAACAAGTTTTGAAACAATGTGGGATAAAAATATTGAAATTAGAAGAAGGACGTGTCCGAAAGTGGATACGTCCTTTGTTCTGCGTTAGTAACAAAAAATGCGCTATGTATTCTGTGCTTTAAATTCTTCGCCCCAGTCCCACATGGCGTCGAGAATGGGTTTCAGGCTCCGGCCAAGTTCTGTCAGGGAATATTCCACCCGCGGGGGAACTTCCGGGTAGACTTTGCGGTTTACAAGACCATTGCGTTCCATATCGCGAAGCTGTGCGGTCAGAACTTTCTGCGAAACCGTTCCGATGGATTTCTTCAGTTCGCCGAAGCGCTTTGTACCCGGGAGCAGATCCCGGAGGATCAATACTTTCCATTTATCTCCGATCAGCATATTGGAGATTCTGAAAGAACCAAATGGCAGAAAAAAATAAAGCCAAAATGCCGAAAAGGGGGTATTAACAAACCTGCCATAGTGCGACGGATATGAATCTTTTATAATGGCTTCGCTTATGGTATACTTAAGTTGCCATAGATGAAAATGTTTATGAAAATGAGGTGACTTTGAATGAGCGAACAGAAACAGAAAATAGGATTTACCGTTGCCTGTGTTGATGAATTTGCCCGGCAGCATAATCTGAGCGCCCGGGAAGCATTCTGCTATCTTTTTCAATTCAAAGGCATCGCATTTATTAAAGAAAACTATGATGTAGAGCATACCCTGGATTTCGGTACGATACTGGAAGATTTGAGCGTCCTGTGCCGGAGAAATGGAGGGTTGCTATGAAACTGTATTATGGAAGCAATGACTGCCCCGGAAATGTTCACATTTCCGGGGCGCTTTTGTCTTATTTTCTCCCTCTTGTGACCCCGATGGCAATGCACAGGATCCCCAGCAGAATACCCGCCGCCAGGAAGAGAAGATAGGTGTTGGCGTTGATACTCCAGGTGGAGGTCCAGTCGGAAAAGTCAGCCGCCAGGATGGTGAGCTGCCGTTTATGCTCCGCGATCAGCCCGTAGGCGTCGCTGGAAAACGCCATCCAGATCCCGGTGATCAGGGAGATCAGTCCTGCTTTGATCCAGCGGTTGGCCGGGAGGTATCTGGCGGTCAGGAAGACGAGCCAAACGCCGCTCATCAGGATCACGCTGATGAGGGTGCCGGCACGCAGCCCCTCCACGTCCCCGGAGTGATGGCAGACCGTGAAGATGGTAAGGAACAGCCACGCCGTGTCCCAGACCATGGTAAGCAGCGCCTTTTTATCCGACAATACGGGCGGCAGCGCAAGCCCCCGGATCACAAAAGGAAACAGTGGCACGGAGAGCCCGAAAATGGTGGGGATGGCGAGCAGCAGGAACTGTCCGCCGCCGTTCATGCGGTCCACGAAAAAGAGGATCAGAAGCAGGGCAAAGATCCCGGCCAGGATACTCTTTGTCAGTTTCTTCTGCTCTGTCATAAGGGGCACCGCAGTCAATGCGGCCACCAGGAGCATGGAGGCGGTTGTCACGGAGAAGATGCCCAGTCCCCCGCCAATGGCTATGGAGAAAAGGAAAGTCAGGATCACCGGGATGAGCAGCAGGACGCTGATGATAAGCCCGGCTTTCCAGGCGGCGGTCCTCTCTTTTCTGGCGTGCCGTTCCAGAACCTGCCGGGACTCCGTTTCTATGACGCGGTCCACGGAACGGTCTTCCAGATCCTCATAGAGCGCCCGGCAGGCTGCGCAGTGTTCCAGATGGCGCTGCACCAGCTCTTTGCTGGCAGGCGTACACACATCATCATAATATAAGGGAAGCAGATCCTGAACGATCCCGCATTCCGAAAAATTTTTCTTATCCATGTTTCTCCATCCTTTCCTGAATTTTCATTCTTGCGCGGTGGTAAGTGACCCTGGCCCAGTTCTCTGTTTTCCCGAAGATAAACCCGATCTGTGAGAAGGGCAGTTCCCCGAACACCCGAAGCTGAAAGACTTCCTTGTAAGGCTCCGGCAGGTCGTGGAGGATCAGGTGGATCTGTAGCGCAGTCTCCTTATCTTCCACCGCATCCGCCGGATTCTGGCCACCGCTGACGGCGGCAGCCTCGTCCAGCTCGGCGGTTTTCCCGGTCTTCCTGTATTCGTCTGCTGCCAGGTGCTTGGCAATACTGCAAAGCCAGGTGAGTTCGCCGGATCTTTGCGCAAAGGTCTTTTTGGAGGTCATAGCCCGGTAGAACGTGTTCTGCGTGATCTCTTCCGCCAGCGGCTGATTCCGCACCAGGGTCATCACATAAGAATAGACCTGCAGATAGTAGGATTGATATAATTTCTCGTAGTCCAGGGCCGCTCACCTCCTTTTTTGTACACCGGTTAGACGGAGTAAGATGGATTTCGTTACAGAAAAATTGAAAAAATTTCAACATGACCAGTATAACAGAAAAGTTTTCACAGATATAGCGCTTATCATTTGACGCTGCGTAAACCCCCGTTGTAAAATGAGAGAAACGCAGCAAAAGGAGACCCGCACCATGCAGAAAATCTTGCTCCTGGAGGACGACAGAAACCTGAACAGGGGGATTTCACTAAAATTAGAAAAAGAAGGATATCAGGTATTTTCCGCCTTTTCCGCGAAAGAGGCGGAAGAACTTTTTGACGCGGCAGGGCCGGATCTGATCATCAGTGATGTGAACCTGCCGGACAAGAGCGGCCTGGATTTTTGCAGGGAGATCCGGAAGAAAAGCCAGGTGTATCTGATCTTTCTGACGGCTCTGGACTCGGAGGTGGACATGGTAAACGCCTACGATCTGGGGGCGGACGACTATATCACCAAACCATTCAGCCTGCTGGTGCTGGTGTCTAAAGTGCACGCCCTGATGCGGCGGGCGCGCCGGGCAGGGGAGGAGCAAAAGACAGAGATCCGCTCCGGGGAGATCCGGGTATCCTACCAGGATATGCGGGCATACCGCGGCGGGGAAGAGCTTTCCTTAAGCAAAAAGGAACTGCAGCTTCTTCTGTATTTTATGGAGAACGCAGGGCAGATCCTTTCCAAAGAGCAGATCCTCGAGCATGTGTGGGATGTGGATGGCCAGTTTGTGGACGACAATACGGTTCCGGTAAATGTAAGCCGGCTGAAGCGAAAGATCGGCGGCGAATGGATTCAGAATGTAAGGGGGATGGGATATCTGTGGATACAGGAAAGCGTAAAAGAATAGCTCTGGCAGCAGGGCTGTTTTTTCTTGCCCTTCTGGTGGGGCTCTTTCTGACGGGAAGAGCGGTGTGGCAAGAGTATGAGAACACGGCCAGGCAGATGGCGGCTCTCACCAGGCAGGCACCCGAGGAGGAGGCTGTGTTTGCCGGGATCCTGACGGGGAAAATAGTAGAAGATAATGAGGCAGCGGCAAAGACAGGCATGGAGTTGCTGGAGAAATACGGTTATGATCTGAAAGATAGTTTTTGGGGCGGCGCGCTGCCCGGCATGGCGGGCGGTATGGCGCTTCTCCTGGCAGCCGGACTTGCGGCCTGCGCAGGTCTTGCCTGGCATAGCATGAGGCTTAAGAGAGAAGCCCGGGAGCGGGCGGACTATCTGGAGGAAAAGCTGAAAGAGGAGACGGTCCGCAACCAGAAGATGGAGGCGGAACTCCGGCGGGAGGAGCAGGAAACCAAGTCCCTGATCACCGATATTTCCCATCAGCTCAAGACGCCGGTGGCCTCTCTGAAAATGAGTTATGAGATCGAGGATTCCACAGAACTTTCAGCGGAAGAAACGGAGGAGTTCCGAAGAAAAGAGCGGGAAGATGTGGAACGGCTGGAACATCTTCTCCAGGCTTTTACCCAGATGAGCAAGCTGGAGACCGGCATGATCCGGCTGAAGCCGGAGAAGGCGGGTGTGAAATCGACCCTGGCAAGAGCAGTGGCCGGCGCATATGCAAAAGCAGTAGATAAAAACATTTCTATTGAAACGGAAGAATTTACTGACGTCGCGGTTGTCCATGATCCGGGCTGGACGGCGGAGGCGATCGGAAATGTGCTGGACAACGGTGTGAAATACGCGCCGGTCGGCACCTGCATCACCATCCGGGTGTCGGAGCTGGTCAGCTATGTCATGATAGAAGTGGAAGACGAAGGTCCGGGGATCCCGGCGGAGGAACAGCACAGGATCTTCCAGAGATTTTACCGGGGCAAGGCGGAAGCGGTACGAAAAGAGGAGGGCTCTGGCGTGGGTCTTTACCTTACCAGGCGGATCCTGGAAGAGCAGGGCGGAACGGTGTGCGTGAAGAACGGAAGAACCGGCGGGAGCAAGTTTGTGATCACCCTGCCGAAAGAATAAGATTTCTTACAAAACTGTTATCTTTTTTGTTACTTTTCTGTAAGCTTCGGGCGGTATGCTCTGTACAGAAACAAAGAAGCAGGCACAAAGAGGAGGCTTACAATGAAGGCGATTTTAGAGACAAAAGATCTGGTCAAATATTACGGCTCCGGTGACAATCTGGTAAAAGCGATCGACCACACCGATATCCGCGTGGAGCCTGGAGAATTTGTGGCAGTGGTGGGGCGTTCCGGCTCGGGAAAGAGCACGCTTTTGCACATGCTGGGGGGACTGGACCGGCCCGACTCCGGCAAGGTGCTGGTGGAAGGACGGGACATTTTCCGGTTAATGGACGACCGGCTGGCCGTGTTCCGCAGGCGGAAGATCGGATTTATCTTCCAGAGTTACAATCTGGTGCCGTCCTTAAATGTATGGGAAAATATCGTGCTGCCCATCGGGCTGGACGGCCGGAAAGTGGACCGGGAGTATGTGATGGACATCGTGCGAAAGATCGGCATGTCAGACCGGCTCCACGCCCTGCCGGGCACCCTGTCCGGGGGACAGCAGCAGCGGGTGGCCATTGCCAGGGCCCTGGCCTCACGCCCGGCCATCATCCTGGCCGATGAGCCCACCGGCAACCTGGACTCCCGGACGGAGATCGAGGTGGTGAGCCTTCTGAAACACTGCGTGACCGAATACGGTCAGACGCTGGTTATGATCACCCACGACGAGACCATTGCCCAGATGGCGGACCGGATGATCGTCATCGAGGACGGGAAGGTGGTGCGGTCATGAAGACAGTGACAAAGACAGCCCTTGCCAATGCGCGGCAGAACCGGACCCGGAACATGATCAGCGGGGCAGCCATCATCCTGACCACTCTTTTGATCTTTATGGTGCTGACGGTCGGATATGCCTCTGTCAAAGTGCGGTTCGCAGCTGTGAACGCCTACTATCCGCCTTATCACGCCATGTTCCGGCAGGTGTCAGAAGAGGATGCGGGGAAGCTGAAAAGCCACAATGATATGGAGGAAGTGGGGCTTCGCTCGGATCTGGGGGAAGGGGTGGACGATGATTCCACCATCCTGTTTCTCTGGATGGATGCACAGGCTCTGGAACTGAACAAAATAGAACTGGCAGAGGGCGCGTTTCCAAAAGCAGGAAATGAGATCGCGCTTCCGGAAGGACTGCTTGCCGAGTACGGGATCACTGCCGGGATCGGGGATACGGTGACGCTTCCGCTTCAGCTTTACGAAGACGGCGGACTGGGGTATCAGAAAGAAGATACCTTCCGGATCAGCGGATTTCTAAAAGGAGAGATTGACGAGGAAAACAAAGCCTACTCGGTGCTGGTGTCCAGGGACTGTCTGGAACAGTCGGTTCTGGCAAAAGACCGGGAGTACCGGGTGATGTTCCGCCTTCAGGATGTGGGGGAAAATGTGGCCACCACGGACGCCATTGAAGAGCGGGTCCGGGAGATTGGCGCGGATTTTGGCGTATCGGAGGACAACGTGGTCATCAACACCGATTATCTGATGGCCAACTATACGGACCCGGCGGCTCTTTTCGCCGTTGTCTGTATCATCCTGGTGGTGATGGCGGCGGGCGTGCTGACCATCTACAGCATCCACTATGTCTCTATGATCCCGAAGGTTCAGGAGTATGGAAAATTAAAGGCCATGGGAGCCACCAGGCGGCAGATCCGGCAGATCGTCTTCCGGGAAGGCCTGCTTGTGACGGCGCTTTCCCTGCCACTGGGGCTTCTTCTGGGGAGCATTCTGGCAGGCCCGGTGATCCGCTGGATCTACCGGATCAGCGGGGAAGGCGTGCAGACCAACGCGGCGGCCATGGAAATGAACCGGATCTGCATGAAACTGCTGGAGCAGAGACAGGTGCCGGTTCTGTATGGGTGGGTTTACATCCTGACCATCCTGACCGTGCTGGTTACGGTGTATCTGTCCCTGGTAAAGCCCATGCGGATGGCGGCGAAGATCTCTCCGGTGGAGGCCATGCGGTATCAGGGAGAGATCCGGGAGAAGAAAAAGGAGCGGAAGGGATTTGCAGAGATGAGTCTTGTAAAACTGACCCGCTCCAACCTGTCCCGGAATAAAAAAAGATCCGTCCTGACCATCGTGACACTGGGCGCAGTGGGAATCCTCTTCATGGCAGTGGCCACCGTCCTTAGCTGCGCCGATCCGGAGGAGATCGCAAAGCAGGAGTTTGAGGGGGATTATGAGATCGCCGTGGACAGCTGGGAGGGGGACAAGATGAACCCGGACCGGGCCTGGGTGAATCTGATGCAGAACAACCCGCTGAACGGGGAACTGCTGGAGCAGATCCGGGCCGTAGACGGAGTGGAGGAAGTCAAAGTGAAGACCTATCTTACCGGAACGCTGGCGGATCTGGATCCGGAGCGGGAGATCGCCTCCGCCAGCATCCAGGGCCTGGATGAATCTTACCGGGAGATCGTAGAGAACTGCCAGATCGAAGGGGCGGTTACCTGGGAAGAACTGGGAGAGGGAGAGAAGATCCTGGTCTCTGAGGATATGCTGCGCTGGTTCCCGGAACTGAAGCTGGGCGACGCGGTGCGGATGGAACTGGAGACCCCGGAGGGGACGGTGGAGCGCACCTTTGAGATCGCCGCCGTCGGAGAGTATCCTTCGGCCGTATCCGGGAGCAACTTTCTGCTGCCGGACTCTGTGCTGGCGAAGATCACAGGGGCAGACTTAAGCGACATCTGCGTGATCCGGCTGGAAGAAGGGATCGGTCAGACCGGACGGCAGGAAGCCTATACGAACCTGGAGAACCTGGCAAAGACGAGCGTCTATCTGACCACCGACAGCTTTGAAAAGCATGTGGAGACCTGGGAGACGGCGGTCACCGTCATGACCGTGCTGGGTTACGCCTTTCTGCTGATCCTGGGCGCGGTGGGCGTGATGAACCTGATCAACACCATGGTCAACAGCATCTACACCCGGAGACGGGAACTGGGCATCATCCAGGCCATCGGCATGTCGGAAAAGCAGCTGGTGCGGATGCTGCAGCTGGAAGGGCTTTTCTACACGGCTGGCACCCTTTTGGTGGCGCTGGGGATCGGAAGCCTGGCCGGATACGGCATCTTCCTGTATGCCAAAGCAGAAAATATGATGAATATCACCGTGTATCACTATCCGGGGATCCAGGCGGCGGTCCTGGCCGTGGCGGTGGCGGCGCTGCAGATGATCCTGACCTGCGCTGTGTCCCGGAACTTCCGCAGGATGAGCCTGACCGACCGGATCCGGTACGGGGAGTAAAAAGAAGAGGGTGTCCGGACCAACGGTCCGGGCACCCTCTTTGTATACCGCGGCAGATCAGGTCCGCATTGCCCCGTCCACGGAAAGGATCTCTCCGGTTACATAGCTGGCAAGGTCGCTTGCCAGGAACAGGAAGGCATTGGCGATGTCCTCCGGCTCTCCGACCCTTCGCAGGGGAATGGCGTTGATCAGCGGCTGGATCATGTCCTTTGGAAGGGCGGCCACCATGTCGGTGTTGGTGATGCCCGGTGCCACCGCATTGACCCGGATATTGCTTGGGCCAAGCTCTCTTGCCAGGGACCAGGTCATACCGTTGACTGCCGACTTGCTGACCGGGTAAGCCACGCCCGAAGGCTGTCCGCTGATGCTTACCATGGAGCTTGTGTTCAGGATGCAGCCCCCGCCCTGCTCCTTCATGATCCTGACAACGGGGATGATGCAGTTCATGGCGGCTCCCACATTGAGCTTCATGATCTTCTCGAAATGTTCCGAGGTGTATTCGGTGACAGGCTTGCTGTCGGACATGCCCGCATTGTTGATCAGGATGTCAATCTTTCCGTAGGTTGCCCTGATCTTTTCCAGCTCTGCCGCTACGGCCTCTTCGCTTCCAAGGTCCGGCCACGCGCCGGACACGGGCCAGTCCGGATTTTCCTCCTTCAATGCGGAGAGAGCCTTGTCTACCGTCTCCTGCCGGGAGCCGAACAGCACCACGGCCGCTCCGTTCTCCAGAAATTTTTTAACAGTTGCAAATCCGATCCCTCTTGTTCCGCCGGTGATCACGGCTACTTTTCCTTTTAACATATGAATACCTCCTCTCCTGTTACATATAGGATATACCCAAAAGCGGAAAATTTCTGTGACAGGATCACAAAAAAGTAAAATTAGAACCGCATCCGGATCATTTGACGGGAATGCACATCTGTTATGAAGATAGTATACTTTTTTTAAAATATTGGAAGTTTTTTTGTGAAATGTGACTGCTATACTGAATTTAACAGAAAAAATAACGTAAGGAGGGTAACTTATGAAAAAGAGACTCGTAGCAATCATGATGGTGATGTCTATGACAGCGCTCACACTTGCCGGCTGCGGCGGTGGCGACAGCGCGTCCACAGACGACACCGCGGCGGCGGAAGAGGGATCGGAAGAATCCAGCGCGGATGCGGACGGTAAGATAACCATCTCATTCTGGCACTACATGTCTACTGACAAGGAAGGAAAATTCGTGCAGGAGGCAGTAGATGAGTTCAATGAATCCCAGGATGAGATCTATGTGGAAGCGCAGTATCTTCCCCGTGAGGAACTGATGAAGCAGTACACCATCGGCGTTGTATCCGGCGAGCTCCCGGATGTGGGAATGGTGGACAACCCGGATCACAACTCCTACGCGGCCATGGGCGTGTTCGAGGACATTACGGATCTGTACGAGGAGTCCGGTGATACGAACTTCCTCGAGGGATCTATTTCTTCCTGCTACTATGACGACAAGCTGTACGGACTTCCGTGGGGCAACAACTGCCTGGGCCTGTTCTACAACAAGCAGATGCTCGATGAGGCGGGCGTAGAGGTCCCGACGACATGGTCCGAGCTGGAGGCGGCGTGCGAGGCGCTGACAAAGGACGGTACATACGGCCTGGCCATCTCCGCTATCAATAATGAGGAGGGAACCTTCCAGTTCATGCCGTGGCTTCTGTCCGCAGGCGGATCTGTAGACGATCTTTCCTCCGCTGAGTCCAAAGAGGCTATGTCCTACATCAAGGGTCTGGTTGACAGCGGCTATGTGAGCAGCGAGTGCGTAAACTGGACGCAGGCTGACGCGGAGAAACAGTTCGCTTCCGGCAAAGCAGCCATGATGATCAACGGACCGTGGCAGTTCTCCGGACTTGCTGAGGATGCGCCGGATCTTGAGTATGCGGTGGCACAGGTTCCGAAGGCAGATAACGGCGATTACGCTTCCTGCCTCGGCGGCGAGAACATCGGTATCTGCACAGGCGCCAATGTGGAAGCTTCCTGGGAGTTCATATCCTGGATCATGAGCAAAGACAAATCCGCTGAGATCTGCAAGTCTATCGGACGTCTGTCTCCGAGAAGCGATGTGGATACAGAGAGCCTCTACGCGGATGAGCCGAACTGGAAAGTATTCGCGGAGATCATGCCCAACGCACAGTCCCGTGGACCGTCTCCGTCCTGGCCGGAGCTCTCCGCTGCGATCTACAATGCACAGCAGCAGGTGATCACAGGAGCGAAAGATGTGGATGCCGCAATGGATGAAGCGGCGACAACCATCGCAGGGCTTGAAAATAAATAGATAGCCGTTAGAAACGTTTTATCACCTTAGATGGAAGAAGGGCTGTCCGGCATATGCCTGACAGCCCTTTTCAAATAGGAGGAATTGCTGTGAAAAAAAGAGAAAAAGGAAGATGGGTCGGCTATGCGTTCGTGCTGCCGGCTGTCATATATATGCTTGTCTTTATCGGGTATCCGATCATCTATAACTGGGTCATCAGTTTCCAGGATGCGACGGCCTATACGCTGAAGGATGCAGGGCGCGCGTTCATCGGTCTGACCAATTACCAGACGATCTTTGCCGATCCGACGTTCGCCAGGTCCATACAGCATACGTTCATTTACACCATCGGCTGCCTGATCATTCAGTTTACGCTCGGATTTGCGCTTGCCATGTTCTTCTCAAAGAAATTTACGCTTGCCAAGCCGATCCGCGGCCTTGTGGTCATCAGTTGGATGCTTCCGGTCACAGTCACCGCGCTTGTGTTCAAATTCATGTTCTCCCAGGATTCCGGCATCATCAACACGATCCTGATGAACCTGCACATCATAGACGAACCGGTGGGCTGGCTTCTGAGCGGCGGCACGGCCATGGCGGTGCTCATCATCGCGAACTCGTGGGTAGGCATCCCCTTCAACATGCTCCTGCTCACAACGGGCCTGAACAATATTCCGCTGGATGTGTATGAGGCGGCGTCCATCGACGGGGCGACGAAGAAACAGCAGTTCTTTATGATCACAGTCCCCCTGTTAAAGCCGACGATCATGTCCACCCTTGTCCTCGGTTTCGTCCTTACTTTCAAGGTGTTTGATCTTGTGTATGTCATGACGGGCGGAGGACCGGTAGACTCCACAGAGGTGCTTTCCACCTATTCCTATAAGCTGTCCTTCCAGCAGTTCCAGTTCGGACAGGGGGCAGCGGCGGCATGCGTATTGTTTGTCTGCCTGTTTATCGTGGCGCTGATTTACCTGAGAACCATATCAAAGAGTGAGGTGGATTAATATGAGCAGGGAGAAAAAAGAGAAAAAAGTATACCAGACACCGGCGGAAAAGAGAAAAAATATTGCCTTTAATATCCTGGCTGTTGTGCTGTGCTGTCTGTTTCTGTTCCCGATCTACTGGATCGTTGTGAACTCGTTTAAGATCGACAGTGAGATCTTCGCGAAGATCCCCACCCTGTGGCCCCATGAATTTACGCTGAAAGCGTACGGGGAGCAGTTCGGGGCGCTCGGGACAACGCTTAAGAATTCGATCATTATAGCGGTCGGATCCCTTGTGATCTCCATGGTGCTCTCGGTACCGGCGGCATACGGACTGGCGAAGTATAAGATAAAGGGCGGGAAATTCTTCATCCTGATCTTCCTGACAACGCAGATGCTTCCCGCGTCTCTTGTGCTGACCCCGCTGTTCCTGATCTTCTCCAACCTGGAGCTGCTCAACACATACCTGGCGCCGATCCTCTCGACAGCGACGATCTCCATCCCGTTTGTCGTCCTGATGCTCCGGCCCAGTTTCCTGAGCATTTCCACTGAACTTGTGGAGGCTGCAAAGATCGACGGGTGCGGGACGCTCCGGGCATTTTTCAAGATCGTTGTCCCCATCTCCCGCCCGGCGGTCATCACGGCAGGATGCTTCGGCTTCGTGTATGCGTGGAATGACCTGGCATACTCCATGACGTTCAACACGGCGGAGAACATGCGGCCCATGACATCCGCGATCTACACCTTTATGAACCAGTACGGCACGAAGTGGAACAGCATCATGGCGTACGGCGTGTTGCTCATCCTCCCGTGCGTGATCATCTTTGTCACCATGCAGAAGTACATCGTGGAAGGACTGACAAGCGGATCTGTAAAAGGATAGGTACAGAAAAAAATATAACGTGAAAGACGAGGAAAAAAGAATGGCTGTATTTAAAAATGAAAACGGAGCATTGCTCTATCACTATGACGCTGAGACCGTAAGGATCGAACCCTGGGGGGCGGATTCCCTCCGCGTCCGGGCGACGAAGAACGCGGCGTTTACAGAAGATAACTGGGCACTGGCGATGGAGCCGGGGAAGACGGAAGCACAGATCTGCATTGAGGAAAAGACAGCCTCCATCTGCAACGGAAAGATCTGCGCAAAGATCACCCGGGCAGGGAAGCTGACATTCTGCAACAGCAAGGGAGAGGTGCTGCTGGAAGAGTACCTGAGAAACCGCAAGGATGTGTATGCGGATTACTGCAGCGCCCTGGACATTGACGCCAGGGAGTTCAAACCGAACATCGGCGGGGACTATCATCTGTCCATGCGGTTTGTCTCCGGGGCGAACGAGAAGATCTACGGAATGGGACAGTATCAGCAGCCATATCTGGATCTGAAGGGAACGGATCTGGAGCTGGCGCAGAGAAATTCCCAGGCCAGCGTGCCCTTCATGATCTCCTCCCTCGGATATGGCTTCCTCTGGAACAACCCGGCTGTCGGGCGGGTGATCTTCGGAAAGAATATCACCACATGGGAGGCCTACTCCACCAAGCAGTTGGACTACTGGATCACGGCGGGCGACACGCCGGCGCAGATCGAGGAGAGCTACGCGAAGGTGGCGGGAACGGTTCCCATGATGCCGGAGTACGCCATGGGTTTCTGGCAGTGCAAGCTGCGCTACCAGACGCAGGACGAACTGCTTCACGTAGCCAGGGAATACAAGAGAAGGGGGCTGCCCATCTCTGTGATCGTGATCGATTACTTCCACTGGCCGCTCCAGGGCGACTGGCGGTTTGATCCGGTGTACTGGCCGGATCCGGACGCCATGATCCGGGAGCTGAAAGAGATGGGGATCGAGCTGATGGTTTCCATCTGGCCGACGGTGGACTACAGAAGCGAGAACTATGAGGAGATGCTGGAGAAGGGCTACCTGGTGCGCACAGAGCGGGGCTTCCGCATCGTGATGGACTTCCAGGGCAATACGATCCACTATGACGCCACGAATCCGGATGCGAGGGCATACCTCTGGAATAAGGCGAAAAAGAACTACTACGACAAGGGAGTTCGGATCTTCTGGCTGGATGAGGCGGAGCCGGAGTATACCGTATATGATTTTGAAAACTACCGCTACTATCTGGGGCCGAACGTTCAGATCGGCAACGTGTACCCGGAGCTGTACGCCAAGACGTTCTACGACGGCATGAAGGCGGAAGGCCAGGAGAACATTATCAACCTGCTCCGCTGCGCCTGGGCCGGATCCCAGAAGTACGGCGCTCTTGTGTGGTCGGGAGACATCCATTCCAGCTTCGCATCGCTGCGCAACCAGGTGGCTGCCGGGCTGAACATGGGCATCGCCGGAATCCCGTGGTTTACGACGGATATCGGCGGTTTCCACGGAGGGAATCCGGACGATCCTGACTTCCGGGAACTGCTTGTCAGATGGTTTGAGTACGGTACATTCTGCCCGGTTATGAGGCTTCACGGAGACAGGGAGCCCCACAAGCCGCCGATGGGCAAGGAGGGCGGCGCAGCCTGCGTATCCGGCGCGGACAACGAGGTATGGTCCTTCGGCGAGGAAGCATATGAGATCTTGTGCAGCTACCTTGCGCTCCGGGAGAAAATGAAGCCCTATATCACAGAACTGATGCGGGAAGCGCATGAGAAGGGAACGCCGGTCATGCGGCCGCTCTTCTATGACGCGCCGGACGACGCAAAAGCGTGGGAGATCGAGGACCAGTACATGTTCGGTCCGGACGTCCTTGTGGCGCCGGTCCTCTACGACAAAGCAAGAAGCCGTGAAGTATACCTTCCGGAAGGATCCGAGTGGACAAATTACTGGACCGGAGAGACGCTGGCAGGCGGACAGTCCGTTGCAGTTGATGCTCCGCTTGAGCAGATCCCGCTGTTTACACGGAACGGAAGGACCTTTTAAGAGACAGGGAGGGAGAGACAGATGAAATTTACATTCGGGTACTGGAGGATCCGGGACCGCTATGAACCGCGCTATGCGGTCGAATACTGGGACCATGAAGTGCGGGGGAATGAACTGACGGTCTACGCGGCGACCAACCACATCGGGGACAGGGGAGACACGCTGAATCAGCCTATGCTGACGTTCACCTTTTCCAGTCCCATGCCGGATGTGATCAAAGTGTCCATCGTGCACTTTGCAGGCAGGCCGAACCGGGCGCCTCACTTCCAGAAAGCACAGCAGAGCGGGGATTTCGTCTCTGTCAGGGAGGAGGAAGACCGTCTGGTGTTTGCTTCCGGGAAGACGGAGGCGGTGATCGACAAAAGGCCGAATGCCTGGCATGTGGAATACCGGTCGGAAGGGAAACTTCTGACCGACTCCGGCTACCGCAACGCGGCCTGCATGTACGACAGGGAAGAAAAGACAGATTACATGGTGGAACAGCTCCTCCTCGATGTGGGAGAGCAGGTCTACGGACTTGGCGAGAGGTACACGCCTTTCATCAAGAACGGCCAGGAAGTCCAGATCTGGAATGAGGACGGCGGCACGGCGTCCGAGCAGACCTATAAGAATATCCCGTTCTATGTGACCAGTAAGGGGTACGGCGTCTTCGTTGACAATCCGGGGGACGTGCAGTTTGAAGTCGGAAGCGAGAAGGTAGAGCGGGTGCAGTTTTCCATGAAGACAGAGTGTCTGGATTACTACATCATCAACGGCGGCACGCCGAAGGGGACCGTACAGATGTACAACAGACTGACCGGCATGCCGGCCCTTCCGCCGGCGTGGACCTTCGGCCTGTGGCTGACCACATCCTTTACGACCAGCTATGACGAAGACACGGTGACCGGTTTCATACAGGGCATGGCGGACCGGGATATCCCACTCCATGTGTTCCACTTTGACTGTTTCTGGATGAAGGGATACGAGTGGGTGAACTTCACATGGGATCCGGATACGTTCCCGGACCCGGCAGCCATGATCCGGCGCTACAAGGAGAGAGGCCTGCACATCTGCTGCTGGATCAACAGCTACGTGGGACAGAAGTCCTCCATGTTCCGGGAGGGAATGGAGAATGGCTACTTTGTAAAAAATACAGACGGAACCGTGTGGCAGTGGGATTTCTGGCAGGCCGGCATGGCCCTTGTCGATTTTACGAATCCGGCCGCCTGCAAGTGGTATCAGGATAAACTGGAAGCCCTCATCGACATGGGCGTGGACAGCTTTAAGACGGACTTTGGCGAGCGGATCCCGGTGACAGGCATCGAATACTACGATCACAGCGATCCGGTGCGGATGCACAATTACTATACATATCTTTACAATAAGACGGTATTTGAGCTGCTGGAGCGGAAGCTTGGGAAAAAGGAAGCGTGCCTGTTCGCCCGCTCCGCGACGGCCGGGTGCCAGCAGTTCCCGGTACACTGGGGCGGGGACTGTACGGCCACCTATCCGTCCATGGCGGAGGACCTGCGGGGCGGACTGTCCCTCTCCATGGGAGGCTTTGGTTTCTGGAGCCACGATATGGGCGGATTTGAGCAGACGGCTACAGCCGACGTATACAAGCGCTGGTGTCAGTTCGGGCTTTTGAGCTCCCACAGCCGTCTTCACGGATCCACATCCTACCGGGTGCCCTGGCTTTTTGACGAGGAGGCATGCGACGTCCTCCGCGCTTTCGTGAAGCTGAAATGTTCACTCATGCCGTATCTCTACGCGATGGCGGTAAAAGCGCACGAGGAAGGGATCCCGATGATGCGCCCCATGGTCATGGAATTTCCGGACGACCCCACCTGCGCGATGCTGGACAGACAGTACATGCTGGGAGATTCCCTTCTTGTGGCGCCGGTGTTCCGGGCGGACGGGGAGGTTACCTACTATGTGCCGGAAGGACGCTGGACCAATTATCTGACCGGCGAAGTGAAAGAAGGGGGAAGATGGTACAAAGAGACCTTTGACTACTTCCATCTTCCGCTGCTCGTGCGCGAGAACACGATCCTGCCGGTAGGAGAAACAGAAGACCGGCCGGATTACGATTATCAGACCGGCACGGTGCTGAAGATCTACCAGCCTGTTGACAGGGTGCCGGCAGAGATCTCGATCCCGGATATGAAGGGAGAGAATCCGGTCCATGTCCGCATGTGCAGTACGGACGGGCAGGTCAGCGTCACGGCGGACGGAGGGAACAATCTGACGGCTGTGTGCATGGCGGAACAGGGTATGGATTTGAAAGTGCCGGTTGCCGTGCTATAATGGTCAGAACAACGGCCTGGGCTATCTGCAGGAAAAGAAGGGGATTGATGATTTGCTGAAACATACGGGAACGAAGAAAAAAAGAAGCATGCTGCTGAGGCGGGTTATGATGATCTTTGTCATTTTGTCTGTCGTTCCGACGATCCTTGTCATCATCGTGGCAAATGAGATCTACTCCCGGAGCCTCTACAGGCAGTCCGGGCAGTTGATACAGCAGAATGCGAGGCAGCACGATCTCCTTCTTACAGAGAGGCTGAACAACTATGAGGATTCCTTTTTCGAGCTGATCACAAACCGGGATTTTATCAATCTTGCTTCCGCGATCAACGAGGAGGACAAACTGTACACGGCGGATCTCCAGAATATGCAGATTGAGCTGCAGGCGGCGGTCTACTCCCTCGGCTATGTGCGGAGCGCGGCGTTTATAGCAGATAATGATCTGTACGTGTCCTACTCCAAGTGGTATGACCGCAACGGGATGCCCCTGTGGATGACGGCAGACAGCCGGCAGCAGATCCGGGATGAGATCGGGGATCCGCAGAGACGTAAGATCACTGCGGCCTATGATCTTCTGGAAGGGATGCAGCAGTCGGATCCGGTGGTGCTGATCGGCATGCCGGTCCGGGATCTGTACACAAAGGAGCGGAGCGGGCTGCTGCTTTACGCAGTCAGCACGCAGATGCTCCTCTACCAGCAGGGGGCGGCGAGCAACGAAGGCGTGGAGACGGTGGTGACAGGACCGGGCGGGGAGATCCTGAACGGGACAGACAGCCGGAGTGTCGGCCGGGAGTTTTCGTCTTATCTGCAGGAGGAATACAGAGGCAGAAACTGTTACAGGATCGACCAGGAGATCGGGGACAGCGGCTGGACCGCCTCCTACATTGTGGACGAAGATATACAGAGGCGGGAGGTCCGGAACTTCAGCACCATCGTGCTCCTGCTCATGATCGTGATCATGGCTGCATTCTTTATTGTGGTCATGCGTTTTACCGGCCGCTACATCCGTGAGATCCGGAATATAGGGGAGGCCATTGAGAACTACGATCCGGACGAGAGCCGCTCTTTGAAAGTGCATCTGTCCCCGGATGACGATCTGTATCTGATCTCCCATCAGTTTAACCGGATGGTGGATCGGAATACGTCTCTTGTCGAGGCTCTCAAGCAGAAAAACAGCGAGATCCGGGAGGCGTCGGAACGCCAGAAAAACGCGGAGATCAAAGCGCTGGAGGCGCAGATCAACCCGCACTTTCTGTACAATACGCTGGACTCCATCAACTGGCGGGCCATCGATGCCGGCGAAGAGGAGATCAGCGATATGCTGAGCATGCTGGGCAGCCTTTTGCGTTACAGCGTATCGAATATCAACGGCATCGTACCTTTTTCCGTTGAGATCGAATGGCTGAAAAAATATGTGTTTCTCCAGCGGGAACGGTTCGATGATTCCTTTGACTGTACGTACGAGATCACGGACGAAGCGCTCGATTACCCGATCTACAAGATGCTCCTGCAGCCGCTGATCGAGAACAGCATCCTGCACGCTTTCCGGGAGACGGGCGAAGGCGGCGTGATCATGGTGAAGGCATATGTGCGGGAAGACGGCAAGCTGCAGATCACTGTCAGCGACAATGGAAGAGGCATGTCTCCTGAACAGTTGGAGGACCTCCGGCGCAACATACTGGAGAAGAAGGCGCTGGACAGCCGCAGCATCGGCCTGAGCAACGTGGTGAACAGACTGAAGATCTATTACCGGGACGAGGCGCAGATCCGGGTCGAGAGCGAGCTCGGCCGGGGCACGGAATTTGTACTGATCATACCGGAGATGAGGAAGGAACCTTCTGACGGAAAAGAGAAGGAGTGAATGGATTGAAAACATTAATCGTCGTGGAAGATGAACTGCGGATCCGGGAAGGCCTGTGCAAACTTATCCGGCGGCTGGATATGGGAGTGAAAGTGATCGGCGAGGCAGAAGACGGGCTGGAGGGACTTAAGATGATCCAGGATATGCTGCCCGATATCGTGATCACTGACATCCGCATGCCGAAGATGGAAGGCCTGGAGATGATCCGCAAGGTCAGAGAGATGAATATCCGATGCATCTTTATCATTCTGAGCGGCTATGCGGAATTCAGCTACGCGCAGACGGCGATCTCTTACGGGGTGACGGATTATCTGCTGAAGCCTGTGACCGTCTCCGATGTGAAAAGGCTGCTGGAGAAATTAAATCCGCAGGATACTTTGACGGAAAGGGAGGCACCGGGGGATGGCGGCGCATACTCGGATCTGGTATACTCAGTTATGAACGCAGTAAAGCGGGACTACGCGACCCATATTTCCCTGAGCACCTATGCGGATGTATACAAAGTGACGCCGCAGTATATCAGCACGCTGTTTACGAAAGAAACGGGAGAGACATTCTCCTCTTATGTGCGCAGGATCCGGATGGAGAAGGCAAAGGAGCTGCTGCTCACGACAGATATGAAGATCTATGAAGTCGCGCTTGCGGTCGGCTATCCGGAGCAGAAATATTTTTCAAAAGTTTTTAAAGAGTACACAGGGGTGTCGGCGAAACAGTTTGTACTGCAAAAGAAAGATATCAAACCATGAGGAGGCGCAAGAAATGGAAACAATGAAACAGGAAGTCATGACGGAACCAAAGAAGATCATCTTTCAGGAGGTGCCGGTCCCGGATCCGGGCGAGGGGCAGGTGCTCGTAAAGATCAAGCGGATCGGGATCTGCGGAAGCGATATCCATGTATATCACGGAACGCACCCGTATACTTCTTACCCGGTCACACAGGGGCATGAGGTGTCAGGAAAGATCGTAAAGACCGGAGCGGGCGTCAAAGATCTCCGCGCCGGCGACAGAGTGACGATCGAGCCCCAGGTATTCTGCGGGCACTGCCATCCCTGCACCCACGGGAAATACAATCTCTGCGAGGAGCTTAAGGTGATGGGCTTCCAGACAACCGGGACAGCCAGCGAATACTTTGCGGTGGACGCGTCCAAGATCACACCGATCCCGGATTCCCTCACCTATGACGAGGGGGCGATGCTGGAGCCGCTGGCTGTGACGATCCATGCGGCGAAGCGTTTTCCCGGGCTTCAGGGCGCAAATGTGGCGATCCTCGGGTGCGGCCCCATCGGTCTGCTCCTTGCCCAGTCGGTCAAAGCGCTTGGAGCCCGCAAGGTGATGATCACGGATGTGTCAGAGTACCGGCTCGGGCTGGCGAAAGAGCTGGGCGCCGATGCCGCGGTCAACACGAAAGAGCAGGATTTCGGGGAGGCCATGATCCGGGAGTTTGGCCCTGACAAGGCGGATGTGATCTACGACTGCGCCGGCAATGATACTACGATGAACCAGGCGATCCAGAACGCCCGCAAAGGAAGCACGATCATTCTGGTGGCAGTGTTCGGGGCCATGGCGAATGTGGACCTCGCCAAGCTGAACGACTCGGAACTGGATCTGAATACATCCATGATGTACAGGCATGAAGACTATGTGGATGCGATCCGGTGCGTCGGAGAAGGGAAAATACAGCTCAGGCCTCTGATGAGCCAGCACTTTGCCTTTGAGGATTACCAGAAGGCATACGAGTATATTGACAACAACCGGGAGACAACAATGAAAGTGCTGATCGACGTAGATCCGTCAGACGAGTAGACGGAAAGGAGAGACGGGGATGAAATGCAGGAAAGAAGCGCTTTATGACGTGGTGGCGCCTACCAGCATGGGGCTTCGGATGGCGCCGGACGGACGGCAGCAGATCAGCATCAGCAACCGGTTTACCATGCAGGCTACGAGCGCCGAATCCAACGTGCTCTCGGTTCCGGCCGCTCTTGGCTGCCGGACGAAAGTGCTTACGGCTTTTGTGAAGGGAAGTCCGATCTCCGGATTTATCCGGGCGCAGCTACGGGCCCGGGGCATTGCGTACGAAGGACCGGAACGGGAGTCCGGCGGTCCGTGGGGACTGCGCCATCAGATCAATTTTGCGGAGAGCGGCTTCGGCGTGCGCGGCGCCAGAGTGTATAACGACCGGGCCGGAGAAGTGGGGCGCACGCTGGACCTGGAAGATTTCGACCTGGAGAAGCTGTTTGTCAGGGACGGCGTGAAGATCCTCCACATGTCCGGCCTGATCGCGGCGCTGTCGCCGCAGACGGGGAAATTCTGCCTGGAACTGGCAAGAATGGCAAAACAGACGGGTACCCTCATTTCCTTTGACATGAACTACAGGGAATCTTTCTGGAAGGGAAGGCAGGAGGAACTGACGGAGATCTTTTCCAGGATCGCGTCGGAGGCGGATATCCTGATGAATTTCCAGCCGATGGACGAAAACGGGCATCTGCTGCCGCTTGCCCTCGACCCGGAGCGTCCCGGAACGTTCCGCGATATGCTGCGGCAGGTCCGCGCCCGGTATCCGGACGCGTATCTTCTCACGAGCACCATCCGGGGCGAGCTGGACGCGGGCGAGAATCTGTGGGGTGCAGTCATGCTTGCCGGGGAGGACTGGTATACGGAAGAGCCAAGAAGGATCGCGGTCCTTGACCGGATCGGAGGAGGAGACGGATTCGCCTCCGGCGTTCTGTACGGCATCCTCAGGGGATACGAGCCCGGGGACTGGATCCGGCTTGGCTGGGCCTGCGGGGCGATGGCGGTGACGACGCCCAACGACTACGCGCAGCCGGACGATGAGCAGATGCTGCGGCAGATTTACAGTGGAAACGCAAGGATTAGCAGATAAATGCAGAAGGGAAGCGGTCAATGATGAAAAAAGCAGATATAGCTGTCGTAGGGATGGCTGTCATGGGTGAAAACCTTGCAATGAATATGGAGGAGAAAGGGTTTCGCGTAACCGTGTTCGATGTGCGGGACGGCGTTGTGAACGCTTTTATGGACGGGAACGGAAAGGGGCGCAATTTTACAGGGGCGTATTCCTGGAAAGAACTGGTGGAGAGCCTTGAGAGGCCGCGCCGGATCATGCTTATGATCCGCGCCGGCTCCCCGGTGGACGAGGTGATCGACACACTGCTCCCGCTGCTGGAGGAGGGAGATATCCTGATCGACGGCGGGAACTCCTTCTATCAGGATACGCAGAGACGGTACCGTGCCCTGAAGGAAAAAGGGATCCGCTTTATCGGGACCGGTGTGTCCGGCGGGGAAGAAGGCGCGAGAAAAGGACCTTCCCTTATGCCCGGCGGCGATCCGGAGGCATGGCCGTACGTGAAGCCGGTCTTTACGAAGATCTGCGCCCAGACGGATGGCGAGCCCTGCTGCGACTGGGTCGGAGAGGGCGGCGCCGGCCACTTTGTGAAAATGGTGCATAACGGCATCGAATACGGGGATATGGAACTGATCTGCGAGGTGTATTCGCTGATGAAAAACTGTCTCCATATGGAGGACGAGGAGATCGGAAAGATCTTTGGAGAGTGGAACCGGGGTGTCCTGGACAGCTATCTTGTGGAGATCACAGCGGATATCCTGCAGTACCGGGACGAGGACGGCGAGCCTTTGGTGGAGAAGATCCTGGACAGCGCCGGGCAGAAAGGAACAGGCAAATGGGCCAGCCAGGCAGCGCTGGATGAGGGGGTGCCGCTGACCCTGATCTCGGAGGCCGTGTACGCAAGATATATAAGCGCCATGAAGAAAGAACGAACGGAGGCCTCCCGGAGGCTGGCCGGGCCCTCGCCGGCCGCAGGCTGCAGCAGGGAGGAGATGCTGCCCGCCCTCCATGACGCCCTGTACGCGGCGAAGATCTGCTCCTACGCCCAGGGCTTCAGCCTTCTTCGGGCGGCTGCAGCCGGATACGGGTGGGAGCTCAGTTACGGGAGCATTGCCCTGATGTGGCGGGGCGGCTGCATCATCCGCAGCGTATTCCTCGGAAAGATCAAGGAGGCGTTTGACAGGGATAACAGCCTGACCAACCTGCTGCTGGATCCGTATTTCTGCGATGCGTTCCAGGGCGCCCAGGCGGGACTTCGGAAGGTCTGCGCTCGGGCGGTGGAAGCCGGCATTCCGATCCCGGCGCTCAGCGCGGCTGTGGCCTACTATGATTCCTACAGGAGCGAGCGGCTGCCGGCCAATCTTCTGCAGGCGCAGAGGGATTATTTCGGCGCGCACACCTACGAGCGGGTGGACGATCCGAGCGGACGCCATTATCACACGAACTGGACGGGTACAGGCGGGGACACCGAATCGTCGATCTATACGGCGTAATACTTGTACACAGGCGCGGGGCAGGACATGCTGTATGTCCTGCCCTGTTTTATGGGAAAGAGAGTCTTGCCAACGCCGCCTTGCAGACGTATGATAGAGGCAGAAGAGACAGGCAGGAGCAAGAGATAAAGAGAGAACGGGAAAGGAAGGAAGAAAATGAAAGGGACCTATTTTTTAGGGGCGGATCACACGCCCAGATTTGAAGTGCGCGATATGCAGTTTGCCGGGCCCGGCCCCCATGAAGTGCTGGTCCGGACGGAAGCGTGCGGCATCTGCGGCACGGACATCCATATCTATAAAGGGGAGAAAGGATCGGCGCAGGTGACGCCGCCGGTTGTGCTGGGACATGAGTTCGCCGGCGTGGTCGAGGCGGTGGGAAGCGGGGTCACCCTTGTGAAACCGGGGGATCACGTGGCCATGGATCCCAATATGTACTGCGGGACATGCATGCCCTGCCGGATGGGAAAGAAGCAGAACTGCGAGAATCTTTTTGCCCTTGGCGTCAATGTGGACGGCGGGTTCGCGCAGTACTGCATGTGTCGGGACACACAGGTGTTCAAAGTGGATCCGGCGCTGGATTTTGATGTGGCGGCCATGGCGGAGCCGCTGGCCTGCGTCATCCACGGTATTGATCAAGCAGGGATCCGGCCGGGCCAGAGCGTGCTCGTGATCGGCGGCGGGACCATCGGGCTTCTCATGGTGCAGATGGCGCGGCTCTCCGGCGCAGGCGCAGTGATCCTGAGCGAGCCGATCGCGCTTCGCAGAAAGATCGCGCTGGAAGTGGGGACGGACGCGGTGATCGATCCGGTCCGGGAGGAAATCCGGGCGCGTCTTCTGGAGGAGACGGGCCGGGACGGCGCGGACGTAGTGATCGAGTGCGTGGGCAGAAGGCCGACCATAGAGCAGGCGTTTCAGGCGGCCGGGTTCGGCGCCAGCGTTCTTCTGTTCGGCGTGCCGGCCCCGGAGGCGGAGGCGTCTCTTCCGCTGTTCGACGTTTATAAGAAAGAACTGCGCATCACGGGATCCATGATCAACCCGGACACTCACCAGAGGGCGGTAAATCTGCTAAACAGCGGCAGGCTGGAGATCAGAAAACTGATCACCCATCACTACGGCCTGGAGCAGATGGAGGAGGCCCTGCAGATGCAGATGAGCAGCGATTCCATCAAGGTGATGATCCATCCGCAGGAATAAAACGATACAGGTAATGGGGGCGTTTTTCATGTCTGAAAAACCTTCGGCCACGCTCATGACGAGCGGGCCAATCTGGAGCGGAAACGGTAGTTTTACCGGGAATATTTGCCGTTTATTGAATTGCCGTGCCGCTGCAAACATGGTATATTATTTGTAACGGGTGTTTTTACACAAATAAAAAAAGCAGGAGTGGTTAAACATGTATCAGGATGATTACAAGCGCTGGATGGAAGCGGATCTGGAAGACGCGGATCTGAAGCCGGAACTGACAAGGATCGAAGGCAATGACGAGGAGATCAAGGAGCGGTTCGCCGTGGCCCTGAAGTTTGGCACGGCCGGACTTCGCGGCGTGCTCGGAGCGGGCACGAACCGCATGAATATCTATGTTGTGAGACAGGCCACGCAGGGTCTGGCCAACTGGGTGAAGACCCAGGGCGGCACGCAGACGGTGGCGATCAGCTACGACAGCCGTTTAAAGAGCGATGTGTTCGCCAAGAACGCGGCCGGCGTGCTGGCGGCCAACGGGATCAAAGTCAGGATCTACGACGCACTGATGCCCGTACCGGCGCTGTCTTTTGCAACGCGGTACTACAACTGTAACGCGGGCGTGATGGTGACAGCCTCCCACAACCCCGCAAAATACAACGGATACAAGGCATACGGACCGGACGGATGCCAGATGACGGACGATGCGGCGGCCATTGTCTACGAGGAGATCCAGAAGACGGACGTGCTCACGGGAGCGAAATACATGTCCTTCGCTCAGGGTGTGGAAGAGGGGCTGATCCGCTTCGTGGGCGACGACTGCAAGAGAGCCCTCTACGACGCCATCGAGTCCAGACAGGTCCGCCCGGGCCTTTGCAGGACAGCCGGACTGAAGCTGGTGTACAGCCCCTTAAACGGTTCCGGACTTGTGCCGGTGACCCAGATCCTCAAAGACATCGGCGTGACGGATATCACCATCGTGCCGGAGCAGGAGTATCCCAACGGATACTTTACGACCTGCAGCTATCCCAACCCGGAGATCTTTGACGCGCTGGAGAAGGGCCTGGAGCTGGCGAAGGAGACAGGCGCGGATCTGATGCTGGCCACGGACCCGGATGCGGACCGCGTGGGGATCGCCATGAAATGCCCGGACGGCTCCTACGAGCTGGTGAGCGGCAATGAGGTGGGCGTTCTTCTTCTTGACTACATCTGCGCCGGACGCATCGAGAAGGGAACCATGCCGGCGGACCCGGTGGCTGTGAAGTCGATCGTTTCCACCCCGCTGGCCGATGCGGTGGCGGAGCACTACGGCGTGGAGCTGCGCAGCGTGCTGACCGGCTTCAAGTGGATCGGAGACCAGATCGCGCAGTTGGAGGCAGCAGGCGAGGTGGACCGCTTCATCTTTGGCTTCGAGGAGAGCTACGGCTACCTGGCCGGCCCCTATGTGCGTGACAAGGACGCTGTGATCGGTTCCATGCTGATCTGTGAGATGGCCGCTTACTACCGGAGCATCGGAAGCTCCCTGAAGCAGCGGATGGAAGAGATCTACGCGCAGTACGGCCGCTACCTGAACAAGGTGGACAGCTTTGAGTTCCCGGGCCTGAGCGGCATGGACAAGATGGCCGGCATCATGCAGGGACTGCGGGACAACCCGCTGCAGGAGATCGCAGGCTACAAGGTTGCGTCCGTGACAGACTACACGAAGCCGGAGGAGACAGGACTTCCCGCGGCGAACGTGCTGATCTACAAGCTGGAGAACAACGAGACAGTGATCGTGCGCCCCTCCGGCACAGAGCCAAAGATCAAGATCTACTACACGACCGTAGGAAAAGATCTGGAGGCCGCGCAGGCAGAGAAGGACAAGCTTGCGGAGGCCATGAAGCCGGTGATGGCATAGCGCGGGAAGAAGAGAAAAAAGCAATTTTCGCTGCAATTGTTGTGCAACGAAAAATAGAATCATCGCAAACATTTTGCGACGAAAAAGAAATCGTTGCAAATTGTTTGCGATGATTTTATACTGTAAAAAGGAGGTGAAGAAAGTGGGAGAAAACAAACAGTTAGAATATAAAGCGACGATCAGCTCCAATACTTTTCTGAAAACTGTCAGTGCGTATGCCAATTACGGAGGAGGAAAAATTCTTTTTGGAGTTTCAGATGACGGTGAAATTCTGGGAGTCAATGATCCGGTGGAAGCAAAATTAAATCTGGAAAATAAAATCAATGACAGCATCAGTCCGGTGCCGGAATATGCACTGGAAATTCAGGAGGGAAATAGTATCTCTTTAACGGTTTTTGAAGGAATGTATAAGCCTTATATGTATAAAGGAAAAGCCTACAAAAGAAATGATACGGCGACGATAGAAGTCGACAGACTGGAATACAGCAGACTGATTTTAGAAGGGCAGGGACAATCCTTTGAGGAAATGCCTGCGCTCCGGCAGGAACTTACATTTTCCAGACTGGAGGAGGAACTGGTCCGGGTATTGGAAGTGGAGAAGCTGGATAAAGATATTTTAAAGACGCTGGAACTCTACTCTGAGAGAAAGGGCTATAATAATGCGGCGGCGCTTCTTGCGGACAAAAACGATTTTAAAGGTGTGGACATGGTCAGATTCGGAAAAGATATTGACGAGATCATGGACAGGGAAGTTGTAGAGAAGGTATCGCTCCTGATCCAGCTTGAGAAGAGTATGGAAATGTACCGGAAATATTATCAATATGAAAAAATAGACGGAATGGAAAGAAGAACGATTGAGAAGATCCCGGAGAAAGCCTACAGGGAGGCGATCGCCAATGCGCTGGTCCACCGGGCATGGGATGTAAAGGCGTCCATAAAAGTGAGCATGTTTGAAGACAGGATTGAGATCAGCTCGCCCGGAGGTCTGCCGTCAGAACTGAGTGCGGATGAGTATGTGAATGGGCAGATATCCATTTTGAGAAATCCGATCATAGGAAATGTTTTCTTCCGATTAAAATATATTGAAAAATTCGGGACGGGTATTCTGAGGATCAATCATTTGTATCAAAATTCCCTGAAAAAGCCGGTTTATAAGGTGTTCGAGAATTCTATTAAAGTGGTTTTGCCGGTGATTGAAGAAATGGGCGAACTTACAGAAATGGAAAGGATCGTCTGGAAACAGATGCAGAAGCAAAAAGAGATGACAAGGATACAGATGGAGAGAAGTACGGGAATAAAGAAAGATACCCTGCTCCGGACATTGAATGGAATGATAGAAAAAGGCCTGATCCAAAAGGCAGGCGCAGGAAGGGGAACGAAATATATGCGAAATGTCACGGCGGATCATTAGTGGTTTTCGTCGCAATCGTTGTGCAACGAAAAAGAAATCGTTGCACGATGATTGCGACGATTTCAGGAGCTATACCTTACCCTTGCATGTCTGTTTTCCAATGTACTCTTTTGCCCTGGCGATCTGCTCCGGCGTCATGGTCACCTTCCCCTTCGTGATCCCCACCAGGCCCTCCTCCTTCAGCCGGCGGATGGTCCGGTTCAGCGTCTTGACGGAGATGCCGGTCTCCTCGTGGATCTCCTCCCGGGTCCGCTTTACGACCGGGGACTGATACTCTTCGATGTACTGCAGGAAATAGGCGAGCAGCAGGTGCTGGGGCGGGTAGAAGAGGCGGTTCCCCCGGTTGCAGGAGGAGCGGTACAGTTTGTAGGCCACCTTCCGGGAGACGAGCCGCAGAAAGTGGATGTCCTGTGCGATCCAGTCCTCAAAGTCTTTCCGGGAGAAATAGAGCACCGTGCAGGGGGTCGTCGTCTCGATGGTGACCGAGGTGCGAGGCTTGCCTGCCAGGATCGTCACTTCTCCGATAAAGTCAATCGGATCATTTCTTTCAATCATAAAAACATTTCCATTTTCAAATTCATTGATGACCCGGTGGTACCCCTCGCAGACAATGCCGAAGTAATCCAGCTCGGCGTCCTTCTGGTGGATGATGGTCCCGGCCGGGTATGTGCGGATCGTGTATCTGTCTTTCAGGGCTTCGGGCAGAATACAAGATCTTTATCGTGGCGTTCATTTTTATTGTGATCGCGGACTCCATCGGGCAGATCCAGGTCCCTGTCGGGCCCGGGACGCTGATCCTCTTCCCCATCTTCTACGCCCTGATCCTGGGGATCCTCTCCGGGCCGGAGGCGCTGAAGATCTTTAAGAAGAAGGAGGTAAAGGCGGCGTCCAAGCTGGTCATCGTGGCCATCTGTCCCTTTATCGCCAAGCTGGGGATCAATGCGGGGGCCAGCATCGAGGTCGTGCTCTCCGCAGGTCCGGCGCTTATCTTCCAGGAGATCGGGAACCTGGGAACCATCTTTCTGGCGCTGCCCTTCGCCCTGCTCCTCGGTCTGAAGCGGGAAGCCATCGGCGCCACCCACTCCATCAACCGGGAGTCGAACCTGGCGCTGATCACAGATATGTTTGGGCCGGATTCCCCGGAGACGCGGGGAGCCTTTCCATCTACGTGGTGGGCGGCATGGTGGGTACCATCTACTTCGGCTTTATGACGACCATGGTGGCGGCCCTGAACCTCTTTCATCCCTATGCCCTCGGCATGGCTTCCGGGGTGGGGGCGGGCATCCTCATGGCCAGCGCCACGGCCAGCCTGGCTCTTGTCTACCCGGATATGGCCGCGGAGCTGTCGGCCCTCGCCAGCACAAGCGAGACGCTGTCCGGCATCACCGGGATCTACGTGGCGATCTTCATCGGGATCCCCCTCACAAAGAAGCTCTACCAGCTCCTGGAACCGCCCATTGCCAGGCTGAGGCGGGAGCCCAGCGAGGTGCTGGAGAGCCGTAGAAAGGCGGCGGAAGAACAGGAAGATGAGAAAGAGGGCGCAGAGGCGGCAGTGGCTGCAGTGGCCGCAGAACAGGAGGTAAGATAGATGAGGTACGCAGAGTGGGGTCTTTTACTTGTCATATCGGGGCTTGGCATTGCCCTTGCCAATTTTGTCGGATTTGACGTGGGATTCATGGAGTCCCTGCCGGGGATCCTCATCCTCCTCGGCATCTCCGCGGCGGCGGTGGTGGTGAGCAAAGTCGTGCCGCTGAAGCTGCCCATCGTGGCGTACTGCTCCATCATCGGCCTTCTGGTGGCGAGTCCCATCTGTCCGGCCAGGGACTTTGTCATCGCCTCGGCGAACAGCATCAATTTCACAGCGCCGCTCACCCTTGTGGGGGCCTACGCGGGCATTTCCATCGGGGATCAGGTGAAATCCTTCGTAAAACAGGGGTGGAAGATGATCATCGTGGGCATTCTCGTCATGACAGGCACCTTCCTTGGGTCCGCCTGCATCGCCGAGCTGGTGCTGTCCCTGACCCATGCGATCTAGGAGGGCACAGGATATGGAAGAGAGGACGAACAAGAAAGAAGCGGATCTTCTCATCCGCGGCAGCGACTACCTGGATGAAGATTTCGAGCTGCGAAAGGGAGAGAGCATCCTCATCCGGGACGGGAGGATCGAGGCCACCGGCCCCTTAAAGGAGCTGGCCGGGGCCTATACGTGGAAGGAGGAGACGGACGGCAGCGGCTGCGTCTACATGCCCGGGCTGGTGGACAGCCACATGCACACTGGACAGCAGCTCCTGCGGGGGCAGGTGCTGGACGCCATGCCCATGATCTGGACCCGGATCATGCTGCCCTACGAGAGCACCCTGACGCCGGAGAAGATGCGGCTCAGCGCCCGGATGGCGGCGGTGGAGATGATCCATGCCGGGACCACCGGGTTCATCGACGCGGGCAGCTACTTTATGGAGGAGGCCGCCGCGGTGTATGAGGAGAGCGGACTTCGGGGGGCTCTCTCCTTCTCCACCATGGACCAGAAGGGACTGCCGGACTCCATTGCCATGGACGGGGAGACCGCGATCCGGCGAACCGATGAACTTTATAAAGCATTTCATGGAAAAGGAAATCTTAAAGTTTACTACTCCCTCCGCTCCCTCATTTCCTGCTCCGAGGAACTGATCCGCATGGCCGCGGCGAGAGCCAGGGAGCAGGGGACTATGCTGCAGGCGCATATGAACGAGTATCCGGGCGAGATCAATTACTATATGGAGAGGAAGCAGATGCGGCCCTACGAATACCTGGACAGCCTGGGCGTGCTGGGACCGGATTTCCTGGGGGCCCACAGCCTGCTCCTGTCAGAGCGGGAGACAGCCCTCCTCGGGGAGCGGGGCGTGAAGGTCTGCCACTGCCCCTTCAGCAACTGCGGCAAGGCGGCGCCGCGGACGCCGGAGCTTATCAGCCGGGGGATCACGGTGGGGCTCGGGACGGACGGGGCCGCTCACGGGGGCCTGAGCCTCTTTAATGAAATGAAGATCTTCCGCTCCGTCATGAACCTGACCTGGGGCGTCCCCCTCGCAGAGCCGGCGGTGATGCCGGCCAAGACGATCCTTGCCATGGCCACCAGGGGCGGGCAGGCCTGCCTGGGAGGGGACCCGGACAGGGACGGCCGCATCGTGCCGGGAGCCCGGGCGGACCTGATCGGACTTGACAAGCGCCGGATCTGTATGGCAGTATACGGCCATATGGCCAACACAGTACTGGAGAGCGTGAATGCCGGGGATGTGCGGGATTCCATCTGCGGCGGCCGGATCCTCATGAAGGATTATGAGATCCGGACGCTGGATGAGGATGCCATCTACCGGGAGGCCGTGGCCTACAGAGATGAAAATGCAGGAAATCATGCAAATTAGAAAGGAAAACAGCCGTAATGGTCGAATGTTTGATTGTTATTCTTGCAAATCTGCTCATCGGAGGCATGATCGGGCTGACCGGCATTGCCGGTTTTCTCCTGCCTATGCTGTACACCGGGTTTCTGGGCATGCCGGCCGCCCAGGGGATGGCGCTCAGCTTCTTTGCCTTCCTTATATCCGGCGTGCTCGGGTCCTGGAACTACTACCGGGCAAAGAACCTGGATCTTAAGCTGGGGCTTTGGATCAGCGCCGGGAGCCTTGCGGGCGCGGCGGCCGGGGTGTGGCTCAACCTGCTGCTCCAGGAGGGGATCGTGAAGCGGATCCTCTACCTGGTGGTGCTGCTCTCCGGCATTTCCATCCTGGCAAGAAAAGATAAAGAAAGAAATAATAATCAAAAGAAAGATATAAATATCTTTATATGCCTTCTGTTCGGACTTGCGACAGGGGCTGTGTGCGCCCTGTCGGGGGCCGGCGGGCCGATCCTTGTCATGCCCCTCCTGGTGGTGCTGGGCGTGCCGGTGAAGACAGCGGTGGGTGTGGCCCTCTTTAACTCCATCTTTATCGCCATCCCCTCCTGCATCGGCTACTCCCTGCAGTGCGATCCAAAGTCCATGGCGGTCCTGCTGGCGGTGTCCATGGCAAGCCACGGCGCCGGCGTCTGGGCCGGCAGCCGGAACACGTCCTTCCTGAAGCCGGAAGTCCTGAAGAAGGCAGTGGCCGTCTTTTCCGTGTGCATCGCTTTGTATAAGCTGGGTGCATAAAATAAAAAGGCATGGTTTATTTATTGTAGATATAGATAAAATTGTTTATAATAGAAGACAGATTTCCAGAGGAGTTTGTTGAAAATGAAACGAGGATTGCAGATAGTATGCGCTGCGGTTATGTCAATGACCATGCTTATAACCCCGTGCTCTTATGCCGTCCGTGCCTCGGAACCGCCAGAAACCGCCGCGGCAGAGGAAGGCAGGGAGCTGACAGAAGAGGAGAAGGCCGAGAAGGCGTATCAGAAGCTGATGGATGATACGTATAAGCAGGAAGTCCAGACGAACAAGCTGAAAGGCTGGCCGCAGGGTCCCGGTATTAACGGCGAGGCAGGCATTGTGATGGATGCGGAGACCGGTGCTGTTCTCTATGGGAAAAATATGGATCAGAGGGAGTTTCCCGCAAGTATTACTAAATTGCTGACGGCCCTTCTGGCTTTTCAGTATTCCGAGATGACGGATGAGGTGGTGATCACGGCGGACAGCCTGGCATGTCTTGGCAACGGCTATGCGTCCATCGGCATGAAGGAGGGGAACGTCATCTCCATGGAACAGGCTCTGTACGCCATGCTGCTGGCCTCCTCCAATGAAGTGGCTTATGCGGTCGGAGAGACTGTTGCAAAGAAGCAGGGGCAGGATTACCAGTGGTTTATCGATGAGATGAACCGGAAGGTGAAGGAACTGGGCGGGACAAATTCGCATTTCATCAATACCAATGGCGTCCATGATGAGGAGCACTATACCTGCGCCAGGGATATGGCCCTGATCGCGGCTGAGCTTTTCAGCTATCCGGAATTTTTTACGATCTGCCAGACGGCGCAGTATACGATCCCCGCATCTGCGACTACAGAGGAGCATGTTTTTCAGCAGAAGCATGAGATGCTAGTGCAGGGGTATACGGATTACTATGAATACGCGGTAGGAGGCAAGACCGGGTATACGACAGAGGCGAACAATACGCTGGTAACGCTGGCAGATAATGGGAATATGAAGCTTGTATGCGTCACCTTGAAGATTTTTCCCGGGCATGTCTATTCAGATACAAAGGCCCTTTTCGACTATGCGTTCACTAACTTCAGCCGCGTGCCGGTTGAGGAAACGGGCAGCGATGAAATTGCAAAGATCCCGGAAGGCGCGTCCGTAACGCTGCCGGAAGGGACAGCGTTTTCCGATCTTGACCAGAGCCTTGCGCATGTTTCGGGAGGAACGGACACGGCGATACTGACGTATCTTTATGAAGATAATCCTGTCGGTGTGACAGAAGTACAGGTTCGCAAGAACGCTTCTTTCCGGGAAGCGGAGGCGCCGGAAGAGGAGGATGCGGACGGGGAGGATACGGCGGCGGTCAGCAGGCCGCTTTTGATCGCGATCGCTGCGGTCATCCTTCTCCTTGCCCTGGCTACAGTCTGGTGCAGGCTGCAGCGGCGCAGAAGGCGCAGGCATCACCATCACCACGGGCATCATCCCCATCACAGAGACGGAGAACATCATGCCCACCACAGGGAGCATCACAGCAGCCGCAGAAACTAGCGGCCGGCACAGAAAATACAACACAGAAAATAGCGGGAAACCCTTGACTTGCCAGGGGTTTCCTATTATAATTTTTAGCGTGCAAAAAAGAAATAGACTTATCAAACCATAAGAGAAAGACCATGACGAAGACAGTAGGGCATGGAGGAAAGTCAAAGCGAGCCGGGGAAGGTGCAAGCCCGGTACGAGTAGCATATGCCTGAAGATCACTTCTGAGTCGCAGTCTCCGAAAAGATACTGAGTAGGAGCTGCCGGAGTCCGCCGTTACCGGAAGGCATATGATCGTATGTTGGGTGGTTTATAAATGAAGGGAACAGAGTCTTCATCCTGATGGATGGAGATTTTTTTCGTATTGTCGGAAATTGTTCCGCACAATATGCACAATAGCGCAGGAGTTGGTGTAATTCCGGACGTAACACTTTTGAAAAGTGTTACGTGACCTGTTAACATTTTCACAAGGAGGAAGCCATGTACAAGAAAGTTTCTACAGACCTGAATTTCGTCGGCCGCGAGAAGGAAGTCGAGAAGTTCTGGGACGACAACCACATCTTTGAGAAGAGTATGGAGAACCGCAAAGAGGGCGAGACCTACACCTTCTACGACGGGCCCCCGACGGCCAACGGCAAGCCCCACATCGGGCACGTGCTGACCCGCGTCATCAAGGACATGATCCCCAGATACCGGACCATGAAGGGCTATATGGTGCCCAGGAAGGCCGGCTGGGACACCCACGGCCTGCCGGTGGAACTGGAAGTGGAGAAGGCGCTGGGCCTGGACGGCAAGGACCAGATCGAGGAGTACGGCCTGGAGCCCTTCATCAACAAATGTAAGGAGAGTGTCTGGAAATACAAGGGCATGTGGGAGGACTTCTCCGGCACGGTCGGCTTCTGGGCCGACATGGAGCACCCCTACGTGACCTACGACAATGACTTCATCGAGTCCGAGTGGTGGGCGCTCAAGAAGATCTGGGACAAGGGTCTTCTCTATAAGGGTTTCAAGATCGTGCCCTACTGCCCCCGCTGCGGCACGCCCCTGTCCGCCCAGGAGGTGGCACAGGGCTACAAGGACGTGAAGGAGCGCTCCGCCATCGTCCGTTTCAAACTGAAGGACGAGGACGCCTACTTCCTGGCCTGGACGACCACACCCTGGACGCTGCCCTCCAACATCGGCCTGTGCGTGAACCCGGAGGAGGACTACGCGAAGGTGAAGGCCGCGGACGGCTACGTGTACTACATGGCAGTGGCCCTTCTGGACACGGTCCTGGGCAAACTGGCCACAGAGGATGCGCCGGCCTACGAAGTGCTGGAGACCTACAAGGGAAAAGACCTGGAGTACAAGGAGTATGAGCCCCTGTACCAGTGCGCCTACGACTGCGCCGCGAAGCAGAACAAGAAGGCGTTCTTCATCACCTGCGACACCTACGTCACCCTGACAGACGGTACCGGCGTGGTACACATCGCCCCCGCCTTCGGTGAGGACGACGCCAAGGTAGGCCGCAAGTACGGCATGCCCTTCGTGCAGCTTGTGGATGAGAAGGGAAATATGGGCGAGACGACGCCCTTTGCCGGCCTGTTTGTGAAAAAGGCGGACCCGGAGGTGTTAAAAGACCTGGAGGCGAGAGGCCTCCTCTTCGACGCGCCGAAGTTCGAGCACAGCTATCCCCACTGCTGGAGATGCGACACGCCGCTCATCTACTATGCCCGCGAGTCCTGGTTCATCAACATGACGGCGGTAAAAGACGATCTGATCGCCAACAACAACACCATCAACTGGATCCCGGAGAGCATCGGCAAGGGCCGCTTCGGCGACTGGCTGGAGAATGTCCAGGACTGGGGCATCAGCCGGAACCGCTACTGGGGCACACCCCTCAACATCTGGGAGTGCGAGTGCGGACACCAGCACTCCATCGGCAGCATCGCGGAGCTGAAAGAAATGTCCGATAACTGCCCGGACGACATCGAGCTGCACCGCCCCTACATCGACGAGGTGACGATCAGGTGCCCGAAGTGCGGCAGACAGATGCACCGGGTGCCGGAGGTCATTGACTGCTGGTTCGACTCCGGTTCCATGCCCTTTGCGCAGCACCACTATCCCTTTGAAAACAAAGACCTGTTCGAGCAGCAGTTCCCGGCGGACTTTATCTCCGAGGCTGTGGACCAGACGAGAGGCTGGTTCTACTCCCTGCTTGCCATCTCCACGCTGATCTTCAACAAGGCGCCCTACAAGAACGTCATCGTCCTCGGCCATGTGCAGGATGAGAACGGCCAGAAGATGAGCAAGTCCAAGGGCAACGCGGTGGATCCCTTTGAGGCCCTGGAAACATACGGCGCGGACGCCATCCGCTGGTACTTCTACGTGAACAGCGCGCCCTGGCTGCCCAACCGCTTCCACGGCAAAGCCGTCGTGGAGGGACAGCGCAAGTTCATGGGCACCCTGTGGAACACCTACGCTTTCTTTGTGCTGTACGCGAATATTGACGGGTTCGACGCCACAAAATATACACTGGACTATGAGAAGCTGCCCGTCATGGACAGATGGCTCCTCTCCAAGATGAACACACTCGTGAAGACCGTGGATGAGGACCTCGGCAATTACCGCATTCCCGAGGCGGCCAGAGCCCTCCAGGAGTTTGTGGACGACATGAGCAACTGGTACGTGAGGAGAAGCCGCGAGCGCTTCTGGGCCAAGGGCATGCCCCAGGATAAAGTGAACGCCTACATGACCCTGTACACAGCCCTCGTGACCCTGTGCAAGGCGGCGGCGCCCATGGTGCCCTTCATGACGGAGGAGATCTACCAGAACCTGGTGCGCAGCATCGACGCATCTGCGCCGGAGAGCATCCACCTGTGCGACTTCCCCGTGGCGGACGAGTCCCGGATCGATGAGGAGCTGGAGAAGAACATGGATCTGGTGCTGAAGATCGTCGTCATGGGCCGGGCCTGCAGGAACACGGCCAACATCAAGAACCGCCAGCCCATCGGCCAGATGTTTGTGAAGAGCGCGCAGCAGCTCCCGGATCTCTACCAGGAGATCATCCGCGACGAGCTGAATGTGAAAACTGTAAACTTTACCGACGATGTACGCGCCTTTACTTCATATACATTTAAACCACAGTTAAAGACAGTGGGGCCAAAATATGGTAAAATGTTAGGTGGCATCAAGACGGCCCTGGACAGCGTGGACGGAAACGCAGCCATGGACGAGGTGAACGCCACAGGCGCCCTGAAGCTGGATGTAAACGGGCAGGAGATCACCCTGTTCAAGGAGGACCTGCTGATCGACACAGCCCAGATGGAGGGCTATGTGTCTGAGGACAACGGCGGCATCACTGTCGTGCTGGACACAAACCTGACGCCGGAGCTTCTGGAGGAAGGATTTGTCCGCGAGATCATCAGCAAAGTACAGACCATGAGAAAAGAGGCTGATTTTGAAGTGACCGACAAGATCCGCATCACCTACGACGGCAGCGGAAAAGCCGAGGGCGTCTTCGCTGCGCACGCACAGGAGATCGGAAGCGAGACCCTCGCCGTATCCGTGGAGAAAGCCGCTCCCGCAGGCTATGTGAAGGAGTGGAAGATCAACGGCGAGGCTGTGACGATCGGTGTGGAACGATAAGGATCTGAGAAAGGAATGGAGACATGTATAATCCAAGATTTGAGAAAAAAGCGTTTAAGAAGGAAGTAGAACACAATGTGAAGACCCTCTACCGCAAGACCGTGGATGAGGCGACGCCGCAGCAGCTGTTCCAGGCTGTGTCCTACGCGGTGAAAGAGGCGATCATCGACGACTGGATCGCCACCCAGAACCAGTTTAAAAAAGACGACCCGAAGACCGTTTACTATATGTCCATGGAGTTCCTGATGGGACGCGCCCTTGGCAACAACCTGATCAACATGACCGCCTACACGGAGGTGAAGGAGGCCCTGGAGGAGATGGGCATTGACCTCAATGCCATCGAGGACGAGGAGCCGGATCCGGCTCTCGGAAACGGTGGCCTTGGCCGTCTGGCGGCCTGCTTCCTGGACTCCCTGGCGACGCTGGGCTACGCGGCTTACGGCTGCGGCATCCGCTACCGCTACGGCATGTTCAAGCAGAAGATCGAGAACGGCTACCAGGTGGAGATGCCGGACAACTGGCTCAAAGAGGGCAATCCCTTTGAGCTGCGCCGGGAGGAGTACGCCAAGGAAGTGCGCTTCGGCGGCAACATCCGGGTGGAGTACGACGACGCCACGAACCGCACGAAATTCGTCCAGGAGAACTACGAGTCTGTCCTGGCCATCCCCTACGACATGCCGATCGTCGGCTACGGCAACCACCACGTGAACACCCTGCGCATCTGGGACGCCCAGGCCATCACGGACTTCCAGCTGGAGTCCTTTGACCGGGGCGACTACCACAAGGCCGTGGAGCAGGAGAACCTGGCAAAGACCATCGTGGAGGTGCTCTACCCCAACGACAACCACTACGCAGGAAAAGAGCTGCGCCTGAAGCAGCAGTACTTCTTCGTGTCAGCCAGCATCCAGGCCGCCGTGGCAAAATACAAGAGAACCCACGACGACATCCACAAGCTGCCCGAGAAGGTCATCTTCCAGATGAACGACACCCACCCCACCGTGGCTGTGGCAGAGCTGATGCGCATCCTTCTGGACGAGGAGGGACTGGGATGGAACGAGGCGTGGGAGATCACCACACACTGCTGCGCCTACACGAACCACACCATCATGGCGGAGGCGCTGGAGAAATGGCCCATTGACCTGTTCTCCAAGCTGCTCCCCAGAGTGTACCAGATCATCCAGGAGATCGACCGCCGCTTCCTCATCCAGGTGCGCGAGATGTACCCGGGCAACGAGGAGAAGGTGAAGAAGATGGCCATCCTCTACAACGGGCAGGTGCGCATGGCCCATCTGGCCATCGTGGCCGGCTTCTCCGTAAACGGCGTGGCCCGGCTCCACACAGAGATCCTCAAGCACCAGGAGCTGAAGGATTTCTATGAGATGATGCCCCAGAAGTTCAACAACAAGACGAACGGCATCACACAGCGCCGCTTCCTCATGCACGGCAACCCGCTCCTGGCGGACTGGGTGACAAAGAAGCTGGGAAGCAAGGACTGGATCACAGACCTGTCCCTCATGTCCGGCCTGAAAAAATACGCGGACGACTCCAAAGCGCTGGCCGAGTTCACAGATATCAAATACAGGAACAAGGAGCGCCTGGCGGCCTACATCCTGAAGCACAACGGCATTGAAGTGGATCCCCGCTCCATCTTTGACGTGCAGGTGAAGCGCCTCCACGAATACAAGAGGCAGCTCCTCAACATCCTCCACGTGATGTACCTGTACAACCAGATCAAGGAGCACCCGGAGATGTCCTTCTATCCGAGGACATTCATCTTCGGCGCCAAGGCGTCCGCCGGCTACATCCGGGCAAAAGAGATCATCAAGCTCATCAACTCCGTGGCGGACGTGGTCAACAACGACCGCAGCATCAACGGCAAGCTGAAGGTTGTCTTCATCGAGGACTACCGGGTGTCCAACGCGGAGATCATCTTCGCGGCGGCGGATGTCAGCGAGCAGATCTCCACAGCCTCCAAGGAGGCGTCCGGAACCGGCAACATGAAATTCATGCTCAACGGCGCGCCCACGCTGGGAACCATGGACGGCGCCAACGTGGAGATCGTGGAGGAGGTAGGCGTGGAGAACGCCTTCATCTTCGGACTGAGTTCTGAGGAGGTCATCAACTACGAGAACTACGGCGGCTACCACCCCCAGGATATCTACCACAACGACCAGGACATCCGCAAGGTGGTGGACCAGCTTGTGGACGGCACCTACTCCCACGGCGACACGGAGATGTACCGCGACCTGTACAACTCCCTGCTCACCAACCAGGGTGGCAACCGGGCGGATATGTACTTTATCCTCAAGGATTTCCGCTCCTACGCGGAGGCCCAGAAGAAAGTGGAGGAAGCCTACAAGGATACCGAGGGCTGGGCAAGGAAAGCCCTCCTCAACACGGCGTGCTGCGGCAAGTTCACATCTGACCGCACCATCCAGGAGTACGTGGACGACATCTGGCATCTGGATAAGATCCGGGTGGAAGTGAAGACGGACACGGACGAAGAATAAATAAAAGAGCCCTCTCATACACTTCTGTATGGGAGGGTTTTTTATGCGCAGCAGACTGAAAAAAGCCGGATGCTACATCATCATCATCGTACTGCTCCCCTATATTGTGACGGTGTTCCTGAGCGGGCCCCTTGTGGAGACGGGCGCCCCGGCCGCGGACGCTCTCACGGTCAAAGCGGTAAAGGGGGAGGAAGAGGCAACGCTTCCCCTCTCCGACTACTGCATCGGGCGGATGGCCCGGGAGATCCCGGCCGACTATGAAGAGGAAGCCCTGCAATGCCAGGCGGTCCTCGTGCGCACCTCCGTCTGCAGGGCCATGGGGGAGGGAGGAAGCCAGGTGACCCTGGAGGATGAATACTGGACGGAGGAGGAAATGCGGCGGGAGTGGGGCGGCCGGTACGGGCGCTATCGCAGAAAGATGGAGGCGGCCTGGGAAGACACGGAGGGACAAGTCATCGTGTACGGGGACAGCCCTGCGAATACGCCGTTTACGAGGCTGACAAACGGGAGCACCAGGGACGGGAAGGAAGTGCTGGGAAGTGAGGATTTTCCGTATCTGAAGATCCGGGACTGCCCGCTTGATATCGAGTCGGAGGAGCAGCTCCAGACCGTCGTCCTGGACGACATGGACGCGGAGGTCACCGCATCCGATACAGCCGGCTACGTCACCCAGGTGCGGGTGGGGCAGGAGACGGTAAACGGGGAGGCGTTCCGCCAAACCTACGGGCTTGCTTCAAGCTGCTTTATCCTGCAGAAATACGAGGGAAAACTGCGGGTTACGACAAGGGGCGTGGGGCACGGACTCGGGCTTTCCCAGTACACGGCAAACGAGATGGCGAAGGAGGGGAAAGACGCAGCGCAGATCCTGCAGTATTTTTTTGAGGGAACGCAGATCCGGGAGGTGGCACAAATCGTCACAAATTCCGGCGCGGCAGAATAATGCCGCACGCTTCTGGCAAAAATACAGTCAGAGGTGATGAATATGAATAAGAGACAGAAACCCTCAAAACCAAGGAGAGGGGCAGGGATCACGCTCGCCGTGTGCTTCGTGGCCGCAGCGGTCATGGTGGGAACATATACGATCCAGAGCAGCCGGGAGCTGCAGCGCAGGCAGCAGGCACAGGAAGAGGAGGCTAAGGAGAAGGAGCAGGCCGGCCAGGAAGAGGCGGGCAGCAGCCTGGTGATCAATACCAGGGAAGATCCGGACGGGGAAGCCGGGGACGGACAGGCCCGGGATGGCCAGGCCGCTGATCCCAAGGATGCGGAAGGCGCCGCGTCCCAGGATGCGGGCGGTACATCCGCGGGGACGGACGCCGGGACAGATGCAGAAAGCGGGGCGCAGACCGGCGGGAACGCGGCCCAGACAGCCGGGAGCGCCGGGGCTTTGCAGTTCGGGCAGGACAGCATCCTGCTCTGGCCGGTGGACGGCAATGTGCTCATGAATTACAGCATGGACAAGACTGTCTATTTCTCCACCCTGGACCAGTATAAGTACAACCCGGCGCTTATCATCTCCGGAGCGGAGGGGGATCAGGTCATCAGCTCCGCCCCGGGCGTTGTCAAGTCCATTGACGAGAGCGCCCAGACGGGGACTACGGTCAACATTGACATCGGGGGCGGCTACGAACTTTTCTACGGGCAGTTGAAAGATGTGACTGTGAACACGGGAGACCGGGTGGAGGCCAAAACGGTGATCGGCTATGTGGCGCAGCCCACAAAGTACTACAGCGTAGAGGGGTGCAACGTATATTTCGAGATGCGCAAAGACGGACAGCCGGTGGATCCGGTGGACTATATGGCAGATTAGGACGGGGAAGAGGAGCATACCCGGAAGGCCGGTGCGAAAGCGCGCCGGCCTTTCCCTTTAGAAAAGGCGAAAAACGTGGTATACTGACAGGGCAGAGCGAAATCTGTAAAAACGTGAAACAGGGTGAAAGCGGTGGATAACCAGGAGAAACAGAATTATACATATATGGTGGCCTGCAGTGACGGGAGCCTCTACACCGGCTGGACAAACGACCTTGAGAAGCGGGTCAGGTCCCACAACGAGGGAAAAGGGGCCAGGTACACGAAGAGCCGACGCCCGGTGGAGCTTGTCTGGCACGAGGCGTTTCCGACAAAAGAGGAGGCCATGCGTCGGGAGTACGAAGTCAAGCAGTTGACCAGGAAAGAGAAGGAGGCGCTGATCCGGGGGGAAGGAAGCCGCGGATAAAATCACCGGAAGTGCCAAAAGGCACTTCCGGATCTGTCAGATCTTTACAGGACGAATGCGTACATCACCACAAAGTGGCAGGCACTCCCGGCCATCACAAACAGATGGAAGATTTCGTGACTTCCGAAATACTTGTGTTTCCCGTTGAAGATGGGAAGCTTCAGCGCGTAGATGACGCCGCCGATGGTGTAGATGATGCCGCCTGCCAGGAGCCAGCCGAAAGCCGCCGGCGAGAGGGCGTTCAGGATCTGGGTGAAAGCGAGCACGCAGGTCCATCCCATGCCGATGTACAGAACCGAGGAGACCCACTTCGGGCAGTACACCCAGAAGGCCTTCAGGACGATGCCCAGGATGGCGATCCCCCACACGATGGCGAGAAGGATGATGCCCGTCCGGTTCCGGAGCACGAGGAGACAGATCGGCGTGTAGCTCCCCGCGATCAGGACAAAGATCATCATGTGGTCGATCTTCTTCAGGATCGTATTGACCTTTCTGGAGCGGTCAAACGTATGGTAGGTCGTGCTCGCTGCGTAGAGCAGGATCAGGCTCAGGGCGTACACGGCTATGGATATCACGTAAATGCGGCCGGGTTCATGCATGGCCTTGATAAGAAGGGGCACTGCTGCAAAGACAGCCATCAGCATGCCGATGAAGTGTGTGATCGCGCTTCCAGGATCTTTGATGTGTGTTTTGATCATCTGTGTCATAACAATACCTCCTAGAACTAAAATCTTTTACATGTAGTAATTAAAACTACGTTGTCTTATATCTATATTATAACCGGCATTTCAAAAAAAGCAACAAAAATTCTTTTGTATTTCAAAACAAATAAACTGGACTGGTTAAAAATAAAATAACTGGCTGTTTATACAGATCCAGTCTGGTGGTATCATAAGGGTACACAAAAGGAAAGGAAGTCATCGTATGGAACAGAGAAATCAGACGATCATGAAACTTGCGCAGACAGCCATCCTGGCAGCCCTGTGCTATGTGTCATTTACCTATCTTCAGATAAAGATCCCCATGCCGGGAGGAGACGCTACCTCCCTTCACATCGGCAATGCATTCTGCGTGCTGGGCGCCCTGCTGCTGGGAGGCTGGTACGGCGGCCTGGCGGGCGCGATCGGGATGGGCATCGCGGATATCATGGACCCCATCTACATTACAGGGGCGCCCAAGACGTTCATCCTGAAGCTGTGCATCGGCCTGATCACGGGCCTGGTGGCCCACCGGATCGCAAAGATCAGCGAGAGCACGGACAAGGGTTATGTGGCGAAGTGGAGCACCATCGCCTCCATCGCAGGACTCGGGTTCAACGTGATCGCGGATCCGGTGGTGGGATACTTTTACAAGATGTACATCCTCGGTCAGCCCCAGCAGATGGCGGAGGTGCTGGCCAAGTGGAGCACAGCCACCACGTTTGTGAATGCGGTCGTGTCCACCGTTCTCGTGTCTGTGCTGTACAACGCAGTGCGGCCCATCCTCCTTCGGAGCGGGCTTCTGATCCGCCCGTCGGGGCATGCCAGGCCAATGGCATAAAATAAAACAGAATCAGATTACAGAAAGCGGATCCGTTTTCTTACAGCCGGCCCTGCGAGCAGCGCGAGCAGCATCTTCAGGATGTCTCCCGGAATGAAGGGGAGAACGCAGGCAGCCAGCGCCGCGGCGGGGGATGCGTCCATGACCACGCAGAACCAGGCGGTGCCGAGAGCGTAGCAGAGGGCAGTGCCTGCAGCCATGGCGAGGAAGTGGAGGATCCGCTTTTTTGTATGGCTGATGATCAGCCCGGCCGCCACTGCCATGGGGAGGAAGCCGATGATGTAGCCGCCGGTGGGGCCGGCCAGCTTCCCGAATCCGCCGGAGAAGCCGGAGAAGACAGGCAGCCCGGCCAGGCCGAGGAGGATGTACACAGCGCAGCTGACCGCCGCGCACCTCCACCCGAGCAGATAGAGGGACAGGTAGATGACCAGGTTGGTGAGGGTGACAGGCACCGGCCCGATGGGAAGGGAGAGGGGGGCCAGGATGCAGGTCACAGCAGTCATCAGGGCGGTTGCGGACAGGGTGTAGATCCTGCCTTTTCTGCCTGGACCGGCAGCAGTTACAGGTTCGCGCATAGGGGAACAGCTCCTTTCTTCGTAAAACTCTTTTTTGAGGATAGCATGCATGAACCTGATTGTCAACCAAGTATAGCACAATAGTTAACAAACAGAACAAAAAAGCGGGGCACCCGAAAGATGCCGCCGCTTCTTTTCATTTCTTCATTTGCCTGAAAGCCGTGTATCTTAGTAGTTCTCGGCCTTTCTCTCAAAGTAAGCTCTCGGATGCGCGCACACCGGGCACACCTCGGGCGCTTCCTCGCCGTAGTAGATGAAACCGCAGTTGCCGCACTTCCATCCAAGGGGAGCCTCGCCTTTGAAGGTCTCGCCTGCCAGGTAGTGCTCCAGCAGTCTCTTGTAGCGCGCCTCGTGAGCAGCCTCCACCTGGGCTACGCCCTCAAACTTGGCGGCCAGCTCCTCGAAGCCCTCCTCGCGGGCCTCCTCAGCCATGCGCTTGTACATGTCGGTCCACTCGAAGTTCTCGCCCGCAGCCGCATCCTGTAAGTTCTCGTCTACGCTGCCGATGCCGTGGAACTCCTTGAACCACATCTTGGCGTGCTCCTTCTCCTGGTTCGCCGTCTCCTCAAAAATGTTCGCCATCTGTACGAAGCCGGCCTTTCTCGCCGCGCTTGCGTAGTAGGTATATTTGTTCCGGGCCTGGGACTCGCCGGAAAATGCTTCCATCAGGTTTTTCTCTGTCTTGGTGCCTGCATATTTGTTTGCCATGTCTCAGTCTCCTCTCTGATCAGATCTTAGCCAAAGTATCTCTTGAGAAGACCCTCGAAGGCTTTGCCGTGACGGGCCTCATCTCTTGCCATCTCGTGGACGGTGTCGTGGATCGCGTCAAGGTTCGCGGCCTTTGCGCGCTTTGCAAGATCGAACTTACCTGCTGTAGCGCCGTTCTCAGCATCTACGCGCATCTCAAGGTTCTTCTTTGTGCTGTCTGTGACAACCTCGCCGAGGAGCTCGGCAAACTTCGCTGCATGCTCTGCCTCCTCGTAAGCTGCCTTCTCCCAGTACAGGCCGATCTCCGGATATCCCTCTCTGTGAGCCACTCTTGCCATGGCCAGGTACATGCCGACCTCGGAGCACTCTCCCTCGAAGTTGGCCCGCAGGTCTGCCAGGATGTCCTCGCTCACGCCCTGGGCAACGCCTACCACGTGCTCAGCAGCCCACTCTCTGCCGCCTGTCTGCTCTTTGAACTTCTCAGCAGGTGCATGACAGACCGGGCACTCAGCCGGAGCTGCCTCTCCTTCATAAACATAGCCGCATACTGTACAAACAAATTTTTTCATGGGTTTCTACTTCCTTTCTTATTCTTATATTTTAATATCAGTAATTGTTACTGATATTAATTTACACTCTTTTTCGGGAAATGTCAATACCTATTTTGCATTCTTTTTTAAACAATCCCTGCATGTTCCGTAGAACAGCGCCGTGTGGTGGTCTATACTTCCATCAAAGCACGTTTGCGCCTGTTTGTCAATGGAATCCATTGGTTTCATTTCCAGATCGATCACCCTGCCGCAGGAGGTACATATTACATGATAGTGCGGCTTTGTCGCAGCGTCGAAACGGTCGCCGCCGTCCGGGGTGGTGATCTTTGCGATCTCTCCTATGTCCGCCAGAAGATTCAGGTTGCGGTACACAGTTCCCAGGCTGATGCGCGGGAATTCTTCGCGCACATGCATGTAGACGGTGTCAGCGGTGGGGTGCTCCTTCGTGCCTGCAAGGAATTCCTTGATGGCCTCCCGCTGTCGGCTGTATTTCAGAGTCGCCATGTGTCAGCCTCCTTTCGTTAATAATAATGATAATAATTACTGTAATTTGATTATAGCAGACGGGGCGGAAAAGTCAATGTGGAAACTGAAATGTAACAAATTGTAACAATTATCGACGTTAAAAACCGGTCCCCTTCCGAAAAACATAAGAAAATGCAGAGCGAAAAAAGTGATAATACTGTTGACAAGCGGAAATTACAGTGGTACGATCATATTGTAACATTTGTAACAATTCTGTAATATTTACAAAAGATAAGGAAACATAAACAAAGCAATAGGAGGATGTTTATGAATTCTTCTCTTAAAAGAGGATTGTTCATCGTTACTTTGACTGGAATGATCTCCTTCTCCGGGGAGAAGGCGGAGGCGTCTGAGGAAGCTTCGCAGATGTCCCTGCCGGGAGTCGGGATCGAGGCGGTGCTGGACGACTGTCTTGCGTCCGGTCTTGTGACAGAGGCGGACAGCAGTCTGGTATCCGGGACTATGGGTGAGTATTCAGATATGGCGTTCACGGATGTGGGAGCGGATACGTTTCTGTTCGTGCGAAGTGAACCGACGACACAGAGCGACTGGGTCGGCAAGCTGTACCGGGACGACGCCGCGAAGATCAAGGGTCCTGTGGGCGAGTGGACGAAGATCGAGAGCGGGTCGGTCACCGGCTATGTGTACACGGATTACATTATAATAGGAAAAGACGCGCAGCAAAAAGCCCAGGAGCTCATACAGGCCTCCGGAAGTCCGGACGGGGAGAGCGCATTTACCTATGCGGTTTCCAGACAGGAGGAGGAAGAGCGTCTCGCCAGGGAGGCGGCGCAACAGGCTGAGGCGGCCAGGGAAGCAGCGCAGCAGGCGGGCGGCGCAGGTGAACAGCAGGCGGCGGCCGCCCCGCAGACGGGGACCGGACAGGCCATCGTGGAGTATGCCTGCCAGTTTATCGGCAACCCCTACGTCTGGGGCGGGACAAGCCTGACGAACGGGGCGGACTGCTCCGGGTTCGTGCAGTCCGTATACGCCCACTTCGGGATCAGCCTGCCCCGGACCACGTGGGATCAGGAGTACGCCGGCACGGCTGTCAGCTACGACCAGGCAGCGCCGGGCGATCTGATCCTCTATGAGGGCCATGTGGGCATCTACATGGGAGACGGACAGATCGTCAACGCTATCAACGCCTCCAAGGGGATTGGCGTGATACCGGCCACCTGTATGCCGATCAAGACAGTGCGGCGGGTGATCTGACAGAAAAGAACATTGCCGGTCAGGGAGATATTATATCCTGGCCGGTCTATTTTTTTGCGCGCAAACAGATAAATATTTTATGTCTTAAGAGAAAAATCGAATTCCTGTACAATATACACAAAAATGTAAAACCATGTAAAAAGATAGGGACAGGAGTTATCCAAGTTATCCACCAAAGAAACCATGAAAAAGGTGGAAAAATTAAAGTTTTCCCAAACTTATCCACATTATCCACATGGAAAACCCCGATTTTGGTGGATTACTTATGGTAAACGAAAGAACACATGTTTTGTGAAGAAATAATAAAATTCGCGTTTTGTCGAAAAAAAGAGGGCGGAACCTTGACAAATAAATAACCAGAATTTTACATGAATTTGATTTTAAATGTTTACACAATGCGGGAAAGCGGATATAATAGGGAATACTGAAAGACAAAGGAGGCGTAACAGACCATGATCACAAAGGAAACGACAATCGGCGAACTGCTGAACATCAATATGAACGTTGCCCCGATCCTCATGGAGATCGGCATGCACTGTCTGGGCTGCCCGGCATCCCAGGGCGAATCCCTGGAGGAGGCCGCCATGGTGCACGGTATCGACGCAGATTTGCTTGTAGAGAAGATCAACGCATTTCTGAAGGCGAACGAATAAAAAAAGACTGCCTGTGTGATGCAACACAGGCAGCCTTTTTTTTCTTACATTTCATTCTCTTAAATCTCTGCAAGCTGCTGCACGGCATTGCCGGACAGAAGCGTCTCGCAGTGCTCCTCCAGGAATGCCAGCGATGCGCTGGAGGCCCGCTCCAGGGAGCCGTACTCGGAGAGCATGTTGCAGATCCTGTTAAAGTCGCGGGTCTTCATATCGGACTGTGTGAGAACGAGAATGTAGAGCTCCGCTTTCTCATCTTTATATAATGTATTGGAACCGGTGTAGATGGACCGCAGCAGCCTGGCTGCCCCGATCACCTGATCCATGGTCTCAAAAGAGAAGAACCGGATCGCCGGCGCTTTCTCCTTTTCTTCTGTATCTGTGTCCGCAGTCGCCTCCTTCGGCAGCGCCGCAACGCTTTCCTTTACTTTGCCGATGAGGTTCAGGAGCTCTTCCGCGCCTTCCAGTTTCTCGAGGGCGCTCTCCCTTACGGACTCCCAGTCGCCGCCCGGGGAGGGGGCGAATTTAGAAAATCTCGTATCCAGTTCCTCCGGATCCTCGACTTTCGTAATGATCAGCACAATGGAGTCGGCGGAAGCGGGAACCGCTTCGATCATGAGGGGGAGGTCATCCGCCTCAAAGCCAAATTCAAAGGCTGCCTGCTGCATCATATCATGGAAAAGTGATCTTGCTTTCTCGGTTCCATAGGCGAGCTCGCTGAGCTGGAGCTGCCTGGCGGCCAGATCTGCGCGTGTGAGGGTGCAGCGGATCTGGTTGTCGCTGATCTTCTCAATCTTCATATTATCACTTCCTTTTTCACAGTATAGCATAAGGGGGCAGGGGCATTCAATAAAATAAAAATAAAAAAAGCTTGCGTCAACATAACGGACCGTGTATAATAGTTGCACAGGAATTAGTATTCCCACTTCACAAATTCTTAGAATGGACCGGGAGATCCGATCCGTTCATCAGGATTTCCAATGTAAGATCAGAGTATTTATCCAATGTTAATTTCCAAAAAACGTCAGATTGCCAATATGAACCAAAGGAGGAGTTTGCAGCACCACAGGAATACGGTTTCTGTAGCAGGGCCTATCCTAATATATCACGCACTTCCGAAAGGGGAGATAGGCTTTGCAGCAACGTTGATCTAGTTATGATCCATTTTATGCGGCGGCTGCGCAAAGTTGCGCCCGCGCAGAAAAAGGAGGCAGCTATGCCGGAGGACACAAAGGAGTATCAGGACCTGTTCAGGGAGCTGGACAGCTATGAGAAACAGGGAGTATGTATGGAACTGGAGGGGAAGCCGGCAAGCCCGACACAGATCGTGAGAGCGCATATGATCCGGGAGGAGCCCGGCTATATGCGGGACTATGTACTGAACGAGAAAGGAGACGTGAAAGCGCTGTACTTTGACCATGTAAAAAAGGACAGATAAAAGACATAAAAAAGCCGTAAGGCGCGGACACCCCTCGCAAAAGTCTTGAAAATGTCGAAATAGATAATGACGTGTGCCGTAAATGTTGGTATAATAGTGCATATATGATGCTGACATCACAAGCCGGATCATGCCGGCAGGATATACGGAGGTAAGACATGGACCAGAGACGCACGGACCAGAAGCGCGCGGATCAGCGGCGTACCGATCAGCGGCGCGCGGCTCAGCAGCGCAGGAGAAGGCGGCCCGCACAGGGGCGCAGACAGGCGCGGCGCAGAAGGAAGCGGAATCTTATCCTGAAGACAGGATTTCTCATTATACTGATCGTGGCGGCCATTGCAGCGTTCTTCCTGTGGAGACGATACGGACCCTCGGATGAACCGGCTGACCGGAATGCATATTATGGAATAGAAAGCGAAGGACAGGTCGCTGTTGTCGTGAATAATGAGGTGCTGGAACCGACGGCTGTGATTTCGGACGGAAGGGCCTACGTGGAGTACTCTACGGTCCGGGATTACATCAATTCCAGGTTCTACTGGGATCCGGCGGAGAATATCCTTCTCTACACGCTCCCCACGGACACGGTGCGCGTGGATGTGGGGGCCAGCGAGTACACGCTGGCGAACCAGAAGACAGGCACAGACTACGTCATTTTAAGGACAGAAGGAAGTACAGCGTACATCGCGCTCGACTTTATCGCACAGTACACGGATATGTCTTATGAGGTCTTCACGGATCCGGACAGGGCCGTGGTGGTGACCGAGACCGAGGAGATGACGGCAGAGGTAAAACGCGACACCTCCGTCCGCTACCAGGCCGGCGTGAAGAGCCCGGTCCTGACAGAGGTCTCCAAGGGGGATACGGTGGCGCTCATCGAGGATGAGGGTGACTGGAAGAAAGTGCGGACCCAGGACGGCTACATCGGATATCTGAAGAAGAACCGGCTCCGGGATGAGGAGAAGACCACATATGATCGCGGCTTCGAGGAGCAGCAGTACACGAATATCACCAAAGACTACACTATCAACATGGCCTGGCATAATGTGACCAACTCCGACGCCAACAGCAGTGTCCTGGAGATGATCGCCAGCACCAAGGGGCTGACTACCATATCGCCCACCTGGTTCCACGTGGCGGACACAGCCGGCAATCTGACTTCGATCGCCAGCGCGGAGTATGTGAACTATGCGCATCAGTCCAACATCGAGGTATGGGCGGCGATCCGGGATTTTGACGGGGGCATCAGCTCCCAGGAGGAGTCCCTGGCGCTGCTGTCCAGCACCACGAGCCGGACGAACCTGATCAACCAGCTCATGTCGGCGGTGTTCCAGACCGGCGTGGACGGCATCAACGTGGACTTTGAGATGATCTCCGAGGAATGCGGGGAGCACTACATCCAGTTTATACGGGAGCTCTCCGTTCAGTGCAGGAAGAACAACATCGTGCTCTCGGTGGACAACTATGTACCCCAGAATTACAACCGGCAGTACCACCGGGAAGAGCAGGGCGTTGTGGCAGACTATGTCGTCATCATGGGCTACGATGAGCACTACGGCGGATCGCCGGTGGCCGGGTCCGTGGCTTCCTACGACTTCGTGAAAGCCGGGATCGAGAATACCCTGGCGGACGTGCCGGCTGAGAAAGTGATCAACGGCGTGCCGTTCTTCACGAGAGTCTGGGAGGAGACGCCCAAGACGGAGGAGGAGATCGCGGCGGCCCAGGGCACAGACGCGGCGGAGTACACCATGAACGTGACGAGCACTGCCTACGGCATGGCGGAAGCCAGGTCCGTGGCGGAGCAGGCCGGCGCCCAGATCACCTGGGACGAGACGACGCAGCAGAACTATGCCACATGGGAGGCGAACGGCGTCACCTATGAGGTCTGGCTGGAAGATGCCCAGTCGCTGGAGCCGAGGCTGAAGCTCATGAAGGAGTACGGGCTGGCCGGGACGGCGGCATGGCGGCTCGGGCAGGAGACGTCCGACATCTGGGAGCTGATCGTGCAGTACGTAAATTAAAGACAGACGATACGGTCTGAGAAGGCATGCATAAGCGCCGCCTGTCAGCCATATACTGCGTATAGATGTGAAATCTATCGCCTGTATAAGGCCGGCAGGGGGTGCTTTTTTGTGAAGAAGATGCTGGAATTCCTGCTTGCGCTTGCGGTGCTGGCAGCCCTTCTGTGCGCGGGGGATAAGGTCCGCACGTATGTCAGCGTACAGCAGGAACATGTTTCCAGGAGCCTGGTGGTCCTGGACCCTGGTCACGGCGGGCGCGATCCGGGCAAGATCGGGGTGAACGGGGAGGAGGAAAAGGACATCAACCTGGCCGTGGCCCTCCGGACAAGGGAGGTGCTGAAAGACCATGGCATAGAGGTGGTGATGACCCGGGAGGAGGACGCGATGCTGGGGGATGCGGACGCGCAGAACCGGAAGGCGGCGGATATGCGGGAGCGGGTGAAGATGATCAACGACCTGCGGCCGGCCATCGCTGTCAGCATCCATCAGAACAGTTATACGGACAGCGCGGTGAGGGGGCCGCAGGTCTTTTATTACACCCACTCTGAGCAGAGCCGGCAGGCGGCAGAGATCATGCGAGGGGAGCTTTTGGAGGCGGATCCGGAGCACGCCCGCCCTGTCAAGGCCAACGACACGTACTATCTGCTGAAAAAGACAGAGGTGCCGGCCATTATAGTAGAGTGCGGCTTTCTGAGCTGCCCTGAGGAGGCGGAGCTCCTCGCGGATGAGGCGTACCAGGAGAAGATGGCCGCATCCATCGCGAAGGGCATCGAAAGCTGGGTGGTAAAATAGAGGGATTGATGCTATAATAGGACTCATGAAAACGAGAGTAGAAAAAATTGACAGGACAAATATAAATATGGATGCGATCCGTGCGGCCGGGGAGATCCTGAAGCGGGGCGGCCTGGTCGCATTTCCCACGGAGACGGTGTACGGGCTTGGGGCCAACGCCCTGGATGAGGAGGCGGCCCGGAAGACCTACGCGGCAAAGGGGCGCCCCTCGGACAATCCGCTGATCGTACACATTGCGCAGCTTGAGGATCTGCGCGCCATTGCGAGGCAGGTGCCGGATAAGGCGCTCATCCTGGCCCGGACATTCTGGCCCGGCCCCCTGACGATGATCTTTGACAAGAGCGGGATCGTGCCGGACGGGACGACGGGAGGACTTGACACGGTCGCCGTGCGGATGCCGGACAACCCGGCCGCGCTGGCGCTCATCCGGGCGGCCGGCGGCTACGTGTCCGGCCCCAGCGCCAATACGTCCGGCCGGCCGAGCCCCACCACAGCGCAGCATGTGCGCGAGGACCTGGACGGGAAGATCGATATGATCCTGGACTGCGGCCCGGTGGAGATCGGCGTGGAGTCCACCATCGTGGACATGACGGTGGAGCCGCCCATGATCCTGCGGCCGGGCGCGGTGACAAAGGAGATGCTGGAGGAGGCGGTCGGGGAAGTGGCCGTGGACCACACGATCCTGACGGCGGACAGCAAGACGCCGCCCAAAGCGCCGGGGATGAAGTACAGGCACTACGCCCCCAGGGCGGAGATGGTCGTGGTGGAGGGCCCCCTGGAGCGGGTGACCGCCCGGATCCGGAGCCTGGCTGCAGAACAGGAAGCCCGGGGACACCGCACCGGGATCATCGCCACGGAGGAGACGGTGGGACGCTATGACCACGGCAACGTGAAGTGCATCGGCACAAGGGAGGACGAGAGCACTGTGGCGGCCAATCTGTACGCGGTCCTGCGGGAGTTTGACGCGGACGGTACGGAGTATATATACAGCGAAGCCTTTGACGAGGGCGGGATCGGACATGCGGTCATGAACCGGCTTCTCAAGGCTGCAGGCCACCATGTGATCCAGGTGTGACCATACAGGAGAAATGCGGAAGAGGAGGCGTTTTTATGGCAAATCAGAGGGAGGACTATATCAGCTGGGACGAATATTTCATGGGGGTCGCGATGCTTTCGGGGCTGCGGTCCAAGGATCCGAACACCCAGGTGGGATGCTGCATTGTGAGCCAGGACAACAAGATCCTGTCCATGGGGTACAACGGGCTGCCCATCGGCTGCCCGGATGCGGATTTCCCCTGGAACAGGGAGGGGGAGGACCCGCTGGAGACGAAGTATGTGTACACGGTGCACAGCGAGCTCAACGCGATCCTCAACTACCGGGGCGGCAGCCTGGAAGGCGCCAAGCTGTACGTGTCCCTCTTCCCCTGCAACGAGTGCGCCAAGGCGATCATCCAGAGCGGGATCAAGGAGGTCATCTACGACTGCAACAAGTATGAGGGGACTCCTTCCGTGTCCGCCTCCATGCGCATGTTTGACGCAGCGGGCGTGAAGTATCACCCCTATAAGCGCACGGGCAGGAAGATCGAGATCGAACTGTAAGACAGGAAAAAAGGAATGCCGGATCATGTCTTGAGTAGTGATAAGGAAGTAATCGTATCTTGCAGGGCGGCATAGCGTGTGGCTATGCCGTTCTGCCTTTTCTTTGCCGTTCAATCACTTGACTGTCGTTAGGAAGATTTACTTCCCCAATAAAGTTCCAAACAATCTGTACTTTCTGTCGGCGGTGGCCGCTGGACTTGTCCGGCGCATGGACTATGATTTTCTTCACAAACTCATTCACTATCGTAGGGGTTAATTCTTTCACGCCCACATACTTGCGAATGACGGCGGCAAAGTTGTCAAAGTCTGCCTTGTCCTGCTCGAAGATATGAACAGCGTTTTGCTCTGCATAAACAAACTCCGTCAATTCTTTCTGCTCGGCTTCATACTCCGCAGACAATTTCAAAAACCGTTCGTGGCTGATTGTTCCGTTTACATCATCTTCATAAATCCGCTTGAAAATCCGGTCAAGTTCGGCTATCCGTTTTTCTGCCTGCTCCAATGCTTTCTTGCGCCGCTTCATATCCTTTTCCGTGTTCTCAAAACGCTGTTGATATACGACATCACGAAACGAAGTAATGTCGTCGAAAAACATAGCGGTTACATCAAAAATCCGTTGCAGGACAATCCGTTTCAGCGTTTCCTCTCGGATATAATGGGCGGTGCAACTTCCCGTATTGCTCTTGTAACGGGAACAGCGGTAACTGTCTTGCGAGGGCGTCAAACTGCTTGCCGTATGGAAGTGTAGTTTACCACCGCAGTCAGCGCAAAAAATCAAGTTGGAAAACAGCCCTTGCCGTTCCGCTTGCTTGGCGGGGCGGCGTTTGCTCGCCCTTAATTCCTGCACCCGTTCAAAGAGTTTTTCGTCAATGATTGCTTCATGGGTATTGCGGAAAATCCGGCGGTTTTCGGGCGTGTTCTCATACCGCTTTTTCAGTTTGTTTGACTTGGAATAGGTTTTGAAATTGACCGTATGTCCGCAGTATTCAAAACGCGCTAAAATCTTGGAAACAGAGTTTGCGTCCCATAAATACGGATTATCCGGCAAAGGCTTTCCGGCGCATTTTGCATAGTAAGATTTTACCGTCAAAACTTTTTCCTTTTGCAGTATTCTTGCAATCTGCATAGGACCTTTCCCGTCTACACACAGCGCAAAAATCTTTTTGACTACTTCGGCGGCTTCTCCGTCCACAACCCATTGTTTCGGATTGTCCTTGTCCCTCAAATATCCGTAAGGCTGTTTCCCCATGTGTTCTCCGGCATTTGCCTTTGCGTTAAGTATCGCTCGGATCTTCCGGCTTGTATCGCGTGCATAAAAATCGTTGAACAGGTTGCGGAATGGGGTAAAATCGTTGTCGCCCTTGTCGCTGTCCACACCGTCGTTGATTGCAATATAGCGAATATCACGCTCGGCAAAGAAACTCTCGGTGTAATAGCCGACTTTCAGATAATCACGCCCCATGCGGGACATATCCTTGACGATAACCGTTTTGACCTTTCCCGCTTCCGCAAGCCCTATCATTTCATTCCAGCCGGGTCTATCGAAAGTTACGCCGGAAACGCCGTCGTCAATGAAAAAAGTCGGGTTAGGGAAACCGTTGTCCTCTGCATACTGCAAAAGGATTTTTTTCTGATTGACAATGCTGTTACTGTCCCCATCAAGCGCGTCCTCTTGACTTAACCGGGCATATAAAGCGGTAATGTTGTCGGGATAATTTTTCGTTGTTGTCATTGTTCATTCCTCCTGTAATGAACGCCCGACAAACAGGTTGTTATCTTCATTATAGCGGACTTCCTTTTCTTTGTCAGCAGGCGTTTTCACGGTTTCCGATTTTATGAGCCGTTTCATTTTGTCATAGAGCAGTTCAGAGCCGCCGCAAACCGTTGACACTTCATAAAGCGTGCCGCCAACTTTGTATGTAACGATTTCATTCAGCGGGTTGCCCTTTTTCGGTAGCAAATCGTTGTATTCAATTTCTTGTTTCCTTTCCATTCCTTTCCCGTCCTTTCCTTGTCTTGAGTAAGGAGCAAGCACAGCAAATGAGTACCCATTTGCCGCTTGCTTCTTCCGCAGCAAGCATAGGAAAGGGGTACCCTTTCCGTAAAATGCGCCGCATTTTCTCTTGTTGGGAAAATCCCAAACCCTTTTGTGTTCTCTCACTCAATATCCCGTCCGAAAAGCGGCTTTTGTTGCACTTTGTCCCTCACTATATACAACACCGCACTTTGCGATTTTGCCAAAGTTTTGAGAAAGTTTTTGAAAAAACTTCAGAAAAGCCTATTCAAAACACTCCACAGAATGTTCCTAACCCTATTGACATTCATTGAGTTTTGATATATAATCATTGTTATATAACATTAATGATTTTTCGAAAGGAAAGTACTTATGCCACCAAAAGTAAAAGTGACAAAAGATATGGTTATTGACGCTGCTTTTGAGATAGCCCGTGAAGCAGGAGCGGAAAACATCAATGCAAGAACTGTTGCAAAGAAACTGAACTGCTCCACACAGCCAGTCATGTACCATTTTGCAACGATTGAAGAATTGAAAAAAGCGGCTTATGCAAAAGCAGACGACTATCATACAGAATATCTAATGAATATTAAAAGCCCGCAGAAAGGCGTTATGCTTGGAATTGGGTTGAATTATATCCGCTTTGCGATTGAAGAACCGCATTTGTTCCGCTTCCTTTTTCAATCGAACTTTTTTAATGGAACGACTTTGCTTGAAATGATAGATGCCGAAGAACTTGCGCCTGTTCTTTTGGCAATGCAAGGAGCAGTCGGAGGAAGTATAGAGCAAGTGAAAGAAATTTTTTTGACAGTTTTTTTATTTGCTCACGGATATGCGAGTATCATAGCCAACAATTCTTTGGAGTATGATGAAGAACTCATAAAATCTCATTTAGAACGGGCTTACAGAGGGGCAATATTAGCAACACAGGAGGAAACGAAATGAGAAAACTATACGAAAAAAACGAACTGACTTTTGCGATTGTGTGGATTGTGATTTATTGTGTGCTGCAATCTTTAGCCAATCCACTAAATGAAAAAATAGGGGTTGAATATTCTGCAAGTGCAATTTTTTCTATATTACAGTCCGTGATCCTCTTGGTTTTTATTCGAAAAAATAACTTACTAAAACGATATGGGCTTTGCAAATCTCCTATATCTGCCAGCCGCTTTCTGTTCTATATTCCCTTGATAATTTTAGCCACAAGAAATTTTTGGAACGGAGCGGCGTTTAATTTGAACTTGGCAGGAACTGTCTGCTATATTGCCTGTATGCTTTGGGTTGGATTTTTAGAAGAAGTTATTTTTAGAGGACTGCTTTTCAAAGCGATAGCAAAAGACAATGTAAAAACGGCAATTATCATTTCAAGTGTTACATTTGGTTTGGGACATTTATTAAACTTGGTGAATGGCAGTGGTGCGGGAATAGCAGAAAACTTACTTCAAGTTACAGGGGCGATTGCGATTGGTTTTCTGTTTGTCATTCTTTATTATCGTGGCGGTAGTTTGTTCCCTTGCATAATTACGCACTCCGCAATTAACATCACAAGTGTTTTTGCAAATGTGGTAGGATTGACGATAGAAAAGCGTATCATCTTCCAGTTGGTACTGTTTGCAATTACTATTACTTATTCATTTATTCTCATAAAGACACTCCCTAAAAATCAGTATTACGACAGGGAGGATAACTGATATGGAAAATGTGATTTCAGAATGGTTGCGCTGCCCTGTTTGCGGAAATAAGACAAGGCTGAAAATCCGTGGGGACACAGAACTAAAATATTTTCCGCTGTTCTGTCCTAAGTGTAGACAAGAGACTTTAATCAATGTAAAACATCTGAATACCACAGTTATCAAAGAGCCAGACGCACAGACGCAGAGCCGATAACACGCAGATCAAAATGCGGTTATCGGCTCTTTTATTTTTTCTCGGATAAATATAAATACCGCTATGTCGACAAACTTTTCTTGACCTTATGAGGAAATAGCAAAGCCAAGAAAAGCCGTCAAGGGTCAAGATGAACGCTTCGCGCCCTTGACGGCTTTTCCCGTCTTTGCTCACAGGCAGACAAGAGGGCGCAAACGGAAAGACCGCTTGCGCCCTCTATCTATCATAGGTGTCTTGTGGTCATTTAGGGGTTAAAAAAGCCTTGATTTATACGGCTTTGCGGGCTCGAAAACAGAGGGGTAAGGTGTTTATATTCAATCCCTCAAAAACGGCGTTCTATTGCGTAACAAAGCGGATATACCGCATTTCGTGATATACCCGCTTTCTGTTATTACAACCTGTCTGTCAGCCGTTAGATAGTTCCTTATCCCTCTTTATCATGTGGTCCGGCATTCTTTTTGGCATTTCCGGTGATTGCGGCCTGCTACGCGTCCAGGGCCTTCGCCTGCCGCAGGAGAAAGCAGTATCGTTTCCAGGCGGCGTTGCCGCTGTAGATATAGCAGTCGATGAGATCCGGGTCGCTCGCGTTCTGGAAGTTGTTGTAGGCGTTCTCGATCTCCTGCCTGGCCTGCGCGATCTCCGCGGCGAGATCGAAGTTCTCCCGGTCAAAGGAGAGCCTCCGGTAGATATCTTCCTCCGCTGCTCTTCCCCGCTGGAACAGTCTCATGGGCGTCACCTCCGGTGGTTGTTTCTCTTTATTTCCAGTATAGCCGGAAAATGGGAATATCATACCCGGAGGAGCCAATATATATGTAAAAAAGACGGAGGCTGCGCTGTGACAGAGGACAGGGATGTTTCCCTACGCGGGGGATGGATCGTAAACTTTTTTGTGCGGGCGCTCGTTGGGATGGCAATCATTTTCTTTGTAAATTATTTTCTTGACTCCCGAGGCGTCAAACTGTCTGTGGGGCTTGGACCGGTCTCGTTTTTGACGTCCGGAATGCTCGGAATTCCGGGGGTTGCGCTCCTTTACGGGATCATGCTCTACCAATCTTTGTGAGAATTTCACAAAGAAAAAATAATTTGAAAAAGGCTATGGACATTTCGGGAGACCAGGTCTATAATACACCATACAAGTTTTCATAACTTGTATCTGATCGATCTTATTGGAAATCTGACGGATGTTTCTGTGATTCAAGGCCGTATCGGCAGAGAATTTCAAAAACACAAAAGACACAACTGAATAGGGAACTGTAAGGAATGTATGAATGAACATGCGGGAAAGCATGTGAGGAGGTTGTATGTGAGCAGCAGAAATTTGGTCATCTGCGACCCCGAGACAGAGTATGCCGCCCGCCTTGCTGCCTTTCTGAACGGGAAACGGGAACTTGCCTTTCAAGTAAAAACATGTGGAAGTCCCGGACAGATCAGGGAAGCAGGCGGACAGGACGCGGTCGATGTCCTGCTGGTGTCGGATGCCTGCACAGTCAGCGGGGATGAGGCGGATAAGATCTTTGTCCTCGCCTCGGAGCGGGACAGCGGTCAGGAGGACGCCATCTTTAAGTACCAGTCGGGGGAGGCGGTGTGCATGCGTCTTGTGCAGCTTCTGGCAAAAGGGGAAGACGCGGCGTTTCTCGGGATCCGGAAGAAAGGAACCGGACGGATCCTGGGGTTCTACTCGCCGGTGCACCGGCTGGGGCAGACAGGGATGGCCCTGAGAAAGGGAAGGGAACTGGCCGCGGAAGAGAACGTGCTGTACCTGAATCTGGAGGCGTTCGCCGGGGCGGGACTCTATTTCCCGGAGGAGAGGAACCGGAACATGTCGGTGCTTCTCTACTATGTCAGGCAGGAGTCCAAAAAGATGGCGTCTGTCCTGGCGGGACTTGTCAGGAGGATGGACGGCATGGACTACGTGCCGCCGGCAGTCATACCGGAAGACATCCGGGATGTGAAGCCGGGCGAATGGCTCTGGCTCTTTGACGAGGTGCTCCGGACGAGCATCTACGACACCCTTGTGCTGGATATCGGGGACTGCGTGCAGGGACTTTACAGCATACTGGGAGTCTGCGATGAGATCTACATGCCCGTGGCAGATGACCCTGCCGCCGCCTCCAAGATCCGGCAGTTTGAGGATTCCCTCGGGCAGGCGGGATACATGCACGTACTGGAGAGGGTGATACGATGTGACAGAAGAAGAGCAGCTTCAGGAAAAAGTCCTGGCAAGGCTGGACCTGTCAAGAGAGATCGGGGACGATGAGCTGACGGAGCTGATCTTTCAGGTGCTGGACGAGGAGAGCGCCAGGGAGTACATCCCGCTGCAGAAGAAGGCGGAACTTGGCCGGGAGCTTTTCAACGCGTTCCGGAAGCTGGACCTTCTGCAGGATCTGATCGAGGATGAGGAGATCACGGAGATCATGATCAACGGGACGCAGAATATCTTTGTGGAGCGGAAGGGGAGGATCACCATGACGGACAAGCGCTTTCCTTCCCGGAGCAGGCTGGAGGATGTGATCCAGCAGATCGTGGCGGGGGCCAACCGGATGGTCAACGAGTCGGTGCCCATCGCGGACGCCCGGCTGCCGGACGGCTCGAGGGTCAACGTGGTCCTCTACCCGGTGGCCTTAAACGGCCCGGTGGTGACGATCCGGAAATTTCCGGCCGAGCAGATCACCATGCAGGACCTGGTCCGCCTCGGGGCGCTCAGCGAGGAGATGGCCGCCTTCCTGAAAAAACTGGTCGTTTCCGGCTACAATATCTTTATAAGCGGCGGGACGGGGTCCGGGAAGACGACCCTTTTAAACGCCCTGTCCCAGTTCATTCCGGGGGAGGAGCGGATCATCACCATCGAGGACAACGCGGAGCTGCAGATCCTGGGGGCGCCCAATCTGGTGCGCCTGGAAGCCAGGAACCCGAACATGGAGGGGGCGGGGGAGATCACCATCCGTCAGCTCATCCGCACGGCACTCAGGATGCGGCCGGACCGCATCATCGTGGGGGAGGTCCGGGGCGCGGAGACCATCGATATGATCCAGGCCATGTCCACCGGACACCGGGGAAGCCTGAGCACCGGACACTCCGACAGCCCGCAGGATATGCTGCGGCGGCTGGAGACCATGGTGCTCATGGGGATGGACATCCCGCTGGCAGCCATCCAGAGGCAGATCGCCTCCGCCATCGATATCATCATCCATGTGGGGCGGCTGCGGGACAAGAGCAGAAAAGTACTGGAGATCGTGGAGGTGCTGGACTATGCGGACGGGGAGATTCAGACAGGCTGTCTCTATGAATTTCAGGAGACGGGGACGGGACCGGGAGGGACCGTCACGGGGAAGTGGGCGAAGAAAGATCCGCTCTCCCACACGGGAAAATTACTTTCGGCAGGATATCCGGCCCCATGAATATGTGCTGGCCGTCCTGCAGTACGCGGGGTATCTCGCGGTGATCGCCTGGCTCTACTATGAGTCCGTTCGGGCCTTTCTTGTATTCGCGCCGGGCGTCTTGCTCTATCTGAGACACTGGGAACTCCAGTGCACGGAGAAAAAGAAACGGGAATTCGCCGTGCAGTTTCAGGAGGCGATCCGGTCTCTGGCAGCGTCCCTTCATGTGGGATATTCGCTGGAAAACGCCATGAAAGAAACAAAAAAAGATATAAGTATACTTTATAATGAACAAACACCCATATGCAGGGAGTTTGACTACATGATACGCCAGATCTATCTGCAGATCCCCATGGACCAGATCCTAACCGGCTGGGCCAGGCGGGTGGACCAGGAGGACGTGCGGAATTTTGTCAGCGTGTTCGTCACCGCAAAGAAGAGCGGGGGCGACTCCCTGGCCGTGATCCGCGACTCCATTTCACAGATCCGGGACAAGATGGAGATGCAGCGGGAGATCGATACGATCCTCGCTGCGAGGAAGTACGAGTTCCGGGTGATGTCCTTCATCCCCTTCGGGATCATCGCCTATATGAAGCTGAGTTTTCCGGAATTCATGGGGGCGCTGTACGGGAATCTGGCGGGAGCGGGAGTGATGAGCGCATGTCTGGCCGTCTATCTGGGAGCCTGCTATCTCGGGCAAAAAATTGTAAATATCGAAATCTGATCCTGCTTGTCCTTCTTCTGACCTTCCTGCTGTCCCTGGCGCTCCTGATCCTGGACGCGCAGCGCGCGGCCGGGGAGCAGACGCAGATCCGAAGGAACGGTTACGGGCAGGGGGACAGGGACGTGCGCCTGGACGTCACGGTGGACGGGAAGCGGGCGGACGGCCCCCTTGACGTGACGGTGGGGGAGAGGCAGTACACAGAGGAAGAGCTGCAGCAGGTCTTCTCCCGCGCCGGGAAGGAGCTGGAGACACGGATCCTGGGAGAGAACAGGGATCTGGACCACGTCACGGCGGACCTGGATCTGGTGACGGAGATACCGGACCTGCCGGTCACGGTGGAATGGGAGCTGGACCGGTATGATGTGATGAACGTGACAGGGGAGATCCAGGCGGGCGCGCTTCAGGAGGCGCTGGCCGAAGAGGCAGACGGCGTGCTCGTCGGACTCCGGGCCTTTCTTACCTACACGGAGGATCCAAAGAAGCAGGCGGTCCACGCGGTCAGCGTCCGGATCCTTGAGCCGGAGCGGACGGCCGGGGAGGAGCTGCTGGAGCGGATCCGGGAGGAGATCCGGACGTACGACGGCGGGAACCGCACGAAGGAGTCTGTCCGGCTGCCGGAGGAGGTCGGCGGGAAGGAGATCCGCTACCATCTTCCCATGGATCCCCGGGGCGGGGTGGTCCTTGTCATGGGGATCCTGACAGCAGCGCTCCTTGTCTGCCTGGAAAAGCAGAATGAGAAGAAGGAGGGGGAGAGGCGGCGGCAGCAGATGATGCTGGACTATCCCCAGATCGTAAGTCAGCTCAACCTGCTCCTGGGGGCGGGGATGAGCAGCAAGAGCGCCTGGAAGAAGATCGTGGACGATTACCAGCAAAGGAGGCAGACATCCGGAACCCGGGCTGCCTACGAGGAGATGTGCGCCGCCTGGAACGAGATGTGCGGCGGTGTTCCGGAGAAGGAGTGCTACGAGAACTTCGGCAGCAGGTGCGCCCTGCAGGCGTACATGAAGCTGGGGGCGCTTCTGTCCCAGAACCTGCGCAAAGGGACGAAGGGGCTGGCGGACGCCCTGCGGCTGGAGGGGATCCACGCCTTTGAGGAGAGGAAGGCCCTGGCGAAGCGCCGGGGGGAGGAGGCGGGGACAAAGCTGCTCCTGCCTATGTTCCTCATGCTGGCGGTGGTGCTTGTCATCGTGATCGTGCCCGCCTTTTTATCCATCCCCCTCTAGGGAAAAGCACAAACAAAAACGAGAGAAGAGAAGGAGGAAACAGTATGTGGAGAATATATTACCTGATGCATGTCCTGCGGGAGAAAAGAGGAGTCGGCGTGGTGGAGATCATCCTGATCCTGGTGGTCCTGATCGGTCTTGTGATCATTTTCAAATCCCAGCTCACCAGCCTCGTGCAGACGATCTTTGAGAAGATCACAAGTGAGAGCGCGGGCATATAGAGGCGGGGGAGAAGCCCTGCGGGGGGAGATGACGGCCTTTCTGGCGCTTATCTTCATCCTGCTCATCTCCTTTGCGGGCTCCCTTCTGGAGAGCGCTTCCATCCAGTCTGCCAAGAACTACCGCAGGGCGGATGTGAACCGGGCGCTGGAGTCGGTCTTTGCCGAGTACCAGAGGGAGCTTCTGGAAGAGTACGATCTGTTCGCGCTGGAGGGCAGCTACGAGAGCGGCTCCTGGGGTGAGGAGAAGGTGACGGGACGGCTTGCCTTCTACGGGGCGGGCAGCATGGAGCACGACATCACCCGGCTTGAGATCCTCACGGACCGGGGCGGCAGTCCCTTCCTTGTGCAGGTCGAAGACTGGGTGCGGCACCGGTACGGGCTTGACAAGCTGGAAGGCCTCCTGGGGAACGCGCAGATCTGGGGCGGACAGGAGCAGGCAGCGGAGGACTACAGGAAGAAGGAGCAGGCCGGGGAGGATCATCTGGCCTCGCTGCTGGAAGAACAGGAGCAGCAGCTACCCGAAGAGGAGAATCCGCTGGACCACGTGGAGGGGCTCAGGAAGTCGCCCCTTCTGTCCCTGGTCATGCCCCGGGACAGGCAGGTGTCGGATAAGCAGACAGATTTGTCCGGGCAGCCTTCCAGGCGCAGCCTGGTGAGCGGGTACGGTTCTTTTGATGACGTGGCAGAGCAGGGGGAGGCGTCCAGGCTGGCCCTGGGCGTCTACCTGCTGGATCACTTCTCCTGCGCCGTCCCGGAGGGGGACGGTTCCGGGGAGGAGGCGGTTGGGCCGCTTGCCTATGAGCTGGAGTACATCCTTGCCGGGAAGGCTTCGGACCGGGAAAATCTGGAGGCCGCCGTGCAGAAGATCCTGCTCATCCGCCTGGCGGCCAACTTCGCCTACATCCAGACGGACAGCGTGAGAAAGGCGGAGGCGTCCGCCATGGCAGGCACCCTGTGCGCCCTTCTGGCTGTGCCGGCCGTCATCCAGGCGGTCACCCAGGCCATCCTGTTTGCCTGGTCCTTCGGGGAGAGCATCGTGGATATCCGGGCGCTCCTGGGAGGCCGCAAGGTCCCCCTTGTCAAGGACAGCGAGAGCTGGCAGCTAACCTTGTCCTCCCTTTTGAAGCTGGGGGACGGGGAGGAGTGGAACGAGGGGAAAGATACCACGGGCGGCATGGCTTACAGGGACTACATCCAGATGCTCCTGTTCCTGACCGGGACCGGGGAGGCGGCCATGCGAAGCCTGGACCTGATCGAGATGGACCTGCGCACGGAGAAAGGGCTGGACTGGTTCCGGGCCGATCACTGCATCACAAAGCTGGAGCTGGACAGCAGGTGCAGCCTCCGCAGGGGGATCTCCTACCGTTTTTCAACGTATTTTGGTTACAACTGACACAGCGGGGGACACAGAGGGACGCCCTCTTAGTCCATGATCTATTTTCAGAAAGGAGACTGGCATGCTGTTCCCGGATATTATATTTCATTCCCATCTTACTTCCTCACACGCCCGAAAGGGCATCTTCGCAAAGAGGGCGTCCCTCTGTGTCCCCGCGCGCTGTATGTTCTGCGGCAGCATTACCGTGGAGGCAGCAGCGGCCCTGCCCCTGTTTTTCTTCGCGGTGCTGGCCCTGTGCTGCATGCTGGAGGTGACGGCGGTGCGGACGAGCATCCGCTGCGGCCTGCAGTATGCGGGCAAAGCGGCGGCGGAGACGGCTTATGCAAAACCGTTCCTCCTGCCGGGCAGCATAGAGCAGGACCTGGTGCAGGCGGCCGGCGCGGACAGGCTGGACCGGAGCCTTGTGGAGAGCGGGAGCGGCGGCATCCGCTGCGAGGGATCCCGCATGTCCATGGTGACGGGGATCATGGAACTGGAGGCCGCCTACCGGGTCCGCCTGCCCCTGCCTGTCTTTGGCGGGGTGTCGGTCCCCATGGAGGAGAGCCTGCGGGTCAAGGGCTGGACCGGGTATGAGAAGGCCGGGCTCCTGACAGGAGAGGAGGAGACCGTGTATGTCACGGAGACAGGGATGGTCTACCACAGGGATTACCACTGCACCTACCTGGAACTATCCATCCAGATGGTGCCGGCGTCCGCCTTGGACGGGCTTCGCAATGAAAGCCAGGGAAAGTATTACCCCTGCAGCGGCTGCGTGCACGGGGAAGCCCACGGCCTTGTCTATGTCACAGACTACGGGGAGAAGTATCACAGCAGCTTGAACTGCAGCGGACTGAAGCGGACGGTGTACGCCTTGCCCCTGTCCGAGGCGGTGGGGAAGGGGGCGTGTTCAAAATGCGGATAGGACCGTGGTGGCTGGATGTGGAAAGGCTGGGGGAGATTCTGACGGCGGAGCATCTCATCTGTCTCGCCTTTCTTCTTGGCATCTCTGTCTATGACATCTGGTTCCGCCGGATCTCCGGTTTTGTCCTTCTTGTGGCGGGGATCCTGGCGGCGGGGTGTACCGTCGTAAAAGGCGCCGCCTGGTGGCCGGCCGCGGCGGCGGGCGCGCTGGCCGGGGCGATGCTCCTTCTGACCGCGCGCCTTACGCGCGAGGCGGTGGGCTATGGGGACGGCTGGCTGGTGACGGTGCTGGGGCTCTACCTCGGCTTCTGGCAGCTCATGGAAGTGCTGGCATCCGCCTGGGTCCTGCTGGCCTGTGCCGCCTGCATCTGTCTGGCCAGGAAGCGCTGGTCCCGGAAGGCGGCCCTTCCCATGGCGCCGTTTGTCACGGCGGGCTTCCTGTTTTTCCTGGCGGCGGAGTACGCGGGGCCGTAGCGGGAGAAAAGGGCGCATGTCCGGGAAGGAGGCGGGACGATGAGGAGAAGACGAAACCGTACATGTAAGGGGAGCCTTACCGTGGAAGCGGCCTTTCTCATGCCGCTGGTGGGGCTGATCCTTGTGAGCAGCCTGCTGCTTTTATTTTATTTTCATGACAAGAATATCATTTCCTCCTGCGCCTATGAGACGGCGGTGATCGGGAGCACGAAGGCCAGGGAGCGGGAGGGGGCCGACGCCGCCCTTCTGCAGCAGGCGTTCCGGGATAGGATCCGGGGCAAGTGCATCTTTTTCCCGGGCGCGGAGGCACAGATAGAAGTCGGGGAGGAAGAGATCACGGTCCGCGCGTCTGCCGTGCGCAGAGGGCTGCACCTGCAGGTGGAGCAGCGGGCGGCGGTGACGGATCCGGAGGAGCACATCCGGGATCTGCGCAGACTGACAGGATGAGGAAGAGGGAGGATGGATATGGAAGAGATGGAACGGGAATACGGGATCAGGCACGCCGACGTGCGCCGGGGGCTGGACGGCGCGGTGCTCGTGCTGGAGGGATCCGGGGAATACGCGGAGGACTACCAGATCCGCATGCTGGAGGAAAATGCGGTCCGGGGTCTTCTGCCCGTGCGGGGGCGCGGCGAGGACGGGGCCAGCGTGTATGAGTACGAGGTCAGCGGCAAGATCTCCATGAAGACAAAATACAGGGAGGCGAAAATGAGCGGAAAAGAGATGCTGCAGTTCATCTCCGACCTCCTCGGCGTCATACAGGAGGTGAACAGCCACCTGCTCTGCCCGGACCGGCTGCTTCTTGATCCGGCGTACATCTTCTGGGAGGACGGGGTCTACAGCTTCTGCTACTGGCCGGCCGGCGGCCGGAATATATGGGAGGCGTTCCACAGCCTGACTGAGTCCTTTGTGCAGTGGACGGATTACCGGGATGACGAGAGCGTGCGGACCTCCTTCCTTTTGCACCGGGAGACGATGCGGGAAAATTACAGCCTCCACAAGATCACGAAAAAGCTGGAGGAGATGCAGCAGCCGTCCGCGCCGGAACAGGAGGAGGCCCTGCCCTATGACACGGCGGAGCACGACTGGATCGCCCGGCAGGAGGCGGGCAGCAGCATCATGCGGGAGACGGAGAATATGTGGCACCCGGTGCGGGATTTCCTGCGCCGCCACAGGAAGCCCGGATGGAGGGACTGGGACGGGATCTATATAGACGAGGAGGAACTGTGAGAGAGGTGATTTTCTATACACGGTTTTTAGAACAACCGTATCCAGACAGGGGCGCTTTATGCTATAATAAAGCATAACCGATCATCATCCCTGCGCGGCGCGCAGCCGGGAAGAAAGGAAGAGAGTATGTACCGGAAAAAAGCACCCTGCACCATCGCCCTGATCGCCCTGAATGCTGCCGTATTTATCTTCCTCAGCTTCGGCGGGATGACGGAGGACGCATACTATATGCTGCAAAACGGCGCCATGTATGTGCCGCTCCTAAAGGAGGGCGAATACTACCGGCTGTTTACGTCCATCTTCCTCCACTTCGGGTTCTCCCACCTGGTCAACAACATGCTGATGCTGGGAGTGATGGGCTGGCAGTTGGAGCTTGTCCTGGGGAAGCTGAAGTTCCTGCTCCTCTACTTTGCGGCCGGGCTTTGCGGCAACCTCCTCTCGGCGTTCGCGGAGATAAGGACCGGGGAGTACGCGGTGAGCGCAGGGGCGTCAGGCGCCATTTTCGGGATCATCGGGGCGCTTCTGTACATTGCGCTTCGCAACCACGGGCGGATCGGAACGGTCTCCGGGCAGGGGATCCTGCTCATGATCGCCCTCACATTGTACTACGGGTTCACCAGCTCCGGCGTTGACAATTTCGCCCACATCGGCGGACTGGCCGCCGGGTTTCTCCTGTCCGTGCTCCTGTACCGGAAGAAAGACCCGGAATTCGGTTCCGGCCTGTACAGATGACCGGACCAGGATGCGGCCGCCGTGGGCTCTTACGGTCCGGTCGGCAATAGCCAGGCCAAGCCCCGTGCCGTTCGGCTTGCAGGTGAAGAAGGGCTCAAAGATATGGGAAAGCTGTTCCTTCGGGATGCCGCAGCCGGTGTCGCGGACCGTGACGAGGATGCAGGCTTCCCCCGGCGCGGAAGGTCCGTCCCCGGCGCGAGGCCCGGCGGGCAGGAAGGAGGCGTCCAGGAAGATGGAGCCGGCGCCGTCCACCGCCTCTCCGGCGTTGCGCAGAAGGTTGAGGAATACTTCCCGCAGCCGGATCCGGTCGCCCCGGATGACGGGGAGGGCAGGGTCCAGGCGGGACGTGAACGTTACAGGGCCGTCCGCGCAGGAAGCGGCGAAGGAGAGGACAAGCTCCTCCATGAAAGCGCGGAAGGAGAACGCGGACAGGCGCAGGGAGCGGCTGTGGTTCAGGCTGGATAAGTCTGTCAGCAGCGCCTGCATGTACTCCACATCCTGGCGCATGGACTGCCAGTACTTGTCCGAGGTGATCTTCGGATGCCTTGTCTCCAGAAGCTGGAGCGTGCTGTACACGAGGGTCAGGGGATTGCGGATCTCATGGCTGATGGCCGCGACGGACTCCTCGTGGGCGGACAGAAGCTTCTCCAGAAGCGCGCGGTTTTCCGCGTTTTCTGCCATTAAATGCTGTAGTTTGTCGTAATCTGCAGAGGTGAACAACGTTTATCACCGCCCTTTCTGGACAACCAGTTTAGCATCGGCGGATGAAATATTCAATCACTATTTTTTAAACCATTTTTTAAAGAAAGAAGGAAAAGAAAATGAGAGATGACAACTGTATTTTCTGCAAGATCGCAAACGGGGAGATCCCCTCTGCGACCATCTATGAGGACGACGACTTCCGGGCGATCCTGGATCTGGGGCCGGCCTCGAGGGGACACGCGCTCCTGCTTCCGAAGGAGCACTACGCGGACCTCTACGCCCTGCCGGATGAGGTGGCGGCAAAGGTCCTTCCCGTGGCAAAGAAGATCGTGTCCCGCATGAAGGACGTGCTCGGGTGCGACGGCTACAACCTGGTGCAGAATAACGGGGAGCCGGCAGGACAGACGGTGTTCCACTTCCATATGCATATGATCCCCCGCTATGAGAACGACGGCGTGGGCCTTGGCTGGAAGATGGGGACGCTCACGGATGAGGACCGGGACGAGATCCTGAAGAAGCTGAGCGGGGAACAGTAGTCTCCGGGCCCGGATTAACAGCAGATAAAGGAAAATGATGTGGGAACAGAGTTTATGGGAAGACCCGGCTTTGAAGCGGTGTACGATGCGTATAAGGATCTCGTCTTCCAGACGGCATATCTGTATCTGAAAGACTGGTATGCCGCAGAAGATATCATGCAGGAGACTTTTCTGCGCTACTACATCTACATGGAGCACACAAAGGTGGAGAATGCCAGGAAGTGGCTGCTCACTGCGGCGAAGAACATGGCGCTCAATCACATACGGGACATCGCCCGCAGTACGTCCCTTGGCATGGAAGAAGACGAGGAAGGCAGCCTCGGATCAGAGGAGAGCAGTGAGGATATCTTCTTTGCCAGGCTGTGGAGGCGGGAAGTGATCCGGTCGGCGGACACGATCCTTGGCGCCCTCTACCGGAAAAGCCGGAGATGGTTTGACGCGGTGACGCTTGTGTACTGTATGGGGAAACCGCAGAAAGAAGTGGCGGCGTGCATGGGCATGAGCCTGGACAGCTTTCAGAGCATGCTGTACAGGGCTAAGAACTGGATAAAGAAACATTACAGGGAAGAATATGACCATATCTATAGAACGTAAAAACAGGTGTCATTTCGACACCTGTTTTTTCACAAACCTTTTACCGGCCATTGACAGCAGCCTCAATCAGATCGATGATGGTATCGATCGAATCCTGCTGGCGGGACCGTGACATGGCGTCCGTATAGGACTGCCTGTTCTCATACAACTGGCGGATGCAGGAGAGGAACTTCTCATCCGTGATCTCCTCTTCCTCCAGGACCATGCTGAAGCCCTGCCGCTCAAAAGAGCGGGCGTTCAGGAGCTGGTCGCCGCGGCTTGCGTTCGCAGACAGGGGGATCAGGAGGTTGGGCTTGTGCAGGGCCAGGAGCTCGCAGATGGCGTTGGCCCCCGCCCGGGAGATGACGATATCCGTCAGGGCGAAGAGATCCTTGAGCTCATCCTTGATGTATTCGTACTGCACGTAGCCGTTCAGGTTATTGAGCGTCGGGTCGAGCTTGCCGCGGCCGCACAGATGGATCACCTGGAAGTCCTTCAGAAGCTCCGGCAGGCAGCTTCGCACCGCATTGTTGACCGCCACGGCACCCAGACTTCCCCCGATGATAAGGATCACCGGTTTGTCTTCCGTCAGTCCTGTGAAGTCCCGGGCCTTCTGCGCATCCCCCTCCAGGAGTTCCTGGCGGATCGGGGAGCCGGTCAGCACCGCCTTGTCGGCGGGGAGCAGTTCCACGGTCTCCGGGAAGTTGCAGCACACCTTTGCGGCGGAGGGGAAGGACAGCTTGTTGGCAAGGCCGGGCGTCATATCCGACTCGTGGATGATGACAGGCACCTTGCACTTCTTTCCGGCCATGACCACAGGAACGGATACAAACCCTCCCTTGGAGAAGATCACGTCCGGCTTCAGCAGTTTGATGAGCCGCTTGGCCTCGCCGAATCCCTTCAGCACGCGGAACGGGTCCGTGAAGTTCTGTACGCTGAAGTAGCGGCGCAGTTTTCCGGAGGATATTCCGTGGTAGGGGATCCCGAACTGTTCGATCAGCTCCTTCTCGATGCCGTTGTAGGAGCCGATGTAGTGGATATCATACTGTAACTCCCGAAGCCGGGGGAGAAGAGCGATATTCGGGGTGACGTGTCCCGCGGTACCGCCGCCTGTTAAGATAATACGTTTCATGATACTGTATTCCTCCGATTCATAGTTCTATCACAATTGTAAACGCATGGATGCCGGGGGTCAAGAAAAAGTGTGGATCGCGCCGTGAAAGAGGCGATCAGAGAGGAGATCCATGAGAGAAGAAAACAGCAAGATACATGCAGAGGAAGAGCGAAAGAACGAGGAGGCCTTTGCCGCGTTCATGCAGGAGCAACTGGACCGGGAGGCGGCGCAGATCGAGGAGGAACTGGCGAAGTCCCCGGAGCTCGCCGGCTTGTCGCCCGATGACAGCGCGAAGGAAAAGCTCTATGAGAAGATCGAAGCCTACGAGCGGCAGCAGGCATACGGCCGCCTCTCCCCGGAGGATCAGGAGGCGCTGCGCCTGGGACGGCAGATCCAGCGGGAGCGGGAAGGATCGAAGGCGTCCCGCATCCACGCCCGCTTCTTCAAGCGCGCCGCCGGCATCGCCGCAGTGGTAGCGATCGTGGCTGCCGTGGGGATCACGGGCGTCGGCGGGCCGGCCAGGGTGATGGAGGTGCTAAAGCAGGCGATTGGGGACAGGGAGATGACGAAAGTAAATTCGGATGAGGAAGATACCGTTAATTCGGGAGAAAATTTGGAAGAACAGGCGTATCAGGAGATAAAGGATGTTTTTGGGATTGATCCGGTGAGAATTGTACAGAGATCGGAAGAGATAAAGTTTTCTTATATGGAGTTAGATGAAGAACTTCAAACAGCCTTTATTCTATATTTGAAGCAGGATAAGACTCTCTCATATATCATCAATATCTCTCATAGTGATGGGGCGTGGGGATACGATATTGAGGACGGGCTGATCAAAGAGTATATATATGACTTGGGAAAGACGAAAGTCACAGTTCAGAAATATGAGATAGAACAGACAAAAGAGACGGAATACAGTGCCAGTTTCGACTACAAAGATGTGCATTATCAGCTTACCGGCATAATGACAGAAGAAGATCTGGAAGAAATTTTGGATAATTTACATTTTTTGTAAAAAACGCGTCAGTTTTTGGAAGTTCATGTGTCTTATTATATGGAAAGAAAAGCAGAACAAAAGGAGGAGGGATAAACTTGAAAAAAAGACTAATATCTGTGCTTTTTGCAGCCATGCTGGTGGCGGGCCTTACCATTACGACAGAACTCCAGAGCAAGGCTAATGAAAGCGGGCCTCAAATAGACGGCTCCTACCTGACGTGGGAGAGCGAGAGCACAGGTATTGCAGGCGCGATGACGCGGGGGGCAGATCTGCAGGCAGGCTACTCCAAGATTCGGGAGATGGGTCCGGAACTGCTCTATGCAGGCGGGACAACCATCGCTCAGCATGACGTTGAGTCGGTACAAGTCTCGGTTATGGTTGAAAGAATCAAAGATGAGGACGGAGAATGGGAGTTTGTAGACTCCTGGCACAAGGAGAACAAAAACACCTATTCTGTCAGCACAAGCAGGCGGATGGAAGTGGAGGGAGACTGGTACTACCGGGTGCGCTGCATTCATTCAGCGGGCAACGACATGAGCAGCTCATACACGGACGGTCTCTATATCCATGAAGCCAACCCTAATGCGCCTGAAGAAGACGAAGAAACCTAAGTAAAAAAAACAAAAACAAAAAACCCAAGAGAACAAGAAACACGATCATGTATCGTGTCCCCTGCGGGGGTTACCAATCCCATCCTGCCGGGCTGCTGCATCTGCTGTTTTGCGGTGCACTTTAAGGAAACAAAAGAATGAAAAAATACAAGAATTTCCTTACGTTGATAAGCCGTCACAAAGGCCCGCATGGGCTAAAGCCGTCGTGAAACAGCGGATACAGCAGTCCGGCAGGACATAAGAGAACGCACAACAAAAAAAGAAAAACCAAACGAAAGAGAGGGCGCTGCCACATATATGGCGGTGAGCCCTCTCTTTCCAATGTCCGTATATTTCTTTTTACTGTGCCTGTGCCTTCGCCATCCGCAGCGCTTTCGCGAGCTGGTCCGGGCAGGAGGTGGGCTTGAAGCCGCAGCGGATCCCCTCGATCCGGGAGATGGCTTCGTCTACGTTCATGCCCTGCACAAGGCGGGCGACACCCTGCGTGTTGCCGGAGCAGCCGCCTGTGAATTCTACAGATTTAACCGTGTCGCCGTCCAGCTCCACGCGGATCATCTGGGAACAGACTCCCTGGGGTTTGAACTGTATCATATGGAAAGACCTCCTCATCTTCTGTGCTCTCCCGCGCAGGGAACTGCAGGGCGGGAGAAGCCTGATCTTGTCGAGGGAATTATAGCAGAAAAGCCGGGAGAAATCAAATCCCGTATTTCCTGTAGAGGGATTCCCGGTACTCGGGATCCGAGGCGGCTTTGATGATCAGCTCCGGCTTTTTCTCCTGATCCAGAAGGAGGATAAGACGGCTGTATCGCTGCGTCCCCTCTTCCCTGCCCTGGTTCACGGCATCCTCCCATATCATCTGGCCGAGTTTTGTCATAACGATCGCCTCCTTCACTTTGCTCAGATCTTCGTTGTTCAGAAATTTGACTGCGAAAGCATAGAGAATTGCTTCCATTTTCCGGATCTCTGACGGATCAAACGCGGATTCTGCGGACCGCAGGATCCGGATGCCCTGCAGGATCCGCTCCGGCTGCGCCATTTTACCGGCCATGAGAGGAGAGAGAAGTACCGGGATCATGTCCTCCCGTGTCGGCGCGGGCGCATTCCCGCCTGCGAACCGTGCAAAGACGTTGTCGGAGATGTCGTCCTTCAGGCGGATCAGGCGGACCCGGTATGTGTTGATCCCCTCCGTGATGCTGTCCTTCAGATGTTTCACGGCGGAAGAACAGATAACGTACGTGATGACCGGCGCGCCTATGCGCCGCGCGGTGGAAGCCTCATACTCGCGGAAACGTCTCAGGTCCGCGGAGGAGACGGAGTCGCTCTCGAATTCAAAATGGTACCAGAGGCCGTTTTCCATCTCGTAGAGAAAATCCTCGTACATATGCCGTGTTTCCAGCTCCACCAGTTCTGTCGGCGCGCTCCGGAGCGCCTTTTCCCGGATCCCAAGCCAGTGGATCATCTCGTCGCCAAAGTAGTCGGCGGCCGATTTGAGAGCAAGGTCCTCCAAATGCCCCGGACTGCGGTTTCTTTTGTCCTTTTCCTGCAATATGCCCTCCCTTTCCAGCAAGTGCAGGAACTGTCTCCTTGTCGTACTTTTATTGTAACATAACAGACGGCAGAATGCTTTTTTATTTTCGTTTACAGTAAGATGTTTTTCGCTTGGATACCTGCCCGATCCGGGCAAAGATAAGCAGTAGATACGGATAGAAAGATCCGGATGAATACCTGCGGACATAGGGGACAGCGCCCTGCGTCTGCCATCTGCAGTAACCATAACATAAAACAGCGGGAAAAACAATCCCCGCACATTGCAAACCCCTCCCGTCCACGCTATAATAGATACGCTGAAAAAGGACTGTGAAACGGAGGATATACAAATGATCGGAATCATCGGAGCCATGGAAGAAGAAGTCGCCGCGCTCAAAGAAGAGATGCAGGTGCAGGAGACAAAAGAGATCGCCGGCATGACCTTTGTGAAAGGCGTGCTGTGCGGGAAGGAGGCCGTGGTGGTGCGAAGCGGCATCGGGAAGGTGAACGCGGCCCTGTGCGCCCAGATCCTGGCGTCTGTGTTCGGTGTGCACGCGCTCATCAACACAGGGATCGCGGGATCGCTGGACGCCCGGATCGACATCGGGGACATCGTCATATCCACGGACGCCCTCTACCACGACATGGACGCCACCACCTTCGGCGACCCGGCGGGGCAGGTGCCCCGGATGGACGTGTTCTCCTTCCCGGCGGATCCTGGCCTGGTGGAACTGGCGCGGGAGGCCAACGAGGAGGCCAACCCGGATATCCGCACTTTTGTGGGGCGGGTCGTGTCGGGCGACCAGTTCATCTCGGATGCGGATGTGAAGAGCCGGATCAAGCGGCTGTTCGATCCCCTCTGCACGGAGATGGAGGGGGCCGGCATCGCCCACGCGGCGTACCTCAACCATATTTCGTGCGTCATCATCCGGGCTATTTCGGACAAAGCCGACAACAGCGCCACGGAGGACTATCCGGCCTTTGAGAAGAAGGCGATCGTCCACAACGTAAGGCTTGTCAGGGCCCTTCTCCCGAAAATACAGGAGGAGTCCCTGTAGGGCGGCCGTCAGGATCCGCGGGAAAACGACCGGTTCCCCCTGCCGGCAGGTCGGAATGTGCAGAACGGTTTTGCTGGTGTCCCTCCGGGATCTGAGTATAATCAGAACCATAGAAGGAGGGTAAAAGCATGTTGGAAATGGTACTGGACAGACATATGATAGTGATCCTGATAGGAGGCGCCGCCGTTGTGGGCGTGGTGAGCAAGATCCTGGCGGGCGCCTCCCTGCGCCGGCTGGTGCGCGCCGCAGGCAATATGGGCAAGAGCAGCCATCCCCTGATCCGCCTGGTAAAAGCCCGGTTTGAGCACGCCTGCATGGTGAGCGACCGGGTGCAGAACGTGGAGGTGTTCGTGGAGAAATACCTCCATGAATACAGGACGGCGGGACTTAAGCTCCACACATGGCGGAGGCTGGAGCGGGCGGGCGTGTGGCTGTGCCTTCTCTTCGGGCTGGCCGGGGCCGGCGCCTGGTACGGGGTGTACGGCATGTCCGACGGGGTGCTTCAGTACGCGGCCGGCGGGGCCGGGGCGGCGGTCCTTGTCTTCCTCTTCCAACTGACGGGGGACGAGCGGTATCAGATGACGGTGATCCGCAACTATATGGTGGATCATCTGGAAAACGTCTGCGCGCACCGCTATGAGAAAATGCAGGCCGGCAAAGTGAAAGAGGAATGGAAGGCCATGGCGCCGCCGCAGGAGGCGAAGGCGGAGTCCGCCCGGCAGGAGCTGGAGCAGGCGATCCCCTGCCCGGAGGAGGGGTGGCCCCTGCCAGGTGTGTCTGCTTCGCAGGCTGCGCCAGGGGAGATTTCCATAGAGGAGGCCGCGGCCCAGAGAGGGCAGGAGAGCCGGATGGAACCGGCCGCCGGGGCGAAGGCAGCCGTCCGGGCCGAACCTGTCCGGCAGGCGGGGACGCCTGTCCGGGGAGAGGTGCGTGAAGATCTTTGGGGAGACCTGCAGGAAGAGCCGCGGGAAGATTTTCGGGGAGACCTGCGGACGGAGGCGCAGAGCGCGCCGGCGGATGTGCCTGTGAAGGAAGCTGCGGAACCGGACAGGAGCCGGCGTCCCGCCGCAGCCGCATCCCGCCGCCGGGAGGCGGGAAGGGATCAGGAGGAGGCATCCCGGGAGGTGCGGATCCGGGAGATACTGGAGGAGTTTTTAGCTTGATTATGCCCGGCAATACTGTTAAAATAAATTTAGCTATGAGGTTTTTTACCACGGCATGCAAAACGAAAAGAGAAAGAAGGGTCTACCATGAGCAGTAAAGTGACATTTGACTATTCCAAAGCAATGACATGTATCAAGGACCATGAGATCGAGTCCATGAAAGGGATCGTGGAGAACGCGAAGAACGTGCTGGTAAGCGGCACCGGGGCCGGCAACGATTACATCGGCTGGGTCAATCTTCCTGTAGATTACGACAAGGAGGAATTCGCACGCATAAAGAAGGCGGCGCAGAAGATCCAGAGCGACTCCGAGGTGCTGATCGTCATCGGCATCGGCGGCTCCTACCTGGGAGCAAGGGCTGCCATCGAGTTCCTGCGCCACAGCTTCTACAACATGGTTTCCAAAGAGATCCGCAAGACCCCTGAGATCTACTATGCCGGAAACAGCATCAGCAGCACCTATCTCAGGGACCTGATCGACGTGATCGGCGACCGTGATTTCTCTGTCAATATCATCTCCAAGTCCGGCACCACGACCGAGCCGGCCATTGCATTCCGCGTGTTCAAGGAGATGCTGGAGAAGAAGTACGGCAAGGCCGAGGCTGCGAAGCGTATCTACGCCACCACGGACAAGGCCCGCGGCGCGCTGAAGAACCTGGCCACAGAGGAAGGCTACGAGACCTTCGTCGTGCCGGATGATGTGGGAGGACGTTTCTCCGTTCTCACGGCAGTCGGACTTCTGCCCATCGCAGTCAGCGGCGCGGATATCGCGAAGCTCATGGAGGGCGCGGCGGCCGGAAGGGAGCTGGCGCTTCAGAAAGCCTTTGAGGAGAACGACGCGCTCCAGTACGCGGCGGTCCGCAATATCCTCCACAGAAAGGGCAAATCCGTGGAAGTGCTGGCCAACTATGAGCCGAGCCTCCACTATGTATCCGAGTGGTGGAAGCAGCTCTACGGCGAGAGCGAGGGCAAGGACCAGAAGGGCATCTTCCCGGCGTCCGTAGACCTGACGACGGACCTGCACTCCATGGGACAGTTCATCCAGGACGGCAGCCGCATCATGTATGAGACGGTGCTGAACGTGGAGACTTCCAGGGAGGAAGTGCTGATCGGCGAGGAGCCGGTAGATCTGGACGGCCTCAACTACCTGGCCGGAAAGAATATGGACTTTGTGAACAAGAGCGCCATGAACGGAACGGTTCTGGCCCACACGGACGGCAATGTGCCGAACCTGATGGTGAACATTCCGGAGCAGAACGAATTTTATCTCGGAGAGCTCTTCTACTTCTTCGAGTTCGCCTGCGGCGTCAGCGGCTACGTGTCCGGCGTGAACCCCTTCAACCAGCCGGGCGTGGAGAGCTACAAGAAGAATATGTTCGCCCTGCTTGGCAAGCCGGGCTACGAGAAGGAGAGAGAGGAACTCCTTCGGAGATTATAGGACAGAGGATACTGCATGGATACACTTTACGACAGACTGCGCCGGTATGAGGCGTCCGATTACTACGGGTTCCACATGCCGGGGCACAAGAGAAACACACAGCGCTTCGGCGCCGGCCTTCCCTACGGGATCGACATTACGGAGATCGAAGGGTTCGACGATCTCCACCACCCGTCCGGGATCCTGAAGGAGTGCCAGGAGGAGGCGTCCCGCCTCTACGGCGCGGAGGAGACAAGGTATCTGGTGAACGGCAGCACGGCCGGGATCCTGAGCGCCATCCTGGGCTGCACCCGGAAGGGGGACCAGGTGCTGGTGGGGCGCAACTGCCACAAATCCGTGTACCATGCCATCTATATGAACGAGCTGGAGCCGGTGTACCTGTACCCCGGCTTCCGGCCTGATCTCCAGTTGAATACGGAACTATCCGTAAGCGCAGTGCAAGCTGCGCTTAATGAGCATTCCAGGATACGGGCGGTGATCCTTGTCTCTCCCACCTATGACGGGGTCGTCTCGGACATCCGGGGCATCGCGCAGGCCGCGCACGACAGGGGGATTCCGCTGATCGTGGACGAGGCCCACGGCGCTCACTTCGGGTTCCACCCGTACTTTCCGGAGAGCGCGGTGCGGCTGGGGGCGGATGTGGTCATCCACAGCCTGCACAAGACGCTGCCGGCCCTGACTCAGACAGCCCTCCTCCACGTGAGCGGACATCTGGCGGACCGGGAGCGGATCTTCCGGTACCTGGACATGCTGCAGTCCAGCAGCCCCTCCTACGTGCTGATGGCCGGGATCGACCGGTGCATCCGCCTGCTGCGGGACAGGCGTAAGGAACTGTTTGCATCCTACGTGGAGGAACTGGAGCGACTCCGGGCAGGGCTTGGAGGGATGGAGCACCTCTTTCTGGCGCAGACAAAGCGGTACGACAGGTCCAGGCTCGCCATCGTGACGGCCCGCGCGGGCATGAGCGGCCGGGCGCTGTACATGCGCCTCCTTGCGGACTACCATCTCCAGCTTGAGATGGCGGCCGGCTCCTACGCCCTCGCCATGACGAGTGTGGGAGATACGAGGGAAGGCCTGGAGCGGCTCGGCCGGGCGCTGCGGGAGATCGACAGCCGTGCCGGAGCGCGCGGCGGCGGGACGGAAGAGCCGGATCCGGCGGCGGGGGCGCTGCCGGTCAATGAGCAGGTGTTTACCATCGCCGGCATGGAGGAGGAAATCCGGCGGGGAGGGCGCATCGCCCGCGTGCCCCTGGAGGCATGCGCCGGGCATATCGCGGCCTCGTATGTCTATCTGTATCCGCCCGGCATCCCCCTGGCTGCGCCGGGGGAACGGATAAGCCGGGAGACGGTCAGGCATCTGCTTGACAGCAGGCGGCAGGGATTTTCCCTGGAAGGCCTGGAAGAAGGGAACATGAAGGTCTGGATCCATGGGTAAGATATACTATATAATAGGAAAAAGCGCATCGGGCAAGGACACGCTCTTTAAGGAGCTGCTGGCCCGCATCCCGGATCTCGGGCGCGTGGTGCCGTACACCACCCGGCCCATGCGGGAACAGGAACAGGACGGCGTGGATTATCGCTTTACAGATGAGGCGGGCGTGAAGCGTCTGGCGGACGCGGGGCGGATCATCGAACTGCGCGCCTACGACACGGCCTGCGGCGTCTGGAAATATTTTACGGCGGACGACGGGCAGATCGACCTGGAGGCAGGCGACTACCTCATGATCGGGACGCTGGAGTCGTACGAAAAGATGCTGGAATACTATGGGGCGGCGCATGTCGTGCCCCTTTACATAGAAGTGGAGGACGGCGAGCGGCTGTCCCGCGCGCTGGCGCGGGAGCGGCAGCAGGCACAGCCGAAGTACAAAGAGATGTGCCGCCGGTTCCTCGCGGATGAGGAGGATTTCTCGGAGGAGAACCTGCGCAGGCTGGGGATCAGCCGCCGGTTCTGCAACGGGGACGCAAAACACTGTTTGGAAGAGATCACAGAGGTAATATACAATGGGAAGCTTTAAAGACGTAGTGGGACATAAGGATATCATCAATTATATACGCAGCGCCGTGACGGAGAACAGGGTCTCCCACGCCTACATCCTGAACGGGGAGAGGGGAGCGGGCAAGAAGATGCTGGCAAGCCTGTTCGCCATGACGCTGCTGTGCGAGAAGCAGGGGCCCGAGCCCTGCAACGAATGCCATTCCTGCCGCCAGGCGAACAGCGGGAACCATCCGGATATCATCCGGGTGACCCACGAGAAGCCGAACTCCATCAGCGTGGACGACATCCGCCGGCAGGTCAACGACGATATCCAGATCAAGCCCTACCAGGGGCCCTGGAAGATCTACATCATTGCGGAGGCGGACCTGATGACTGTGCAGGCGCAGAACGCGCTCCTCAAGACGATCGAGGAGCCGCCGGCATATGCGGTCATCTTCCTGCTCACAGAGAACGCGGAGGCGCTGCTCCCCACGATCACGTCCAGATGTGTGATGCTGAAGCTGCGCAACATCAAGGATACGCTGATCCGCAAATACCTGATGGAGCAGCTCCACGTGCCGGACTACCGGGCGGACATGTGCACCGCTTTTGCCCAGGGCAATATGGGGCGGGCCATCATGCTGGCGAATTCCGAGCACTTCAACGAGATCCGGGAGGAAGCGGTGCAGCTTCTGAAATATATCAACGAGATGGACATCAGCGAGATCGCCAAAGCCGTGAAGCGGATCACGGCCTACAAGCTGGAGATCACGGATTACCTGGATATCATCATGATATGGTACCGGGACGTGCTGCTGTACAAAGCGACAAAGGAAGTGGACAAGGTCGTGTTCCGGGACCAGATCGACGCCATCCGGGAGCGCGCGAAGAAGAGCTCCTACGAGGGGATCGAGCTGATCCTGGAGAGCCTGGAGAAGGCCAAGACGCGGCTGAAGGCGAACGTGAATTTCGATCTTGTCATGGAACTTCTGTTTCTGACGATAAAGGAGAACTGATCAATGACGAATGTAATTGGAGTAAGATTCCGCAGGGCGGGGAAAGTCTATTTCTTCTCGCCGGGCAAGCTGGAGATCCGCCGCGGGGACAACGTGATCGTGGAGACGGCCCGGGGCGTGGAATTCGGACACGTGGTGGCCGGCCCGAGAAAAGTGGAGGAGGAAAAGATCACGCAGCCCCTCAAATCCGTTATCCGGATCGCCAACAAGGACGACTACCGGCGGGAGGAGAAGAACCGGGAGAGGGAGAAGGAGGCCTTTGCCATCTGCCAGGAGAAGATCCGCAAGCACGGCCTGGAGATGAAGCTCATCGACACGGAGTACACATTTGACAACAATAAGGTGCTGTTTTACTTTACCGCGGACGGGCGGATCGACTTCCGCGAACTGGTCAAGGACCTGGCGGGCGTGTTCCGCACCAGGATCGAGCTGCGGCAGATCGGCGTGCGGGACGAGACGAAGATCCGGGGCGGCATCGGCATCTGCGGCAGGCCGCTGTGCTGCAGCACCTACCTGACCGAATTTGCCCCGGTGTCTATCAAGATGGCCAAGGAGCAGAACCTGTCCCTCAACCCGAGCAAGATCTCCGGCGTGTGCGGCCGCCTTATGTGCTGCCTCACGAACGAGGAGCAGACGTACGAGGAGCTGAACGGCCGGCTGCCTTCTGTCGGGGATACGGTGACCACCCCGGAGAAGCTGAAGGGGGACGTGCAGTCCGTCAATGTGCTGCGCCAGCTTGTGAAGGTGGTCGTGACTCTGGACAATGATGAGAAGGAGATCCGGGAGTACAAAGCCGCGGAGCTCCGCTTCAAGCCGAGGCGGAAGAAGAACGCGAAAGTCTCGAAGGAAGAGATGGCCCGGCTTAAGGAGCTGGAGGAGAAGAACGGAGCGTCGAAGTTAGATGACAAGTAATCTGAAGCCGGGCGAGCGCCTGGACGACCTGCAGATCAGGGGATACCGGATCATACAGAGCCCCGGCCGGTTCTGCTTCGGCATGGACGCGGTGCTTCTGTCCGCCTTTGCCAAAGTGAAGGCGGGGGAGCGGGCGCTGGATCTGGGGACGGGGACGGGCATCCTCCCCATCCTTCTGGAGGCAAAATATGAGGGGGACTCCTACACCGGCCTGGAGATCCAGGAGGAGAGCGCGGACATGGCCAGGCGGAGCGTCAGCTGGAACCACCTGGAGGACAGGGTCCATATCGTGACGGGAGACATCCGGGAGGCGGCAGACCTGTTTGGCGCGGCCTCCTTTCATGTTGTCACGGTGAACCCGCCCTACATGATCGGGGAGCACGGCATCCGCAACGCCAATCCGGCCAAGTACATCGCCCGCCACGAGGCGCTGTGCACGCTGGAGGATGTGCTCCGGGAGAGCGAGAAGCTGCTGATATCGAAAGGGCGCTTCTACATGGTGCACCGCCCCTTCCGCCTGGCGGAGATCCTGGCGGGCATGAGCCGGCACCGGCTGGAGCCGAAGAGGATGCGCCTCGTGCACCCCTATGCGGACAAGGAGCCGAACATGGTACTGGTGGAGGGCGTGCGGGACGCCCGCCCGCGGATGACGGTGGAGCCGCCCCTCATCGTGTACCGGGAGGACGGCAGCTACACGGAAGAAGTGCTGGAACTGTACGGCATGGCCGGGACAGGCAGACAGGAGTAAGGTATGGCAGGAACATTATATCTGTGCGCCACCCCCATCGGGAATCTGGAGGACATGACCTTCCGGGCGGTGCGCGTGCTGCGGGAGGCGGATCTCATCGCGGCGGAGGACACACGCAACAGCGTGAAGCTGCTGAACCATTTTGAGATCCACACGCCCATGACAAGCTATCATGAATACAATAAGATCGAGAAGGGCCGGAAGCTGACGCAGCTTCTCCTGGAGGGGAAGGATGTCGCCCTCATCACCGACGCGGGGACGCCCGGCATCTCCGACCCCGGGGAAGAGCTGGTGCGGATGTGCCAGGAGGCGGGGATCACAGTGACGGCCGTGCCGGGCGCGGCGGCCTGCATCACCGCCCTCACGATCTCCGGCCTGCCCACCAGGCGGTTCGCCTTCGAGGCGTTCCTGCCCCAGGATAAGAAGGAGCGCAGGGAGATCCTGGAGGAGCTGGCCGGCGAGACGCGGACCCTCGTCCTCTACGAGGCGCCCCACCGCCTGGTGAAGACGCTGCGGGAGCTTTTGGAGGCGCTGGGGGACCGGGAGGCGTCCGTGTGCCGGGAGCTGACCAAAAAGCACGAGACCGTCTTCCGGACGACCCTCGCGGAGGCGCTCGCCTGGTATGAAGCGAACGACCCGCGGGGGGAGTGCGTGCTTGTCATCCAGGGAAAGCCAAGGAGCCAGATCCGGCAGGAGGCCCGCAGGCAGTGGGAGGAACTGTCGCTGGAGGAGCACATGGCGCACTATGAGAGCGGGGGCATGGACCGCAAAGAGGCCATGAAGCAGGTGGCAAAAGACAGGGGCGTAAGCAGGCGGGACGTGTACCAGGCGCTGCTGAAAAAATAGGAAGAGACGGGACGGTTGGTCAAGTTGCATAGAAAACCGGAAAAAGATTGTTCAACTTGGGCATGGCGCAGTCCCGTCTTTTTTTATATACTGGAAACCAGATAAAAACAGTGCGGCTTCAGCCGCAAAGCAATCACAGGAGGAACGAAGAAAATGGCAAGTTTATCATTAAAGCACATTAATAAAACATATCCAAACGGATTTGAGGCCGTTAAGGATTTCAACCTCGAGATCGAGGACAAGGAGTTCATCATCTTCGTAGGACCGTCCGGATGCGGAAAATCCACGACCCTGCGTATGGTAGCCGGACTTGAGGAGATCACATCCGGCGAGCTGAAGATCGGTGACAGAGTTGTGAACGACGTAGAGCCGAAGGACCGCGATATCGCCATGGTTTTCCAGAACTACGCCCTGTATCCGCACATGACAGTATATGATAACATGGCATTCGGCCTGAAGCTGAGAAAAGTTCCGAAGGATCAGATCGACAAGATGGTCCGCGAGGCAGCCAAGATCCTGGATCTGGAAGCTCTCCTGGACCGTAAGCCGAAAGCTCTTTCCGGTGGTCAGAGACAGCGTGTCGCCATGGGACGTGCCATCGTCCGCAGCCCGAAGGTATTCCTGATGGATGAGCCTCTCTCCAACCTGGATGCAAAACTTCGCGGACAGATGCGTGTAGAGATCTCCAAGCTGCACCAGAGACTGGGCACAACGATCATCTACGTAACACATGACCAGACAGAGGCTATGACTCTTGGTACAAGGATCGTAGTTATGAACGCCGGCGTTGTACAGCAGGTAGACACACCGCAGACACTGTACGATTATCCGTGCAATATGTTCGTTGCAGGATTCATCGGATCCCCGCAGATGAACTTCATCGACGCTGTATGCAAGGTAGAGGGAGACAAGGTTTCCCTTGTAACAGGACCTCATACGATCGTTCTTCCGCCCGCAAAGGCAAAAGCCCTCAAGGAAGGCGGCTACAACGGAAAGACAGTTGTTCTTGGCATCCGTCCCGAGGATGTACACGATGAGCAGATGTTCATCGAGGCTTCTCCTGACACAGTGATCGAGGCGAAGATCCGTGTATACGAGATGCTCGGCGCAGAAGTTCTCCTGTACTTCGACTATGAGGGATCCAGCATGACAGCGAGAGTTGATCCCAGAACAACAGCAAGATCCGGCGACACAGTGAAGTTTGCCCTGGATGCTGAGAAGATCCATATCTTTGACAAAGAGACAGAGCTGACGATCACAAACTAGTCAGGATGATCTGGAATAACACAATAAAGAAGGAGGGACGCCCCGTGGGTGTTCCTCCTTTTATGTATGTCTGTAGTTCATTGTTCTGTATATTTACATAAGATATACTTAGTGCATCGTATATCTGCGCATAGGCAAATATTCCGAAAGATATACAGAAGAGGAGGGCTATATGGCGTACAACAAAGCACTTGCGGAAAAGATCTGGAGGCAGAGAAAAGAGGCGGAGGAGGAAACCCTGCGCCGGCTGGGCATGGACGAGGAGCGCATCCTGGACCTGCGGGCGTACGACTGGGATCTCTTTAAAGCCGAGCGCCGCTTTCAGGAGCACCGGGCGGACTGGCCGGTCTGCACGGGCGGACGGCTGCGGGAGATGGGGGAGGAACCTGGCAGCTATTTTTGGCGGGAGGAAGCCCCGTATCTTTCGGAGGATATGGACCGCCTGCTGGACCGGCTGGACGGAACCGGGAAGAAGATCCTGGATTTGAAAATAAAAGGTTATGAGACAAGGGAGATATCTGCTATAATAGGAATTACGGAGAAAGCCGTATACCGGCGGATGGACCGGATCAGAGAGAAAATAAAAAATTTTTAACGACAGAGGGGAAAAAGAGCGCAGCCCGGCGGCTACAGTATGAGGGCGGCATTGACGGGAAGGAAGTTCAGAGGAGGAAAACGATGAAAAGAACAAACCTTATGTGCCTTGCCGTCGCCGTACTGTCTTCGGCTGTATCCGTCTATCTGGCGCAGAGACACTGCACGGATCTGGAGATCACCATGTTTGACTACCAGATGAGCGAGTGGAAGAAGCGGGTGCGGGACCCGGAAAGGAAGTGACACATTGCTGCCCAATCAGACATTGCAGAAGCTGATCCAGGAGATCAGGCAGATAGCCGGCATGGACTGCTCCATCTGGAACGAGAAAGCAGAATGCCTGGCAATGACAAATATAAAGGCCAGACCGCAGCCCGGCGAGGTGGCGGACCTGGTGGAAGCCTATAACAGCAGCGGCCGGGAGGAGGCGGTCGGGGAGGAGAGCCTCTTCCTCCTGGAGAGCGGGGAGAGCCTCTATGTCCTGGCCGTGGACGGGCATGACGAGAAGGCCCTGATGGCCGGGCGCTTCGGCATCAGCCACCTGGACAGCCTGGCATCCATGAACCGGAGCCGCATGGACAAGAACCGCTTCATCCAGAGCCTGCTCCTGGACAACCTCCTGCTTGTGGACATCTACAACCAGGCCAAGCGGCTGAAGATCCCGGTGACGCAGCGGCGCGTCGTGTTTCTCGTAGAGCCGAAGAACGCGGAGGACAGCCTTGTCCTGGAGACGCTGAAAGGGCTGTTTGCCACCGGCATCAAGGATTTCGTCACCTCCGTCGAGGAGAGGCATATCATCCTGGTGAAGGCGCTGGAGCCGACGGAGGGCTACTATGAGATCCACCACATGGCGGACGTGATGGTGGACACCCTCGGGATGGAGGCCATGGTCGGCGTGCGCGTCTCCTACGGCACGATCGTGGAAGAATTAAAAGACGTGTCCCGCTCCTACAAGGAGGCGGATATGGCCATGGAAGTGGGGCGCATCTTCTATTCCCAGAGGCGGGTTCTGTCCTACAAAGTGCTCGGGATCGGCCGGCTTATCCACCAGCTTCCCGCATCCCTGTGCGAGATGTTCCTGGAGGAGGTGTTTGAGGGCAGCGCCATGGAGAACTTCGAGGAGGAGGAACTGGCGGCAGTCTACACCTTTTTCGAGAACAACCTGAACATCTCGGAGACGGCGCGGAAGCTCTATGTGCACCGCAATACCCTTGTGTACCGGCTGGAGAAGATCCAGAAGAAGACCGGGCTGGATGTCCGGGTCTTCGAGGACGCCATGACGTTCAAGATCGCCCTGATGGTGGAGAAGCACATGCGGGCGATGAAGGAGAAGGAGAGTTGAAAGCTGCGCATCAGCACATAGAATTTTGGGGTTCTATTATTGAATCTGTTATTTCAGTGTGATATAGTAGACATAGGAAAGGAACAACCGCCCACAAAGTGGTTAGCTTCCAAGTAATGGCATAAGCCTACCTGACGGCCAAGTACAAGGTAGGCTTATTTATTTCCGCTTGTTTTTCCTATCAATATAGGCAAGCAGTGCAATCAGAAATGAACCGCCTAAAAACAGCAGGCTTAAAACTTCATATGTATCCATTTGCACCACCTCCCCTCTTTTTATGAGTATAGGGAGGCTACCACCTTGTATCACGGTTGTCCCGTATGCAGAGTATAACATAACGATAAGAGGTTTACAATATACTCGTTATAGTTAACTAAACTTTATTTTTTCCTTCATGTGTACCGCATATATATCCAGCCGTTTAAATTGACTTTTGCCCGGAACCGGGCTAAAATAAACTGACGAAAAAAAAGAAATACAGGAGGATTTTGGAACGATGATAAAGCTCTATGACACAGGAGTCTACCTCGTAAACGGCACGCAGATCATAGAAGATCCGGCCCAGGTGCAGCAGATGACCGGCCGCGCCGTGACGCAGGAAGAGGCGGCAGCCCAGACAATGGCCTACAACATCCTGAAGGATCACAACACCTCCGGCAATATGGAGCGCCTTCAGATCAAATTCGATAAACTGACGTCCCACGACATCACATTTGTGGGCATCATCCAGACGGCAAGGGCGTCCGGACTTGAGAAATTCCCGGTCCCCTACGTGCTGACCAACTGCCACAACTCCCTCTGCGCGGTGGGCGGAACGATCAATGAAGATGACCACATGTTCGGCCTCACCTGCGCCAAGAAGTACGGCGGCGTGTATGTTCCGCCCCACCAGGCGGTCATCCACCAGTTTGCCCGCGAGATGCTGGCAGGGGGCGGCCGGATGATCCTCGGGTCCGACAGCCATACCCGCTACGGCGCGCTTGGCACCATGGCCATGGGCGAGGGCGGGCCGGAGCTTGTCAAGCAGCTTCTGGGCAAGACCTATGACATCCGGATGCCGGGCGTCATCGGCATCTACCTGGACGGCGAGCCGGTCAAAGGCGTAGGTCCCCAGGACGTGGCGCTCGCCATTATCGGCGCCACCTTCGGATGCGGCTATGTGAACAACAAAGTCATGGAGTTCGTCGGCCCCGGCGTGGAGAAGCTGAGCGCGGACTTCCGCATCGGCATCGACGTCATGACGACAGAGACCACCTGCCTGTCCTCCATCTGGAAGACGGACGAGACGATCCGCGAGTTCTACGAGATCCACGGCCGTCCGGAGGATTTCAGGGAGCTGAATCCGGGAGCGGTCGCATACTATGACGGTATGGTGTACGTGAACCTGAGCGAGATCCGTCCCATGATCGCCATGCCGTTCCATCCCTCCAACGTATATACCATTGACGAGGTAAACGCCAACCTGAAAGATGTTCTCCACGATGTGGAGCAGCGGGCCCTCGTGAGCCTGGACGGGGCAGTGGACTACTCCCTGCAGAGCAAGGTCGTGGACGGCAGGCTCTACGTGGACCAGGGCATCATCGCGGGCTGCGCGGGCGGCGGCTTTGAGAATATCTGCGCGGCGGCGGACATCATCCGCGGGAAGTACATCGGCGCGGACGCCTTTACCTTCAGCGTGTACCCGGCCAGCATGCCCATCTACATGGAGCTTGTGAAAAACGGCGCGGCGGCAGCCCTCATGGAGTCCGGCGCCGTCATGAAGACAGCCTTCTGCGGCCCCTGCTTCGGCGCAGGCGACACGCCGGCCAACAACGCGTTCTCCATCCGCCACTCCACAAGGAACTTCCCCAACCGGGAGGGCTCCAAGCTGCAGAGCGGACAGATCGCTTCCGTGGCCCTCATGGACGCCAGGTCCATCGCGGCCACAGCGGCCAACAAGGGCTTCCTCACACCGGCCACGGCCATGGATGTGGAGTACACAGGGCCCAAGTATCACTTTGACAGAAATATTTACGCGAACCGCGTGTTTGACAGCCACGGCGTGGCGGATCCCGGCGTGGAGATCCAGTTCGGCCCCAACATCAAGGACTGGCCCGAGATGCCGGCCCTGCCGGAGAACCTGGTCCTCAAGGTGGTGTCCGAGATCCACGATCCGGTGACCACGACGGACGAGCTGATCCCGTCCGGAGAGACGTCCTCCTACCGCTCCAACCCCCTCGGGCTGGCGGAATTCGCGCTTTCCAGAAAAGACCCGGCTTACGTGGGCCGGGCCAAGGAAGTGCAGAAAGCCCAGAAGGCCATCGAGGCAGGCACCTGCCCGCTGGATGCGCTGGAGGAGCTGCGGCCTGTGATGGCGAAGATCCGGGAGAAGTTCCCGGAGGCCGGCGAGGGCAACATCGGCGTGGGCAGCACCATTTTCGCCGTGAAGCCGGGCGACGGCTCCGCCAGGGAGCAGGCGGCATCCTGCCAGAAAGTGCTGGGCGGCTGGGCGAACATCGCCGTCGAGTACGCCACCAAGCGGTACCGCTCCAACCTGATCAACTGGGGCATGCTCCCCTTCCTCACAAAGGAGGATCACGAGGCCCTGTCCTTTAAGAACGGGGATTACATCTTCGTGCCGGGCATCCGCCGGGCTGTGGAGGAGAAGACGGATGTGATCCGCGCCTACGTGGTGGGCGATGAGCTTGCGGAAGTGGAGTTCGCCATGGGCGATCTGACAGACACCGAGCGGGAGATCATCCTGAAAGGATGCCTGATCAACTACTACAGAGGGTAGAGACGTCCCCGCGGATATACAGGGACAAGACAGCCCCGTGTCAGACAGGATAAGATCTGGCGCGGGGCTTTTTTGTGCCGGTGACGGATTTTGTAAAAAAAACAGATCTTTCCATGCAACAGACAGGCCGTGACATGCATCTAATATATGAAAAAGATGACACTGGCCGTTACGAGGGAGGAAACGCTATGAAATGTGACGCGGAAGGATTCGCCGCTATGTACAGCGCCGTGTATGTGGATATGTACCGGTTCGCGCTCTGCATGATGAAGAACCCCCACGACGCGGAGGACGCCGTCAGCGAGGCGGTGCTGCAGGCCTACGGACATATAGGTTCTCTGCGGGAGGAGGGCGCGTTCAAAAGCTGGATCTTCACGATCCTTGCCAACACGTGCAGAAAAAAATGGCGGCAGCAGGAGCAGGATGAAAAAAAGGCGCAGATGTCTTTCTTTGAAGAGGACGCCGCGGTCCCGGACTGGGAGCAGGCCGCAGACGTGCGGGACGCTTTTCTTGTCCTGGAGGAGGACGAGCAGTTGATCGTGGGGCTCTCCGTGTTCGGCGGTTACACGAGCAGTGAGATCGGCGCGTTCCTGGGGAAGCCTGCGGCTACGGTCCGCTCCAGGAGGAGCCGGGCCCTCGGGAAGATGAGCCTGATACTGAAGGAGTAGGAAAGGAGAGAGCTGTATGGAAAAAAGAGAGCAGGATATGCTGGAACGGATACGGTCTGCTTCGGACGGACTCCAGGTCCCGGAGGCGCTTGCGCCGGATCAGATCAGGAAGAAACTGGAGGAGGCCGGCGCGGCAGGCAAAGAAGAGGAGACAGGCAGGACGAAGCAGGACAAAGAAGGGAAAGTGCGTCTCTTCCTGCGCTCTGCGCGGGGCCGTCAGCTCTCTGTCCTAGCGGCGGGGCTTGCGCTCGTATGCCTGGCAGGGGCGGTCTGGACGCTGGCCGGCCGGTCCGGGGCAGGAAGCGCGGATGCACTCCCTGCGGCAGGGGAGGAAACCGCCCGCGGGGAAGGCGGACAGGCGGCGTCCGGAAGCGCGGACGAGGAGGCGCTGCGCACCGCGGGGAGCTATGACGAGATCTACGCCTACCTGGAGGCGTACCAGCAGGAGCAGGAAAGCCGGGATTTTAAAGTGTCGTCCCGGGGCGCTTCCGCCGCAGACGGGGGCGTGGAGAGCGCGGCGTCCACTGCCGCAGACAGCGCCAGCGCCTACGCAGGCAGCTACTCCGACACCAACGTGCGCCAGGAGGGCGTGGGCGAGGCGGACATCGTGAAGACGGACGGCCGGTGGATCTACACCCTGTCGGATGACTGTGAGATCGGCATCGCAGATACGGAGGGCGGCCTTACAGAGGCGGGTGTGATCTGTGAGGACCGGCAGATCCGGGAATTCTACGTGCAGGACGACAGGCTGATGCTCCTTGCCTCCGCCGGGGAGGACGGATCCGGCACGGCCCTTGTCACCTACGATATCTCGGACAGAGAGAACCCGGAGAAGATCGGGGAGGTGACGCAGAGCGGGGATTACCAGTCCTCCAGGCTCGTCGGGGATCACCTCTACGTGTTCAGTCTCTTTTACGCGGATATGTACGCCGGCCCCGAAGCCAGGGACTCCTATATCCCCCAGGCGGGAGGGAAGCTTCTTAAGGAGAGCTCCATCTGGCTGCCGGACCGCAGCGATCCGAGCCAGTATCTGGTCATGACGTCCACGGACATCCAGGCGCCGGGTCAGCTTGTGGACTCCCAGGCGCTCTTTGCGGGATATGGAGAAGTTTACGTCAGCGATGAAAATATTTACTGGTATGAGACGATTTCCCGGAATACAGGCTTTGGATGGGTGACAGACACGCAGATCCGCAAGGTGTCCTATCAGGACGGGCAGTTGAAAGTCCTGGCCAAAGGCACGGTGCCCGGCTACATCAACGACTCCTTCTCCATCGACGAGTACGGGGGCAACCTGCGGGTCGTGACAACCGATGAGAGGGACAACGGCCTCTATATCCTGGGACCGGATCTGGAGGAGCTGGGCAGCATTGAGAACCTGGCGAAAGACGAGCAGGTCTACTCCGCCAGACTGATGGGGGATACGGGCTACTTTGTGACCTTCCGCAATACGGATCCCCTCTTTTCCGTGGATCTGTCCGACCCGGAGGACCCGCAGGTCCTGGGCGAGCTGAAGATACCGGGCTTCTCCGAGTACCTGCATCCCTACGGGGACGGCCTCCTTCTCGGCATCGGCATGGACGCGGACGAGGAGACGGGAGCCACGGGGGGCATGAAGCTGAGCATGTTCGATGTCAGCGATCCGGCGGATGTGCAGGAAAAAGATACTTTTGTCATGGAAAATGTGTACAGCGGGGATGTGCTCTACGACTACAGGGCGGCCCTTGTGGATCCGAAGAGGAACCTCATCGGCTTTTCCGCCTACGACGGGGCGCGGGAGCGGTACTACGTCTTCTCCTATGACCGGGAGAGCGGGTTTACCTGCCGGATGGAGGCGCGGGTCAGCGGCGCCGGCTACAGCGCAGCCCGGGGGCTGTACATAGGGGACGTGCTCTACGTGGTCAAAGGAAATATCATCGAGATGTACAGGATGGAGGACTACAAGAAGACGGGCGATCTGATCCTGTAGAACATTCTTTTCTAAATGTATAAATTATCAGAATTAATACATACAAAAAGAAAATTATAAAATAACTTAAAAGAATAAATAAAATAGTATTGACAAATAAAAACCGCAGTGCTATTATAAGGTCAATCCAAAAGAGATCCTTTCCAAAACGGATTTCTGACGAGAAAGGAAGTACCGGTCAAACGGAAGGAACTCTTATATGAAATATGATTTGCTTCATATGTTGGTGAGACGGATCATATTTATATGGAAATAAACGGAAGGAGGCTTGATCCATTGGACAATTCAGAATTTCATACTCCATATGTCAGTGGTATGGCAGCAGACAGTTCCCACCGGGTAAGCCTTTTTGATAGAGAGACCGATAAAGATTTATAAGGAAAAAAGAATCGGAGTGTAAAAGATATCGGTACCAGTTAACAGGTCGATACAAGCTGCAGACATAATGGACAGATACCACGATAGTTCAAAGATATTGGCTGATGCGTAAAGAAGCATCCGCAATAGATCTGGATTTATATCGGGGAGCTGCATAAAATATAAGTTATAGAAGGAATAGCTCAATACGGTTACAGGCAATAGTTATCTTGATAAGGGTGAGGCTGTAACGGGAACGGTTATAGATATTATAATAACTGCGGAATATATTTTATACAGAGATATGAGGGCGATATAAATAAGTGATTTCGGATCCGTGATCCGGGCTTTGAGTTATAAAATGTTCGAATAAAAGAACAAAGGCAGGGAACTCGAAATACATCGGCAGAGATCCTCCGATACAATACAAAATATGATAAAATTAAATATGAGATAGCCACTGCAGGCAGGGAAATGTTTGCAGTGGCTATTTTTATGCCGGTTTTGACAGGGATATTTTGACATTGACAGTCCTGTATGATACACTATAGGAGTTAAAATAGATACATTGCGTAGAAATGTATTGGTTGAGGTGAGAACATTGGATAAATATGAATATCGGGTTAAAACAGAGCAGATGCTGGAATACATGGAGAAGAAGCAGTACAAAAAGGCCATGGAGATCGCGGACACGATCGACTGGCGCCGTGTAAAGAACGCCACGATGCTCAATAATGTAAGTGAGATCTACGAAAATAACGGGGAATATCAGAAGAGCAGGGATGTGCTGTTCATGGCCTACGACAGGGCTCCGGGGAGCAGGAAGATCGTCTACAGGCTGGGGACGCTTGCCCTGAAGATCAACGATCCGGACGAGGCGTCCGACTGCTATGAGGAATTTGTCAAGCTGGCGCCCAAGGACCCGAATCAGTTTATTTTGAAATACAAGATCCTGCAGGCACGCCGCGCGCCGCTTTCCGAGCAGATCGAGGCCCTGGAGGACTTTAAGAAAGCCGAGTATGTGGAGAAGTGGGCGTACGAGCTGGCAAAGCTCTACCACGAGGCCGGCATGACGACCGAGTGCCTGGAGGAGTGCGATGACCTGATCCTCTGGTTCAGTGAGGGCAGGTATGTGTACCAGGCCATGGAGCTGAAGATGAAGTACAAGCCCCTGACGCCGCTGCAGCAGGAGAAGTATGACAGCATGAAGAACGCTTCCTCCCATATGTCTGCGGCAGCTCCCGCGGACGAGGCGGAGGATGCGGACCAGGCGGAACCGGAAGAGGAGAGCGCTGCGAACGGGCAGAACGAACCCTCTGTGATGGATGCAGAGACAAGGGAGATCCGCCTTGACGAGCGAAGAAGCATCCAGGAAGAGACACAGGCTGAGGAAGAGGACCTGCCGGAAGAGGCGGGAGAAGAGGAAGCCGCGGATGAGAAAGCCGGCGTGAAGCCGGATGCCGGTGCGGCCGGGAAGGCGTCTTCCATCAGCAGGATGGTCAAGGGAGCCACACTGGCGGAGGCCCTGGCGAACGGCGTCAAGGTGGCCAGCGGCATGGATATCGGCGAGATCGAGAAGAAAGCCAGCAAGCGGGACGAGGATATGCGGATCACCGGGCAGATGAAGATCGAGGAGATCCTGGCAGCCTGGGAGGCGAAGCAGAAGGACAACGCCGAGGCCATCGAGGCACAGAAGAAGCGGGATGAGAAAAAGCTTGCCGAGGAGAAGCGGGAGGCGCAGCGCCGCCGCGAGGAGGAGGCAAGACGGATAGAGGAGCAGCAGAGAGCTGCCGAGGAAGCCAGGAAGATCGCCGAGCAGAAGGCTGCCGAGGAGGCGAGACGTCTGGCGGAGGAGCAGGCCGAGCAGGAGCGGATCCTGGCAAAGCAGCAGGCTGACGAGGAGAAGCGCCTTGCACAGTTAAAAGAGGCGGAGGAGGAAGCCCTCCTTGACCGCATCGCTTCCGGAGAGCCGGAAGAGGAAGAGGCCCCGGAGACAATCCCGGAGACCGGGGAGGCGGAAGAGCCTGCACCGGAGATCGTGGAGACGGAGGAGACAGAACTTGAGACGGAGCTGACAGGCGGCATCGTTGAGGAAGAGGACGCCGTGGAAGAGGCGGAAGAATTCCCCGAAGAAGACGCGGCAACCGGTATGACAGCAGATCTGAGACATCTGATGGCTGAGCTGGAGGCGGAAGAGGCCGCTTCGGCTAAAGCAGCCGAGACGGCTGATCTGGACATGGATCTTCAGCGGGCGTTTGACGGGGAGGAAGAGTTCCTTGACGAGGAAGAATCCTTCGATGAGGAAGACGACTACGAGGAAGAATCCTTTGATGAGGATGACGATTACGAGGAGTATGACGACATAGACGAAGACGACTTCGACGAGGACTTCTTCGACGAGGAAGACGGCGAAGAAGAGGATTACGAGGAAGAGGACTACGACGAAGACGACTACGAGGAAGTGCCGAAGGAGGAAGAGATTCCCGAGGAGCCGGAGCGCAAGCTGACCCGGAAGGAGCGCCGCGCCCAGAAGAAGGCCGAGAAGGAAGCCGCAAGGCAGACGAGCCGTCTGGACGACCTGGAGATCGAGGAGCCAACGGAGGAGGAGATCCAGAGGCGGATCCAGAAGGGAAAAGGCGGCGTGCCGTTTGACACAGGCTTTGTCGTGACAGGCAGATACGACTTGAGCGCGACCAGCGAGATCGGCCTGAAGGCCGGACTCACAGAGGAGCAGAAGCAGCTCTTCTCCTACTTCGTCCCGGTCCGCGGCATGAGCGAGCAGATCGTGGAAGTACTGGACAATGACCGCAGGGAGAGAAGAGGCGGCACATCCCGGACAGGCAACATCCTTGTCATCGGACACAAGGGCTCCGGCAAGACAGTGCTCGCAGTAGATATGGTGAAAGCCATCCAGAAGCAGCGGAACCTGAAGCAGGGCAAGGTGGCCATCGTGACAGGCGAGTCCCTGAACAAGAAGGATATCCCGAGTATCGTACAGAAGCTGCGCGGCGGCGCCATCATCATCGAGAAGGCCGGCAAGCTGAACGCCAGGACCGTGCGGGATCTGAACCTGTGCATGGAGAAGAAGACAGGCGAGCTGCTTTTTGTGCTGGAGGATCAGAAGAAAGCGCTGGAGAGACTGTTTACAGCCAACCCGGACTTCAAGAAGAAATTTACATCCAGACTGGAGCTGCCGGTATTCATTAATGACGAGCTGGTGACATTCGGTCAGACCTACGCCAAGGAGAACGGCTACAAACTGGACGAGATGGGCATCCTGGCCCTCTACAGCAGGATCGACGTGATGCAGAGAGAGGATCACGCAGTGTCCGTAGCCGAGGTCAAGGAGATCATGGACGCGGCCATCGAGCATTCCCAGAAGGCCAATGTGAAGCATCTGGCGCGCCGGATGTTCCGCAAGAGCACAGACGATTCCGACCGGATCATCCTGAAGGAAGACGATTTCCGGATCTAAAAACTGTATAAAATGTATAAAAAAGAAAGAGTTTTGACAAAATTCATTGTTCAAAACTCTTTCTTTTTATATGGCTATAAAGTATAATGGATGTATTAGAAATTGAACATGAGAGGGTGAGATCATGGCGGAAAAAAAGAACATGAAACCTTATGAGATAGGAGAGCTTGACCACTATCTCTTCGGGCAGGGGAACCATTATGAGATATACAGAAAGCTTGGCGCCCACCGGGTAAAGGACAAAGATCAGGAGGGCGTTTATTTTGCAGTCTGGGCGCCCCATGCCCAGGGCGTCTCCGTTGTCGGGGATTTCAACGGGTGGGACCGGGAGGCCAACCCCATGGAGCGGACGGAGCCGCTTGGCATTTACACCTGCTTCGTGCCGGATCTGCCGGAGATGTCCCTCTACAAATACTGCATCCGGACATACCGCGGCGAGTATATCCTGAAGGCGGATCCCTTTGCCAACTATGCGGAGGTGCGTCCGGGGACAGCTTCCAGGGTTGTGGATCTCTCCCGCATCTCCTGGACGGACGATGCGTGGATGGAGAACCGCAGGACATGGGATCACACGGTGGAGCCTATGTCGATCTACGAGGTCCATATCGGATCCTGGAAGAAGCACCCCCTCTCGGAACACGATGAGGACGGCTTCTACAATTACCGGGAGTTTGCAAAAGAAATTGTAAAGTACGTCAAATATATGGGCTACACTCATGTGGAGATCATGGGCATTGCGGAGCATCCCTTCGACGGCTCCTGGGGCTACCAGGTGACCGGGTACTTCGCGCCCACATCCAGATACGGCACGCCGGAGGACTTTGCCTGGATGATCAACTACCTGCACCGGAACAAGATCGGTGTCATCCTGGACTGGGTACCGGCCCATTTCCCGCGGGATGCCCACGGGCTCGCGGACTTTGACGGGACGCCCACTTTCGAGTACGCGGATCCAAGGAAGGGGGAGCATCCGGACTGGGGTACGAAGATCTTTGATTACGGCAAGAACGAGGTGCGCAACTTCCTCATCTCCAACGCCCTCTTCTGGATCGAGGACTTCCATGTGGACGGCCTGCGGGTGGACGCCGTGGCCTCCATGCTCTACCTGGACTACGGCAAGCAGGACGGCCAGTGGGTGGCCAACAAGTACGGCGGCAACAAGAACCTGGAGGCCATCGAGTTCTTCAAGCATCTGAACTCCGTGGTGCTGGGCAGGAACCCGGGCGCGGTGATGATCGCGGAGGAGTCCACGGCCTGGCCGAAAGTGACGGGGGATGTGGAGGACGACGGCCTGGGCTTCAGCCTGAAGTGGAATATGGGCTGGATGCACGATTTCACCGAATACATGAAGCTGGACCCCTACTTCCGCAAGGGGGCCCACAACCTGATGACGTTTGCCATGAGCTATGCCTACAGCGAGAAATATATTCTTGTCCTCTCCCACGACGAGGTGGTGCACCTGAAGTGCTCTATGCTCAACAAGATGCCGGGGCTCGGGTTTGACAAGTACGCCAACCTGAAAGCGGGCTACGCCTTCATGATGGGACATGCCGGCAAGAAGCTCCTTTTCATGGGGCAGGAGTTCGCGCAGCTCAGGGAGTGGAGCGAGAAGCGGGAGGTGGACTGGTTCCTTCTGGCGGAGCCGGAGCACCAGGCCGTTCAGAACTGGATGCGGGACCTGCTCCACCTGTATAAGAGGAACCGGGCTCTCTACGACCAGGACAGCACCTGGGAGGGATTCGAGTGGATCAACGCGGACGACAGGGACCGGAGCATCTACAGCTTCATGCGCCACGGAAAAGGCGGTAAGAAGAACCTGCTTTTTGTCATCAACTTCACCCCCATGGCCCGGGACGACTACCGGGTGGGCGTGCCAAGGAGAAAGCAGTACAAGCTCATCATGAACAGCGACGACCTGCAGTACGGCGGCAAGGGCGAGGTGAGGCCGAAGGTCTACAAGGCCGTGAAGTCCGAGTGCGACGGAAGGCCCTACTCCTTCGCGTACAAGCTGCCCCCCTACGGCGTGGCGATCTTTGAATTTTAGTACAAGTTGTGATAGAATAGTGCAGGCGGAGGATCCGATCCTTCCGCCTGCATTTTTTGTGCTGGCGACGAGCCAAAGTCCGGGCTTGCCCGAGACCACGGCAACCGCTTACAGTCCCGGAATGCGTCTTTTGAAACATCCGGTGATCATCAGATAAAGGAGAACGAACATGCGTCTTAGAAACATACCAAGGGCAGAAGGTGTACTTCAGGCCCATGAGAAAGTGATCAAGGAGGAGACCGGGCACCGGGGGAACTGGGCCGGGGTCTTTGGAAACGACAGGCCTGTCTACATCGAGATCGGCATGGGGAAGGGGCAGTTCCTCACCGCCATGGCAAAGCGGTTTCCGGACAGGAACTTCATCGGGATCGAGCGCTACTCCAGCGTCCTTCTGCGGGCGGTGGAGCGGCTGGACCGGATGGAGGAGCCGCCGGAGAACATCCGGTTCATCTGCATGGACGCGGCGCAGATCAGCGAGGTGTTCGGCCCCGGAGAGGTGGCGGGCATCTATCTCAACTTCTCAGACCCGTGGCCGAAGAAGCGGCATGCCAGGCGCAGGCTCACCTCGAAGGAATTCTTCGCCAGATATGACGCCGTGCTGGCCGCAGAGGGGACCGTGGAATTCAAGACAGACAACCAGGAGCTCTTCACCTTCTCCCTGGAGCAGGCGGACGAGGCCGGATGGCGCGTGCTCGCCCGGACGCGGGATCTGCACCGGGACCCGCAGATGAACCAGGGCAATGTGATGACAGAGTACGAAGAGAAATTTTCCGCAAAGGGAAATCCGATCTGCAAACTTATCGCAGCAAGGCATCTTCCCGCATAGGATAAAAGGAGAAGAGTTTGCGAAGGAGAGCTGCATATGGGACAGGGAAGGCCGCGCGGCGCGTGCAGGTGGCAGTGCGCCGTGTACCGCCTGAAACGCCGCAGCCGCCTGCTGGGAAGATTCTGCAGGTCCATGGGCGAGGTGCGGCGCATGCTTGCTCCCCGGTGCCGGCTCCGGAAAGGATAGCGGTATGCGCCGGCTGACAGAGGAGATGTTTGAGCGGGAGATCCTGCAGACGCCGGGGGCGGCGGCCGTCTGGTTTTATGAGCGGCTGTGTCCGAAGTGCGCCATGACAAGACCCTTTGTAGAAGAAATTGAAAAGAAATATAAGAAAAAGATCCGTTTCTTTGAAGCGGAGATCTCCGAGGAACCGGCCCTGGCCGCCAGGTGCGGGGCGGACATCGTCCCGGCCTTTCTCTTTGCGAGGGACGGCAGGATCCGGGGCTTCATGAAGGGGGCCGTCGGGGAGGGAACGCTGGAAAAAAGGATCAGGGAGCTGCTGTGAGGGCGGCTCCTTTCGCGTTTCTTCATTGTTTTTTAAGGAATGTTTCGTGTACAATCCCGCGAAAATGTGTTATGATTGGGTACGGTGAAGGACGGAGGGGCGTGGGAGCGCCCGCCGGCCGGAAAAATAATTAAAAAGGGAGACAAGGTTTTAAAACCGAACAGACTATGAAAAGAACGAGAATTTTACCGCTTCTTATGGCGGCAGTCATGGTGACAGCAGGGGTTCCGCTGACAGCGGGAGCCACAGATGCACAGGGAACGGTCGGCGAGGGCGCAGCCCCGGCGGCTGACAGCGAAGCAGGCGCGCAGATTGGCGAGGGAGCTACGGCAGAGGGTGAGACGCAGATCGGCGGTGGAGCCGCCGTAGAGGATGAGACGCAGATCGGCGGTGGAGCCACCGTAGAGGACGAAACACAGATCGGCGGGGGAGCCACCGTGGAGGACGATGCGCAGATCGGCGAGGGAGCTGCTGTAGAGGACGAGACGCAGATCGGCGAGGGAGCCACCGTGGAGGACGATTCCAAGATCGGGGAAGGCGCCGAGGTGGAGGACGGCAAAGTCGTCACGCTCGGAGAGAACTTAAGCGAGGAACAGAGGGCTTCCATGTATGAGTACTTCGGCACGTCTGCGGACGAGGTGGAGACTATTATTGTGACTCATGCAGATGAAGTTAAATATATGGAGGGGATTGCCACGGCAGAGCAGATTGGTCCTTCAACGAACAGTTGCGCGTACGTGGAGCCGACGGAGTCCGGCGGGATCAAGGTGAAGACAGCCAACCTGAACTTTGTGACAAGCGCCATGATCGCCAGTACACTGACGACCGCGGGCATGGAGAACTGCAACGTCATCGCGGCCTGCCCCTTTGAGGTGTCCGGAACAGGAGCCCTGACCGGCATCATCATGGCCTACGAGACAGCCAGCGGCGACAGCCTGGACGAGGGCCAGAAGGAAGCAGCCATGGAAGAGCTGATGACGACAGGCGACATTGCGGACAGCGTAGGGCAGGAGAAGGCCACGGAAGTGATCAAGGATGTGAAGACAGAGGTCATCGACGAGGGCCTGACAGACCCGGAGGAGATCGGCGAGGCGGTGGACACGATCGCCGAGGACAACGAGATCACACTCACAGACGAGCAGAGGGATCAGGTTGTATCCCTGATGCAGAAGATCTCCCAGTACGACTATGATGTGAACGCGCTGAAGGACACGCTGGACAATCTGACCGGCGAGGCCGGCGTTCTCTCCAATATCTGGAACTCCGTCAAGACATTCTTCGTGGGTTCCGATGACGGCATTTTAAACGACACCAACGACGAGGCACTTGGAGCAGATGTCATCACTGACAGCACAGTCAATGAAGGCGGGTTCAAGGACGGACTGATCACCAGGATCAAGAATTTTTTCTCAGGTGAGTAAAATAGAGAAAATTTGAAAAAAGTGTGAAACCGGACGTAATGCTTTTCAAAAGTGTTACGTCCGGTTTTGCATTTACTGGTGTGTTTTTGTGTAGTATGTCCCGTGTAATTATTTATATTGTTTGAAAAAATGCGTCAGCTTTTGCAAGATCCATGACTGGTTCTGCCGGAAGATAGAAAAGGAAGAGATCCGGCGGGAAGCAGGTAAAGGAGAAAAAGAGAAGGACGTAGAGGAACCACCCCAGGAAGACTACAAGAGGGTCCGCCCTGCGGCAGCTCCGCAGCAGGTGGCCGGACAGGACGTAGGTAAAGCAGACGCCCAGCAGGAAGAGCAGGATGTCCGCGATGAGGAAGCTGCGCCCGATAAGGAAGGTGTACAGATAGAAGAGGCCGGTGATGAGCAGCATCCCCGCGGTGACGCCGGCGAGGCGCGCGCCGAACAGGGACTGGGGCAATGGCCGGCGGATGAAGTATTCCGCGATGGTCAGGAAGAGCACGGGAAAAAAGAGGAGCTTTAAGTGCTCCCAGGTGGATTCGTTGACCGGGGCGATCAGGGCGGCGAGGGGGTTCTGGCCGGTGAGATCGTACAGAAAGTGAAAGGCGGTCCCAAGGAGGGCCGCGGAAAGCATGTAAAAGAAGTCTCTGCGCCTGCAAAGCCGGAGCATGTCCATTCCTCCTTCCGGTTGTACGGGGCCGGCGCTTTTTGCGCCGGCTTTTTAACATATATATGCGGGGAAGCGGGGAAAAAGAACAACCTTGCCTTTTCCGGTGTGGCAGGTCCGTCCGGAGTGTGTTATAATACATGAAAGTGCTGAAAAAAGATATCAGAAGGAGTAGACGATCATGAAACTTACGACAGTCAGAGAATTATATAAGAACACAGAGAGCTACCTGGATCAGGAAGTGACTGTGGGAGGCTGGGTGCGCAGCATCCGCGACTCTAAGACATTCGGGTTCATCGTAGTGAACGACGGATCCTTCTTTGAGACGCTGCAGGTGGTGTACCACGACAGCATGGAGAACTTCGCGGAGATCTCCAAACTGAACGTGGGAGCTGCCATCATCGTGAAAGGTACGCTTGTGGCCACGCCCCAGGCGAAGCAGCCCTTTGAGATCCAGGCTGTGTCCGTGGAGGTGGAGGGCGCTTCCGCGCCGGACTACCCGCTGCAGAAGAAGCGGCACAGTTTCGAGTACCTGCGGACCATCGCCCATCTGCGGCCCAGGACCAACACCTTCCAGGCTGTATTCCGGATCCGCTCCCTCACGGCTTACGCGATCCACAAGTTCTTCCAGGAGAGAGGGTTCGTCTATGTGCACACGCCCCTTATCACGGGAAGCGACTGCGAGGGCGCGGGCGAGATGTTCCAGGTGACGACGCTGGACCTTGCAAACGTGCCGAAGAAGGAAGACGGGACCGTGGACTACGGGCAGGATTTCTTCGGCAAGGAGACGAACCTGACGGTGAGCGGCCAGCTCAACGGCGAGACGTTCGCCCAGGCGTTCCGCAACATCTACACCTTCGGACCCACCTTCCGGGCGGAGAACTCCAACACCACGCGGCATGCGGCGGAGTTCTGGATGATCGAGCCGGAGATGGCGTTCGCGGACCTGGAGGACAACATGGATCTGGCGGAGGCCATGCTGAAATATGTGATCAGCTACGTGCTGGAGAACGCGCCGGAGGAGATGAACTTCTTCAATTCCTTCGTGGACAAGGGCCTGCTGGACCGCCTCCACAACGTGGTGAGCTCGCAGTTCGCCCGCGTGACCTACACAGAGGCGGTGGAGCTCCTTCAGAAGAACAACGACAAGTTTGAGTATAAAGTATCCTGGGGTACGGACCTGCAGACAGAGCACGAGCGCTACCTGACAGAGCAGGTGTTCAGGCGCCCTGTCTTCGTGACGGACTACCCGAAGGAGATCAAGGCATTCTACATGAAGCAGAACGACGACGGCAGGACCGTGGCGGCTGTGGACTGCCTGGTGCCCGGCATCGGCGAGATCATCGGCGGCAGCCAGAGGGAGGACGACTACGGGAAACTGGCGGCGCGCATGCAGGAGCTGGGCCTTGATGAGGCGGACTACGGCTTCTACATGGATCTGCGCAAGTACGGCTCCACGCGCCACTCCGGTTTCGGGCTCGGGTTCGAGCGGTGCATCATGTACCTCACCGGCATGGGCAACATCCGCGACGTGATCCCGTTCCCGCGGACAGTCAACAACTGCGAGCTGTAGGATACAGGGAAAGAGAGAGCAGGGGGAATCACTTTTGCAGCCGGCCTCTGAAGGGGGCCGGCTCACAAGAAGGAGGTTCTGAGGAGTATGAATATCGTAGTAGTGGATGACGAGCGGGAGATCGCGGACGTCATCGAGCTGTATCTGCAGAATGACCAGTATACGGTCTATAAGTTTTACACCGGACAGGAGGCGCTGGACTGCATCTTTGAGAAGAAGATCGACCTGGCCATCCTGGATGTGATGCTGCCGGACATCGACGGGTTCCAGATCCTGAAGAAGATCCGGGAGAAGTACACCTTCCCGGTCATCATGCTGACGGCGAAGACGGAGTACATGGACAAGATCACGGGCCTTACGATGGGGGCGGACGACTACATCCCCAAGCCCTTCAACCCGCTGGAGCTGGTGGCCCGGGTGAAGGCGCAGTTGCGCCGGTATACCCAGTACAACGACGGCGGGAAGGATCCGGGGGAGATCATCGACTTCGGCGGGCTTTTCCTGAACCGCACATCCCACGAGTGCATCTACAACGAGGTGCCGCTGACCCTGACGCCCATCGAATTTGACATTCTCTGGCTTCTCTGCGAGAACCGGGGCAAGGTCATCAGCTCCGAGGAGCTCTTCGAGAAGGTGTGGCATGAGAAGTACTACAAGAACAGCAACAACACGGTCATGGTGCACATCCGCCATCTCCGGGAGAAGATGAGCGCGCCCACCGGGTCCTCGGATTTCATCAAGACCGTATGGGGAGTGGGGTATAAGGTTGAAGAGTAATTACAGAAAACTGAAATTCAGCATATTGCTCCAGACAGTGCTGGTGACAGCGCTGACTGTATTGGTTGGCGGCTTTCTTCTGAATTTCGTGATCGACGGTGTGTACAACGACACCTTTGCGGCGGCGTTTGTGCGGATCCTGGAGTCGTTTCACGTGGAAGAACAGACCGCCATTGATTTATACTGGAAGCTGATCGGGGACAACAAGGTCTTCTTTATGATCGTCGGCTTCCTGCTTCTTTTTGCCCTCTTTTTCTACGTGGCCCTCTCCAAGATGACCCGGTATCTGGACCAGGTGGGGGACGGCATCGAGAACATCATCTCTGAGTCCACGGAGCCCATCCATCTGATCACGGAGCTCAAGCCCATCGAGATCCGGCTCAACGAGATCAAGGCCACGCTGAAGCGGCAGGACCTGGAGGCCATTGAGAGCGAGAAAAAGAAGAACGACCTGGTGCTCTTCCTGGCCCACGACCTGAAGACGCCCCTCACTTCCGTGGTGGCCTACCTTGCCATGCTGGACGCCCACCCGGACATGCCGGAGGCGGAGCGGGCCAAGTACGTCCACATCTCGCTGGAGAAGGCGATCCGGCTGGGGGAGCTGATCAACGAGTTCTTTGATATTACCAAATTCAACCTGCAGGACATTGAGCTGGAGCCGGTGGAGCTCAACCTGTCCATGATGCTGGAGCAGATCGCGGACGAGCTGTACGGCGTCCTCCAGGAGAAGAAGCTCTCCTGCGAGGTGGAGACGGAAGACGACCTGGTCATCCGTGGCGACCCGGACAAGCTGGCCCGGGTGTTTGACAACATACTCCGGAACGCCATCGCCTACTGTTACAGCGGGACGACGATCCGGATCAGCGCCTGCCAGAAGAACGGGGATGTGGAGATCACCTTCGCCAACCAGGGGAAGAAGATCCCGGGCACGAAGCTGCAGACCATCTTCGAGAAGTTCTACAGGCTTGACGATTCCAGATCCAGCGAGACGGGAGGCGCCGGCCTGGGGCTTGCCATTGCCAAGGAGATCGTGGAGCTCCACGGCGGACGGATCATGGCGAAGAGTGATGACGAGAAGACGCAGTTTATTGTGACGCTCCCGTCGGGCGAAGAACAGGAGGAGAAGGAAGAGCATGAAGTTCATACACATCGCAGACGTGCATTTGGGGGTGCAGCCAGAGGCAGGAAGGGCCTGCAGCGAAAGCCGAAGCGCGGAGATATGGGAGACCTTCCGCAGGGTGATACAGGTCTGCGCAGATGAGCGGGCGGACCTTCTGCTTGTGGCGGGGGACCTCTTTCACAGGCAGCCCCTCCTGCGGGAACTGAAGGAGGCGGACAGTCTCTTCGCCTCGATCCCGGGGACGCAGGTGGTCCTGATCGCGGGCAACCATGACTATATCAGGCGGGATTCCTACTACCGCACGTTCCGCTGGAGCAGCAATGTGCACATGCTGGCGGGAGAGAAGCTGGAGGCGGTGGAGCTGCCCCGGCTCTCCTGCGCGGTGTACGGCCTGAGTTATCACGCCAGGCAGATCAGCGCGCCCCTCTACGATGAAGCCCGGGCGCAGGGCAGGCAGCGGACGGAGATCCTGCTGGCCCACGGCGGCGACGGGGCGCACATTCCCATAGACAGGGAGCGCCTTGCGGGCCTGGGCTACAGCTACATTGCCCTGGGGCACATCCACAGGCCTCATGTGCTGGTGCCGTCTCTGGCGGCCTATGCGGGAGCGCTGGAGCCGACGGACCGGAACGACACAGGGCCTCACGGGTACATAGAAGGGGAGATCTCCCCGGACGAAGGGGGATGCCGGTTTTCCTTCGTGCCCTTTGCCTCCCGGTCGTACATCCATTGCGAGGTGGAGGTGGACCGGCGCACGACGGGCATGCGCCTGCGGGAACTGGTGGAGGAGAAGATCCGCCAGAATGGCAAGGAGAATATATATAAGTTTCTTTTGAAAGGATACCGTGACCCGGATATCGCGTTTGACCTGGATGCGCTCGGCCGGCAGGGCAATATCATCGCCATCTCGGATGAGACCAGGCCGGCCTACGACATGGAGAAGCTGTACCGGAACAACCGGAACAATCTGATCGGGAAGTACATCGAGAGCTTCTCAGGCGCGGAGGCGGACAGCGTGGAGTACGGGGCTCTGTGCGAGGGCATCGCGGCCCTCATGGAGACAAGAAGGGGAGAGGCATGAAGATTCGCAAGCTGGAGCTTACACATTTCGGAAAATTCAGGGACAGGACCATACGGCTGGGAGACGGGATCCAGCTCTTCTACGGGGAGAACGAGGCGGGGAAGACGACCATCCACACCTTCGTCCGCTGCATGCTGTTCGGCCTGGAGCGGGGCCGGGGGCGCGCGGCGGCCCATGATACCTACAGCCGCTATGAGCCCTGGGACGGGCCGGAGAGCTATGCGGGCGCCATGGAGTTCGTGTGCGGGGGCAAGACCTTCCGGCTGGAGCGGAGCTTCGGGAAGCTGGCCAGAAGGGCGGAGCTGATCTGCCTGGATGACGGCGAACAGCTCAGCCTGGAGGACGGGGATCTGGAGATGCTCCTCCCCGGTCTGGACGCGGACAGCTACCTGGATACGCTGTACATCCCCCAGTCCGGCGCTGTGACGGGAGAGAAGCTCTCAGAGAAATTAAAAAATTATGCTGCAAACTTTTCTGTTTCCGGTGACAGCCAGATCGACCTGACAGCAGCCCGGGAAATGCTGCGGCAGAAGGAGAAGGAGCTGGACCGGCAGGCGAGGAAGCACCTGGAGGAGCGCCAGCGGAAGCGGGAGAAGACAGAGCAGGAGGCCGGCTACGTGTGGCGGGATATCCACCGCCTGGAGGAGGAGCTGGACCGGGTGCGGGAAGGCCTGGAGCTGAAGCGGATCCGGGAGGAAAAGGAGCAGAAGGAGCGGGAGAGACGGGAGAGCGAGACCCGCATGATCGATGAGATGCGCCCGGCCAAGTGGCGGGTCCATCCCCTCGAGGTGGCGGGCATCATCCTGGCGGTCGTCATTCTCTTTGCCCTCGTGCCGCGGCCCTGGAACTACCTGCTCTCTGTGGTGGCTGCGCTTGGCGGCGGCATCTATGTCTGGAACCGCATGAAGGTGGAGAAGAAGCATAAGAAGACGCCACCGGAGCTGATCCTGGAGGAGATCACGCCGGAGGAGGAGCTGGCCTCCAGGGAGAAGCTTCTCTGGGAGCAGCAGCATCTTGAGGCGGAGAAGAAGGAGAAGCAGATCCAGTATGACAACCTGCAGGAGGAGCTGGCGGATATGAGCGAGCTGGATGATGTGTACCGGGAGCAGGAGCGGCAGCGGGCTGCCCTGTCCCTGGCCTTTCAGAGGCTGGGGGATGTGGCCCTGGACATGCAGGGGCAGGTGCGGCTGGAGCTGAACCGGGCGGTGTCCGGGATGATCGGGCAGATGACCGGCGGCAGGTATGACAGGCTGTATCTGGACGAGGGGGCCCGCCTTGTCTTCCTCAAGGAGGGCCGGCGGATCCCGGCGGACCGGGTGAGCCGGGGCACGATGGAGCAGGCCTACCTGGCCCTCAGGCTGGCGGCGTCGGATCTTCTCTATGAGGAGCCGTACCCGCTGATCCTGGACGACACCTTCGCCTGCTATGACGACAGGCGTCTGGCCCGCACGCTGGACTGGCTCTGTGAAAACCGGGAGCAGATCCTCCTGTTCACGTGCCAGAACCGGGAGGCGGAGGTCATGCGCCGGGAGGGGATCCCCTTCTCTTTGGTGGACCTGTCGTGACAGACAGCAAAAAAAGGTGTATCCCTGCGGAGCGATATCCGCGGGATACACCTTTTTTGTTTGGCAGGGGCGCTTTTAGATCTCCTCGCCCCTGCGGTATTTCTCTACGATGTGCTGGATCCTGGCGTCAGGACTTAAGATGCTGCTGATGGATCCGTCGTGATTCAGTGTGTCGATCATGAGGGCGATGTACTTGCTCATGTCGCAGTTGATATAGTAGGGCCTGGAGAGAAGTTCCGGCGTCTGGTAGATCAGGTTGGTGGTGAGGATGCCGTCGATGATCCCCTCCTCGTAGGCCTTGTCGAACTTCTCCATGCCGTTGGTGAACAGGCCGAAGGTGGCGGCCGCATAGATCCGCTTTGCCTTGCGCTGCTTGAGCTGGCGCGCCACATCCAGGATGCTGTCTCCGGAGGAGATCATGTCGTCCAGGATGATCACGTCCTTGCCCTCCACGGAGGAGCCGAGGAACTCGTGGGCCACGATGGGGTTGCGGCCGTTCACAATCCGCGTGTAGTCGCGGCGCTTGTAGAACATGCCCATATCCAGGTTCAGCACGTTGGCCAGGTAGACGGCCCGCTCCGTGGCGCCCTCGTCCGGGCTGATGGCCATCATGTGGTCGCTGTCGATCTGGAGGTCCTTCACGGTGCGGAGCAGCCCCTTCACAAACTGGTAGGTGGGACGCACGGTCTCAAACCCGCTTAAGGGGATCGCGTTCTGCACGCGGGGGTCATGGGCGTCGAAGGTGATGATGTTGTCCACGCCCAGTCGCACCAGCTCCTGCAGGGCCAGGGCGCAGTCCAGGGACTCCCGGCTGCTGCGCTTGTGCTGGCGGCTCTCGTAGAGGAAGGGCATGATCACATTGATGCGCCGTCCCTTGCCGCCGATGGCGGCGATGATGCGCTTCAGGTTCTGGAAATGATCGTCAGGGGACATGTGGTTGATGTGGCCGGACAGGGAGTAGGTCAGGCTGTAGTTGCAGACGTCAACCATCAGGTAGAGGTCCCTGCCGCGGACGGACTCCTTGATGATGCCCTTGGCTTCGCCGGAGCCGAAGCGCGGTACTCTCGCGTCGATCAGGTAGTTGTCTCTCTCGTACCCGCTGAACGCCACGTCGTCCTTGTGAACATGTCCGTCTTCCTTTCTCCATTTTACGAGATAGTCGTTGACGCGTTTTCCCATCTCCTGGCATCCGTCCAGGGCGATGATCCCGAGGGCTCCAATGGGAATGTTGTCTAAAATACGTTCATTTCGGCGCAGCATGTGATAAAGTACCTCCTGTGGTTTTGATTGTTTTTATGTTAGATTCTGTTCATCAGTTTCTTCTGGATCCGTATGTCGTCGCCTGTGATCCGCAGCACGGTGTAAGCGCTGGTGATCCGGGAGAAGACTCTCTCCGAGTAGACGTTCTTGAGGTCTTCCAGGGAGAGGTTGGTGGAGATCAGGGTCGCCTTCCGGCGCAGGATCCGCTCATTCAGGCAGATGAAGAGCTGGGAGTTGGTGAAGCTGTTGCTCATCTCTGTCCCCAGGTCGTCGATGATGAGCAGGTCGCAGCCGTAAATGTGATCCTGGTCAAAACCGGGCTCCTCGTCCCGGTGGAACGTGTTTTGCGCGAAGATATCAAAGAGCCGGGCCGCCGTCAGGTAGATCACGGAGAAGGACTTATCCAGCAGCTCCCGGGCGATGCAGTGGGAGAGGAAGGTCTTGCCCACCCCCGTGTCCCCGTAGAGGAGCAGGTTGCGGAACTCGCTGCCGAAGGTGTCCGTGAACTCCCGGCAGGACTTGAGCGCGATCTCGATGGCCTCCCTGGAGGAGCGCCCGGTCAGCCGGTCGATGTGGCCGGGGGAATAGTAATCCAGGGAAAAGGTGTCAAAGTTCTCCCGCTCCAGGATCTCCTGTAGGCCCGACTGGGTGTAGAGCAGGTCGATGACCGCCCGCCGGAAGCAGTGGCATTTCCGGCCGTCGATGTAGCCGGTGTCCCGGCAGTCCGAACAGGTGTAGTGGAGCTCCAGATAATCCGCGGGATACCCGTGCTCTGCAAGGAGGGCGAGCTTCTTCTCAGAGAGGGCGCGGATCTCCCCGCGCAGGCTGCCGAGGGCAGAAGGATCGCCCCCCAGAAGGCGTCGGGCCTCCCTGAGGGACAGGCTGGAGATCTCGTTCTCCAGCTCGCGGATCTGCGGGATCTCTTCGTATATTTCTTCATAGCGCCTGCGCCGCCGGTGCTCGTTGTCCAGGCGGCGCTGCTCGTAGACGCGCATGATCTGGTCGTATTGGGAATTGGTAAGAGCCACGAATGTTCTCCCTTCTTACTGGTTCTGGATGAGGCGCCGCGTCAGGTCATCCATGTCCTCGTAGTTCCGGCCTTCGAAATTGTTGAAGCGGTTCCGGCCGGCCTTCTGTGTGTCGGCCGCGGTCCTGCGGCTGCGGGAAGAGCTGCTGCGGGCCTGCTTCTTTTTCTCGTGGGCCAGGTCCAGAGCCTCCACGTCCTTCAGGCTCCTGGCGCTGCTTTCAAGCCAGCTCTTCAGGATCGACTCCGTGTAGTCGAAGCTGGGCTGGTGGATGCTGCTCATGGTCCGCCTGCAGGCTTCCAGGATCATCTCGTCCGAAAATCCGTACTCCCCGGTCCACCGCCGGATGTAGTCAAGCTCCGGGGCGGCCGGTGCCCGGCCGGTGATGCCGTAGGCCTTCAGGACGCCGAAGCAGCATTTGCTGTAAAAAGCCGCGCTCTGCCGGGCCTGGGCGGGCGTCGTGATCTTCCGGTCAGCCCAGGAGAGGGCGACTTTCTGTATGTAGTGCATGCTCTTGTGCCCGTTCTCCACGCAGTAGCCGATGAGGTATTCGATGAGGTCCGCGGACATGCCGAGCTCATCATAGAAATAGGTAATGGCCTTCATCTCCGTGGCGGACAGCGTCTTGCCGAGATACTGCTCCGCGATGAACAGAAGCTCCCGGAGCTCCTCCCGGCTTCCGGGATCCGCCTTCCCCGCCTGGGCGGGCGGTGCATCCGCCTGCGATCCCGGCGCGGGATCCGGCTGCGCCGGAGGCTCCTGGGCAGGCGCAGAACCGGCGGCAGGGCTGTCCTCCTCCGTCAGATCGTAGTCGAGGAGGCCCTGCTTCTTCCAGTATTTCAGCGCGCGGACCACGTCCTTCTCCGTGTCGTCCAGGATGTCGGCGATGGCAGACACCGTGAGGACACGGTCCGGATCCGCCTGAAGGCGCAGAAGGAGGAGGTACACCTTCACGTACTCCCCGTTCGCCTCCGGCATATATTGGTCGATGAATGTATGATCCAGCAGGAGCGCATCCGCCTGCCGGCAGTTTTTCAGTGTCAGCTTCTTCATGTTCCGTCCGCCCTCACTCGTCGTAATCTGTCGTACACGTTTAATCGCAGACCTATTATAGCACCGGCCGGGACGCACACAAAGAACTTTTTGAGGCAAAATCCATCTTTTTCGTGGATAAAATCCTGTGGAAATTGTGGATAACTAGCCTTTCAGAAGATCTTCCCCAATGTTTACAACATTTCCGGCGCCCATAGTTATCAACAGGTCCCCCTTTTCACAGTGGGAGGCGAGGAATTCCTCGATGGCCTCAAAGGAGGGCAGGTAGTAGGAGTCGCCGCCTCTCTCCTTCACGGCGTCAGCAAGAAGGGAGGAGGAGATGCCCAGGGTGTCCGTCTCGCGGGCGGCATAGATATCCGCCAGCACCACGTGATCCGCCAGGGTCAGCACCTCTGCGAAGTCGTCGAAGAGAGCCTTTGTGCGGGTGTAGGTGTGGGGCTGGAAGACGCACCAGACCTCCCGGTGGGGGTAGGCCTTCGCCGCCCGGAGGGTTGCCCGGATCTCCGTGGGATGGTGGGCGTAGTCGTCGATGACCGTGACCCCGTTCCAGTCCCCTTTGAGCTCGAACCGCCGGTCCGTGCCTGTGAAGGAGGCGAGGCCTTTCTGCGTATCCTCCAGGGAGACGCCGAGCAGATCCGCCACAGCGATGACGGACAGGGCGTTGCAGATGTTGTGGTCGCCCTTCACGGAGAGGCGGATGCGGCCGCAGTTCTCCCCGCGGCGGATCAGGTCGAAAGAGGCGTCCCCCTTGTCGTCGTGGGACACGCCGGCCGCGCTGTAGTCCGCGGACGGATCCAGGCCGAAGGTGATGACGCGGCAGGCAAGCCCGTCCGTGATCTCCTCCAGATGCTCGATTTCCTTATTAATAATAAGAACCCCGTCCTTTGGCAGAAGCTGCGCGAACCTGCGGAACGAACTGCGGATATCCTGCAGATCCTTGAAAAAGTCCAGGTGATCCGCGTCGATGTTGAGGATCACGGAGATCTTCGGGAAGAAGTGCAGGAAGCTGTTCGTGTACTCGCACGCCTCGGTGACGAAGACGTCGGAGCTGCCCACGCGGATGTTCCCGCCGATGGCCTTGAGGATGCCGCCCACCGAGATAGTCGGATCCTTTTCGCCTGCCAGGAGGATGTGGGACAGCATGGACGTGGTGGTCGTCTTGCCGTGGGTGCCGGAGATGGCCACCGGCGTCCGGTAATTGAGCATCAGCTGGCCCAGGAGCTCTGCGCGGCTGAGCATGGGGAGCCCGCGGCTCACGCACGCGGCGTACTCCTCATTGTCCTCGTGGATGGCGGCCGTGTAGACGACCACGTCGATCCCCGGGACGACGTTGGATGCCTTCTGCCCGTAGAAGACCTGCGCGCCCAGGGAGGCGAGATGGTCCGTCAGGGCCGACTCCTTCGCGTCGGAGCCGGACACGGTAAAGCCCTCCTTGAGAAGGATCTCGGCCAGGCCGCTCATGCTGATGCCGCCGATCCCGATGAAATGCACATGTACCGGTTTTTCAAAATTGATTTTATACATGATAGACATACCTTTCTGTGTAAAAATACAGCCTTTATCCTGTCTATCTTATTATAAACAGATATACGGGAAAAGCCAAGAAACAATTTTTTGTGATAATTTGATAAAAAAATGAGAGAAATTACACTTTTTTTGTAAAATATGTTCACTTAGATACGGAAGTATGGTATAATGGTATACATTAAAATTGCTGAGAAGGGGTGATGGCATGATTAAGAAAGAAATGATAGCAATGCTGCTGGCAGGAGGACAGGGCAGCAGACTTGGAGTCCTCACGGCGAAAGTCGCCAAGCCGGCCGTTGCATTCGGGGGGAAATACAGAATTATAGACTTTCCGCTCAGTAACTGCATCAACTCAGGGATCGACACGGTGGGCGTTCTGACGCAGTATCAGCCTCTGAGGCTCAACACGCACATCGGGATCGGCATTCCGTGGGATCTGGACCGCAATATCGGAGGCGTATCGATCCTTCCGCCATATGAGAAGAGTTCAAACAGCGAGTGGTACACCGGGACGGCGAACGCGATCTATCAGAACCTGGATTACATGAGCACGTTCAACCCGGACTATGTGCTGATCCTGTCGGGCGACCACATTTACAAGATGGACTATGAAGTGATGCTGGATTACCACAAGGAGCACGAGGCGGATGTGACCATCGCGGCCATGCCTGTGCCCATGGAGGAGGCGAGCCGTTTCGGCATCGTGGTGGCGGACGACGAGGGGCGCATCACGGAATTCCAGGAGAAGCCGCCGCAGCCAAAGAGCAACCTGGCGTCTATGGGGATCTACATCTTCAGCTGGCCGGTGCTCAAAAAGGCGCTGATGGATCTCAAAGATGTGCCGGGCTGCGATTTCGGCAAGCATATCATCCCCTACTGCCACGAGAACGGCAAGAGGCTCTTCGCCTACGAGTACAACGGATACTGGAAGGATGTGGGCACCCTGGGCTCCTACTGGGAGGCCAACATGGAGCTCATCGACATCATTCCGGAGTTCAACCTCTACGAGGAGTTCTGGAAGATCTACACGAACAGCGACATCATCCCGCCCCAGTACATAGCGGACACGGCCATCATCGACCGGAGCATCATTGGCGACGGGGCTGAGATATACGGGGAGGTCCACAACTGCGTGATCGGCTCCGGCGTGACCATCGGCGCGGGCAGCGTGGTCCGGGACTCCATCATCATGAAGGACGTGGAGATCGGAAAGGGCTGCGTCATCGACAAGGCGATCATCGCGGAGGGCGTGCAGATCCATGACAGCGCGACGCTTGGCACGGGAGCGGACATCCCCAACCGGATCAAGCCGAATATCTATTCCTTCGGCCTTGTGACGATCGGGGAGAATTCCGTCATCCCGGCGGGTGTGCAGATCGGAAAGAACACCGCCATCAGCGGCGTCACCGTGAAGGAGGACTACCCGGGCGGCATGCTGGAGAGCGGAGAGACATTGATAAAGGCGGGTGAGAGAGTATGAGAGCAGTAGGAATTATCTTAGCAGGCGGGAACAGCAACAAGATGCGGGAACTGACCCAGAAGAGAGCCGTGGCGGCCATGCCCATCGCGGGCAGCTACAGGGCCATTGATTTCGCCCTCAGCAACATGACCAACTCTCACATCCAGAAGGTGGCCGTGCTGACCCAGTACAACGCCCGCTCCTTAAATGAGCATCTGAATTCCTCCAAGTGGTGGGATTTCGGAAGAAAGCAGGGAGGGCTCTACGTGTTCACCCCCACCATCACCGCGGACAACGGCTACTGGTACAGGGGGACGGCGGACGCTATCTACCAGAATCTGGATTTCCTGAAGAAATGCCACGAGCCCTATGTGATCATCACATCCGGCGACGCGGTCTACAAGATGGACTACAACAAGGTGCTTGAGTACCACATCGCGAAGAAGGCGGACATCACGGTGGTGTGCAGGGACCTGCAGCCGGGAGAGGACGCCACCCGCTTCGGCACCCTGAAGATGGATGAGACCATGCGCGTGGAGGAGTTCGAGGAGAAGCCCATGATGGCTGCCTACAATACGATCTCCACCGGCATCTACATTATAAGAAGACGCCAGCTCATCGACCTGATCGAGCACTGCGCAGAGGAGGAGCGGCATGACTTCGTCACCGATATCCTGATCAGATACAAGAATCTGAAAAAGATATACGGCTACAAGATCAAAGACTACTGGAGCAATATCGCTACAGTTGACGCGTATTACAAGACCAACATGGATTTCCTGAGACCGGAAGTAAGAAATTACTTCTTCAAGGAATATCCGGGCGTTTATTCCAAGGTCAGCGACCTGCCCCCGGCCAAGTACAATCCGGGAGCATCGGTGAAGAACAGCCTGATCGCCAGCGGATCCATCATCAACGGAACGGTGGAGAACTCGGTGCTGTTCAAGAAGACCTTCGTGGGGAATAACTGTGTCATCCGGAACTCCATCATCCTCAATGACGTGTATCTTGGAGACAACACGTACATTGAGAACTGCATCGTGGAGAGCAGGGACACGATCCGGGCTAATACGCGCCACGTAGGCGAGAACGGCATCAAGATAGTAGTCGAAAAAAATGAGAGGTATGCACTGTAAGCGTAAGAGTAAAGAGATACAGTGACGGAGAAGAAAGGGGCTAGGAACATGCAGATCACAGATGTACGCGTGCGGAAAGTTGCGAAGGAAGGGAAACTGAAGGCGGTAGTGTCCATCACCATGGACGAGGAGTTCGTTGTACATGATATCAAAGTCATCGAAGGGGAGAAGGGACTCTTTATCGCTATGCCCAGCAAGAAGGCGCTGGACGGAGAGTACCGTGATATCGCCCATCCGATCAACTCTTCCACAAGAGAGAGGATCCAGAACATCATCCTTGAGAAGTACGAGGAGGCGCTGGCACAGGAGCTGGAGGCGGAGACAGATACGTATCTGAACTAGGAACTGACAGGATCCACGCAAAGTAAAAGGAAAACCGTAAGCGGCAGGGACGTCGTGAGGGAAGCCCGGGAGAGGGTGTGCCTACGGCGTCCCTGACGTTTTTGTACTGGCGACGAGCCAAAGTCCGGGCTTGCCCGGCGCGCCGTCCTGCAGGAAAGGCGGCGGACAGAAGAAGGAGGAAGATATATGGCTTCAACAATGGAAATACTGGAAGAGCTCCGGGACCGGGCGCTGCGTGACCCGCGGCTGCGGCGCAGGCTTCTGGACACAAAGAAAAGCGCCGACCCGCTTGGCAGCTTCTGCCGGGCGTGCCGGGAGCTGGGATATGAGATATACGAGATGGAGCTGGTGAGTGCGGGGGAGGAATTCTATGCGCAGATCAAGCGGAGCACCAACGGCGGCGGGGAGAACTCCCCGCTGCTGGAGGGGCAGGATGACGCCTATGAGCTGTTCTTTGCCGCGCTGGAGGAAGAGAAGTAGCCGCGGGCGCCTAACAGATATCCTCTGTCAGATGGAAGGCCATGGGCTTGCCTGTCGCAGGATGTGAGAAGGACAGCCGGCAGGCGCACAGCTTCAGCGTCTGCCATCCGCCTGCCGGGGCCTGGCGGCCGTACTTTGTGTCCCCGCTGATGGGGCAGCCCATGTGGGCAAGCTGCACCCGGATCTGGTGGTGGCGTCCGGTCCGCAGATGGACTTCCAGTTCGGTCTGTCCCTCCCCGGCTCCGGGAAAGAAGGGAGCTTCCCCTGCGACGGCGCGGTACTCCAGCAGGGCCTTTCTGGCCCCGGGCGTATCCGGGCTGCAGACGCGGGAGGTGTTCGTGCGGCCGTCCCTGACAAGATAGTCCGTGCATGTGCCTGCGGGCGCAGGTGGCGTCCCGTCTACAAGGGCGCGGTAGTACTTGCCGAAGCCGTCTGTCTGAAGCTGCGCGTTCAGGGAGGCGGCGCTTTTCTTTGTCCTGGCGAAGACGAGGATGCCGGACACGGGCTGGTCCAGCCGGTGGATGACGGCCAGGTAGGGTTCCCGGCCGCCTGTGCCTGCTCCGGCGTTTTGATGGGCCAGGTATGTCTTCAGCATGCTCTCCAGGTCCGGCGTGCCGTGCCGGCGGCTCTGCACAGGAAGCCCGTGGGGCTTGGTGCACACGATGATGTCTCTGTCCTCATATAATATAGTAAAGGGATCCTGCTGCATGGGGTGCTCCTCGCTTTCGTGAAAGGTGTATGGTAATCATTATACCACATTTTATCACATTCGGCCTTGACAAATGGAAGTGTATTCGCTACAATTACGGTTAACTGATATATTCAGACAAAAGCATACCTGCCGGCAGTGATGGCTGCGGAAGGCGGGACTGGCAGTGAAGAGGAATAGTACTGATTCGCACGGCGCGCGCAGAGAGGGGACTCACCGGCTGAAAGGTCCCTGCGTATCGGCTTTCACGAACCCACCTTGGAGCCTCTGCGCGAAAGCGCAGCGTGGTGTCAGCGTTAATGGCTAAGAGAGAACTGCAGATGGGCTGCAGTTAATTAGGGTGGTACCGCCGAACTTTTCGGTCCCTTTTCGGGGAGACGAAAGTCCGGCGATTTTTTTATGAGATAAAAAAGTCGTCCGGAGTATTCTTTCCCACAGACACACGGAGCACGGTGCTTCGGAGAAAATTCAGGAAAAAGGAGAAAAGAAATCATGGCTAACGAAAAGAAATTAGTAAAAAACATCACCTCCCGTGATGAGAACTTTGCCCAGTGGTACACGGATGTGGTCCGCGAGGCGGAGCTGTGCGACTACTCAAGCGTAAAGGGCTGCCTGAACTACCTTCCCAACGGCTACGCGATCTGGGAGCTGATCCAGGCGGATCTGGACAGACGTTTCAAGGAGACGGGCGTGGAGAATGTATGCCTGCCCATGCTGATCCCGGAGAGCCTTCTGGAGAAGGAGGCGGACCACATCGAGGGATTCGCCCCCGAGGTGGCCTGGGTGACCCACGGCGGCATGGAGAGACTCCAGGAGAGGCTCTGCATCCGTCCCACATCTGAGACGCTGTTCTGCGACCTCTGGTCCAAGACAGTCAAATCCTACCGCGACCTTCCCAAGGTATGGAACCAGTGGAACTCCGTGCTGCGCTGGGAGAAGACGACGCGCCCCTTCCTCCGCTCCAGAGAGTTCCTGTGGCAGGAGGGACACACGATCCACGCCACCTACGAGGAGGCCGAGGCCCGCACGATCCAGATGTTCCATGTATATGAGGACTGCTACCGCGAGACGCTGGCGATCCCGTTTGTATCCGGAAGGAAAGCGGAGCATGAGAAGTTTGCCGGCGCGCAGGACACCTACACCATCGAGGCGCTGATGCACGATGGCAAGGCGCTGCAGTCCGCTACCAGCCATTTCTTCGGCAGCGGATTCCCGGACGCTTTCGGCATCAAGTACCTGGATAAGAACAACCAGCTCCAGAGCGTGTACGAGACATCCTGGGGATGGTCCACGCGTAGCATCGGCGCCATCATCATGGTGCACGGAGACGACAGCGGACTTGTGCTCCCGCCTCACGTAGCTCCTGTAGAGTGCCGCATCATCCCCATCGCGCAGCACAAGGAGGGTGTCCTGGACAGAGCGTGCGCGCTGCTTGACGAGCTGAAGAAGGCCGGCTACCGGGTGAAGATCGACGACTCCGAGAAGAGCACAGGCTGGAAGTTCTCCGAGCAGGAGATGCTGGGCATCCCCACCCGTATCGAGATCGGCCCCAAGGATATCGAGAAGAACCAGGTCGTAGTCGTCCGCCGCGATACCCGAGAGAAGATCGTCGTATCCCTGGACGAGATCGCAGGCAGGCTGCGTGACATCCTGGAGACGATCCAGCAGGATATGTACAACAAGGCGGAGAAGTTCCTGAACGACCACATCGACACAGCCACAAACATGGATGAGATGGTGGAGAAGTTCAAGGCGAACAGAGGCTTTGTAAAGGCATGCTGGTGCGGAGATCCGGAGTGCGAGGGCGAAGTGAAGTACGCCACAGGCGGCGCGGCCACGAGATGCCTGATCGAGGATGAGGAGTTCATCTCCGACAAGTGTATCTGGTGCGGCAAGCCGGCCCAGCACATGGCTTACTGGGGCAAATCCTACTAAAACGCAGAGGCAAAAGGGGGCAGAAGGAAGACTTCTGCTCCCTTTTTTCTTGCATTTGCGCCGGGGGCTGGACTATGATAGAAGAAACACAGGGAAAGGACAGGACAGAGTATGAGTAAGAGCGGGCGGCTGTACATTGCCATGCCGGACAGGGTAAAACAGATCATCGGAACACTGCGTGGCGCAGGCTTTGAGGCCTGGGCCGTGGGAGGCTGCGTCCGCGACAGCCTGCTCGGGCGGACGCCGGAGGACTGGGATATCACCACCTCGGCCATGCCGGAGCAGACGAAGGCGCTCTTTGACCGGACGTTTGACACGGGGATCGAGCATGGCACGGTGACGGTGCTCCTGGACGGGGAAGGCTTTGAGGTGACGACCTACCGCATCGACGGGGTGTATGAGGACGGCAGGCACCCGCGGGAAGTGACCTTCACACGCAGCCTGCGGGAGGACCTGCTGCGCCGGGACTTCACCATCAACGCCATGGCCTACAGCGACGAGGAAGGGCTGGTGGACCTCTTCGGCGGGCTTGCGGATCTTGCGGACCACGTGATCCGCTGCGTGGGGGACGCGCGCGCCCGCTTCTCGGAGGACGCCCTGCGGATCCTGCGGGGGATCCGGTTCGCAGCTCAGCTCGGGTTCGCGCTGGAGGATAAGACCCGGGAGGGGATGCGGGCCCTCGCGCCCACCCTGCAGAAGATCAGCGCGGAGCGGATCCAGACGGAGCTTGTGAAGACCCTCTTGTCCGACCGGCCGGACCTGCTGCGCACCGCCTGGGAGCTGGGGATCACAAAGTGGTTCCTCCCCGAGTTTGACCGGATTATGGAGACCACCCAGGAGACGCCCCACCACATGTACACGGTGGGGGAGCATACGCTCCAGGCGCTCCTCCACATCCGCCCGGACCGGGTGCTCCGCCTTGCCATGCTGCTGCACGATATGGGGAAGCCGGACCTGAAGACCGTGGACGCGGACGGGGTGGCCCACTTTAAGAAGCACGCGGTCCGCAGCGAAGAGATCGCCCGGGCGGTCCTGCGCCGCCTGAAATTCGACAATGACACGCTCCGGAAGGTGACTACCCTCGTGTACTACCACGACTACCGGATGCCGGTCCGCCCTGCCAGCGTGCGCAGGGCCATGCACCGGATCGGGCCGGATCTGTTCCCCCTCTACCTGGAAGTGCGGCGGGCGGATGTGCTGGCCCAGAGCCTCTACATGCGGGAGGAGAAGCTGGCCGACATCGAGGGGGCCGCGCGGCTGTACCGGGAGATCCTGGACCGGGCGGAGTGCGTGACCCAGAAGGACCTGGCAGTGAACGGCAGGGACCTGATGGAGGCCGGGTTCGCCCCCGGAAAGGAGATGGGGGAGCTTCTGCGGGAGCTTCTGGACGCCGTGATCGAGGAGCCGGCCCTCAACACGAAGGAGCAGCTTCTCGCCCTGGCAGAGGGAAAGAGGATACAGGGACAGTGAGACTGTCATATTACCGTTTCCGGCATCATACATTGAACAGAACAGGATAACGGAAAAGTGCAGGGGACGGTAATATGCAGGACTACGAACTGAGTATACTGGAGCAGTATCCAGTCACTGTGAAAAGCACCCGCAAGATGAGGGGTGCATTTTTTTGCGATACAGACCAGGGGCTTTTTCTGCTCCGGGAGGCGGGCGTGTCCAGGCGGCGCGTGCTCCTGATGCGGCATGTGGGCCTTCATCTGCTCCGGGAGGGCGGCCTGCGGACGGACCTGCCCGTGGCCAACCGGGACGGGGAGTATGTCACAGTCTCCCCGGACGGAAGGAGCTATATCCTGAAGGAGTGGTACGCCGGCAGGGAGTGCGATGTCCGCAGGACCCGCGAGCTCCTGGAGGGGACGGCCAACCTCGCCCACCTGCACCGGTTCATGGAGCGTGTCCCGCCCTGCCCTGCGCCGGAAGAGCCGGAGCCGGAAGAGCCGGGACCGGGGGAAGACAGGGAGGCGCAGAAGGAGAGAGGGCCCGTGGAGGAGCCGCCAAGGAGGAGCCTTGGGAAGGAGTATGAAAGCCACAACCGGGAGCTTCGGAAGATCCGCCGGTTCATCCGGGAGAAACCGTCCAGGGGCGAGTTCGAGCTGGCGTTCCTTGGCTGCTTTGACAGCATGTTCGCCTGGGCCCGGCGGGCCATGGAGGAACTGGAGCGGACGGACTGCGGGGAACTGGACCGGAAGAGCCGGCAGGAGAACACCATGCTCCACGGGGACTACAACTACCACAACATCCTTCTGACGGACGCGGGCTGCGCCACCACGAATTTTGACCGGTGCCGGCCGGGCGTGCAGGCGGAGGACCTGTACTATTTCCTGCGCAAGGCCATGGAAAAGCACGGCTGGAACGTGCGGTGCGCGGACCATATGCTGGATGCGTACAGCGCCATCCGGCCCCTCTCGGCGGCGGAGACGGACTACCTGAAGGTCCGGCTCATCTACCCGGAAAAATTCTGGAAGCTGGCGGACGCCTACTACCGGTCCGGCAAGGCGTGGATCCCGGTCAAGAGCGTGGAGAAGCTGCGGACGGCGGTCATGCAGACGGAGGAGAAGGGGCGCTTCCTGGAGCAGATCTTCCGGGTCCGCATGTGAGAGAAAGACGGGGCGCAGGGCCCGGATCCGGCAAAAAATGGAAAATCCCTCCAAAAAAGCGTGCAAACCCCTGTTTTTCGGGCGTTTCTACTTGACAAACAGTGGGAAACCCTGTATAACGTTATTGAAAGATGCGCCTGATCCCGGTGGGGAGGTAAGGCCACATAATCAACGAATAGAATAGAACAGGATGTTCTATCGGAAGTCTAAGGAGGAATTATCCATGAACAAAACAGAGTTAGTAGCAGCAATCGCTGAGAAGGCAGAGTTATCCAAGAAGGATACAGAGAAGGCTTTAAAGGCATTTGTCGATGTTGTGACAGATGAGCTGAAGAAAGAGGAGAAGGTACAGCTTGTTGGCTTCGGCACATTCGAGGTGAGCAAGAGATCCGCAAGAGAGGGAAGAAATCCTCAGACAGGCAAGACAATGAAGATCGCAGCCTGCAAGGCTCCGAAGTTCAAAGCCGGAAAAGCTTTAAAGGATGCTGTAAACGCATAAGTTTCGTTTGGAATTCATACGGGATGATAGAAGCGGCGCTGCGGCCGGATGGCTGCAGCGCCGTTTTTCCATTGGCGCGCCCTGGCGGGAGCGCCGGGAAGAAAGCCGGGAGGTGAGAAGATGAGACTGGACAAATTCCTGAAGGTTTCGCGCCTGATCAAAAGGCGGACCGTGGCTAACGAGGCGTGCGACGCGGGCCGGGTCCTGGTGAACGGCGCGGTGGCCAAGGCGTCCGTGAAGGTGAAGCCCGGGGACGTCATAGAGATACAGTTCGGCACAAAGGCCGTGAAGGTGGAAGTGCTGGATATCCGGGACACGACAAAGAAGGAGGAGGCAAAGGATCTCTTCAAATATCTGTGATCCTGTAATAAAATAAGCCGGCCTTTCATATGATTATCAAGAAAGGTTGTGATGGCAATGGAAGAAAAGCAGACGCCGCGGGCCCACAGGCTGGTGCTCAATAACCGGAAGACAGGCACGGTGACGGGCGTGCTGGATGTGCTCTCGTTTGACCTGAATGAGATCCTGCTGGAGACGGAGCAGGGTATGCTCATGGTGAAGGGGTCTGACCTGCATGTGAACAGGCTGAGTCTGGAGAAGGGGGAGGTGGACCTGTCGGGCACCATCGACAGCGTGGCCTACTCGGAAGTACACCCCGCGGCAAAGACGGGGGAGACGATCCTGAGCAGGCTGTTCCGGTAGCGCATGCAGGGGATCCGCGTGGAGGGGCTCTCCTTCCTGGAGGCGCTGCTGACCGGGATGACCGTCTGCTGCGCCTATGCATGCCTGTGCCTGCTGCGCCGGGCCGTCCGGCATACTCCGGCCGCCATTGCCGCGGAGGATCTTCTGTTCTGGCCGGGGGCAGCCGTTTATGTCTTTGTGCAAATTCACCATACCACTAATGGTAGTATCCGGTGGTATTTTATACTAGGTGTTGTGCTGGGAAGCGCTTTTTTCTCTTTTGTGTCGAAAATTCCGAAAAAACTGCTTGAAAAATTATACGGGAAGCGGAAGAGAAATTCGTCAAAAACTGTTGAAGAAAGAGGAGAAAAAAGCTATGATAAAAAATAATAACCAGCCGCAGCTGGCAGATGGGTGAGTAATTAATATGGGAAGCATCAGACAAAAGAGCAGGGCGAGACGCCGGAAGAAGCAGGTGCAGCAGCACAGGAGAAGCATGCTGGGCATCAGCGCGGTGATCCTGCTTCTGGCTGTCATGGTCACTGTGAGCAGCGTGGAGCTGCGGGCAAAGAACAATGCCTACATAGAGCAGGAGCAGGAGCTGGAGGCGGACATCCAGGCGGAGAAGGAACGCGCAGAGGAGATCAGTGATCTGGAAGAGTACGTAGGTACGGATGAGTACGTGGAGCAGCAGGCCAAGGACAGGCTGGGGCTCGTCCACGAGAACGAGATCATTTTTAAAGCGAAATAATCATGCAGAAGAAGAGCTTTGGGAGCAGGCATCCCGAAGCTTTTTTATTACTTTGGATTCTGCGCGGGAGGGGAGCGTTGCATGGGAGAGACTGCTGCTGGGAAAGATCTGTTTGTCAACCCGTATGTTGCACAGATGGACAGGTTCGCCGGATCGCTGAAGCATCTGTCCGACGTGTTTCTCGGTCTGGAGAAAAAGAGGCGGACCTTCACGGGGGAGGAGATCGACGGCATGGCTGCCGGCGTGTCGGAGAAGGTGTGCGCGGGCTGTGAGAGGCGGGATGCCTGCGGAAAGGAGGACCCGCAGAAGGCGGCCCGGATGGTCTACGAGATCATCGCCGCCGCGGAGGAGTACGGAGCGGAGCTGAACATTGAACTGAAGCGGGGGCTGCAGAAGAAGTGCGTCATGGCGCCCCGGTTCCTGCGGGAGACGCTGGAGGTCTTCCAGATGGAGAAGCAGAAGATGGTCTGGAGCCGGAAGATGGTGATGAACCGGGAGGGGTGCGCCGCTTCCATGAACGCGTTCGCCGAGCTGGTGCAGCATGCGGCCAGGGAGCTGGACGCCGGGATCTGCGTGGACGCCCGCCTGCAGAAGAAGGTGAAGGCGAGGCTGAAGCGGTCGGGTCTGAAACTTTTATCCGGCGTGTTCTTTATGACCAAGCAGGGGCGGTATGAGGTGCATCTGACCGTGAAGGCCCCGCGGGGGGAGTGCGTGGCATCCCGGGAGGCCGCCGGGGCGCTCTCGGAGGCCATGGGGCGCAGCATGCTGCTCGTGGCAGGGGAGAGCCCGGTCGTCACGGAGCAGTACAGCACCCTTGTATTCATGGAAGGGCCGGCCTTCCAGACGTTGCAGGGGGTGGCGAAGATCGGGAAAGGGTGTCAGAAGATCTCGGGGGATACCTTTGCCATGACGAGGCTGCCGGGAGGCTGCCAGGCCGTGGTGCTCTCGGACGGCATGGGCTCCGGGGAGGCGGCCTTCCAGGAGAGCGCCATGGTGGTGGAGATGCTGGAGGAGCTCCTGGAAGCGGGGTTCCCGCCCCAGACGGCGGTGCAGATGATCAACACGGCGCTGGTGGCCGGGCGGGAGGAGCTGTTTTTCTCCACCGTGGACCTGTGCGTCTTTGATCTCTACCGTGGGACCTGCGATCTCTTGAAAGCGGGGGCGTCCACCACCTTTATCCGGAGACAGGACGGGGTGGAGAAGATCAGTTCCGCCACCCTGCCGGTGGGCGTGGTGCAGGAGCTGGAGCTGATGCGTGTGCACCGCCAGCTGGAGGACGGGGACTTCGTCGTCCTTGTGACGGACGGCGTGCTGGACGCGCTGCCTGTGGGCAACCAGGAGGCCATGCTCGCGGCGCTCATCGGCGGGACGGCGATCCGCAACCCCCAGGAGCTGGCCCACTATCTGCTGGAGCAGGTGCTGGAACTGTCGGGCGGGGAGCCGGCGGACGACATGACCATTCTGGCGGCGGCCATCTGGCGCGTATAGGAAAACTTGCTTTTTGCACGCAGATTCTATATAGTTAGTACGATAAGACTACCTGCCCGGAAGAGGGAGAGAAGAACATGTATGAAAAGATAAGGGCCTATGTGAGGGAGCATGGGATGCTGGAGGAACAGGATACTGTGATCGCAGGCATATCGGGAGGCGCGGACTCCGTATGCCTGCTTTGCGTGCTTCTTATGCTGAAGCGGGAATACGGCCTGCGGCTCTTTGCGATCCATGTCAATCACGGCCTCCGGGGGGAGGAGGCCGATGCGGACGAGGCGTTTGTGGAGGAGCTGTGCCGGAGGGAGAACGTCCCCCTGGATGTGGTCCGCGTGGATGTGGCCCGCCTGGCCAGGGAGGAGGGGCTCTCCGGGGAGGAGGCCGGCCGGCTCGCGCGGCGGCGCGCCTTCGAGGAGGCGGCCAGCCGGCACGGCGCGGGCAAGATCGCCCTGGCCCATCACAGGAACGACAACGCGGAGACGGTGCTCCTGCATCTTGCGAGGGGGACCGGCCTGCGGGGACTGGGCGGGATCCGGCCGGTGACGGGCCGCTACATCCGGCCCCTTCTGGCTGTGTCCAGGGAGGAGATCGAGCAGTTCCTGGCGGAAAAAAACAGAACCTACTGTATGGACAGCACAAATTCGGAGGATACTTATACACGGAACCGCATCCGCAATCATATAATTCCCTATATGGAGGAGGCGGTCAACACAAAGGTCGTGGACCATGTGTGTGAGACGGCCCGGCAGATGTCCCTGCTCTGGGACTACATGGACAGACAGCGGGCGCAGGCTGCAAAGGAGGCGGTCCGCTTCCTGCCCGGAAAGAGCGGCCGGGCGCTGGAGATCGACGGGGATGCATACAGGCGCACGGACCCGGCGGTCCGCCCCTATCTCCTTTCCTGGGCGCTGGAACAGACGTGCGGCCGCGCGAAGGACCTGGAGACCGTACATCTGGAGCAGGTGGACGCCCTCTTTGGCAGGCAGGTGGGGCGCAGGAGCGCCCTCCCCTGCGGCATGACGGCGCGGCGCACCTACGCGGGGGTGCAGCTGCAGGACGCGGACTTTGAGGAGCCGGACGGACCGGGTGCGGACCGGGTGCGGATGCGCGTGCTGGAGGCGTCCGGGATCCGGGGGCCTCTGGAGGCGTCAATTCCCAAAACCCCCTACACGAAATGGTTTGACTATGATATAATAAAAGACAGTGTTATCATCCGGACATACCGCCCCGGGGACTATATCACCGTCAGCAGAAGCGGCGGTACGAAGAAGCTGAACCGGTATTTTATCGACGAGAAGATCCCGGCCGGCCGGCGGGGGCAGATCCTTCTGGCGGCGGACGGGAACCACATCATGTGGGTCATCGGGTACCGGCAGGGCTGCGGGTACGAGGTGACGGCACAGACAGAGCGGATCCTGGAGATTACGGTGGAAGAGCCCGGCATGTAGAGGGCAGATATAAGAAACGGAAGACAAGGGAGGAAATCAGACATGGCAGAGACGATCAGAGAGCTTGTGTCAGAAGAGGAAGTGGAAAAGAGAGTGTGTGAGCTGGGACGGCAGATCAGCGAGGATTACGCGGGGAAGCATGTGCATCTCATCTGCGTGCTCAAGGGAGGCGTGTTCTTCATGTGCGAGCTGGCGAAGCGGATCACGGTCCCGGTATCCATGGATTTCATGAGCGTCAGCAGTTACGGGGACGGCACCTCGTCCAGCGGCGTGGTGAAGATCGCGAAGGATCTCGATGAGCCCCTGGAGGGCAGGGACGTGCTCATCGTGGAGGACATCATCGACTCCGGGCGCACGCTGTCCTACCTGATCCAGATCCTGGAGAAGAGAGGGCCGGCGAGCATTCGCCTGTGCACGCTCCTTGACAAGCCGGAGCGCAGGGTAAAGCCGGTGAAGGTAGACTATGTGGGCTTTAACATCCCGGATGAATTTGTCGTGGGATACGGACTCGACTATGCGCAGAAATACAGAAACCTTCCCTACATCGGTGTAGTGGAAGGAGCCCAGTAGAAAGGAGCAGCAAAGATTTGAACGACAGACGGGGAAGAGGACTGAGCGGCGTGACGCTGCTCATGTTTGTGGCATTGCTTTTCGTGGCGCTCTGGTTTACCAACCAGATCGACCAGCGGGATAAGCAGATCACGTATCAGGAATTTGAGAGCCTGGTGGAGAGCGGGGACGTGACGGAGGTGGATATCATTCAGAACCGGGACGTTCCGACCGGGCGGCTGGAGATCACATCCGGGACAGAGGAGGACGGGGGCGTGAAGACCGTCTATGTCTCGGACGTGAACGAGGTGCAGGATGATCTGGATGAGAGGGGCGTGGCGTACACGCTGGAGGACGTGCCCCAGGAGAACTGGTTCATGACGAGCCTGCTCCCGACGCTCCTCGTGCTGGCGGCCTGCCTCCTGTTCTTCTATATGATGAACCGGCAGGGGGCCGGTGCAAACGCCAAGGCCATGAGCTTCGGGAAGAGCCGGGCCAGGATGAGCACGGACCAGGATAAGAAGATCACGTTCGCCCAGGTGGCGGGCCTCATGGAAGAGAAGGAAGAGCTGGAGGAGATCGTGGATTTCCTGAAATCCCCCAGAAAGTATATCCAGGTGGGGGCCAGGATCCCCAAGGGCGTCCTTCTGGTGGGCCCTCCGGGAACCGGCAAGACGCTGCTGGCGAAGGCGGTGGCCGGCGAGGCGGGCGTGCCGTTCTTCAGCATATCCGGCTCGGATTTCGTGGAGATGTTCGTCGGCGTGGGCGCGTCCCGCGTCCGGGATCTGTTTGAGGACGCCAAGAAAAACGCGCCCTGCATCATTTTTATCGATGAGATCGACGCGGTGGCCAGAAGAAGAGGCACCGGCATGGGCGGCGGCCACGATGAGAGGGAGCAGACGCTGAACCAGCTTCTGGTGGAGATGGACGGCTTCGGCGTCAACGAGGGCATCATCGTCATGGCGGCCACGAACCGGGTGGATATCCTGGATCCGGCCATCCTGCGCCCGGGCCGCTTCGACCGCAAGGTCGTGGTGGGACGCCCGGATGTGAAGGGCAGGGAGGAGATCCTGAAGGTGCACGCCAAGGGCAAACCTCTCGGCGACGATGTGGACCTGAAACAGATCGCCCAGACGACAGCCGGATTTACCGGCGCCGACCTGGAGAACCTCCTCAACGAGGCGGCGATCCTGGCGGCCAAGGAGGGCAGGGTCTACCTGCAGCAGACAGACATACGCAAGGCCTTCGTGAAGGTGGGCATCGGCGCGGAGAAGAAGAGCCGCGTGATCTCGGAGAAGGAGAAGAAGATCACGGCCTACCACGAGGCGGGGCATGCCATCCTGTTCCACGTCCTGCCGGATGTGGGGCCGGTGTACAGTGTGTCCATCATCCCCACGGGAGCCGGGGCGGCGGGCTACACCATGCCTCTGCCGGAGCGGGATGAGATGTTCAACACAAAGGGCAAGATGCTCCAGGATATCACGGTGGCCCTGGGCGGCCGCGTGGCGGAGGAGGAGATCTTCAACGATATTACCACGGGAGCGTCCCAGGATATCAAGCAGGCGACCAGCCTGGCCAAGTCCATGGTCACGAAGTTCGGCATGTCCGAGAAGCTGGGCCTTGTGAACTACGACAACGACAGCGACGAAGTGTTCATCGGGCGGGATCTGGCGCACACGACCAGAGGCTACGGCGAGCAGGTGGCGAGCGCCATCGACCAGGAGGTCAAGGATATCATCGACGTCTGCTACAGGCGTGCGAAGCATATCATCCGCAAGTACCAGGGCGTTCTGGACGGGTGCGCGCAGCTTCTGCTTGAGAAGGAAAAGATTACGCGAGAGGAGTTCGAATCCCTGTTTGAGGGGATCGAAGTCTCGGAAATATAAAGGCAGGCGGCGATAGAATGAATTTACTTGCATTATTTTGTGACGGGACGGGAAACTATGTCTTCCCGCCTGAACCGCTTCCGGGGCAGCAGGTCACGCTGCAGTTCCGGACCGCGGCGGACGACGTGGACAGCGTCTGCCTGCTGGCGGGCGGCAGGGAGTACGAGATGGAGAAGCGGGGCACGGCGGGGATCTTTGATTTCTATGCGGTGACCTTTACGCTTGGGAATGAGAACCTGCGCTACAGCTTCCGGATCAGCTCCGGCACCGAGGTCTGGTACTACAACCAGTTCGGCGTCAGCAGATGGCGGGTGGAGGAGTACGAATTCCAGCTGGCGCCCGGGTTCTCCACGCCGGACTGGGCCAAGGGCGCGGTCATGTACCAGATCTTTGTGGACCGGTTCTGCAACGGGGATCCCTCCAACGACGTGGTGGACGGCGAGTACGCCTACATCGGGGAGCCCACCGTCCAGGTGAAGGACTGGGGGAAATACCCCTCCGCCATGGATGTGCGGTCCTTCTACGGCGGCGACCTGAAGGGCGTCATGGAGAAGCTGGATTATCTGCAGGACCTGGGGGTGGAAGTGATCTATTTCAACCCGCTGTTCGTCTCCCCCTCCAACCACAAGTACGACACCCAGGACTACGACTACATCGACCCTCACTTCGGGGTGATCCTGGAGGACGGCGGCGAGCCGCTGGCGGCGGGCGACACGGACAATGCCCACGCTGCAAAGTACCAGAAGCGCGTGGCGGACAAACGGAACCTGGAGGCCAGCAACCAGCTGTTCATCGAGCTGGTGGAGGAGCTTCACCGGCGGGGGATGAAGGTGATCCTGGACGGCGTGTTCAACCACTGCGGGTCCTTCAACAAATGGATGGACCGGGAGCGGATCTATGAGAACCAGGCCGGATATGAGAAGGGGGCTTTTGTCAGCGCGGACAGTCCCTACCGGGATTTCTTTGAGTTTTTTGAAAACAGGGACGAATGCTGGCCCTACAACGGAAGCTACGACGGCTGGTGGGGGCACGACACCCTGCCGAAGCTCAACTACGAGGGATCAAAGGAGCTGGAGGAGTACATCCTGGCCATCGGCCGCAAGTGGGTGTCCCCGCCCTACAATGTGGACGGGTGGCGCCTGGATGTGGCGGCGGACCTGGGCCACAGCACAGAGTACAACCATGAATTCTGGAAGAAGTTCCGCCGGGAGGTGAAAAAGGCGAACCCGGACGCCCTCATCCTGGCAGAACACTACGGGGATCCCAAGGAGTGGATGCAGGGGGACGAGTGGGATTCTGTCATGAACTATGACGCGTTCATGGAGCCGGTCACCTGGTTCCTCACCGGCATGGAGAAGCACAGCGAGGAGGACCGGGAGGAGCTTCACGGCAACACGGACAGCTTCCTGCGGTCCATCTTCCACCACGCGTCGCATATGCTCACACCGTCCCAGCAGGTGGCCATGAACGAGCTGTCCAACCACGACCATTCCCGGTTCCTCACGAGGACGAACCACATGGTGGGGCGGGCGAAGGACCTGGGGCCGGAGAAGGCGGAGGAGTATGTCAGCCTTCCCGTGATGCGGGAGGCGGTGGCCATCCAGATGACCTGGGTGGGCGCGCCCACCATCTACTACGGCGACGAGGCCGGCCTGTGCGGGTTTACGGATCCGGACAACAGGCGGACGTACCCGTGGGGAAGGGAGAACCGGGAGCTCATCGCCTACCACCGGGAGCTCATCCGGATACACAAAAACTACGAGGTGTTCCGCACCGGTTCCCTGCAGTGGCTTGTAAAGAGGGAAAATATCCTGGCCTACGGGCGGTTCAACGACGAGGACCAGTTCGTCATCGTGGTCAACCATGGCAGCGAGCTGGCGGAGGTGCGGGTGCCGGTGTGGGTGCTGGGCCTGCCCATGGACAGCCGGATGCGCCGGGTCATGTACTCCTACGAGGAGGGGTACACGACTGAGTACGACGAGATCCACGTGATCGACGGGGAGATCGTGGTGAACATGGGAAGCCATTCCGTCCTGATCGCGAAGAATAAGGAATTTTAAGAGGAAAGAGAAGTCTCCTGCGGGGACTTCTTTTTTAGTGAAAAAATTAACTTTGTCGCACAAAAGCAAGAATCCTAAAAATGTGAGCAATATGCAAATTGACGGTTATCCTCTTTTCGCCTATGCTTGTTTTAAGAAAAATGTACAAATATGTGCATGGGAAAGAAAAGCAAGACTGAACCGGAAGAAAGGAGAACAGACGTGAAAGAGAACACAAAGGGAAGGGTGACCATACCCACGGACGTGGACGTTGTGCCGGAGACGCTGAAGCTGGTGGAGCGCTGGGGAGCTGACGCCATCCGCGACTGCGACGGGACGGACTATCCGGAAGAACTGAAGCATGTAGACGCGAAAGTGTATTCCACATACTATACGACGAGAAAGGACAATGCCTGGGCGAAGGCGAACCCGGAGGAGATCCAGCAGATGTACATCATGACGCCGTTCTACACGGCGGTGGAGAGCGAGCTGTCCATCCATCTGATGAACCACCTGTACCCGGATATGCTGAAGGTGAACGACCGTGACGACATCAGCCGCTGGTGGGAGGTCATCGACCGGACCACAGGGGAGGTCGTTCCCACAGACAAGTGGAGCTATGACGGGGAGACGGGCGACGTGACGATCCATGACGCGGCGGCGTTCCACGACTATACTGTGAGCTTTCTGGCCTACATCATGTGGGATCCGGTTCACATGTACAACGCGGTGACGAACGGCTGGACCAACTTTGAGAAGCAGATCACCTTTGATGTGCGCCAGCCCAAGACCCACGCCTATTCCATGGAGAGGCTCAGGAAGTTCATCGCGGACAACCCCCATGTGGACGTGATCCGCTACACCACCTTCTTCCACCAGTTTACGCTCATCTTTGACGAGCTGGCGAGGGAGAAGTATGTGGACTGGTACGGATACTCCGCATCCGTGAGCCCCTACATCCTGGAGCAGTTCGAGAAGGAGGTGGGCTACAGGTTCCGCCCCGAGTACATCATCGACCAGGGCTACATGAACAATACGTACCGCATCCCCTCTAAAGAGTTCCGCGATTTCCAGGATTTCCAGAGAAGGGAAGTCACGAAGCTGGCGAAAGAGATGGTGGACATCACCCACGAGTGCGGCAGGGAGGCCATGATGTTCCTGGGCGATCACTGGATCGGCATGGAGCCCTTCATGGACGAGTTTAAGAACGTGGGTCTGGACGCTGTCGTGGGCAGTGTCGGAAACGGCTCCACCCTGCGCCTGATCAGCGACATCAAAGGTGTAAAATATACAGAGGGAAGACTGCTTCCCTACTTCTTCCCGGATGTGTTCCACGAGGGCGGCGACCCGGTGAAGGAGGCAAAGGTGAACTGGGTGACCGCAAGGCGCGCCATCCTCCGGAGCCCCATCGACCGGATCGGGTACGGCGGCTACCTGAAGCTGGCCATGCAGTTCCCGGAGTTCATCGACTACGTGGAGAGCGTGTGCCAGGAGTTCCGCACCCTGTATGACAATATCAAGGGGACGACGCCCTACTGCGTGAAGAAAGTGGCTGTCCTGAACTGCTGGGGCAGGATGAGGGCCTGGGGCAACCACATGGTGCACCACGCCATCTACTACAAGCAGAACTACTCCTACGCGGGCATCATCGAGGCCTTGAGCGGCGCGCCCTTTGACGTGCAGTGGATCAGCTTTGACGACATCCGCAGCAACCCGGCCATCCTGGACGACATCGACGTGATCCTCAACGTGGGCGACGCGGACACAGCCTACACCGGCGGGGCCAACTGGACGGACGAGAAGGTGGTGACTGCCGTGAAGAAGTTCATCTACAACGGCGGCGGATTTATCGGCGTCGGCGAGCCGGCGGCCCACCAGCACGAGGGCCATTTCTTCCAGCTCGCCACAGTCATGGGCGTGGAGGAGGAGAACGGCTTCACGCTGAACATGGACAAGTACAACTGGGATGAGCACGAGCACTTCATCACAGAGGACTGCAGAGGGGAGATCGACTTCGGCGAGGGCAAGAAGAATATCTACGCCTACGAGGGCACCACGATCCTGAAGCAGAAAGAGAAGGAAGTGCAGCTTGCTGTCAACGACTTCGGAGAGGGGCGCACGGTCTACATCAGCGGCCTTCCCTACAGCTTCGAGAACAGCCGTCTTCTGTACCGCTCCATCCTGTGGGCGTCCCACGATGAGGACGAGCTCCACAAGTGGTTCAGCACCAACTACAACGTAGAGGTGCACGCCTACGTGAAGAACGGAAAATACTGTGTTGTAAACAATACCTATGAGCCGCAGAGCACGACTGTGTACAAGGGAGACGGCACGAGCTTCGACCTTGACCTGGAGGCAAACGGCATCTACTGGTACGAGATTTAAGAGGTGAGATGCGGATGATGAGAGAGCTGCAGCTCCTCATCAAGCCCGCTTCCTGCGCCTGTGACATGGCCTGCAGGTACTGCTTTTACAAGGATGAGGCAGCAGGCCGCGCTGTGAGCGATCGCGGGAAAATGAGAAAAGAGACCATGCGGATTGTCATAGACAAGGCGCTTGCGGCAGCGCAGACCTGCGTGTTCGGCTTCCAGGGAGGGGAGCCGACCCTCGCAGGTCTGCCCTTTTTTCAGGACGTTGTAGCCTATGCGCAGGAGAGGAAAAGCCCGGGGCAGGAAGTTGCTTTTACGCTGCAGACGAACGGGCTTGGGCTGGATGAGGCATGGTTCCGTTTTTTAAAAGAGAACCGGTTTCTTGTGGGACTGTCGCTGGACGGCGTCCGGCGATCCCATGACGGGAACCGGCCGGATCACCGGGGGGAGGGGACATTCTCCCGTGTCTTTGGCGCTGCGCAGCGGCTGCAGGAGGCGGGGATCCCTTTTCATGTGCTCTGCGTGCTGAACGCGCAGACGGCGCCGCGGATCGGGGCGATCTATCGGTTCTTCGGGCGGAAGGGATTTCTGCACCAGCAGTACATCCCCTGCCTGGATCCCCTGGAAGAGAGGCGGGGGGAAGAGCCCTTCTCCCTGACCCCACAGATGTACGGAGAGGCCCTGCAGGAGCTGTTCGACCTGTGGTTTGCGGATGTGACGGCCGGCAGGCCGGTGTACCTGCGGCAGTTTGAGAATTACGTGGCCATGCTCAGAGGCGGCCGGCCGGAGGCCTGCAGCATGTATGGGAAATGCAGCATGCAGAACGTGATCGAGAGCGACGGGACGGTCTACCCCTGTGATTTCTACGCGCTGGACGCTTATGAGATGGGAAACATCTGCGACCCGGAGGTGGACTTTGAGACGTTTTGGAAGCTGGCGGAAGAAGGCGGACACCCCTTCTTCCGGGAGCCGGCAAGGCGGGACGACCGGTGCGGCTCCTGCAGGTGGTACCCCCTGTGCCGGGGCGGCTGCCGCCGGGACTGCTTTGCGCAGGACGGGGGGCAGAAAAACTATTACTGCGAGGCCTACCAGCAATTTTTTGCCCGCAGCATCGGGCGCCTGGAGATGCTGGCGGGGCGTGTGAGAGGGTAAAAGAAGAACGGCAGCCGTCTGTTAGCTGCCGTTCGCCGCATCGTCCCCGGCCTGGGACTGCCGGTACCGGATGGGCGTCATGCCGTACTTTTTCCGGAAGGCCTGGGTGAAGTAGGACTGTGACGAGAAGCCCACGGAGGCGGAGATGGCGGAGATGGAGTGATCCGTATCCCGCAGCAGGGTGCAGGCCGCCTGCATCCGCCGGTCGTTCAGGTACTGAATGGGCGACTTGCCGGTGTACTTGGCGAAAGAGTGGGCCATGTAGTACTTGTTCATGTGCGTCAGGTCTGTCAGCGTGTCCAGGGTGATGGGCTCCGAGTAGTTGGAATCCAGGTACTCCTTGATCCGCGCGCACTCCTTTGTCATGTAGGTGGAGGCGATGGGGACCGGGATCACGTGCTGGCTGCGGATAATGCGAAGGATCAGGATCTCCAGCAGATCCTGGCAGATCTTATCGGAGCCGTAGGCCGGGTTGCGCATCTCGTAGAGCATCTGGGAGAAGATCTCCTCCACCAGCGCCTTGTTGCTGACGTTGCAGAAGACCTGCACACACGTCTGCTCCCCGGCCGGCTGGAAGGAGATTCCGTCCACGCCGATCACGTAGTACTCCAGGGGCGTGTCCGGAATGGATTGCTCCGTGTGCTCCATGTAGGGCGGGATGATGACCAGGTCGCCTGTCTTGATGTGGTACAGCTTCTCCCGGAAGAGAAAGTTCCCCTCCCCGCTGACGACGAAGAAGAGCTCCGTGAAGTGGTGGGTGTGGAACACGCTCTGCCAGTCCCTCTCATCCCTGGACAGGGAGATGGATAGCAGGCGCGCGTTCAGTTTTTCAATATCCGTATGTGTCACTGCGTACTGTCGGTGGCTCATAGATATACTCCTTGCATCAGATGGCTTTGATGTGTTCCATTGTCTCCGGATAGGGCTGCCCCGGCAGGAGGGAGCCCTCCCTCGCAAATCCTTCGGGACGGTCTTTCAGGCTCTCGATCAGGCAGGAACGGAGAAATGAAATCCTTTCTTTATACATGTTATCGTTTATAAGATCAGTCAGTTCATGGGGATCCTCCACCAGGTTGAAATACTGCTCCTGCCCGGTGGCGGCGTGCCAGATGTACTTGTCCGTCTCCGTCACGATCCAGTGGTTGGAGAAGGGCCCGTAGGCGTGCTCCCCGTGCAGCCAGGGCCGCACCGTCTGCTGCGGATCCTGCGCAAGAGGCAGCAGGTCCGCGCCGTCCACGCTGTCCGGAATGGACGCGCCGGCGGCGGACAGAAGGGTGGGCATCACATCCCGCAGTTCTGCCACCGCGTGGCAGGTGGAGCCGGCCTTTACAGGGATCCCGGTGTTCTTCCCGGCGGTGATGAAGAAGGGGATGCGGCAGCTTCCCTCGTAGGGGCGGGACTTGCGGAACATGTGGTGGTCGCACAGTTCCTCCCCGTGGTCTGCGGTGAACAGGATGATGGTGTCATCGTACAGCTCCTGCTCCACCAGGGCCATGATGAGCCGGCCGATCTGGTGGTCCAGGTGGGTGATGCAGGCGTAGTAGCCGATCTGTGCCTGGCGGATCAGCTCGGGGTCAGCAGGTCCTGTCTTGGAGTCGAAGATGCGTCCGTCCCGTTTCAGGTACTCGTCCGTCTCCCATGTCCCGACAAAGGGCGCCCGCAGGTCTTTGTCCTTATACAGGTCGAAGTAGTACTGCGGCGCGTCGAAGGGCGGATGGGGCCGCAGGTAGGAGGCCATGAGGAAGAAGGGCTGGTCCGGATCCCTCCTGCGCAGGAAGTCAAGGCACCGGTCCGTCACCCAGTTGGTGGGGTGGTACTTCTCCTCGTGGGTCCAGGGGCGGGCCACCCAACTGTTGCAGTCGATGCCCGTGTCCGTCACGTCCGCGTCCGCTCCCAGCTCCTTTTTGAGCCAGTAGAAATAGTCGTCCGCCACGAACTGGGACTGGCTGTAGGGCACGCCCGCGTACCGCGCGGCGTGGAGGTATCCGTCGTGGAGATCCACGTGGTGGAAGCCGAGGTAGTTGCGCAGGGGATGGACGTGCATCTTGCCCACGCACTGGGTGTAGTAGCCGGCCTTCGCCAGCTCGCCGGCCATGGTGTGCTCATATCTCCAGGGGATGTTGTCCTCGTACCCCACCCGGCCGTGGTGGCTCTGCTCCATGCCGGTGTGCAGGGCGGCCCGGGCGGCGATGCAGCTTGGGCACGCGCTGTAGGCCCGGTCAAACACAACGCCCCGCGAGGCGAGCGTGTCCAGGTAGGGAGTCTTCACGTCTGGGTGTCCCGCGTAGCCGAGGGCGTCGCCCCGGAGCTGATCGGTCATCAGTAAAATAAGATTAGGCTGTTTCATAGTATCTCCTTCCTTGCCGGATGCATGCTGCTTCATAAGCTGCCTTTACCATAATACAATTTCCGGGGAAAAGCAATAGAGGTAGATGAAACGGGAAAATCAGAGTATAATCAGATACAGTGATAAGGAGTGAGTGATCATATGGGAATGATAGGTATTTTTTTTGCAGTGAGTATCCTGTCCTGCACGGCCGGTTCCATCTGCGGGATCGGCGGCGGCGTCATCATCAAGCCGGTCCTGGACGCCACGGGGATCATGAGCGTGAGCAGCATCAGCTTCCTCTCCGGGTGCACGGTGCTTTGCATGTCCCTCGTCTCCGTGTACAGGAACATGCGGGCGGGCACGGCGAAGATGGATCTTCGCATCGCCACGGCGCTGGCGCTGGGTGCGGCTGCCGGGGGCGTGGCCGGCAAGTCCATGTTCCAGGGGCTGAAGGACGCGGTGGGCGATGAAAATCTGGTGGGCATGACCCAGGCCATCGTCCTCATCGTCATCACGCTGGGGACGCTTGTGTACACCCTGTACAAGCATAAGATCCGGACGCGGGTCTGCACGCAGCTTTGGCTGTGCGTGGCCATCGGCCTTGTGCTGGGCGTCATGTCCAGCTTCCTGGGGATCGGGGGCGGCCCCATCAACCTGGTGGTGCTGGCCTACTTCTTCTCCATGACCACGAAGGAGGCGGCCCTGTCCTCCCTGTACATCATCCTGTTCTCCCAGATCACCAGCTTCGTGCAGACCTGCGTGACAGGGACCATCCCGGATGTGGAGGCGGCCTACCTTGTCTTCATGATCGCGGGGGGCATCCTGGGGGGCACCATCGGAAGTCGGATCAACAGGAAGATCAGTGACAGCGGTGTGGATAAGCTGTTCATCTTCCTGATGGCGGTGATCGTCCTCATCAACATCTTCAATGCCGTTAAATTTGGAATGGCCGCCTGAGAAGGCGGCCATTCGCTGTATGTGCGCTATTTGGAAAAGTCTGTGTACTCCCGGAAGGGGATGGTGAGGTGCCCGTCGCTGATCTCGATGGGAAGGATGCTGTAGCCGGAATTTTTCAGGTCTTCCGGTTTCCAGTGGTCCAGCATGAGGTAGAAGGCGCCGTCCTTCTCAAAGACGTAGGTGCTCTGCCCGAAGAAAGTCTGCCGGGCGTGCTCGCCCACGCAGGGGTTGTCGATCAGCTTCCAGCCGGACAGGACCGTGGAAGAGGTGCCGAACAGGGCGCTGTTCGGATCCCAGCAGGTGCAGCCGGATGTGATCATGTAGTAGCAGCCCTCTTGGAAGAAAATGGCCGGAGCCTCCCGCTCCTGCTCGATGAAGGCCTTGCCGCACACGCCGTCCACGTCCAGGTAATCCTCCGTCAGGCGGGAGATGCGAAGCGTCTTGTTCCAGTCGGAGCTGTGGATGAGGTAGGCGGATCCGTCCCGGTCCCTGAACAGGGTCATGTCCCGGCAGTCGGAGCGGTTCGGGCGGATCCCCTTCACATAGCGGAAGGGGCCGGCGGGATGGTCGGCCACGGCGATGCCTGCCCGTGCGTCTGTGTAATCCGCGGAGTCCAGATGGAACCACATGACGAATTTGCCTGTCTTTTCATTGTAGAGCACCTTGGGGCGCTCGCCCACCCGGTCTCTGTAGAGGTCGTGGCCCGGCTCGTCGGAGGCGGCCAGCGCAAGCCCCTCGTATTTCCAGTTCATGCAGTCGGCGGAGGAGTAGCAGGAGATCCCGATGAAGTCCACCCGGATATCCCCGGAGGGGGCGGTGGAAGTGGGGCCGTTCTTGTTCTCCCCGTACCAGTAGTACATGCCTTCGTGCTCCAGGATCATGCCGCCGTGGGCCTGGATGGTGTTTCCCTCTGTATCGTGCCAGATCGTACCGTTTTTATTCATTGTCATTCTCCTTTGCGTTTTTGGTTGAACCTGTGGCAAAACCATGATAACATGATAAAACATTACAATAGATGTAAGAGAAAAGCAAGAGCAAAGAAGAGGAGACCGCTATGAGATTTACCATCAATGACGCGCAGGATATCCGGAAGGAGGCCGTGCGCGATATCCTGGAGGAGAGAGGCCATACGCTTGTGAAGAGCGGGGAGGGGGCAGAGGTGTGCCTCCATTTTTTCCGGACAGATGCGCCCGGCTACCGGGCGGTGAAGGACGGGGAGGATGTCTGCATCGAATACCACAGCCTGCCGGAGGCGTTCCGGGCGCTCGGAAAGGCGCTGGAGCATGTGCGGGCCGGGAAGTGGAGAGAGGAGAATCCGGGCGTCAGGGGCCATAAGGGGTTCATGTTCGACTGCTCCAGGAACGGCGTGCTCCGGGTGGAGGCTGTCAAAAAGCTGATCCGCCAGACAGCGCTCATGGGCCTGGACTGGTTCCTCCTGTACACGGAAGACACCTATGAAGTGGAGGGATACCCGTACTTCGGGTCGCTGCGGGGCCGGTATACGAAGGAGGAGATCCGGGCGTGCGACGCCTACGCCGCCCTGTTCGGCGTGGAGATGATCCCCTGCATCCAGACGCTGGCCCACCTGCGCACGGCGCTGCGCTGGCCGTCCATGGAGGCGTACCGGGACGACGAGGACATCCTGCTGGCGGAGGAGGAGCGGACCTATGAGCTGATCGGGGCCATGCTCGCCTCCGTGAAGGGGATGTACCGCTCGAAGCGCGTCCACCTTGGCATGGACGAGGCGTTTTACCTGGGGTACGGCAACTACCGCCGGATCCACGGGGACGTGAAGCAGGGCGAGCTGATCCGCCGGCACCTGGACCGCGTCATGGAGCTGTGCGAAGTATACGGCCTGGATCCCATGATCTGGAGCGACATGTTCTTCGTCACGCCGGGGGGCGGCGATTACTACAATGTCCCGGCGGACTATGAGTGGCCGGAAAACGAGAAGCCGGACCGCCGGGTGACTCTTGTATACTGGGACTACGAGGGGCATGAGGAGGACCGGTACACGCGGATGGCCCGCCTCCACAAAAAGCTGACGGACCGGGTCTGCTTCGCCGGCGGCGCCTGGATCTGGAACGGGCTGGCGCCCAACTACGCCCAGGCCATGGATGCCACGAAGGCGGCGTTCCTGGGCCTGGAGGACACGGGCGTGGAGGACAGCTTCCTCACCCTCTGGCAGGACAACGGGGCGGAGACGCCCATGATGGCGGGCCTTCCCATGATGGCCTTCTACAGCCGGTGCGTGTACGGCGAGTCCACAGACGGGGAGGAGATGGAGAGCTGGTTCCGCATGCTGTGCGGGGAATCCTGGCAGGACATGCTCCTCTTTGACAGGCTGGACCACATCCCCGGCACAGGCCTGTACAATGCGAAGTTCGCCAATCCGTCCAAGGCTGTCTTCTACCAGGATCCGCTGACCGGCGTCTTTGACGGCCAGTATGCGGGCGCGGGGCTGGACGCCTGGTACAGGGAGACCGCCGCGCTCCTTAAGAAAGCCCGGAAGCGGGCCGGCGCCATGGCGGGACTGTTCCGCTACTACCAGCTCCTGGCCTCGGCGGACGCGGTGAAATGCGAGCTGGGGGCAGGGATACGAAAGGCGTACCTTGCGGGCGACCGGGAGGCGCTTGCGCGGATCGCCGGAAAGGAGATCCCGGCTCTCCGGAAGAAAGTGCAGAAGCTGCACCGGCTCCGGGAGGAGCTCTGGATGGCGGAGTGCAAGCCGAACGGGTACGAGGTGCTGGACGTGCGCCTGTCCGGCGTGGAAGCGCGGCTGAAGTCCGCGCAAAGAAGGATCCTCTCCTACCTGGACGGAAGGACGGACGCCCTGGAGGAGCTGGCGGAGGAGCGGCTTCCATATTACACGAACGAAGAAGGGAAAACCGAGCCGGTTAAGTGCAATTTGTGGGAAAATATCGTCAGCGCGGCCAATATAAAAGGCGTGTAATTGTGTAAAATGTAGTGTAGAATGACGAAAAAAATTTAATCTTGTAAATAGAATGCACAAAAAAAGCAAGATTGCTAAAAAATGAAGCAAAAGAAAGATAGAAAGAGCTGGCAGGGGAAGCTATAATACAAGTAGTTCATGGGCAGAAAAAAACAGCAGGAGGCAGTATGGACGTTAAGAGAACTTTCTACGTCAGCTCTTTTCGCGGAGATGACAGGAATAACGGCACATCGGCCGAGACGCCCTTCCGGACGCTTCGCAGCATCAACCGGCAGGAGAGGAAGCCCGGCGATGTGATCCTTCTGGAGAGGGGATCCGTCTTTGAGGAGGAATACCTTCACATCTTCGGCGGCGGCAGCAAGGAAGCGCCTGTTGTCATCGACGCCTACGGGGAAGGGGATCTGCCCCGGATCGACGCTGCGGGAAGCGGCCTGTGGTATCAGAACTACGGAGCGCCGCTGGATGCGCCCACCCATGTGTGGCGCGGCTACGTGTCGTCGGCAGTCCTTCTGTATGACGCCGAGTACATCGCGGTGCGGAACCTGGAGATCATGAACCGGGTCCTGCTTCAGGGCGAGTACTACAACCAGGGCGATCTGATGAACCGGACAGGCGTCAGCGTGATCGCGAAGGACGCGGGCACACTCCACCAGATCGAGCTGGACGGGCTGTATGTCCACGATGTGTCCGGCAACGTCTATGACAAGCACATGAACAACGGCGGTATCTACGCGTCGGCGCTTGCGCCGGCAGACGAGGAGAAGACGGGGATCGCAAGGTACGAGGGACTTTACATCCATCACTGCACAGTGGAACGGTGCAGGAGGTGGGGGATCGCAGCCGGCTACACCTACCGGCACGGCGAATTCACATCCCTGGAGATCCCGGACGAGATCGCGCAGACATACGGGTCTGTGGATGTGCGGATCGAGCACAACCGCCTCCGGGAGATCGGAGGGGACGCGATCACTCCCATGTACTGCTTCCGGCCTCTGGTACAGTACAATGTATCCGAGCACGTGGCGCAGGACATCAACCCTGCGGTGTACGCGGAGCCGGGCGACAGAGGCGGCATGGTGGCGGCGGCCATCTGGCCGTGGAAGTGCAAGGACGCGCTCTTCCAGTACAACGAAGCCGCGCACACCTGCTTCAACCAGGATGGGGAAGCCTGGGACGCCGACTCGGGAGACGGCACAGTGTACCAGTACAATTACAGCCATGACAACGAGGGCGGCTGTGTGATGTTCTGTGAGGGAGAGAGTATCAACAATATATTCCGTCATAACATCAGTGTGAATGACGGGCTGGCGAAATCCGGTGTGATCACGCCGGTGCGCAATCAGGACGCACACATTCACGACAACACATTCATCATAGCAGACGGCGTTCCGTTCATCCGAACCGGTATGTCTGAGGGCGGGATGCTGGTAGAAAATAATCTGATCATACACGCGGGAGAGGAGGCCAGGACAGAGGACTGGCACCACCAGACCAAGAAGGCTGTGTACCGCGCAAACCTGTACTGTAATTACGCGAACGTCCCCGATGACGACGGGGAGGCTGTGACCGCGGACAGTGCGGAAGCTGAAAAACGGATAAAAGGGGAGGCCGGACTAGACTTCTTTGAAGAACACACCGGCATCCGTCCTGATATCGGGGCCTGCTTTGCCCGACCCAAAAAGCAGAACTGATTAACCAAATTTTTTAAGAAAGGTGAGGTAACATTATGAAAAAGAAATTGGTTAGCGTGTTACTGACGGCAGCTATGGTTGCCACAATGGCAGCCGGATGCGGATCATCCGACGGCGGATCCGGCGATGGCGGATCTGACGAGGGCGGTTCCGGCAAGGAGATGACCTACTGGTCCATGTGGAACTCCACAGAGTCCCAGGCTAAGGTGATCCAGGAGGCAGCGGACGCTTACGAGGAGGAGACAGGCATCCACATCAACATCGAGTGGAAGGGCCGTGACATGAAGACCCTCATCGGTACAGCTCTTGAGGCCGGCGAGGACATCGACCTCTTCGACGACGACTATATGCGTGTCGTTATGAACACAAAGGACTACCTTGTAGACCTGTCCACACTGGAGGGCGAGGAAGAGTTTGAGAGCCATGTAATGCCGGTTATCCTTGATAAGGCAAAATCATGGGGCGACGGAAAGCTCTATGTAGTTCCCTACCAGGTATACACAACAGGTGTATGGTACAACAAGGATATGTGGGAGGAAGCCGGCCTGACAGAGGATGACAAGCCGACCACCTTCGAGGAGTTCAAGGAAGTTTGCCAGAAGATCAAAGACGCTGGCTACAACCCGCTGACATGTAACTCTGACTCTGTAAACCTGATCTACGGTTTCCAGATGGCAAGATACATCGGACAGGAAGCAGTTCTTGAGTGCTTCAACAACGGCGACTGGGCAAACGAGCCCGCAGCCCTGCAGGCAGCAGAGGATATCGCTGAGCTTGTAGACGCTGGATACTTCTCACCCAACGCTCCGGCACAGTATCCGGACGGACAGAACGAGATCGGATTTGGCGAGAGCTGCATGGTTCTCAACGCATCCTGGATCCCGAACGAGATCAATGTAAACACGCAGGCAGACCTTGAGTTCGGCTTCTTCCCGTGGCCGTCAGTTGAGGGCGGTGTAGACGGAGCCGAGGCTTCCATGGTAGGAGCACAGGGCTACGGCATCAACAAAGAGAGCGACATGCAGCAGGAGGCATTTGACTTCGCAACCATGATCGCTACAGGCGACTACGACCTTGAGATGGCATCTTCCGTTAACTCCATCCCCTCTGACACAGAGAACACAGAGTGGCCGGCAGCTATCGCAGATGCAGAGCCTTACTTCAAGGAAATGACAAAGGCTTATGACTGGGCGGTAGGTCTGGAGACGAACGCGGACTTCACACCGATCATCAACGAGAACGTTGTAAAACTGATCAAGGGTGAGAGCACACCGGATGAGTTCATCTCTGCAATCTCTGCAGCACAGTAAAGACATCCTGAAATGGAGAGGTATGGCGGCAAAGCGGCGGCTTATGGCCGCCATACCTTTTTTCCATATGACGGACTTACATATCTGAGAGAAAGGGGGACATCATCTTGAAACAAAACAAAAAAATGATCGTCTGCTTTCTGACTCCGGCGCTTTTCTTCTTCATCGTAATGTATCTGTACCCGATCATCCGTACGATCATTATGAGTTTCTTTAACGTAGAAGGAGTCAGTGATCCCATGAGCGAGTGGTCGTTCAACGGGATCGGCAACTACCAGAAGCTGATCGAGACGCAGCTCTTCCGCACATCCATGATGAACATGCTCAAGATCTTCATCATCGGCGGCATCGCTGTCATGCTGATCGCGCTTCTCTTCGCGGTGATCCTGACAAGCGGCGTCCGCTTCAAAGCTTTCTGGAGAGCCGTTATCTACGTGCCGAACATCATCAACGCGGTTGCCATCGCGACGATGTGGATCCAGTACGTATTCAACAAGCGCTTCGGTCTCCTGCACAGCTTTTTCACTGCGCTTGGGCTGGAGGATCTGGCGAGCATAGACTACATGAACGGTAAATGGAAGTTCTGGTCCCTGCTCATCGCCTTCTGTTTCGGATCTGTCGGTTACTTCATGCTGATCTTCATCAGCGGTATCGAGAGGATCCCGGCAGATTACTATGAGGCGGCCACCATCGACGGAGCAAACAAGCTGAAACAGTTTTCATTTATCACACTGCCCCTCATCAAGGGCGTGTTCAAGACCTGTACGACATTCTGGACCATCGCTGTCATCGGCTTCTTCGTATGGTCCCAGATGTGGGCATCCCCGCAGCCGTCCGACAACGCGACGATCACGCCGGTTGTATACATGTACAACGCCGTGTTCGGAACGACGGGAAGCACATCCCGTGACGCGGGCGTGGGCGCTGCCGTCGGCATCCTGATGGCTGTGATCGTGCTTGTTGTATTCGGACTTGTCAACCTGCTCGTCAAAGACGACGATCTGGAATTCTAGAAAGGGGGATGGCTTTATGTTTGGAAAAAAGAAAGATAAAGAAAAAAAGGTCAGAGAGCCGTTTAACCCCCGCAAGGAAGCGAAACTCCTGCCCGGTTACATCATCGTGGCGATCTGGGTGTTCTTCACGATCTTCCTGCTGCTGTGGATCCTGGCAGCCAGCTTTTCCACAGCTCCCGAGATCATGAAGGGCGAGGTGTTTAAGTTTGCAACAGGACTGCACCCGGATAACTACATCCGGGCATGGCAGGCGAACAGCATCTCGACGTTCTTCCTGAACTCCCTGCTGTACGCAGTGGTGACCATGGTGGGCGCTGTCATCATCAGCGCGCCGGCGGCCTACGTGCTGTCCAGGTTCACCTTCCTTGGCAATAAGCCGATCCGTTCCGGATTCCTGATTGCCATGAGTATCCCGCAGATCATGATCGTGCTGCCGCTGATGTCCATCGCGATCCAGCTTGACATCAACGGTTCCAGAGGACTTCTGATGTTCCTGTACATCGGAATGCAGATCCCCTACACGACCACCTTCCTGATGACGTTCTTCCAGAACCTGTCAAGGACTTACGAGGAGGCGGCCGCCATCGACGGCTGCACGCCGATGATGACATTCTGGCGGATCATGTTCCCGCTGGCACAGCCGGGCATCATCACGGTCGGGATCTTCATCTTCATGAACATCTGGAATGAGTACTTCATTTCCCTGATCTTCGCATCGTCCTCAGACATCATGCCTGTAGGACCCGGACTGAAGAGCGTGCTGACATCCATGCAGTACACAGGAGACTGGGGCGGACTGTTCGCAGCCGTTGTCATCGTCTTCCTGCCGACGCTGCTTCTGTACATCTTCCTGTCCGAGAAGATCATCTCCGGTGTTACCGGCGGTGGTATCAAGGGCTAAGAGTGCATCCGGCCTGAGGCTGTATATAAGAAAGACAGGAGCGCTGCTTCGCTATCGTGATCCGATAGTGAGGCAGCGCTCCTCTTTTGCTTTATTCTCCCTTTACAGGCTTTGGCATGGGCCCGTATTTCTCAGCCAGATGTGCCCGGCTCCCGGCCCGGCAGTACTGGCCGGTGCCGGTGACGCCCTCCTTGCGTCCGTCCAGGTCCGGGTCCGAGTAGCGGAGGAACCACTCCTCCATCTGGCGGCGCATGGCTACGATCCGCTCCTCCTGGGACGGATCCCCGAAGAGGTTCTCTGTCTCGTCCGGGTCGGCGCTTATGTGGTACAGCTCATTCGGTCCGTAGGGATAGCGGAGCACCAGTTTCCACTCCCTGTCCCGGATCATGCGCACCGGGCCGTACTCATCAAACACGACGACCGGCCGGCTGTCCGCCAGATCCGGCTCCCACAGCCAGCGCCGGAAACTGCGGCCCGGGAGGGCCTGGCGCGTGTGCACCGGAAGGCCGCACAGATCGCAGAGGGTGGGCAGGATGTCGTAGTGGCTGAACAGTTCGCTGCACACGGCGCCCTGCGCAAAGTGCCCGGGCCAGGAGGCGATGAAAGGCACTTTGACGGAACTGTCGTACATGTTCTGGGGGAAGGTGCCGTTGCCCTTGCCCCAGATGCCGTGCTGCCCCAGGTTCATGCCGTTGTCCGAGGTGAAGATGACAATGGTGTCCTCCGTGAGCCCCAGCTCTTCCAGCCGGTCGAGGAGCCGGCCGATCTGGTGGTCCATGGCGGTGATGGCGGCGTAGTAGCCCCGCAGCAGTTCCTTTCTGCGCTCTCCCTGCCCGTGGGGGCAGGTGAAGACCTGCCAGGGATGGTAGGGAAGATCCGGCGTGGCGGTGAAGCCGCAGTCCCGGTAGAGATCCAGGAATTCCTTCTTGTGGTCCGTCTCCTCCCACGGGCTGTGGGGGGCGGTAAAGTGCACGCTCAGATAGAATGGGTCCTCCTGTCCGGCGAAGGCCTCCAGGCGCTCCAGCGCGTTGCCGGCGATGAGGTCTGTGATATAGCCCTCTTCAGCGGCAAACCGGCCGTCCCGGATCACGTCCGGATCGAAGTACCGGACGCCCCCGCCGCCGATGGTGTACCAGTCTGTGAAGCCGTGCTGGGGCGTCATGCTGTCCCCCATATGCCACTTGCCCGACAGGGCGCAGCGCCAGCCGTTGTCAGCCAGGATATCGGTGTAGGCCGTCAGGTGGTCTGTGTACTGGATCGGGATTGTCTCGTGCGGAAGATAGGATTTCATTTCTTCCGAAAGACAATTGTGGTCAAGACTGCCGCCGTCCAGCCAGTCCAGGATGCCGTGGCAGGACGGCATGGTTCCGGTCAGGATGGAGGCCCGGGCCGGGGAGCACACCGGGGAGGCGCAGAAGAAGCTGTCGAACTTTACGCCCCGCGCGGCGAGCCGGTCCAGGTTCGGGGTGCAGATATCCGTGTTCCCGGCGTTGCGCATCGCCCAGTGTCCCATGTCGTCCGCGAGTAAAAAGAGAATGTTTGGTCGTTTCATAAGATGGATCCTTTCCTGTGTCAAAGTTAAACTGTCTCCCGGTTATTATACTATGGAACCACAGGAAAATCGAGCAAAAAGCGCGTTCTGTATTTGCGGCGGGGGCAGGCGGGGTGTATAATCCTTTATAAGGAAACAAAAAAGATTTACGGGGAGACGTACGTGAGAACAAAAGAGGAAAAAGTCCGGGAGATCCGGACCGGAAAGAAGACGGTATACACGGATGCATGCCGGCGCGCCGCCGCGGGTACTGTTCTTTTTGCGGCCGCCTTCCTCCTTCTTTTTGCCGCCTCTTTGGCAGACGGGTTTGCCCAGTGGTATACGACCCGCGTGTACGCCTTTTTTGTGAAGACGCTGGGCCGTTTTTTCGGGATCTTTGCCTTCTCGGCGTCGGAGCTGCTTCTCTATGTATGCGCCGTCTGCCTGCTGTGGCAGATCGTGAAGGCTGTGTACGGCTGCACAGCCGGGCGGAAGCCGGGCCAGGCGCTGGCCGCCTTTTTCTCCGGCCTGTTCCTGGCGGCGGCCATCCTCTTCTTCCTGTATGCGGCGTTCTGCGGCGTGAACTATCACCGGACCTCCTTTGCCCGGGAGAGCGGCCTTGAATGGGAGGGGGCTACGGTGGAGGAGCTGCGTGAGGTGTGCGGGCATCTCACCTCGGAAGTCAATCTGGCCGGCGCCCAGGTGCACCGGGATGAGGGAGGCGTGATGAGGCTTGCGGAGGATGTGTCCTCCCAGTCGGTGCGGGCGATGGAGAAGGCGGCCCTTCAGTACGACTGCCTGCAGGGGTACTACCCCCAGCCGAACGAGCTGGCATTTTCCTGGATCCTGTCCGTCCAGAAGCTGACGGGGATCTACTCGCCTTTCACCATCGAGGCCAACTACAACGGGGATATGACGCCCTACAACATACCTTTTTCCGCCTGCCATGAGCTGGCCCACCTGCGGGGGTTCATGCAGGAGGAGGAGGCCAATTTCATCGCCTTTCTCGCCGGGACCGGCGCGGACAGCCCGGAGCTCAGCTACAGCAGCTATCTGCTGGGGTGGATCAACTGCACCAACGCCCTCTTCCAGGTGGATGAGGAGGCATACCGGGAGCTGTACGGGGAACTGTCGGAGGGGGTAAAGGCGGATCTTGCCGCAAACAGCGCCTTCTGGGAGAGGTATGACGGCGCGGTGGCGGAAGTGTCAGACCGGATCAACGACACCTACCTGAAGGCGAACGGCCAGGCGGACGGCGTGGCCAGCTATGACCGGATGGTGGAACTGATCCTTACATATTACAGACAGCAGGAAGAGTAGGAGGGATATCTTATGGATGTTGGAACAAGACTGACTGTGCGGGCCTATCATGTCCGGTCCGTGGAGTACGGGAAAGAGAACCGGGTCTGCGTGGACGGTTCTCTGACCGTGTGCCCGGATGTCGCGGCGCAGCTCATGGAGAGGGAGCCCCTGATCCGGGAGATCCGGATCCGCATCATCCGGCCGGATGAGCATGAGCAGCACACGAATACGGTGATGGATGTGATCCCCCTCTCCACCAAGGTGCTGGGGAAGGTGGGGGACGGCATCACCCACACGCTCACCGGCGTCTATGTGATCCTCACCGGCGTGGATGAGTGCGGCAGGCAGGTGTGCAACTTCGGCGCCAGCGACGGGATCCTGAAAGACAAGATCTGCTGGGGCAGGCCGGGCACGCCGCTGGAGAGCGACACGCTGATCTCCTTTGACGTGGTCCTTAAGGAGGGAACCTGGGCGGACCGCCCGGGCCCGGAGGCGATCCACCGCGCCTGCGATGCGTTCTGCCAGATCTTTCGGGAGCAGATGAAGAAATTCAACGGCTACAAGTGCACGGAGAAGCACGTGTTCCAGGAGACGTACGAGCCGGGCCGCAAGGATGTGGTGATCGTAAAGGAAGTCTCCGGCCAGGGGGCGGTGTACGATACGAGGCTGTTCGGCAGCGAGCCCTGCGGGTACGAGGGCGGCAGATCCGTCATCGACATGGGCTGGATGCCCCTGCTCGTGACGCCCAATGAATTCAGGGACGGCATCATGCATGCCATGGATTAGGAAGGAGCTGGTATCATGGGAATCGGGACAAGTATGAAGGAGACGACGCTCCACTATTACCGGGATCCGCTTGTGGAGGTGCTGTCAGCGGACAGCGATGTGAACCTGCGGGGGATCCTGATCGTGGGGTCGCCGGATAAGAATGAGGATAAATACTTAAGCGCGGAGCGGGTCGGCGTCTCCCTGGAGTGCATGCGGGTGGACGGCGCGGTCTTCTCCTGCAACGGAATCGGCAACAACCATGTGGACTATGCCCACGCCATTGAGGAGACGGAGAAGCGGGGTGTTCCCACAGCGGTTTTAAGCCAGTGCCCGGCCAAAGACTTTGTGGTACAGAACAACCACCTGGACGGCGTGGTGTGCTACTATAAGTCGCTGGACCGCATGGAACAGCCGGGGGACGAGACGAAGGTGCTGGCCGAGAACACGGTGACAGAGATGGACGCCCGCCGGGCGCTTGCGCTCCTGAAGCTGAAGATGCGCAGATGGGAGGAAGCAGGAAAAAAGTAAAAAGCAAAATAAAATATCTATTGCAGTTCAAAGTGAATTATGTTATTCTAAATATGCCGGGGCGGCACATCTGCCGCCTGGCATACATATCAAGCGCGCTGCTGAATCTATGCGGCGGCATCTGTCTATTCGGAGCCTGATTTCCAGGCATGACCCGAGTGTTGCACAACTGAACAGAGCAGGAAATGCGGGCCGTGCCTCCGATATCCGGACCGGATATACAGTCATGCAGTCATGCCCCATTCCTGCACAGCTTTACAGGAAAGGAGAAGACTGTGGCAATGGGGAGGAGTTCGAGGACATGGTAGGCAGAAGTGAATATATAGAAGAAGCCTACAGGGAATTGGAGAGGATGAGCGCAGACGAGAGAGCCAGGCTGGAGTATGAGGCCCGGCAGAAGGCGATCCGGGACCACGAGGCCATCATGAGCAGCGCCTGGAACAGGGGGCTGCAGGAGGGAAGAGAGCAGGGCGTTGCACAGGGCCGGTTGTCCATAGTCCGCCGGATGCTGGAGGGAGGCGCCAGCCCGGAAGAGATCATGCGCCTCGCCGGTGTCACGGAGGAGGAAGTGGAAAAGGCCCGCAACTTGTAGGCCTGGCCGGGGCTGAGGTATATGAAAGATCCGGAGTTGAAACACAAAAACACCTTGTATTTTATAACGGAGTGTGATACGATATCACTCGGCCAGCGCTCAGAAGCTGGCCGGGTACAGAATATCCGGCTCCGTGGTCAAGAGGTTAAGACATCGCCCTTTCACGGCGGTAACACGGGTTCGATTCCCGTCGGAGTCACTTTGGAGTCATTTCACGCAGGGTGATGTGACATAAAAAAGAGAAATGTGATCAGCATTTCTCTTTTTTTGTACTGGCGACGAGCCAAAGTCCGGGCTTGCCCGAAATCTTGGCGACCGCTTACAATTTATGCAGTTGTCGGCTGTATATTACGGTTCCGTGCACACCTTTGCCGCGCGGCCGGCTCCGGTCAGATGCGTCTTCGTCCAGCTTCCGCGCATGTAGCAGATGGCGCCTGCCGATGCCACCAGGATCCAGGTGACGCCCTCGGCAAGCCAGATCCCCCACTGCCCGATAAAGGGGACCGCTGTGAGAAGGAAAGCGCAGCCCATACGTCCCACGACTTCCAGGACGCCGCTTATCAGGGCGAAGCTTGCGTTCCCCGCGCCGTTGAGCGTCCCGCGGAACACGTAGAGGGCGCCCCAGAAGAGGAAGAACAGGCTGATAAGCTTCAGCGCCCGGGCGCCGGTCTCAATGACCTGCAGATCCGTGACAAACCAGCTCATGAACAGGCGGCCGCACACATACATGACCAGGATCATGGCGAAGGAAAAACATGCGGTGATGCGCAGGCAGCACCTTGTCCCGGCCCGCACCCGGTCCGTGTTCCCGGCGCCCAGGTTCTGGGCGGTGTAGTTGGACAGGGCGGTGTTGGCCGCGATGTAGATCTGGTTGACCAGGTTCTCGATGCGGTTCGTGGCAGTGAAGACAGCCACGATCATGGCGCCGAAGGAGTTGATGACTGTCTGCAGCATGACGCAGGAGAAGGCGATCATGGCGTTCTGCAGGGCCAGAGGGAGTCCGATGTGCATCATCCGCCGCATAAGGCCGGTATCGGGGCGGAATTCTTCCTTCCGTATATGGAAATACGGGTTTGCCTTCAGGGAGAAGGCAAGGCAGGCGCAGGCGGAGGCAAACTGCGCGATGGCAGTCGCCAGCGCAGCGCCGGTCACACCCATGTGAAAGACCGTGACAAAGAGAAGGTCGAGCCCCACATTGAGAAGGGCTGCCAGGGCCAGGAAGATCAGCGGCGTCCGGCTGTCCCCCAGAGCCCGCAGGATGGAGGAGATACCGTTGTAGAAGGCAACGGCTATGATGCCGGCGCTTGTGATCTGAAAGTAGGCGGCAGCGTCCTGCATGATCTCTGACGGCGTCCCCAGGATGGTGAGGATAGGCCTGGCGAAAACGACGCCGGTCAGAGTCAGCAGACAGGAAGCCGCCAGCAGGATGTACACAGAGTTTGCGATCCCCCTGCGCACGGACCTGCCGTCACCTGCGCCGAAATGCTGGGATATCACGATCCCGATCCCGGCTGATAACCCCAAAAAAAGAGAAAACAGCAAATAGATCACGGAGGAGCAGGCGCCGATAGACGCAAGGGCGTCCGCCCCGACAAATTTTCCTACGATAATAGAGTCCGCCATTGTGTAAAACTGCTGGAAGATGCTTCCGATCAAAAGCGGCACGGAGAAAGACAAAAGCAGTCTGAGAGGAGAGCCTTTTGTCATATCCTGCATAAAATTCATAACAGATCATATCCTTTCCGGTATTGTCGTGTTTTGTGAGTGTATGGATAGATTCCGTATCATATCTTATCTGGCATAAATGGAAAAAACAATGTATAATGAGTTCATAATTAGCACGATCGGACACACATGACAGAAACTGCAATACAGGAGAGAAAGACGATGAAAGACGAGATAGAACTGGGAGAAATCTTAAAACAGCTGTACGCCATATCGGGGATCCTGATCGACGTCTACGACCTGGAAGGCCGGTCCGTCGCCCGGTATCCCGAGAAAGGGGCAGCCTTCTGCAGCCTGGTCAGCCGGAACGCGGAGGGATGCAGAAGGTGCGAGCGGGACAATAAGGAGGCCTTTGCCACAGTGAGAAAGGAGCACTGCGTCCATATCTACCGGTGCCATATGGGCCTCTACGAGGCGGCCATGCCCCTCTACCACTACGGGCGGCTGGCCGGCTACATGATGACGGGGCAGATGCTGGAAGACCGGCCGGGGGCCGCCAGGGAAGTGGAGAGGGAAGCCCGGCGGCTGGGGCTGGGAACTGCGGAGGAGATCCGGCAGGCCGTGGGGGAGCTTGTGCGCATCAACCTTGCTGAGATCGAGACCTTTCTCACACTGTGCCGCGTCTGCGCAGATTATATCGCCAACCATCACCAGTTCCCGGTGGCGGCGTCCGGCACGGCCCGGGAGGTGGTCCGCTACCTGGAGGAGCATTACAGGGAGGAGATCACGCTGGACGGCCTGTGCAGGTGGTCCGGCTACAGCCGGACAAGGTTGAACCAGCTCTTCCGGGACTATACAGGCACGTCCGTCGGGCGCTATCTGACAGGCATCCGGCTTAGGAACGCCTGCAAAAGCCTCAGGGGAACCGGGCAGTCTATCTACTCGGTCGCGATGGAGAACGGCTTTTCCAGCCAGAACTACTTTTCCCGGCAGTTCAAGAAATATATCGGATGCACGCCGGGAGAGTACAGGAACAGACAGAAGAAGGAAGACGGGCAGGATACATGGGACAGGTAAAGACAGAAAAAACATTTTACAGGAATTTCTTTTCGATCTATATCGTGCTGGTGCTCCAGAATGTGGTGACCATCAGCGTGAACCTGGCGGACAATGTAATGCTGGGCGGCTACAGTGAGACGGCGCTCTCCGGCGTGGCGGCGGTGAACCAGATCCAGTTCGTCTACCAGCAGCTTCTGACGGCGCTGGGCGACGGGCTGGTGATCTTCTGCAGCCAGTACTGGGGGAAACGGCAGACGCAGCCGATGCGCAGGATCTCGGCGGCCGCCATGCAGGCCGGGCTTCTGATCGCGGTCCTCCTCTTCGCGGCAGTCAGCCTCTTCCCGGAGCAGGCGGTGGGCCTTTTCACGACAGAGACGGCCATCATCCGGGAGGGCGCGTCCTATCTGCGGATCGTGCGGTTCACCTACTTCTTCTTCGCGGTGACCACCATCCTTCTTGCCACGCTGCGCAGCGTGGAGACGGTAAAGATCGCCTTCGCCCTCTCGGTCATGGCTTTCTTTGTGAACTGCTGCATCAACTATGTTCTGATCTACGGGAAATTCGGAGCCCCGGAAATGGGGGCGGAAGGGGCGGCCATCGGAACGCTGGCTGCCAGGATCCTGGAGTGCGCTGTCCTTTTGTGCTACATTGCCAGGAAAGAAGACAGGCTCCATCTGAAACTGAAAGAATATCTGCATGTGGACCGGGTCCTTGCGGCGGACTACTTCCGCGTGTGCCTGCCCATGCTGGTGGTGCAGGGGCTGTGGGGGCTTAACACGGCGCTGCAGACCGTGATCCTCGGGCATATGACGGCCGCCGCCATCGCGGCCAACAGCGCGGCGTCCACCCTCTTCCTGCTGGTGAAATCCACAGCGGTGGGGGCGGCCTCCACCGCGTCGGTGCTCATCGGGAAGACGATCGGCACGGGAAATATCCCGCTTGTGAAACACTATTCCCGCGTGATGCAGCGGATGTTCGTCGTGATCGGGCTCGCCTCCGGCCTGCTGCTCTTCCTGATCCGGATCCCGGTCATGTCCCTCTATGATCTGTCGCCGGAGGCGATGGATATGATGGACACATTCCTTGTCATCCTGAGCGTGGTCTGCGTGGGCATGTCCTACCAGATGCCGACCAACAACGGGATCATCCGGGGCGGCGGGAACGCCATGTTCGTGGTCAGGATGGATCTTGTCAGCATCTGGATGATCGTCATCCCCCTGTCCTTTGTCATGGCGTTTGTAGTCAAGGCGTCGCCGGCGGTGGTGGTGTGCTGCCTCAATGCGGACCAGATCTTCAAGTGCGTGCCGGCCTTTCTGGAGTCCCACTACGGGAACTGGATCCGGAAGCTTACGAGAGAGTAAACCCGCAGGACATATTGATGAAAACGATAAGTGGGATCATACATGTGAAAAAACGATTAGACGCCCAATTCCCTGCTTGCTATACTTTCTTTGATACCAGAGAAAAAGGTATGTTAGGAGGTATACAATTATGAAAAAGAAACTGGTGAGCATGCTGCTCTGTGCTGCTATGGCAGCGACACTGACAGCAGGATGCGGCTCGGACAGCAGCAGTGAAAGCGGAGAGAAAAGCTCTTCTTCCGGTGAAAGTAAGGAAATCACTTTTATGGCGCCTGACTGGGCAAACCCGGGAGATGAGCTGCTGGCAGAATTCACGGAGGAGACAGGTATCTCTGTCATTTTTAATGAGGTGAGCTGGGATGATATCCGGGATAAGGTGTCTATTGCGGCCAGCGGCGGAGAGGCAGCAGCTGACGTGATCGAGGTAGACTGGTCATGGGTAGGAGAGATGAACAGCGCGGGATGGCTGGAGCCTATCGAGATGACAGATGAGGACAAGGAGGACATGCCTACGCTTGAGACCTTTACCATTGACGGAGAAATTCTTGCTGTGCCCTATGCAAACGATTATCGGATAGCTTACTATAACAAGAATCATTTTGAACAGGCGGGAATCACTGAGGTACCTGAAACATGGGATGAGGTGTATGATGCCCTGACAAAGATAAAAGAGGCAGGGATTGTGGAATATCCATATACAATGCCGATGAACGCGGATGAGTCTGCCACCACTTCCATGATGTGGATGGCCTTCTCAAGGAGTGGACAGGTCTTTAATGATGACGATACCCTGAACGAGGAAGCGGTCATGGATGCCCTGACATTCGAGAACCAGCTTGTTCAGGATGGATTTGTGGATCCAGCATCGATTTCTTTCAATGGCATGGATTGCTACCGCAAGATCACATCGGGCGAGGCCAGCTTTATGGTAGGTCCTACCAAGTTTGTGGGTATCAGCAATGATCCTGAGCAGTGCTCAGAGATTGGAAACATTGTTCCTATCCTTCTTCCGGGAACAGCCGGAACATCTCCGCAGACAATGGCTCTTCCGGAAGCAGTTGGAATCACATCCTTCTCAGAAAACAAAGAAGCAGCCCAGGAGTTCGTTAAATGGTACAGCTCAGCAGATGTCCAGAAGAGAATGTACGCAGTCAACAGTTCCATTCCGACAAGAAACTCAGTCTTGGCAGAAATGGTAGAAGATGGCACATTTGAAAATGCAGGGGCCATGCTGGACGAGGCAGACCTGATCAAGTCTGTTTTTCCCAATGGCGTTCCTTCCTACTATTCTGAGATGAGCAACACTATGTACAATAACATTAATCAGATGGTTCTCGGAGAGCAGACTCCCCAGGAGGCATTTGATGCGATGAATGCGAAAGTGAATGAATTAATTGAAAAGAAGTAAGATATTACCTTATGCATTACTGGCGCCCATTATTCTTATAATGGGCGTGTTGGTGTTTTATCCGACGATCATGACATTTTCATATAGCTTAAAGGAGATGAAGCTGACCAGCCCGGAAGATACGGATTTTGTCGGGTTATCCAACTATGCGGATGTCCTTACATCTGATTCTTTTCAGTACAGTCTGCAGAACACGCTGTTTCTCTTGGCTGTAGTTGTTGTCCTGACCACAGTCCTTGGCTTTGGAGTGGCACTTCTGCTCAACGTGGATACAAAAATATCGGGACTTCTGATGGCGCTGGCCATCCTTCCATGGGCGTTGCCGCCCATTGTAAACGGTATTATATGGCGCTTTATCTTTCATCCGGGATACGGCTTTATGAACAAGCTTCTGATCGGGCTGCATATCACAGATGAGCCTGTTATGTGGCTGACGGACCGATGGCTTTTGCTTTTGATCGTAGCCATTGTGGTGGCCTGGAGGAGTATTCCATTTTGTGCCATTGTCTGCCTGTCGGGGCTCCATGCGATTCCGGAGGAGCTTTATGAGGCGGCCCGAATAGACGGCGGGAACCGGATAGCTGTGTTCCGCTATATAACGGCTCCTCTCATGATGCCATTTATTGGTATCGGGATCACATCTGCATCGATTACAGCCATCAATATCTTTGATGAGATCGTGGCCCTTGCGGGGTATAAAGATTTGGGGAAGAATCTTCTCATAGAGAGCTACCTCACTACTTTTTCCTTCTTGGATTTCGGCAGGGGAAGTGCTCTGACATATGTGATCATGCTTATGGCGGCGGTGCTTGGGATTTTCTATCTCAAGAGCCTGAATCGGGAGGTGGAATTTTGAAAAAGAAAATCTCGCCCCTCTATTGGGTGGCAGTTCTCCTGTTTCTCGTGCTTACGGTGGGGCCCTTTGTGTGGGCCTTTTCTATCTCGGTCACACCGGAGTATGAGATGTTTAAAAATACTATGAATATGTTTCCGAAGGAGATTACGTGGGATAATTATCTTGCCCTGTTTGACTCGGTCAGTCAGCAGCATATCAGGCTGTTCAGAGGGCTTGAAAATTCTCTGAAGGCAGTGGCATGCACGCTTGTCATAGGGATACCGGTGGCTGCGATCACGGCTTATACGCTGAGCAGAATGGAGTTTAAGGGGAAGAAAATCATTAAAAATGCCATACTGATCACAATGGTCATCCCGGTGTTTGCCACGATTATTCCCCTTTACAGGATGTTTTCGGCAATGCAGATGCTTAACAGTACGTTCTGGCTGAGCATGGTGTATGCCAGCTCTTTTCTCCCTATGAGTATCTGGCTGATGGATAATTACTTTTCAACAGTCCCCAGAGAACTGGAAGAAGCCGCCCTTGTGGACGGCTGTGGACGGCTGCGGATCTTTTTCCGGATCATACTTCCGGTGTCCTATCCTATCATATGTGCAAGTATGCTGATCATGTTTTTGAGCGCCTGGAGTCAGTTCCAGATTCCGCTGATCCTGGCCTCTAATATTGATACCAAGCCAGTGTCGATCGTGGCATCAGAATTTATGACGAAGGATACGGTGCTCTATGGGATTACCGCTGCTGCAGGGATGCTGATCATCCTGCCCCCTGCCGTAGCAGCCCTTGTTTTCCGAAAGCTTCTTGTGAGAGGGATGACAGGGGGCTCCATAAAGGGATAGCATCAGACCTGTTCACGGGCACGGGAAACGCACGACAGTGCAAACTCCTGTGCCCTTTTCAGATCCTCGCGGTCAGGGTGGGTCATCGCATGGTCAAAGTTTCGGATAAAGCCGTCCACCTGCGCCGTGTTTTCCGCGGTGCGCATGTTCTCGTATTTCTGGCGGACCTGCATGGGCATCTTTCCCTGGCAGAGGCAGCAGCCCAGATACCGGCAGCTGCTGTTGATCCAGGCGCTGACATTTTTTTCGATAAGCTTGTAGTACTCCGGTGAGCTGCCCATGCCGCAGGTGCCAAAAAGGGCAATGCTGCAGCCCTCCAGGGAGCTGATGAAATCACTTACCTCTATACAGCAGGAGCCTCTGTGCACGCAGAAGCCGATAAAATAGGTGGCTGCCTTCGGGATGGGATTTCCTCCGTTGATATCGACCAGGTCCCGGGAGCCCTCGGGCAGGGCTGAGAAGATGGCGGCCGCCACGCCTTTTGTATTTCCGGACTGGCTGTTATATAAAACTAAATAATCCAACATATATGGTTTCCTTTCTCTTTCTTATCCACATTGATATCTTGATATCAGCTCTTTTTGATAAAGCGCGTCTGACACTTGGGGCAGCGTATCTCGATCCGTCCCTTTCCCCTGGGGACGCGGATTTTCTGATGGCAGGTGGGGCACTTGTATATATGATGCGTTTTCCTTTGGGCCATCAGGCTTTTCTGGCTGTTGAACCAGGTGCGGATGCCCCTTGTCTTTTTCAGATAGGCCTGGTTCTCGGCAGAGCGCCTGTAAATGTTCCTGGAAAACAGCCGGAAGTATGTGTAGATGATCAGAGCCCAGGCAAGGAGCGACAGGATGGCGCTCTCAAATAAACCGGACAGGACCATCACGATAAGAGCGGCGATCAGGGTCGCCTTTCCAAAAGAGTCAAAGCCGTAGCGCCCGGCCATAAATCGTATCAGTTTTTCTTTCATTTTCTCATCCTCCTATCTGCAATCATACTCCCGATGCCGGCAAAGTCAATAAACTGGAAATTAAAAATATATAAAATATATAGAAGCGCATCTTTTGATGTGGTATACTAGGAAAGAACAGGCATCGTGCAATAAGACGTGTGTTTATGGAGAAAAGGAGTTAAGACATTGAGCGAAAAGAAGCATTACCATAGAGGGAGAAGGCGCTCTTCCGGCCCGGCCGGGAGCCGCGGCAGCAGCCGGGACAGCAGCCGGGAAAGGGCTGCGCGTCAGGTGGAGAAACGGCCGGAAGAAGATTGGGAGAACGATTGGATCGATCTGGAGGAAGATGAGGATCTGCGAACACCGGACCAGGTGAAGGCTAAAGGGAAGAGAAGAGCTGGTTCCGGAGGCAAGGCGGCCGCCGGGAAAAAGAAAGGGAAAACTCCCGGAAAGAGCGAGAAAAAGAGCGGCGGGAAGGGGCGCATTGTCAGCAATATCATCCTGGTCCTGGCGGTCCTTGTGTTCTGCGTGTCCGCATTCCAGTTTTTCCGCATCCTTTCGGGCTACCATGAGGGAAGAAAAGAGTACGACGAGGTGAAGGCGCTGGCGGTCACGGAGGAGGGCGAAGGAGACGGGGAAAAGGCCCGCTTCTCGGTAGATTTTGACACCCTCAAAGGGATCAACCCGGACACGGTGGGGTGGATCCGCTTTGACCCGGAGCCGGCGCAGATCAGCTACCCCCTTGTGCAGACCACGGACAACAGCACCTATCTGAACAAGACGTTCTCGGCCAGCGAGAACACCGTGGGGGCCATTTTCGTAAATACATACAACAACCCGGATTTCAACGACAGGAACACGATCATATACGGCCACCGGATGAATGACAACTCCATGTTCCACGATCTGGCCAAATATGAGGAGAGATCCTTCTGGGAGTCCAACCCGTACTTCTATATCTATACGCCGGACGGGCGGGAGATCACCTATCACATCTATGCGGCCGGCCAGGTGACGGAGACGTCGGACACCTATCTGACGGAGTTCGCAGACGACGCGGCCTACCAGGCGTTCCTCGACTACACGAAGCAGGCCTCGGCCTACGACACGGGCGTGGAGGTGACGATGGCGGACACGGTGGTGACCCTGTCCACCTGCACCAAAGCCAGCGACGAGCACAGGATGGTCGTTGTCGGCGTAAAGGAGAAGGAGGAGAAATGACACCGTACACGTATGAAGTGGGAGATATCGTAAAACTGAAAAAAAAGCATCCCTGCGGGAGCTTCGAGTGGGAGATCCTCCGCGTCGGGGCGGATTTCAGGCTCAAGTGCCTGGGCTGCGGACACCAGATCATGATCGCGAGAAAACTGGTGGAGAAAAACACGAAGGATTTGCGAAAAAAGGCTTGAAATAGCTTGACCTCTATGCTATCATATTAACTCGTGATATATTAGTATCCGACCGGAGCCGATCCGGAAGGGTATCCTTGCTCCCGGCATGGACCGGGGGCCAAAAGACCAAAAGGAGGTGCAAGCTACATGAACAAGTACGAATTAGCTGTTGTAGTCAATGCAAAAATCGAAGACGACGAGAGAGCACAGGTCATCGAGAAGATCAAAGAGATGATCGCACGCTTCGGCGGCAATGTGACAGACGTTGACGAATGGGGTAAGAAGAGACTGGCTTACGAGATTCAGAAAATGCGCGAAGCATACTATTACTTCATCCACTTCGAGTCTGATGCTACAGTTCCAGGCGAGATCGAGCAGAGAGTCCGCATCATGGACAACGTACTCAGATATTTATGCGTGAAACAAGAGGCATAGAAGAAGAGAGGTAAAAGAATGAATAAAGTAATTTTGATGGGACGTTTGACGAGAGACCCGGAAGTGAGATATTCACAGGGGGACAATCCGCTGGCGATCGCCAGATTTACCCTGGCTGTCGACCGCAGGTTCAGACGCGACGGAGAGCAGACGGCAGACTTTATTTCCTGCGTTGCTTTCGGAAAGCAGGCCGAGCATGCGGAGAGATATTACAGACAGGGCATCAAGATCGTTGTGAGCGGACGGATCCAGACGGGCAGCTACACCAACAGGGACGGCGTGAAGGTATATACGACAGAGGTTGTAGTGGAAGAACAGGAATTCGCTGAGAGCAAAGCGGCCAGCGACGCTCATACAGGAGGCGGCTTCCAGTCAGCTCCCCAACCGGCACCGGCCGCTCCGGCAGGTGACGGCTTCATGAATATTCCGGACGGAATAGATGAAGAATTACCGTTTAACTAGAGCAGAACACTTTTGTGATATGTAAGTGTAGAAAGGAGAGACCACCATGGCTTTCGAGAAGGGAAATCGTCCGGAGGGCGGCTTCAAGAGAAGAGGCGGACGCAGAAGAAAAAAAGTCTGCGTATTCTGCGGAAAAGAGAACAATGAGATCGATTACAAGGATGTAGCAAAGTTAAGAAAATATATCTCTGAGAGAGGCAAGATCCTTCCCAGAAGGATCACAGGCAACTGTGCAAAGCATCAGAGAGCGCTCACTGTAGCGATCAAGAGAGCACGTCACATCGCGCTGATGCCGTACGTGCAGGACTAAGCAGATGATGTGTGAGAGGCAGACGGAAATCCGTCTGCCTCTCTTTCATACAGCCGGACAGACGTCTGCCGGCTTCTGAGAGAGGAGAAAGCGATGATCGATATGGAAAAACTGGAGCGGGAAGTTCCGGTCACAGGAAGTCTGCGGCGGGCAGAGGAGGTAAGCTGGATCAATCCCCGGCTGGAGAGGGCGAAGGACGCGCTGGAAAAGATCCGGCTGACCATGAAAGACGTGGAGGAAGCGGACGCCAGGCTCCGGCGGTTCGCGCCTTTTATCGCAAAAGCGTTTCCCGGGACAGAGTCCGCGGGCGGGATCATAGAGTCTCCGCTGCGGGAGATCCCCCGCATGAAGGAGGCGCTGAACCGGGCCCACGGGGCACGGCTGCAGGGGCGGCTGCTCCTGAAGATGGATTCAGAGCTTGCCGTGGCTGGTTCCGTCAAGGCCCGGGGCGGGATCTATGAAATTCTGGAACATGCGGAGAACCTGGCTCTGCAGGAGGGAGTGATCCGGGAGGGGGAGAACTACGAAGCCTTTGCAGAGCCGCGGATGCGGGCATTCTTCTCCAACTACGCCGTTCACGTGGGCTCCACAGGCAACCTGGGGCTGTCCATCGGCATCATCAGCGCGGCCCTGGGCTTCCGGGTATCTGTGCACATGTCGCAGGACGCCAAACAGTGGAAGAAGGATCTGCTCAGGTCCAAAGGCGTCCGGGTCGTAGAGTATGCGGGAGATTACGGCGAGGCGGTGAAGAATGGCAGGGCAGAGGCGCAGAAAGATCCGAAGGGGTATTTTGTGGATGACGAGAACTCGGTCAGCCTGTTTCTCGGCTACGCGGTGGCAGCGCTGCGCCTGCGCCGGCAGCTTGAGGAGGCGGACGTGCCGGTGGATGAGGAGCATCCGCTGTTTGTCTGCATTCCCTGCGGCGTGGGCGGCGCGCCGGGCGGCATCACGTTCGGTCTCAAGCTGGTGTACGGGGACAGTGCGCACGTGTTCTATGCAGAGCCCGTGCAGGCCTGCTGCATGCTCCTGGGGATCGCCACAGGGCTGCACGACGGGATTTGCGTGCAGGACATCGGCCTGACCGGCCTGACGGAGGCGGACGGACTGGCTGTCGGGAGACCGTCCAAATTTGTGGGAAAGACAGTGGAGCATCTTCTCGCCGGGGAGTTTACAGTGGAGGACGATGCGTTGTATAGTTATATGAAAGAGCTGCTGGACACGGAGGGCTTTTTTATCGAGCCCAGCTCCTGCGCGGCTTTTGCGGGGCCGGAGCGCATAGAGCGGGAGGAGGTGTGCCGCGCGTACACGGAGGCGCACGGCCTTGCTGACAGGATGGGACAGGCGTCCCATATCGTGTGGGCGACGGGCGGCTCTCTTGTGCCGCAGAGCGTACGGGAAGAATTCCTCGGGCGCGCGCCGGAGTAAAAAGTGTGAGAAAGGTATGAAAAAAGGAGAGGCAAAATGAAGACATTAGGGTACTACAACGGCAGATACGGGGAACTGGACGAGATGATGATCCCCATGAACGACAGGGTGTGCTGGTTCGGAGACGGCGTGTACGATGCGGGCCCGTCCCGGAACTACAAGATCTTTGCGCTGGACGAGCATGTGGACCGTTTTTTTAACAGCGCCGGACTGCTGGATATTCAGATGCCGGTGACAAAGGAAGAACTTAAGACCATCCTGCAGGAGATGGTGAACAAGATGGATACGGGAAACCTGTTCGTCTACTACCAGGTGACCCGGGGGACCGGCATCCGTAACCACGTGTTTACGGAAGGGCCGGGCAATCTGTGGATCGCGCTCCGGCCGGCGGAGATCTCGGACGGAACGAAGCCGGTCCGGCTGATCACGGTGGAGGACACCCGGTTCCTGCACTGCAACATCAAGACGCTGAACCTGATCCCGTCCTGCATGGCATCGGAGAAGGCGAAGCAGGCCGGCTGTCAGGAGGCGGTCTTCTACCGCCCGGGCGGCCGCGTGACGGAATGCGCCCACAGCAATGTGCATATCATCCGGGACGGGAAGCTGGTGACAGCGCCGGCGGACAACCTGATCCTTCCGGGCATCGCCAGAGCCCACCTTATCCGGGCCTGCGAGGCGCTGAACATACCGGTGAGCGAGACGCCCTACACGCTGGATGATCTCTTTGCGGCCCAGGAGGTGATCGTGACGAGCTCCAGCAACCTGTGCCTGCCCGCCTGCGAGATCGACGGCAGGCAGGTGGGAGGGAAGGCGCCGGAGCTTCTGGAGCGGCTGCGGGTCTATCTCCTGGAAGAGTTTTACGAGGCGACAAAAGAAGACTAAAGGCAGAGAAAAGAGGCCCCCTCAGATCGCAGCAGGATCTGAGGGGGCCTCTTGACGCGCGCGTTTGTCTATATCCCGTTTCCCGGGAATGCGGGCAGGCCGTCAAAGCCGGCCTTAAGGTCCTCGTCGGATGGGATGTAATCCGTCATCTCGCCGTTGTGGTATTTTTCATAGGCGAACATGTCAAAGTATCCGGTTCCGGTGAGGCCGAAGAGGATCGTCTTCTCCTCGCCGGTCTCCTTGCACTTCATGGCCTCATCGATGGCCACCCTGATGGCGTGGCTGCTCTCCGGGGCGGGCAGGATGCCCTCCACCCGTGCGAACTGCTCGGCCGCGGCGAACACGGAGGTCTGCTCCACGGCCCTCGCCTCCATGTAACCGTCGTGGTAGAGCTGGGAGAGGACCGGGCTCATGCCGTGGTAGCGGAGGCCGCCGGAATGGCTGGGCGACGGGATAAAGCCGCTCCCCAGGGTATACATCTTTGCAAGCGGGCACACCTTGCCTGTGTCGCAGTAATCGTAGGCGTACACGCCCCTTGTGAAGCTGGGGCAGGAGGCCGGCTCCACAGCGATGAAATGATAATCCGCCTCCCCGCGGAGTTTCTCTCCCATAAAGGGGGCGATCAGGCCGGCCAGGTTGGAACCGCCGCCGGCGCATCCGATGATGATGTCCGGGCGGATCCCGTACTTATCCATGGCGATCTTTGTCTCCGTGCCGATAATGGACTGGTGGAGCGCCACCTGGTTGAGCACGCTGCCGAGCACATAGCGGTAGCCCTCCGTGTGGGTGGCCACCTCCACAGCCTCGGAGATGGCGCATCCCAGGCTTCCGGACGTGCCCGGATGCTCGGCCAGGATCTGCCGCCCGATCCGGGTCGTCTCCGAGGGGGAGGGCGTGACGCTGGCCCCGTAGGTCCGCATGACCTCGCGGCGGAAAGGCTTCTGTTCGTAGGAGCATTTGACCATGAACACAATGCAGTCCAGATCCAGGTAGGAGCAGGCCATGGAGAGGGCTGTGCCCCACTGGCCGGCGCCTGTCTCGGTGGTCACGCCCTTAAGGCCCTGGTCCTTGGCGTAGAAGGCCTGGGCGATGGCGGAATTGAGCTTGTGGCTGCCGCTTGTATTGTTGCCCTCAAATTTGTAGTAGATCTTTGCCGGCGTCTGCAGCTTCTCCTCCAGGCAGTAGGCGCGCACCAGGGGAGCCGGCCGGTACATCCGGTAGAAATCCCGGATCTTTTTAGGGATCTCGATGTAGCGGTCGTCGTTGTTCAGCTCCTGTTTCACAAGTTCTTCGCAGAATACCTCTCCGAGCTCCTGCGCCGTCATCGGCTGCAGAGTGACCGGGTTTAAGAGGGGTGCTGGCTTGTGTTTCATATCCGCGCGCACATTGTACCATGCGTCCGGCATCTCGCTCTCTTCCAGATAGATTTTATAGGGGATTTTTCTTTCTTCTGCCATGGCTCTCACTCCTTATCAGTTTATAGAGACATTAGCACAGGGGAGGAAAATTGTCAATCTTTTCTGAAAAATATAAAAAATTTTGCGTTAATTGAAGCGGGATCCTGCACCAAAAGGGATGACAACTGCCCGGAATGACTTGAGAAAAGCCCGGAAATGATATAAGATAGACAAAGATAAAAGAATGACAGGCAGGTGCATGTATGTATTCATATACGGACTTAAGAAAAAAATATCCGGAGTTTGTATACCACGGGTATGAGATCGGGGAAGACGACAGCAGGGTGGGGATCGTGTACGACTTTGAGATCCCGGGACTTGCATCCTTCCACCCCACGTGGGAGTTTCCGAAAAAGCCGGGCGAGACAAGATGCTTCCGGGAGAACGGGACATTCCGGAAGCTGGCCTTCTCCCTCGGCATGGTGGAGCTTATAAGCTACTGGAAGACGGCGTGCCCGCCGGTCGTGACGGTGGAGGCGGGAAGTCTTGACGGGGAGCAGATCCTGTGGTGGAAGGACCTCTACTTTAACGGTCTGGGCGAATTCTACTATACGAACGGCATTGAGGAGAACCAGGAGGACTTCATGGAGATCCGTTCGGCGGGGGCTTTGGAGCAGGCGCAGGACGCGCCCCTTGGCCCGGAGGCGCAGGGCTACCTGGTGCCGGTGGGCGGCGGCAAGGATTCAGCTGTGACGCTGTCCCTTCTGGAAGGGGAGAAGGAGAAGAACTGCTGCTATATCATCAATCCCCGGGGCGCCACGCTGAAGACGGTGGAGCGGGCCGGCTACGGGGAAGAGAGGCTTGTCTGTGCGAAGCGCACGCTGGACCGGAACATGCTGGAGCTGAACCGGCAGGGCTTTCTGAACGGCCACACGCCCTACTCGGCGATCGTGGCCTTCTCCGCGACGATCGCCGCCTACATGCGGGGGATCCGGTACATTGCCCTCTCCAATGAGTCCAGCGCCAACGAGAGCACGGTGGAGGGGAGCACGGTGAATCACCAGTACTCCAAGAGCTTCCGGTTTGAGAAGGCGTTCCATGACTACGAGAAGGCGTACATCGCGAGCGGCACGTACTATTTCAGCATGCTGCGGCCTTTAAGCGAGTTCCAGATCGCCAGGTATTTTGCGACGTGCAGGCAGTTCCACGATATTTTCAGAAGCTGCAATGCAGGCAGCAAGGAGGACAAGTGGTGCGGACACTGCCCCAAGTGCCTCTTTGTGTGCCTGATCCTCTCGCCCTTCCTCTCCCGGAAGGAGATCACGGACATCTTCGGGCGGGACATGCTGGAGGACCCGGATATGCTGGAAGATTTCCGCAAGCTGACCGGCATGGAGAAGGAGAAGCCCTTCGAGTGCGTGGGAAGCAGGGATGAGGTAAATGCGGCTGTCAATCTCACCATCAACCGCCTGGAACAGGATGGGGAGGCGCTGCCGGAGCTGTTCCGCTATTATAAGGAAGCCGGACTCTACAGGAAGGAGGATCCGGACAGCAGACGTTTCTTTACTTACTATGACGAGGAAAACCTTCTTCCTGCAGCCTGCGGGGCGCTTGTAAAAGAAAAGTGTTTGTAGAGGGGAGAAAGAAGGATGCTGGATAAGATACGTCAGACAGTGGAAGGGAAGAGGGTGCTCATCCTCGGATTTGGAAGGGAGGGCCGCTCGTCCCTCAGGCTTGTCAGCCGCGCCGGCGGGTGGACAGCCCTTGCGGTGGCGGACCAGGCGCAGGTGGATCCAGGCCGGGAAGGCGGCAGCGCAGAGGTGGAGCTGATCACCGGCAGCCATTACATGGATAAAGAGGTGCTGGATTCCTTTGATATTGTGTTCAAGACGCCGGGGATCGTCCTGCCCATGGAGCCGGAACGATACGCCTGCCGCTTTGTCTCCCAGACCGGGCTTTTCATCGAGCGGTTCCGGGATCAGATCGTGGGGATCACGGGGACGAAGGGAAAGAGCACCACGTCCTCCCTTCTCTGTCACATCCTGAAGGAGACGGGGGAGGACACCGTTCTGGCCGGGAATATCGGCATCCCGGTCTTTGATATCGCGGAGGACATCCTGCCGGGGGAGGTCATCGTGCTGGAGCTCTCCTGCCATCAGTTGGAGCACCTGAAGGTGTCCCCCCACATAGCGGTCCTCCTCAATCTCTATGAGGAGCATCTGGACCACTACGGGACCATGGAGAAATACGTGCGCGCCAAGCAGAATATCTATGCCTGGCAGACAGAGGACGACATCCTGTTCTGCAACGTGGACGTGATGCCGGGGCGGGTGATCGCGGGCGCGGGAGAGGCGAGCGCCTGCGTGCCCTGCCGCTCGGAGATCATCTCCGCCGTCCTTGTGCCGGAGGGGCAGAAAGCCACGGGCGCGGGGGACATCGAGGTGGCCGGACCGGCGGTCCGCTACCGGGGCAGCGGCCTTCGGATCCCGGAGGAGGGCATCTCCCTTTTCGGGCACCACAACTATTTTGATATCGGCGTCGTGTACGGCATCTGCAAGGAATTCTCCATGACGGATGAGAAGTTCCTCAGGGCACTCCGGACGTTCCAGACGCTCCCGCACCGGCTCCAGTACCTGGGCACAAAGAGCGGGCTGCGCTTCTATGACGACTCCATCTCCACCATAGGGGAGACGGCCGTGCAGGCGCTGGAGAGCGTCAAGAACGTGGACAGCATCCTCATCGGCGGCATGGACCGGGGGGTGGATTACAGCCAGTTGGAAGCATACCTGACGGGCAGCAGCGTGCGCCACATCATCCTGATGGAAGAGACCGGGAAGCGGATCTACAGGGAGATACAGGAGCAGTATCCGACCCTGGCCGGCAGCGGCCGCCTGGAGCTGGCGGAGCACCTGGACGACGCGGTGGAGCTTGCCATCCGGCTCGGAGAGGAAGGCGGGGCCTGCGTCCTCTCCCCGGCGGCGGCCAGCTACGGGATCTTCCGGAATTTCGAGGAGCGGGGGGACTACTTTAAAGAGCTGGTATTCGGACGCGGCGAAGTGTAGAAATAACGTGTAAAAAGAGAATGGCAGACGGGACTTACGGCTGAAAGTCCCCGTCTGCCATTGCTTTTATGGAGGAGGCATACTCCGACGGAGTCATGCCTGTGACCTTTTTGAACTGGCGGGAGAAGTAGTGGATGGATGTGTATCCGAGCTGCTCCGCGATCTGGGTGAAATTCATCCGGTTCGTGCGGATGAGCTGTTTGGCCGCGTTCACCTTCATCAGGGAGAAGTACTCGATGATCCCCAGCCCGCTCTGCTCGCGGAAGATCTTCTGGAGCTGGGAACGGCCGATCAGGTTCTCCCGGCACACTTCCTCGATGGTCACATGCCCGTCCAGGTGCGCTTCCAGATAGTCGGCCACCCGGTTGAAGAGCTCCATGTCGCTCTTTTTCTTTGTGGATTTCTGGGGGCGGGGCCGGATGCTTGCCTTCTCCAGGGAGATGGGCTGCGCGGCCCGGCGCAGCAGATGGATCAGGAAGTGCTCCAGGTACAGGCGGATGAGCTGCTCGGCCCCGAACTGCTCCGCCTCCTTGCGGGGCATATTCTGCAGGTAGGGGTCGTCCAGACGGCAGTCGAAGCAGCGGCGCGCCTCGATCACGATATCCGCCAGCAGGTTCCGCTCCGTCTCATCCACCTGCAGGATCTTTCCCCGGAAAAATTCCATGGCGGGGCTGTCGCACTGGAAGGAGACGACCACCAGGTTGGGGGCGCTGTGGCCGGTGGCCTGCACGTCGTGGAACTCCCCGGGCTGGTGGAAGGCCACCTCGCCCCGGTTCAGGATGATGTGCCGGTCTCCGCCCGTCACAGCCACATCCCCCTTGTCCACGCAGACAAACTCCCAGAAGTCGTGGGATTCCCCGGGGAATTTGAAATCGCTCATATATTCAAAGTAGTGGATGCTGTACAGCTTTCCCACGGTGATGGAATCCTTCAGGTCTATCCCGATATAGGGCATACGCGCGCCTCCTTCCTGTTTTGCTTTCTATCATAGCCTACTTTTGCAGAAAAAGCAAAAGTAAAATGCAGATTGTACAAATCAATCACAAAATCAGATAAAGATTTTTGGAAACAGATATACTACAATAGGCGTAGCGATTTGAAAAAGAGACAAGCCACACACAGGTGGGGAAAGGACAGGAATACAATGAAAAAACCAGTTTTAGTGATCATGGCAGCAGGGATGGGAAGCCGGTACGGCGGCCTCAAGCAGATCGATCCGGTGGACCAGGAAGGACATATCATCATGGATTTCTCCATGTACGACGCCAGGAGGGCAGGTTTTGAGAAAGTGATCTTCATCATCAAGAAGGAGATCGAGGAAGATTTCAAACAATCCGTCGGGAACCGGATGAGCGGGATCATGGAAGTGGAGTATGCCTACCAGGATCTCCACAACATCCCGGACGGCTTTGCCGTGCCGGAGGGGCGGGTGAAGCCCTGGGGGACGGCTCACGCCGTTCTCTCCGCCATCGACCTGATCGACGGACCGTTCGCGGTCATCAACGCGGACGACTACTACGGGAAAGAAGCGTTCCAGAAGATCTATGACTACCTCTCCACCCACGAGGACGACGAGAAGTACCGCTACACGATGGTGGGATACCAGCTTGGCAATACCGTGACGGACAACGGCCACGTGGCCCGCGGCCTGTGCGAGATGAACAGCGCCGGTGAGCTGACAGGCATTCAGGAGAGGACACGCATCGAGAAGCGGGACGGCGGCATCGCCTACTCCGAGGACGACGGCGCGACCTGGGTATCCGTCCCGGCCGACACGACCGTCTCCATGAACATGTGGGGCTTTACGAGGAGCATCCTGGATGAGATCCGGGCGGGCTTCCCCGCATTTCTTGAGGAGGGGCTGCAGGCAAACCCGCTGAAATGCGAGTATTTCCTCCCCTCTGTCGTCAGTGAGCTGATCGGCGAAGGCAAGGCGGCCGTGAGCGTTCTTCACTCTGCGGACAAGTGGTACGGCGTCACCTACAAGGAGGACAAGCCGGTCGTCATGGCGGCCATCCAGAAACTGAAGGACGAGGGCGTTTACCCGCAGCACCTCTGGGAGAAGAGGTAGAAAAACGCAGGATTTTTATAATTCACGCAATTATTATTATAGAAAAAGGGCGCAGGCCCTACTATAATTACAGTAGAAATGAAAAAATGATCCAGACAAGGAGGAGACGAAGATGACGATTTTAATCACAGGTGGAGCCGGATATATCGGAAGCCACACGGCTCTGGAGCTGTTAAACGAGGGATATGACGTTGTTGTGTACGACAATCTGTGCAATTCTTCCAGGGAGTCCATCAGGCGTGTGGAGGAGCTGACCGGCAGGAAGATCCGCTTCTACGAGGGGGATGTGCAGGACGAGGAGGCGCTCCTTGAGATGTTTAAGATACAGAAGATCGACGCGGTCATCCACTGCGCGGCCCTCAAGGCAGTGGGCGAGTCCGTGCAGAAGCCGCTGGAATACTACCAGAACAATATCGCCGGCACACTGACCCTCCTGAAGGTCATGCGCGAGGTGGGTGTGAAGAACATCGTCTTCAGCTCTTCCGCAACCGTGTACGGAAGCCCGGAGGAGATGCCCATCACGGAGAACTGCCCGAAGGGACAGTGCACCAACCCCTACGGCTGGACAAAGTCCATGATGGAGCAGATCATGTCCGACGTGCAGAAGGCGGATCCCTCCTGGAACGTCATCCTCCTCAGATACTTCAACCCGGTGGGAGCCCACAAGAGCGGCCGCATCGGCGAGGACCCGAAGGGGATCCCCAACAACCTGATGCCCTACATCTCCCAGGTGGCGGTAGGCAAGCTCGAGAAGCTGGGCGTGTTCGGCGACGACTATGACACCCCGGACGGAACGGGCGTGCGCGACTACATCCACGTGGTGGATCTGGCGATCGGCCATGTGAAGGCCATCAACTATATCTTTACCAATCCGGGACTGGATGTCATCAACCTGGGAACCGGCCAGGGCTACTCCGTGCTGGATATGGTGAAGGCGTTCTCCAAAGCCTGCGGCAGGGACATCCCCTACGAGATCAAACCGCGCCGCGCCGGCGACATTGCCATGTGCTACGCGGATCCGGCCAAAGCGCTCCGGGTGCTCGGCTGGAAGGCACAGAGGGGACTGGACGAGATGTGCGAGGACACATGGAGATGGCAGTCCCAGAACCCGAACGGATATGAAAAATAAGAGGCCGCCGCTCTGGCGCGGCCAGGAGGGCAGGGGCCTTCGCAAAAGGCGGGGGCATCCCTGCCTTTTGTCTTTTCATCAGCGGGAAAAAGTGCTATAATACGGAAAGCAGCTTTTAGTTTTTTGAGGAAACAGATTATGAAAAAGAAAGCAAAACAGAACGTGCGCCTGAAAGGGCAACTGAAGCTCTACATGCAGTGGCCGGCGTTCATGTCCATTCTTCTTGTGGCCATGAACATCTGGATCTACAGGCTGGACAGGAAAGCCGGGCTCCTGATGATGATCTTTGTCCTGATCTATATCGTGATCGTGGGGATCATGTACTTCTACAACAAGTCCCTGGTCATGAAAGATCTGGTGGATTTTGCGGCCCAGTACGGCATTGTGCAGAATACGCTGCTCAAGAAGCTGGCCGTGCCCTACGCCATCCTCCTGGAGGACGGGCGGCTCATGTGGATGAACGAGCAGTTCCGGGAGATCCTGGGGAACAAAGTGAAGGGGGAGGCAGTCCTGAGCCGGTACATCCCGGAGCTGAACCGCAGCATCTTCCCGAAGGACGAGGAGCAGACCGTGGAGATGGAGGTCTACTTTAATTCCAGGGAATACCGGGCCGAGCTGCGCAAGGTGTCTGTGGAGGGCTTCAGCGACTCGGAGCGCCTTCTGGATATGCCGGAGGAGAAGGAGTACTTCGTGGCAGTCTACCTGTCCGATGTGACGGAGCTGAACACGGCCCTGCGGCAGAACGAGGAGCAGCGCCTGGTGGCAGGCCTCATCTACATTGACAACTATGACGAGATGATCGACAGCGTGGAGGAGGTGCGCCAGAGCCTTCTGGTCGCCCTCATCGACAGGAAGATCAACCAGTATATCGCCCGCATGGACGGGATCGTGAAGAAGATGGAGACGGATAAGTACTTCATCGTCATCAAGAAATCCTGCTTTAAGGAGCTGGAGGCGGACCGCTTCTCCCTCCTGGAGGACGTGAAGGCCATCAACATCGGCAACAGCATCCCGCCCACCTTAAGCATCGGCCTGGGACTGAGCCGGAACGCGTATGTGCAGAGCTACAACTATGCCCGGGCGGCCATCGACCTGGCGCTGGCGCGGGGCGGCGACCAGGCGGTCATCAAGGACTCGGACGGCATCACTTACTACGGGGGCAAACGGGAGCAGACTTCCAAGAACACCCGCGTGAAGGCGAGGGTGAAGGCGGAAGCCCTGCGGGAATTCATCACGGTCAACGACACGATCCTTGTCATGGGACACCGGATGACGGACATGGATTCCTTCGGCGCGGCCATCGGCATCTACCGCGCCGCCGCTGCGCTTGAGAAGAAGGCGCATATCGTCCTCAACGACATCTCCGCCACGATCCGCCCGCTGTACGAGGAGTTTGTGGAACATCCCTTCTACCCGGACGACCTGTTCGTCTCATCCGGGGAGGCGAAGGAGATGATCGATGAGAACGCCCTGGTCATCGTGGTGGATACGAACCGGCCGGGCATGACGGAGTGCCCGGAGCTTCTGACGATGACAAAGACCATCGTCGTGTTTGACCATCACAGGCAGGGGAGCGACAACATTGAGAACGCGCTTCTGTCCTACATAGAGCCCTACGCGTCCTCGGCCTGCGAGATGGTGTCCGAGGTGCTCCAGTACATCGTGGACGATGTGCGGATCCCGGCGATCGAGGCCAACAGCCTGTACGCGGGCATCGTGATCGACACAAACAACTTCATGAACAAGACAGGCGTGCGCACCTTCGAGGCGGCGGCGTTCCTGCGTCGGTGCGGCGCGGATATCCCGTTCGTGCGCAAGATGCTCCGGGACGACATGAAGTCCTACCAGGCCAAGGCCGGCATCATCAGCAGCGCGGAGGTGTACCGGGAGCGGTTCGCCATCGCGCGGGGTGAGAACCTGCAGATCGAGAGCCCGACGATCATCGGTGCCCAGGCAGCCAACGAGCTTCTCGATATCGACGGGATCAAAGCTACCTTTGTCCTTACGTCCTACAACGGAAGGATCTATGTGAGCGCCCGCTCCATCGACGAGGTGAACGTCCAGATCATCATGGAGAAGCTGGGCGGCGGCGGACATATGAACGCCTCCGGCGCGCAGTTTGACCACACCAACATGGAGGAGGCCGTGACGGTCCTCAAGCGTGTGATCGATGAAATGACAGAAAAAGGAGATTTATAGATGAAAGTAATTTTGCAGCAGGATGTGAAATCCCTTGGCAAAAAGGGTGACATCGTAGAAGTAAACGACGGATATGCCAGAAACTTCCTTCTGAAGACAAAGAAGGGCGTGGAGGCAAACAGCAGGAACATGAACGACCTGAAGCTCCACAGGGCAAACGAGGACAAGATCGCCCAGGAACAGCTTGAAGCTGCGCAGGAACTGGGAAAGAAGCTCGGCGACAGCAAGGTGACGGTGTCCATCAAGACCGGCGAGGGCGGCAGGGCCTTCGGGTCCGTGTCCTCCAAGGAGATCGCGGCGGCGGTGCAGGAGCAGCTCGGCCTTACGGTTGACAGAAAGAAAGTACAACTGAAAGACCCGCTCAAGTCCCTTGGCACATTCCATGTGCCGGTGAAGCTGCACGCGAAAGTGACGGCGGAGCTTACAGTAGAAGTGACAGAGGAGGCATAGGAACATGCCGGATATGGAGGAAGCTCTCATCAAGCGGGTACCGCCCCACAGCATTGAGGCGGAGCAGTCGGTCGTCGGCGCCATGCTGATGGACAAAGACGCCATCATGACTGCTTCCGAGATCATCAGCGGCAGCGATTTTTATCAGACGTCCTACGGAGTGATCTTTGACTCCATGACGGAGCTCTTCAATGAAGGCAAGCCGGTGGATCTGATCACCCTGCAGGAGAGGCTGAAGGAGAAAAATGTGCCGGAGGAGATCTCCAGCCTGGAGTTTGTCCGGGATCTGGTGACCGCGGTCCCCACATCTGCAAATGTAAAGTATTACGCACAGATCGTCTTTGAGAAATCCATGCTGCGCAGGCTCATCCGGGTGAACGAGGAGATCTCGAACGCCTGCTATGCGGGCGGCGAGTCCATGGAGGCCGTGATGGAGACGGCGGAGAAGCGGATCTTTGAGCTGGCCCAGAAGCGGACGACGGGGGACTATGTCCCGATCAAGGAGATCGTGCTGAACGCCCTGGAGAGGATCGAGCGGGCGTCCCGGACAAAAGGGACCGTCACGGGCATCCCGACAGGGTTCCTGGATCTGGACTACAAGCTCTCCGGCCTGCAGCCGTCGGACCTGATCCTGGTGGCCGCCAGGCCTTCCATGGGAAAGACGGCCTTTGTGCTGAACATTGCCCAGCACGTGGCATTCAAGGCGGAGCGGACCGTGGCGGTCTTCAGCCTGGAGATGTCCAGGGAACAGCTTGTAAACCGTCTCTTCTCCCTGGAATCCCAGGTGGATTCCCAGGCGCTCCGGACAGGCAACCTGAAGGACGACGACTGGGAGAAGCTCATCGAGAGCGCGGGCATCATCGGACAGTCCCGCCTGATCATAGACGACACCCCCGGGATCTCCATCTCGGAGCTGCGCTCCAAATGCCGCAAGTTCAAGCTGGAGCAGGGGCTGGACCTGATCATCATCGACTACCTGCAGCTCATGAGCGGCAGGGTGGGCGGACGGTCCGAGTCCAGGCAGCAGGAGATCTCCGAGATCTCCCGTTCCCTGAAGGGGATCGCCAGGGAGCTCAATGTGCCGGTGATCGCCCTGTCACAGCTCAGCCGTGCGGTGGAGCAGAGGCCGGATCACAGGCCCATGCTCTCGGACCTGCGCGAGTCCGGAGCCATCGAGCAGGACGCGGACGTGGTCATGTTCATCTACCGCGACGACTACTACAACAAGGATACGGAGACGCCGAACCAGGCGGAGATCATCATCGCAAAACAGAGAAACGGCCCCATAGGGACCGTTCACCTGGCATGGCTGCCGGATTACACGAAGTTTGCGAACCTGACCTGGAAAGAGTAACCGTCTGCGGGATATCATCCCGGCAGGAACAGGCGTTTCAGACGCTGGGCCGCTCCCGGCTGCTGCGCAGTCTCTCTTCGAAAGGACTGCTGCTGCCGGATGAGCTGGTCCAGCTTTTTAAATTGTTCTTCCTCCTGCCGCTCCCGCGCGTCCAGAAGGAAGGACATTTCTTTTGCGATCATGGCAGTCAGCACCTCGTTGTTGTTCTCCAGCATGCGCTTGATGCGCAACTGCTCCCGGGTGCGCTTCATATCGGGAATGAGCGCTTTGAGCTCATCGAACGGGACGCCCTGCTCGTACAGCTCCCGGATGCAGTTGTACAGCTTTGTATCCTCTTTTGTCGCGCTGCTCAGTGTGTTCAGTGCATTTCCCATATCCATACCCCCTTTTTTCAGAGTATAGCATGGACGGGCGGACAAGACTGTCGGAAGCAGTCGCAGGCGTGCGCAAATTTCAGCCCCGCAGCGGCACGGGGCGACAAAAAAACAGACCGCCCGCAACAATCTGCAGACGGCCTGTCTTTTGCTATGTTCGTATGCCTTCTATGGAAATACTCCGGAATTAACCCTGGGAGATAGCTCCTGTAGGACACTGAGCAGCGCATGCTCCGCAGTCTACGCAGGCATCCGGATCGATCTCATAGTGATCTGCTCCCTGAGAGATAGCGCCTACCGGACATTCAGCCTCGCAAGCACCGCAGCTTACACACTCGTCACTGATTACATGTGCCATGATATCTTCCTCCTTTGACCTTTGTCAATTATTTATTCATATCATAATACAAATGTCTCAAATATACAAGCCCTGAAGTTGTTCTAAATTAAGCACAAGAGGTTGAGGATCATTTTCAATTTTAAATTTAAGATTTTTTTCAACACTTTTTCAAACTTTTGGTGTATAGTGTTTGTAGTCAGAAATTCAGTGATTTGGAGTGGAGAAAATGAGAGAGATAAAGAGAGTAGCTGCGCTCGCGGCGGGCGCGGCTCTTTTGCTGGCAGGCTGTGGACAGGCTGGAGAAGGAAGCGGGCAGGAAGCCCAGGGGACCGGCGCGCAGAAGGAGGAGAAGGTGGATGTCCAGGCGGTGCGCCTGGATGCGCTGGAGCCCTCCGCGTACGGGAATGTGGAAGGCCTTCCCCTGGAAGCCGGGACTTACATCTCCATCATAGGGAAGGCGTCCGGCGGGGAGTTCTGGGACCAGGTGCAGGAAGGCGCAAAGCAGGCTGTCTCGGATATCAACGACACGCTCAGATATAAGGGGAATGATCGGGTGCGCATGGTGTACAGCGGCCCCTCCGAAGAAGGCGACGTGGATGAGCAGGTGAACATTCTGGACGAGGAGCTGGCCAGGTATCCGCAGGCGGTGGGGATCTCCATCATAGATTCCCAGTCCTGCGACGTGCAGTTCGATCTGGCGGCGGAGAACGGCATCTCTGTTGTGACGTACGACTCCCTGAGCGATTACCAGAATATCATGGCGAAGATCAGCACGGACAACGACGCGGCTGCCGGCGAGGCGGCGGACCGGCTGGCCCAGGCCATGCAGGACGAGGGGGAGGTCATGATCTTCGCCCACGATTCCCGCTCCCTGACAACGCAGGAGAGAGTGGACGGATTCGTGCAGAAGATGGAGGCGGAGCATCCCCAGGTGACGGTGGGGAACATCTACTATCTGGACGAGCTGGACGAGCTGAAGCAGACGGCTGCGGATGAGATCAATGCCGGCACCTACGCGAAAGAGGGTGAGACCCCGGCGCCTGTCACGGATGAGGAGAGCCAGCTTACAGCGGAGGATATCTCGGACGAGGAGATCATGGACTACATTTTCGCAAAGAATCCGGACGCCGCGGCCATCTACGGGACAAGCGGCGATGCGGTCATGAGCGCAGTGGACAACAGCAGCCGGCTGGAGAAGGAGGAGATGCGCATCGTCGGCTTTGACGCGACGGGCGAGGAGAAGGAAGCCCTGGAGGAGGGTCTTGTGGACGGTCTGATCGCCCAGAATCCGTACGGGATGGGGTACGCCACGGTCGTGGCCTGCTCCCGGTCCGTGCTGGCGCTCGGCAACGAGGCGCAGATCAGCTCAGGCTACACCTGGATCGATGCAGACAACATGGAAGACCCGTCTGTGGCCGCGATGTTCTATTAGAAGACATGTTTTAATTTCCCCGCTTCGGCAGGGAGAAGATAAATTCAGATCCGACACCTTCCGTACTGATGACGTTGATGTTCTCACCGTGCGCCTGGATCGCTTCCTTTACGATGGACAGTCCAAGGCCGGTGCCGCGTTTGTCTTTCCCGCGGGAGGTGTCTGTCTTGTAGAAGCGCTCCCAGATCTTGTTCAGCGATTCCCTGGGGATGCCGATGCCGTAGTCCTTGACGGAGATATAGACCTTGTCGCCCCGGTCCGTCGTCTCGATGGTGATGCTGGAATCCGCGTCGCTGAACTTGACGGCGTTGTCGATGAGGTTGTAGAGTACCTGCTGGATCTTCTTCCGGTCCGCGTACACGTTGAGATGGCGGGCAGCCAGGAGAAGCTCGATGGAGATCCGCCGCTTTGTACAGATCCCCTCAAAGGAGGCGGCCGTGTTCTTGATGACTTCGTGGATGTCGAAGACCTCCTTGTCCAGCATCAGGTCCCTGCGGTCGAACTCGTTCAGGGTCAGCAGATCCTGGGTCAGGTCGGTCAGACGCTCGGTCTCAAAGAGGATGATGTTCAGGTATTTCTGCTGCATTTCCGGCGGGATCGTGCCGTCCGCCATGGCCTCCACATATCCCTTGATGGATGTGAGGGGCGAGCGGAAATCGTGGGATACGTTCGCCACGAATTTCTTCTGGTAATCCTCCATATCCCGCAACTGTGCGGACATGTAGTTGAGGGAGGCGGACAGGTATCCCATCTCGTCCTGGGTGGTGACGGGGATCTCATAGTCCAGGTTGCCGGAGGCATACTGGGTGGCTGCCTCCGTGATCCGGCGCAGGGGCCTGTAGACGAGGAACTGGAAGGCCAGCAGCACCAGGAAGGAGAGAAGGTAGATGAGGATCACTGTGGCGTAGACGGAGCGCATCAGCATATCCCGGAAGTCTGTCAGGTCCGAGACGGACTTGTGGATGAGCAGATACCCCTTTGTGGAAAACCCCTGTACGACAGGGGCGCTGACAGTGATGACGTCCTCGGCGAAGCAGCCGTGATAGTCCCCCTCCTGGTAGGTGGCGCTCCCGCTCTCGGCGGGGTTGAAGCCGGGCACCTGGCCCGGAGCGGCCGGATAGCCGTCCCGGCGGGCGCTGAAGAGCATAGTTCCCTCCTGGTCCACCAGCCAGACGGCGGCCCCCATGTAGGAGGAGAGCCCGCGCAGTTGCATGGTCACCTCCGCGCCGGACACCGCCTCGCTGAAGTAGCCGGGCAGATAGTCGTTGGCCATGGCAGTGGCCTGCGCGTAGAGCCGGTCCGCCTCCGAGGACTTCAGGCTGCTGTAGGTGAGGCCCGAGGCCAGTGTGGCGGACACAAAGAGAGCCAGGAAACCGAGGATGATATAGACGACTATGAATTTCAGATACAGCGTGCTGTTCAGGGGCAGGCTGTCTTTTTTTGTTTTACCGCGCCGGAATGCCATTACCTTACCTCAAATTTGTAGCCGATCCCCCACACGGTCGAAAGCGCCCAGGAGGGATGGTCCTTGATCTTTTCCCGGAGACGCTTGATGTGCACGTCCACGGTGCGTGTGTCCCCGATGTACTCGTATCCCCAGATCTGGTCCAGGAGCTGCTCCCTTGTAAAGACCTGGTTCGGGGAGGCGGCGAGAAAGTAGAGAAGTTCCAGTTCCTTGGGCGGCATGTCTACATTTTTGCCGTCCAGGAGCACGGAGTAGTTTGTCAGGTTGATGACAAGACCCGGATACTCCACGCATTTTCCTTTTTCCTCTTTTGCCTGCTCCTGCCTCGCAGGCTGGTAGCGCCGCAGGACGGCGCGCACCCGGGCGACCATCTCCTTGGAGTCGAAGGGCTTCATGATGTAATCGTCCGCCCCCAGTTCCAGCCCGAGCACTTTGTCGAACACCTCGCCCTTGGCGGAGAGCATGATGATCGGCGTCTGGGAACGGCTGCGGATCTCCCGGCACACCTGGTACCCGTCGATGCCGGGAAGCATCAGGTCCAGGAGGACGAGGTTCGGGTGATACAGGTCAAAAGCTCTCAGCGCCTCCTCCCCGTCGTGCACGATCATTGTGTCAAAACATTCTTTTGCCAGATACAGGGAGATGAGCTCCGCGATGTTCTCATCATCATCTACGATCAGTATTTTCTGCTTGTTTACCATAAGATCCTCCCTTAACTTTCTATTTGAATTCCACGATCGTTACGCCGGCGTCCCCCTCGCCGAAGGCGGCCAGGTGGAAATCTTTTACGTGCTTCTGGCGGCGCAGGTACTTGTGGATGCCTGCCCGGAGGGCGCCTGTGCCTTTGCCGTGTACGATGCGCACCGGACTTAAGTGGGCCAGGTAGGCGTCGTCCAGGTATTTGTCCAGCTCGGCTATGGCCTCGTCCACAGTCTTTCCCAGCAGGTTGATCTCCGGGCTCACGGACATGGCTTTTCCCATCTTCATCTTTCCCTGGGAAGTCCGGCGCATGTTTTTCGCCGCGCTGTAGGACGGCTCGTCGGGAATGATCTCCAGATCCGAGATGTGGACCTGGGAGTTCAGGATGCCCATCTGTACGTTTACGTTTCCCTTCGCGTCGGGGAGGGATGTGACGATGCCGTTCAGGTTCAGGCTCAGGACGCGGACCGACTCGCCCAGTTTGAAGTCGCCGGGCTTGTGCTGCCGGTGCGGCTTTGGCGCCTCCAGCTTTTTGCCGGAGCCGGTGGACGCGATCTTTTTGCGCAGGCGCTCCCGCTCCTTTTCCATCTCGGAGGCGGAGATGTTCTCCTTTCCGAACTTCCGGAAGTTCTTCATGGTCTCGTCCGCCATCTCCTTGGCTTCCTCCAGGATGGCCCGGGCCTTCTCGTTGGCCTCGTCCAGGATGCGCTCCCGCTGGGCGTCCAGCTTCTCCTGGCGGGTCCGGGTCTCGCTTTTCAGCTTTTCAAGTTCCCGGCGGTAGGCGCTGATCTCCTCCTTCTCCCGGTCGATGGTGCGGCGGCTCTGCTCCAGGTCCGTGAGGAGGTCCTCAAAGGATTCCTGCTGGTCGGAGAGCTGCTTCTTCGCCTCGTCGATGATGTAGTCCGGAAGGCCCAGCTTGCTGGAGATGGCGAAGGCGTTGCTCTTTCCCGGGATGCCGATGAGCAGCCGGTAGGTGGGGCGCAGCGTCTCCACATCGAACTCGCAGGACGCGTTCTCCACGCCTTCGGACGTGAGGGCGAAGACCTTCAGCTCGCTGTAGTGGGTGGTGGCCATGGTGCGGACGCCCTGCCGGTGGAGGTGCTCCAGGATGGCGATGGCGAGGGCGGCCCCCTCCGTGGGATCCGTGCCGGCGCCGAGCTCATCGAAGAGGACCAGGCTGTCCGGCGTGATATGCTTTAAAAAGGACACGATGTTTGTCATGTGGGAGGAGAAGGTGCTGAGGCTCTGCTCAATGCTCTGCTCGTCCCCGATGTCTGCGAATACGTTGGAGAACACACCCAGCTCGGAGCGGTCCAGGGCCGGGATGTGGAGGCCTGCCTGCCCCATGAGGGTGAAGAGGCCCACCGTCTTCAGGGAGACGGTCTTGCCGCCGGTGTTGGGGCCGGTGACGATGAGGAGGTCGAAGTCCTCCCCCAGCGTGAGGGAGATGGGGACCACCTTTTTCGGGTCCAGCAGGGGATGGCGGCCCTGGCGGATCCGGATCCGCCTGTCCTGGTTAAACAGCGGGCGGCTGGCGTTCATGGAGAGGGCCAGCGCCCCGCGGGCGAAGATGAAGTCCAGCTCGGTCATGGCTTTGTAGTCCGCCCGGATCGCCCCGGTAAAGCCGGCGGCCTCGTTGCTCAGGTCCGCAAGGATGACCTGGATCTCCTCCTGCTCCCTGCCGTAGAGCTCCTTCAGGTCGTTGTTCAGTTTGACGACGGCCATGGGCTCGATGAAGAGGGTGGATCCGGTGGAGGACTGGTCGTGGATCATGCCGGGCACCTGGCTGCGGTACTCCGCCTTCACGGGGATGCAGTAGCGGTCCCCCCGCATGGTGATGAGGGCGTCCTGCAGGTAATTGCGGAGCGACCCGTTCACAAGGGAGGTGAGGGTGGCGTGGATGCGGTCGTTGGCCATGCTGATCTGCCGCCGGATGTGCTTCAGCCCCGGGCTTGCTTCGTCGCTGATCTCCTCCTCGCTGATGATGCAGCGCTCGATCTCGGAGGACAGGTTTGTGAGGGGTTCAAGGGCGTCAAAATAGACGTCCAGGCAGTCGGCCAGCTCTTCTGCCGTCTCGTGGCGGCCGTAGGCTTTTGCCCGGCCTGCGGCCTTCAGGACCTTGCAGATCCGCAGGAGCTCCCCGGCGCCCAGGACGCCCCCGATCTCCAGCCTTTTCAGGGAGTCGCTGACGGGATCGCAGCCGGAAAAGGAAAGGCGGCCTTTTTTTACGATCCTTGAAAAAGCCGCTTCGGTCTGCTCCTGGGCAGTCTCGATCTTCTGTATATCGGTAAATGGTTTTAAAGACCGGCAGGCGCGCACGCCGCCCGGGCAGGTGGCCTGGGCGGTGAGCAGTTCCACGATCTTGTCAAATTCCAGTTTTGTCAGTGTTTTATGATTCATTTTGTTCACCTGTTTTTTCTGCTTTGTGCAATCATTTGTGCAATTATTATACCGCATACGCAATTTAAAGGAAAGGATAATTATTGAACATTGAGGGGGGATATTGTATACTGAAAAAAGGATTGCACAAGGAGAAGATGCGGCATGGAGTATCGCGAGGATCCGGAGAAGAAAAAAGAGGAAAACCAGGATGTAGGTGAGGAAGAGTTTTCCTTTATCCAGGAGACCATTAAGGACGAGAACGGCGGGTACAGAAAGGTCCGCGCGGCGGTCCTTAGGTGTGCGGGGCTGGGCCTTTTGTTTGGACTGGCGGCCAGCCTGGGGTTCTGCGCGCTCAAACCGTGGGCGGAGGAGCAGTTCTCCGGCAGTCCGGAGAAGATCACCATCCCGGAGGAGGAAGAGGAGGAGACGGCGCAGAACGAGGAGGAAGAGCCTCAGGAGCCGTCCCCTGTCCTGACCGTGGATGATTACAGGGAGATGAACCGCGCTCTTGTGGATGTGGCGAACACATTGAACAGGAGCATGGTGGAGATATCCGTCCAGGTTCCGCAACTGGAAGATACAGAAGGGGGATTTCTGGATGAGGACAGCGTGGCCGGCGTTATTTTCGAGGATAACGGGGCAGAGCTTCTTGTCGCGGGCCGGAGCATATCCGTGCCGGAAGAAGGCGCGCTGCAGGCCAGGCTGGCAGACGGGAAGAGCTATAATATCACGGTGAAGCGGCAGGATACGAATCTTGGCATTGCCGTCTATGCCATCGCAAAGAACGCGCTGCCTGACACGGCCTGGGGACAGATACAGACGGCCGCCCTTGGCAGCTCCGGAGGGATGTCCAAAGGAGAGATGGTCATTGCTGCCGGCAGCCCCTTCGGGTATTACGGCGGCCTTGGGTTTGGCATTATCTCGTCAAACAGGGAGAGCGTGGACCGGGCCGACGGGGATTACAGCCTGCTCTGCACGGATATCGGCGGGAGCAGCGCGGGGACAGGCGTGCTTGCCAATACAGAGGGGGAGATCGTGGGTCTGATCGACCAGGAGCGTTTCTTTGAAGGCGGCGAGGCAGGACCTGTGACAGCGTACGGGATCTCGGATCTGAAGGACGCCCTGGAATTTCTCTCCAACAACCAGGCAGTGCCCTATATTGGCGTATACGGCGTCACGGTGACAGAGGAGCTCACGTCCGGCCAGGGGATCCCCTCCGGCGTGTATGTGCGCGAAGTGGCTGCGGACTCCCCGGCCATGGCGGCAGGCATCCAGAGCGGCGACGTGATCACCCAGGTGGACGGCAGCAAGGTGACGACCCTTTCGGGCTACAGCAGCGCCCTGATGCAACTGGCGGAGGGGGACGAGATCCGCATCCGGGGACAGCGGCAGGGAACCGGCGGGTATGTGGACATCACGTTCCGCGTGACCGTAGGAAGTAAAGGGTAAGAAAACAAGACGATTTTGAGAAAACAGAACAGACAGAAAGAGGCATGCATATGAGATATATCAACACTCTCTGCGAGGGAGAGACGATCCGGAACATTTACCTCTGCAAGGGGAAACGCTCCGCTGAGACGAGAAACGGGAAACCATACGACAATCTGATCCTGCAGGACAAGACAGGGACCCTGGACGGCAAGGTCTGGGATCCGAATTCCAGCGGCATCGCGGAGTACGAGGAGATGGATTTCATTGAGGTGTACGGCGAGGTCATCAGCTACAACAATGCCCTGCAGCTCAACATCAGACAGATCCGCAAAGCCGCGGAAGGCGAGTACACCCCGGCGGACTACATGCCCTCCACGGAGAAGGATCCGGAGGCCATGTACCAGGAGCTCCTGGCCTATGGCCGCCAGGTGAAGAACCCGTACCTGCGCGGGGTGATCGAGTACTACTTTGAGAAGGATCCGGACTTCATCCGGAAGTTCCGGAACCATTCCGCAGCAAAGACCGTGCATCACGGTTTCGCGGGCGGACTTCTGGAACATACGTTAAGCGTGGTGAAATTCTGCGAATATATGGTGGGGGCGTACCCCATCCTCAACAGGGACCTGCTGTATACAGCCGCCATGTGCCACGACATCGGGAAGATCCGGGAGCTCTCCTCCTTCCCGGCCAACGACTACACAGATGACGGGCAGCTCCTTGGGCATATCATCATCGGCGTGGAGATGATCAGCGATGCGATCCGCACGATCCCGGATTTCCCGGAGGTGCTGGCCAGCGAGCTCAAGCACTGCGTGATCTCCCACCACGGGGAGCTGGAATACGGGTCCCCGAAGAAGCCGGCGCTGGCTGAGGCGATGGCGCTCAACTTCGCGGACTGCACAGACGCCAAGATGCAGACGATGACGGAGGCGCTCAAGGACAAGCGCGGCAGCAGGGAGTGGCTTGGATACAACCGGCTGTTTGAATCGAACATTAGAAGAACGGATGTTTAAATTGTATATGGGGACGTAACAAAATTAAAAAGTGTTACGTCCTAAATTTATACAACTGGTGTGTAAAAGTGATGTTATGAGGTATATTTATGCAAGAGTGTATGCAGAAGAATCAATTGGTGACTGTGGAGATCGAGGACATGGGCGCTGGCGGAGAGGGCATCGGGAAGGTAAACGGATGCGCTCTTTTTATTAAAGATGCGATTATTGGCGATGTGGTGGAAGCCAGGATCATGAAGATGAAGAAGAACTATGGTTATGCAAAGTTGCTGAATATTCTTACGCCTTCGATGGCACGCCAAAATGCCAGGTGCCCGGAGGCCCGCCGGTGCGGCGGGTGTCAGATCCAGGAGATGGCCTACGAAGAGCAGCTTGCTTTTAAGAAGGCCAAGGTGAAGAACAGTCTCCTGCGGCTGGGCGGGGTGCCGGAAGATCTGCTCGATACGGTGATGGAAGATATTGTGGGAATGGAGGAACCCTTCCGCTATCGGAACAAGGCCCAGTATCCTGTCGGGCGGGATCGGGAGGGACGCCTGACAGCCGGATTCTATGCGGGCAGGACTCACCAGATCATTTCCCTCCCGGAGATGGACTGCGCGCTCGGCGCAAAAGAAAACCGGGAGATCCTGCAGGTGGTGCTTTCTTTTATGGAGGAGTACGGGATCCAACCGTACGATGAGGAAACGCACAGCGGACTGGTGCGCCACATCCTGATCCGCAAGGGGTTCCGGACCGGGGAGATCATGGTCTGTCTTGTCATCAATGGCGCTGCCATTCCAAACAGCAGTGTGCTGGCGGAGCGGCTGTGCCGGATTCCCGGCATGACGAGCGTTACATACAGTATCAACCGGGAGCGCACGAATGTGATCATGGGAGGAGACATCCGCACGGTATGGGGGCAGGATTATATCACGGACCTCATCGGAGACATCCGGTACCGTATCTCACCGCTTTCCTTCTTCCAAGTCAATCCTGTACAGACGGAAAAACTCTACGGCGCGGCCCTGGAGTTCGCCGGCCTGACCGGGAAGGAGACGGTGTGGGATCTCTACTGCGGCATCGGCACGATCTCGCTTTTCCTGGCGCAGAGGGCCGGCCGGGTATACGGTGTGGAGATCGTGCCCCAGGCCATAGAGGATGCGAAAAAGAATGCCACGCTCAACGAGATCACAAATGCGTCCTTCTACGTGGGAAAAGCGGAGGAAGTGCTTCCGGATCAGTATGCAAAGTACGGTGTGTCGGCGGACGTGATCGTGGTGGATCCTCCTCGGAAGGGCTGTGAGCAGATCGTGCTGGAGACAATGGTCCGCATGCAGCCGGAGCGGATCGTGTACGTGAGCTGCGATCCGGCAACCCTGGGGCGGGATGTGAAATACCTGCGGGAGAACGGGTATGAATTGACGAGAGTGCGGCCTGTGGATATGTTTCCGCAGACGGTGCATGTGGAGACGGTAGTGTTGCTTTCCAAACTTAAATCGGATAAACATATTGAAGTGGAATTGGAAATGGGAGAACTCGATAGAAATTAATGAAATGGAGGAGTGAATGGTGGAGGACAAAAAAGGCAGTTTCGATACTGTTGGAAGCGAAATCCTCATATATCAAACGGATGATGGTCATACAAAAATCGATGTTAAATTTGAAGATGAAACCGTTTGGCTTACACAGGCGCAATTATGCAAACTCTATCAAACGAGTAAATCTAATATCAGTGAGCATATTAAACACATTTTTGAAGAGGGTGAACTAGAGGAATCTTCAGTTGTTCGGAAATTCCGAACAACTGCGGCTGATGGGAAAAACTATAATACAACACACTATAATCTTGATATGATTATTTCTCTTGGGTATAGAGTAAAATCAAAAATTGCTACAAATTTTCGGCGGTGGGCTACTGAACGCCTAAAAGAATATATGATAAAAGGCTTTACAATGGATGATGATCGGCTAAAAAGTCTGGGCGGCGGTAACTACTGGAAAGAACTGTTAGACCGCATACGGGATATACGTTCGTCTGAAAAGGTGATGTACCGGCAGGTTCTTGACCTTTATGCAACGAGTGTTGACTATGATCCTAAGAGTAGTGAATCTATTGCTTTTTTTAAAATGGTGCAGAACAAATTGCATTATGCAGCACACGGACATACAGCAGCAGAGGTTGTATACGAGCGTGCGGATGCGAGTCAGCCTTTCATGGGATTAAAGAGTTTTTCTGGTGACTTTCCTGCTTTAAAGGATATAGGCATTGCAAAGAATTACCTTAATGATGAAGAATTAAAAATATTGAATAATATTGTATCAGGATATTTTGATTTCGCGGAAATTCAGGCTATGCGTCATCATCCTATGTATATGTCAGATTATGTGGAGCATCTTGATAATGTTTTGAAAACTACAGGGGAAAAGGTGCTGCAGGGTGCAGGTACAATCAGCCATGCGCAGGCAATTGAGAAGGCAACAGAAGAGTATAGAAAATATCAGGCACAGAATTTGTCACCGGTTGAAGAGGAATATTTGGAAAGCATTAAAAATATTCAAAGCATAGCGAAGGAAAAAGGGAATAGTTAGACTAAATACGAGTTTGGACAATGATAATCATATTGAGACGGTAGTGCTTTTGTCCCACAAATCTCCAGACGGTGTAAAAGTAGAATTTGGATAAGGCGATGATAAGATATCCTTGGATGCGATTGCAGAAGTGAAAAGGTCTCTGGGACTGACAATGTATGGTGCGCCCAATGCGACAGAGGAGTTAAAACAGCCGAGGAAACGTCCGGCGAAAGAAAAGACAGAAGCGATAACGGAGGCGCTTAAGCATTTTGAGGTAATCTAATGGATGAAAATACTTACCGGATTGCAGAGCAGATAGTCCAATTACATCAGAAAGCCTATGAGGTTTATTTGCCGTTGGTCGAAGATGTGTGCAGCAGAACGGTGTCGGAAGATGAATTGTCACATTTGTTGGATTATTTGCTGGACTTTGTGTGTGATGAAAAAATGCTGGGATTGTACAAAAGGGTATGCAGAAAGTATTTGGATGTATATCCTGACTGTATTAGGTTTTACATCGAAGCATATCGGGAAATGTGGGGAGAGGAGGATACTTATGGCGAAAATTGTTAAGGAGACTATCCATGCAAAAGGTATTGACATAGGAAACTATACTACAAATTTTGAAAATGAATTTATTTCATTAACGGATATTGCAAAATATCGAAATGAGGACGACCCGCGATTTGTGATTCAAAACTGGATGCGAAATAGAAATACGATTGAGTTTTTAGGCGTATGGGAAGAATTGCATAATCCAGATTTTAACCGTGTGCAATTCGAGGCGGTTAAAAATGAGGCTGGATTAAATCGTTTTGTCATGACACCGACAAAGTGGATTACCCCTACCTCGATTCCCTCAGTGTCGACAGTGTTCCACGTAAATTCCGTTGTCACATCCTCGACTACGGTGGCGAGTCCCTGAAAGCCTCCGAACGTAGTATCGTAGACAATCGAGGTGCACGACTCCTGCACGGAAGAGCAACTGATCGTGATTGCAGAGACCGTGGAATCGCTCAAGGCCTCCCTGGACAAGCACATGTCCAATGAGTGGCTGGAGCCGGTGACGGACGAGGAATACGACCGGCTTTCGTAAAAGACGGTTGTGGAGACAAAGGTATCTGCACCCCTGCACCCGGTGATTGGATCACAGGGAAACAGGTCTGTCAATTCCGCCCGGAATTTGGTATGATATACAGATAGACGACAGATTTGAAAAAGAAACCAATCGCAGACGCGGGGAGGTGTAACTTTGGAACTTCGTACACTCCGCTATTTTCTGGCGGCGGCGCAGGAAGAGAATATCACAAGAGCGGCGGACATCCTGCATGTGACCCAGCCGACGCTGAGCCGGCAGATCATGGATCTGGAGCGGGAACTTGGCGTGACGCTGGTACAGCGGGGCAAAAACGGACTGACCCTGACCGATGACGGCATTTTCTTCCGCCAGCGGGCGCAGGAGATCATCGAACTGGCGAACCGTCTGGAAAAGAACTTCACACAGAGGCACAGCGATATCGGCGGCATGGTGGTGATCGGCGCGTCGGAAGCGGTGGGCAGCCAGACGCTGGCAAAGCTCATCAAAGAATTTTCGCAGAAATACCCTGCGGTGCAGTTCACCCTCTACAATGAGACCGTGGATAATATCAGGGACCGGCTGGATAAAGGGCTGGTGGATATCGGTCTTTTGCTGGAACCTGTGGATGTGACAAAGTTCGATTATGTCCGTCTGTCCCAGCAGGATACCTGGGGGCTTCTTGTGCGGGATGATCACCCGCTGACGCAAAAGCAGTCTCTGACAGCGGAGGATGTTGCGCCGTATCCGCTTATCCTGCCGCTGCGGGAGAACATCCGCGTGGAGATCCTCCACTGGCTGGGAAGGGAAGAAAAGGAACTCACAATTCCGCTGTTTTATACGCTGCTTTCCAATGCAGCCCTGCTGGTGGCGGAAGGACTGGGGTGTGCGTTCTGTATGGATGGCGCGCTGGCGATCCGCAGCGATCCCCATCTGCGCTTTATCCCGCTGGAGCCGCGGCGGATGACCCACAGTGTGCTTGTGTGGAAAAAGAATAACCTGTTCTCCCCGGCGGCTTCTCTGTTTATTCAGGAGATCAACCTGCTGCGGGCGAAAATGGAATGATTATTTGTGTGGATCACTCCGTTGACGGAGGGGATCAAAAGAGGGTATAATCCATCTATTATCATCAATGTTCAGAAAGCGAAATGAGGTGAGCGGTTTGAAGTGTACTTTCATGCATAAACGGATCGCTGTGGCGGAGATAGAATTGGATGACGCTACCGGTTTTATACAAAAGGTTGGCAGGGTCTATGTACCAGAGCATTTCCCTGTTGGAATTGCAGTCAAAAAAGGTGTTGTTGACCGTGCAGCGTTAAATGAGTGGTGGGCAGACCGGTCTATCCCGGCCAGCCGGTCCGGTGTCCGAAAGGCGCTGGAAACCTTGGAGATAACCAGCACAAAAATGCTTCTGGTGCGCTGTTATGGACTGAGCCTGTCGGATCAGTACTGGATCTGTCCGGAAGACGCCAGCCTGACCTGGGACTCCGTCAATTTTTTTGATCATGGTTTTTCAGACGATATTGGCGATGTCCTGTTCGGAGCGGAAAAGAAAGCAGATGTTTTGGATTTTTCATCTCCGGATAATACTTCAGACGGTAATCTGAAAAAACGCTGGAAGATTATAGACGGGAAACGGTGCCTGGTAAAAGGCGGAAGTAACCCGTTTAGGCAGCAACCCTTTAATGAGGTTATTGCTGCCGGGATTATGGAACGCCTAGGCATTCCTCATGTATCGTATGAAGTCATCTGGAACAGAGGTGCGCCGTACAGTGTGTGCAAAGATTTTATTACAAGAGATACAGAGCTGGTTCCGGCATGGCGCATCCTCAAGACGCAGAAAAAGAGCAACAATGTCTCGGTGTATCAGCATTTTATAAACTGCTGCGAAGAGCTTGGCATTCAGGATGCCATTCCCTTTCTTGACCGCATGATCGTGTTGGACTATATTATCGCCAATGAAGACCGGCATTTTAACAATTTCGGTATGTTGAGGGAGGCGGAAACCCTGAAATGGATTGGTTTCGCACCAATTTATGACAGCGGTTCATCCCTGGGCTATGATAAGACGCCCATGCAGATACACGCGGAGAAGGATGTAGTCTGTAAGCCTTTCAAGAATCACCATACAGAGCAGTTAAAGCTGGTGTCTGATTTTAGCTGGATTGATTTTGACCGGTTGGAAGATGCAGACAGACTGATTGAGAGTGTACTGACCGCAGAAGGAGCGGAAGAGTATATGGATGAAGCCCGTATCCGCGCGATCGAAGGATCGGTCAAGCGGCGGATCGAGTATCTGTTCCGCTTTGCCAAGAGCCGGATGCCGGTGCAGGAGTATTCTACGGAGGATGATGTGGAAGAAAATGTTGCTGCGGATTACGTGCCTGAAACGGATCTGTAACCACTCGGATCGGATGCTGTCACAGATGTTCCCTCTAAGGATCAGAAAAAAAAGAAACCATGGAGTTGCATTGTAACTTCATGGTTTTTTGCTCTGTTTTTCAGAGGTTTTGGCCAAGCAACCCACCTGGATATTTTTTGCATTATCCATGCGAAAAATACATGGATAAGCATGTATTATAAGCATTAGACATTAAAGATAGGGGCTCCTATAATAAAAGCAGAAAACAAAGCAAGGAAGAGGAGATCCGGTCCTGGGTGAACAGTCTGGGATCATATCCGGAACGATCACGATTGAAATTGCAGAACAATAGGAGGGAATCTATCATGAACCGAAAAGAAAGAACAGAACAGAAAATGCAGGAGCTGTTTCACAGCCATGCCGCTGGGGATGAAGGAACGGACGGCGAATTTATGCAGATCCTGCAGGGCTACATTTTTGGAGATGTTTGCTATACCGGCAGCCTAGACAACCGCATGAGAGAGCTGGTCACAGTCACCGTACTGACCGCGCTTAGTGCCCTGCCCCAGATCAAAGCCCACGTGCAGGCCAGCCTCAACGCCGGCTGCACGCCGGTGGAGATCCGGGAGGCGGTTTACCAGTGCGCGCCCTTTATCGGCTTTCCCAAAACGCTCAACGCCATCAGCGCCATGAACGGAGTGTTCGCGGAGAACGGCATTGAGCTGCCGCTGCCCAGTCAAAAGACACTGACCGGCGGGAGAGAGGATGAGCGTTATCAGAAAGGGCTGGAAATCCAGGCGCCCCTCTATGGGGACGAGATCGCCGACCGCTACACCTGGCTGCCGGGCGAGTTTGCCAAAGCTGTGCCACGGTTCCTTACCGAACTGTGTTTTGGGGATTTTAACACCCGCGCCGGCCTGGACGGCAAGACCCGCGAACTGATGACCGTGGTGCTGCTGGCGGCCCTGGGCGGCGCGGAGGTGCAACTGGAAAGTCATGTGGAGGGCGCGCTGAAAGCAGGCAACACCAAAGAGGAAATGGTCTGCGCCCTGGTCCATGCCAGCGGCTATATGGGTATTCCCCGTCTGTTTAATGCGCTGAATACATGCAAAAACCTGTTAAAAGAAAATTGACCAAATCGGAGGGAAACATATGGAACAGAAAAAAATATTTCCTAAAATCGCCCTTGGTGCATGGGCCTGGGGAAACGATGGCACCTTTGGAGGCAGTCTGACGGCTGCCGACCTGCGCCCTGTCTTTGATGCGGCGATGAAAGAAGGACTGAATTTGTGGGACACCGCTTATGCCTATGGTATGGGCACTTCGGAAAAAGTGCTGGGTGAGTTTCTGCGCACGGTGCCCCGCGACAGTTACCTTATTTCGGATAAATTCACGCCCCAGTGCGCCGATCCGGGTGCCGAGAACGCAGTGACGGCCATGTTTGACACCAGCGCTGCCCTGCTGGGGGTGGAGACGATGGACGTCTACTGGATTCACAACCCAGTGGGCGCACCGGAATGGACCCGCAAACTGATCCCCCTTGCCAAGTCCGGAAAAATCGGGCAGATCGGCCTTTCCAACCACAACCTTGCGGAGATCAAGGAGGCTGCGGCCATTCTGGAGGCGGAGGGGCTGAAAATTTCGGCCATTCAGAACCATTACAGCCTGCTGAACCGTTCGTCGGAAACCTCCGGCATTCTGGATTACTGCAAGGAGAAAGGCATCACTTTTTATGCCTACATGGTGCTGGAACAGGGGGCGCTTTCCGGCAAATATGACACGGCGCATCCCTTCCCGGCAGATTCTGACCGGGGGGCAGTCTATAATCCTATGCTGTCCAAACTGGAAAAGCTGAATGCCTGTCTGAAAGAGATCGCAGACGCCCACGATGTGGCGGCAGCGCAGATTCCGGTGGCATGGGCCATTGCTAAGGGAACTCTGCCCATCATCGGTGTTACCAAAGTGTATCAAGTGAAGGATGCAGCCGGGGCAGCGAAATTAGCATTGTCTGAGAATGAAATTATTCGGATGGACCGGCTGGCTGATGAGATGAAGCTGGATGTGATCCGTTACTGGGAAAAGGAAATGAAGTAAAGGAGGCACTTGCTATGAAAATCGTTGTTTTGGAGGGCAGCCCCAACAAAAACGGTTCTTCCAATCTGCTGGCGGACTGCTTCCGTCAGGGGGCGGAGGAAGCCGGGCACAGCGTGGAGATCGTGGACACAGCCCACGCTGATATCCACCCCTGTACGGGGTGTATCCACTGCGGATATGAGGGACCCTGCGTGCAGAAGGATGACGTGGAGGCCGTCCGCAAAACAATCCTTGCCGCGGATATGCTGGTGTTTGTCACGCCCCTTTACTACTACGGGATGAGCGCCCAGTTAAAAACCATGATCGACCGCTTCTGCGCGTTCAACAGTTCCCTCCAGCGCAAACACATGAAGTCTGCCCTGCTGACAGCGGCCTGGAACAGTGATGACTGGACCTTTGAGGCGCTGGAAGCCCATTATAAAACCCTGGTGCGCTATCTGAACCTGGAGGATATAGGCATGGTGCTTGGCTATGGCTGCGGCACGCCTTCCATGACGCAGCACTCCCAATATCCCCAGCAGGCGTACAGTCTTGGGAACCGGTTGAAATAACAGCAGGAGCGGGAGGATATGCAAGTGAAGCCAAAAGCAATCTGCAAAATCTGCATAGACATTCTGATGACGCTTGCGCTGCTGTTCCTGATGGGCTACCAGTTCTGGGGCGATGCGGCGCACGAGTGGGCCGGGGCCGGGATGTCCTTTGCCAGGCTTTTGCACATGGCGGCGTCCCACTGGGGTTTTGTGCTGATGGCGTTCCATTTTGGTCTGCACTGGGGAATGTTCGTGGGCCTTGCAGGCAAAGTTCTGCGCCTGCGTCAGCCTTCCCGTATCCGGCAGGTGCTCCTGCCTGTTTTAAGCGGCGGGGTTGCGCTTTACGGATTGACCGCATTTGTCCGGCGTGATCTGCTCACGTATATGCTGGTTCGCACCCGGTTTGTGTTCCTGGATTTCAGCGAACCGATCCTGCTGTTTTATCTGGATTATCTTGCTATGATGGGGACTTTTGTTTTTCTGGTCTACTACGGGATGAAAACAAGGAACTGTCGTAAATCAAAAAGTATTCTATAAAAACACATATGTTTCAGGAGGGAATATAGATCATGAAACAGAAAATCGGAAATGCAGTAGCGTTGTATCCCACGCCCCTTGTGATCGTAGGAGCCATGGTGGACGGCAAGCCCAACTGGCTGCTGGCCGGCCATGTCGGCATTATCGGTCACGACCATGTGATGGTCAGCCTGGCCAGCTCCCACTATACAAACAAGGGCATCAAGGAAAATAAGAAACTCTCCATCAATCTTGTGGATGAAGCCCTGCTGCCGGAGGCGGACTACTCCGGCTGCGTCAGCGGCAGCAAGGAGGACAAATCCACGTTGTTTGATTATGTGGTAGACGACACCGGTGTGCCGATGATCCAGGCGGCTCCGGTGACCATGGTATGCAGTGTGGAGAATGTGTATGAGACCAAAGGGTTTGAGAGCTTTATCTGCACGATCGACGCCACCTATGCCAAGGAGAATGTGCTGGACGAAGCTGGCAGGATCAATTACCGCGCCCTCAAACCAGTCCTCTTTGAAATGCCCACCTACGAGTACCTGCGCACCGGCGATGTCATCGGTAAGTGTATGTCTTATGGCAGGAAACAGAAAAAATGAAGGAATATCTTATAGTATCCTATTCCTACACCGGCCATACACACCGGATCGCACGGGAAATTCAAACGCTTACAGGCGCAGACTGGTGCGAGATCTATCCCTGGCAGCCATATCCGATGGCGTTTCCGGAACTGCTTGAGCAAGTCAGAAAGGAAATACAGACAGGATATCATCCGCGTTTATTGCCGGGGACCAGTAATCCAAAACCATATTCGGTAATTTTTGCGGGTTCTCCAAACTGGTGTGGCCATATAGCACCGCCGTTGGCGTCCTGGCTGGCGAAACATGATTTATCTGGTAAGATGATTATGCCGTTTTATTCCCATTGCGGCGGTGTGTCCTGCGATTTTGGCCGGGAGATCGCAAGGCTCTGTCCTGGGGCGAAGGTTTGTGAAGCCCTGGGGGTTCTGGAAAATCCCGGCGCTGATCTTCCGCGGATCCTGCAGGACTGGATCAAAAAAACCTTCACATAGGCGCAATATCTGCTATACTAGTAGGCGGGTACATACATCATATAGAGTATGCATCCGCCTTTTCGCATGCCGGAAGGGAAAGCAGCAGATGGAACAGCATAAGACGCAAAGGGAGGCGTTGTGTTATGGCAGTAAGAGGAAGTGTGTTGTTATACAATTTTACAGATAAAGAGCGGGCGGATAAGGTAAAATTTATCTTCGTCCTCATGGGGATCAAGATCCGGTCTGTGCGGAAAGAGGATTACCTGCAGCCGGTGGGGGCCATGTCGGGCATCGCTGATATCAGCCGGACGGACGCGGTCTACGACGGGGAAGGATTTGACGGGGAGATGCTGGTCATCTGCGGCCTGACGGATCCGCAGATGGACCAGATGCTTGCCTACTTCCGCAGGGAGGGGATCCGGATCCCGCTGAAGGCGGCCCTGACGCCCACCAATATGCACTGGAATTCCCTGGAGCTCCACGATGAGCTGGTGCGGGAGCATGAGGCGGTGCGCAGGCAGATGGAAGAAAAGAAGGAAAAAGAGCAGGAGTAGACAGGGACAGACAGATGGAGACAGTAACAGTGCCCGGGCAGGACGGTATCTGCCTGGACGGAGCCCGCTACAGGCGGGAGAAGGGAGGCGTCCGGCTGGAGCAGGCGCCGGACCTGGAGGAGATCCGCATCCCGGAGCAGGTGTGCGGTGAGCCGGTCCGGTGGGCGGCGGCCTATGCTTTCGCCAGGACTGCGGCGGTCCGGGTGTGCCTGCCCGGCTCTATGGAGCAGATCGGGAATTATGCCTTTTACAGATGCTTTCGGTTGAGGGAACTGGTTTTTTCGGACGCCCTGGCGGACGTGGGATCCGGCGCCTTCAACGGCTGCCGGCTGGAGCGGCTGGAGATCCGGTTCCGTGACGGGATGAGATCAGCCCTCAAGTTTATTCTGGATGAACAGAGGTACGCTCTGGATGTGCGGCTGGTGTTTCGCGGGGAGGGGGATGCCGGGGAAGCCCGGGTCTTTTTCCCGGAGCACTTCGAGGAGGCGGTGGAGAACACGCCTGCCCGGATCCTGGAGACGCACTACCACGGCTCCGGCGGGGATTACCGGCAGTGCTTCTACAACAAAGAACTGGATTTTGCGGCCTATGACCGGCTTTTCCCGCGGGCGGTTGCCGAGGAGAGCGAGGCGGACGCAGCCTGGCTGGCAGCTCTGCGGCTCGGGTGGCCCTGCCGGCTGTCGGCGGGGGCGAAGGAGCAGTATGAAACCTATGTGAGAGAGCATATCTCCTGCGCGGGCCGGGTCTGCGTGCAGCGGGAGGAGACAGGGCTTCTCCGGCTCTTCGGGCGGGCCGGCTACTGGGACAAAAGCGGACTGGAGGAGACAGTGGACGCGGCAGCCCGGGAGAAGAAGACAGAGATCCTGGGACTTCTGCTGGATGAGCGCAGGCGGCTCTTTCCGGGGCAAAAAAAGGTGTTTGAGCTATGACGGATGGAAGCGTGAGCAGACGGGAAGAAAAGGACAGACAGATCCGGGAGCGGCTGGCCGGCATCGGCGGGGAGATCCTCGCCTGGACGAGGAACGAGCTGTTCTTTGCCATGCGCTTTCTGGATGTGTCCCTGTCTGCGTTCGTCTTTCAGATGGATGCGGACGCGGACCCGGCGGGGACGGACGGCTTTGTCATGTACTACGATCCGGGCCCCATCGGCGGCCTCTACCGGGAGGACTGCGTAAAGCTTCGCAGGCTGTACCTGCACATGACGCTGCACTGCATCTTCCGCCACCTGACCCGCAGAAGAGGCCGGGATGAGCGCCTGTGGGACCTGGCCTGCGACATTGCGGCGGAGTCCGTGATCGACAGCATGGATGTGCGCGCGGTCCGGAGGGGAAGATCCTGGCTGCGCCGGGAGACATACCGGCGTCTCGGGGAGGAGATGGCGGTGCTGACGGCGGAGAAGATCTGCGCCTTGCTTGAGCGGCAGGCTCTGCCGGAGCGGAAACTTTTTGATCTGGAGCGGGAGTTCCGGGCGGATACCCACCGGTACTGGCCGGCGGATGAGGATCCGGAGCGGAAGCAGGAGATCGAGAACCGCTGGCAGGACCAGGCGGAGCGGATGGAGACGGAGCTGGAGACCTTCTCCAAAGAGGCGTCCTCTGCCGCGGGCGGACTCCTGGGACAGTTGAAGGTGGAGAACAGGGAGCGCTGCGACTACCGGGAGTTCCTGCGGAAATTTGCCGTGCTGCGGGAGGAGGTCTCGGTGGATCCGGATTCCTTTGACTATGTGTTTTACAGCTACGGCCTGTCCCTCTACGGGAACATGCCCCTCATCGAGCCCCAGGAGTGGAAGGAGACGAAGAAGATCGAGGATTTTGTCATTGTCGTGGACACTTCCATGTCCTGCTCCGGGGAGCTGGTGAAAAAATTCCTGGAGGAGACGTACGGGGTGCTGAGCGAGGCGGACAGCTTTTTCAGGCATGTGAACATTCACATCATCCAGTGCGACGACGAGGTCCGGTCGGACCGGAAGATCACGTGCCGGGAGGAGCTGCAGGAATATATGGAGCACCTGGAACTGCACGGGGAGGGCGGCACGGACTTCCGGCCCGCCTTCGCCTACGTGGGGGAACTGCTTAAAAGAAAGGAGTTCCGGCAGCTTAAGGGGCTGCTCTATTTTACGGACGGGCGGGGCGTTTACCCGTCCGGGATGCCGCCCTATCAGACGGCGTTCGTCTTCCTGGGGGAGGACTATGAAGACCGGGAGGTGCCGCCCTGGGCGGTGAAGCTGGTCCTGGAGGAAGAGGATATCATACATTCCGGAGAAAAAGGAGAGAAGGCATGGATATAAAGAGGGCAAAGCAGGAGATCAAAGATTCCATAGAGGCATATCTGGCAAAGGACGCGTACGGGGCGTACAGGATCCCCGCCATCCGGCAGCGGCCCATCCTTCTGATGGGGCCGCCGGGCATCGGCAAGACGCAGATCATGGAGCAGATCGCCAGGGAGTGCGGGATCGCCCTTGTGTCCTACACGATCACACACCACACCCGGCAGAGCGCCGTCGGTCTTCCCTTTATCCGGGAGAAGGAGTACGGCGGGAAGACCTATTCCGTGACCGAGTACACGATGAGTGAGATCATCGCTTCCGTCTATGAGCGGATGGAGGAGACGGGCCTCTCGGAGGGGATCCTTTTCATTGACGAGATCAACTGCGTCTCTGAGACGCTGGCCCCCACCATGCTCCAGTTCCTCCAGTGCAAGACGTTCGGCAACCAGAAGGTGCCGGAGGGGTGGATCATCGTGGCGGCCGGGAACCCGCCGGAGTACAACAAATCCGTGCGGGAGTTCGACGTGGTGACCCTGGACCGGATCCGGCGCATCGATGTGGAGGAGAACTACCGTGTGTGGCGGGAGTACGCCTACGAGGCGGATATCCATCCGGCGATCCTCGCCTACCTGGAGATCCATAAGGACTGCTTCTACCGGATGGAGACCACGGTGGACGGCCGCGTGTTCGCCACGGCCCGCGGTTGGGAGGATCTGTCCGAATTTCTGAAAGCCTGCGAGGCGGTGGGGAAAAAGGCGGACCGGGAGGTGGTCCACCAGTACATCCAGCACTGGAAGATCGCCAAAGATTTTGCAAACTATCTGGAGCTCTTCGCCAAGTACAGGAAGGATTACGGCCTGGAGAAGATCCTGGAGGGCGTGTACAGCCGGGAGACGATCGAAAAGCTCGGATACGCGGCTTTTGACGAGCGGCTCAGCGTGGTGGGCATGCTCCTTGGCAAGCTGGCCGGCCTGTTCAGGGAAAGCTATCTGGCGGACCGGTATGTGACGAAGCTCTTCGGATGGCTGAAGGCATACAAAGCAGGCGGAAGCCTCCGGGAAGCGGCGGACGGCGCGGCGGCTGAGTGGCGGGAGCTGCGGCGGCAGGAGAGGCTTACGCAGGAGGCGGACCACATGCTGCGGCGGGTGAACGACGCCCTGGACCGATATGTGCAGATCCTGAAGGAGGAGCATCTGACCGGCCCGGCGGACGGAGAGCGGGCGTTTGAGCGGGTGAGAGAGGAGTTTGAAAAGGAGACGGCTGTCCGGGAGGAGATCGTGGAGAGGACCGGCCGGGCGCTTGACAACGCCTTTTACTTTATGGAGGAGGCGTTCGGCGACAGCCAGGAGATGGTCTCCTTTGTGACGGAGCTGAACACCAACTACTACAGCGTCCAGTATCTGAAGGAGAACGACTGCGACATGTACTGGAAGTACAACAAAAGGCTTCTTTCCGAGGAAGTCCGGGAGAAGATCTTAGGCAGGATGGACGCGGTGGAGAATGCGATGAGAGAGTAGAAAAAGGCCGGCCAGAGGGATGTGGTTCCCCTGGCCGGCCGCCTTTTTTGCGCTGCAGTATTTATTTTCCGTACGTATCCTCGAATGTCTTCTTTGCATCCCGGATCAGACGATCGAACTTGTCCGCCTGCCATGCGGCCCTGCCTGTAAAGAGGCCGTCGATGGAGGGCTGCACGATGAGCTCGTTGGCGTTGCCCGGGTTCACGCTGCCGCCGTAGAGGACCGGGATGTCAGCGCCCGCGTCGCCGAAGATCTCCAGGAGGCAGCCCTTGATGACTTTGTGCATCTCTTCCGCGTAGTCGGCGGAAGCAGGCGTGCCGTTCACGCCGATGGACCACACCGGTTCGTAAGCCACCCAGATGCGGGGCGCGAGGGAGGGATCCACGTCGTGGAAGCCGACTTTCAGCTGGGTGCGCAGCACTTCCGGGCTGATGCCGAAATTCTTCTCCTGCGCCGTCTCGCCGATGCAAAGAAGGGCGGTGAAGCCGTGGGAGAGGGCTGCCTTTACCTTCAGGTTCTCCTCCGCGTCCGTCTCGCCGAAGACGTGGCGCCGCTCGGAGTGGCCGATCATGACGAGGTCAAGCCCCAGCTCCTTCAGCATGAGAGGGGAGATCTCGCCGGTGAACTGCCCCTGCTCCTCCCAGCACATGTTCTGGGCGCCCAGCTTCACGAAGGAGCGGTCCACGTTCTTCGTGGCGCTCTCCAGCGTGGTGTAGGAGGGGATGATGAAGAGCTCGATCTCGTCCCGGCTGATGTCCTTTGTGAGGGAGACAAGGTCCTGGAGGTAGGAGACCGTGTCCTGGATGTTCTTGTACATCTTTAAGTTGCTTCCGAAATACAGTTTCTTTTTCATGTCTTACATCCTTTCTTTCTGAAATCCTTGCTGCCTTTATTATAGATGAAATGAAAGAAAAGAGCAACATTTTACCCGATAAAACATGTCAAAAAAATAACAAAACGAAGAAACGAAAGAAAACGAAAAAACAGGGCAAAAACCTTATGAATTATGCACAAAAAGGGAAAGAGCAGAATATATATTTGTACTGAAAATACAAAAAGGTGTTGAAAAAGAAAATGCAGAGGAATAAAATAAAACCATAAACAAAAGGTAATCGAAACCTAAACGAAAGGAAGAGGAAAATGAGTGAGAAATTCAGACCTGTAACGGCAATTACAATGGGGGATCCGGCGGGTATCGGACCGGAGATCGTTGTCGGCACCATGCTGGACAAGGAGATCCATGAATGCTGCCGTCCTTTTGTGATCGGAAGCCAGGCTATCATGGAGAGGGCCGCCAAAGTACTCGGCAAGGAACTGAAGTACAACAAGATCAGCGATCCCGCTGAGGCGAAGTACGAGTTCGGCACAGTGGATATCCTGGAGACAGGCGACTACGACACAGACTCCATCGAGTGGGGCAAGGAGCAGAAGCTGGCCGGCCAGATGGCTGTGGACTGGATCATGAAGTCCATCGAGCTCGGCATGGCGAAGAAAGTAGACGCCGTGTCCACCGCTCCCATCCACAAGGGCGCCATCAAGCTGGTGGGTGTAAAAGAGCCCGGACATACGGAGATCTATCAGAATGCGACCCATTCCCCGTATGCGCTGACCATGTTCTCCTGCCACAAGCTGCGCGTGTTCTTCGTGAGCCGCCACATGTCTCTTGTGGACGCCTGCCACTATGCGACAAAGGATGTGATCCTGGAGGATGTGATCAACATCGACAAGGAACTCCGGAAAGTCGGCATTGAGAATCCGCTCATCGCGGTGGCTGGCCTGAACCCCCACAACGGGGATCACGGCCTGTTCGGAACCGAGGAGATCACGCAGATCGGACCTGCCGTCGAGGCTGCGAAGGAGAGAGGCATCAACTGTGTGGGCCCCTGCCCGGCGGACTCCGTATTCCACATCGGAAAATCCGGCAAGTATGACGCGATCTTGTCCCTCTACCACGACCAGGGACACATCGCCTGCAAGACACTTGATTTTGAGAAATCCGTAACACTGACCTTCGGACTTCCCTTCATCCGCAGTTCCGTGGACCATGGCACGGCATTTGACATCGCAGGAAAAGGCATTGCCGGCTGCGTCAGCCTGATCGAGTCCACGAAGGTTGTAGCAGAGTACGCGGCAAAACAGCACGAAAGGGGAGAGAGATAATGCCATTAATCGGAGCAGTGGCAGATGACCTGACGGGCGCGACAACAACAGGTGTACTTCTTGCAAGGTCAAAAGCAAGGACAGCAGTATTTTTTAATGAAGAGGCAGCCTTAAAGGGAGAGGGAGTCAATGAGCTGGACGCCATCCTCATCAGCAGCAACAGCCGCTCCCTTCCGGCAAACGAGGCGTATGACAAAGTGAGATCAGCCACAAGCGCGCTGAAGCGCATGGGCGTGAAATACTTCTCCAAGCGGATCGACACCACCCTCCGGGGCGGCGTGGGCGTGGAGATCGACGCCATGATGGATGTGGTGGACGATGACTGCGTGGCGGTCGTTGTGCCGGCCATGCCCCAGTCCAGGCGGATCCTGGTGGGCGGCTACTCCGTCATTGACGGCGTGGCTCTCATCAATACGCCGGTGGCGCAGGATGTGCGCACGCCTGTGAGGGAGAACTACATACCGCGGCTTTTGTCCGGACAGACGAGGCGCCAGGTAAAACTCGTGACCCTCGACAAAGTCCTGAAGGGCGAGGAGGCCATCCGGGACGCCCTGAAAGAGGCGAGGGAAGCCGGCGGCGAGGTTATCGTCGTGGACGGCATCACGATCGAGGACGTGGAAGAGATCGCCAAGGCCTGCATTGAACTGAAGTGGAATGTGGTGGCGGTAGATCCCGGCCCGTTCACATCCAAGCTGGCCTACTACCGGAACCTGATCCAGGAGGAGGAGCCCAACATCCCGCCGGAGGCGGACGAGACGGGCAAGACCGTCCTCATCGCAGCCGGAAGCGCCACGCCTGTGACGAAGAAGCAGATGGAGGTGCTCTGTCAGGATCCCCGGCATGTGCGCGTCAGCGTAGACCCGGTCAGCCTGATCGAGGGCGGCGACATCGCAGTGGAAGAAGTGGAGAAGGCAGTGGGCAAAGCGGTGGAGCTTCTGAACAGCGCGGACCAGCCCAGGGCCATCCTCTTTGAGACAGCCCTCCACGGCGAACTCCTCAACCTGGACAAGGAGGACAACAAGCGGCATTACGCGGGCGGCATGAGCGCCAACCGGATCAATGCCGGACTCGGAAGCATCATCTCCAGGATCCTGGAGATCTGCGGCAGAGACAAGATCGCAGGACTTTATACAACAGGTGGCGACACCATGGTCAATGTGTGTTACCAGCTTGGTGTAGAGTGCATAGAAGTAATGGATTATGTGATTGCCCAGACAGACATCGGAAGGCTGGTAGGCAGCTACGACGGGCTCCCGATCGTCGGCAAGGGCGGTCTCACCGGAAACGACCACACGGCATGCGATATCGTGGACCGTCTGTTCCGGGAGGCGGCAAGAAAGTAAGGAAATGAGAAAAAAGTAAGGTTTGGAGGAAAGTGCTATGAGCGAAAACAATGAAGTAAACAAGCCAAAAGATCTTGATCTTTTGAACAAAATGAAAAAACTCCCCGGCGGACTTGTCATCATCCCGCTGGTGCTGGCGGTGCTGATCGCCACATTTTTCCCGCAGGCATACCAGATCGGCGGCTATGTGACAGCCCTGTTCTATGAAGGCAACTCCTGTATGATGGGCTTCTTCCTCATCGTCTGCGGTTCCGCCATCAACATCAAGCAGGTGGGCATGCCTCTCTATAAGGGCGTGACCCTGACAGCCACCAAGTTTATCCTCGGTGTGATCATCGGCCTTGCAGTAGGCGCGATCTGCGGACCGGAAGGATTCCTGGGCATTGCCCCGTTCGTATGGATCGCAACCATCACGAACTCCAACGGATCCCTGTACATCTCCCTGTCCGCCCAGTTCGGTAATGCGACAGACACAGGAGCCATCTCCATCCTGTCCCTGAACGACGGACCGTTCTTCACACTGATCGCCCTGGGAGCGACAGGACTTGCATCCATCCCCTTCGATTCCCTGATCGCAGTGCTTGTTCCGCTGCTCATCGGTTTCATCTGGGGTAACTTAGACGCCGGATTCCGGAAGGCCTGCGCGACAGCACAGCCCATCGTCACCTTCTTCATGACGATCTCCATCGGCGCGAAGACAGACGTGAACACCATCATCACAGCGGGCGCGGCCGGCATCGTTCTCGGCCTTGTATCCGCAGCGACAGCCGTGATCTTCTTCTTCACGAACAACCTGCTTCTTCCCAAGAAGGAGAGAAACGCCATGGGTGCAGCCATCGGAACAACAGCTCTGAACTCCGCCATGACACCGGCGGCAGTCGGCGAGGCAGATCCGACTATGGCACAGTATGTGGACATGGCTACCGCACAGTGCGCGACAGCTTCTGTTGTAACCCTGTTCCTCTGCCCGTTCATCACAGCTTTCTTCGACAAGTACATGCAGAAGAAGCAGAAGGGTATCTACTCACCCGAGGGCTGGGCACGCTACAAAGTTGACTCCAGCGTTCCGGCACCGGCAGCAGAGTAAGCAAAAACGAAACTAAACGAAAAAAATCACACATAATTCGTTACAAAAAAGTGAAAAAAGTCCTCTGATATGATACAATAGCATTGTGCATATCAAGAGGACTTTCTTAAAATAAAAACGAGGTAGGTATTTATGGAAAAACTGAACGTGCAGTTGACGAAGGAGCATCTCTTTGACTTCCTTCTGTATCATACATTTTCAAAGGCGTCCGGCTTTCTCGTCAACATGCTGGGCATGGGCGTGATCGTGGTTGGCGCGGTCATGCAGTTCACGGGACGGATTAATTTCACGCAGTTCGTCCTCTACGTGATCGCCGGCGTGGCCTTTCTTGTGTACACGCCCATCCTGCTGAAGATCCGGGCAAAGAAGCAGATGAAAGTCAACCCGGAGTACCGGGATCCCAGAGAGTACATCTTCTCGGAGGAGGAGGGGATCCGCGTGGTGCAGGGCGAGCAGGAGACAAAGTATGACTGGAGCCGGATCCAGCGCACGGTGACTACGCCCAAGACCATCGGCATCTACTACGGGAAGGACGAGGCGTTTATCATCCCGAAGGAGGCCTTCGGCAGCCGGTTCGTGCCGGTCATGACCATGGTGGTGCGCCACATCGGGCTCAACAATGTGCGTCTGACCCAGTAAAAAAGCCGGGGAAATATATTCTATGTCATGCAAGGGGGTAACAGGATATGGAAGAGCGCAGGCAGGCAATTCTGCGGGAACTGGAAGAAAAGGGGAAAGTCCGGGTGGCGGATCTGAGCAGGGAGCTGGGCTACTCGGAGGTGACGATCCGCAACGACATTAAAAATATGGGGATCGAGGGCCTGCTGAAACGCACCCACGGCGGCGCGGTCAGCCTGGAGCAGAACATGGCCCGCAAGTACAGGGCCGAGGGCGTCTACCGCCATGTGGAGCGCAAGAAGGCCATCGCGGGAAAAGCCTACGGCTACATCGAGGACCGGGACACCATCATCATCGATGACGCCTCCACGACCTTTTACCTGGCGCTCCATATCAAGAGCCATCCGGAGAAGCGGATCGCGGTGGTGACCAACTCCCTGCTCGTGGGCAACGAGCTGGCGGGTCTCGGCCATGTGGAGCTGTACATGATCGGCGGCTATGTGGGCGGCTACCAGCCGGCCAGCATGGGGGAGACCGCGGTGGAGAATATGGAGCATTTCCATGTGGACAAAGGCTTCATCGGCGTTCACGGCATCAACTTTGAGGCGGGGCTCACGTCCATCGCCACACCGCAGATGGAGGTGAAGAAAGCCATCCTGCGGGCTTCCAAGGAAGTCTACGTGCTGGCGGACAGCAGCAAGTTCGGCGGCGGCTACCTCTCCGTCATCTGTCCCATCAACGCAGTGCACAGGATCATCACAGACCGGGAAGTAACGAAAGAAAATGTGGCGATCGCCAAAGAGATGGAAGTGCCTCTTGTGATCGCGTAACAGGAGACGGCCCTCCTGCATATGCTGGAACAAAAAAGCATACGCAGGAGGTATTTTTATGCCTTATTCGATCATGATGGACAGCGGCCACGGCGGCCGGGATCCCGGCGCTGTCTACAAGGGCCGGCAGGAGAAGGACGACACGCTCCGCCTTGCCCTGGCGGTGGGGGAGATCCTGCAGGAGCGGGGCGTGGACGTGGAGTATACGCGGACCACGGATATCTATGAGACGCCCTACGAGAAAGCCATGGAGGCCAATGCATCCGGGGCGGACCTCTTTATCTCCATCCACAGGAATTCTTTTCCTGCCGATAACGAGGTGTCCGGCGTGGAGTCCCTTGTCTATGACCTGTCCGGCCTGAAACTGGAGATCGCGGAGGCCATCGACGAAGAGCTGGCGACGGTGGGGTTCGCGGATCTCGGGGTGGAGGCGAGGCCCAACCTGGTCGTGCTGAAACGGACAAAGATGCCGGCGGTCCTCGTGGAGGCCGGCTTCATCAACTCGGATGCGGACAATGCGCTGTTTGACCAGAACTTTGACGATATCGCCCTGGCCATCGCGGAGGGGATCCTGGACACCCTGATCCGGAACGGATTGGTGGAGGAGACCCGCGTAAACGGCGAAGAGGAGGAGCCGCCGGAGAACGCCCGGCCCCTCTACCGGGTCCAGGCCGGAGCCTTCCGGAGCGGGGCCTATGCGCAGCGGCTCCGGAACGAACTGCTGGAGCAGGATTTCCCGGCTTACATCCGGGAGGGGGACGGTTTCCAGCGTGTCCAGGTGGGGGAGTTCGGGACGCTGGATCAGGCGGCTGAGATGGAGAAACGGCTGAAACGGGCCGGGTACCCGACGGTGATCGTCTCGTAAAGCTGGCATTTCCCGCAGATTTGTGGTATCATGTCCACGAAGCGGACATGACACCGCAGATCTGGAAGGAGACGGGATATGGCAGACAGGACAGGGTTTCAGCAGAAGCTGGCCGGCATCATGAAGCTGGCAAAGGAGCGCGGCATGCGGCTGACGGCCGGGGAGACAAGAGCGTTTTTTGCGGAGGATCATCTCTCCGAAGAGCAGATGGACCTGGTCTTTGACTATCTCCTCTCCCAGAAGGTGGCTGTGCAGGGCTATGTAAGGCGGCCCGGTGTCATCCGGGAGGCGGAGAAAGGGACCGCGCAGCAGGCCCCGCGGCAGCAGGACGAGCTGGATGAAGAGGAGCGGACGTATCTGGACGGCTACCTGGCCCAGGTCAGGCAGATGCGCACAGAGACGCCGGAGGAGGAGCGCTTTGCGCGCTGCCTGCAGCTTGTGGCCGACGAGGCGGTGCGGATGCACCGGGCGGAGGTCTTTCTGGGCGACCTGATCCAGGAGGGGAATGCAGCTCTCGCGGAGGTGATGGCCGGATCCCGGGAGGGGGAAGACCGGGCGGTGGAAGCAGCGCGCGGCGCCATGCAGGCGCTTCTCACGTCCCAGATCGAGATGAAGCGCAGGGACCGCCGGATGGTGGAGCAGGTATCCCGTCTGGACGAGACGATCCGGCAGATGACGGACGAGCTGGGGCGCAAGGTGGACGTAGAAGAGGTGGCCGGCAGGATGGGACTGACCGAGGATGAGATCCGGGACATCCTGAAGCTGGCGGGCGAGGAGCCTGAGGACGGGCAGTAGAGAACAGAAAGACACAGGGAAGGTATTGTATGATGAGTCAGGAATTTGCATATAAATTAGAACAGATACTGGGGAAAGAGCAGATCTTAAGGGAGGAGCCCATGCGGCTCCACACCACGTTCCGCATCGGCGGGCCCGCGCAGTTTTTCGTGATCCCCCGCACCCAGGAGGAGGCGGCCGCGGCGGTGCGCCTGTGCCGGAGCGAGGGGGCGCCTTACTATATCATCGGAAACGGGAGCAACCTCCTTGTCTCCGACAAAGGATACCGGGGCGTAGTGATCCAGCTCTTTAAAGAATTCAGTGATATTAATATAGAAGGAACGCGCATCCGTGCCCAGGCGGGGGCATCTCTTGCGAAGATCGCAGCGGAGGCGCTGCGGGCCGGGCTGGCCGGGTTTGAGTTCGCGGCCGGGATCCCGGGCACGCTGGGAGGCGCCTGCATCATGAACGCCGGGGCTTACGGCGGCGAGATGAAGGATGTGCTCCTTGCTGTCACTGTGCTGACGAAGGACGGGGAGATCCGCGAGATCCCCAGGGAGGAACTGGATATGGGATACCGGACGAGCCGTGCGTCCCGGGAGGGCTGGATTGTCCTGGGAGCGGCCATTGAGCTGGCGCGCGGGGACGGGAAGGAGATCCGGGCAAAGATGGAGGACTTAAAGCAGCGCAGGACAGACAAGCAGCCGCTGGAGTACCCGAGCGCGGGCAGCACGTTCAAGCGCCCGGAGGGATACTTTGCAGGCAAGCTGATCCAGGACGCGGGCCTGCAAGGTCTGCGCGTGGGGGACGCCATGGTGTCCGAGAAGCACAGCGGCTTTGTCGTCAACTGCGGGAACGCCACGGCGGCGGATGTGGACGGACTGATCCGCCTGGTGCAGGAGAAAGTACGGGAGGACTTTGGCATAACACTGGAGCCGGAAGTGAGAAGACTGGGAGAATTTTAGACATGAGATGTATCGTTGTGACCGGAATGTCGGGAGCGGGCAAGAGCACAGCCCTGAAGATGCTGGAAGATGCGGGGTATTTCTGCGTGGACAACCTGCCGGCGCTGCTTGTGCCGAAGCTGGGCGAACTGCTCGTGGTGCCCGGCACGGAACTGAATAAGATCGCGCTTGGCATGGACATCCGGAGCGGGCAGGGGATCGAGGACCTGAAGCAGTCCCTGGATGCGCTGGATCAGATGGGGATCAAGTATGAGGTGCTGTTCCTGGAAGCCTCGGATGAGACGCTGGTCAAGCGGTACAAGGAGACGAGGCGCAGCCATCCGCTTGCAGCCAGCGGCCGCGTGGACGACGGGATCCGCCGGGAGCGGGAGCAGATGGCCTTCCTGAAGAAGAGGGCGGACTACCTTGTGGACACGAGCCGGATGCTCACCCGGGAACTGCGGGCGGAACTGCACAAGATCTTTGTGGAGAACCAGGCCTTCAAAAACCTCTACATCACGGTGCTTTCCTTTGGGTTCAAGTACGGGATCCCGGGGGATGCGGACCTCGTCTTTGACGTGCGCTTCCTGCCCAACCCTTACTATATAGAAGAATTGCGCCCGAAGAGCGGCAATGACCCGGAGGTCAGGGACTATGTCATGGCAAATGACACGGCCCGGCAGTTTCTTGAGAAGCTGACGGACATGATCCGCTTCCTGATCCCCAACTATGTGTCGGAGGGGAAGACCCAGCTCGTCATCGCCATCGGCTGCACGGGCGGCAAGCACCGGTCCGTCACGCTGGCTAACGCCCTCTACGGTGAGCTGGCCAAGGAGGAGAAGGACTACGGGATCCGGATCGAACACCGGGATATCGGCAAGGATGCAGTGACAAAAGGGAGATAGCTATGTCGTTTTCAGGTAAAGTAAAGGAAGAACTGGCAAGGACATGCCCGCCTGCCAGGCACTGCCGGCTGGCGGAACTGGCCGCGGTCATGGACATGAGCGGGGAGTGGGAGACCCGGGAGGACGGCGTTTCGCGCGTCTGCGTCCGCTCGGAAAATATTGCCGTTGTGAGAAAATGCTTTACATTGCTCGAAAAAACATTTAATATAGGAAATGAAATCGCTGTCCGGACAGCAGTGCGCCGAAATCTGCACCGGGACAGCAGCGCATACTTCCTGTATGCGTCCGGGGACTGTCTGCGGGCCGTCCGCCATGCGAACGTGCAGGCGGTCTGCTGCAAGAGAGCGTTTCTCAGAGGCGCTTTCCTGGCATCGGGCTCCATGAGCGACCCCGGGAAATCCTATCACTTTGAGATTGTCTGTAATACGCTGGAACGCGCGCAGTATCTGTGCGGGCTGATGCAGGACTTTGAACTGGACGCCCGCATCGTCAGGAGAAAAAAGAATATCATCGTATATCTCAAGGAGGGCGACCGCATCGTCGATGTGCTGAATGTGATGGACGCGCCCCTTGCCCTGATGGAGCTTGAGAATGTCCGCATTCTCAAGGACATGCGCAACAATGTGAACCGGAAGGTGAACTGTGAGACAGCCAATATTAACAAGACAGTTTCCGCCGCGGTCAGACAGCGGGATGACATTGCGTACATCCGCGACACGGTGGGACTTTCAGGACTGCCTGAGGGCCTGCGCGACGTTGCCCTTACACGCCTCGCATACCCTGACGCGTCATTGAAGGAGCTGGGAGAGCTCCTGGAGGAGCCGGTCGGCAAATCCGGAGTCAATCACCGGCTCAGGAAGCTGAGTGAAATGGCAGACAAGTTAAGGGAAGGCAAGGAGGTACCATTATGATCAAGAAACCAGTAACCGTGAAACTGAGAGACGGTCTTGACGCAAGACCGATCGCGCTGCTTGTGCAGGAAGCCAGCCAGTATGCCAGCCGTGTATACATTGAGGTGGCTGACAAGAAGGTAAACGCCAAGAGCATTATGGGCATGATGAGCCTGAGCATGGGTGAAGGCGAAGAGTTCACAGTTGTTGCGGAGGGCGAGGACGAGGCGGAAGCCGTGGCCGGTGTGGAGAGATTTCTCTCAGAGCAGGCATAGATACATACACAGGTAACACGGGAGGGCATTGCAGGATGCCCTCTTTTTATAGATAAAATCATGCGTATAAAGAAAGAGTGAGGAGGAGAAGATCAGATGAAGAAACTTCTGTTTGTGTACAACCCCCACGCGGGGAAGGGGGCCCTGAAGCCAAAGGTGTCCGACATCCTTGACATCTTCGTAAAAGCCGGGTACGAGGTGACTGCCTACCCGACCCAGGCGTACCACGACGCCTACCGGAAGATCCGGGAATTTACAGAAGACTATGACCTGGTGGTGTGCAGCGGCGGCGACGGGACCATCGACGAGGTGGTGACCGGCATGATGGCGCGGGAGCACCGGATGCCGGTGGGCTATATCCCCACGGGCACGACCAACGATTTCGCCCACAGCCTCCGCATCCCCCGGGATATCCTGGCGGCGGCGGACAACGCGGTGAACGGCGTGCCGTTCTCCTGCGACGTGGGACAGTTTAACGAGGATATCTTCGTATACATTGCGGCGTTCGGACTTTTTACGGACGTGTCCTACCAGACCAACCAGACGGCCAAGAATGTGCTGGGACATCTGGCCTACGTGCTGGAGGGGGCGAAGCGCCTCTTCAACATCCCGTCCTACCGCATTAAAGTGACCCATGACGGGGAGACGATCGAGGATGAGTTCATCTACGGCATGGTGACCAATTCCCGGTCCGTGGGCGGCTTCCGCAACATGGTCGGGAAGAATGTGGCCTTTGACGACGGCGTCTTCGAGGTGACGCTCATCAAGATGCCGAAGAACCCGATCGAGCTGCAGGAGATCATCACAGCCCTGATGATGGAGCAGACGGACAGCAAGCACATGTACTCCTTTAAGAGCGGGCACCTGACATTCGAGTCGCTGGAGGAGATCCCGTGGACACTGGACGGCGAGTTCGGCGGGGACCACGATGTGGTGGAGATCCGCAACCTGCAGAAACGGCTGGAGATCATGGTGCCGCGGAAGCACATCGGCGAGCTGGAAGCAGCATCCGAAGAAAACGGCGGACCGGAGGGGGAGTCCTAGGGACTCCCTTTTCCCTGCCGGAGACGGTCCGGGAAAAAAGTTGAAAAAAATAAAAAAAACACTTGCAATCTGATTGGATGTCTGATATTATAATCAGGCAGTGAAAAAATGGCTCCGTGGTCAAGAGGTCAAGACGCTAGCCTCTCACGCTGGAATCAGGGGTTCGATTCCCCTCGGAGTCACTTGAAAAGCCCGTTTTTACGGGCTTTTTTCGTGTCTGGAAAACAAAAGTGTATCAAATGGTGTATCAAACATATGTTTGGATATTGAGGAATCAAAAATACTTAAGGAGGAAATTATACATTGGATGATACAATGGATATTCTTCTTACAAAACTGGATGATGCCATTCATGATATGGAGGCTGGCAGAGTGCAGACGATAGAGGAAGCATGGAAAGAGATTGATGAGCAGTAAAACTGTCAGGGCTTTTGCTGGTAAAATGAATTTTATCATGACTTGTCTGTATCGCTCGGAATATATCTGCAAATCTCCTGAATATCACAATCCAGAATACGGCAGAGATTATTCAGCGTTGTAGTATTCAACGGTTTGTTCTTCCGCAGCTTATCAATCGTAGAACTGGAGATATGATGCTTGTTGATCAATGTATATGTTGACTTGTTTGATTTCTTTGATGTTTCCCAGAAAGGACTGTAATCAATCAGGGCATACCTCCTGCGGTTAGATGATTAGAGATTAAAAAATAGGTTGTATTTATCCTATTTTTGCATATAATATAGTTAGAATATTAAGAAAAGAGGGATTAATATGATTGTTGATACAAATAATTTGATTTCCATTACAGAAGCAAACCAGAATTTCTCCAAAGTGGCCCGGCTTGTAGATGAAAAGGGTTCGGTTGTGATATTAAAGAATAATGTGCCGCGTTATATGATAGTGGAATTTTCATTAGCAGAGGAAGAGCAGATGGCATCGGATGAGGATGTCATGGATATCTCCAGACGTTTGATTGAAAAGAACCGTCAGGCTTATGAGGTGCTTGCTAAATGATCCGATTATCCAAAGCACAGGTTATTATGATTCATAAACAACTCATAAAAGAGACGGGCGGAGCATCAGGCCTTCGAGATGAGGGGCTGTTGGAGTCCGCATTAAATACTCCGTTTCAGACGTTTGGCGGGGAGGATGTATATCCGTCTCTACAACAGAAAGCAGCAAGACTATGTTTTGGACTTGTTAAAAATCATCCGTTTGTAGACGGAAACCCAAGTACATATCAATGCAATTTACCAATATGCAATTCGATAAAAATAGCAAAGCCAGCCGAGCCAGTCAACGGTCAAGATGAACGGCGCATTTCATGCGCCGCCGTTGACAGCCCCGCCCGTCTTTGCTAAAGGGTAATCAAGGCGGGAAAGCCCTAAAATGGCTTCCCCGCCCATTTCAATTTTGGGAAAAGAAATGCTCCAAAATCAAAAAGAGAGCGGCCAAGCACTTTGAGGGATTGGCCGCCTTGTTCACCCATTCAGCGGGACGGCAGGCGGCGGTCAAGGCCGGGTGTAAACCCGTTCATTTCAGCCTTGACGGTTGCCTGCTGTCCTGCTACTTTTCCGGGAGTGTGGCCACACTTCGGGACACTTTGTCCACAAGTCGGAGCGAAGGACGAGGGACGGGGGCTTTCATATACCTGCCGCCGTTCTCTGAAAACAGCCCGATTTTTTGCTCATTCCCATTCGCAAAAATTCAGCCTGTTTTCCTGCCGGAGCAAACGGGGCGCATGAAGCACCGCACCCCGTTTCCCCCGCCAGCCACGCCAGCAGGTATAACACACTACACTTTGCAAGCAAAGTCGTGTGCCTAAGGGGGCGTTGCCCCCTTTGGAAACCCCCACAAGAAAAGGCGGTACGCTACCCCTCCACGGGGCGCATACCGCCTTTTCTTGTTATCCAGCCCTCCGGCTGTATCAGTTGAGCAAAAGTCAGCGTGGGATTAGTGTGGTATCTTTATCTAAGTGATACCCCGCGTTCCCATTTTGACACTGCCTTATCGGTTACATTGAGCTTTTCAGCTAATTCAAGTTGTGTCCAACCTTTCTCTTTTCTAAGTGAGAGAATGAATTGTCCAAATTTCTGATTGTCCATACATACCGCCTTTCTCCTGATTGAGGTTATTGTATCACCAAACAGCAAATTAGTCACTCAACGCATAGTAGAATCGGCTTAAATACAAGGGGACTGTGAGTTCACTTTGATAAATGGGATGTTTACAATGCGGGATAATATTTGCTGTTAAAGCGTATAATATGATTGTAAAATAGAAAAATGCAATATGTTGCAAAAATCTATTTTAATATCCTTCCGATATATTGATTTTTGAAATTCATTTAAATATAATAGAATAGAAAAGTGCAACATGTTGCAAAAATCTTTCGCAGAGAGGTTTGATGATGGAGATACGAAGAGATTTTTATTTGGATAAACTGATAAAAAGAAAGAACAATGGTTTGATCAAGGTAATTACCGGTATCCGCCGATGTGGTAAATCCTATTTACTGAATAATCTGTTTTATCATCACTTGCTGGAAAGCGGAGTCGATGCTGATCATATCATTCGCTTTGCTTTCGATTCGGCAGATGATCTTTATCTGATTGGCGAAAGCCTTATTCAGATGGAAAGGGAAAAGCGTGGAGTTGATCCTGAAAAATTCATGGCATATATCCGTTCTAAAGTCGCAGGTGAAGGAATGTATTATCTGCTGCTTGATGAAATTCAGATGTTGGATTGTTTTGAAGCTGTTCTGAATGGTTATCTCCGTAAAGATAATATGGATGTATTTGTGACCGGAAGCAACGCAAAACTTCTATCCAAAGATATAGCTACTGAGTTCGCCGGTCGTGGCGACGAGGTTCATATGTATCCACTGAGTTTTTCCGAGTTTATGACCATTTACAACGGGGATAAGTACATGGGATTGTCTGAATATATGCTATATGGCGGGATCCCTCTTGTGGTTCTTCGTGAGGAAGCAAATGATAAGGCGGTTACATTGCAGAATCTGTTCAATGAGATTTATCTTCGGGATATTACGAAACGTAACCGGGTAAAGAACATCGGGGAACTGGAAGATCTGCTGAATATTCTTTCTTCTGCCATTGGTTCGCTGACCAATCCGGAAAAATTGAAGAATACCTTCAGGACTGTAAAGAAATCCAGAATCACTTCTGCTACCATTAAAAAATACCTGGATTATTTTGAGGACTCTTTCCTGATTGAATCAGCGCAAAGATATGACATTAAAGGGAAGGCATATATTGCAACTCCTAAGAAATATTATTTTTCCGATCTTGGGCTTCGCAATGCCAGAATCAATTTCCGTCAGTTCGAGCAGACCCATTCTGTGGAGAATGTAATTTATAACGAACTGCGCATGCGCGGCTACAGCGTGGATGTAGGTGTAATACCGATTGCAGAGCGCGATCAGGACGGTAAGGTTATCCGCAAACAACTTGAAGTTGATTTTGTATGCAATCTTGGTTCTGCCAGATACTATATCCAGTCAGCATACTCGCTGCCAGATGAAGCGAAGCGTACTCAGGAAATCAGACCGTTCAGAAAAATTGATGATTCTTTCAAGAAAATCATTGTTACTAAAGACATCGTTCAGCCATATTACGATGAGTATGGTATCCTGACTGTGAACATTTATGACTTCCTTCTTGATCCGCAGATACTGGAAAAATAAGTATTTACCTGAAGTATAATGAGTCTGATTGACAGACAAAGCGAGGAGTTCATTACTATGACAATAGGCATTATTGAAGACGACCGCCTTCTGAACCAGGCATTAAATAAATTTCTGACAGACAATGGCTATGACACTGTCTGCGCGCATTCCGGCAAGGACGCTTTTGCTGCGGCCGCGGATCATCTGGATCTGTGGCTCATTGATATCGGCCTTCCGGATGGGAACGGTCTTGATCTATACCGGGAACTGACTGCTGTGAGAAAGGTCCCGGCTGTTTTTCTGACGGCAAGGGATGAGGAACGGGATATGCTGCGGGCTTTTGACATGGGAGCGGAGGACTATGTGGTAAAGCCGTTTTCCATGAAGGTGCTGCTTAAGCGGATCGAGCGGATCCTGAAAACGAACAGGGAAGGCCGCATGCTTACCTGCGGGGATATCACGCTGTATCCGGAGAAGAAGCAGGTGCTTTCCGGGGATGAAGAGATCGCTCTGACCGCAAAGGAATATCAACTGCTGGAACTGTTTATGGAGAATCAGGATCAGGTGCTGACAAAGGAAAATATCCTGGACAGGATCTGGGGGATTGACGGGGCGTTTATCGAAGAAAATACCGTGAGCGTAACCATCAGCCGGCTGAAGAAAAAGCTGGGCGAAAGACAGTCGTATATTAAGAATGTCTTCGGTCTGGGCTACCGTATGGGAGAATAGGAAAATGTATATAATAGCATGCATTGCATTTTTGACCGGACTTGCCGTGGGCGGAAGCATCCTGTATCTTCGGCAGCGGAAGCTGCGCATGGAGGAACTCGGGAAAGCGGCGGCTATGACGGAAGATATATTAGCGGACAGGAAACTGTGCGTGTCAGCTCCGGGGGATGAGCTTCTGCTGGCGCGGATTGAAAATCAGCTTGTGCGGATCCAGGAGATGCTGGACGGCAGGAGAAAAGAGGCGGAGGAAAGCAGGGATGAGATCCAGAAGCTGATCTCGGAGATCGCCCACCAGATGCGGACGCCTCTGGCCAATATTGAAAGCTACACCTGTCTTTTACGAGACGCGGCTGAAAATACAGAAGCGGGAGATGAACCTGACAAGACTGGTCAGGAACGGCAGCAGTACCTGGCCGCACTGGAAGAAAGTGAGAGGAAGCTTCATTTCCTGGTGGACAGTTTTGTGAAGATGGCCCGTCTGGAACAGCATATCATTCAGATCCGCAAAGATGAAACGGATCTGCTGAAAACGGTTCAGAACGTCTTTGGACAGATCCAGAACCGGGCGGAGGAGAAAGGGATCCGGTTCCAGATCCGTATGCCGGAGCGGGCAGTCTGCGCCCATGATCCGAACTGGCTGGGGGAAGCGCTTTTTAATATCCTTGATAATGCGGTGAAATACAGCAAACCGGGCGGCAGTATCGAGGTGACCCTGCAGCAGAACGAAATGTTTACGAAGTTTCAGGTGCGTGACCATGGCCTTGGCATCGAGGCGGGGGAAGAAAACCAGATCTTCTGGAGGTTTTACCGGGGCAGACGGGTGACTGTCCAGGAGGGCTTCGGGCTCGGCCTGTATCTTGCAAGGGAGATCATCCGTCTCCACGGAGGCTTTGTGACGGCAAAGCGGATGGAGCAGGGACTTCTGATCGAAGTGAATCTGCCTCTGTGAAGCACGCGGCGTCAGGGACGGTGAACAGTCACCATGTTGTCAGTACTTTGTAAGATTTGCTGTGTATACTGAGAAAAAAACATGAACGGGGAGATCAGCTATGGATATGGTAACGGCAGTAAATCTGAAGAAATATTATAGTACGGATACGTATGAAGTCCGCGCGCTGGACGGCGTCTCGCTGACGGCAGAGGAAGGGGAATTCCTCGCGGTGGTCGGGACTTCGGGCAGCGGCAAGACCACGCTTTTGAATATGCTGGGCGGCCTGGACGTGCCGGATTCCGGCGGGGTCTGGATCCGGGGGAGCAGTCTGAAGGATATGGACCGGGAGGAGCGTACCGTATTTCGGAGACGGAATATCGGATTTGTCTTTCAGCAGTACAATCTGATCCCGTCTCTTTCTGTGTATGAAAATATTGTCCTTCCGCTGAGGCTGGACGGACAGGGTGTGGATGAGGGACTTTTTGAAGAGATCACACATCTTCTGGGTCTTGCGGATAAGCTGGACAGGCTGCCTGGCACCCTCTCGGGCGGGCAGCAGCAGAGAGCGGCCATCGCAAGAGCCATGCTGCCACGCCCGGCTGTCCTGCTGGCCGATGAATTTACCGGCAGCCTGGATTCGGTTACCGGGATGGAAGTGACCGGACTTCTGCGATCCTGTGCGTCCCGGTTCCGTCAGACGGTGATCGCGGTCACGCATCAGGAGACGGTGGCGCAGATGGCGGACCGGATCATCCGCATTTCGGACGGGCGTATCTGCAGTGACGGCGGGGATTCCGGACAGGAGGGGTAGACGATGCGCAGAAGAGAATTTACCCCCAATGACACCCGCAGTGCAATCCGCCTTCTTTCCATTCGGTATGCTGGAACCGCCAGAGGGAGAAACCGGATTCTTCTCGGGACCGTGATCCTGTGTATCGTCGCCCTGACGATGGTGTTTGGGATCACCTGCGGGAAGATCCGGTCAGAAGAACTGAATGCCATCCGGACAGCCGGGACGGCGGCGTCCGGAGTCGTGGAAGACGGAAATGCTTCCCAGTATGCAGCGCTTAAGGCGGCAGGCTATATCAGGCAGGCCGGAAGATGCGTGACCGTGGGACCGGCGGAGACCGAAGAGACGGTGTGTTCGATCCGGTGGGCGGATGCGGACGCCTGGGAGACGCTCCTTTGCCCGGCCTATACGGAGATTCATGGAAACTACCCGGAGCAGGTACAGGAGATCATGCTGTCCGGGCGTGCGCTGAAAACCCTGGGGATTACAGATCCAGAGGAGGGAATGGAGATTTCTCTGCGGGTTTATTATGGTCTTTTTCAGAGCACAGAAGAAACATTCCGACTGAGCGGATGGTTTACCGATCACGGCGGGGAGGTTGTGCCGGGGTATGTTTCGGAGAAAAAACTGAGTGACTGGGGGATCCGGCCCGATGAAGAGGCGGACCTGATCTTCCGCCAGGCGGACCGGCTGGACTGGCAGGAAACGGAAACCCGTCTGTATGAAGATCTGCAAATGAGCGATCCGGGCCAGAAGATCACAGTAAGCGACACGGCGGCGCATCAGGCGGTGTCCGGTATGGTGGGCGGCTATGGGATGGCGGCCCTTGGAGCGGTCATCGTTTTGTGCGGCATTTTCTTTCTGTGCCACAATGTACTGCAGATTTCCATGGCGGGCGACATCCGGCAGCTAGGGCTTCTGCATACGATCGGCGCGACACAGAAGCAGCTTTCAAAGATCTATTACAGCCAGATCCGGCGGATCATAATTCCGGGTTCTGCGGCCGGAGCGGCGCTGTCCGCTGTTTTGTTGGCGGGGATCATCCCGGCAGTTCTGGGCGGGGAATATCTGGAAAAGACCGGGGGAGCGGAAGGACTGCATATTTTCCATCCGGCGATCCTTCTGCTGTCGATCCTTTTCACGGACGGGATCGTTCTGGCGGCATCCGCCGGGGTGATCAGAAGGACGGTAGGGATGTCCTGCCGGGAGAGCGTCGGATATACAGATGCGTCTGTCCGGAACAGCAGGAAACACCGGGAAAAAGACCCTGTCTTCATAAAAAAGAAACGGAGCCCTGCCGGGGAAATGCGCTATCTGGCAGGGAGAAATATTGCCGGTCACAGGAAGCGGTTCATCCTGACTGTGCTCTCCCTTTTCCTTGGGCTGGAAACATTTCTCTGGGCGGATGTGGTCACTTCAGGGAGCGATTACTCCCATGTGATCGAACAGCGCCCGGACTTCCTGATCGCCGGGCGGTTCAGTGCCTGGGGGCGCGAAAATGGATACGGAGAAGAATATAAGACGCGGGACGCCGGTCAGGATCCAATGCTGACAGGAGGAAGCTGCCTTGAACTCCTATACGATAATGATTATGACGAGTTTTCGCCGATCTCCGCCGATGTCAGAGACGAACTGATGAGTCTGGATGGAGTGAAGCCGGAAGAGTCCTATATCATGGAGGGTGCTTACCTTTATCCGGTGATTTCCAGAAAAGGGATCCGGCCCCTTGAAAAAGATAGCTCACACGAAAATGCAGATGACCATGAAATGATCGAGACGTGGTCGCCGGATGTGGTGCAGATTTTGAAAGAAGAGGAGATCCGGTCCCTGAAAAACTATGTGGAGGAAAAGAATCTCGCGGTTGATATGGATTCTTTTGAGAACGGCACGGGCGCCCTGATCCTCCATGACCATGCATTGTCCTCTGCGCAGGAAAACCTGGCGCAGGAAAGCGTGGGAGAGCCGATTTACTTTGAGACGATGCTGTCGAGAGAAGACCGGATCCGATGGAACCGCATGACAGCAAAGGAACGGACGGAGCAGGAGGAAACAGGCGATTTTCCGATGAAGCAGTCGGAAGAGTTTTCCCTGTGCGGCTATCTTGATAACCGGGCGGATGGTTTCCCGGATATCCGGCAGACCTGGCACGGAGCGGAAGGGAGCCTGTATATTCTGATCAGCGAAAAAGGATTTGCGAACATACCGACCGAAAAGAAAACGCTGTACATGGAACTGGCGGCTGATCCGGGAAAGGAGCCGGCGGTAAACGCTGCGGTCCAGAGGATCATCTCGGAAGAGAATCAGAGACGGAGCCGGATGACGGAAACATCCTTTGAGGAAGAAGAAAACGGGGAAGCCGGGATCTTCTGCATCAGTAAATCCGATCTGATGAGCGAGGTGTCTTCCTATATCCGGGGCAGCCGGATGATCCTGGGAAGCATCAGCGCCGTGCTTCTGCTGGCCGGGTTTACCAATTATTTTAATATCATGGTGACAGGCTTCCTGGCCAGGAAACGGGAACTGGATATCATGGAAAGCATCGGTATGACGCAGAGACAGAAACGGAAGCTGATCGCGGATGAAGGCGCTTATTACTGTCTGTTTACGGCCGGGCTCCTGTTGACTGCGGGGATGGCGGCATTTCTGCCGGTCCGGTATTATATGGAGCAGAAGCTTTCATATTTTGTATTTAACTGGCCGGTGCCGGAGATGCTGTTTCTGCTCGGCGGGCTGATCGTGATAAACGGGGTGACGGCGTGGTGGATGTGCAAGGTGGAGAGGGTCTGGAAAAAATTGATATGATCTAAATGCTTGCATTTGCTTGCAATTGCAAGCGATGACATATATAATATACTCAAAGGAGTGTGATTTATATGGCAAATACATCTGCAATTTACGCACGTATTGATAAAGAATTGAAAGAAAATGCGGAGGGGATCCTGTCAAAGCTTGGAATTTCTCCGTCCAGCGCTATCCAAATGCTTTACAGTCAGATTGTCCTGAGAAATGGAATGCCCTTTGATTTGCGTCTCCCGACTGGAAAACCCGTGGCTGCCGGAGGTATGAATCGTGAGCAACTGGATGCAGAACTTATGAAAGGGATGGAATCTCTGAAATCCGGAAAGACATATACGGTGGATGAGATAGATGCTGAAGGTATCATCAATGATAATTAAATAAAAGAGTCAACAAAAACTCTGACAGATTTGTAAAAGCAGGCGTCTGTATTTTGCTGATTTTTGTATGCTTAATAATGTAAAAAAATGTTGTTTTTTTAACAACTTTGCGGTATAGTGGTATGCGGACTGAGCGAGAGTATACATACGCATAAGGAATATAGACAAATTAGTATAATATATAAGGAAGAAAGAGGAGAAAAATGAAGAAATTTATTGAAGAGTTCAAGACCTTTGCCCTGCGCGGCAACATGATGGACATGGCAGTCGGTGTTCTTATCGGAGGTGCTTTCTCCGGAATCGTTTCATCGCTGACAGATAACTTTATCAACCCGCTCCTGAATGTCTGCACAGGCGGACAGATGTACACCCTGCAGGATGTGGCCGGATTCGCTTCCGCGTTTATCTCATCCCTGTTCAACTTCTTTATCATGGCATTCGTTCTGTTCTGCCTGCTTAAAGGTGTGAACAAGCTGGTGTCTCTTGGCAAGAAGGAGGAGCCCGCAGCTCCCACGACAAAGAAGTGCCCCTTCTGCATGAGCGAGATCGACATCGCAGCGACGCGCTGCCCGCATTGCACATCCGAGATTCCGGAAGAGGCAGAGGCGTAAGACAGATTTAAGAAGCAAAATACATAAAAAGGAAAAGCCGCAGATGGTTTCACCCACCTGCGGCTTTTCCTTTTGTATATCATGAAATGAGTAAAGAGTGGAGCGTATGTTAGTTTCCGACTGCCTCGGAGATCTCCTTTGTGATCTTCAGGAACTTGTCGATGTCCTCTGTGCCGTGGCAGTGGAGCGGGGATACGCGGATCGCGCCCGGGATGCCGAGTGTATCTACGATGCGTTTGGAGTAGATGCTGCTCCGCACGCGCTCAAAGACGGTGACGCCGCGCTTCATGTATTCGATCACGCACTCCGGATAGTCGATGCCCTTGATGCCCATGGCGATGATCAGATCCTTCCATGTCAGATCCTCCATGTCTGCGTACACTTCCACGCCAGGGATGTGGCGCAGGCCCGGTACTTCCGGCGTGCCTTCCAGCATGCGGTACAGGAGCGCTCTCTCCTGCATGTGGATCCGGTTCATGCCCTCCACAAACAGTTCACGCTTGTCCTGGCTGTGGATGAAATGTTCGCCGATGGAGCACACATAGTCGATGACAGCCATCATGGCTGCAAAGTTGCCGGGGGTCGGTGTCCCCAGAGCCCATACGTTGGCGTCTTTCAGGGTCAGTTTGTGATGCATCATGGTCGATACGCGGTCAGATACATAGGCGAATCCGCATCCTCTCACGCCGAAGAACTTGTAGGGGGCAATGTTGGAAGCGTCCACGCCCCAGTCCTCTACGTCCACTACTGCGTGGGGGGCGTGCTGTACTGCGTCGGAGATCACATAGATCTCGGGATTGACTTCCTTTACCCGGCGGACAAGCTCTTTGATATCCATGATGTTGCCGGAGATATTGGAAGCTGCCATGATGCTGACAAGGCAGGTATCCTTATCTACGTATTTCATGACTTCGTCTACATCGATGCCGCCGGTCTTCGGATTGGCCGGAACCTCGCGGAACTCCCTGCCTGTCTTTGCGCAGGCGTACTCAACCGCGTCGTGGGCGGAAGGATGCTCCAGGCAGGATGTGACGGCGTTTTTACCCCATTTGATATTCTCCAGGATCACGTCTACGATCTGGAACATTGTCTGGGAAGCGGAGAGCTCTGTCACGAGAGCGCCGCTCTTTGCGCCAAAGATGACCTCCAGGATCTCCTTTGTGCCCTCGGACACGTAGTGGGCCAGCTTCAGGCCTCTCGCGTAGTTCCGCTCCGGGCAGTCCGGGAACTGCTCGCAGGCTGCTTTCGCCTCGACGGCAGCGCGCAGCCGGAGAGATCCGCCGGAGTTCTCAAAGAAGAGGCGGGGGCCGTAGAGCGGGTCCGTGTCCGCGTAGCAGAACTGTGATTTCAGATGTTTCTGATATTCCTCGGGGAATAACATTCCATGTTCTGTGTTCATAAGTTTCTCCTCCTTCTGTCAGGAATTTACCATCGTTTTTAGCTTGGCCTTATAATAACATGCACAGAAGAAATTGTGAAATGAAGAATTTCATTGTATAATATTAATATATTTTATATATGATGACAGGTTGCAAAAGCCGTGCGCTTCATGTTTACATGAAAGCGCATGGCCTTGGCAACCGCGAAAATATGAGAAAGAAGCCCGGCAGGGCGGATTTCGAATATTTTCAGGATTTCGGGAGCGCAAAGCGCGGAGAAATCCGTGTCATCATATAAAAATAGATGGAGGGCGCAGGATTTCGGGAGCGCGAAGCGCGGAGAAATCCGTGTCGTCATATATAGTAGAGAAAATATAAGAAAGAAGCCCGGTAGGGCGATGGGAGACCAGATGAACATAGCAGAGATTGAGACATTTTTGATGATCGTAAAAACAAAAAACATAAGCAAGACAGCGGAGAACCTGTTTCTCTCCCAGCCGACGGTGAGCCACCGTCTGAAATCCCTGGAGGAGGAGCTGGACGTCAAGCTCATCACAAGGAAGAAAGGCTACAAGCAGATCGAGCTCACGAGCCAGGGAGAGGAGTTCATCCCCATCGCGGAGCGCTGGGTCTCCATCTGGAGGGAGATGCAGCTTCTGAAGCACCGGGAGGACAGGCTCTACCTCACGATCGGGTGCACGGATACGATGAATGCGGTCCTCATGGATCTGTACAGGCAGATCTTAAAGGAGAGCGACCCGGCCATGAACCTTCACACGGAGACGCACTACTCCTATGAGCTGTACAGCATGCTGGAGAACCACGAGATCGACATCGGGTTTGTCTACCACCACCTCCACTTCAAGAATATCATCGCGGAGCCGGTGCTGCGGGAAAAGATGTACATCGTACAGCCCCGGGACGCCAGGATCAAGAAGCTCTCGATCCACACGGACGAGCTGGACCCGTCGGAGGAGATCTTCCTGAGCTGGGACGGCAACTTCCGCATCTGGCATGACCAGAGGATCGGCCGGGGCGAGCAGCCCAAGGTGTGGGTGGACAGCTTTACCCTTCTTTATAATATGCTGGACGAGGACGGCGTGTGGGCCATCATGCCGGCGTCGGTGGCAGACCAGATCTCACAGTTGAAGCCGATCTACATCAGCAGGATCGAGAACGACGTCCCGCCGCCGGAGCGGACAATCTACCGGATACGCCACAGGTATCCAAATGAGGCCACCCAGAAGGCGGTGCAGATCTTTGAGGAGAAGCTGGAGAAGTACCTGGAGGCGAGGAACTGGGGCGAGCTGGAGAAGAGGAAGCGATAGATATAAGATATAGAAACAATGAATATTTGTTACTGAAATAATTCATAACCGGGAAATGGCAGGCGCGCGGGCGCGGAACCGCGCGCTGTTTTTTTGCCTGCGGCATGTTTTTGGGAGAAATGATAGAAAACGCGGACGATATCGTCCAAATAGAGGAGAAAAGGGGAGCGCTGTGCATATGTCCCGGGAATTTGCCTGACAACAGGGGCGTAAAATAGAAAATGTTAATATATGATAGAGAAATTATTTGTTTTTCTCATAAAAAACCGTGTGCTATACTGGCTGTAATCAATAAAGAAACGTAAATTTTTTGAGCGTTAGATAGTAAAAACGCACAAAAACGAAAGAAAACAAAATGAGTGAAAGGAGTGAAGGGCATGGAGGCACAATTCCTGACAGGCGGAGATGAGTCTTTGTATGTAAAACTTGGAGATGAGATCAGCCTGGAAGTCAATGGAAGGGTAAAAAGCCTGATGCAGAAACTGGAGGCGGATCCCGTGGACGGCATCGCGGAGATGGTTCCCACCTACGCTACGCTGATGATCCACTACAGACCGGAGAAGATCCTCTACGGCCAGTTGGTGGAAGAGGTAAAGAAGAGACTCAGTGAGACGGGCGGGGAGAAGGAGGAAGTATCCCAGATCGTGAAGGTGCTCCCCATCTGCTACGACAGGGAGTTCGCGTGGGATCTGGACGAGTGCGCGGCATTCGAGAACGTGTCCGTGGAGGAGTTCATCCGCATGCATTCCTCCCATGAGTATTACGCATACATGCTGGGCGTGGCGCCCGGACATGCATACATGGCGAGATTTGAGGAGCCGTTCCACTTTAAGAGAAGGACGGAGCCGAGGGTGCACATCAACGGCCGCTCCATCGTGGCGGCGGAGAACCAGTCCAACCTGATCCCCTTCGATCAGCCCTGCGGCTGGAACATCGTGGCCGGCACCCCCTGCAACATCTGCGACTACTCCAAGGAGGAGCCCTTCCTTGTGAACGCAGGCGACTGGGTGAAGTACCAGCCGGTCAGCCGGAAGGAGTACGACCAGATCCGGGCGGACGTGGAGAAAGGAACTTATAAACTGGAGACATATGTGAAGAAGGCGGTGAAATAGTATGGGAATTATCGTGGAAAATCCGGGCATACAGACCACCGTGCAGGACGAGGGGCGCTTCGGGTACCAGCAGTTCGGCGTATCGCCGGCAGGGCCCATGGACACCCAGTCCTTCTATCTGGCGAATATACTGGCAGGAAACAAGAGAGGCGAGAGCGCGCTGGAGATCACCTTCATGGGGCCTTCGCTGAAGTTTGAGAAAGATAACATCATCGCTGTCACGGGAGCGGACGTATCCCCCACCGTGGACGGCGCCCCCATCCCCATGTACCAGGCAGTCCTGGTCCGCGCGGGATCGACCCTAGCCTTCGGCGTAGCCAGCGGCGGAAGCCGCGCCTATATTGCCTTTACCGGCGGCCTGGACGTGCCGGTCGTCATGGGCAGCAAGGCGACGCTGATGCGCAATAAGCTGGGCGGCGTAGAGGGACGCAAGCTGGAGAAGGGAGACCGGATCGGCTTCTGCAACCCGAAGACAAGCCTCCCGAAGATGGAGCTGCGCAGGCTGGAGCCGGAGAAATTCCCGGAGAAGGAGATCACCCTCCGGGTTGTGACGGGCCCCCAGGACAGCGCATTTACGGAAGAAGAAGTGAGAAAATTTTTCTGGTACGGGGCCACGGTCACCAATGAGTCGGACCGCATGGGCATCCGCCTGGAGCGGGAGGAGCCCCTGCATCACATCAAGGACGGCAACATCCTGACAGACGGCGTGGCCTTCGGTTCCATCCAGGTGCCCACCAACGGGCAGGTCATCATTATGATGGCGGACCGGCAGACGACGGGCGGCTACACGAAGATCGGCACAGTCATCTCTGTGGACCTGCCGAAGCTGGCACAGGCGCAGCCCGGATACAGGGTTCACTTTGTGCGGGTCGGCATCCAGCTGGCGCAGGAGCTGTACCTGCGGAAGCAGAAGGAGCTGAAGGGCCTGGAGCGGTACCTGGGACAGTAGGAAAAGGAGGGGGAAGCGATGAAACTGGAAAAGATCAAAGAACTCCTCCATGAAGTGGACGCATCCGGCGTGACGGAGCTCGAGGTGCAGGACGGCGCCTTCCGCCTGACGATCCGGAAAGCGGCCGCCCCGGGCGCACCCCTTCCGGCGGCGCCGGCGCAGGCAGAAGCGCCTGCACAGGACGCGCAGGTGAGGGAAGAGGTGTCCATCCAGGAGGGAACCATCATCCGCTCGCCGCTGGTCGGCATCTTCCATGCTTCGGACAAGGAGGGGAGTGAGCCCCTCGTGACAGTCGGGAGCAGGGTGCAGCAGGGCCAGGTGCTGGGCGCGATCGAGGCCATGAAGATGATGAACGATGTGGCGGCGGCATGCGACGGCGTTGTGTCGGAGATCCTGGTCAGAGACGGGGATCTGGTGGAATACGCGCAGCCGCTTTTCGTGATCGAAGGATAAGAAGGAGCGGGCTATGTTTCGGAAAATACTGATTGCAAACCGGGGAGAGATCGCCGTGCGGGTCATCCGGGCCTGCCGGGAGATGGGCATCCGGACCGTGGCAGTGTACTCGGAGGCGGACGCGGACGCCATGCATGTGAGGCTTGCGGATGAGGCCGTCTGTATCGGGGCGGCGGCCCCGTCGGCCAGCTATCTCGACATGGACCGGCTGATCAGCACGGCCCTTGCCACAAAAGCGGAGGCCATCCATCCGGGGTTTGGCTTTCTCTCTGAGAACGCGCAGTTTGCAGATAAATGTGAGGAGTACGGCATTACCTTTATCGGTCCGTCCGGCGCCCTGATCGAGAAGATGGGGAATAAATCCGAGGCCAGGCGGACCATGAAGGCGGCCGGCATCCCGGTGGTGCCGGGGACGGACCTCCCGGTCTACGAGGAGGAGGAAGCCCTGGCGGAGGCGGAGAAGATCGGCTTTCCCGTGATGATCAAGGCATCGGCCGGAGGCGGCGGAAAGGGCATGCGTCTTGCCTGGAACAGGCAGGAGTTCCCGGGCCTCTTCCATGCGGCGAAGCAGGAGGCGGTGAACGCCTTCGGGGACGGCAGCATGTACCTGGAGCGGTACGTCCAGTCCCCCAGACATATCGAAGTGCAGATCATGGCGGACAGGTTCGGACATGTGGTGCACTTAGGAGAGCGGGACTGCTCCGTCCAGAGACGGCACCAGAAGATGATCGAGGAGTCGCCCTGCGCCTTCATCACGCCGGCCCTGCGGGAGGAGATATGCGCCACAGCCGTGGCGGCGGCCAGGGCGGTGGGCTATGAGAATGCCGGGACCATCGAGTTCCTGCTGGACCAGTCGGGCGAGTTTTTCTTCATGGAGATGAACACCCGGATCCAGGTGGAGCATCCGGTCAGCGAGCTGGTCTCCGGCGTGGACCTGATCCGGGAACAGATCAGCGCGGCGGCAGGACTTCCCTTAAGCGTCTCGCAGGAGGACATCGTCTTCCGGGGACACGCCCTGGAGTGCAGGATCAACGCGGAGGATCCGCTCCACGGATTCATGCCCTGCCCGGGAAAGATCGAGAAGGCGCACCTGCCGGGAGGAGCGGGGATCCGAATGGATACAGCCATCTATCCGGGCTACACCATCCCGCCCTACTATGACTCCATGATCGTGAAGATCATCGCCTACGACAGGGACCGCATGAGCGCCATCCGCAAGATGATCGGCACCTTGGGCGAGCTGCGGATCAAGGGCGTGACGACGAACCTGGATTTCCTCTACGACGTGCTCAACCATCCGGATTTCCAGAGCGGCATGTTCAGCACGGATTTTATAGACAGGCACTATGAACTGTAGTGAGTTTTATATACAGACACCCATCAACCAAGCAGAAAGAAGAAAGGAAGAAATGAGTATGAAGATCGTAGTATTAGACGGCTACACATTAAATCCCGGAGACATCTCCTGGGAGGGCATGGAGGCGTTCGGAGAGCTGACTGTGTACGACCGGACAAAAGCCGAGGACGTGGTGGCCCGCATCGGCGACGCGGAGGTTGTCTACACGAACAAGACCCCCATCACAAGAGAGACGCTGGACGCATGCCCGAATGTGAAATTCATCGGCGTGCTGGCCACGGGCTACAACATCGTGGACATCGCGGCGGCCAAGGAAAAAGGCATCCCGGTATCCAACATCCCGACCTACGGGACGGCGGCTGTCTCCCAGTTTGCCATCGGACTTCTCCTGGAGCTGTGCCACCACATCGGCGAGCACTCCGACGCGGTGAAGGCAGGCGAGTGGACGAGCAATCCGGACTGGTGCTTCTGGAAATATCCTCTCGTGGAGCTGGACGGCAAGACAATGGGCATCATCGGCTTCGGCCGCATCGGGCAGGACACGGGCAAGATCGCCCAGGCCCTTGGCATGAAGGTGCTGGCTTACGACGCGTTCAAACGCCCGGAGCTGGAGACAGAGACATGCCACTACGTGGATCTGGACACACTCCTTGCAGAGTCTGACGTGATCGCCCTGCACTGCCCGCTCTTCCCGGATACGGAAGGCATCATCAACAAGGACACCATCGCAAAGATGAAGGACGGCGTCATGATCATCAACAACTCCAGAGGACCGCTCGTGGTGGAGCAGGATCTGCGCGACGCACTGGACAGCGGAAAAGTGGCGGGAGCCGCGGTGGACGTGGTCTCCACAGAGCCCATCCGGATGGACAATCCGCTCATCGGCGCGAAGAATGTGATCATCACGCCCCACATTTCCTGGGCCCCGAAGGAGTCAAGGCAGAGGCTGATGAACATTGCGGTGGACAATCTGAAATGCTATGTAGAAGGCAAACCACAGAACGTGGTCAATGCATAAATCAATCACAAAAATCACAAAAAGAAAGGGTGGAAAAACTATGTATCAGGTGGATTTGAACAGTGACATGGGCGAGAGCTTCGGCGCGTACAAGCTGGGCGGAGACGAAGAGATCATCAAGTACGTGACAACTGCCAACGTGGCATGCGGCTGGCACGCAGGCGACCCCATGGTCATGGACAGGACGGTCCGCATGGCCAGCGAGAGAGGCGTCATGGTAGGCGCGCATCCGGGCTATCCGGATCTGATGGGATTCGGCCGCAGGAAAATGGTGCTGGCGCCCGCTGAGATCAAGAACTACGTGAAGTATCAGATCGGCGCGCTCTCTGCATTCACAAAGACCTACGGCATGAAGCTGCAGCACGTGGCGCCCCACGGCTCCATGGGCAACCAGTGCCAGTATGACGAGGAGGTATCCACAGCCATCGTGGACGCCATCTGCGAGGTGGACAAGGACCTCATCGTGTACTACTGCGCAGGCGCTGTCCTGGGACAGATCGCCGAGAGCAGGGGACTTCGCACCGCGTCCGAGATCTTCGCGGACCGGGCCTACATGGACGATCTCTCCTTGGTTCCGAGGAAGATGGAGGGCTCCATGATCACAGACGAGAACATCGCCATCGACAGATGCGTGCGCATGATCAAGGAGGGCAAAGTGACGTCCATCAACGGAAAAGAGCTGGACATCAAGGGCGACACGCTCTGCGTGCACGGCGACGGCCCGAAGGCCCTGGCGTTTGTACAGAGGATCCGCGAGAGATTCGCGCAGGAGGGAATTGAGATCAGACATCTCTAAACTACGTATCGTAAAGGAGTGAAGAAAATATGAGTAATACACAGACACAGAAGAAACAGATGTCCGTTGTCAAGAAGATGATGATCGCTCTGGTCGGCGGACTGATCGTTGGATTTATCTTCATGTTTATCCGAAGCAGCATGCTTGCTTCCGGCAATGAGGGGACATGGGACATCATCAACAAGATCCTGTTCCAGGATATCACCGCAGCGGACGGCACTGCCGCCCTTGGACTTTTCTACATCATCGGCCAGCTCTTCATGCGGGGCCTGCAGGCAGCCATCGTGCCGCTTGTACTGTGCTCCCTGAGCCTTGCCATGTGCAGCATCTCCAGCTCCACAAAGCTGGGCCGGATCGCGGGGCGCACGGTACTCGGCTTCGTCTGCTTCTACGTTGTGGGCGCTTTCTTCGGAGGTCTTGTGGCCTATGCTATGAAGACGGCCGGACTTTTCAACGTAGAGCTGCCTGCTGAGGCGGTCACCGAGGCGGCCACCATCGAGCAGTTCAACCCGCTTGGAACGATCATAACAGCCGTTCCGTCCAACATCATCGAGTCCATGAGCAGCAACAACAGCATCCTGGCAGTCGTAGTCGTGGCGATCGTGATCGGCCTTTGCATGAACGTGCTCGGGGAGAAGACAGATCCCCTGAAACACGTGCTGGAGGCCGGCAGCGAGGTCATCAACTTCTACCTGACCTTCCTCATCAACAAGGTGGGCCCGGTTGCCATCTTCTGCCTTGTATCCCGCACCTTCGCCATCTACGGCGCAGAGTACCTGGCACCAGCGGCAGCTTACATCGTGGGCGCCATGATCACCCTGTTCGTTCTCGTTGTGACGCTGTACCCCATCGGTATCTGGCTCACCACAAGACTGAACCCCATCAAGTTCTTAAAGAAGATCGCCAAGGTCGGCGTATTTGGGTTCTCTGTAAACTCCTCTGCGGCTACCCTGCCCCTGAATACGAGGACAAACCTGGACGAGCTGGGCTGCAGTGAGGAGATCACAAGCTTTGTTCTGCCGACAGGTATGACCATCAACATGAACGGTACGACAGTCATGCATATGTTTGCCGTGACCTTCATCGCGACCAGCGCCGGCATCGACGTGACGCCTGCCAACCTGATCGTTGTGGCCTTCCTTTCCATCTGCGCGGCCATGGGCTGCCCGGCCATCCCGATCGCAGGCACGACCCTGATCGTGACCATCCTCTCCGGTATGGGCTGGACATCCGACCTGTGCATGATCGCCTACGCCCTTGTCGTAGCCATCAACCGGCCGGTTGAGATGGCGCTCCTGCCGCTGAACGTAATCGGCGACGCGGCGACCAACGTCATCGTAAACGCGAAGGAGAAAGAGATCGATCTGAACGTATACAACAGCTAATCTGATAAGAGAATAACCGGATTCTTTCATGCATCCTCTTCTGTGGCTCTTTAGCCACAGGAGAGGATGTTTTTTTTGTGAGAAAATACAGTGATAATAATTAGGAATATAATGGCTGGAATTAACTGATAAAAACAAAAAAAATAATATATCGATGAATAAAAGACGAAAAACAGTAAAATAAATAATTAACAATGAAAATGCAAGAGAAAAAAACTACAAACAGGATAGTACAGTGCTAATAAGGGATATGAAAGTAAATAGACAGTCATAAAACGCGATTGCTATAATAAAAGCAGATAAAGAAAGCTTTCTGAATTAATGTCTTATTTCATCTGGATTGTCAGTAGATGAAATAAGGCTGTAACAAGTAGAGAAGATTCTATAAGTTAAGGAGAGGCGTATGAAGAAGAGGATTATATCGGTATTTTTAGTATCGTCATTTGTATGCGGAATGTGCATGGGATGCGGCGGGACAGACAATACACAGGAAACAGAAGATCCTGATGACAAGCCTGACAAGCTGGTGATTCTTATGAGTTCTGAAGGTACAGGTCCTATGGAAAATGCGGTTGCTGCCTTTGAAGAGGAGACGGGAATTGAGATTGAACTCCTTTCCGAAGCGTATGACAATATGCATAACAAAATCATGACCATGGTAGCTGGAGGCAGCCAGTTGGACATTGTGTCTCTTGATACCGTGTGGCCGGCTGAATTTGCCAACTCAGAATTGATCCTTCCGCTGGACGATTATTTGGATGATGATTTTGGCAGTCAGTTTGTAGACATTGCATGGGATCAGTTGAGGTATGATGGCAAGCAATACGGGATCCCGACGGGAAATGATGCTAAATGGTTGTATTACAACAAAGAAATTCTGGAAGAAGCCGGATACAGCGAGCCGCCAAGTACATGGGATGAACTGACAGAAATGTCGCTGGATATGCAGGAAAAGGGCCTTGTAAAATATGGACTGGCACTGGGAGCAAGCCAGTCGGAAGGTCTGACATGTGATTTTACTTCCCTTTTGTACGGGTTTGGAGGACAATACAGGGAAAACGATGCTGAAGCGAGCGGAGAGTGGCAACTGGATTCGGAGAGCGCAGTAGCGGCAGTCAACTGGTTAAAAGAATCTCTGCAGAACGGAGTTTTGGATCCGGCATCTATCACGTATACCGATAGAAATGTAATGAATACGTTTATGGCTGGGGATGTTGCCTTTGTCACAGGCTGGTCTTCCTATTGGACGACAACTAACAGCGAGGAAGAATCCGCAGTAGCAGGGAAAGTTGGAATGACGATGCTTCCCGGATCAGAAAACGCTGTCAGCGGAAGTGTTGCAGGCGGGGGTGGATTTGCAGTTGTGTCTACTACCGCAAGCGAAAAATGGGCAGTTGAATTTTTGAAATTATTATGCGATCCGGATGTACAAAAAGATTTCCTGAGCGGTGTCTCGCAGATGCCTACGCTTAAAGATCTCTATGCAGATGAAGAACTGGTTGGCGAGTTCCCTATACTGGAGATGGCTTATCCACAGTATGAATTTGCGCATTTCAGACCGATCCTGGTGCAGTATCAGGAATGGAGTACCATGGTGCAGGAAGCGCTGCATGAGGTGATGGCGAATGGGGCAGAACCGCAGGATGTCATGGAGGAACTGCAGCAGAAGGTGACAAGTCAGATCACGGAGTAAGGAAAGACTGCGGGGGAGGCCGGGATGAAGAACAAAAGGAGATTGATGACAAAAGAAGCGCGGCTGGGGATATTCATGATATCCCCGGCGCTGATTATAATTATTGGCCTGATGCTGTACCCTTTGCTTTATACAGTTTATCTGACGTTAGTAGATTATAATGTGTTTACCGGGATAAACAAAGGATTTGTCGGAGTACAGGAATATGTCGAAGTGTTCTCAGACCCGAAATTTTGGAATGCTATAAAAGTGACAATGTACTTTGTGGCAGGTTCGCTTTTACTTCAGACAATTGCGGGTTTTGCCGTGGCTACCTTCTTAAATATCCCGTTTAGAGGTCAGCGGATCCTGCGGGCTGTTATGCTTGCACCGTGGGCTGTACCAACTGTTGTAAACGCGCAGTTGTGGAACTGGATCCTGAATGCCAGCTATGGGGCGCTGAATAAACTTCTGCTTGGGATTGGGGTGATAGAAGATCCAATTGTATGGCTTGGTGATCCTAAGCTGGCGCTCAATGTAATTATCGTAGCGGACACATGGAAAATGCTTCCATTATTTGTGGTTATGCTGCTTGCCGGCATGTCGTCTATTCCGCCGTCACATTATGAAGCTGCGAAATTGGAGGGAGCATCGTTTTGGCAATCTTTCTGTAAGATTACATTCCCGCTTTTAAAACCAATGCTGCTGGTTGTATTGATCATGAGAACAGCGCAGGCGATCCGGGTATTTGATATTGTGTATGTTCTCACGCAGGGCGGTCCGAGCAACAGCACAATGACCATCAGTTATTACACATACTACCAGACATTCAGCGCCCTGGATTTTGGATACGGCTCAACGCTGGCAATGGTAGTAACGCTGATCACACTGGGAATTGCCATAATTTATAAAAAGCTACTTAATGCAGACAATATCTACTGAGAAGGATGAGGTATGAAGAAGAGTTTTGCTAAGAAAAATATAAGAAAACTTTTATTAATATTAGGAAGCTGTGTCTTTCTTGCGTGGACTCTGCTGCCGCTGATCTGGATGTTTATTTCAAGTATAAGCTCTACGAGTCATCTGCTGGATATGTCAGCATCATGGTTCCCGGATGAACCAACCTGGGAACGATATAAAGATATTATGTTTTCAGAGACAATACTCAATAAAGGCACCATCGTCTCTTCGCCGGCAGCAGTCTTTAAAAGGGCGCTTTTTAACAGTATTATCGTTTCCGGTATTACAACAGCGGTCTCGCTTGTCGTCGGAAGTATGGCGGCATATGCATTTGCACGGCTTGCTTTTAAATTCAGGGACCAGCTTTTAATGTTAATTTTGTTTTTCCAGTTATTACCATCTATCTCGTTGTTAATACCATTGTATATTATGTTTAGAAAAATGGGAGTGATCGATCACCTTATATGCCTTGTGTTGGTGTATGTGTCCTTTACGTTGACATATACCATATGGGTTATGAGTGGATATTTCCGCTCTATATCCAGAGATCTGGAGGCGGCAGCGATGGTGGACGGCTGTTCCAGGTTTGGAGCTTATGTCCGGGTGATTATACCGGTGGCAAAGCCTGGGTTGACGGCTGTCGGCATCCTGGCATTTCTGATGGCGTGGGATGAATTTATGTATTCGCTGATTTTTATGAATTCTCAATCCAATAAAACGATCACAGTAGCCCTGTCAGAGTTTACTTCCAAATTTGGAATTGATTACGGGATGATGATGGCAGCAGGTTGCATAGCGACAGTGATACCTGTATTTATTTCTATAGCATTTCAAAAAAATATAACCCAGGGACTGACCATGGGAGCGATTAAAGAGTGAGAGGTAAAAAATGAGAAAATTACGTGTAGGAATTATAGGGTGCGGAACGATTGCAGAAAGCCAGGCAATGGCGGCGAGTCAATTGAAAAATACACAGTTAGTAGCGGTATGCGACCGCGTTGAGGACAATGTTAACAGCTTTGCGGAAAAATATAATGTACCAAGAGTGTTTACAGATTACAAACTTTTGCTGCAGCAGGAAGATATTGATGCGATCTATAATTGCACTCCCAATTATATGCACAAGCAGATTGTTGTAGACGCGGCGAAAGCAGGCAAACATATTCTGACTCAGAAGCCTTTTGCAATAACGATGGAAGATGCAAAAGAGATGTGTAAAGCGGTTGAGGAAAACGGCGTTATTATGCAATCGGGCTTTTTTGAAAGGTTCCGTGGATATTGTCAGGCTATGAAGCGCTGTGTAGATGAAGGGTATATCGGAACTTTAAAAATGATGAAAGCACAGATGTCTCACTCTGGGATAGGAGATTTTTATCATCCCAAAACAGAATGGTTTGGCGATATTTCTCTTGCAGGAGGGGGAGCGCTGGCTGATCTGGGAGTACACCATTTAGACCTGATGAGATGGCTTGCCGGCTCGGAAGTGAAGGCGATAGACGCGCAGGTAGATGTGGAAGTGGGATCGGGTCCGGAAAAAAACGCAATCGTAAATATTACATATCATAATGGTGTGATGGCGCAAGGACATTGGTCGTTTTCCACGATTGCCCCGGAAGGAGTATGCTATGACAAATTTGAGCTCTATGGCGATGAGGGGACGATTTTTGTTACCTGGGCTAAGGATGCGGCACCCAGATTTCAGATTGTGCGTAAAGGGGAAACACAGTGGAAGGACTACCCTTATGAAGAAATAGACGGCTTTTATGCGATGCAAAAGCATTTTGCAGATTGTGTATTGGAGAACCTTCAACCGGTAACAAACGGTTATGATGGTATAAAGTCTGTAGAGACGATCCTTGCTGCTTATAAAAGTGCTTCAACTGGCGAGAGACAGGTATTATAGGAGGTGTGTCAGATATGAAAATCGGATGTGCCGCGTGGTGCTTTACGGCTCCACAGTATCAGGCACCCTATGAAGATGCTGTACGCATAATAGGAAGGATGGGCTTTGACGCGATAGAACTGATCGCACATAATATTTATGACGTACAGCAATATTATACGGATGATACAATCCGCGGTCTGAAGGACCTGATCCAGTCATACAATATGGAAATTTCCCAATTTGCAATTTATACAGAATTGACGCAGGGACTTGCAAGTATGGAAGAGTCAGTCAGGAGGAAAAGTATTGCGGACTTTGAAAAAATGGTAAAAATCGGATACCGGTTAGGTGCACCTATGATCAACATGGTTTCGAATTGGATTAACGGCTTTAGATGTCAGGTGTCCTATGTGCCGAATTACTGGGCGCCGTTTGCAGGAGGGGCGCCATTTGCGGAAGCGACACAGAATATGAAGCTGCCCGAACAGTATGATGGTGAAAAAATATGGGAACAGTACATGAAAACATTAAAAAAGTGTCTGGAGATATGCCGGGATTACGGTATGAGATTTAATATCGAAGGACACGCGAATGTTATAGTTGGAAACTCTGACGCCATGATGAGGATGTTCGATTACATTCCGGATGAAGATTTTGGGATTAATGTTGACGTTGCATGGCACATGATTCAAAGGGAATATGTGCCCCTTGTCATTCAAAAACTTGGGAAACGGGTTTTCCATGTACATATGAGAGATGGGGATGGCATGTTTAATTATGCGCTGCCGCCGGGGAAGGGAGTGAATAACTGGGAGGCGACTTTCCGGTCGTTGAAGCAAGCAGGTTTTGACGGGACGGTTTCCTTCGAACTCAGCCATTATCTGGAACCGGAAAAAACGATAGGAGAAGCCAAGAGCTATATTGAGCGTGTAATGAAAAAAATACTATAGTTTGAGAGGTTGATAAGGAGAAGATATATGCCAAAAGGATTTGAGGAACGTCTGGTGTTTAATGAAAATAACAGTGGGTCATTTAAAATTTTTGTGCACGAATATTCTTCTCCTTTGCATTGGCACAGATATTTGGAAATTTTGTATATTTTGGAAGGACGGGTCCGTGTTTCTATAAATGGACAGGAGAGAATTGCAGAGCCGGGAACATTAATTTTTATTAATATGGGAGAGGAGCATTATACGGATTTTATTAATCATGAAAAACATAAAATATTGTGCATCCAGTTTGATGCAGATATTTTATATACTCTTGGAGGGATCGGCCATGAAATGAAATATATTTCGGCTCTGCTTAACCATAAGATACAATATCCAACGTACATAGATGTCCGGGAAGAAGACTATCTTATTTCTATCCTGCATGAATTATTAAATGAGGCAGAGGAGAAAAAAAGCGGCTATGAAATGATGCTTAAGGCGGATTTCTATAAGGTGATCGTGTGGTATTACAGAAAAACCGAGGAATTTGAGGCGGATCTGGACAGGAGCGTTGAAGGGAACCAAAATGATGAAGAACGTATGAAACGCGTTTTTGAATATGTGAATAAGAACTATATGTATCCGATTACGACAGAAGATGCGGCGGAATATGTTTTTCTAAGTTATTCCTATTTCTGTAAAATGTTTAAGAGATATATGAAAATTACTTTTATGGAATATTTAAACAAAGTAAGGATGGCTCAGGCGAAAAAATTACTTATTTACACAAATATGAGCATTGGTGACATTGCGAGCAGGACCGGGTATAGAGATCAAAATTATTTTACGCGGCTTTTTAAGATCTGGTATGATATGACACCAAGTCAATATAGGAGAGAAGGCGTATCATGGGAGAGAAATTTACATGGGGAATTATGGGAGGAGGGTTTATTTCCTCGCAGTTTGCTAAAGGAATAGAAAATACTCCGGATGCATTAGTCGGGGCGGTTGCATCGGCGTCCGGAAATAAATATGGAATTAAAGCTGGGAAATACTATAATAGTTATGAGGAATTGGTAAAAGATGATGCCATTGAAGCCATTTATGTAGGTACAATACATACCATGCACTTTCGCAATATAGCAATGGCTCTTGAAAATGGGAAAGCGGTTCTGTGCGAGAAGCCGATCACCATGAATTATAAGGAATTATGCTGTTTGGAGGAGAAGGCAAGGGAGAAGAATGTTCTGCTGATGGAAGCTATGTGGATGCGCTTTATTCCGCTTAATTGCGAACTGCAGGAGAAGCTGCGGAAAGGGGAATTCGGGAAAGTGCATTACATGCAGATTTCATTCGGCGAAAAAGCAGATTATACCAAGAAGAGACTATATCAAAAAGCGCTTGGCGGCGGAGCCCTGATGGATGTCGGAGTATATGGCGTTAATTTTGCCCAGTGGATATTGGGGGAAAATGCGGATGAGGTACATGGTTGGTCAAGGAAAAATGAAGATGGAATAGATCTAACTACATTTGTGACCTTGCATTATCCGAATGGATGTGATGTGGATCTGACAGTATCAATCGAAAAGAAACTGTCAAACTGTGTCAGAATCATAACAGATAGTGGAGAACTTGTCATCCCGTATTTCTGGAGACCCGATACGATGTTTTGGGTAAAAAAAGACAGGGAAGCCATGAAAGATTATCTGAAGAAAACCTATATATCGTCCATTGAGGGGAATGGCTATCAATATGAGGCGGAAGCATTTCAGAAATCGTATATACATGGCGAGAAAAGCAATTCCATCATGCCGGTCCAGGCAAGCATATCGATTATGAAAACTATGGATGAAATACGGGAGGTTTGCGGGATCTATTATTGAAATCCTAAACGCATCAGTGCTGCTAACAAAAAGATTGTTATTTTTTTACGGATGAGCTATAATGAAAAAAGCGAAGTCTGCGCCGTATCCGCGGGGGCGCCTGCGGGCGGGGCAAAATAAGAATTGGAGGAGACAATCATGTTAGTATCAGCAAAAGAAATGCTTGAAAAGGCAGTGGAGGGCCACTATGCGGTAGGCCAGTTCAACATCAACAACCTGGAGTGGACAAAGTCCATCCTTCTGACAGCGCAGGAGCTGCAGTCACCGGTTATCCTGGGCGTGTCTGAGGGCGCCGGCAAATATATGACAGGCTTCAAGACCGTTGCCGCTATGGTGAAGGCCATGATCGAGGAGCTGAACATCACCGTTCCGGTAGCGCTCCACCTGGATCACGGTACATACGACGGATGCTACAAGTGCATCGAGGCCGGCTTCTCATCCATCATGTTCGACGGATCCCACTATCCGATCGAGGAGAACGTTGCCAAGACAAAAGAGCTCATCGCAGTCTGCGCAGAGAAGGGCCTGTCCCTTGAGGCTGAGGTTGGCTCCATCGGCGGCGAGGAAGACGGCGTGATCGGCATGGGCGAGTGCGCGGACCCGAACGAGTGCAAGATGATCGCTGACCTCGGCGTGACCATGCTGGCAGCAGGCATCGGCAACATCCACGGCAAGTATCCGGCCAACTGGCAGGGACTGAGCTTCGAGACGCTGGACGCCATCCAGAAGCTGACAGGCAAGATGCCTCTCGTGCTTCACGGCGGCACAGGCATCCCGGAGGATATGATCAAGAAGGCGATCAGCCTCGGCGTTGCCAAGATCAACGTGAACACAGAGTGCCAGCTCTCCTTTGCGGACGCGACACGCAAGTACATCGAGGCCGGCAAGGATCTCGAGGGCAAGGGCTACGATCCGCGTAAACTCCTGAAACCCGGCGCAGACGCTATCATGGCGACTGTAAAGGAGAAGATGGAGCTGTTCGGCTCTGTAGGAAAAGCCTAAGAAAACAATACACTGACACAGGAAGAAAGGCATTCCGGCCCGCGAGGGCCGGAGTACCTTTTTATTTCTGGTCATAGTCATGTGCGAAACACGGGTTTCCCGCATGCCTATGGCCAGAATACGAGGAGGAAAGGATTGTCTATGAGCGAGAAATTAGTGAACATTTCAGAGATCTTCGGCGAGAATGTCTTCGACGACGCCACCATGCAGGAGCGCCTGCCCAAGAAAGTGTACAAGGACCTGAAGAAGATGATCGAGGAGGGCAAGGAGCTTGACCTTGCCACTGCGGACGTCATCGCCCACGAGATGAAGGAGTGGGCTATCGAGAAGGGAGCGACCCACTATACCCACTGGTTCCAGCCCCTGACGGGGACCACGGCGGAGAAGCATGACTCCTTTATCTCAGCCCCCATGGAGAACGGGAAAGTCCTGATGAGCTTTTCCGGCAAGGAGCTGATCAAGGGGGAGCCGGACGCCTCCTCCTTCCCCTCCGGCGGCCTGCGGGCCACCTTTGAGGCGAGGGGCTATACAGCCTGGGACTGCACGTCCCCGGCCTTTGTGCGCAAAGACGCGGCGGGAGCCACCTTGTGCATCCCCACGGCCTTCTGCTCCTACACCGGCGAGGCGCTGGATCAGAAGACGCCTCTCCTGCGTTCCATGGAGGCCATCAGCGAGCAGTCCCTGCGCCTGATCCGCCTGTTCGGCAACACGACGGCGCGGAAAGTCACGCCTTCCGTGGGCGCGGAGCAGGAGTACTTCCTGGTGGACGCAAAGAAGTTCCATGAGAGAAAAGACCTGATCTACACAGGCCGCACCCTGTTCGGCGCCATGCCGCCAAAGGGGCAGGAGCTGGACGACCACTACTTCGGGACGATCCGGCAGCGGATCGCTTCCTTTATGAAGGATGTCAACGAGGAGCTGTGGAAGATGGGCGTGACGGCCAAGACGCAGCACAATGAGGTGGCGCCGGCCCAGCACGAGCTGGCTCCCATCTATGCCAAAGCCAACGTGGCGGTGGACCACAACCAGATCGTGATGCAGACCCTGAAGCGGATCGCCTCCGAGCACGGCATGAAGTGCCTGCTCCACGAGAAACCCTTCGCGGGTGTCAACGGCTCCGGCAAGCACAACAACTGGTCCCTCACAACGGACGAGGGAAAGAACCTGCTGGATCCGGGCAAGACGCCCCACGAGAACATCCAGTTCCTCCTCGTGCTCACCTGCATCCTCAAGGCAGTGGACGAGCATGCGGCGCTCCTGCGGGAGTCCGCGGCAGACCCGGGCAACGACCACCGGCTGGGGGCCAACGAGGCGCCGCCGGCCATCATCTCCGTATTCCTGGGCGAGCAGCTTGAGGATGTGCTGGAGCAGCTTGTCACGACAGGCGAGGCGACCCACAGCCTGAATACTGGCAAACTCCAGACGGGCGTGCGGACCCTGCCGGATCTGGCGAAAGACACATCGGACAGGAACCGGACCTCGCCCTTTGCCTTCACGGGCAATAAATTCGAGTTCCGCATGGTGGGCTCCCGGGATTCCGTGGCTGCCTCCAACATCGTGCTGAACACCATCGTGGCGGACGCCTTTGCCGGGGCCTGCGACATTCTGGAGCAGGCGGATGATTTCCCAAAGGCAGTCCACGACCTGATCAAGCAGTACGCTACAGAGCACTACCGCATCGTGTTCAACGGCAACGGCTACTCCGATGAGTGGGTGGAGGAGGCGGCCCGCAGAGGCCTTCCGAACATCCGCTCCATGGTGGACGCCATCCCGGCCCTTGTGGACGAAGGGACGGTGGAGCTCTTTGAGAAGTATCACGTCTTTACGCGGGCAGAGCTTGTGTCCCGCGCGGAGATCAAGTATGAGAACTACGCCAAGGCCATCAACATCGAGGCGAGGACTATGATCGACATGGCCAGCAAGCAGTTCATCCCCGCTGTCATCAAGTACACGAAGACGCTGGCCGACACGGTCAACGCCGTGCGCGAGGCGGGCGCGGACCCGTCCGTACAGGCGGCTCTCTTAGGGGAGATCAGCAGCCTGCTGGCAGAGACAAAGAGGGCGCTGGATGTGCTTGTGAAAGTGGCGGACACGGCTGCCGGCATGGACGAGGGCGAAGCCCAGGCCAGATACTACCACGAGGAGGTGTTCCCGGCCATGGAAGCTTTGCGGGCGCCGGTGGACAGACTGGAGATGATCGTGGACAAGGAGGCATGGCCCATGCCGTCCTACGGCGATCTGCTCTTTGAAGTGTAGAACCGGGAAGGCAGGACCGGGCAGGGAGGATGAAGGAGATGACGAGACAGGAATTTCTGACAGGTCTGCGGGAGGCGCTGGAAGGCGAACTGGACCGGAGGACTGTGCAGGAGCATGTGGCGTACTATGATTCCTATATTATAGAAGAGACCGGAAAGGGACGGACAGAGGCGGATGTGACGGCCGAGCTGGGCGATCCCTGGGTCATCGCCCGGTCGATCATCAGCATGGCTGCAGAGCGCGGGCAGGATCAGGATGGTCCCCGCACATCCGGCCGGGGTGACGGCGCCAGGGATGAGGACGCTGCCCGCAGCGGCGGAACGGTCCATGTCTTTGGCTTCGACACCTGGTGGAAGAAGCTCCTTCTCGTGCTTGGCGTGATCGGGATCTTCCTTCTCGTGATCGCGGTGATCGGCGGGATCTTCAGCCTGCTGATGCCCATTTTGGTGCCGCTCCTTCTGATCGTGCTCATCTTCCGGCTGCTGGGCGGGACGAGACGGTGAGAGTGCGGCCGGACCGGCCGTTATTGAAAAAAGAAAAGATACAGATGTAAGATGGCTCCCCCGGAAACGGTAAAAGACCGATGGGGGAGCCATCGGTCTTTTGAGGGGAGTATAAATAATTAATAAGGGGTTGTAGAAAGTGTCCTTTCTACATGACTTAGTATAATATAGGGAGCTGGAAAAAGCAAGGAAAAAATTAAAAATTTCTTAATGTGTACTCCCATACATACAATGCCATCCTCCGGGACACACTAAAGCTGTACCAAATGAACAGGAGGAATGGAATATGGCAAAGAATTACAGCAACACAAAGAACACGGCAAATGCTGAGAACGCCTACGAGTCCAAAAAGAATGCGTACAACAGGAACGCGGCGAAGAGCGCCTACGACAGAAACGCGTCCGCGAAGAACACCGCAAAGAACACATCCGGGAACAGGGCATCCGAGAGCGGCTGCTCGGACACGGCAGACAGGTACTAGGAGAAAACAGGAGGCTTCCGCAGGGGAGGCCTCCCTTTTTTCTGCATTGACAAAAGCTGCGTTTGACCCTAAGATGTTAGTGGAAGAAACGGCCCTTCGGACGCGCGCCGGCCGGGGCGGATGGAGAAGATACATGGAAAAGACGATAGAACTGATCGCGCCCTGCCACTTTGGGCTGGAGGCTGTCCTGAAGCGGGAGATCCTGGATCTGGGATATGAGATCGCCGGGACCGAGGACGGCAGGGTGTCCTTTTATGCGGATGCTGCCGGCATCAGCCGGGCGAACATCTTCCTGCGCACAGCAGAGAGGGTGCTTCTGAAGGCCGGGGAATTCACGGCACGGACATTTGACGAACTCTTCGAGGGGACGAGGCAGATCCCCTGGGAAGACTACATACCGGAGGACGGGAAATTCTGGGTGGCCAAGGCGGCGTCCGTAAGGAGCCGGCTGTTCAGCCCCTCGGACATCCAGTCCATCATGAAAAAAGCGATGGTGCGCCGGCTCCAGGACCACTACCACAGGGAGTGGTTTCCGGAGGACGGGGCGGCCTACCCGCTGCGGGTGTTCCTGAAGAACGATGTGGTCACCGTGGGCATCGACACGTCCGGCGTGTCCCTCCACAAGCGGGGCTACCGGGAGGTGGCCGGCAAGGCGCCCATCACGGAGACGCTGGCGGCAGCCCTCATCCTGCTGACGCCCTGGAACAGGGACCGGATCCTGGTGGATCCCTTCTGCGGCAGCGGGACCTTTCCCATCGAGGCGGCCATGATGGCGGCGGACATCGCGCCCGGCATGAACCGCTCCTTTACGGCGGAGGCGTGGACGAACCTGCTTCCCCGCCGGGCCTGGTACGACGCGGTGGACGAGGCGTCCTCCCGGGTGCGGACCGATGTGGAGACGGATATCCAGGGCTATGACATCGACGGGGACGTCATCAAGGTGGCGAGGCGGAACGCCAGGGAGGCAGGCGTGGACCATCTCATCCATTTCCAGGAGCGGGATGTGCGGGACCTGCGCCACCCGAAGAAGTACGGGTTTATCATCACAAACCCGCCTTACGGGGAACGGCTGGAGGACAAAAAAGACCTGCCGGAGCTGTACCGGGCGTTCGGGGAGAGTTTTGCCGGGCTGGACAGCTGGTCCGCCTACATGATCACCAGCTATGAGGATGCCCAGCGGTATTTCGGGCGGAAGGCACAGAAGAACCGGAAGATATACAACGGCATGCTGAAGACCTATTTCTACCAGTTCCCGGGTCCGAAGCCGCCGCGGAAAAATAAGACAGAAGGAAGCGGTAAGTAGTATGAAGAAGATCATATTTGCCACAGGCAACGCGAACAAGATGGTGGAGATCCGGCAGATCCTCTCGGATCTGGGCATGGAGATCCTGTCCCAGAAGGAGGCGGGCATCGAGGCGGACCCGGAGGAGAACGGGGCCAGCTTTGAGGAGAACGCGCTGATCAAGGCCCGGGCCGTGCGCGCCATTGCCGCCGGCATGGAGGCGTACCGTGACGCGGTCGTCATCGCGGACGACTCGGGACTGGAGATCGATCACCTGAACGGGGAGCCGGGGATCTATTCCGCCCGCTACATGGGGACGGACACGTCCTACGACATCAAGAACAACGCGCTTCTGGAGCGGCTTGCCGGGGTGCCGGACGAGGAGCGGACGGCCCGGTTCGTCTGCGCCATCGCGGCGGAGTTCCCGGACGGCAGCGAGGAAGTCGTGCGGGGGACCATGGAGGGCCAGATCGGACACGAGATCGTCGGGGACAACGGCTTCGGCTACGACCCCATCTTCTTTCTCCCGGCGTACGGGTGCACGAGCGCGCAGCTTGCGCCGGAGGTGAAGAACGCCCTGAGCCACCGGGGCGAGGGACTTCGGAAGATGCGCAGGATCATGGAAGAGAGGCTTGGCGGACGCAAATGAAGATACTGATCGTGAGCGACACCCACAAGGCCCACGGGAACCTGGAGAGGGCCCTGGAGCTGGAGGGACAGATCGATATGCTGATCCATCTGGGGGATGTGGAAGGGAAGGAAGACTACGTGGAGGCGCTGGCCGGGTGCCCGGTCCATATCGTCAGCGGGAACAATGACTTTTTCTCCGACCTCCCCTGGGAGGAGGAGTTCCTGATCGGGGAGCACCATGTGTTTATCACCCACGGCCACGGGTACTTTGTGGGCATGGATGAGGAGCGGCTGAAGGCGGAGGCCAGAGGGCGGGGAGCGGACATCGTCATGTACGGACACACCCACAAGCCGGCGCTGACGATCGAGCCGGACCTGGTGACGCTCAATCCGGGCAGCATCTCCTACCCGAGGCAGACGGGGCGCCGGCCCAGCTACATCGTGATGGACATGGACGCGGACGGACGGGCCGCCTATGAGATCCGGTACCTGCCGTAGGGGCGTTTCAAAAAAATGAAAAACTTGTTGACATTGCAGAATGGTTCGGATATAATTATTGTCGTGCCACGTGAGTGTGCATGAAAAATCGAGGTTGCCGGGGTGTGGCTCAGCTTGGCTAGAGCGCCTGGTTTGGGACCAGGAGGCCGCAGGTTCGAATCCTGTCACCCCGATCGATCGTGCGGGTGTAGTTCAATGGTAGAACACCAGCCTTCCAAGCTGGATACGTGGGTTCGATTCCCATCACCCGCTTTTCCGTGAGCCATCGCGCAGATGGCCGGGGAAGAGAAATGAGTCTGTAGCTCAGCTGGATAGAGCAACGGCCTTCTAAGCCGTAGGTCGAGGGTTCGAATCCCCCCAGGCTCGTTTGACACGTTCACAGCGGACATGTCATCTGTCTGCGGCGGGTCAGTCTATAGTGCCTTGTGAAGGCCCGGTAACAGATAGTTTTACGGTGGGTATAGCGCAGTTGGTTAGCGCGCCAGATTGTGGCTCTGGAGGCCCAGGGTTCGAATCCCTGTATCCACCTTCGCCCATCAGGGCTGTTGGGCTATCGCCAAGCGGTAAGGCACAGGACTTTGACTCCTGCATTCGTTGGTTCGAATCCAACTAGCCCAGTTTTATAAGATGCGGGCGTGTAGCTCAGGTGGTAGAGCACTTGACTTTTAATCAAGTTGTCCGGGGTTCGAGCCCCCGCACGCTCATGAATGTAAAGTAGCGGAAACCCAGTGTTTATCAGGGCTTCCGCTACTTTTCTATTTCTTCA